>NZ_JBHTHY010000001.1:0-2902 GCF_042676845.1 Maribacter chungangensis
AAGCCCATAGATGGTATGTTTAAAAAAGCTCTCCGAAGGGGTCTTGTGCAGGTTCTGGCAGTGGTAGGGATAGTCGTTTATTTGTTCCTCGTCAAGGGCCTCTGGACTACATTTATAGTAGATGGCCAAGTGGGCAAGACAGCGTAGGTAGTTCCTTAAAGTGCTCGTTGCTTTACCGTTAACGGCAAAACTCTTTTCCAAAGTAAGGGCCAGTTCTTTAAATCTGGGGACTTCCGATAAGGCGACCTCTAAAATCGTCCTTGACTTTTTTTAAATACATATGCTTAAGGTTTTTATCAAACAGTAAGATAACGTACTTTTATAAACCAATTAAAGGCTTCCGAGGTACGAGGATTAGTTCAACAATGTATATAAAATCATAGCCGCCTATCGGCAGGCTACGCTTCATATACTAACCGTTCAGGCCGATTGCCGGAGGACATATCGCTCCGCCATGAAATCGGACACCCGAGGGAACAGTCCCCCTTTACAATGGTGCGGTGCATTCCGTCAAAACACGAAACACAACCAAAAGGATTTCACGCTCACACGATATTCAATCGGCCTGAACGGCCCCTGAATAAAACGCCCCAAATACACAAAGCCAGGGAAAGGGGAAACACCATAGGAAGAGCCCAACCGGCATGAACTCGGTATAAAGCGAACGGGGCGTTTTAAAAGCTCAACGCGTGGCGGCTAAATCCCGAAATTAAAGTATATTTATAAACAACTCAACCGGCCGACAAGAAGCGGACAAGAGCCAAAACGCCCCGCCCGCTTTATACAGGGGCCGTTGTGGTGCATTTTAGAGTAACTTTTCGCTTGAACGAGAAACCATTTCACAAATTCAAAAAAAATGTTTAATTTTGTATCTAATTGGATACAATAAATGATTATCACCAAAAAGACATCTGAATTTGATAAGTGGATTAGAAAGCTGAAAGATATACGTGCGAAATCTAAAATACTTTTCCGAATTCAGAAACTTGAAACTGATGAGCATTTTGGAGATTGTAAGCCTGTTGGAGATGGAATTAGCGAAATGCGAATTAATTATGCCAAAGGCTACAGAGTGTATTTTAAAGAAAAAGATGATAAAATCGTAATTCTTTTAATTGGTGGAGATAAATCTACTCAACAAAAAGACATCGAAAAAGCGAAAAAAATCTGGAACAGAATAAAAGATGATTGATATGGAAACAACAAAATTTGATATAGCAGACTATTTGGACAGCGAAGAAATGATTGCTGAATATCTAAACACAGTTCTTGAAGATGGCGAAAGTTCTGACTTAATAGTTGCAATCGGACATATTGCAAAGGCAATCGGAATGACTAAAATTGCGGAAAAAACTGGAATGAGCAGACCGAGTCTTTACAAAGCATTATCAGACGGAGCGAAACCACAATTCGGAACGATAATGAAAGTCCTGAAAGCAATAGGTGGACAAATAAACGTGAAACCAATGTCAGCGTAAAAAAAACGACACCACAACAACTTATATAGCTCATAGCTAATCAGTTGCTCAATCAAAGTCAAGGCATATTTGGAAAGTCGCCAAATTTTTAAATTTGACGATTTCCAATTAAAAAGATAAATAGTAAAATTTAAAAATTCGGCTTGTGTTAATCCGAAAAGTTATCGCTTATTTTCAGCGCTACTTTTCATATACGGAGCCGTTCAGGCCGATTGCCAGAGGACATATCGCTCCGCCATGAAATAGGACACCCGAGGGAACAGTCCCCCTTTACAATGGTGCGGTGCATTCCGTCAAAACACGAAACACAACCAAAAGGATTTCACGCTCCCACGATATTCAATCGGCCTGAACGGCCCCTGAGTAAAACGCCCCAAATACACAAAGCCAGGGCAAGGGGAAACACCATAGGAAGAGCCCAACCGGCATGAACACGGTATAAAGCGAACGGGGCGTTTTAAAAGCTCAACGCGTGGCGGCTAAATCCCGAAATTAAAGTATATTTATAAACAACTCAACCGGCCGACAAGAAGCGGACAAGAGCCAAAACGCCCCGCCCGCTTTATACAGGGGCCGTTACCTGTAATGCGAACCAAAATTCGTAAAGTTTCCATATAATTCAACTATTTAATTATCTTTGTGTTGTAAATCAGAACAAAGAAACTGAATGAACAGAAGATTTGAAGTCGTTTTTCTTGAACAAGCGATTGATTTTTTAGATAGTCTCGATTTGAAAACAAAAGAGAAAATCTATTACAATATTGACAAAGCCAAACTCGGACTTGACCCTAAGCTGTTCAAAAAACTGACCGATGATATTTGGGAATTCAGAACAAAATATGGTGGTTTGCAATACAGGCTATTTGCATTTTGGGACAGAACTGTCAAATCCGAAACGCTCGTGATTTCAACACACGGAATTGTCAAAAAAGTAAGTAAGGTACCGAAAGCCGATATTGACAAAGCGGAACGAATTAGAAAAGAATACTTTGAACAATAAAATTATGGCAACGAAAAATAAAAAAATGAAAATGATGACCCTTGACGAACTAAAAGATAGGGATATCGGAAAAGTAGGAACACCAGAGCGAGATAAGTACGAATTTGACTTGCGAATGGAACTATTGGGCGAAATGATTAAGTCTGTGCGTAAAGAACGAAACTTAACCCAGGAACAACTTGGCGAATTAATTGGAGTACAAAAATCTCAGATTTCCAAATTGGAACGAAATACAAAAAATGTGACCATCGAAACCATTTTAAAAGTATTTAGAGCATTAAAGGCCAATGTGAAATTCAGCGTGGAAATGAATGAAGCAGAATTTAAAGTAGCGTAGAATGCACTACAGGTAACAATGGTAACCGTTGCACAAGTCATTAATCCCGAAAAAAACGGATTCATATAAGGCGCTCTGCGGGGCTTT
>NZ_JBHTHY010000002.1:0-1763 GCF_042676845.1 Maribacter chungangensis
ACAGTAAGATAACGTACTTTTATAAACCAATTAAAGGCTTCCGAGGTACGAGGATTAGTTCAACAATGCCTAAACGTAATGCGGACTTTAGGGCAAAACCGAAAGGTATGTGTATATTTATTGTGTCGCTAAATCTTTGGGATTTAGCTTTAGACAAGAAAAAAATAAAGCAAAACCAAAAGCTTTAGCTTAGTGCGCAGACGGAAACGAAAAGTTTCCTTACTTCCGCACTACGCTTAGCCGAACCGTTGTAAGTAATGTTATTTTAAGTCCTGTTTTTGATAGTAAAAATCTGCATAGGCATGGCCATCTTTAAACTCTTTTACTTCCTTTTGTGCTTGCTCTGGTGTTCTCACTACTTTAATTATTTCATCGTTCTCCGTGCTATGTATGGTAAAAACACTACTCACAACAACATCTATAGCTAATTGCTGAGTATGGTATTCTTTTGCTATTTCAGCACATTTTTCAGCGAATATTTGAGTAGGTGGGTTTGATTCTAATAGTTTTTTGTATTTTATTACTAACTCTTGCTCTTTTGTTTTCATGTCTATTTATTTTTTTAAGTCACTAATAGGTAACTAGCCATAGATTTAACGTTCAGGCCGATTGCCGGAGGACATATCGCTCCGCCATGAAATCGGACACCCGAGGGAACAGTCCCCCTTTACAATGGTGCGGTGCATTCCGTCAAAACACGAAACACAACCAAAAGGATTTCACGCTCACACGATATTCAATCGGCCTGAACGGCCCCTGAGTAAAACGCCCCAAATACACAAAGCCAGGGCAAGGGGAAACACCATAGGAAGAGCCCAACCGGCATGAACACGGTATAAAGCGAACGGGGCGTTTTAAAAGCTCAACGCGTGGCGGCTAAATCCCGAAATTAAAGTATATTTATAAACAACTCAACCGGCCGACAAGAAGCGGACAAGAGCCAAAACGCCCCGCCCGCTTTATACAGGGGCCGTTAGGCAACATTTGAGAAATGAGCATTTTCAATTTTAAAACATCGAAAAAAGACATAAAGCGATTTCAATTGATATTAGCTGATAAATTGCCTTCAGAATTCTCATCCTATAAAAATATAGTTAAGGAACCAACATCATACTATTCGATTGTATTTAGGCAAAAACCCGAGGGAATTACTGTGATGTATAGTTATAGTAATGACTTTCAGATAAAATACAAAAATGAAAGAGAAAAACATTTTAATTTATCTGGAGTATTCATTAAACACAAAAATAAAAACGAGTATGTGGAAATACCTTTGACTTTTGTTCACGGAAATTTACAGCATATCATTGTTGAAAATCCGACCAAATTTTACAAAGACTATGATTTTAATTCAATAGAGTTAAGAAATCTAAAAGCTGATTATTTCAAAATTCAAAATCCTGACCGAAAAACTACTGAAAAAATATTGAAGTCATTGAGTAAAGCACAAATGGAACTTTTGGAAATAGATGACACATTTGAAATCGAATTTGACGAAAAGCTTTACTACACTATTTTGGATATGGAGGATGGAAATTATATTGCAGTGGACAAAAAAGGAAAAGTTTATCGACTAAATCACGACCACGAACAAATGGTTAAACTGATAGCCGAAAAACCAACTGACTTTTTTGAAATTTACAACGGACAAAAAAGTGAACTGGAAAACATAATGTATGAATAAAAAACGTTGCCTAATAACTAAGCATATGGCGCGCCGATAGGCTAGCGCTATATGACTTGTTGACTGATCCGGGGTTTGT
>NZ_JBHTHY010000003.1:0-1466616 GCF_042676845.1 Maribacter chungangensis
GGGTTTTTCTTTTTGGTGTTGTTTGTACAGCTGTTCCCCCGAGGCTTCGGGGCGCTCGATGCCTCCAGGACCCTCCTTTTCGGAGGGTTTTTCTTTTTGATGTTTTTTGTATGGCGATTACCCCGAGTATTCCGGGTGCGTTATGCCTCCAAAACATTTCCTTATAAAGGATATTTATCTATTTTAAGCATCGTTTTGTGTTGTAAAACGCAATGCCCAATGTTGCGTAAAAACGGGTATTATCTCGATTTGATTATAACAATGCTCCGATATGGTCAATAGGACAAAGGAGCCTTCTGTTTTAAAGCTGTAAAAGAAAAACTAAAAAAATAGTAGGAATAAAATAAACCGCAATTGTTCGTGCACCTTCGTAATCTTTAGCGATCCGTTGCCCTAACAACAACATTAGCAGGGCGATACTTGACAGAATAGCACCGTACAAGGCCAAATCCGTACCTCCTTTCAATAGGATTTGAAAAATACCGACTAGGCATAGCACCCCTGCAATTACTTCCGTTATCAGAACGGTTCCTAAAAGTAAAGGCACTATATTCTTAAAAGGAGTTTCGGCAAAATGGCCTTTTAACCAAGCTAGATTTCCTTTCCAGTCGGTAATCTTATCCAATCCGCTTTGTAAAAACGTAATCACAAGAAATAGCAGGAGTAAAACTATAGTAGCGTTGTTAAGTAGTGTTTCCATGGGTACAAGATGTTTGATTAAGATATAGCATACGTAAATTTTAGCGCTTTGTGAGCAGGGAACCTGGTTTTTTATGTAGCAACCGTGTTAATTTAATGGAAAGGTCCGTAAAGATGATTTTGGCATTACCATTTCTTTCAATATGATAAATAGCGGTTTCCAGCTCTTCAACAATAGGGAGAATATTATTTTCATGTACAAAGGGCGCAAATTTTTTCAATTGGAAACCATCAATATGTATTCGCATATAGACCAACTCCCCTGCTCCATAATTTAACAATAATGCTTGCCGCATTACCATAATACAATAGTGTAGGAATTTTTTCTGTGTTTCCCTTCCGGTCTTGGCCAGTTCCTCGCTCCAAAGAATAAGCTCGTGTATGGCCGCTTTGTTTCCTTTTGCCTTAAACGCGCTGCGTACCCATTGTACGAACCATCTTTCAAAAACCAAGTCTTCCGAGTCGTTATGGAAAAGGTCCAGGGCTTTATTAAAATTTCCGTTGGCCTCATGGGCAATACGCATAGCCTCCTCTTTGGTAGCTCCTTTATCGATTAGGCCCGAGACTATCGCTTCTTCTGCCAAAGGCGGGAAATGCAAGACTTGGCAGCGAGATTTTATAGTCTGGATAATTTGTTCTTCATCTTCGCAAAGTAGCAGAAAAACAGTCTTGTCCGGCGGCTCCTCTATTAGTTTTAAAAGTTTGTTGGATGCGGCAGTGTTCATGCGTTCGGCCATCCAAATAATCATTACTTTATAACCTCCTTCGTAAGATTTTAAGGAGAGTTTTTTCAAAATATTCTGGGCTTCGTCTACGCCTATTTGTCCCTGTTTTTTTTCAATCTCTATAAGCCTATACCAATCAAACAGGTTTCCATAAGGCTGTTCGGCCATGAAATTTCGCCATTCCTGGATATAATTATCGCTTACCGCATGGGCTTTTGCCTTATCAGAGTTGGCAACGGGAAATGCGAAATGCATATCAGGATGCGAAAAAGAATTGAACTTTAGGTTACAGGCAATTTCACCACCTTCGTTTTCACTATTGGTATTGTTGCAGATTATATATTGGGCGTAGGCCAGAGCCATGGGCAATAGACCTGAACCTTCTGGCCCCACGAACAGTTGGGCATGAGGAATCCTACCGGCATCGGCACTCAAGGTCAAATGGTTTTTAATATGGGAAAGCCCTAAAATATCCTTAAAAAACATACTTTCAAATATAAGAGTTTTTAATGCAGTGGAGAATAAAGGTTTCGGCTATAAATTAAAACCAACAGAGTTTTATCTCCACTCTATTAATCTTTACATTTGTGACTTATTTAAAAGTAGAATATCATGAAAGTACTGGACGACTATAATTTTGAAAACAAGAAGGCATTGATACGCGTAGACTTTAATGTTCCGTTAAACGAGAATTTTGAGGTTACGGACATCAATAGGATAGCAGCTGCAAAACCTACGATCATAAAGGTGTTGGAAGATGGTGGCAGTGCAGTACTTATGAGTCATTTGGGCAGGCCAAAAGGGGTGAGGAATCCAGACTTGTCCTTAAAACATATCTGCGACGCGGTTTCCAATGTTATTGGTGTTGCGGTAAAATTCGTTGATGATTGTGTTGGTGAAAATGCAGAAAAAGCCGTTGCAGCGCTACAGAACGGGGAAGTATTGTTGTTGGAGAACTTAAGATACCATGCCGAGGAAGAAAACGGCGACGAGGCATTTGCCGAGCAATTGTCGAAATTGGGAGATATATACGTGAACGATGCTTTTGGCACGGCACACAGGGCACATGCGTCTACTACCATCGTTGCAAAATACTTTACTGATGCAAAATGTTTTGGGTACTTGTTGGCTAAAGAAATACAAGCTATAGAAAAGGTGATGCGTACCGGCGAAAAACCTGTTTTGGCAATTTTAGGTGGTGCAAAGGTGTCATCAAAGATTACGATCATAGAAAATATATTGGACAAGGTAGACGATTTGATTATCGGTGGCGGAATGACCTATACCTTTGTGAAGGCACAAGGCGGACAAGTAGGGGATTCTATCTGCGAAGACGACAAGATGGAACTGGCCATGGAGATTTTAAAACAGGCTAAGGAAAAAGGGGTACGTGTTCATATCCCCGTTGATGTTGTTGCGGCAGATGACTTTAGCAATACCGCAAACACAAAAATAGTTGATGTAGACAAAATTCCGGATGGTTGGCAAGGTTTGGATGCTGGGCCCAAGACCCTGCAAAACTTTAAAAACGTTATTTTAAGCTCCAAAACGATACTTTGGAACGGCCCTGTTGGTGTTTTTGAAATGGAAAGTTTTGCCAATGGCACTGTTTCGGTGGGGAATTTTATAGACCAAGCCACCCAAAATGGGGCATTTTCCTTAGTGGGCGGTGGAGATTCCGTAGCTGCGGTAAAACAGTTCGGGTTTGAAAACAAGGTAAGTTATGTATCTACCGGTGGGGGCGCCATGCTCGAAAGTCTTGAAGGTAAAACCTTGCCCGGTATCGCTGCAATATTAGCATAGTAAGGACGTTATCGATAAACGGGGCTTAGGTAGATCAATCACATTTTTAAGAGAATATATTTTATTCTACCAAAAAAATGTACGATTTTCGTTAGTCCCCGCTCGTAAACTTTCGTTAACTATGTACAACCTAAAATCAAAAAATTTACTTTTATTAGGACTGTTTTCTATAATTCTGGGTACTCATGCCCAGCAAAAAGATTCAATTACCGAAACAGCGCCACAGCAAATAGCCCCCGAGATTGTATTGGACAGTCTCTCCCAAGAAGCCTTATCGGCTCAAATGGAGGCATTGGAAGGGAATGTACGACCGGACGAACCTTTAGGGTTATTTAAGGCGAAGCAAGCCAAGCACTACGATTTAAAGGACCAAGCGGAAGCTGCAAGGTTTGATAGTATTTGGATGCAGCGTCTCATTGAGAACAATTCCCTTTTTGAGGAAATGTATGAAGAGGTGGTGCAGACCAACCTGGATTCCACAGCAGTTGTCCCCCCATTGGTTTTAAACACGGATACGCTTAAGCTGCGTTTGGAAAGGCTAAACCAAAAAACGCCTTTTAACGTTGCCTACAATTCTTCTCTTGAAAGTGTTATCAAATCGTTTTTGACCAGAAGAAGAGGACTTATGGAGCGTATGATTACGGCAAGTCAGTTCTATTTCCCCCTTTTTGAACAGGAATTGGACAACCATGATATTCCTCTGGAAATGAAATACTTGGCCATTGTAGAGTCTGCCTTAAACCCAAAGGCAAGGTCGCGGGTAGGTGCTACCGGCCTATGGCAGTTTATGTACGGTACAGGGCGTGAAATGAAGTTGGAGATCAATAGCTACCTAGATGAACGTAGCGACCCCATTAAATCTACGGAGGCCGCTTGTAGGTACTTAAACTGGCTTTACAATATGTATGACGACTGGGATTTGGCATTGGCGGCATACAATTCTGGACCCGGCAACGTGAACAAAGCTATTAGAAGGTCTGGCGGATATAAAAATTATTGGAACATTAGAACGTTCCTACCTAGGGAAACGGCGGGCTACGTTCCGGCATTTTTGGCTACCATGTATATTTTTGAATATGCAGAGGAACATGGAATCACTGGTAAAATTGCCGAACGAAACTATTTTGAAACGGACACCATACATGTGAAAAGTATGATTACGTTTGATCAGATCAGCGAACTTACGGGTATAGACAAAGAAGAGCTGACGTTTTTAAATCCTGCATACAAGTTGGAAGCCATACCTTTTGTGGAAGGAAAAACAAATGCATTGCGCCTTCCTATAACGGATATGGGTAAATTCGTTGCAAATGAAGAAGCTATCTATGCACATGTAGAAAAAGAACTTAAGGAAAAGGAAGGCATCTTAGCCAAACTTGAAGAAAAAGCGGCGCAAAATAGCATACGATATAGAGTACGCAGTGGAGATTTTCTAGGAAAAATTGCGGAACGTTACGGCGTTGGGGTTAGCCAGATAAAAAGATGGAACGGACTTAGAAGTAATAATCTACGTATAGGGCAACGACTGACCATTTATCCAAAAAAGAATACTGCGCCTGCCGTAAAGCCTAAAAACACCCCATCTAGAACAGCTGTAGCGAGCAATAGTAAGGTCCACGAGGTGCGAAGTGGCGACTCTCTTTGGACCATTTCCAGAAAATATCCTGGAATTAGTATAGAAAATTTACGAAAATGGAACGGTATTAGTGGCAACAATCTAAAACCAGGCACAAAACTAAAATTGTGCGATTGTTCATCTTAAACCAAAGATCCAAAAATGAAAAAATTACTTACACTTAGCGCAGTCGTATGCCTTGTTCTATCTTCATGTAAAGAAGGAAAAAAACAGGACTACTTGCCAGATTCCATTGGAGCCTATAACACCCTTACCATCGTTATAGAAAACGAACTATGGAAAAGTGAGGTTGGGGACAGGATACGTGAGAATTTTGCCGCACCGGCCTTGGGGCTAACTTGGGACGAAGCATTGTTCACCATTACCCAAGTACCCCCGCAAGTTTTTAACGGAGCCGTTAGAACTACTAGGAATGTGCTTTATGTAATGGAGGATTCTCTCGATATAGCACACATGAAATCCAATATGTACGCCAAACCGCAAAGGGTAGGGGTGCTAAAAGGGCGCAGTAAAGCAGAGATAATCGAAAACCTTAACGAAAAAGCTCCCGAGTTCATCAAAATCTTCAAGAAGCAGGAAATAGACGAAGCACAAAGACGGTTTTTAAAATCCTTAAACAAAGAGAAGGCACTAGAGGAACACTTGGGCATTACCCTTAACGTTCCATCTATTTATAAGGTTGGAAGGGAAGAGGAAAATTTTGTTTGGATCGATAGGCAAATACAAAAAGGGACCATGAACATTATCGCCTACAGTGTACCTTGGGATACCTTTGATAACGATAGTACCTTTGTACAGGATATTATAAAAATGCGTGATTCTATTGGAAAGCTTTTTATTCCTGGAGAACCTATTCCCGGTAAAGAGAACCACATGATTACCGAGAAGGCGTTTTCCCCGTATGTGTTCCCTGCCGAAGTTTCAGGGAGAAAATCAGCTGAGGTAAGGGGTATATGGGAAATGTCCGGATATCCGATGGCAGGACCTTTTCTAACCTATATAATCAATGACAAACCCAACAATAGAAAATTAGTGTTGGAAGGGTTTACATTTGCCCCTGCTACAGAAAAAAGGGACTATATGTTTGAGCTGGAAGCCATCCTTAAAACCTTGAAATTTAATTCACCGCAATAATCAAACAGTTTAGCTTAACAAAAAACGCCTTGAAATTTCAAGGCGTTTTTTGTTGTTGGGCTACTTTTTAAAGATTGCCGAAGGCAAAACCCGTAGACAGCCTAAATATGAAGGCATATATCGTTATTCCAATAAGGGCAAAGCATATAAACGCCCAAATTTTAAAATAATTTTTTAAGATGAGGTATTTCCAGTTCCGGAAAGCTTCAAGGTATATTTCTCTGATAAGTAGAATTTTCTCCATAATTGAGGGTTTTATGTTCTTAAAACCAAATATCAATTTATTTACGGAGGGTCCTAAATAGATTAGACCAAACCCATGTTTATTCTATTAACCGCATCTATTATTTTCAAGAATCTACAAACGGCCATTTTATTCGTTGAAATAGAAGCGGAATGTACATCTGTTTTATGTTTGTAAGGAATATCGTATCAGCTTTGCCATTATTTACCGTAAAAAGGGACAATCTTTTATGCGATATCTAGAATTTAAATTGGTATTAAAGGTTAAAACCCTTCAATTTTATTGCAGCCACTTTAGTTGCTATAAACATTTTAGCCATTTTGATTATTGGAAGTAAATAACTGAACAACCCATTAACAAGATAGCCTTTTGCAACTTCATTACTCATTAAAACCTAAGGATTTTCAATCCATTGCGGTTTAGTTATATGTTGGGGCAAGGTGTTGCTTATAGAAGTCATTTAAACTTTTTCCGTTAGCTAAAAAATTGCTCTTTTTCGCCGCGGGCTGCAGCTGGCCCCTCATTCAAAAGCCAAATTGTTGGCTTTTGTTTCGGCCCTGTCTTTTTTTCTTTCCATAGCTATGCTATGCAACTCAAAAAAGCCTTCAAATGGTCATAAAATTTCTAATTTTCGCTTGAACGCGAAAAGTTTAAACCATTTCGTAAAGAAAAAACCGCCGATATTTTCATCGGCGGTTTTTTAAAATGGTAAAGTAGATTTGTTTACATGTTTACAATAATAAATTCAGACCTACGGTTTAAATAATGTTTTTCCTCGGGGCAAGCAACCCTGCCATTACATTCGTTGAGCAACTGTTGCTCACCATAACCTATTGCGCTTTCTATACGGCTGGCATCAATTCCTTGGGAAATAATATAGTCTTTAGTCGATTTAGCCCTTTTGTCCGAAAGGTAATCATTGTAAACTGCGCTACCCCTAGAATCTGTGTGGGACTCAATTTTTATGACCATGTTCGGATATTCGTTCATTACTTCGACCAGCTTATCCAATTCTTTGCTTGCATCTTCTCTTATATAAGATTTGTCAAAATCAAAATGGATCATTTCTGTCTTAAGTTTGCGTATGCCATCTTCAACGGCGATCATGCCCTGAAGTTTTTTCATGGCAATATCTACGTTAATGGTGTCGTTTTGCAGAGTTGAAACAGCTAATTCGTTTACAAAAAATGTTTCCTTGTTCGTTTTTAAGATGTATTTGGTATCTGCATCCAGGTCTTCAAATATAAAGCTACCGTCTTCGTCTGTTTCTATTTCTTTTAGTTTCACATTGTTTTCGTCAAGAAGTTGTACTAAAGCCCTAGGCATAATATCACCCGTTACGAGTTCTGTTACAATTCCTGCTATGGCATTAATGTTCGTTGGTACCTCCTCAACTAAAAGGTGTTTAAAGGAATAAAGATCATCAAAACCTTTACCACCGTCACGATTGGAAGCAAAAAACCCTTTTTTAGTTTCCTCGTTAATGATATACGAGAAATCGTCCTTATTACTGTTAATGGGTTTTCCAAGGTTCCTTACATCAGAAAATCCGTTTTCCTCATCGTATGTTGCTTCATAAATATCCAATCCGCCCAGTCCTGTATGGCCGTTGGAGGAAAAGTATAGTTTTTCGCCATTGATAAAAGGGAACATTTCTTTTTGTTCGGTATTTATCTCCGGGCCAAGGTTTTTGGGTGAAGAAAAGTTGCCGCCCTCCATAACATCAACAACGAAAATATCAGAATCGCCCATACTCCCTGGCATATCCGAAACAAAATACAGTTTTTTACCATCCTTGCTTAGTGCCGGGTGACCTGTGGAATATGAATCACTGTTAAAAGGGAGTTCCGTAGCTGCCGTCCACTTGCCATCTACTTTTTGTGAGCGGTAAATTTTTAAGTGGTTAATGCCTTTACTGTCCCGTTTTAATTTTTTTCCATAGTTGTTCCTTGTAAAATACATGGTCTTGTTGTCAGGTGAAAAAGTTACACCTGCCTCATGATATTTTGTATTTAATTCCTTAGAAAATTTTACGGCATTTTTAATGTCGGAAGACTCTTCATTAAGTTGTCCTACATAAAGGTCTAGATACGGCTGATTATCCCATTTGTACCTTCTGGTAGTTAAAAATGACGAGTCTGTTGCAGAAGCAAAAACAATTTCATTTTCGTTATGAAACATAGGTGCAAAATCTGAGTATTGAGAATTAACACTAAGGTTTTGAATTTCGAACTTTTTAGGACTGTTCAATATTTCATCGAGAACTACTTCATTTTTTTCTACTAAGGAAGCAACCTCATTTTCATCCCTCATCTTTTTATTGTACAATCGCATAAGTCTTTTTGATCTAGCATACTTACCATTGCCTTTTAAGGAGTGTGCATATTTAAAGATGTTATCCGCGGACATTTCTTCTTCATACTCTTCGTACAAAATGGTATACCATTTATAGGCCTGTTCCATGTTAGTATTAAAATAGTGCGCATCGCCCGCTTTTTCCAAAACTTTGAAAGAATAGTTGCTCTTGTCCTGCAAAGCCTGTTCGTATAGCTCAGAAGCTTCCGCATACCACATTTTGTTAAAATATTCATCTGCCCGTTGAATGAGCTTAGCGGGCGAGGAGGCTTTTGCGTATCTAGAAACTTTGTTACTCTTTTTATTATCTTTTTTGGCAACCCTATTTTTGGAACCTATTTTGTCTGCCGGAGCACTATTTGCAATGTGAAGAATCCAAACATCGTCTTTAAATTTATTGTTAAACTTAGACTCATGGGCATCTATGGCGTTCTCCCAAGCATCGTAGCTGGACACATAAAGATAGTAAAGGTCGTTTTCCGTATTCTGAAAATACCCTGCATCAAACCCCTTTTTGGCAAGCTTCTTTACCTGCTTGTCCAACTTGTTCGATTTGCTAAAGACTCCCGATACCAGGTAATAGCCGTTTTTAACATTTGCAAGATTTTCAAAAGTTCTTTGTGGAATGCCTTTTTCCAACGCAGCGACTATGAAAGCATCCTGATCACTAGGTTCAATAGCGTCAGCCATATATGTATGTGGGACATCTGCAACCGAATTGTTAAGGGTACGGTTTGTTTCTTGCAGGTTTTGCGCAAAAGTACCGAAGTATAAAACAAATATAAAAGCGCTAATAATTTTTTTCATGGGTAAGGCTTGTCATTAAAATGAACATCGATTAGGTCGGTTATAATTGGTTATCGATGCTTCTGGCTAACGAAAATACTGGTATTATAGAATTAGGATTATAATTTGTTGTGAAAGCGATATAATCTGTAGTGTATCTGTACAAAAATGATTTTTAGGAATTCTTGAGCACTGCAATAATGGGCGAATCTTGGATAGAGGGCAATAAAATACCTTTTGGTATAAAAATAAAAAACACTAGGACATAAAATTATCTAAAAAACGAACGAGATATTGAACGGTTATAAACAGTTTAAGAAGTAGTTTAAACTTTTCGCGTTCAAGCGAAACGTAGTGATTTTTTGAACATTTGAAGATTTTTTTGAGTTGCACAGCATTGCTATGGAAGGAAAAAAAGACAGGACCAAAACAAAAGCCAAATCGTTGGCTTTTGAACAAGGAGCCAGCTGCAGCGCGAAGTGAAAAAGGGTAAACCCAAATTATGTAATGGCACTTCGTTATGAAGCTTCGAAACACAATGAATACTAGGGTTGCATCGATTTTAGCATAGCACCACTAAGGTTACATCGTAAAAAAGTAGCGCAACGGTAGTATTCGCATCAGCTCGGGGCTGTAATGGTTTTTTAATGCATGTTTTGGGCTAAATGACTTCTAAGATAAAACTGCTTGGTAACTTGGCAATTTGGTGCGTGATGCCCTAATCTTTATGGTCGTGGACGATATAAGGTAGGTTTGGGATATAGGCTTGTACTACTGGAAGCATTGATGAGGTCATTAAGGACTTGATGTCTTAAACTGTTTGTGAAGAAGAAAAGTGTACAGCAAAAAAAGCCACAAATTTAAATTGTGGCTAAAATTTTTACGGAAACAAATCTGACAGTGCTAGTCTTTTTTGTTCTCGTCTAGCTGCTCGTCCTCTTTTGATGCATCTTTAAATTCCTTTATACCGCTTCCTAGGCCTCGCATTAATTCTGGAATTTTCTTTCCACCGAAAAGCAAAAGCACAACCAATACTATTATTCCTATCTGCCATGGGCCAATAGCCAATATTATATTCGAAAATGTCATATCCATATCTTTTAAGAATTATACGAAGGTAAGAAAAACTAGCATATTCTGCTATAATATTTAGGTATGCGAATAGCCATGGAGAATGGATGCAAAAATTATGGTCATTGTCACATGACGTTTGAAACAAAGGATTCCCTATGACTGTTTATTTTTTAGATGAATTGCACATATTTTCATTACTAAGTTTATCTTTGTTACAATGGCCAAAAAGAGAAAAAAAAGAAAGGAAATTAAACGAAAATTGCTTCATAAGTATAGGTTGGTGATACTTAACGAAAGCACTTTCGAGGAAAAAATATCCTTTAAACTAAGCAGGCTCAACGTTTTTGTTACGGGATCTTTGCTCATGATCGCCCTTATTGGTTTAACTATATTGTTGATCGCTTTTACACCGTTAAGGGAATATATTCCCGGCTATTCATCTACAAGACTTAAGAAGCAGGCGACAGAGCTTACCTATAAAACAGATTCGCTAGTCCGCACGCTTAATTATACCAATAAGTATTTAGATAATATTAGAATGGTGTTGAAAGGGGATATTGAAAATAATGAAGTTAACAGAGATTCCTTGTTTCAGCAATTTAAGATAGATCCAGCATCAATAGATTTGACACCTACTAGGCAAGATTCAATTCTAAGGGCAGAGGTGGCCTTGGAGGACAAGTATAATTTGTTCGAAAGAAACACGGATAAAAAAAGTATGGTGCTGTTCCCACCAATTACAGGTAGCGTAACCATGGCGTTCGATGCAGAACAGAAACACTACGCGGTAGACGTCGTTGCTCCAATGGATACACCTGTAAAGGCTGCAGCTAACGGCACCGTTATTTTTTCGGAATGGACTGCGGAAACCGGTTATGTTATTATCTTGGAACATGAAGACGGACTCCTTACGGTCTACAAGCATAACGGATCCTTGGCCAAGTCTCAGGGCGATGTCGTAAGAGGCGGGGAAGTGATCGCCTCTGTGGGGAATACCGGAGAGTTTTCTACGGGACCACATTTACACTTTGAACTTTGGGACAACGGAAATCCTATAAACCCGTTAGATTTTATCGACTTTAACTAACAGTATGTCTCTAAAAGCAATAGCTGCCAAGGTTTTCGCGCGTTATATACATAGAAAGACCCAAAAATGGGTGAAAAATCCTATTCAAACACAGCAAAAGGTTTTTAATAGGCTGCTACAAAAGGCCGCTAATACCGAATTTGGAAAAGACCATGGTTTTAAAAACATTGGCTCCTTTGAGCATTTTGCAAAACAGGTCCCCATACGGGACTATGAAGAGTTAAAGCCCTATGTGCAAAAAGTAGTAGCGGGAGAACACGACATACTATGGCCAGGACAACCGGTATATTTTGCAAAAACATCCGGAACCACCTCCGGGGTCAAATATATTCCCATAACAAAGGATTCCATTACATATCAAATAGAGGCATCTAGGAATGCCATGCTCAATTATATTCACGAAACCGGTAGGGCCGATTTTGTAGACGGGAAAATGATTTTTTTGCAAGGTAGTCCGGAACTTCAAGAAAAAAATGGAATCAAACTTGGGAGGCTTTCCGGAATAGCGGCGCACTATGTTCCCAATTACTTACAAAAGAACAGGCTGCCAAGCTGGGAAACCAATTGTATAGACGACTGGGAAACGAAGGTAAATGCAGTGGTAGAGGAGACCAAGGGCCAAGATATGACCGTAATTGCAGGAATTCCGTCTTGGGTGCAAATGTATTTTGAGAAACTCCAAGAAAAAACCGGTCGGAATATTGGAGAGGTCTTTAAGAACTTTGAGCTCTTTATCTATGGGGGAGTGAATTATGAACCGTATAGAAAAAAGTTTGAACAGCTTATTGGAAGAAAAGTAGATAGTATTGAGCTATTTCCTGCCAGTGAAGGTTTTTTTGCGTATCAAAATTCGCAAAAGGACAAGGGCCTACTGCTATTGCTTGATTCCGGAATTTTTTATGAGTTTGTAAAGGCAGATGAGTTTTTCTCGGAAAACAGAAAACGGATCACACTAAAAGATGTTGTTCTAGACGTTGATTATGTAATGATTATATCTACAAATGCGGGACTATGGGCCTATAATCTTGGAGATACCGTTCGGTTTACTTCTCTAAGACCGTTTAAAGTAATCGTTTCAGGAAGAATAAAGCATTTTATTTCTGCTTTTGGGGAGCATGTCATTGCAAAGGAAGTTGAAGAAGCTATGCTGGTAGCTACTGAAAAGACAGGAGCAAGCGTAAACGAGTTTACCGTAGCCCCACAAATTACACCAGAAAACAATGAACTTCCTTATCACGAATGGTTAATAGAATTTGAGAAGGAACCACAGGACATGGCCACTTTCATAAAGGTTCTGGACAAGGCGCTACAACTTCAGAACAGTTATTATGACGATTTAATTACGGGCAAAGTTTTGCAGACCCTTAAAGTTACCCCCATAGAAAACGGAGGGTTCAGGGCCTACATGAAGTCTATAGGTAAGTTGGGCGGACAAAACAAGGTTCAACGCCTTTCCAATGATAGGAAGGTGGCGGAAAAATTATTGGCTTATAAACAACGATAAAATGTTGGGCAAACACAACTTAAGTTTAAATAATGCCCTAACGGCGCTTCTGGATTTTTCTTGACGGTTTTGCCCCTCTTCGGTCAAAATAAAACGGCTGAAATATTCTTAGGGTTCGTCCACGGGAAGAGTCGGTTTTAAGAAGTTTTTTATTCGTAATTTTGTTTGAAACCTAATATGGGAAAAACACTTACACCATCTCGCGCACAAGAATCTACGAACGCAATCGAACGCTTGTATATCACCATGCGTCATCTTTTCAATAGAGGTTTTTACAAACCTAACGGGGTATCCGGCGATGGGCTTAAAAATGCACTTTTGGCTTTACGACCAGAAATATATGGGTCTGTTGCCGAAGAAAAGGCAGAATTGAGCGGACTGGTATATGTACTGGAAAGGTTGCCGGCGGGCATAGAGCAGTGTAAGTTTATAAATCTTACTACAGATGAAGGCTTCGGTAATTCGCACATGGAAGCCATCATACCACCAAAGCGAAGAAGAAATTGTTATAGGATCGATGATGAACAAATGAATATTGAGATCACAAGAGGAAGGTCCGATATTTATGACATCCTTACCCACTTAACATTTCTTTTTATTGAGTCCGATAAAATCTGCAAACGAGTGCTTATTCCAGATACCGAAAAGACCATACGCGATTGGTCCAAATTGGAGGCAACTATCAAAAAGGATGAAATAACCCAAGAAGAAAGGGAAATCGCCTTGATTCATACGGCTAATATTCTAGGAAGATCTTTTGAAGAAATATTGGAAATCTATGGTAAGTTAAGGACAGACGAAAATCCGGAGCGCTTTCTTAAAATAATCTATTGGCTTGGCAAACTATCCTTGGAAGAGGAGATTACCGGAGAAAAACGTACGGTAACATTTAGTTCCCTACTTCGAGAAAGGTTAGGTCATCATATACATGGCGAGCGTTGGGCAGATAATATCAAAGAGACCTTGAGGGCACACAAACTTTTGGGCAGGCCTATCCATATCATATCCGCCAATATGCATAGTGTTATGAATTCCCTGTTCGCCAGGCATGCACTTGCACCGGAATTTAACGATTCCAGTTCGCTTAAAATTTATGAGGCGTTAAGCAGTTCTGAAAACGAGACCTTAAGAAACAAGGTCAAGCAGGTAGCCGAAAAAAACGGGATGATTTCCTTGTACGATACTTCGGGCACCAACATAGATGTGCAGATTTTTGATTTGGCCAAGTTGGTTTCGGGAGCATGCGGCTATGATATAAGGGAGGAACCTGATGAAAAAAAACCGATTATCTTTGTGATGGACTACGCCTTTGGCGAACAAGCTTATGAAACCATTGACGAATTGTTAAAACCCTTTGGAGATAAAAAGAAACAAGACGCATTTCTAAATGTAGCCTCAATATCCATTATGGGGAAAGCTGGAATTTTAGAAGGCGGAAAAGGGGATTTAATGATTCCGTCCGCACATATTTTTGAAGGTACGGCAGATAACTATCCATTTAAGAACGAACTGTGTGCGGCCGATTTTGAGGGACATGGCTTAAAGGTTTTCGAAGGCACAATGGTTACCGTTTTAGGAACATCTTTACAGAACAAGGATATACTGCGTTTTTTCCATAACTCTACATGGAACGTTATAGGATTGGAAATGGAAGGGGTGCATTACCAGAAAGCGATCCAATCGGCTTCTAAAATCAGGAAAAGTATACGGGAAGACGTAAAAGTCAGATATGCCTATTACGCTTCGGACAATCCTTTGGAAACTGGAAGCACTTTGGCATCCGGTGGCTTGGGCACTACAGGGGTAAAACCCACATATTTGATTACGGACAAGATTTTAAAACAAATATTTAATTCATAGGGGGCAATGGCAGAAAATAAAATACCGAACAAAGAAACCAGTTCGGACGAGATAGATTTGGGACAATTGTTCCAAATAATCCAGAACGGATTCAATAGTTTGTTCAAGGGCTTTTTGAAGGTATTTCTATATGTAAAGACCAATGCGATTGTTTTGTTGGTATTGATTATCGCAGGTGCCGGTATTGGTCTAGGGCTTAACCAGATTATTTCAAAAAAAATTAAACTAGAGGTTATTGTAAAACCTCAAATGGAGAGTAAAAATTATCTGTATGATGTAGTCGCTGAGATTCAGGCGAACATTGAAGCTCAAGATACTACCTTCTTTAATGCTATAGGGGTTGATTTTACGGATTATCGCGGGTTGGAGATTACCATAAATAGGGTTAGTGGAGATGATAATAGCGAAAGCGATATTAAGTACTTGGAACTATTGCAGTCATTTGAGGATACAGAGGCCATTGCCGATATTGTTAGAGCTGAACTTCAGAACAAGAGCTCTTTTAACCACAGGATAACATTTTATTACAAGAATAAGGAACAAGGAAAGCATTTCTCCGAAAAAGTGATGGAGTATATTAATTCTAACCCTTATTTTGACGGTCTTGTAACTATCTATAGAGCTAATGCGGAATCTAGAATAAAACAAAATAAAGACTTATTGGCCCAAGTGGATGAAATAATTACTAATTATTCAAAGAAAATGGGCCGGTCGGATGGGTTCAACGGAGGTGAGCGTATATTACTCGACAACCAAGAAACAGTAAATATCACAGGTCTACTCAATTTTAAAAATAGTTTAATAAAAGATATTGAGACTAAAATTCTAGAACTTGCGGAACGAACGGAGCCTATTAAAATTATTAACTTCGGAAAGCCCCAGCAGGTACAAAAAGCTTTTTATGGAAAGAACATTGTGTTGATTCCTATTATTTTTTTGGGTGTATTCTTTTTGATTTCTTTTATGAAATTCCTAAATAGAAAAGTAACGGAACTTCTTTAAAAATGGCTATTCTCCCTATACAGAAAACAATTTTGGTTACAGGGGGGGCTGGTTTTATTGGCAGTAATTTCATACCTTATTTTTTGGACAAGAATAAAGGGTATAGCATTATTAACCTTGACAAACTTACCTATGCAGGCAGCATTTCTAATTTAACAGAAGTAGCTGAAACTTTTAGACACAAATTAATTGTCGGTGACATCTGTGATAAGGATTTGGTCAATAGTATTTTTAAGGAATATAAAATAGATGCCGTAATTCACTTTGCAGCAGAATCACATGTAGACAATTCTATTAAAACACCGGGCAGTTTTATCAAAACCAACATAGAAGGGACGTTTACGCTTTTAGAAGCAGCCAAGAGGAATTGGAAAACCGAATACGGGCACAAAAGATTTCATCATATTTCTACAGATGAGGTATATGGTAGCCTTGGAGACACTGGATTTTTTACCGAACAGACCCCTTATGCGCCCAACAGTCCTTATAGTGCTTCCAAGGCCGCTTCCGATTTTTTGGTCAGAAGCTATCATCATACGTATGGCCTTAATGTGGTTACCAGTAATTGTTCCAACAACTTTGGACCAAAACAACATGACGAAAAGTTGATTCCAACTATTATCCGAAAAGCAATACAACTTGATGGTATTCCCATTTACGGAAACGGTAAAAACATAAGGGATTGGCTTTATGTGCTGGACCACTGTAAAGGTATAGACCAAATATTCCATAAGGGAAAAGCAGGGGAAACCTATTTGATGGGAGGCAACAATGAATATGACAATTTGAGCATAGCTAAACATATCTGCAGGATATTGGACGATGTAAAGCCAAAAAAAACAGGAAGTTATTTGGATCAGATTTGTTTCGTAAAAGATAGAAAAGGGCATGATTTTAGGTATGCTGTAGACGCAACCAAAATTAAAACTGGATTAGGTTGGGAACCGATTGAAGCCTTTAGCCCCGCACTTATACAAACAATTAACTGGTATTTAAAGAAATATTCATAACCATAGTATGAAAGGAATAGTATTGGCAGGAGGTTCCGGAACACGCTTAGCACCTTTAACCTTGGCTATAAGCAAGCAGCTTATGCCGGTATATGATAAGCCGATGATCTATTATCCCATATCCACATTATTGATTTCTGGAATACGGGATATCCTGATCATAACTACGCCCAAAGATGCACAACTGTTCAAAGACTTATTAGGAGACGGTGGTAGGCTAGGATGTAATTTTGAGTATGCAGTCCAAGAAAAACCAAATGGTATTGCAGAGGCTTTTTTAATAGGGCGCAACTTTATAGGAAATGATAAGGTAGCCCTTATTTTAGGGGATAATTTGTTTTATGGGTCCGGTCTTTCTGCTTTGTTACAAAAAAACAACGATCCCAATGGTGGCGTTGTTTTCGGTTATCATGTAAACAATCCCAATAGATACGGCGTGGTAGATTTTGATGCAAACGGGAAAGTAGTTTCAATAGAGGAAAAGCCTTTAGAGCCTAAAACCAATTATGCGGTACCGGGAATCTATTTTTACGATAATTCTGTAGTAGAAATAGCAGAATTGATAAGGCCAAGTAAAAGGGGCGAGCTAGAAATAACCGATATTAACAAAGTGTATTTAGAAAAGGAAGCCCTTCATGTAAGTATTCTGGACAAGGGAATTGCATGGTTGGATACAGGTACGTTCAGTTCTCTTATGCAAGCTTCACAGTTTGTTCAGGTGATAGAAGAACGACAAGGACTTAAAATAGGTTCTATAGAGGAAGCTGCCTACACGATGGGCTATATATCAAAAGAACAGTTGCATAAAATTGCCAAACCCCTGTTAAAGAGCGGTTATGGCGAGTATTTGATGAAGCTGAACTAAGGCGGACCCAAAGTAACGAAATCAAAAGGGCTTAGTTTTAAAATTCCGCGAAGTTTTAAGTGTTTATGTTTACGGGGTATTGCCGGTTGTATTCAAGGTAGTTTCTGTTATGATTCGATTAAATAATTGATCAAAATCGGAGCTTGATGAAAAAATCAGGGCTTGTTCAGAATAGTAATTATCGTATTTTTGAAAAAAGCTCCAAAGAACCCTGTGATATATTTAAGCTGAATTTTATCTATTATCTTTGAATTACAAGGATGCCAACTAAAGAAATCTAATCAAATGAGAATAACTGCACTATTACCGATGAAGGGTAATTCTGAAAGAGTACCTAACAAAAATCTGAAAAATTTTAGCGGTTCCCCACTATATCATAAAATTCTAAATAGTTTATTGGCCTCAAAATACATAAACAACGTTGTTGTAAATACCGACAGCAAGGATATAAGCAACGATATTTCGGCCAATTACGGTGAAAATGTAATTATTATCGATAGGCCGCAGGAGATCATCGGAGACCATGTCTCCATGAACAAGGTAATAGCTTATGATATAAACAAGGTACAATCCGATTATTATATACAGACCCATAGTACCAACCCACTTTTAAAGACAGAAACCATAGACAATGCTATCGAAACCTTGTTGAAAAGAAAGGACACCTACGACTCTATTTTCTCCGTTACCCGAATGCAGACTAGGTTATATGGCTGTGACGGCACTCCTTTGAACCATGACCCCGTACAGCTCATTAGAACGCAGGACTTGCCTCCTATATATGAGGAGAATTCCAATTTGTATATTTTTTCCAAACAATCGTTCGAAAACTCTGGAGGTAAGCGAATCGGAAAAAAAGCATTGATGTTCGAAATAGACAAAATCGAGGCAATAGATATAGATGAGCTACATGATTTTATTATGGCCGAATCTCTTTATAAAATACTAAGATGATATTCGATAGTATTGATAATTGGGGCACTTATTTCGATGCCTCAGGGATATTTGGAAAAATTTTAGATACATTATCAAGTGTAAGCGTCGATACTGCAAATGGCGAATACAGGATACATGAATCTTGTTATTATAAGGTCATGAGCTATGAAACAAAACTGGCCCCGACCATTATAGAATCCCATAAAAAAGAAGTGGATATCCAAGTAGTGTTAAAAGGAGGCGAGGGGATTAACATTTACAACAATACCCAGGTAGAAATTATAGCTCCTTACGATACCAAAACAGACTGTCAGTTTTACAAAAGCATACAAAAACCAAGCATAGATTTGCGATTGACGCCGGGTCAAATGGCCGTTTTTTTTCCTCAGGATATCCACGGCTGCCAGTATGCATTGGACAGTACTACCGAAACCATTAAGAAAATTGTAATTAAAATAGATGAAAAACTTTTTACACGTTAAGAGCAACCTAAAACAAAAGCTAAAGAACCGGGAACTATCCTTTGGGTCTTGGTTAACCATCCCTCATCAATCAATAGTAGAGATAATGTCCTCCGCTGGTTTCGAATGGCTTACCATAGACCTGGAACATTCTGCTATCGACATAGCTACCTTACAGAACCTAGTGGGGCATGTACAGGCCAATAAAATGGAAGCGCTGGTTCGTGTAAGCAAGAATGAGGAAGTGATTATAAAACGCGTTATGGATGCCGGTGCAAATGGTATCATAGTACCAATGGTTAAAAATGCAGAAGAGGCCAAACAAGCCGTTTCTTGGGTAAAATACCCACCTCATGGCACCAGGGGTGTGGGACTTTCAAGAGCGCAGCATTATGGCGTTGCCTTTAATGAATATAACAAGTGGGTTCAAGAAGAATCTATTGTAATAGCCCAAATAGAGCATATAGAGGGGGTGAACAATTTGGCGGAGATTTTAGACGTAGAAGGTATTGACGGAATAATTGTTGGCCCTTACGATCTTTCGGCATCTATGGGGAAACCTGGTATGTTTTATGACGATGACGTTAAGGAAGTACTGGCAAAAATTGATAAGATTACCTTGGAAAAATCCAAAAATTTAGGTTTTCACGTCATTGAATCGGACTATAAAAAGGTCATGGACAAGCTGGATATGAATTATAATTTTCTAGCCTTTAGCTTGGACTTTTTCTTTTTAGGAGACAAAGCCAGAGAGCAAATGCAACTTTTAAAGTCTAACTTGAAGTAATGAAAAAGGTACTGGTTTTTGGCGGTTTTGGTTTTTTAGGGCATTATTTGGTAAAAGAACTTTTAAATAGAGGTTTTAGCGTATCCGTGGCCGATATTTCTGAGGATAGGGAGCTCGCGGACAGCGTAAAATATACCTATTGTGATATTTCTGAAGAAGAACAGGTGAAAGCTGTTTTTGACTCGGACGATTTTAATATTGTTTATAATTTGGCCGGTTTTGCCAATTTGGATCAGGCGATAAAGTTTCCGCTAAAAACAATGAACCTGAACGTTATTGGCAATATGTACATTCTGGAACAGTGTGTAAAACATAAGATAGAAAAGTTTGTCTATGCCAGCAGTGCCTATGCTATGAGTAATAAAGGTTCGTTTTATGGCATAAGTAAATTGGCGTCCGAAAAGATTATTGAAGAATATCATAAAAAGTACGATGTACCCTTTGTAATCCTTAGATACGGTTCTGTGTATTCGGAAAGGGCGTATGATAATAATTACATTTACAATTTGGTAAAAGGAGCTGTAAAGGAAAAAACAATAGACCATCACGGCGATGGTTTGGAAATCAGGGAGTATATACATGCAGCCGATGCCGCAAAGTTGTCGGTTGATGTTATCGAGTCTGAAGAATTCCTGAACTTTCATGTAATATTGACCGGAACCGAGCGCATGAAACGTTTAGAGCTATTTCAAATGATAAAGGAAATATTGAATGGTGAAGTGGAAGTGAACTGTGATGATTCCGGTTACCAGAACCATTATAAATTTACCCCATACTCGTTTGAGCCCAGCGTAAGTAAAAAGTTGACCGCCAACCCGCACATAGATATGGGCCAAGGTTTATTGGAATGTATTAGGGCCGTCCATAATAACAAATCATAGTTTTAGAAAGGGAGAGGAATGCCAATAAGGAATATTTTTTTTGATTTTGACGGGGTTCTGGCAGAATCCGTGAGCGCCAAGACAGATGCATTTAAAGAAATGTACCTGCCACATGGAGAGGATATAGCCAAAAGCGTGGTTGAATATCACATCAATCATGGTGGAGTTTCAAGATTCCAGAAATTCAGGCATTGGGAAAAGGAGTTTTTCGGAAAAGATCTTAGCGATGTAGAATTGAATAGAATGGCAAATAGGTTTTCCGAATTGGTACTACAAAAAGTAATAGATTCCAAAGCAGTTCCGGACTCTCTATGGTTTTTAAAAAAATATGCCAATACACTTAGATTTTGGGTGATTACCGGTACACCTACTATCGAAATTGAAAAAATAGCTGTTTCCAGAGGGATAGACCATTATTTTGAAGGTCTCCACGGTTCTCCGGAAAATAAGAGGTATTGGTCGGAGTATTTACTCGATACATTTGATTTAAATAGAGAAGAAACATTGTTTTTGGGCGATGCCACAACAGATATGGATGCTGCCCAATTCTCAAACCTTCATTTTGCACTACGTAATAATGAGGAAAATAAAGGACTTTTTAAAGATTACACAGGACTCCAATTCGATACCTTTAAACAATTGGAAAAACTATTAATAGAACAAAAACTGTTACCCTAATGAAAGTATTGCTCACGTCAACATCGTTTCAGGACACTCCCGGGAGGCATCAAAAACTTTTAGAGGCCCAAGGATATGAGTTGGATACACTTAGGGGACCAATTTTAGAAGAAGAGTTGTTACCTATTATAGGAAATTACGATGCTGTTATCTGTGGTGATGATGAGTACACGGAAAAGGTCTTGATAAAGGGGTTTAAAGGTAGATTAAGATATATATCCAAGTACGGCGTAGGTCTGGATAGGATTGATCTGGATGCAGCAAAAAAATTGGGCATACCGGTAACAAATTGCCCGGGCGTAAACCAAGTATCTGTTTCCGAGCATGTTTTGGCATTATTGTTCACGTTTGAAAAAAATGTACATCTACAATACAATTCTACAAAGGAAGGAAGTTGGCAACGTTGGGTAGGTCATGAAATACAGGGAAAAACCATAGGAATAGTTGGTTTGGGAGCTGTGGGAAAGGAGCTTGCGAAAAAGTCTTGTGCCTTGGGGATGCAGGTTATGGCATTTGATATATTTGAGGACAAGGACTTTTTAAAAACACATTGTGATGTTAGGTTCGTTTCCGGTTTGGACGAAATATACGAACACGCAGATGTAATAAGCCTTCATGTACCCCACACGGCTGAATCCGAACACATGATCGGTGAGGAAGTGATTTTTGAGAAGCTAAAAAGAAACCCAATAATAATAAATACCTCACGGGGTATGTTGGTAGACTCCAACGCGATTATCAAGGGTCTCAAGCAAGCAAAGATCAGAGGTTATTTAACAGATGTTCTGGCCCATGAACCTATGTTGGACAGTGAAGTCCTAAAAGGAGTGGAAAACGTTATCATAACCCCCCATGTAGGCTCCAGAACCTTTCAAAGTGTAGAAAGACAGGGCACCATGGCGGT
The DNA here is from genome assembly GCF_042676845.1 of Maribacter chungangensis. Lineage (NCBI taxonomy): Bacteria > Pseudomonadati > Bacteroidota > Flavobacteriia > Flavobacteriales > Flavobacteriaceae > Maribacter > Maribacter chungangensis. Next base: position 22,432 of record NZ_JBHTHY010000003.1, read on the forward strand.
AAACAATCTTATAGAACTTATAAAATAAACCTGAGGTTACGTTAACGCTCAAATGAAGTCCAAGGCTACCGACCATGGGGAGTACAGTTTGGAGGAGATTCAGGTAAAAATTACGTCATAGCCATGGCTTCCGACTTTTTTTAACGGCATTATGCGAAAAAAAATGTATTAGATTATGCGTTGATTTTGGCTTAGCTTACTACTGATATACCAGTTAAAGTTGATATTTGGATATCACCTGCCATTGATTGCCATCGTAGACCATCGTTATTGCCTCGCCATCCAAAAGTTCAAAAGTATTCTTATTGTCTATTGTGGTCGAGGCAGACCTTATTTCAAGTGCATTGGAGTTTGTCCCTGTATTTTTTATAACCAGTTCCCTGCTAGTTTCCTCTTCAGTGGTATTAATGGTTACAAAACGCTTTCCTTCGTCCGTATTTACCAAAACGTTACGTATTTTCTTGTTCGTTTCAGCATTGGACGAGGTAATCATCGTGCCAAATTTAACTCCCGCCATTTGTGTAATACCTTGTTGTGCGGATATGTGGTTTCCAACTTTTGGATTTGTAAAAAAATCGTAAGAGCTTCCACCTCCAAAACCTTGTACACTTGGTTTTCCGTTAAAACTTCCAATACCGACCTTACCGGTATTAAAGTTACCAAAAACACCTTGGTAACTTTCCATATAATGTCTATTATTTGTTTTCCCGCTTTCGGAACCCAATCCAAATATCTGTCTACCATAACCTCTACCTTCTTTTGATGCAGGGTCCAGTATTAAATTGGTCTTGGCGTCACGAATAACAAAATCTTTCTTGACACCACTAAATTTTGAATTGATAATATCCGCATTAATGACGTTCTTGCCAACTTCGATACCTGTAAGTATTCTATCGTTGGCGCGCATGAAACTCTCCTTAAAGATAAAATTGGTGGTGTTTTCGACTTTCACCGCCGTTTGCCCTTTGTTTGAACTATGCCCCCCGGTTATAAAAGGACTGTAAAACGCGATCATATCATTATCGAACTTGCCGTTTAAATCACTTGTAACGTATATCTGTGGTTTTCCGTCATTTCTTCCGTTGCCTTCTAAAAATGTGGAATAGGACGAGAAATTGGTTAGATCCATAAGAATAAGACCTTCGTCGTAACATCCCTGTATAACCCCGCCAAAGAATTTTAGACCAGTAGAGGAGTTAATATCGCTATTCATGAACTTTGCACCAACGGTACAGTTTTCTATTTTAAAATTACTAAAATCAGTATTGGTTGCATTCAAGCCCAAAACACCATATTGCTTGGTGTTGTAGATAAAAAAAGAATCAAAGCTTGGCGTATAACAATTTGTAAGCTTAATGCCAATGGCACCCCCTTCAATAATTATATTGGACACCCCGCTATTTCTGTTAACTTGGTTTAGATGAATAGCGATAGACTCTGGATGAAACTGATTTATAAAAAGATCATTGATTTTTAGGTCAAATTTTTCATTCTCAGAACCAAAATCCAAGAATATGCCATTCCCCAGGAAATCTAAATAGGTTTTACCTACACCATCTCCAAAGATTTCTACACCAATGGTAGACGAGACACCTTTCTTAAACCTCCAGTGCCCCGATGGGATATAGACCTTACCCACATAAATGTCCCACTTGTTGTCCGATCGTAATTCCGTGCTTGTCACTATTGCGGCATCTATCGCAGCTTGCAGCGCACCGGAGTTGTCCTCACTTTCCAAGGAGGCGCCAAAATCTTCGATATTAAAAAAAGTGGGGCGTATGAGTTCCTTGAACTCTAGAGAAGTCCTGTTTATTTTTTCATAGGGAATTTTACTGGTTCCTATAAATCTGGCAATATCTTCGAAACGAAATATTCCGAAAGCCACAAGAAAACCAAGTGCTACAGAAAGTAGTATCGCAATAGGGTTTTTTAACCACCTTTTACTGTTTTTTCCCATCAAAATGTATCATTAATAATGACACAAAGATATAGGACATAGAATTAATGGGAAATTGTTTTGCAGTCAAAAATTAACATGCGGCAAAGTAAGTAAAATATGGTTAAGATAGAATGGGCTGGTTTTACCGTTTTTTTATCTTTATACTTATCTTTACACACGTATAACATACTTTAGAGCACCTTAACAAGGTCAAAACAATTTTAAACTAAATAGTAAGCCTTAAAGCAACAAAAATTATTCTTTTAGTTTTATGAGATATAGAAAGGATATTGATGGCTTAAGGGCTATTGCAGTTCTGGTCGTTATTTTTTGTCATTTAGGCATTTATTCTTTCAAGGGAGGTTTTTTGGGGGTTGATATTTTCTTTGTTATTTCCGGTTTCCTTATAACTTATAATATTACCCAAAAATTAAGTGAAGGTAGGTTTTCGTTCAAGAGTTTTTATTTGAACAGAATCAAAAGAATTGCTCCGGTCCTAATAGTTATTCTAATTTTACTTACCATTTTTAACCTTTTTGTACTGCTCCCCGACCCTTTAAGGAACTACCTTGAATTTTTACCTTATGCTTCGCTTGGTCTTGGAAACTATGCCGCTGCTAATTTGGGACATGGCTATTTTGATGCCGTTTCGGAAAGATATCAGTTATTGCATACTTGGTCATTGGGAGTTGAAGAACAGTTTTACCTGTTGGTGCCGGTACTGTTTTTTTTGATATGGAAAATTAAACAACCTAAATACCGGAACATACTAATTACCTGTATTTATTTATTCTCTATTTGCTTAAGTATTTATTTTGTAGAATTTACGGATCAAACGAAAAGCAACTATTACTTACTTCACACTAGATTTTTCGAAATATTTACGGGATCTATGCTTGCCATTTTTTACAACCAAGTCCCGCTATTAAAATCTAAAAATGGTGTTGGCGGGCTATATTTGGCTTCTTTTTTTCTTCTATTCTTTTTTTCTTACTTTTTTGATGGGTCTAGTCCCTGGCCGGGCACCAATGCACTGTTAGTTTCGCTTATTACAATTGTAATTATCTACTTGGGAAAAGAGGGTAATTCGCCCACGCTATTTAAACAAATTCTGGAACATGGGACAATGCGCTTTATTGGAAAAATTTCCTACAGTTTGTATTTATGGCATTGGATTATAATAGCTACGCTCGTAGAATTAGGTTATGAGGTAAGCGAGTTCACGTTACTGGGTAAATTGCTGTTGTTGTCCGTCGTAATGATTCCTATTTCCTATTTAAGTTGGAAGTATGTTGAAAATACCTTTAGGTATAATGTCACCTATAAATTTAGATATGCTTTTATGTTATGGGTAGTACTTCCGGTTTTATGTACGGTAGGTTTATTTAAGTATCAAAAATTGGCTCCTGAAAAGTTTTATGCCAAAGCAGAAATAGATAATACCGGTTATAGCTATAGTTCTAATATCACGCCTCATCTGAAAGTAAATGAAAACCCTCTCACAAAAGAAATCCAGAAAAAATACGGCAGTATGGAGTATTTTATTGGTGATTATTTAAATAGAAAAAAAACAAAAGAAATCACCACCAAGGAGGCGGAAGTGCTGATTTTGGCAAACTCTCACTTTCACGCGTTTAAACATTTCGTAGATAAACAATTAAAAGAAAAAAAATTGGTTGGTCACGTTTTACATGAAAGAACAGCAACTGTTTACAGACACAAAAACGCAAAGCAAAGATATGTAGAACTATTGAAAGGTAAGAAATATGTAGTGATATGGGTGAAACTGGATAACATAAATTTTGCAGGCACAAAAACAAAATGGGAAAGATGGATAATAGACGAAGCCCTAAAACAGGGAGTGCAGCCAATATTTTATGTTCCCGGCTTGGAATTGTCATCTGATAATGAAGCTCGTAAGAACATTTATGGGAACATATTGTTTGGGAAGACAGCCCAAGAAAAAGAAAACCAAGATAAATTATTTGGAAACATACCGGCATTACAGTATGCCCACACTCTTTTTGACGATTATAAAGATAAAATAAGATGGGTAGATTTTAAACCGTTAATGTGTGCGGACGATACCTGCCAGCTATGGTCCAATGATATTTTTGCGCTTTTTGACAAGCACCACATTACAAGGCAGGTAGGATACGAGCTTGGAGAGGATTATCAACTTAGGTATGAGAACATTTTTGACAAATCCTGGAAGCAAACCCCTATCTTGTTCAACAAGCCAATTGCAGTTGAAAATGACTTACAAGAATCCGAGGACGAAATCCATTACAAGAATGACGGCTATACGATAAGAATAGACCTATTGGATAAAACCTACAGTATCATAAAGGATTACAAGGAAAGCGATAAGGAAAGCATGTTTTTTTTCCATGTTTTTCCAGAAGAGTTGGATGTACTTCCCGAAAACCGTAAAAAGCATAAATTCGCCAATTTAGATATAAAAGGGGGTAAACAAATTTCTTTTACTAAAAAAGACACCTTTTTCTTTGGGAAGAACAATTTGCCCGATTACAAAATCAAAAGCATACATTTGGGTCATTTTAAACCTAAAGGGGACAAGTTTTTTGAAAAGACATTTCATATTCCTCGACCTTAATTTTTAATGTCCTAAGAATAATGTCAGAAAACGCCTATTCTTCCAAAAAGGTATTGCAAAAAGCCTTATTTAATATTGGCTTTCAAATAGTGCCAATAGCGACAGCCCTTATTCTTACGCCTTATCTTATCCAGAATATGGGAAAGGATGCCTGGGCAAAATATTCAATTGGAGTAAGTTTAATATTTTTGTCCAACTATTTTTCTTTTGGTATAGGCCCTACTTTAAACAGAAGGGTTTCCGAAATAATTGGACGAAAACAGCACCGTAGGATTAAGGAAGAACTAAAAGAGTGTGTTTCTTTTTCCTATCTCTTGGGAACTGTTTTTTTTACAGTGTTACAGCTAATACTTTATCTGGCCTATAGATCTGGAAGCTTTAGTGTTTTACAGAACTATATCGATTATACATTTTTCTTTATAGTACTTTGCGTTTTCTTGCTGGCCTTCATTATCATCCCTTACAGGTCATTATTGGAATCTTTCAGTGACTTTTACTTCCTCGCCATTGTAAGGGCGCTAACGGCTGCCATGTTATTTGTTGTGCCTTTCGTGTATGTTTACTTCTCCGCAATGGCCCTTGTGTCAATAGCTTTGGCTCTTTTTGTTTTCTACATATTGCTTTGTTTCATATACTTTTTTAGGATAAAGGTATATGAAAAAAGACTTTCATTCGATGTTTATAGTCCTTTTAAGAGGGTTGTGTTACAGCAGGTCTTTAAGTTTGAAATGAGCTTTCTAAAAGAAACGGTCTGGTTTAGTATTTTTTTCCTTACTTCGGCATTTGTGCTGTTTTTTGATAGGTTTTATTACCCATTGTTTTTCGACACGGATGTTATCTCCGACCAAGTTACCATGTTGGATTTGTTCAATAGGGTAGCCATTGTTACGGGGACTATTTCTTTGGTTTATTTTTCTGCTATTTCGGTTTGGTATCAAGAAAAGAACATTGCAAGAATTAAATCTAGTTTAAGGCTTCAGCTAATGGGTGTAGGCGTGTTGTTTGCGTTTATTTTACTACTTTCAAATTTCATTTTAGATGATATTTTAAAATGGTGGTTAAAAGATAGTTTTTCGGTTTTTATATATGAAAATGCCTTTCACTTGCTTTTAGGCGCGTTAATGATCAATTATACAATTATTTTCATACGACCGTTGCAAGCGATAGGAAAAATCAAAATAGTAAGTATTTGGTTGATGGGCACTACTTTTATTTATTTGGTCCTTGTGCTTTTTTTAGGGGTATACAGAGCAATAGAATATCATTATGTTGCATTCATGGTAAAAGCGTTGTTGGATATGATTATTCTTGTAACACTGTTAAAAAGAAATAAGATTTTATGATAGATAAGGTTTTAATATATGAGGTCCATTATTCTAATTTTAATAGATACGTCATTCCCCTAGCGGAATATCTGGTAACTAAAGGCGTTGCCGACCAAGTTATAATGGTTTATGATTCTTTTACGGCCCATGATAAAATTAAAGACCTTGCCGATGAACGGATACAGCTGGCGGAGGTTCGAACACAATACGAAGCTCTAAAAGGGAAAGACAACTCTAATACGGTTTTTTTCAACTATAGTTATAGAATTACGGATTTATATTGGACCTATAGATCAAAAAAGATAGGGATACACACCTATCAACTTCAACATGGGATGTATGCCGAGTTCTTGGAAAGAAGTTTTTTGGGCTATTTTTCTGCTATGAGCAGAAAAATGGTTTATTTGAAATATATGGTTTCTTTCTTGTTAAAAGGCAAAGGGGCTATTTTCTTGTATTTGCTTAACAAGGACTTTATGAAATCCTTCAAGGTAAATGCGTATTTGGAAAACCATAAAAAGTATGCGTTAACAGAAGTACAGTCCGATCATGTATTCGTTTGGGGCGATTATTGGAAGGAATGGTTTATGATAAACCATTATTACCCCAGTATGGCAAGTTTTACTACCGTTGGAAACCCTGATTATCACACCTTCATTAAAAACAAGAAGGCAGAAAGAAACCAAAATCAGGTTTGTTATATCGCACAAACCTTCGTGGAAGACGGCAGAATGGAAAAAGCCGATTATAAAGCCGTTATAGATCAGCTTGCGGATGCTTTTGAGGAAAGATTGGTTGTAAAGCTGCACCCTAGATCGGACAAGACCATTTTTGAAAAGGTTGTAGGCAACGGTGGTGGAATAACATACGATTTTCCTATTTCCGGTTTTTATGTGGGCCATTATTCCTCGCTGCTTGCACTGGCTGCTAACGAAAATAGTAAAGTATTTTTGTTGGAAATCAATAATGAGGAAATTCCGGAATATTTTAAAAATTCCGCTGACGGTGTCTTTACGACAATGGCTGCTTTGGTATCTGCCGTAATGCAGAAGAACACATCATCTGCTTCCAAAGAAATATCCTATTATTTTGAGAATAAAGAGGAGCATCCTTTTCAAATCATTTCTGAAAGGATTACGGGTCTAATCTAAAACTGTAAAGGTTAATGGAAATTTATAAACCAATACTACTTCAAGGCATTTCAATTTGTGCTTTATTGGTGTTCTTTATATTTTCTGTCCTTAAAAGATCATTTGTTTTAAAAATAGCGGCTTTAGGAGTGCTACTTGTTTTAATACTCGGGGTATTTATAAACAGGGACTACGGTGCAAATATTGATTTGCCGCTCTACATGGATTTTTACAAATATAATGTGGTCTTCGCAGACATATTTATCTCTAAGACCGCTTGGAAGGGCGATTTCTTGTTTTTTGGCTTAATGCCTATTTCCCATATTTTGGGTCTGGGGAAAGAGGATTATATCACTTTTCAATTAACGCTTAGTATTACACTAACATTCCTGGCTTATTTTTTATTTTTTAAGGACTCCAGAGCACTGGTTTTTTTAGCGCTTTTCTTTATGCTCAACAGCTCTTCCTTTTATTTGATACAGGGTAATGTAATAAGACAAGGGCTTTCTTCCTCACTTTTATTGTTGGGTATTTGCGCCAATACCGGGTTTCAAACAAATCTTTTTAAGACAATGGCCTTTTTTAGCCACAAAGGGAGCTTGTTTTCTTTCTTATCAGGCTTTTTGGACTACAAGAACAAGACAAGGATACTAATCCTTTCCCTAGCTTTGTTTATAGGGTATTTTTCGGTCTTTGTACATATCATTAATTTGTTTCCGCTACCAGAATTTATAGTTACTAAACTCGAATTTTATTCATCTTTTGAAAGGGCATCTTCAAATTCGTTGATAAAACTTGCACTATTGATATGTTTTAATATTTTATTTCTTTTTTTTAGAAATACCAATGTAGGGTACGAAAAGGCATATTCATTTTTCTTTGTGTTTTCTGTGGCTGCCTTGTTATTGTTTAGATTCGATGGTATGTTTTCCCGACTTGTCCTTTATACCGATATTTTTATTCCCATCTTGTCCGTAGGATGTATACAACAGTTTACGGAAAAAAGAAATAAGGTAATCGCAGCTTTAGTGATGATCGTTTTAAGTTTAACATACTCCGTTTATGTATTCAATCACGAATCCATTGTTTTTAACATGGGAGCATATTTTTCAATCTAAGCAACTCAATGAGATTTAGAACCTGCCAGTTTGTTCTTTTGATCAGTGCCCTCACAATAGTGGGTTGTAAAAGAACGCAAGACACTACAAACCAGTTCATAACGGACTTCTTAAGTGAGCACTCCGTTCAGGTCTATAAAAGTGAAATGCAACGCACAAGGGTAAATTATATTCCTAGAACCAAACTTTTGGTGTATAGTTTTTGGAAAAAGGAAATGTTCGATAAAAACGGGGATCTGTTCTTACATATTTATGCCAAGGATACAGCTCTTCTGCCAGAGGCAAGAAAGAAACATGGATTTATAAACCTTTCAATAAAAAAGGAAGATATTATGGTAATGGATTCATTGAATTTTTACATAACAAAAGACCTGTCTTCCTTCGGTGAGTTGGATAGCTTTGTTACAGGGCAGTATATTGGAAGCAAGAGAACATGGTTTGCCAAGCATAGAATCAATTCGATCTCCTCAAATGATACATCTATATACCATAACGCCAAGCTTGATAGCATTAAGAACATGCTAAAAATTGGCAAGAAAGATGCTGATTCTTTTGCTGCTCCTGCTTATAGGATGACTTTTTTAAACTATCTCTTAGCTTCGGGGTCCAAGCTCGTTTTTAGGGAGGAAAATGCTTTCAATGTATTTTGGAACCAAGACAGTTCACAAGTTTATATTACGTATAATATCGATGCTGATTTTTTAAAGTACGAATACAGTCTTAATTTTTTTGAAGGTAAGGAAGACCCTAGCGCTTTGTTAGAAACGGTATCGTTAACGGACCCTTCCCTCAATTTAAAACCTGGGAGCAACAAGGTATTGGCGATATGTATAAAAGTTCCCGAGCAAACAAAAAGGATGGCTATGTTACGCCTAGAAACAGATAGGCCTAAAATGGTTTTTAATGCCAAATTTGACTAGTGGTCGTTTAGGACCGGTACAGAACTCAAAAATGAAACATGTAGGAGTTTTTATGAGGGTAAATCTTTTGAGCATAGCAATGGCACTATGCATCGGTCTTTTGCCCTGGAACGAAAAATGGAATACGATAAGTATTATTGTATTATTTGCTGGTGTTTTGTTTGATGCTGTTATTAAGAAACGAAAGTATAGACTGGACCTTAAACGTTTTTTTGTTGGTTCGGGAGTTTTTTTTGTGGCGCTTTTGTGGTTGCCTTTATCAGATGACCTAAGTACTGGTTGGTCCTATTTGGAACGTTTATTAACCGCTGCACTCTTTCCTTTACTGTTTTCCATGGTTGTAAAGTATTGTAAATTAAATATAAGATATATCTTTTTTGCCTTTATGGCCTCTTGTCTTTTTAGATACCTCTTTTTTTTAGGGGGATTGCTGGAGTTTGAGCTCTTGTTTATATTGGATTATTGGAATGAAGTTTTGATTCAGTTTAATCAGTTTTTTAAACAAAAAGCCTTGCATCCATCTTATTTTTCCATGTACCTTGGTTTTTGTGCGATTATTTGTTTCTATTTTTATAGCATATCAAAATCTCTTCGCCAACGAAGCTTTTGGATTGGATCTTTGTTCGTTTTTCTTCTGATCAACCTCACTTTAGCATCTAAAATGCCTTTTGTCGCAACGATCGCAGCTCTTATTTTTGGAGTAGCTTTCCATTTGTATAAAACAAGTGGTAGCAGGGGAAGGAAGCGATATATAGTAGGCTTGGTCGTTGGTTTGGTTGCCTTCGGGGTTTATATATACAAAGTACCGAATGTTATTAAACAGGATATAGGCAACTATTACGACTATTTTTCTGGAAAAAACTCGGAAAGTCTTTATGATTATAATCAATATGGAACGAACTATTCCTTGGAGACATGGAATAGAACCAATAGAATTCATATTTGGAAATCTAGTATTTCTTTGTTAAAAGCTAATTTTTTACTGGGAGTAGGCACTGGGGACATAAGGGCGGAACTAAACAACCAGTACCTTGTAGATGGCCATCCATATTTGTCAAATAAAGATGCGAATACCCATAATCAATATTTAGACTATTTCATTAAGTTTGGAATTTTTGGTTTTGGTATTCTCTTGTTTTGCTTTTATACCTATGTTAAAAGTGCCCTTAACAAAAGCAATCCCACGTATTTGATGTTTCTAATTTTAGCTCTTATGTGTATGTTTACCGAAAACATTCTCAGCAGACAGCTAGGTATTGTTTTCTTTTTTTTCTTTCAGAGCCTGTTTTTCTTTTCAGAAAGTAAAGAGGTTAAAACCTCTGCTTGTACAAATTGATGAAAAGTTGCCCTATTCACAAAAGAAACAACTTAGGTATTATTGAAATTAAACTTAACTTTGGCAATTAAGGATTGTAAATAGAAGACCTGTACTGCAGTGTAGCGGTCTTCGATTAAAACAGTGATTTTGGATAGCCGTAAGCAATAGGGCTAATTGGCCAGAACAACAAATAGAACAAAAGCGAAGGTAACTGCCAAATGGCTATCTGTATTTTAAGTGCCATTTTCCCCACTGTTTGGCCAGGGCCTATTTGACATCGGTTTGAACAATCGGTATTGCAACATGTAGTTTAAAGTAATTATAATGGCTAGACGCTCTATATTAAACTCTTTGGAACGCAAGTTCATTCTTTTAATAGGAGACTTGTTAATAGTGTTGGCGAGTTTAAATTTTTTTGTGCAGGACGTTATAGATGTTCAGTTCATTTCCGTTAAACTTAATGTGGTAGTATTCAGTTTTGGAACGTTATCGTTTTTTGCTCTATCTTATATTTTGGACTTTTATAATCTACAGAGAACCTTAAAGCGAAAATATGTGGTTTCTCAAGCCTTATATATTACCGCTTTGTTCGTTTTAACCGTTTTTATTTTCATACTCATACTTTTTGACGCTAGTTTTTGGATAAAATATCTTCTCATATTTTTACTGCTAACACCTATCCAGGTTGCGCTTTGGAGACTTTTTTTTGTTAATGTCTTCCGAATTATTCCAACAACAAAAAATGTGTTGCTCATATACGATATAGATAGCCAATCAGAGGTGAAAGAGGTAACAAATGTAATAGATGGCGGCGATGAAGAGACATTCTATAGGGTTAAGCTAACCTACAATATCAATCAACATGTTCCAATTAGAAAAAACTTTATAAAAGCAACGGAGAAGATAGATTCCTGGATCATTAACGTTAAGAATTATAACGACCTTCCAGAAGATATTGAAAAGATGATACTTCGGAGCATACTTAAAGGGAGGGAAGTAATATCATATACATCGTTTTACGAAAATACATACGAGGCGCTGCCCATACAGTCCCACAACGATAGTTTTTATGAAATACTTCAACTAAGAAACAAGAAAATAAGGTATTTACAGACTATTTTTGGTTTTAGCATCAATTTTACTTTGGCATTGATCGTTGGTGTTGTCTTTTTAATATGCACCCCGTTTGTTTGGTTATTTAATTTATTTTTAAATAGAGGGCCTTTATTCTATACCCAAAAACGTGTTGGGTTACATGGAAAGGAATTCAAGATTTATAAATTTAGGTCCATGGTCGTTGATGCGGAAAAGGCGGGCGCAAAGATGGCAACCAAGAACGATGCGAGGATAACGCCGTTCGGTAAAATTTTGAGGGCTTTTAGGATAGACGAACTTCCTCAGATTATATCCGTGGTAAAGGGAGATATGCAGTTCATTGGCCCAAGGCCGGAGCGTAAGGTATTTGTAAACCAACTTAACGACCGTGTTCCATTTTATGCCGCTAGGCACTTAATACGGCCGGGCATTACGGGTTGGGCTCAAGTAAAATATAAATATGGCGAGAATCTCGATGATTCGATAAAAAAATTGGAATATGATCTTTATTATATTAAGAACAGGTCTATAACCTTGGATATTAGAATAGTGTTTAAAACAGTAACCACCGTATTGTTTTCTAGAGGAATGTAAAATGAAAAAAATATTAATTACGGGTGCAGCGGGTTTTCTCGGTTCACACTTGTGCGACAGGTTTATAAAAGAGGGATATCGCGTTATCGGTATGGACAATCTTATAACCGGAGACCTTAAAAACATTGCGCACCTTTTTCCATTGGAACAATTTGAGTTCCATCATCACGATGTATCCAATTTTGTACATGTATCCGGTACGCTTGATTATATTCTGCATTTTGCTTCACCTGCAAGTCCTATAGATTATCTCAAAATCCCCATACAGACCCTTAAAGTCGGCTCTTTGGGAACCTTGAATTTATTGGGACTGGCAAAACAAAAGGGCGCACGAATTTTAGTAGCATCTACGTCCGAGGTCTATGGAGATCCGTTGGTGCACCCGCAGACCGAGGAGTATTTTGGCAATGTAAATCCGGTAGGGCCCAGGGGAGTGTACGACGAAGCAAAACGCTTTATGGAATCCATTACTATGGCCTATCACAGGTTCCATGGTTTAGAGACGCGCATTGTACGTATTTTTAATACCTATGGGCCTCGAATGCGCCTTAATGACGGTAGAGTGGTACCTGCATTTATGGGACAGGCTTTAAGAGGCGAAGACCTGACCGTTTTCGGAGATGGTTCACAGACCCGTTCTTTCTGTTATATCGACGATTTGGTAGAAGGTATATACCGATTGTTATTTAGCGACTATGCAGCGCCGATGAATATAGGGAATCCACATGAAACTACGATCCGGGAATTTGCCGAGGAGATTTTGGCACTGACAGAGGCAAATCAAAAGATTATTTATAAACCCTTGCCGACCGATGACCCAACACAAAGACAACCAGATATTACCAAGGCAAAGGAAATTCTGGGATGGGAGCCCCAAGTTGGCCGCTCGCAAGGACTTAAAATCGTATACGATTACTTTAAATCCTTGACAAAAGAAGAATTACAAAAAAAGGAACATCGGAGTTTTTCCGATAGATAGTTAATTTAAAGTAGTGCAAGTCCTATTTTTATCAAAATTTAAAAACACATGAATATTTTAATTCTAGGATCCGGTGGCCGCGAACACGCCTTGGCTTGGAAACTGAAACAGAGCAAAAATTTAAACCAACTATTTGTAGCTCCAGGTAATGCGGGCACGGCCCAAATTGCCAAAAACATACCAATTGGTGTAAATAATTTTACAGATATCAAGGAATTTGTGTTAAAAAGCAATGTAAATATGGTCGTTGTTGGACCAGAAGACCCTTTGGTAAAAGGAATACATGATTTTTTTCTAGAAGACGAACAATTAGCGGGCATTCCGGTTATCGGTCCGCAGAAAATGGCTGCAACCTTAGAGGGCAGTAAGGAGTTTGCTAAGGAATTTATGATGCGGCATAATATTCCAACAGCACGGTACAAAAGTTTTACCGCTACAAATGTGGAAGATGGCTATGGCTTTTTGGAAACACTAAATCCTCCTTACGTATTAAAGGCAGATGGTCTTGCTGCCGGTAAAGGAGTTGTTATTCTAAATAATTTAGAAGAGGCAAAAAAGGAACTTAAAGCGATGCTCGTAGACGAAAAGTTTGGGTCGGCAAGTGCAACGGTGGTTATTGAGGAATTTTTAGATGGAATTGAATTAAGCGTTTTTGTACTCACCGACGGTGAAAGTTATAAAGTACTACCTACAGCAAAAGATTACAAACGTATCGGCGAAGGAGATACGGGACTAAATACGGGCGGTATGGGCGCTATTTCCCCTGTTCCTTTTGTAGATGAGCTGTTAATGCACAAGATAGAGCAACGAATAGTGAAGCCTACCGTAGAAGGCCTTAAAAAAGACAAGCTGCCCTACAAAGGTTTCATATTCATTGGACTTATAAAAGTGGGCGATGACCCCAAAGTAATAGAATACAATGTCCGTTTAGGAGATCCGGAGACAGAGGTCGTGCTGCCGCGGATCAAAAATGATTTAGTGGAAGTGTTCCAATCAGTGGCAGATGGCACCTTGAATAGAGTTGATCTAGAGATAGATACACGAAGTGCTACAACAGTAATGACGGTTTCCGGCGGGTATCCCGGTAGTTATGAGAAAGGAATGGAGATTACGGGAATCGATACGATAACCGATTCCCTGGTATTTCAAGCGGGTACAACGGTGAAAGATGGGAAAACAGTCACAAATGGGGGCCGTGTCATGGCCATCACTTCTTTTGGGGAGGATTTTAAATCGGCCTTGGCCATATCCTACAAAAATGTAAAGAAGCTTTCTTTCGAAGGTATAAACTATAGGAAAGATATCGGATTCGACCTGTGAAGCTATATGAAATCCATTAAATAAAAGCACCGCTAACTTCGTATACGATACGAAGTTAGCGGTGCTTTTAAGTTATACAAATAACAGTTGTTTACAAAAAAGAGTGAGAAGTACAGGACTTGTCCTCTTCACCTGCATCGTTATATTTTTTCAGTTCTAACATCCAATATACAAAAGCCACGGAACCAATTAACATAAAAATCCAATTTACGCTATTGGATAGTGTCCAGCTTTCCATAAATCGTAAAACATCGAACGGTGCAAATAGTACATTCACAAATAAATCGGCGATACCTTCAAAAAATGACTTCATCTTATTCCTATATTTACATTGCAAAAGTATAAAAATCGTAGATGATTTCAAGCATTTTTGGAAAAACAAAACCTATTAACTTTATAATAGTATTAGGTTTTTTATTTCTTTTTTATTGGACGGTGCAGATATACCTTCTTCAAACCGATTTTTCAACGAACCAATTGGTTGTAGAAATATTGGTTATAAGTATTCTTTTGTTCAGTGTTTTTATCGTTGATTTCATTGTAAATAGAAATAAACTTACAGGCGCTAACTCCTACGCCATATTTTTTTATGCGCTCCTATTCGTTGTTTTTCCAGAAACGCTATCCGACAGTAATGCTGTGTTATGTAGTCTATTTCTCTTACTTGCCACTAGGAGACTTTTGAGTATCAAATCCTTAAAAGATATAAAGTCCAAAGTTTTTGATGCTACGCTTTGGGTGCTTATTGCCAGTATATTTTATGATTGGGCAATATTGTATTTGATACTTGTGTTTGTTACGATCTATATCTATGAACCAAAGAACATAAGAAATTGGTTGGTAATATTTTCCGCGGTGTTTACATTTTTTATGGTCACGTACATGGTTTTGATTCTCGCTAACACTACCAATTTTCTAATATCTCATTATACTTTCATAATTGATTTTAACGCCATTTATCCTGCAAAATGGGATTCCAGTATTAAAGTTAGCGCATACATAATCATTAACCTTGTACTTGCATTTTGGTCTTTTTTAGCGTTAGGCAAAGCCGGAACGGGTAAGATTATAACCACAAGGCTAGTGGCCCTTTCCTTCGTTATAGGTCTGCTAGTAAATTTACTGGTGCTCACAGAAAGTACCTTTGCGATTATGATAACCTTTTTTCCCTCTGTTATTTTTATTTGTAATTATATAGAATCCATAAAACGAAAGAGCTTGTTAGAGCTTCTGTTAGTGCTTAGCGTTGTGGTGCCCATGCTTGCTTTTTTAGTGAAGTTGTGGGTTGGGTAATTAGGACTATATTTGTAAAAAAGCAGTATTATGTTCAGCAAAACGGCCTTTAGGATTTTCGAGGAAAGTATAGGGAAATATCATGTAAAAGATGAGGTAGACCAATCGTTTTCGAATCCATATCCAACGGATAGTATCGAGCATTTATTATATCGGAAGAATTGGATAGATACCGTACAGTGGCATTACGAGGATATTATTCGCGACCCGGAAATTGAACCCGCCGCCGCTCTTGTTTTAAAACGAAAAATAGATGCCAGCAACCAGGACAGAACGGATTTGGTAGAATATATAGACAGTTATTTTCTTAAGAAATACCAATCGGTAGAAATTAATGGGGATGCCACTATAAACACGGAAAGTCCCGCTTGGGCCATTGACCGCCTTTCTATTCTTGCCCTAAAAATTTACCACATGAACGAGGAGGCAACCCGTACCGATGCATCCGCGGAACATTTGGATAAGTGCAAGAAAAAGCTGGCCGTCCTATTGGAACAAAAGACTGATCTGTCTATCGCAATAGACCAACTTTTGTCCGACATTGCTTCTGGAAAAAAGTACATGAAGGTGTATAAGCAGATGAAGATGTATAACGACGATGAGCTGAACCCAGTCTTAAGAAAGACAGCAAAATCATAGTATGGCAAATAGGGCCGTTCCTATTTAGACACGTTTGTAGATCAATTAAATCGATAATTTTTGAAAAAGGGGACCAAACATAACCTAAGTACTGCCCCTTCCAAGTCAAAACGACTTTTGGTGATACGGTTGTCCGCCATGGGCGATGTAGCTATGACGGTTCCCGTATTGCTTGCCCTAACACAAAAGTATCCAAACCTCCAGCTCACCGTACTTTCCAAACCATTTTTTGAACCTATCCTAGCGCAAATACCAAACGTAACTGTTCATAAGGCGGATGTAAAAGGAAAGCACAAAGGTATTTTAGGTCTTTGGAGATTATTCAAAGAACTAAAACAAATCAAGATCGACGGAGTTGCAGACCTGCACAATGTCCTTAGAAGCACTATCCTAAAGCAGTTTTTTAGAATAGAAACGATTCCTTTTCGGCAAGTGGATAAAGCACGAAAAGAAAAGAAAGTGCTTACTGCGGCAACCGATAAGGTATTTGAACCTTTAAAGTCCATGCATTTACGCTATGCCGATGTTTTTAAAGAACTAGGTTTTCCTGTGGAACTTAAAAAAGACGACGTTTTACCTAGAAAGGAATTGCCCTTAGGTCTAAAGCAGCATTTAGCACTTATAGACAAACCATTAATGGGCATAGCACCTTTTGCCGCTTTTAAAGGGAAGACCTACCCATTGGAATTCATGAAAACAATAGTGCGTCAACAAAATGAGCTTGGAACGCATCACATCCTGCTTTTTGGAGGCGGCAAAGAAGAAAAACAGGTATTGGAATCTTGGGAAAAGGAATTTCAACATTGCAGCAGTATTGTAGGTAAAATCGAATTTAAAGAGGAATTAGCTCTTATTTCCAATCTAGTCCTAATGGTGGGCATGGACTCTGGCAATGCACACTTGGCCGCCATGTATGGTATTCCAACACTTACACTATGGGGCGTAACGCATCCGTATGCCGGGTTCTATCCTTTTGGGCAAGATTCGGCTAACGCATTGTTGGCCAACAGGGAGAAGTATCCTTTGATACCTACCTCTGTTTATGGCAATACATTTCCTGAAGGTTACGACCGCGCCATGGAAACCATCGCTCCGGAACACGTGATACAAAAAATTAGCGAAATATTGGATTCGGTAAAAGCTACGCCGTAATTTGTTTGGCTTCGATCAGTTTGAAATATTGTTTAAGCTGGCTCATAAATCTGTATTTTCTGGCGCTAGGGGCGATACCGGCCATAAGGGTACGAACACCAATGTATGAACTCATTAAATAGGTGGCTACGGCCTCACAATCAACATGACGGTCCAGGTGACCATTAAATTTTCCTTTTTGTAGCGTAGAAACCAGGTTTACTTCCCAGATAGAAAGAATATCGTTAAGGTGTTTCATTATAGTTTCGTTCCTGCCATTAAATTCGGATAAGAAATTACTAAGAATACAACCAAAGTCCATTTCATTATGCACCGCTGTTTCTAGGGCATCTTCAAAACATTGGGTAATCTTAAGGATTGGGTTGTCATGACCTTCAATGGGTTCTATTAAGGTACTATATACTTTTCTGGCCAATAGATTTTGAACGATTTGAACAAAAAAATCTTCTTTAGAATCAAAGTGATAGTAAAAGGCTCCTTTACTCATGGAGAGTTCTTTTAACACATCGTCTACACTTGTGTTATAGTATCCCTTGGTATAAAATAGCTCTAAGCCTTTAGCCTGCATACGTTGCATGGTAGCCATGCGTTTTAATGATTTGTCCATAATTTCAAGATTTGGGTTCATCCGACCATTTGGTCTATACAAAGAACCCTCAGATTGTATTTAGGAACAGGATATTTGGACGTATGGGTGTAAATTATCGCTCAAAGTGCATACTATCGATGTACTACCTAGAACGTTCAGATATTTACCGACCAAGCGGTCGGTTTAAGTGTCTTGTTTTTTGGTTGAAACGAGGAGGAAAAGTTACAAGTATTAGGCTAGAAGTGGCATTTTAATACGTTTAAAGCTGAGAATGTAAAAAATTGGCGGTATCTAGTAGCCCTCGGTTTCTTAGGATATCTAGTAGCTCAAATTCATCCAGATCTGGGTTTCTGCGATTTAGTACCATTTCTTTAAACGCTTTAATAGCCTGCTCAGGATTTAGGTCAATGATGTCCGTTAGAAAGTCATCTGCTGTTTTTGCACTCAGACCGGAGGAGGATAAATAATCTTTAGGAAAGTCCTTGATGTTATTGGTGACAATTACATTGGCATTGGTTTTAATTGCAGCAGCCAGTACATGGCAATCCTTGGGGTCTGGTAATTCCAGTCCTGAAATTAATCCGCTATAATTTGTGACCAAGGCATCCGGAAAGGCAAGGTTCGCCACTTCAATACGTTTGTGTGCCTCTTTTTCCGAAACTCCTTTTCGTTTCATAACGTCCTGCCACTCGTCAAAAATATGGGCACTCCATTTTGGAGTATATAAATCGTAATGGGCGAACCAAAAAAGTAAATCCCGTATTTCTATAGGATAAATCACATTGGTGTCCAGCACACAAATAAAGCGAACGCTATGAATCATATAAACCTAGCGCTTCGTCAGACTTCATAATATCAATGATGCGTTGTTTTTGTACCGCCTTCATCTTTCTTTTGTATTCCATTACATCCTCAAACTTTATACGCCTATGTTTGCCTACTTTAGTGAAATCTATTTCACCCTCTTCTAATAACTTCACAAAATGAGGTCTGGAGCAACCAAGCATTTCCGCAGCCTTTTGGGTAGTTACTTCGGTCGCAAAAGGAACCAGTGAAAATGGTTTGCCCTGGCTCATGGCCTCTAAAATATCTCCTAAAAGCTTTAAGGCACTTAAGGGAATTTTAATACGCTCCTGAGTTTCTTCTATCTCAATTTCAGGATTTTTAGATTTCAATTCTTTTAAAACAGCAGCAAGGGCATCATAAGATGTAATAGCCACTTTTTGCTCATCTTTAGAGGGTTTGTTGATGTTGTTATAGGTTTCCATTCGTGTATTATATTTAATAGTTATACAATATTAAACGAAATAAACGAAATATTGTTATATTTAAGTGTTAACTTATATGTCTTATTATCTCAATTAAACTCTTTAATTAAATGAAATCAGCAAATGAGAAACAGAAAAAAACTCTAGCTTTTTTGCAAAAAAAAGAAGGGGCAAACAAAACCTTTACAGCCGAAGAACTCTCTGAAGCCTCTACCTATCCTTTAAAAGCAAGTCTGCTTGCCAAACTGAGTAGAAATGAGTTTGGGGATTTTATAGTGCGTGTAAAAGATAATACCTATAAGGCACAGCATACTTTGCCATTAAAACCAAATGAGTATGCTAATATGACGAGTTCGAGATTTAGGCATGAGCATCCGTCTTCACATTCGACAAATACAATAGAGAAAAAAGAATCAGAACGGATTGTAGATAAAAGCGTTCAAGCTGCATTGGCTTCGATAGAGATTTACAACAAACCAAACTTTAAGTATAGGGAGGAAACTTTTTCAGTCCTATTAGTCAATGCTTGGGAACTCCTAATGAAAGCGAGAATATTGTCTACGAATTTTGAAGATATCCATTCTCTTTATATCGAGAACAGCAAAAGCACTAGTGGTTTTGAGGAGTCAAGAGCTGGTATACCTAAAACTATTTCGATAAATAAAGCGATTAAAATATTATCGCTTGACACTACTTTGACTAGTAATCTTTACGCATTAATTGAAATTAGAGACAATGCAGTCCACTTTAAAAATAACAGCCATCTTCTTCATATGAAGGTTTTGGAAATTGGTGTTGCCAGTCTTCAAAGTTATGTAGAAATGATAAAGGAGTGGTTCAAATACGACTTATCGCGGTATAATTTTTATATCATGCCGATGTCTTTTTATCATAGCTTCGAGATGAAGAGTTTTTCTATAAATTCAGATAGTGAGCAGAATCAAATGCTCTTAAAATATATTTCAAAGGTGGAGAAAGAACACGATTCTGAATATCCTGGGCGTCATAATATCTCATTGATTTTGGAGACCGAATTGGTAAAATCTAAAATGCGATTCGATCCTGAAAATGATAAAGCTATTCCAGTAAAATTGACTGATGAAGACTTTAGAAAGAAATATCCGTGGAATAACAAGGACCACCTGATTCCTAAACTACAAGAACGTTATAGTAATTTTTCAGAAAACACCAGCTTTCATAAACTGAAAAAGGAGATGTGGGAGAAAACTAATTTTTCAGGAACAAGAAGAAGCGATGAAGATAAACCACATACTGAAAAACGGTTTTATTCAACCAACGTGTTTAAATGGTTCGATGATTATTATACAAAAAAATGATGTCCTTTTATAATAACCGTCAAAATCTAATATCTTTTGAATTCCCCCTTCGGGGGCTAGGGGGCTACAACCCCCTGACAACTACTTCCCGCCCCTGCAGTACAACCATAACAGTGTTGGGAAATGATGATGTTCCTATCGTTTAGGATATCTTCATTATAATCTTTAATGTGTTTTACTTTACTAGCCACCTTTAAATCTAGCATTTGGTTAAAATCACAATCGTACAGCCAACCGTCCCAACTAATGGAAATCGTATTGGTACACATTACATTGGCCACTGCGGCCGGGTTATAGGCATCAACTAATGCATACATATAATCGTCATAGTTTTCCGAGGCAATTAAATAATCCAAGAAACGCGCAATAGGCAAATTGGTAATGGCGAACAGGTTGTGAAACTGTATGCCAAAATCTTCGTCCAAGGCCTTTTTGAAGTCTTTTTCCATGGCCATTTGGTCACCAGGCAGATAAGCTCCTGAAGGATTATAAACTAAATCTAAACGCAATGAACTTCCAGGCATGCCATAGCCTCTTTTGTTTAATTCTTGTAATGCTTTTATCGATTTATCAAAAACACCTTCTCCGCGTTGCTTGTCCGTTTTGCCTCTTGTCCAATGCGGCATGGAGGAAATAACATGCACGTTGTGTTCCTTAAAAAAGTCTGGGAGGTGGTGGTATTTTTTGTTTGCCCTGATAATAGTAAGGTTGGAACGTACGATAAAGTCTTTGATACCCGCTTCTGCCGCTTGTTCTACAAACCATTCAAAATCTGGGTTCATTTCCGGTGCGCCACCTGTTAGATCCAAGGTATGTGCGCCTGTGTTTTTAATCACCTCCAAACACTGGGACATGGTTTCGCGGGTCATGATTTCCTTACGGTCAGGACCGGCATCTACGTGGCAGTGTTCACAGACTTGATTACACATGTAACCTAGATTCAGCTGTAGGATTTCCAACTTTTTTGGTCGCAAGGGAAAATGTCCTATTTCCGAAATCTTATCCTTGAAAAAAGGGAGTTCGCCATCGGCGAACAGGCCTCCTTTCAAAATATCGAGTTGCTTGTTCGTTTGTGCAAGTTCGTTTCCTTTTGCTTTTAATGATTTTGTAGCCATTTGTTCAGTTTTCAGTCAGCAGCATCAGTGGGCAGTTTTAGCAAAAATATGTTTTCTGCATACTGCAACTGAGAACTGCACACTAGTATTAAAATTTTCTTTTTAGTAGCAATTAACACTGTAACCCCTCTTGTTATTCCCCCTTCGGGGGCTAGGGGGCCTTTACATACTCAACTTATCGTACTTATTCATCATCTGCACGCCGTGTACCAAGGTCGCTCCGCTTTCAATCGCCGCACCTACGTGTACCGCTTCCATCATCTCTTCTTTGGTGATGCCTTTTTGCAAACCATCCTTGGTATAGGCATCTATGCAATACGGACATTTGACTACGTGAGAAACAGCCAGTGCTATTAAGGACTTCTCCCGTGCAGTTAGTGCGCCTTCTTCGAAAACGGTACCGTAGTAATCAAAAAATTTTGTTCCGAGCTCTTCGCTCCATTCGGTTATTTTTCCAAATTTTCTGAGGTCTTTAGGGTCATAATAAGAATCTGCCATCTTTTTCTGTGTTTTAGGTTGTATCCTTTCTTTTTGTGATTTATCTAAATTGATTGGAATTCCTTGCCCTATTTTTTCCAGTTCCGGGAGGATCTCCATATTGTCCCAAATACCCGATGAAAGCGTATCTGCATAAGCCTCTGGCAGGTGGTTTTTGAACATTAATTGCTGCGTCGTATTGTAGTCATATTCAAAAGACCGATGGGTATAATTTAGTTTTCCTTGCTCAAAGTCCAGTATCATATACCAAACCCTAGCGGTGCCATCATTTGCCGGCATCCCAATAACACCAGGGTTTAGCCAAATTTTTTCTTTTATGGATTGATGAAAAGGGAGTCCGCAATGCCCTGCGATGATAACATCACTTTCGGTATCCACAAAGCACTTTTCCTTACTGTCGTTGGCGTTGGATTTGAATATAAACTCCGATGTGTTTCCGTAATTACCGTGCACCACGGTTACTTTTTTATCGCCATAGTCAAAACTGATGTATTCCGGAATTTCAGATATCCACTCTAGCGATTTCTTTGATAAATAGCCTTTGGTAAAAGGGAACCAGGTTTTTGAAAAATCATCACAACGGCTACCTGCTTTAAAATCACACCCGCAATCGTCACTATCACTTGCCAGTTGCAATTCTACATTACCGGCGATGCTCCATGCGCCCCAATCTCTAAATAATTGTATCGTTTCTTCGGGCTGAGCGCAATACCCCGTAATATCCCCGGTACAAATACAGTTTTCGGGTGCTATATGTTCTTCTTTGGCAATAGAAATTAATTTTTCCAATGCCTGAAGGTTACTATAGACGCCTCCAAAAAGCAAAAGCTTTCCGGTCTTTTTGCCAATATGTTTTATGCTCTTATCCATTTGGGTATATAATAGAGTATGATACAACTTAAAATACCCCAGAAATTGATCCAGAGCAGGTCTCCATATTTCCCGGGTGTAAATATCAATACCTGTGGGAACCAGCTGAAAACCAGCAAAAATCCGAATAAAATCCCACAAAACACACTCAGATGAAAACTGATTTTTGGGGCTTTGCGTTTCCAAAATAGAAAAACCGGGGTGAGTCCAATGACCATAGTTCCGCTTATGGTGGTTGCGGACAGTATTTCGGCATCTAAGAACACCGGAATGGTGCCCAGAACAGCAATAACGACCATAGACCATCGCCCAAATTTCATTGAATTCCCTAGTTTTAAATCAATGGCCGTTAATTTTGAAAAGGATGAAAATGTGGAATCCAGCGTAGAGGCCGCCGAGGTGATCATGATGAAATTAATGACCAACAAAACAACCACGCCAAATGCTTTGCCAACTTCAACTGCGGCCTGGCCCTGCATTCCTTGAGATTGCGCAAACACACCGATTATACTGAAAAGTATAATACATAAACCTCCTAGAATACTGGCTCCTAAGAAACTTTTCAGCGTCACTTTAGGACTGCTTAAGAATCCTCTATCGGTAAGTACAGGGTCATGAAACGGGTAGCTAAACGATTGGAGTACGGCCGCAAAAAGGAGATTTAACCCCATTTCAAAAGACCATACACCTGATGAAATAGTTTCGGCAACCGTAAAATTGGTTTTGGAACCAAAGATGACGCCTAATAGAACGAGCAGTAAAATGGAAAACAGACCCATTTGCAATACATCGGTAAAAATAGAGCTGCTCATACCTCCTTTAAGTACATAGGCCAATGTCAGGGTAGTGAATACTAAAATGGACCAGTAATACGGGCTAGTACCGATGTCCCCAAAATAAGACCCGATGACCATGGTATTGCTCCAAACTTCATTGAATAATCTAATCGCGATAAGGATGGAAAAAACAGCAACGGCCCCCTTCCCAAATTTAGAACTTAGAAAATGATGAATACTGGTGTATTTGCCATGCAATCGCATCTTGTAAATGATAATACCAGCAACAGCAAAGGAAACATAATATCCCGCATACGCTACACCGCCTACAATACCATAATCCAATCCCAGATTAGCGGCGTTGGTAATGCTTTTGGCAAATATCCAAGAGATGATCAAACTCCCCATCAACATAAACGTATTGGGTGTTTTCTTCTTCTTAACTGCCTTAAAAAACTCATTGGTATTTTTTGCCCATGGAGATAGCGCCAGCAATATCAAACTTGATACGATGATTAAACCCCAGGGCCCCCCGGCCCCCAAAGGGGGAGTTTCTGTTAGTGCTATTATGCTGTTGTATTTCATTAAATTTATATATCTGCTTCAAAACTTAATTGAGAGTTTGAGTAAGAGTTCCCCCTTTGGGGGTTAGGGGGCTTTTTTGTACCCTTCGGGGGCTAGGGGGCTTGTTCATCCCACCACACCTTGACATTAATACTATTCCCATCCGTTTTACGCGCCGCATCTTGATAATTTGTGCTATTTAAAGCCTCTTCCTCCGCAGGATACGGCATCCGTACTGGAATCAAGTCATTGTTTAAACTGGCTGAAATTATTTTTAGTTGCGGAAAGCCTGTACGCCTGTATTCTATCCATCCTTCATAGCCATTTACCATATTGGCAATCCATTTTTGAGTGATGATGTTTTCCAAAGGATCACCATTGGCAAAGGCACCGGTCGTTGTTAGGTAATCTGCTGGGAGCTCAGTTTGCCAATAGGCAAATGCCTGTTCTACGCCAGTATTGTATAGTGCTTGCGCGTCCGAAGGAATTAGACCTTTTTGTGCTGCCTCCGCCAAAAGGAAATGGGTTTCCATACTGGTCATGAAATTGGCATCCAATTCCCCTGTGTTTTCACGGAAAATGGTACCTGCTAACGAATAATCGGCAAGTGTAGCCGCATTTTGTGTAGCGTCTATCCCGTTTAGTAAGCCATTAAAATCGCCCGAATCACTGTTGGCAAAAGGCCTAAAGAGGGTAGCAATTCTAGGGTCGTTCAAATCCGTTAGGATTTCTTCCATGGTTTCGGATAGGACAAAGTTGTTAAAATCGCCCACTCTTAAACGCGCCAGCCTAAAGTTGTTGGGTTCCCCGTCCGTAAAGTCAAAAACGGCGTTTTCAGTATTTTCGTCAATAAAATTACCATCCGCCAGTATCGCTTGTAATTGGGAGGAAACATCCATTTTATTAGAAATCCGCAGTAAATGCTTAATACGAAGTGAATTTGCGAAACGTACCCATCCCTGTAAATCCCCCTCAAAAAGAATATCCCCATCCAGCGCAATGCTGCCGTTGTAATTTTCAATGGCCGCAATTCCTTTGGTTAAATTGTCAAGGATTCCGCCTTCCTCCATATAAATAGACTCCTGGGGGTCATACACCGGGGTTACTGTTCCGTTAGTTCCTTTAAAAGCCTCGGAATAGGGCACATCTCCAAACAGATCTGTTAATCCTGCGCTCATGTAAGCCTTAAGAATACGGGCCGGACCTTCATAGACCGCAAAGGTTTCGTTTTCTTGGGACAGTTTTAAAATGATCTCATTATCCCTTAGATTTTGGTAAAAAATAGGCCAAGGATTTCCTCCTAACTGCGGAGATTTTAAATTATGCCGATCAAAAAGATTAAAATCCAAGGCCGTGGTATACTGACCTAACAAATTCCCAGCCGTAAATCCTTCATAGGACATTTGTTCTCCGTAATCATAGATAACCTGTCGCAACAATAGACTTGGTTGTACACTTACAGGTGAATTTGGATTCGTGTTTATTTCCTCGAAATCTTGTGTGCAGGACGTGGTAAGCACAAAGGCAAAAAACAAACTTAAATACACTATTTTTCTACTAAACCGACCTCTCTGACCTCTCCCTAGCCCTCTCCCTGGGAGAGGGAGTTCCTCACTAGGCACAATCAAACTAGAAGCACTCATCGCTTTTTTACTTTTTAGGAGAAAGGTTTGATTAATGATTAAATTCCAAAGATGGCCATAACGAAGTCCCCCTCTTTGGGAGGGGCCAGGGGAGGATTTTCGCCCATTAAGCTCCTTCCCTTGGATAAGGGAAGGTGGATTTTGTCCCTTTTTCAGGGACAAAAGACGGAAGGGATTGAAATCCCGAGCCATGGCCACAATATCATGTATTGGATTTGAGATTTTAGCTTTGGAGGACATCTCCCTCAGTCCCTCCTTTTTAGATATGATTGAAAGGGGAGAAAACATCGTCTTTATACTTTTTATGAGAAATGTTCTTTTGAGGGAAATTCTTGAAACCAACCAAAGACCAGTTCCCCCTTCTTGGGAGGGGTTAGGGGAGCTTATTTCATTGGAAGTTATCTTTATATATTTCATTTTTTTCTTAAAAATTAAAACCTGCTTTAAAACCAAAACTACGCGTGGTGGCGTAGGACATATCTTCTACGCCGTTAACAAATCCTTGTCCCTGGACCGCTAATTGCTCAGGGTCAAAATGTGGATTTTCGGTAATGGCGAATAAGTTTCGTCCAATTAGTGACAAACTAAGGCTTGCATCTTGGTTAAATAGGCTGAGGTTATCAAATGTATATCCTACAGAAAACTGCCGTAGCTTAAGAAAAGACGCATTGTATGTATTATTCTCCTCATGGTTTCGGTCGTAAAATTGCCGATAATAACTTTCTGCGCTTACCGCAATCGTATTGGGTGTAAATGCCGGGTTGGCATCGGTTCCCGTGTTGACAACGCCCTCCGGGATAATGCCTTCTTCGGGTCTAAAGGAGGTTTCGGCTAATTGTCCCCCAACATTTCCTAAAGCTCTAGTACGAGAAACAACAATACCTCCATGACGCCAATCCAACAGAAAGCCTAAATTCCAATTTTTGTAGGCAAATTGATTGCTGAACCCCAACATGAAATCAGGATTTGCATTCCCTAATTTTTGGAGATTGTTATCTGGAATATATCGGCCTTCATTGGTTAGGACAAAATCTCCATTGTCGTTTTTTAAGTATCCGGTTCCAAAAAGGTCTCCCACACGACCCCCTTCTTCTACCTGTAGAAATACCGTTTGGTTTTGACTGTCGTAAATTCTGGAGTAGGCCAATGTGAGTCGGCCTTCGTCTTGTGGTAAATCTTCTACGGTAGCTCTACTCGTGCTAAAGTTTAACGTGCTGTTCCATTGAAAATTTTCAGAAATTAAAGGAGAAATACCTGCTATAATTTCCAATCCTTTCGCCCGTACTTTACCGCCATTGACTACCCGTTGGGTAAACCCGGAGGAGATTCCAATGGGCAGTGAAATAATTTGGTCTAGTGTAACTGCATTGTAATAGGAAATATCAAAACGTAATTGATCGTTGAAAAATCGTAAATCTGCGCCTACCTCAAAGGAAGAGGTAGTTTCCGGTAATAGGTTAGGATTTGCAATGGTATTCTGATTGCTAAAGGTAGGCTGACCGTTAAAAGGCGTTTGTGCTACAAAAGCTCCTGTTGTCTGGTACGGATTGGTATCGTTACCCACCTGTGCCCAACTCGCCCTTAGCTTTGCAAACGAGATGACCTCCGGTAATTCCGCGACTTCCGATAAAATAAAACTACTGGAGAAAGAAGGGTAAAAGAAGGAGGTATTATCCACCGATAAAGGGGTTGCCAAAGCACTGGACCAGTCGTTCCTGGCCGTAATGTCCAAAAACAGAAAATCCTTGTAGCCAAATTTTGCAAGCCCGTAAAAACTATTGATACGTTTATTGGACTCGAACTCAAAAACTTCAATAGGAGACGCGCCATTGGAAAGGCGAAAAATACCCGGCTGCGCCAACCGCGTGGTTTGCGCTTGTGAGGTAAATGCCTTCTGGTTCAATCTATTTCCGCCTAAAGAAACGTCAACCTTAAAATCATTAAACCGATTGGTATAGTTAAAGAGAAAATCGGTATTTATCTCCCTGTAGAATACATCGTGTTCCGCATAAGCCCCGTTCCTAAAGCGGTTAGAACTAAACGCGCGCCGTAGTCGACGTAATTCGCTGGAGTAATCCATCCCGGAACGTATCGTTGCCGTTAAATGATTTGTAATGTCATAACTAGCGGATATAGTTCCAAAAACACGATCTCTGTTAAAGGAATTGCGGTTTTCGTTTAAGATGAAAAACGGATTGTCAAAAAAGGTATAGTTGTAAGAATATTGTTGCACGCCTTCCAGACCGGGTTGCCAATAATCTCGAAGACTATCGATGTTCAATGACCGCGGTCCCCAGGCCACTAGGGAATAGTTCACGTTTTCCGATCCATAACCACTAGACGGCCTGTTATCACTTTGTGAATTTACATAGCTGATAGATGAATTTATGCTTAGTCTATCGGTAGGCATAAATCCCAATCTAGCACTTATGGTTTGACGGTCTAGATTTACGCCTGGGATTATAGACTCACTTCGTAAATCTGTAAAAGAGAGTCGGTAATTTCCGGTATCAAATCCGTTGGATATAGCGATATTATTGATGAGGGTAGTCCCGGTTTTGTAGAAATCCCGTAGGTTATTGGGGTTGGAACGGAACTCGGAAGGCGTAATGGGCAAATCACTGTACAATGCGGTGTCTGCGCCACGTACTACGGTGCCATCCGCTAAGGTAACCGGACTATCAAATTGTGGAATAAGATTGCCGGCATCCAATCGTGGCCCCCAGCTGTAGGTAATGTTATCACTGGTTCCGCCTCCTAGTCCGTCTACAAATTCGAACACTCCGGATTGTCCTTGCCCAAACTCATTTTGAAAATCGGGCAGGCGAAAGGCGGAATCCACAAAAAAGCTGGTATTGTAACTGATGCCAAGACCTTGGGTGTTTTTACCGCTTTTGGTTTCTATGACGATTACGCCGTTGGAGGCACGTGCGCCGTATAGCGCTGCTGCACTGGGGCCTTTTAAGACCGATACTTCCGCAATATCATCTGGGTTCACCTCCATGGCACCGTTTCCAAAGTCGACCGATTGAAAACCTGCCGCTGCCTCATTGGTAAAATTGAAGACCGAATTGTTATTGATGGGCACACCGTCTACGATAAACAAGGGATTGTTGTTGGAGAAGGAGGCTTCTCCCCGTATGGTAATTTTTGAAGACGACCCTACCCCTGTAGCCCCTTGGTTAATGGTTACCCCGGCCAGTTTTCCGGCAAGATTATCCAGAAAATTGACGGCTTTCACCTCAGTTACGCCTTTCGCATCTAGACTTTGCACTACATAGCCCAGTTCCTTGGTCTCTCTTTTAAGTCCTAAAGCGGTGAGCACTACTTCATCCAGTTCTTCGGAGGACGCTAGTAAGCTTACATCAATAAGAGCTTTTCCATTAATAGGAACAGTTTGTGTTTCATAGCCGATGACAGAAAATTTTAATGTACCGCGTAAAGCCGGAATATTAAGGTTGTATGCTCCTTCCTCGTTAGCGATAGTCCCTTTGGTTGTGCCGTTTAACTGGACGTTTACGTAGGGAATGGGAACACCTTCGGCGTCCGTTATGGTGCCAGAAACAGTTTCCTGTGCAATGGTAAAAGTTGCTATGAACAGGGTCATAGCCAACAAAACATACTTCATGTAGTTGAATAGCGTGAATTCGTATATTAGACGGAATCGTCCATCGTTTCAATAAAACTAGGAATGAAGTAGTAAGGGCGAGCCTTTATTATGCGGTCGTTGAAGCAGTACGGCCGAAAGGAAAGAAATCAGGATGGTTTGAAATTCTTGTCCTAACCGCAACACCAAGGCTAGTAACCGTAATACGGTAGAAGAAATCGATTTTCTAAAGGATGCGAGTCGCTTTACATCATAAAACGAATCAATATCGTTAAGTATCGGCAATTGATGTACAGTACTATCTGTTTGTACTAAAAGTGCAGAAATTCGCTGGAAAAGGTTAAACCGCTGCCAAGGTAAATTTTTAAACGAGTCCCGGTCAAAGTTGGATTTATGAATCCCCATCAAGTAAAACCCACCGTCTAAAGAAGGTCCTAAAACTGTTTTTCCAGCCTGTATAGCGGCATGTGCTTTTAGTATGTGTGCGGTTTTTAGTTGGGGCGTGTCATTACCTATGGTGATGATGTTCTCAAAACCGCTTTCAAAAACTTCCTGTATAGCGTTGGTAAAACGCGCTCCAAAAGAAGTCCCTTTTTGTTGGGTTTCCGAAATATGAAAGTAGGGTATTCCTGTTGCCTGTACCTTCTTTAAGGTATCTTGGGTGAGGCCGGTAAATAAAAGCTCACCTTTTGGCATGGGTTTACGGGACAATTCCGTTTGGGCAGAATTGGCAAAGACCAGAATGGCGGTATTATGGGAATGCTTCAACAGGGTTCTTTTACTTAGCTACGTAAATTTACGATAAAAAGGATACTATGGCTTGGTCGTTAGTGTAAAAAGTTCATTACAAGTTGGTAATGTGAATTTTTAATAAAACCGACCAACTAGTTTGTTTAAGGGCTACATGAGTGTGTTGAGTTGCGGTAAACCGACGTTAGAAAACGAAAAACTAGGGTTAAAATGCAAAATTTAGTTTACCGTATGCCTGTTTTAAGTCAATGCCCGACTAGGAAGTCGGTTTGGCAACCTACTAATGATGCTGAATAAAGACGTGAAATTCAATAAACCCATTACTTTTGTGGTTAAATCGGAGTAATGAACCTAGAAAAACTACAATCCCAAAAGTTAGGACTTGTCTTATCAGGAGGAGGCGTTCGTGGCATGGCCCATATAGGGGTTTTAAAAGCCATGGAGGAGTTTGGATTGGAAGCAAAAATCGTAACGGGCAGCAGTGTAGGCGCTCTGGTAGGCGCTCTTTATGCCAACGGCACTTCTGTGTTGGACATGATGCGTTTCTTTAAGGAAACACCCCTTTTTAAATACAATTACTTTGCCTTGGCAAAACCCGGACTGATAGATACAGAACGCTACATCGATATTTTTAAGTCCTACTTCCCACATGATAGTTTTGAAGGATTAAAAAAAGAACTTCATGTAGTGGCCACAAACCTAGAATTAGGGGAAGAGGAGTTTATTACCAAAGGCGAACTTATAAAACCCTTGTTGGCATCTGCCGCATTACCTCCGGTTTTTAGTCCGGTAAGGTATAAGGATATGTTATATGCCGATGGGGGCATTATGAACAATTTCCCTTCAGAACCGGTTGTTGGCAAGGTCGATTTTGTAATCGGGAGCAATGTTTCCATCGTATCCAAGTCTCAGAAAAAGGATTTGAACAACTCCATTCAATTAACAGGAAGAGTAACCGGATTGATGATTTATGCCATCAACAGGGAAAAAATAGATAAGTGCGATCTGCTCTTTGAGCCCCGAGAACTGGAACATATCGGTATTCTCGACAGAAAGGGATTAGAAAAGGCTTATGCTATTGGATATGAAACAGCTACCAAAAAATTTAAAACGCTTCGTTCTACCGACTAACAACTTCCTACTAATTACTTTTTACACATCATCATAATCCACCGTCAAAGTTGGTGTGGTAGGATGTGCTTGACAGGTAAGAATGTACCCATCCGCAATTTCGCCATCGGTCAGGATCTGATTTTTGACCATTTCCGCTTTGCCTTCCTTAACTTTTGCAATACAACTGCTGCACACACCACCTTGGCAAGAGTAGGGCGCATCTATGTTTTCCTTTAGAACGGCATCCAGAACCAGCATCTTTTTGTCCATGGTGAGTTCAAACTCTTCATCGTCCACAATGACTTTAACCGTGGTCTGTCCCTCGGCTACAACCGGCATTTCCTCCTTTATTTCCGACGTGGTAAACAGTTCAAAATGAATTTTATCCTTGGGCACATCATTTTCTACCAAGGTGTCGGTAACCAAGTAAATCATTTGTTCCGGGCCACACAGGTAGTAGCCATCAAAATTCACGTCCTTATGTTTGTTTTTTAAGGCATAATTAACGGTAGAAGTGTCTATACGACCAAACAAGGCTTGGTCTTCCTTGGTTTGGCTGTTGGTGAAATACACAAAAAACCGATCTGGGTAATCTAGTTGTAATTTCACTAGATCGGTGTAGAACATGGTCTCCTCGTAGGATTTATTTCCGTAGACCAATACAAATGTATTTTTAGGATTGCTGTCCAAAACCGTTTTGGCTATGCTCATTATGGGGGTGATGCCACTACCGGCCGCGAAAGCGGCAATACGTTTAACATCCGAGGATTTAAAAGTGAACCTGCCCTCGGGCGGCATCACTTCGAGCGTATCCCCAACCTGAAGTTTAGTACTGGCATAGTCCGAAAATCCTCCACGGTCTACACGCTTAATACCTATGGTGATATCGGCAGCCGTAGGGGCAGAGCTAATGGAGTAGGCCCGGCGCAGCTCTTTTCCTTTTATGTCTTTTTTAATGGTAATGTATTGCCCTGCGGTAAATGCAAAATCCTGTGCAAGGTTTGCGGGAATCTCAAAAGTTACCGCTACGGAACTAGGGGTTAATTTCTTAATTGCTTTTACGGTTAGCGCATGAAAATCGGCCATAATATCTTTCTTCTTTAAATAAGATGTAAAATTAAGCAATGCAATACCGATACAAAACGGAAACTTCAAAAAAACATACCTAGAATTCTTATGCATAAGAAAATTATGTATATTTGGATGTTAGAGGGTAGTAAAGAATGGTTTTCGGTTTCTGTTGTTTCAAGTTGAGGCGGATGGTCCATTATGATAAAAGGTAATGAGTTAAGAAGCGAAAAGTACTTTTTGAACCGACCAGAAAGGCGTAAAGCGCAAAACCTTTTTTAACTTGTGCTTGAACTTCATCAGGGAACGTCTTTGCGAGGAGCAAATAAAAAGGTGAAGTTATGAACGCTGATTTTTGCGACAAAGCAATCCGTTTCTTAACCGGTAGTTTATGGACGGTAGTAAAAAAAGTAAACGAGCTGTTTTTAAATTAAAGCTAAAGTGAGGCAAAAGTCATCCCCCTCCTCGGGAGGCGCTAGGGGACGTCTTTGCGAGGAGCAAATAAAGGGGTGAAGTGATGAACGCTGATTGTTGCGACGAAGCAATCTGTTCGCTTAGTTGCTAGCGGGTAGTTTGTAGACGGTAGTAAAAAAAGTAAATGAGCTGCTTTTAAATTAAAGCTACCTCCTCGTTGGTAGGGGCCAAAGGAGGTCTTTTAAGGCAAATGCCAAAACCGTAAAATTAGGTTTGTCACAATATATATTAGGCATCGGGATAGAACATTCTGTTTAAATAAACACAAATAATTCCTCCCTTTTGGGGAGGTTAGGAGGGGCTTATGGCAAATTCAAAATTATACAAGGGCAGTCTAAACACCATTATCCTAAAGTTGCTAGATGAAGAAGGGAAGATGTACGGCTACGAAATAACCCAAAAAGTGAAAGCGCTTACCAAGGGGGAGCTAAAAATTACGGAAGGCGCCCTATATCCTGCACTTCATAAACTAGAGGCCGAAGGCCTTTTGGATGTTGAGGTGGCTAAGGTAGATAACCGACTACGTAAATACTACAAACTTACCGAGGCGGGCGAAAAGGAAACGGTAAACCGTTTGGCAGAACTGGAGGAATTTATTAGGAGTATGCAGAAGTTAGTGAATCCTAAATGGAGTATCAATTAAAAGCGGTACGATGAAAGTAAGCCAAGAGCAATACCAAAAAATAGAAGTCTATTTGAAAACCAAAGGAATTCATCAGATAGATTTAAAGTACGAGATTTTAGACCATATCCTTTTAGGAACGGAAGGCAGTATGGAAACTGATGGACTTTGTTTTGAGGAAGCTTTTGCATTGGAAAAAATAAAATGGCAGTCAGAATTGGATGCTTATACCATGGCAGAGGGTCAGGTCCACTTTAAAACTCCAAAAATCGTTTTAAGGCGTTACTGGTTGGGCATCAAGGAAATGTACATCAAGGCCGGTATTATGACGTTGGGAGCCCTTTTACCGCTAATTGTTTTTATAAAGACCGATTTGGTCCCCATAGCGACTTTTCATACCCTATTCGGGTATTTTTATGTTTTCGCTTTTACTGCAATTGCCCTTCTCTTTCTAAAAATGAGGGCCAAGGGCAAGAACACTACGGATAAAATGATGTTCAAGGCCTCTATGGGTTATTTTATGGCGTGGCTTGTAGTTTTTAATCCGTTGCTGGGTAACCTATATTGGGTGAGGCAAGAAGGTGAATTCATGGCTGTTTTCTTTGGCATACATGTCTTTCTACTCTGTTTTTCTTTCAATTTTATCGATTTGTACAAAGCTCATGTTAAAAAGGTAAAAATGTATTCTTTATGAGATTAACCAGGGAAGAACTACAATTCATAGACACTTATCTGATCAACATGGATATTCAATTTATTGATGTGCGTATGGAGTTGTTAGATCATATAGCTACTACTTTGGAAAAAGAGATGAGCGATAACAATCGTTCTTTTTATGATGCCTTTAAAGATTACATGGTACAGCACAAAAAACAGCTGGAGAAGGACTATAAAAAGCTACGCAAAGACCTTCAAAAGAAGTCTTTTGGCATTTTGGGAAGAAAAATGCTTACAGTTCCTTTTTTAGTATTATCTGTTGTTTCAACGGGCGTATTGTTTGTTTGGGAATCTTGGTTCGGTGTTCGTTTCCCTTACCTAATGTTCGTATGGTTAGTTCATATGGTTTCCGTTATACTTTACTTCGTTGGCATGTTCCCGAAAGCAAAATACCGCTTTTCTAGCTTGGAGACTTTGGCTTGGCCTATTTTGTTGTCAACACACTTCCTCAATTTTTTCTATAATCTTTTTGGAGGATATAACCTGTTTTTAGAAGACTACCCACTATTAGTAGAACTCACGACCAGCTTTTTTTTCATTAGCAATATGGCTTGGTTAGCATTGTTTTATGCAAAACGAAAAGAGGTAAAACTAAAATTGGTCAATCTATGAAGCTGAGTCGGTATCAAATAAACTTCATAGAAGCGTACCTTATTAAAAACAAGGTGAAATTCTGGGATGTGCGTATGGAACTGCTAGATCATATTGCAACAGATGTGCAAGAACGTATGCATAACGGAGAAGTATTTGAAAACGCACTAAAACAGGTACACCTAAGTTTTGGGAATAGCTTTAAATCTAAAAAACTAAGTAAAGACCAGAAAAGTTGGATTTTTACCGAGTCTATTTATGCAGACAATTCTGGGTATAAAAAGTTGATGCAATTAAAACATATCGAACTTAATAAATCATTACGAAGGGAATTAAGATTTGCCATTATTCGGTTTTTTAAGAACCCTTTACTGGTTGCATTATTTGTTGGCTTTGGAACTATTCTTTACCATACCCTAAGTAATGGCATACTTTCTATCCAAATGGCTTTTCATACCTTACTTTTTCTATTATTTTTTATTTCTATGGTGCCATTTATAATTATTGCAATTAACCAGAAAAAGGCCTTGAAGTCACTTTATTTATCCACATTAAGTTCGCTATCCTTGATGTTTGTTGGGTTTTTCAACATAATACAATTTGGTTTTACGGTTTTGTCCTCCAACTTGGAATTAAATTATGGTTTAGGCTATATTCTATTCACTTTTGCTGTTTTATTCCCATTTGTATTTGTTCAGATACAGGTGTTTTTAAGGAAGTTTCGGGAGTATCAACAAATCCATAAAACGTATTTTGCATGACTCTAACCCAAGACCACATACAAGACCTCTACAAGTTCACCAGAGCACATTACGTAGAACACTACGACCTACAAACAGAGCTCGTAGACCACCTTGCCAATGGCATAGAACAACAATGGGAGGAACACCCAAGCCTTGGTTTTGAGGAGGCCAAACAACGGGAGTTCAAAAAATTTGGGAAAGCAGGTTTTAAAAAAGTAATAGCAGCACGTAAAAAAGCAATGATCAGAAAATATAGGGGTATCCTTTGGGGCTATTTTATGAAGTGGTGGACGTTTCCAAAAATAATTACCACGTTTTCAGGTGTTTTGATAGTTTTTTGCCTTTTGCGAACACTTCCGGAGGGCGATTCTAAATTTATAAGCGTAGCAGCTGTATTATTGGGACTTTCAATTTTAATGTACCAAAGGATTTTTCAATTAAAAAGTAATTTGGAAGGGTTGTGTAAGAAATGGCTACTTCAAGAAATGATTTATGAAAAAGGAGTTACCATTCAGTTTCTTCTTTTCCCAATCTATTTTGTGATTATAGGGAACAAAGCTGGGTTTCTTGAAAACACTTTTGGACAATTAGTTTTTACCGCTCTACTGATAGTCGTGCTAATTCTTTTTATTATATCAGCATACGTTATCCCTTCAAAAGCCGAGGAACTACTAGCCGAAACCTATCCAGAATATAAATTTCAAGAGAAAGTGTAACAAAAATCATTTTTAGATAACCAATCATCAGAACGATAAAACCAACCGATTATGTTCAAACTTTTTACGAGGCTTCAATGGAAGTCGTTCTTTCGCTCCGCTACCTTTGGTAAGAGCCTTGGCCTAAAGATTCTAATGGGATTCTTTGGGGTCTATATGTTGGTTTCCTTGGCCGGTGCTGGCGGCGGCATGTACTTTATCCTTAAAAAGATTTTTCCGGAGCAAAGTCCAATGTGGACCATCAGTCAGTATTTTATTTATTGGGTGCTTATAGAGCTTTTTCTTAGGTATTTTATGCAAAAGCTACCCGTGATGGATATTAAGCCCTTCCTAACCACCCCGGTTAAGAAAAGTGCCATTGCACATTATATTTTGGGGCGCTCCGCCGTCTCCATGTATAACCTTTTGTCCCTATTCTTCTTTGTACCCTTCGCCATCGTACTCTTGTTTAATGACTATCCGGCACTCAATGTATTACTATGGGTCGTGGCCATTTTTGCCATTGTACTTTGCATCAACTATATTAATCTACTGATCAATAAAAACGACAAAGCGTTGGTCGTAATTGGCAGCAGTATGGTGTTGGGTTATGCGCTTAACTATTTCGGGGTTTTTGATATGAAGGCATTTTTTGCCCCAATGTTCCATGCCTTATACGCCTACCCCATGGCTGTTTTGGTCCCTATTGGCCTTGCGGCATTCATGTATTACATCAATTATAAGTATTTGTACACGAAAATTTATTTGGATGCCACTTTAAAGGCCAAATCCATTAAAGCGAACACCAGCGATTTGGAATGGACGAAAAAATTTGGTGAAATGGGCCCGTTCTTACAGCTGGATCTAAAGATGATATGGCGTAACAAACGCACCAAAAGTCAGGTGTTTATTTCCTTACTGTTCGTTTTTTACGGATTGATATTTTATACCCAGGATATTTATGCCAATATGATGCCCATGAACGTGTTTTTGGGCGTATTTATGACGGGTATTTTCCTGAGTAACTTCGGGCAGTTTATACCAGCGTGGGATAGTAGTTATTACAGTATGATGATGTCCCAGAACATTCCGCTTAGAAAGTATTTGGACTCCAAGGCAACCTTAATATCCGTGAGCGTTGTGGTCATGTTCTTGCTCACCATCCCTTATGTGTATTTCGGCTGGAAGATTTTAGCTATTAATTTTGCTTGCGCACTGTATAACTTGGGCGTAAATATACCGGTCATTTTATTTTTTGGCTCTTTCAATAAAAAGAGAATTGAACTAGATCAGAGTCCGTTCGGCAATATGCAAGGTACCAGTGCCACACAGTTCCTAATTATGGTGCCAGTTTTAATTGCTCCGATAGTCCTTTTTTCAATTTTTTACTATCTCATATCGTTTGAGGTAGCGCTTATGGTGTTATCGGTATTGGGGATGATAGGTTTTGCCATGAAGAATTATTTCTTGACCAAAATCACGGAACAATACCGAAGAAAAAAGTACGGGATGATCGCCGGGTTTAAGGAAAAAGCGGGGTGATTTTAGTAAGCAGTTGCAGTTGTCAGTATACGGTATTTAGTAAATAGTAGGCTGTTGCGGTAAGTAGTAATAAGTGCACAAGTAAGCGATAAAGAGCGCACAGTAATAATAAAAGAAAATGGTAAAAAAGAGGAAAAGCAAGTCATTGGCTGTAATACTGAGCGCAGTCGACGTGCAAACTAGCATCAAACTATCGATGTCAGAAACCTTAAATCTTGAACCAGAAACCTAAAATCAAAGAACCATGATACTAACCGAGAATTTAACCAAAAAGTACGGAAAGCAGGTCGTATTGAACATTGAGCATTTAGAAATCCCCAAAGGGCAGAGTTTTGGCTTGGTAGGGAATAACGGTGCAGGTAAAACGACCTTTTTTAGCCTTTTGTTGGATTTGATTCAGCCCAGTTCCGGACACATTACTTCAAACGGAGTTCAGGTGAATACCAGCGAGGACTGGAAACCTTTTACGTCTTCCTTCATAGATGAGAGCTTTTTGATCGGTTATTTGACGCCTGAGGAATACTTTTATTTTATTGGTGACCTTAGAGGCGCCAATAAGGCCGATGTTGATGCCTTACTGGCCCAATATGAAGACTTTTTCCATGGCGAAATACTGGGGCAGAAGAAATACCTGCGCGACCTATCTAAAGGAAACCAGAAAAAAGCCGGTATCGTAGCTTCGTTTATTGGAAATCCGGAAGTGATTATTTTGGATGAACCTTTTGCCAACTTGGACCCTACTACCCAAATCCGTTTAAAGGGTATTATTAAAGCTCTCGCAGCAAGGGAGAACGTAACCGTGTTGGTATCCAGCCATGACCTCATTCATGTAACCGAGGTCTGTGAACGTATCGTGGTCTTGAACAAAGGCGAGGTGGTAAAGGATATTCAAACATCTACAGAAACCTTACGGGAGTTGGAGTCGTTTTTTGCTGGAAATGAAAAGATAGATGCAACGATGAAGTCTGTGGCAGTCAAGGACATTCCTAATCCTGTAGATGGTGCCGTTCAAAATAATTAGATCAGTTAAACCCTTGCCAGTTTAAAGGTTAAGACGGTCAAGGGTCATTTTTGCTTTAGTAAGAGTAATATGTTGGCCCTACTCAGATGTATGCTGTCCCTTTCCTTATAAAAATCGATATCCCTGAAAATCAATAAGGATTTTAAGCTGTCGTTTTCTGTACGGATCATAAACTCCTTTGGGTCTACCTTACTTAGGTCTTTATCATTTTTTGATAAGGCAATGATTCGGTCCTTTAAGGATATGCCTAGTACGCGACTGTCGGCATTAGTTTTAGCGAACAGCTCCACGTTCATATTTGCATTGTTGTAGGTTACCCTATAATCGCCGATAAACGTATCGGCCTTATCATAATTGTTCCAGAAAAGAAAGGACACCATATTTTGATAACCTTCAATATCGTATTCGATTGGCAGATAGTTACCATCATAATAAAAATAGTTACCGGGGTTGAGGTTGTTTTCCGCTCCGTTTTGGACTACAATTCCCAAAGAGTCCAATACTTTATAAGTGTCCAACCATCCAAATTCCCCTTTGCTGCCATTTTCGCTTCCGTTGGTGTACATGCCGCCCATGGCTACTCCTGTAAATTCATCAAGCTTCGTTAACGCATTTCGTTCTTCTAGATAGCTCAAGATAGACCTTAGCTGGCTGGATTGATCTGAGGTGCTTAACTTTTCATTTGCCAAAACCGTTTCGTATACTTTTTGAAACTGTGCTACCTGACTTCGTTCCGATACACTTGCAGCGCCCCAAAAACCAAAAGAGGCCAGTAGGGTCAAAACAAAAATCGAACAAGGCAGTATTATGAGTTTTCTGTTCCTGTTGAAAAGTAGATAAAGGATGGTTCCCAATATCCAGCAAGCGATAACCACCACAAAATAACGGTTTTCGGTAATGCCATAGTCGGATATCCTTCTAAATATGGCAATGAACAATAGTCCAACAAGGGGCAGCATCAAACGATAGAACCAGGGGTGAAATTTGCTGATGGTCCATGAGTCCGACTGTTTTTGTACCGGATCGATGATGACCTGAACCACAAAACCAAGTAATGCCAATGCGGTTACCAAGTAAGAGACCCAGCCCTGTGGAAGCTCCCATTGAACACCTATTTTGGCGGCGTACGCGTATAGGATGAGTATATAAAGTATTATGAGCGGGATAAGAATGTACTTTACCAACACCTCCAGGGCTTTTTTAAAATGTATTTCTGTTTGTTGGTGCATATCCTTTGGAAAATCGGACAGATAGATCCAGGTGTTCACGATGCCCAGGCAAAAGAGGAATACTTGAAAGTAAAGGTCGCCATCGACCCGCACCCCAAACAGGGCATCAACGGCAGAGAGGGCCAATATGAGTCCTAAGAATAGAACACCAGAAAAAAATCCGCTACGTAAAATGGAAGAACCTAAAGCGTTCAGGTAGTTCCAATACGCCCTGTGGTTCCACTTCCCCACAAAAGGGGCGAAAAAGACAAAAAGATGTCCCGCGATCAGAAATAGAAAAAAACGGGTGACGTATACGGGCGACTCGTCAAAAACGGAAATATCGGGAATACGCCAATAGAATAGAAAAAGGAGCACTAACATTGCGGGTTTTAGCCACAACCATTTTTTCGGATTCCTTTGTTGTTCTATAAAAAATTGGGCACCAATAAACCAGCTTACCCCTAAAATAAGGGTAATAATAATCTTTGTTTGGGTATTGCTGTCCTCTCCCAAGGTACCATCAACCGCCAAAATCGTATACATGGTTCCGCTTATTGCCCATAAAAGCGTAGCGGGAAACCTTTGAAAAGCACCTGTTGCTTTACCTACCAAATCATTTAGGGATGGGAAATTCATTTTTGTTTGCTTTCTAGCTATTTGTATACAAAGTTATTGGATCATACATTCTTATAACTCCCTGAATACGGGGTT
The DNA here is from genome assembly GCF_042676845.1 of Maribacter chungangensis. Taxonomy (NCBI): domain Bacteria; kingdom Pseudomonadati; phylum Bacteroidota; class Flavobacteriia; order Flavobacteriales; family Flavobacteriaceae; genus Maribacter; species Maribacter chungangensis. The sequence goes on from NZ_JBHTHY010000003.1 coordinate 63,396, forward strand.
ATTGTAAATTGCTAATCGCGCCGTTTCATATAAATAACGCTCATCATACGCAGAAGGGTCCTTTACAGCATCCATAGCTTTTGAACTTCCATCTTAGAAAAACATCTTTTCGTATCTTTCAAGAATACATGATATACTATTATGAAAGCACTTTTTTATGTAACCGCAGCACTTCTTTATTTGGCAATTATTCCGAGTCTGGGAGCTCAGGAAACCTATTTTTTATCGGACCCCACCCTTTCCCCGGATGCCAATACCATCATTTACGCTTACGATGGCGATTTGTGGAAAGTGGCCGCCACCGGAGGTACTGCCGTACGTTTAACCGCTATGGACGGCGAAGAAAGCCTGCCCAGAATTTCACCGGACGGCAATTGGTTGGCGTTCACATCCACCCAATTCGGTAATAAAGATGTGTATGTGATGCCTTTAAACGGCGGTACTGTGAAGCAACTCACCTTTCATGATGCCACGGACGAGGTGGATAGTTGGTCTTGGGATTCAGAAACTATCTATTTTACCTCTTCCCGAAATAACCGCTATAGTGGGTATGAGGTCGCTCGGAACGGCGGAACACCAAAAGCACTGTTTTCGCACTACTTCAATACCACCCACAACATTGTGGTTCACCCTAAAACCGATGAAATTTTCTTCAATGAAAGTTGGGAAAGTAAAAACTTCACCCACCGTAAACGTTATAAAGGAGCTTATAATCCTGATATCAAATCATACATTCCAGCTACAAAAAACTATAAGGAATACACCGATTACGAAGGAAAGGACATGTGGGCGACTTTTGACCAAAATGGGCAACTGTATTTTGTGTCCGACGAAAATACCGGAGAGTATAATTTATTTACGTTCAATAACGAAGTAAAAACTGCCCTCACCCAGTTTGACACCTCTATCGGAAGACCGCAAGTAAGTGCTAATGGCAAAGCGATTGTTTTTGAAAAGGACTATCAACTTTATGTGTACAACGTGAGTTCCAAAACGACGGAAAAAGTGGCGGTACAAATGCCCATCAACAATACCTTGAATAAAAATCAGGATTTTAAGGTGGCCGATAACATTACCCATTTTGATGTCTCGCCCGATGGTAAAAAAATGGCGTTCATATCGCGAGGGGTCTTATTTGTTAGCGATGTAAAAGGCAAATTCACCAAACCTATCAATACAAAAACGGGAGAACGCGTTTTAGAGGCCAAATGGTTAAAAGACAATGCTACATTGTTATTTACCAGAACCCATAAGGGCTACAGCAACATTTTTACCATTTCCGCGACTGGAAACGCCCAAGAAAAGCAGCATACCAACGAACTGCGCAACAATGTGAACATTCAACTGGATACAGCCTTAAGCAAAGCCGTTTATATTAGTGGCAGGGACGAACTTCGTTCGTTAAACCTGTCTTCGTTCAAGAGCGAGGTTTTGGTGACGGATGAATTTTGGGCTTTGTACGCGCCACAACCACAATTCTCGCCAGACGGTACTCATGTAGCCTACAATGCGTATCGAAATTTTGAGTCGGATGTATTTGTTATTCGATTATCCGACAAGAAAATATGGAATTTGAGCGAGACCGGTGTTACCGAAAGTGAACCCGTGTGGTCTCCGGATGGCAAACACTTGTTTTTTGTATCAAACTTGGTGAAGCCCAGTTATCCTTATGGTTTAAAGGATGCGCAGATTTACAAAATGCCCCTGGACAAATATGACGCACCATATCTATCTGAAAAATATACCGAACTTTTTAAAAAAGAACCTCCAAAAGCAGATGAGAAGGATAAAAAGAAAAAAACGGCAAAATCTACAAGCACAAAACCCGATATAATTAATATCAATACTGCGGATATCATGAACCGTATTGAAGCCATAAGTCCCATTTTTGGATTACAGCAAAGTCCGTTTGCGATAGCCAAAGACGATGCTACGCATGTATATTATGTAAGCAATCACGACGAAGGCGAGCCTAAGCTTTGGAAAACGGTGATTACGCCTTTTGAGAAGAATAAGATAGAAAAAGTGAGTGATGCTAAAATACGTGGCTATCACATAGCAAAATCTAAGGACGCCTATTTTTTACTGGCCGATAATGCCATACACACTTTGGATATCGAAAAAAATACACTAGAAAAAATCGATATCGATTACACTTTTCGTAAAAGTCTGGCCGAAGAGTTCAACCAGATGTTTATGGAGGCTTGGGCGGGTTTTGAGGAGAATTTTTACGACGGCGGTTTTCACGGGGAAGATTGGACGGCCCTAAATGAAAAATACGGGCAGTACTTGCCCTATTTGACCAACCGTGCCCAATTGCGTTCCCTTTTCAACGATATGTTGGGCGAACTTAACACCTCCCATTTCGGATTCAATTCCAACGGCAAGGAAGAAAGCGAGTTTTACGAATCCAGGACAAACGCCATTGGAGTGTGGTTTTCCAATGAAAATCCTTTTGAGGTGGAGCGCATCATCACCGACGGCCCAATGGATGTTGCCGGCAAAGACCTTAAAAAAGGCGATGTTTTGGTGGCCGTGAACGGAAAGCGCGTAAATGCGAACACCAACCGTGAATCCTATTTTGTGGAAGCATCCAGGGACAAAGAGCTGCCATTGGTGTTCGATCGGGGTGGCAAGGAGATCAAGGTGATGGTAAGGCCCATTTCCAGCGGCGCCCAGCGTACCTTGCTGTACGATGAATGGGTAAAGAACAATCAGGCCTATGTGGATGCAAAAAGCGATAAAAAAGTCGCCTATGTACACATGAAGAACATGACGGGCGGACAATTGGAAAACTTTAAACGGGAAATGGTGTCCGAAGCCAATCAAAGAGAAGCCCTTATTCTGGACTTAAGGTACAATACCGGCGGTAATGTGCACGATGAGGTGCTGCAATTTTTATCGCAAAAACCCTATTTAAATTGGAAATACAGAGACGGTGCCCTGTCTCCACAACCCAATTTCGCCCCTGCCGTAAAACCTATCATCTTATTGATCAACGAGCAATCCCTGAGCGATGCCGAAATGACGGCAGCCGGATTCAAAGCGCTGCAATTGGGTCAGATCATTGGAACGGAAACCTATAGGTGGATCGTGTTTACCTCCTCCAAACGCTTGGTGGACGGTTCCTCCTATCGCCTACCTTCTTGGGGCTGTTATACGCTCGAGGGCGAAAATCTGGAAAAAACGGGCGTAGCTCCGGACATAAATGTCCTAGAAAGTTTTGAAGATAGATTAATGGGAAACCAACCGCAATTGGATAAGGCCTTGGAAGAGATATTCAGTCAGTTGAAAAACTAAGTTCAATTTGTTTGCCCTAAAAGCTTTAGTTTTTACGATGATACACAATGTCTTTTTTCCCAAAAGGACAGCGATAAGAGTAAGGGTTGGTGCAAAAATTCAAGCAACGGATAATATGTTTATCGCTAGATATGAAGTAGCTGATGGGTTTCTTAAGTGAATACCATGGATTCCTTGATCAGCGGTCGTCTTGAATTAAAATCTAAGTATAAACAAGAAAACCGACCAATGAGTTGGTTTTGGGTACAATTTTTTAAAATCAATTTTGGGCAACTCTAGACAGCTGACGAAAAAGTATCGTTAAACGGCCTGTTTTGGTCAGATATGATAGGTTGAAATACGTAAAACAGACTATCAGGTCTGTTAAAAACCCGACTAGGATATCAACCTTGTTCATTTTAATCGGAATTAATTCTGCCTTTTATCGATGAACTGTATAATAATATGGATGTTTTTAAGTTAACCATACATACGTATACACAAAATTTTGACCCTTAAATTCAAATACATTTCGGCCCTTGTTTTGGGAACCCTATTGTTCAACGCCTGCTCCACTAAAAAGGACGCAGCATTGAACCGCAATTGGCATGCCCTTAATACCAAGTATAATACACTCTATAACGGGAATATTGCTTTTGAGGAAGGTCGGGTAGCCTTAAATGATAGCTACCGAGACGATTATTGGGAGGTCTTGCCCATAGAACGTTTAGAGGTATCCGGCGAGGTGAAATTAGATTCAGAGGATAACAATCCTAACTTTCTATTGGCAGAGGAAAAGGCTACTAAGGCCATCCAACGCCATAGTATGGATATTAAGGACGAAGAGCGTAATCCACAAACAGACGAGGCTTTTCTTTTATTAGGGAAGGCACGTTATTTTGACGAACGCTATATTCCCGCCCTAGAGGCCTTTAATTATATTCTAAACAAGTATTCGCAAAGCGATAAGCTGAACGAGGCCAGTATTTGGAGGGAAAAAGTAAATATCCGCTTGGAAAACGAGGACTTGGCCATCAAGAACTTAAAGCGCCTCATGAAATATGAGACCTTAAAAGACCAGGAATATGCAGATGCACGCGCTATGATGGCCCAAGCGTACATCAATCTTAACGCGCCGGATACCGCTATTCAACAATTAAAGATTGCATCGTATTATACGAAAGAGAATCCTGAAAAAGGCAGGTACTACTATATTATTGGGCAGTTGTACAATCAAATTGGCCATAAGGACAGTGCCAATTATGCCTATGATAAGGTAATTGAGCTAAATAGAAAGTCACCAAGGGTCTACATGATCAATGCCGAAATCCAGAAAATACGCAATACGGAAATCACCGAGGAAAACAAGGCAGAAGTACTGGAATACCTTACCTGGCTGGAAGAAAACCGGGAAAACAGACCATTTTTGGACAAGATTTTTCGCCAAGTGGCAGAATTCCATTTGGAACAAGGATCGGACAGTCTGGCCATCGCCTATTTTAACAAATCGCTCAGAGCTACGCAAAATACCCCAAAACTGAACGCGCTCAACTACGAGAACTTGGCCGAGTATAATTTTGATAGGAACAACTATAAGGATGCCGGCGCCTATTACGATAGTGTTTTGCCCAACTTGGACGAGAATTCCAAGAAGTATAGAACCATAAGTAAGAAGTTGAATAATTTGGAGGACGTTATCAAATATGAGGATATCGTGCAATACACGGATAGTGTGATTACACTCTACGAATTACCCATAGATGACCGTATCGCCTATTTTGAAAACTACATTGCCGATTTAAAGAAGGCTCAGGAGGCAGCACAAAAAAAGGAAAAGGATAAAATAACCGAAGGTTTCGCGGCCTTCGCAAAAAGTAAGGGCGGAAAGGAAAACAAGGGTAAATTTTATTTTTATAACATTACCAGCCTTGGTTACGGACAGAACGAGTTTAAGAACAGATGGGGCAATAGGGAACTGGCCGATGACTGGCGGTGGTCCAACAAAGGAGTAGCAAGGGCATCTGAAGCTACAGGCGAACTTGCATCCGAGGTTACCTCCGATGCGGAATTGACCGAGGACGAAAAATTCTCCTTGGACTTTTATATGGATCGCGTACCTAACGACGTATCGATTATTGATAGTCTTAAGACCGAACGTAATTTTGCCAACTATCAACTAGGACTGATCTACAAGGAAAAATTTAAGGAAAACCTGTTAGCGGCAGGAAAGCTCGAAAAGGTATTGGAATCCAACCCGGAGGAACGTTTGATTCTACCATCAAAATATAACTTATATAAAATATATGAGGAAGAAGGGAGCCCATTAACTGCCAACATGAAGGCGGATATAATTTCAAATCACCCAGATTCGCGGTATGCAGAAATCTTGTTAAATCCACAAGCCGTTTTGGCCAATGATTCCGATAGTCCGGATAAACGCTACGAGGCTCTGTTTAAAAAATTCAACAATCAGGAATTTTTGCAGGTAATCACCGGGTCCGAGGAAAACATCAATAGGTTTACCGGTGATGCCATTGTCCCCAAGTTTGAAATGCTAAAGGCAAACGCCATTGGGAGGTTACAAGGTTTTGAAGCTTTTAAGGAAGCCTTGAACTATGTAGCGCTTACCTATCCCAATAATCCGGAAGGAAAAAAGGCGGAACAAATGATATCCGAACAGTTGCCCAAACTGGAGCCTAAGGAGTTTTCTCCCGAGACCGATTCCAAAGGAACCTCAAATTGGAAGGTAATGTTTCCGTTCAGGAGAAGCGACAATCAAATGGCCTTAAAATTAATGGAACTGTTGGAGCAATCCATTAAAGACCTCAAATATAGAAATCGTATATCCAAGGATATTTACAATCTTGAAGAGCAGTTTGTGGTTGTCCACGGGTTTAAATCCAAGGAATTTGCCCTGGGTTACGCAGAACTTTTAAAAAACAACAAGGATTACCGAGTGGCTCATAAGAATTTTGTAATTTTATCGGAGAACTATAAGGTAATTCAAGTACATAAGAACTTACAGGATTATCTTAACACGCTTATAACCCCAAAACCCTAAATCCATGTTTTCAGACAAACAAAAACCTAGAGCTATGAACGAAGTAGGAGGACAACCCAACAGAATAGAGAAAAATACCAAGATCAAAGGAGATATCATTTCCGAGGCCGATTTCCGAATAGACGGTAAATTGGACGGGAACGTAAAAACCTCCGGGAAAGTGGTCATCGGAAAAGATGGTTACATACATGGTAAGGTAGAGTGCGTAAATGCGGATATAGAAGGCAGCTTTAATGGGGAGCTTTTAGTTTCCGATCTACTATCCTTAAAATCTTCTGCGGTAATCGAAGGAACCGTATCCGTTAGTAAACTCGCCGTTGAGCCAGGGGCTACTTTTAACGCCTCTTGTACGATGAAAGGCAGTGGAAGTGCAATGAGCTCAAACTCCGGAAGTTTCAAAGGCAAGAATGAGCCGGCAAAAGCCTCGTAAGGATAACAAAGGTTTAAGAACCGCTGCAAAATTATCGGGAATCGCCATACAGATGGGAGCAACTATTTATTTGGGTAATCTTCTTGGCACATGGTTAGATGGTAAATTCGACAAAACTTTTTGGGAGACGACCTGTACGCTACTAGCGATTTTTTTATCCATGTATTCTGTTATCAAACAGGCAAACCAACTTAATCAGTAGGTTTTGATAAAAACGTTGGTAATTTATTTGGCGGTATTTGGATTGTTATTTACGTTGGGCGTTGCTGTTCATGAGTATATAATAATGAACAATAGTGTCAAAATTGGTTATTCGTTGGTCAAAGTTTATTTGTTTCACGCCATTTATTCGTTTCTCTTGTGTGCCGTTTTCCAAATCCTTTCTGAAGTTAGAAAATGGCAGGAACAACTAGGTTTTCTATATTTGGGAGCTTTGGTTTTCAAGTTGGTCTTTTTTTCGGTACTATTTTCTTCATTCCTGTTTGGGCAGGAGACCTTTACTTTTCCGGAAAGAGTTTCTATGCTAGTTCCCGTCTTCATTTTTCTACTTCCAGAAGTCTATTTCATCTATAAAATTTTGATGAAAATTGATGCAATCAAGAATTAGCCAAAAAAGTATATAAAATTATTTTTTAATAAGTACCTTTGCGCGACTTTTAGAAAGATATATTTTGAAAGAATCGCAATGAAAAAAGCATCTATATACTTTAGTAAACTACTTACCGCAGTTATTTTTTTAATGGCAGCGAACATTTATGCGAATCCAATTTCTGACGATGGTGGTCAAGTTGACACTAAAGAGGAGGTAAGTGAATACATACTTCATCACTTGAAAGATTCACATGATTTCCATTTGTTTTCTTATACAGATGACGCAGGTGAGCGCAAACATGTAGGGTTTCCATTGCCGGTAATTCTTTGGTCCAGCAACGGCTTGGTAACGTTTATGTCCTCAGAATTTCATCATGATGATAACGGCGAAGTCATTGTAGAAAAGAACGGATCTAGCTTTGTAAAGTCACATTCCAAAATATACGAGCTTAATGCCGGCGAAACAGCAGTTGCTTTTGATGAAGCGCATCATATCACCAACGGACAAAAGGTATTGGATTTTTCTATCACCAAAAGTGTAGTAGGAGTTCTTTTGGTAGGCCTTTTGATGTTGTTGGCTTTTTCTTCTCTAGCGCGTCAATATAAAAGCAAAAAGGTGCCTACTGGTTTTGGCAGGGTGCTAGAGCCATTGGTGTTATATGTAAGAGATGAAATTTCTAGGCCCAATATTGGAGATAAGCATTACAGAAAATTTACGGGATATTTATTAACGGTATTCTTTTTTATCTGGATATTGAATTTACTAGGACTTACGCCCTTGGGTTTCAATGTTACAGGTCAGTTAGCTGTTACTGCATGTTTGGCTATTTTTACCTTGATTATTTATACGTTTAGCGGGAATAAGGATTATTGGATGCATATCTTGTGGATGCCCGGTGTACCGGTTTTTGTAAAGCCCGTGTTGGCAGTTATAGAATTGGCAGGGGCATTGGTGATTAAACCATTTTCTTTGTTGGTACGTCTTTTTGCAAACATTTCCGCAGGACACATTGTCGTCATGAGTTTAATTGCCATTATGTTTACCCTAAAGGAAACTTTAGGTGTTGCGGGAGCCACAGCACTATCCTTTATACTGTCGTTTTTTATAACATTAATAGAAGTTTTGGTTGCCTTTTTACAGGCCTATATTTTTACAATGCTTTCGGCCCTGTTTATTGGGATGGCAGTAGCGGAACACGATCACGATCATGAACACGAAGTACATGGTCATGAGGTTGCAGATGCAGAGGATGTTCGTGAAAATTTCATTTAGAGTTTTTTTAATTTAATATAAATTCATTTACTATGTACAACTTAATTGGAGCCGGTTTAATCGTAATCGGAGCAGGTATTGGTCTAGGTCAGATTGGTGGAAAAGCAATGGAAGGTATTGCTCGTCAGCCAGAAGCGACTGGAAAAATTCAGACTGCGATGATTATTATTGCTGCACTTTTAGAAGGTTTGGCTTTTGGTGCCTTGTTCTTAGGAAAATAAGAATAAAAACTACTAAAGACATTTTCCTGCAACGGTTGGTTGCAGGGAATTGTTTTAATTAAAAAAACAGATAACACGTTATAGTTATGGAAACCTTATTAAACGATTTTTCTCCTGGTTTATTTGTAGTGCAAACAATCCTATTGTTAGGGTTGATTCTATTGTTGGTTAAATTTGCTTGGAAACCTATATTGAATTCTTTAAATGAGAGAGAAGAGGGTATTACCAATGCTTTGGATGCGGCAGAAAACGCCCGTAAAGAAATGCAAAACCTTCAGGCGGACAACGATAAGTTGTTAAAAGAGGCCCGTGCTGAGCGCGAAGCCATGTTAAAAGAAGCGAGGGAGATAAAGGATAAATTAATTTCCGATTCCAAGGAGCAGGCAAAGATAGAAGGTGATAAAATTGTCTCACAGGCACAGGCGGCCATAGAAAGCGAGAAGAAAGCCGCAATGGCCGATATAAAAAATCAAGTTGCCGAACTTTCCGTTGCCATAGCCGAAAAAGTGATTAAGCAGGAACTTTCCAACAAGGACAAGCAATTGAAATTGGTAGACGAGTTGTTGGGAGATATCAAATTGAAGTAAAGAAAATAGTTTATGAGTTTATGGCCTTCGGGCCTTGGTTTAGTGGTGTCAACAATTTTCCTAAGCTAATAAACATCTGAACTTTTTAAACGTAAAAAATAAATGAGCGAATCTAGAGCAGCAATACGTTATGCCAAGGCCATCTTGGATTTGGCAGTGGATAAAAAGGCTACAGGCGCCGTTGAGAAGGATATGCGTTCTATTGTGGCAACTATGTCCGATAGTAGGGAGTTGCGACAAATGTTATCAAGTCCGGTTATTTCCGAAGCTACAAAAAAGGAAACTTTACTTATGATATTCAAAGGTAGCCACGCTATTTCCGAAGGATTGATCGGTATGTTGGTAGATAACAAAAGAGTATCCATTTTAAACGAAGTAGCTTTAAAATTCATCATTCTTAACGAGCAGCAAAAAGGAAAGGATGTCGCTTATGTGACCACTGCGGTTCCAATGGATGCTGCCATGGAAAAGAAGGTTTTAAAGCAGGTAACCGCCCTAACGGGTAAGGAGGTTACGATTGAGAATACGATCGACGACAATATCATAGGAGGGTTTGTTCTAAGAGTTGGCGATCTGCAGTACGATGCAAGTATTGCCAATAAATTGAACAGTTTAAAAAGAGAATTTACAAATAGTCTATAATAAATTAGGAAGGCAAAAGGCAATTAAGGTCTAGGGTCTAACATCTAATATCTAACGTCTAGTAAAATGGCAGGAGTAAAAGCCGCTGAGGTATCAGCAATTTTAAAGCAACAATTATCAGGTTTCGATGCAACCGCTACTTTGGATGAAGTAGGAACAGTATTGCAGGTAGGTGACGGTATCGCTAGGGTATTCGGGTTGGCCAACGTGCAGTACGGGGAGTTGGTAGAATTCGAAGGCGGTTTGGAAGGAATCGTTCTGAACCTTGAAGAAGACAACGTTGGTGTGGTACTTTTAGGCCCATCCAAAGAAATTGGTGAAGGAACTACCGTAAAGCGTACGCAACGTATTGCTTCCATAAATGTTGGTGAAGGCATTACCGGTCGTGTCGTAAATACGTTAGGGCAGCCTATAGATGGTAAGGGGCCTATATCCGGAAAAACGTACGAAATGCCATTGGAGCGTAAAGCGCCAGGTGTAATTTTTAGAGAGCCTGTAACGGAGCCAATGCAATCCGGAATTAAGGCAATCGATGCCATGATTCCTGTAGGTAGGGGACAGCGTGAGCTGGTCATTGGTGACCGTCAAACGGGTAAGACTACCGTTTGTATCGATACCATATTAAATCAAAAAGAGTTTTACGATGCTGGTGAGCCAGTTTATTGTATTTATGTTGCTATCGGTCAAAAGGCTTCAACGGTTGCAGGTATTGCAAAAGTATTGGAAGACAGAGGCGCAATGGCGTATACGACCATCGTAGCCGCTAATGCATCCGATCCTGCACCAATGCAGGTGTATGCTCCATTTGCAGGCGCATCTATCGGAGAATATTTTAGGGATACAGGTCGTCCTGCATTGATCATATATGACGATTTGTCCAAACAGGCTGTTGCCTACCGTGAGGTGTCTCTATTATTAAGAAGACCACCGGGACGTGAAGCTTACCCTGGGGATGTTTTCTACCTACACTCCAGATTATTGGAGCGTGCGGCAAAAGTAATCAACAACGATGCCATTGCTAAGGAGATGAACGATCTACCTGATGTATTAAAACCTATGGTAAAAGGTGGAGGTTCGTTAACGGCTTTACCCATCATTGAAACTCAAGCAGGTGACGTATCCGCATATATTCCAACAAACGTAATTTCTATTACGGACGGACAGATTTTCTTGGAGCAGGATTTATTTAACCAAGGGGTTAGACCAGCTATTAACGTTGGTATTTCGGTATCTCGTGTGGGTGGTAACGCTCAGATAAAGGCGATGAAAAAAGTAGCGGGTACACTTAAACTTGATCAAGCGCAGTTCCGTGAGTTGGAGGCCTTTGCCAAGTTCGGTTCCGATTTGGATGCTGCTACCTTGAACGTTATTGAAAAAGGACGCAGAAACGTAGAGATCTTAAAGCAGGCACAGAACGACCCATTTACGGTAGAAGATCAAGTAGCCATCATTTATGCAGGTTCCAAGAACTTGTTAAGGGATGTACCTGTAGAAAAGGTAAAGGAATTTGAAAGAGATTATATCGAGTTCTTAAATGCAAAGCATAGGGGTGTCCTGGATACCATTAAAGCAGGAAAGCTAACCGATGAAGTAACGAATACTTTATCTACTGTTTGTAAAGAGCTTTCATCGAAATACGTTTAGAAAGTTATTAGTGAAGAATTATAAGTTATGAGTAAATTAAACCAAAGTCCTATCCGGATTAAAAGTTTTCAGTTTACTTGTGATATTGTTCTTTACTGCGATTTGTTAAAGCTAAATAAAGATTTTGAATTGGCCTCTCAATTGTTGAAGAGCGGAACCGGTATAGGAGCAAATACGAGGGAAGCGCAGTGAGGGGTTAGTACAAAGGATTTTAAAAATAAGTTTGGGATAGCTCTCAAAGAAGCTGATGAGACCATGTATTGGTTAGAAATACTGGAAGCGACCGGCAGAAAAGTTCCAAAGGACATGAAAGATAAATGTGAGGAGTTGATCAGGATTTTAGTAGCAATTATTAAAAACTCATAATTCAATAACTCATAACTCATAACTAGAAAGGATGGCCAATTTAAAGGAAATACGGAATAGGATAGCATCGGTTTCTTCTACTATGCAGATTACCAGTGCCATGAAAATGGTTTCTGCTGCTAAGTTAAAGAAGGCCCAGGATGCGATTACAGCCATGAGGCCCTATGCGGATAAGCTAACGGAATTGTTACAAGCACTAAGTGCCAGTATGGACTCCGACTCTGGCAGCACGTATGCAGATAATAGGGAGGTTAAAAAAGTATTGGTTGTTGCGATTACTTCCAATAGAGGTCTATGTGGTGCCTTTAACACCAATATCCTAAAACAGTGTACAAACTTAGTGGACACGGTTCATGTTGGAAAACAGGTAGACTTTCTTGCGGTAGGTAAAAAAGCGAACGATTTTTTAGAAAAAAAATATACCGTAATTGAAAATCATAGCGGTGTTTATGACGACCTTACTTTTGACAACGTAGCAGCGATAGCGGAAAGTCTAATGGAGCAGTTCACAACAGGTTCCTATGACCGTATCGAAATTGTGTACAATAAGTTTAAAAACGCGGCTACCCAAATTGTAATGACCGAGCAGTTCTTACCTATAGTTCCCATGGTAGGTGAAGAAAATAGCAGCACGGACTATACTTTTGAGCCATCGAAACTGGAGATTATAGAACAATTGATTCCTAAATCCCTAAAAACACAATTGTATAAGGGCATTCGCGATTCCTTTGCCAGTGAGCACGGTGCACGGATGACCGCAATGCATAAGGCTACGGATAACGCAACAGAATTAAGAGATCAGTTGAAATTGACCTATAACAAAGCAAGACAAGCTGCTATTACCAACGAAATTTTAGAGATAGTTGGTGGTGCAGAAGCGTTGAACAATTAGATGTAACTCACACGCAAAAATTTGTCATTCAGAGGCAAGGGGAATCTTGGGAAACAGTAGGAAAGATTCGTCCTTTGGCCTGATTAACAATTGCTTAAAGAAACTCACACCCATAGTTTTGTCATTCCGAGGTACGAGGAATCTCCGCTCAATAGTGTGTGGGATTCCTGCTTAGGTCGGAATGACAGCTCCTCTAAACATTCACCTATAATTTTGTCCTTAAAGGGTATGAGGAATATCAGCGCAACAGTGCGTGGGTTTCCTTTATTGGTCGGTATTACAACTTCTATTTTCTATCCCTGCTAAAGATGCAAATCAATATACTTCTGATTGAGTTCGTCGGAATCTCCATACTGTTTTCGTAAGGCCTCCAATTTTACTTTTAATGCTGCCACAATTTCGGAATATTCAGGGTCATCATAAACGTTGCGCATTTCTTGTGGGTCTTTTTTACGGTCGTAGAGTTCCCATTCATCTACATCGTAGTAAAAATGGGCTAGTTTGTAGTCTATCGTTACGATACCATAATGGCGTTTTACCTGATGTACGGCCGGGTATTCATAATAATGATAATACACTGCATCCCGTGTCCATTCGGCAGTATTGGAAGTCAATAAGGGCATTAGACTCTCTCCTTGCATATCACTAGGGGCTTTTATTTGAGCCGCTTCCAATAAAGTTTGTGCAAAATCAAGATTTTGAACCATTTCCTCGTTCGTAATACCGGGTTTTATTTTGTTGGGCCATTTGACCAGGAGTGGTGTTTTAAAAGATTCGTCGTAGATAAACCGCTTATCGAACCAACCGTGTTCCCCCAAATAAAAGCCTTGATCAGAGGTGTATACGACCAAGGTATTATCTGCAAGTTGCTTGTCATCCAAATAATCTAGCACGCGGCCTACGTTATCGTCCACAGAAGAAATACAGGCCAAATAGTCTTGCATGTAACGTTGGTATTTCCAACGCATTTTCGCTGCATCGGTCATGTTGGGCCAATTTTGTTCAAATTCTTGGTTAATTTTGTTCAATATTGGGTCATATAGGGCTTTTTGTTCGGCATTTGCCCTACCATAAGGACCATAGAAGCCGTTTTTAAATTCAGGCATTTTTGGACTAAGGTTTTTCATCCTACCTGTCACTTCTGGTCGTATCTTACTGTCATGGTTGTACATCATGTGGTCCAAAAGGTTCATTTCGGCAGTTTTGGCTGCGGTACCCCTATTGCTATAATCATCAAAAAGGGTAGCAGGTTCGGGAAATTTCTTCCCAACAAATTCTTTGAATTTTTCCGGACTGGGCCACCAAGGTCTGTGAGGTGCCTTATGAAGATACATGAGCATGAAAGGTTTCTCCACATTTCGTTTGGTATCCAACCAATCTAGGGTGAGGTCGGTTATAATATCCGTTACATAGCCGGTTATGTTGACCGTATCACCGGTTTTCGTAATAAAATCCGGGTTAATATAATTGCCCTGTCCCGGTAAGATCATGAATTCGTCTACGCCCTTGGGACTGTTGCCAAAGTGCAATTTCCCGAACATGGCCGTTTCATACCCAGCTTTTTGAAACAATTGCGGAAAAGTGACCTGCGAATCGTCAAAAGGGCGGGAATTATCCGTTTTACCATTGATGTGGGTATGTTTTCCGGTGAGGATTGTAGCTCGCGATGGGGCACAGATAGAATTGGTGACACTGGCGTTGGTAAACGTAATGCCTTCTTTGGCAATCCTATCGATGTTCGGCGTTTCTATGAGCTTGTTGGAATAGGCACTAATGGCTTGGTAGGCATGGTCGTCCGACATGATAAATAGGATGTTCGGTTTTCCTATCTCTTTGGTTTCGGTTGTTTTCGTGACCTTTTCTTTGCAGGAAAAGAAACAAAGAATCAATAAAATGAAAAGACCGGAAAGCTCATATTTCTTCATAATGTATGAAAAGGTTTGGTTCTTACAGTATCAAGATACTAAAATTGATTGTACAGGGGTGATATTCTTTCCTAGGTTACTTTTTTTGTCCGACTTTTGCAATCGCATGAAAGCAAAGAAAACCGCCCTTCTTTTTATCTTTATTACCATTCTTGTTGATGTTATCGGTATTGGTATCATTTTACCTATAATACCCGACTTGATCATGGAACTTACCGGTGAGGGAACGCACATGGCCGTTATCTACGGTATGTGGTTGACCACGGCCTATGCGGGAATGCAGTTTTTGTTTTCTCCCGTGCTGGGGGAAATTTCCGATCGGTACGGAAGAAGGCCCATTTTGCTAATGGCCTTGTTGGGATTGAGTTTGGATTACCTTATCCATGCCTGGGCACCCACCATTATGTGGTTGTTCATAGGGAGATTTTTAGCCGGAATTACAGGAGCAAGTTTTACGGTGGCATCGGCCTATATTGCGGATATCAGCACCAAACAGGAAAAAGCGAAGAATTTTGGTCTCATAGGAGCCGCATTTGGTCTCGGATTTATCATAGGACCCGGTATTGGCGGATTTTTTGGCGAGATCGATATACGACTTCCTTTTTATATCGCTGCAGGGCTAACCTTTGCCAACTTTTTGTTTGGTTGGTTTTTTGTGCCGGAATCCCTGTCCGTAGAAAACAGGCGGCCTATAGCGTATCTAAAAATGATTCCTGGGGTATCCTTGGTCGGTCTTCGTAATTACAAGGGTGTATTGTTATTGATAGCGGCCTTCTTTTTGGCCAACTTGGCGGGTCAGGCATTACCCGCAACTTGGTCCTATTACGGAATTGAACGCTATGATTGGAGCCCAAAGGACATTGGTATTTCCCTAATGGTGGTAGGGCTATTGGTCGCTATTGCCCAAGGTTTTTTGGTAGGGATTGCTGTAAAGAAGTTTGGGCGGAACACCGTGGTAATTTCCGGATTTTTATTATGGACGGCGGGCATGTTCCTTTTTTCCTTGGCGGCGGAACCATGGATGCTTTATGCCTTTCTTATACCCTATGCCTTAGGTGGTGTGGCCGGGCCAACGGTACAAGGGGTGATTTCCAATCAGGTTTCGGAAAAGGAGCAGGGAAACCTACAGGGCGCTATCACCGGTTTGGTAAGTGTTACCGCTATCTTGGGGCAGCTGATATTCTCCCCGGTCTTTTACTACTTTATACGTCCCGAAGGGAAAGTGTATTTCCCGGGCGCACCGTATGCCTTGGCTTCGATTTTTCTTTTAGTAGCCCTCATATTTGCTTCTCTGGCCATGCGCAGCATGAACGTTTCAGATAAGGAAAGCGAACAGGTTCAATAGGGTTCATTGGGGTATAACTAAAATTTTGGGTAAAGATAATCCAGTTGCCTTTTGACGAATCACTAACAGCGGTAAGGCATAGGAGCATTCAATCTTGTTATTGGAATAAGTTTGACGCTTAAAAGGGATAGTTGCAAACATATTGTAGTCGTACTATCCTTCGTCCGAAAAGTTTATGTTGGTTCAAACATATTCTTGTTTATAACACATCCGCCTACCGTGAATCATGGTTTTTAACGGTACTTGTTCATTTAATTTTGGCTCTTTTTACGTATTATTTTGTCATCTTAATATTCAGGTAGAAAAGTTTTTTTTAATCTGGGATGTAACATTTTCAGAAATAGGTATCTAAAAGGAAAACCTTTAAAATAGATATCATGAAAACATTGAAAACAATCCATTTAATCATAGTGCTGAGTATTTCCCTTGTCATAACTGGGCAAGACTATCCGTTTACCGTTGAGGTACAAGGGAAAGGACAACCGATATTGCTTTTTCCAGGTTTTACCTGTACCGATGCCGTTTGGGAAGAAACCGTAACGGAACTTTCTAACAATTATGAGTGTCACATTTTTACTTTTGCCGGTTTTGGCGATGTCCCACCTATAGAAAAACCGTGGCTTCCCAAGATAAAGACCGGTGTAGAAGCGTATGTGAAAGACCAAAACCTAAAAGATGCCATTATCATTGGGCATAGTTTGGGCGGCGCATTGGGGCTGTGGTTGGCTACAGAAGAAGAACATACTTTCTTAAAAATAATAGTCGTGGACGCCTTGCCATCTACCGGCGCACTCATGATACCTAATTTTAAAAGTGAGGACATGGTATATGAAAGCCCATGGAACAAACAAATGCTGGCCATGGATACCGTGGCATTCGATGCCATGGCAGCTCAAATGGCCGCAGGGATGTCTTTGAACAAGGAAAAACAGCAACAAATAAAGGACTGGATACTACAGGCCGATAGGGAAACCTATGTGTACGGCTATACAGACCTGTTAAAGCTGGATTTAAGGGAGGATATCGCCAAAATCAATATTCCGGTCAATATATTGGCAGCAACACAACCGTATGGCTTGGAAATGGTAAAAGGCACCTATACGGAACAATACAAGAACCTTAAGGATTATGATATAGAGTTCGCCGCCGATGCCGCCCATTTTATCATGTACGACAGTCCTATTTGGTTCCAGGAAAAATTAAACACACGTTTGGCAGAATAATGAATAGCACCGACAAAAAATATAAAGAGCTGTATAAAGCGCATTATCCTAAAGTGATGCGCTTATGTCTCGGCTATGTAGCAGGGGACGAAGCCATAGCCAAAGACCTTGCCCAAGATATATTTATAAAGATTTGGGAGAACCTGGACAACTTTAGAAATGACAGCAGCATAAGCACGTGGATTTACAGAATAAGTGTAAACACGTGTTTGTCCAGATTGAGAACTGGAAAAAAGCGTTCCAGAACCATTGCGATTGCCGATGTTCCCGAAATTCTTGAAGAACATTCGGATGCGGATAGAGAAAAGCAATTGGTTCAGTTGTACAAATGCATACAAAAGCTATCGGAAACGAATAGGGCCATCATTCTACTTGTGCTGGAAGGTCTTCCACAGAGCGAAATATCCGAGATTATCGGATTAAAACATGATGCCGTTCGTACACGAATACATCGAATTAAAAGTCAATTAACAAAATGCGTATCCCATGAATAATTTTGAAGAAATAGAATCGAACTGGAAAAATCAACCTGAAATAAAGGCGACTGAAAAAGGATTTAAAGCGCTATTGAACCGTATACGTACCATTAAAAACAAACAACGGATTACGAATATAGTATTAGGTAGCACGGTAATTATACTCATTGGATTTTTCTTCTATATAGCCGGTTTTAACGACCAACAAGTGGTACTAGGAATTTCCTTAATGATAGGGAGTCTGCTCGTACGCATGCTACTTGAAATTTTGAGTATACGGAAGCTTGGTAAGATGAATACGTTATCCCGGCAAACCGATTTCAGGAATGATTTGATGGTATATTACAGGTGTAGAAAATCAGTCCATTTTCTTTGGACACCCATAATTATTGGTTGTTATGTTGTAGGTTTTCTAATACTCTTGCCACTATTTAAAGCTAATTTATCCGCAGGATTTTATACTTATATCGTTGTATCATCCATTGTATTGCTCATCTTTTTTTCAGTTTTCATTGCCAAGCAGATACGTAACGAAATCAAAGAATTAAAACGATTGCAAGAGGATTAAGCCTTCTGTTCATCAAAATGAAATTCTTTTGGTTTTCTGTTTTAGGAATTCTAAAGTATTGAATTTTACCGAGGGGATGACATAGGGAAACTGGTAGGATATGAATGCCGTATCTATATTTAGCCTTTTTGAACGGGTTTCCCTTAAAACTAAGTTTGTTTACAGAGTGTAAATAGGTACTTTTAAGGCTTCAATACAATATGCTTGAATCCACTTAAAAAACTTTTTCAGCAAACCGCCATTTATGGGCTTGCAACCGTGCTGCCCAGAATGCTCAATGTGATATTGGTTCCGATTTACACGGCGGTAATGCTTCCGGAATCTTACGGAGAAGTGATAGTGATATTTGCTTACTTTGCAATCTTTAATGTGTTCTTGGCTTATGGAATGGAAACCACTTTTTTCCGTTTCTATAAAGAAACGGACCAGCGAAAAAAAGTAGTCACCACGTCTTTGCTTTCCATTTTAGCCACAACGCTGTCTTTTCTAATTGTAGGGTTTCTTTTTAAAAGTAGTCTGTCTCAACTTCTTGAGATAAAATCCAAGTATATCGGTTATGTTTTTGGAATTTTGGCCTTGGATGCCTTGGCAATTATACCTTTTGTTTGGCTAAGGGCCAATGAAAAGCCAATGCGTTTTGCCGCTGTTAAAATTCTGAATGTGTGTTTGAACCTAGGCCTAAATCTTTTTTTTCTCGTAGCACTACCAAATTGGGTTTCTCCAGAAGGTACCGGTCTGTTCAACAGTATCTATATCGAAGACTTTGAAATATCGTATATATTGATTTCTAATTTGGTAGCAAGTGGGGTAACCCTAGTACTTTTGCTACCGGTATACTTAAGAAGGCCTTATGTTTTTGACCCATGGCTTTGGAAACGTATGATGCGGTACGCCATGCCGGTGCTTGTAGCCGGCATAGCATTTACGGTTAATGAAGTATTGGATAAAATTCTGTTGGAACGATTATTACCAGATGAAATCGCTAGTGCCGAGGTAGGAAAATATGGGGCGTGTATAAAATTGGCCGTTTTTATGACCCTGTTCGCAACCGCTTTTAGAATGGGGATAGAGCCTTTTTTCTTTAGCCATTCGGATTCTAAAAATCCGCAAAAGGCCTATGCCCAGATTACCAATTACTTTGTGGTATTGGGAAGTGTTATTTTGTTGGCCGTAGTGGTTTTTGCAGATGTGCTAAAAGAACTTTTTGTGCGGGACGAAGCCTATTGGGATGCCATGCCGGTAGTCCCTATTATTTTATTGGCTGCTTTCTTTCTCGGTATTTACCACAACCTATCGGTTTGGTACAAGGTAACGGACCGCACGAAATTTGGCGCCTACATCTCTATGATCGGTGCCGTGCTTACCATTATTATCAATTTTGCCCTCATACAATATTTTAGCTATATGGCATCGGCTATTGCAACCTTGGTGGCCTACGGTAGCATGATGGCACTTTCGTTTTATTTTGGGCGTATGTACTATCCTATTCCTTACAATTTCAGAAAAATTGGTTTTTATTTAGGAGTTTCAATCGGTTTTTCAATCCTGTCATTTTATATTTTTGATAGGAATTTGATCGTTGGCATCGTTCTGCTGCTCCTTTTTCTGGGAATGGTCTATAAATTAGAAGCGGACAACCTAAAAAAAATATTTTTTAAACAGACATGAAAATTAAACTTATAAACAGATCGGCACACGAATTGCCACATTACGAAACAAACGCTTCGGCCGGGATGGATTTGCGGGCCAACTTAACCGAGGCGGTTACTTTAGAGCCGATGCAACGAGCAATCATAAAAACGGGACTTTTTATGGAGCTTCCCGTAGGTTATGAAGCACAAGTAAGACCACGGAGTGGGTTGGCGGCCAAAAAAGGCATTACGGTTTTAAATGCACCTGGCACCATTGATGCCGATTATAGGGGCGAAATAGGCGTGATTTTGGTAAACCTGTCCAATGAGGCTTTTGTTATTGAAAACGGGGAGCGTATTGCCCAAATGGTAATTGCCAAGCACGAACGGGCAGAATGGGAGTCGGTAGAAGAACTCTCCGATACGGCAAGGGGAGAAGGAGGTTTCGGGAGTACCGGGGTCAAATAAACGCCCCTGACCCTCATAATGGGAATGCATAGAGAATGATAAATAAATATATTTTTTCAGTGTTAGTTGTGGGAATATGGATGGTTCCCAGCTATTTCCATGCCCAAGAAGAACAGGAAATCCAAGTAGAAGAAAGTGCCGAGGTCTTTCTGGAAGATTATTCCGATGAATTCCAAGAAAACTTCTTCGAAGGCCTTAAACAAAAAGGCATACAGAACTACGATAGGGCAATTAATTATTTATTGGAATGCAAACGCCTACAACCGGACAATGCCGCGGTTGTCCATGAGTTGGCAAAACTATATTTTTTAGATAAAAACTATACGGAATCATTGGTTTATGCGGTTGATGCCGTTTCAAGCATCCCCGATAATTACTGGTACTTGTATACGCTAATGACTACGTTAAAGAATCAAGGGAATACTATAGGCAGTGTAGCGAAAGATATTCCAATGACCAATCCTATCCTAACCGAAAATTTGGCTAAAATTTACTATGGTCAGGAAAATTACGAAGAGGCCTTGACCCTAGTTTCGGCTTTAAAACCGTCCAAGAGTGTGAGCCTATTGGCGCAAAAAATTAAGGATGCCATTGCCTTAAAGGAAAAAAGCAATAATACCCTATCCTACACTACCACGGTCATTGTTAATAACACGGCAACAAATGAGTTGGAGAGCTATAAGACCAGAATCCGTGGGCTGCTTATGATGCCGTCCGGCGATGCACTGATATTACAGGTTTCCGAAGAAGCCTTGGAAAAGTACCCCGCCCAACCTTATTTTTATTATGCCAATGGATATGCACTTAACAAAAAGGGCAAGCATAGGGAAGCAATAGAAGTGTTGGAAACGGCCTTGGACTATATGCTTGCCGATATTTCCTTGGCAAATAAGATTTATACCGAACTCTCCACAGCATATAATGCAATCTCAAATCCTTCAAAGGCAAATATGTACCTTCGTAAGGTAAAACCCGGATTTTAACTATGAAAATGAGTTTGAAACAATGTATAAGGGCATCGGTGTATATGCTTTTAACCGTATTGATATGCTCTTGCAAAGGTGCTAAAGTAGTAGCCGATAGCAGTATAGATGAACGTCTCTCCGCAAAAGCGGTCATTAGGACGCACTACCAAAATAAAACAGATTTCAAAACCCTTAGAGGCAAGTTGAAAATTGACTACACCAATGGCGATGATGCGCAAAGTTTTACGGTCAGCCTTCGGATGGAAAAAGATCAGGGTATATGGATCAGTGCCCCTTTTGGAATAGTAAAAGCTTACATTACTCCGGACCGGGTTTCTTTTTACAATAAATTAGAAAATGAGTATTTTGACGGAAATTTCTCTTATTTGAGTCAGCTTTTGGGAACGGAGTTAGACTTTTATAGTGTACAAAATCTGCTTTTGGGAGAAGCCATTTTCGATTTAAAAAAGGACAAATACCTGCTAAGTACCACCGATGTTAATTACCGACTTACCCCTAAAACCGAAAGGGAACTATTTAAGGTGCTTTTGCAGATAGAACCTAAAAACTTCAAGATGGCCACACAGCAAGTGTCGCAACCAGCAAAAGGCAGGATGCTACAAATCAATTATAAAAATTACCAAAAAGTAGGGCCAACGGTATGGCCAAATCAAATTTTTATTAATGCGATGGATGGTACTACCGAAAATACAATAACTTTGGAGTACAGAAATTTGGAATTGAACCAAAAACTGAACTTTCCATATACCATACCAAGAGGTTTTAAAGAAATTGTGCTAGAATAACATGGGTCTAAAAACTGGTTTACGGTTGTTTTTTATACTGTTGTTGACCGCTACGGTGCAGACTTCCTATGCGCAGACCACCGAACAAAAGGCCCTTGAGGAAAAGCGCGCAAAGCTCCAACAGGAAATTAGGGATATTAACCGCCTACTTTTTGCCGAAAAGAAGGAAAAAGGAAGTGTCTTGGAACAAATGGAAGCTTTGGACAAAAAAATCACCGTGCGCCAAGAGTTGATTCGGGTAACCAACCAACAGTCCAATTTGCTCAATAGGCAGATCAGTACCAATATCAGGAACATAGGAAAGTTAAAGGAAGAGCTAGGCCGGATAAAAGACGAATATGCGACCATGGTGCAAAAATCCTATCAGAACAGATCCAAACAGAACAGGTTGATGTTTCTCCTATCCTCCGAAAGTTTTTTTCAGGCTTTTAAAAGGCTACAATACATAAAACAATACACGGATTACAGAAGGGAGCAGGGAGAGCAAATAGTAGTCAAAACCGATGAACTAGCACGTTTAAACAGTGATTTGAACGAAGAACGAAAGGTAAAGGAGGTTTTATTGGCGCAAAACCGTAAAGCAAAGGATGAACTCTTTGGTGAAATTCAAGATCAAAAGGCGCTTTTGGCTACCATTCGCAAAAATGAATCGAAGTATACCAGTGCCATATCCCAAAAAAAAGCGGGAGGCCAAGAAGATAGACCAACAAATAGAGAAATTGATACGTAGTGCCATTGCGGCATCCAATAAAAAATCAGGAGTTACAACAAAGGCAAAGGCTTCCACTAGTGAGTTTGTACTTACTCCGGAGGCAACGATAGTTGCAAACAACTTTTCTGCCAACAAGGGCAAGCTTATTTGGCCTGTAGAAAAGGGGATAAAAAGTCAGGGCTTCGGTATTTACAAGGACCCTATCTATCCAGGAATTAAACATGAGAGCAATGGAGTTATCATCGCTACGGATTCCGGTGCCAAGGCGAGGGCTATTTTTGAAGGCGAGGTAATCGCCATTCTTTCGGTTCCCGGCGGCAACAAAGGGGTACAGATCAAGCACGGAAACTTTATCAGTACGTATTATAACCTAAATCAATTGTTCGTTAAAAAAGGGGATAAGGTAGCTACTAAACAGGAATTGGGTACGGTTTTCACCAATACGGCCAACGGCCAAACACGGTTAAAGTTTTACCTGTATCAGAATACCTCTAAACTAAACCCGGAAGAGTGGGTGTATCAATTATAATCACATAGGATGATGAAGCACAAAGCGATTACCGATATCCAGGGTCATTTCACCCTTCATAACGGGGTAAAGATGCCCTATTTAGGTTTGGGTACCTATCAAGCCGATAACGAGGACGAAGTAGTCAATTCTGTTAAAACCGCATTGGATTTGGGGTATCGGCACATCGATACGGCATCTGTCTATAAGAACGAGGAAGGTGTAGGGAAAGGAATTAAGGCAAGTGGCTTACCTAGGGAGGACATTTTTGTGGTCTCTAAAGTCTGGAATTCGGATCAAGGGTATGAAAGCACGCTACAGGCTTTTCAGGACAGTTTGGACCGGTTACAACTGGACTATCTGGACCTGTATCTGATACATTGGCCCGTAAAAGGGAAATACAAGGAGACGTGGCGGGCTTTGGAGTACTTATATGCCAACAAAAAGGTCAGGGCCATAGGTGTAAGTAATTTTCTTCAACACCATTTGGAAGACTTAATGGCCGATGCCAAGGTAGTTCCTATGGTGAATCAAATGGAATTTCATCCCTATCTCGTTCAGCAGGAATTGATTGATTTTTGCAATAAAAACACCATTCAGTACGAGGCTTGGTCGCCCTTTATGGTCGGGAAAGTGTTCGAATTGGATTTTTGTAAGGATTTAGCCAAGAAACATGGGAAATCCATAGCACAGATTATCCTGCGCTGGAACCTTCAAAAAGGAGTGGTTACCATTCCGAAGTCGGTCAATGAATCCAGAATTGCAGCCAATGCGGAAATTTTTGATTTTGAATTGCCCAAAGAAGATGTAGCCTATTTGGACAGTTTGGACCGTGATGAACGCACAGGCGCCCATCCCGATCATTTTGATTTTTAGGCTCCCATAAACAACGCCTTCAGTTCCGTCGCCTCATCTGGCTTCATTTTACCCGCAAGTACCAAACTAAGTTGTTTTCTGCGCAGGGCACCGGCAAAGCGTTCTTTTTCCAAATCGGTTTCTGGGGCCAATCGGGGGACCTCGGTAGGTTTTCCGGTGTCGTCAACGGCCACAAAGGTGTATATCGCCTCGTTCGCTTTTGTCCGTTCGCCACTAAAGCGATCTTCCATCCACACATCAATATACACTTCCATTGAAGTCTTAAAAGCACGTGAAACTGCAGCTTCCACCGTAACAACACTACCTACGGGTACCGCTCTGTTGAAGGCCACATGGTTTACGGACGCCGTAACGGTGATGCGCCTACTATGACGTCTTGCAGCGATACTGGCCGCACGATCCATACGTGCCAGCAGCTCGCCGCCGAACAGATTGTTCAACGGGTTGGTCTCGCTAGGGAGCACCATATCGGTCATGGTGGTTCTAGAGGCAGAAGGTGATTTTGATTCCATTCAAAAAATTGTTTTTGCAAAGGTAAGGGCAAAAAAAGGATAGGGTATAGAATTTGCAATATTTTGGCAGAAAGCAAATGTATTTTCCTGGTAAAAAAAGTAGCCTAAGAAATAGATTTTAACTTTGTACAGGTCAAAAAAGCACAAATATCGGTCAGAACGCAATCGAAGACCTAAAAATCTAAAGGCGAAGTCGTATTTCGACTACGCTCAATAGGACAATTAACTCTAAATTAAATTTTGTCTTGTACCAAAAGCAGCTACTATAACCGGTGGGATTTAGGGTCTATTTTGCTGTCATAGGGGTACAGATTTCTATAAGGAATCCGTTGTTGTCTAGAACATACCCTACTTTTTGACCCCATGGCTTTTGCGTAATAGGTTCATATTCCGTTGCCCCGGCAGTAATTGCTTTTTTGAAATCGGCCTCAATGTTTACTGTTGTAAATGCCAGTTCCACGCCAAGGGGTTTTCCGGAATTCGGTATTTTTTCAAAACCTTTCTTAAAATTTGAATTTCCTAATTCTGTTGAAGCAAATGCTATGGTGGTCTCTCCTGTGAGCAGCTCCCCATAGTCGTTTTCGGGTGTGATGAATTTTCGTTGGAACCCAAAGGCTTTTTCGTAGAATTCGATGGATTGCGGAACATCGGGCACATACATAATGGTATAGGCGTATTTCATAATTGTTGCTTAGTTGAAGGTATTGACGGGAATAAACCATGTGGAGTAATTCATAATGAAATTACACCTACGTTCTTACCTTACGTAAATAAAAATGTTTAAATACTGCTCATAAAAAGGGTTATCTCCTGTTTTAAACAACAGTAAATAAGAGACCTATTATGGGGTAGGGTACTTCCTTATTTTTCCGAAAGCAACCACGCATCCGAGGATTCGGTACGTTTTATTTGTCGTAAGGCTTCCAGCGCATCTTGGGCATTGTCACTTCGATCATAGGTTACCATGTGCAGGCCATAGGCATTGGTGCCATAGTAGGCGGCATTATACCCTTTGTTCTGTAATTCGCTTACTTTTCTATCCGCATTGGCCTTTATTCTAAATGCCCCTGCAACGATGTGATGTTTGGCGGTAATAACCTCTTTTTCACGTATAGAAACCGCATTTACGTTTACCGTGGGCAGTTCTAAAGGTGTGGTGTCAAAAAAAGTAGCCTCCTGTATCTGTTTTGTTACCTGCTTTTGGGCATCCTGCCGTGCTAATTGCTCATTGGCCTGCCTATTGTTGTAGATGTTGTATCCTGCAAGTCCGGTAGAGATGGCGAGCAGAAAAATGGCCGCGTACTTTAAATAAGGTCTAAAGGAACCGGTTTTGCGTTGTTCCGGACTTATGATAAAAGGTATTTTCTCTTCTATGGCAACCACCTCTTCCTTTAAAACCTCCCGCGTAACGGGTATGGCGTTGAATGGTGCCAAACCAAAAGATTCCGTAAGGTAATTTACTTCCAAATAGGGTTGGAACTGAATTTTACCTTCTGCATTCGTCCATAATAAACCTATTTGCGGCAGACTTAATTTCTCGCCGCTGTCCAGTAAGGCCGTCCATTGTTTGGCAATTTCCTCTATATTGGAGAGTACGGTTTCAAAAGGCAGTTTTTCGGCCGCTGCAATGTGGGACACTAAAAGTCCGTCGTTGGAAGTCAGCTGTTGGTTGAAACCGATTGATTTTGTCGGCGTAAAAAATGTGTTGGTGGTATCGTTGATTCGCGCAGAGGTACGCTGTGTAAGGAAGGCCCCAAATGAGGGGACTGCCACACAGTTATACCTGTAAAGCAATTCGCCGATATAGTGTTCTAGTACCATATAGGACAAATATCAAAAAAAATAGGGGGCTTAAAAACCCTTGCCCTAACTTTTTATTAACATTAATTTTTGTGGTATTTTGCACTTACTGATGATAAAACTCCAACACACTACGGATGAGCTTATTGCAATGTTAAGACTGCAACATGTTCCTAATATTGGCGATGTTATGGCGAAAAGACTTATTGCGCATTGCGGTAGTCCATCGGCCATTTTCGAAGCTAAACGGAACCAGCTGCTCCAGATAGATGGTATTGGTACGCATACCATTAAATACCTGTTCGATGCGGAACATCTGGAGGCCGCGGAAAAGGAACTCCTGTTCATAACCTCCAATAATGTTGAGTGGACATACTTTGAGGATGCCGACTATCCGCAGTATTTAAAACACTGCATCGATAGTCCTATTTTACTTTTTAGAAAAGGGAATGTCAATTTAGAAGGGCGAAAACTCATTAGCGTGGTAGGCACGCGAAAAATTACCAGTTACGGCACCGCTTTCTGCGAACGTTTTATTGCCGATATTGCCCCGTTGAACCCAGTTATCGTAAGCGGATTTGCCTACGGTGTGGATATTTGTATACAGCGAGAAGCCGTAAAACAAGGCTTGCAGACCATCGGGTGCTTGGCGCATGGCCTCAACCAAATATATCCTAAATCACATGCCAAGTACCAGGCCGATGTTTGTAAAAATGGCGGATTCTATACCGAGTTTTGGAGCACCAGCAGCCCGGAACGCGAGAATTTCTTAAAACGCAACCGGATTATTGCAGGGATGAGCGAGGCTACCTTGGTGGTAGAATCGGCCGAAAAAGGCGGAAGCTTGGTTACCGCCGATATCGCCAATAGTTATAATAGGGATGTCTTTGCCGTGCCGGGAAGAACCTCCGACACCTATAGTTTGGGCTGCAACAATCTCATAAAACAACAGAAGGCGCATATACTTACCTCGGCAGCGGATCTGATCTATATTTTAGACTGGGATTTGGAGGAGCCAAGGGACAAAGCCATACAAAAACAATTATTTGTGGATTTGGACCACACCGAGCAGGCCATTTATAGCTATCTGCAACAAAACGGAAAGCAGCTTTTGGATAGCGTAGCGCTGTCCTGTAAAATTCCCATTTTTAAAGCCTCCTCTACTTTGTTGGCCATGGAAATGAAGGGTGTTATACGGCCTTTACCGGGAAAATTGTTCGAGGCGATTTAGCGATTTGACAAACCGATTGGTCTGTAAACCGAATTCCTTGCCCTATTTACGGTCATAATTAAGTAGTTTGCCCGATTGGCGTAATGATAAATCGGCTTTTTTAATCTATGCTTAGTTTGAAGCACCAAAGAAACCGACCGACTGGTTTAATTTCTATTTATGGTGGCTTAGCTTTATATCGGACTAGTATACAACCGTTGCGCAACTATAACTTCGTAGGAAAGCAGCCTTTTAAATGGAATATGTTTTGTTGTGTCCCTAATGGTTACATGATTATAAATATCATTATGGTTCTCCTTATAATGGCAAGTCAATATTCCTTATTTTTAAATAAAAAATCGACATGCGAAATGTTTTGATGCTGACCTTTATTGTTTCTTTTTGTTCTTTTGCCCAAACTTCCTATACGCCCGATAACGCTCTGCGAAAAGAAATTGCCAATACGCTTTGGGAAGCGCTCAAAGCCAAAACCCCGGCTACCGGAACTACCATGATGCAGTATTTGATGACGAGTGATGAGGTGTTTCAACTCTATGAAAACGCCGTAGGGAAGAACGGGATCAATCCTTATGAAATTGGGGTCGTTGCAGGCTTTGTAGAAGATGTGTGCAAGGAGGTAAGCTCAGGAGTGTCCATTACGGAAGCCGAATCTTTTGAGAACGTAAAAAAAATGCAATCGTACTACAAGGCTAACGGTATAGATGAGAATATGAGTAATCTGCAAAAGCAACGAAAGTATGACGTCTTAATACTCAAGACCATTTGGGTGGGCTCGGTTAACGAGCTGGAAAGTAAAAATAGTGTAGTTGCCAAAGCAATGGCTAAGGAGCTTCTGGCCGCGTCTCGCACAGGAGTTGCTACTGGCCCAAAATTGGAAACTACGGCTAGCATTCAAACTCCAAACCAAACGCCAAGCCCAAAGAAAACATCCAACACCAACATTGCAAATGGCAATACCATCAAAGATGTGGTAATGATTACCACAACATCTTATGGCTTGGGCGGCATGTATATTTCCAATGACGTATATGCTCTTTTTGCAAACGGGGAAAGCTTATACGAACCCTCGGAACCCTTGGAGACCATGGATGTTGACGCTTCCAAAAGAAAAAACCCGAAGCACTGGGATAGCTGGGAAATAAAAAACAATGTGTTCTACATTATCGATGGCCAAGATGGCGATGTTTCCGACTGGGAGACCTGGTTTAAAGTGTGTCCCGCCAAAAAAGGTTTTAGGATCAACGGTACATTTAAAACCTCGGACCCTTTTACAGGAGGCTCAATTATCAATTCCAGTATTGTTTATTTTGATGCGCAAGGGCGTTTTGAATGGAAGACCACTAAGGGCGGATTAGGCGGATGGAGACCGGTGTTGGTCAACAAAAACAGTTCCGGAACGTATACCATAGCGGATAGGACCATCACCTTAAACTACGGTAATGGCACTTCTGAGTCCCTATTTTTTGGTTTGTATCCAAAGGATGATGCTCATTTTATCATTGGTAGCAGCCATTTCTTACCTGTTAAGAAATAAGTGTTGGTAATTTTGGTAATTGCCTTTGATCAACACAAATGCCACGATAGTACGTTTATTGTCAACATAGGATTAATAATAACAGGTAGTTATTTCTTATTTTCGCACTCCATAAAAACAAACAGATGCAAAAATCAATTTTAGTCATAGCGGCGCTGTTCATTGCAGCGAACAGCTTTGCCCAAAAGAAAAAAGACCTTATAGCGGAGATAGAGGATTTAAAGGCCAAAGCCACTGAAATGCAGGCGCGGTTGAACGAAATTGCAAAAAGCAAGGAGCTGAACCTACAGGATAGCTTACAGCGTTTTAGTTATGCTTTTGGGACCAGTATCGGGAGCAACCTAAAAACGGTAGGGTTTGATTCCTTATCCTATAATGCCTTTGCCGCGGCCTTGGAAGATGCGATAAAAGGTCGTGAAAAAATGACGATGCAAGACGCGCAAATGTTGATCAAAACTACGATTCAGGCCAAGCAGGCAGAAATAGCCGAGGCACAAAGCAAGGAAGGCGAACTGTTTTTGGCGGATAACGGAAAAAGACCGGAGGTAGTTACCACGGAAAGTGGATTACAATACGAAATTCTTCAACAAGGGGATGGTCCGTTACCAACAACATCTGATAAAGTGAAAGTACATTACACGGGGACATTAATCGACGGAAGCGTCTTTGATAGTTCCATAGAACGTGGTGAACCTACAACATTCGGGGTTTCACAAGTCATTAGCGGTTGGACGGAAGCCTTGCTACTCATGCCCGTAGGGTCCAAATGGAAAGTCTTTATACCCCAAGATTTGGCGTACGGACCAAGAGGTGCCGGCGGAGGAGAAATACCTCCGTATGCTGCATTGATTTTTGAGATGGAATTGTTGGGGATAGAGTAAGGCCATCAAGTCCCAAATGGGAAACTACTACGCTTTTAAAATTTAGCTTTTAGTTAACCCTGAAGTATCAAGGAGTTCAAAGCTTTAATTTTGCACACCTTGATATTCAATTCCCCCTTCTTTAAAAGGCTAGGCTCCTCAATACCCCAACTTCTCTCTAACACGTTCCAAAACCCCATCCGCTACTTTTTTGGCTTTTTCGGCACCTAGGGCCAAGGCCTCGTCCACTTCGTTCAAGTGGTTCATATAATAATCGAACTTTTCGCGAGGCTCGTCGAATTTAGTAAGCATCAATTCGTAAAGTTCCTGTTTTGCATGGCCGTAGCCATAGTTTCCTGCCAAATATTTGGCGCTCATATCCTCTATTTGGGGCTGTGAGGCCAATAGTTTGTAAAGGGCAAATACATTGTCGTTCGTTGGGTCCTTAGGGTCTTCCATGGGAATACTGTCCGTTTGTATGCCCATGATCTGTTTACGGAGTTTTTTATCGGTCTGGAAAAGATTGATCAAGTTGCCCTTGCTCTTGCTCATTTTGGCGCCATCCGTTCCGGGAACGTACATGGTTTCTTCCTGTACCTTTCCCTCCGGCAAAACAAAGGTTTCGCCAAGTTGCGCATGAAAACGGGAAGCGACATCACGGGTCATTTCTAAATGCTGCATTTGGTCTTTCCCTACGGGAACAATGTTTGCATCGTACAAAAGAATATCCGCGGCCATGAGCATAGGGTAGGTGAATAGTCCGGCATTCACATCTTCCAAACGGTCCGACTTATCCTTAAAAGAATGTGCCAGCGTTAACCGTTGGTAGGGAAAAAAGCAACTTAGATACCAAGACAATTCCGTTACCTGTGGTACATCACTTTGTCTGTAGAAAACCGTCTTTTCTATATCCAATCCAAAGGCCAGCCACGTGGCTGCGGTGGCGTACGTATTATTGCGCAGTTCCTCCCCATTTTTTATTTGGGTAAGGGAATGCATATCCGCAATAAAGAGGAAGGATTCGTTTTTTGGGTCTTGCGCCATTTCGATGGCGGGGATAATGGCACCTAGGATGTTTCCTAAATGCGGGGTTCCCGTACTCTGTATACCTGTTAAAATTCTGGCCATTTGCTTTTATGATAAGAAAGCAAAGGTAAAACAAATCAAAAAAAAACGGTCAAAATCCCTATTTTTGATTCATGCTCAAAATCATGCGAAGTATTGGCCATGTGTTGTATCGGATCTGGTTTTATGTTTTGGTAGCGGTTCCGATACTTCTTTTTTTCCCCTTTCTGCTCCTATTTGCCTCAAAAGAGGCTTGGTATCCGCAATTTTTTTGGATGGCGCGTAATCTTTGGGCCAAGCCTATTCTTTATGGCATGGGCTGCCCGCCAAGAGTAACCTATGAACAGCGTTTGGACCGTAAGCGGAGTTATATGTTGGTGGCCAACCATACCAGTATGCTGGATATTATGCTAATGCTTTACGTAAGTAAGAATCCGTTTGTATTTGTGGGCAAAAAGGAATTGGTAAACATACCCTTGTTCGGGTTTTTCTATAAACGCGTATGTATTTTGGTAGACCGGGAGGATACTCGTAGCAGGACGGGTGTGTACCGCAGGGCACAAAAAAGGCTCAATCAAGGCTTAAGTATCTGTATTTTTCCCGAAGGCGGGGTACCGGAGGAACATATTGTGTTGGATAAATTTAAGGACGGTGCATTCAGAATGGCCATAAGCCATAACATAGCCGTGGTTCCCATGACCTTCTATGATAACAAAAAACGATTTTCATTTACCTTTTTCAGTGGAGGTCCAGGAGTAAGTAGGGCTAAAGTACATGAGTTTTTTGAGACCGGTATTTTAGCCCAAGATGATACTTCGACTTTACGGGAGGAAGTAAGGGAAGTAATTTTATCGGAATTAAATTAATTTAAATACTTAGAACCTAAAGTTAAGTCCACTATAAACACCCAAGGCGTATGGGTTAAAGGTGCCGTCCGTTTGCGAAAAGGTGTTCAGTTGATATTTGAAGACCGGTTCAATGTTCAAATGAATGTTGCGAGAAAATTTATAGTTGACCCCAAGTCCAAAATTTGCACTGAAATTAAGGTTGTTGAGGTTGTTTGCATCACCCATTTCTGTGGTAAGGTTGCCGGAGCTCAATACTACTGAATTATCTACCAGAAATAGCGAACTAACCCCTCCAATAACATTTAAACCGAACTTTTTGTCAATAAGGGCATAGTTTAATTCCACCGGTATTTCTAAATAGCCCATTTGTTGTGTCATAACACCGTCCCGTTCTATATTCTGAGAGGAGGAAAAGTCTAACGAAGATTGCGGTGCCTGTTCGCGAGCACTTCCTCCAGGTTTACTGGAGACCACCAAATTTCTAGAAGTTGTTCTGTAGTTTATATTGTCTATTTGTCCGTTCGTAGTGGCTATGGGTGAGGAAGAAAATGCAATGTCGTTGGTATCGTAGCCAAAGTCCACTTTATGAATTCCTGTCCGAACTTTAAGCTTGGAACTCAGTTCGTATCCAACGGATAGCCCGTAACTCATATTTACATTGCCCGACTTGGCATTGGGCACAAAAATAGAGTGTACCGAGGAACCTTCGCCCATGGCATTAAAGTAAACCGGAGCTACACTGGGTCCGGCGGACCATTTTTTAGTGGATGTCTCAGCAACTGCTTCCTTTTCTTTTTCTTGCCTTGTTATTTCGTCGAATATAGATTTTTTGTTGGTATCGGAGATATTATCGGCCTTTTGTTCCGTAGTGTTTTGTACTACTTGGGTTTCTTTGTTCTCAGAACCCATTTCCATTTTGACAATTGGATTTACGATTACATTTTCGGTGTTTTCACCTTCTTTTTTAGTTACATCATTGCTAGCAACCATTGTTTCCTCCTTATCCTTTATTGCCTTTTCATTCAGGGTAGGAGTGTTTATACCTTTTGAGGAAGGGTTTTTCGTTTTTTCGTTTTTAGCAACGTCAGAATCCGTTTTTAGGTTGTTCTGGTTGATGTCTTCATATTTTCTATCCTCACCTTTGTTCTGTTGCTTGGTCGTAACAATGGCTTCATTTTGTTTGAACCGGTCGTTACCGGTGATTGGTGTAACTTTTCGATTAGTTTTATTCGCGTTTTTAGAAGGTCTTCCTTCGGTTTTTTCAGTAGTTACAACTTGTATTTCCGAATTTTCGGAAGCCGGTGGAACTTCATCTTCTGTTTCTTTAGCTACAATGGTATGCTCATCAATTTGGTCTAGATCTAGAGTCTCCGGAGCGTTGTTTGGATTTGTTAAGGTGTCTGAACTGGGCTGTTCAACATCGGTTATGATTTGCTCTATATTGGTTTCGGTATCCAAAGGATTAAAAAGGAGCAAGCCTACCAACAATGCAGCGGCAATACCACCAAGTGACCACCACAGGGGCACTATTCGTTTTTTCTTTCTTTGGTCCAAAGAAGCTTCAATAGAAGCCCAGACCCGATCATCGGGAACTTCCTTGAAACCCAAGAGCTTCTCTTGGAACAGTTCGTCTATTTTCTTTTTGCTCATCTTTTCAAGCTTTATTTTTTATCGATTCCTAAGAATCAAAAACAATTCCCCAGTACCATGGCAATTCCTATGATGGTCTGGAAAATCTTTGTTTCGATTTTTTCTTTTAACAATACCCTAGCACGTGCTAGATTGGATTTGGAGGTGCCGGCTGTTGTACCTAACAATTCGCCGATCTCCTTATGTGTATGTCCGTCTAGCACATAAAGGTTGAATGTTGTTCTATATTTGTTCGGTAGTTCCTGTATGTAGCCCAACAAGGTCTGTAGGGGAATATCACTATCTTCCGTTTCTATCACCACCTCTTCTTCTGTGTTCTCATTTACAACATTTAGATAGGTTTCCTTCCTATGTTTTTGTAGCACCGTATTTACCGCTATACGTTTCATCCATCCTTCAAAAGAACCTTTAGAAGAAAACTGACCTATTTTTTCATATATGGTCATAAAACAATCATGCAGACTGTCTTCCGCTTCTGATTTATTGTTCGAATACTTTAGACAAATACCGTAGAGCACGGCGGAATACATACGATACAGGTGGGCTTGCGCCTTCCGATCGCCTTTCTTGCAAAGTAGTATGAGTTCTTCTTGACTCACTTAAAATTGGTTGGTTCGGTGTTTTTAGTTTACAGGTACATCTACCTCTAGAAATTCATGTTCGCCCTCACTATTTTCCCCTTGATAAAAGCGAAAGGTATAGGGCTGGTTATGAATAACGGTAAAATTAAAAGAAGCTTGCCCTTCAATGGATTCCTCGGAACAGCCTACTTGATCTGTTCTCACAGAGCCAATTGCCACTACGTTTCTTACCGTGGTATCTTCTTGTGTGACCTCAAATCCTTCAAAAAACGCACAATTGTTGGGTAAGGTATAGTCTACCGAAACTTCGTAGGTTTCGTTCAGTTCAAAAGCATCCGGTAATGTGGCGCTGTTTATGCGCAATGTGGCAAAATGAAAATTCTGTACATCATCATCATCAAGGGAGCAACCCCCTAGCAGTACTCCTGTACAAAACAGTAGGAGCATCAATTTTTTCCTCATCATAGCACTTTGTTTTTAGTTTTAAGATGAAAATTGTGCGCAAGGGTTGCGTGTAGTGTTTAAAAATTATTGGATAATGGCTATTCTTTAAGAGTTTATAGCTTTTATGGCTTCACGGATTTTACCGTCCAATTCTTCAAATAGCTCAGGATTGTCCAGTAACAGGGCTTTTACCGCATCCCTACCTTGCCCAAGTTTTGTATCTCCATAGCTAAACCAGGAACCGGCTTTTTTAATGATTTCGTATTCCACTCCAAGATCAATGATTTCACCTACTTTGGATATGCCAACACCGTACATAATATCAAATTCCGTAGTTCGGAATGGTGGTGCCACCTTATTTTTAACCACCTTAACTCGCGTCTTGTTTCCTTGTACGTTGCCATCGGTGTCTTTTATCTGTGTAGACCTTCTGATATCCAACCGAACCGAAGCATAAAATTTAAGGGCGTTACCGCCTGTTGTCGTTTCCGGGTTGCCGAACATTACCCCAATTTTTTCTCGTAGTTGGTTGATGAAGATGACCGTACAGTGGGTTTTACTAATGGAACCCGTGAGTTTTCGCAGTGCTTGGGACATCAAACGAGCGTGCAGTCCCATTTTGGAGTCGCCCATTTCCCCTTCGATTTCACTTTTAGGTGTCAACGCGGCAACGGAATCCACAACAACTATGTCTATAGCACCGGAGCGTATAAGGTTATCCGCAATTTCCAAGGCCTGTTCCCCATTGTCCGGCTGTGATATGATTAGGTTATCGATGTCCACCCCTAGTTTTTCTGCATAAAACCGGTCAAAAGCGTGTTCTGCATCGATAAAAGCGGCAATACCACCATTTTTTTGAGCCTCCGCAATAGCGTGCAGGGTCAATGTGGTTTTACCCGATGATTCCGGACCGTAGATTTCGATTACCCTTCCACGAGGGTAGCCGCCTACGCCCAAAGCAATATCAAGACCCAGTGATCCAGAAGGAATTACCTCGACATCGGCAACAACGCTGTCTCCCATTTTCATGACAGCGCCCTTTCCATAGGTTTTGTCCATTTTATCAAGGGTAAGTTTAAGGGCTTTTAATTTTGCTTCTTTTTCGGAACTCATAGTGTGTAATTTTTAATATTCAGAATACGGTTAGGCTCAGCGGAACGGAGCTTTCTCAAAGTCCCGTGCACGAGTGTGTTTTCACATAGTTTGCATAGCGGTAAGCCATTAAATAATTATGGAATGCTAAATTAACATTTCTTTTTTCAAATGATTGTTGTAAGGTCAAATTTGTTTGAAAGTATCCGCTTTAAAACAAGGATTGGGCATCCTAACTATGTATAGAAGCAAATGACCGAACATTCACATTTAAATCAGCGACCAAATGGTATTTCGATGTAAGAAGATAGTTTTGTGAGCAACTAAAAACCATGTTTAAGAGGTTTGTGATTAAAAAAATAAGCAACCCTACGCAACCCTTTGGTAAAATTATCATCTAACAAGTATAAAATTGGTTAAAATGTTGGTTTCGTTGTGTTTTACAACGATATTTTGGTGGCTATCTCCTTTTTAAGTATGCTAAATGTTGCTATGAAGAAGAAAAAATGGAATAGCCGATAAAGAGTCTTGGGAAACCAGGGCTCTTTTTAGTTGCGGCGGTAAGCCCTGCCAAAAACAAGGGTTTATGCTTAAATTTTGGTACCTTTGTTTTCTTAATAGATACTTTAACTTAAATATTGGTATAGCATGCAACTGTACAATACATTAAGTGCGAAGGAAAGGGCGGCATTAATAAAGGAAGCCGGCAAAGAACGCCTAACGATCTCTTTCTACCAGTACGCACATATTGGAAATACATCCATCTTCAGAAACCATTTATTTATTCATTGGGATGCCCTAGAGGTATTAGGGCGCATCTATGTTGCGCACGAAGGCATTAATGCACAATTATCCGTACCGGCCGATAATTTTGATGCCTTTAAGGGGCACTTGGACAGTATTTCCTTTTTGCAGGGCGTACGTCTCAACATCGCCATTGAACAGGACAATATGTCGTTCCTAAAACTCAAGATCAAGGTAAGGCACAAGATTGTTGCAGACGGACTCAACGACGCTTCTTTTGATGTGACCAATAAAGGGGTTCATGTAAACGCCGTGGAGTTCAATCAGCTTATCGAAGATCCGGACACTGTTTTAGTAGACATGCGCAACCATTATGAAAGTGAAATAGGACACTTTAAGAATGCCATTACGCCGGATGTGGACACCTTTAGGGATTCCTTGGATATCATAGAGAATGACTTAGCGGATCATAAAGAAGATAAAAAGTTGGTGATGTACTGCACCGGAGGCATACGCTGCGAGAAGGCGAGTGCCTATTACAAGCACAAAGGGTTTAAACAGGTGTACCAACTGGAAGGGGGTATTATCGAATATGCGAGACAAGTAGAAAATTTGCAGTTGGAAAATAAGTTCAAAGGCAAGAATTTCGTGTTCGATCACCGCCGTGGCGAGCGAATATCGGAAGACGTGATTGCGAACTGTCACCAATGTGGCGAACCATGTGACGAGCATGTAAACTGTGCCAATGAAGCCTGTCATCTTTTGTTCATACAATGTGCCTCCTGCGCCGATAAAATGAACGACTGTTGTTCCGATGCCTGTAAAACCGTTCACGAACTCCCTTTTGAAGAACAAAAGGTGCTACGAAGAGGGAAAACGGTAAGTAACAAAATTTTTAAAAAGGGGCGTTCGGAGGTGTTGAAGTTTAAGAAATAAGCATCTTTTTTTTCAGGCAAAGATTCAGGAAAATTAGGGTTTTAAAAGAAAATACTACGTATTCAAGGAAAAATAAAGTGATGCTATTTTTACTGTATTTAATCAGTAAGGTATAACACATTTTTTAAAAGTATAAAAATTTGACATCGAATACATAGTTTTTATTTTCACTACCCACTACCCACTACCCACTACCCACTACCCACTACCCACTACCCACTACCCACTACCCACTACCCACTACCCACTACCCACTACCCACTACCCACTACCCACTACCCACTACCCACTACCCACTACCCACTTGTACTTCACATCAAAAAAACAGTATCTTTACAATTAGTATTTTATTTTTTTACGAACCTTAATCCGGAAAACCACTTGTTTTCTGGAGTCAATTTATATACAAATATGGGGTGTAGCAGTTGTTCTACCGGTAAGGATGGACAACCTAAGGGATGCAAGAACAATGGCACTTGCGGTACGGATGGTTGCAATAAATTAACAGTTTTCGATTGGCTTTCTAACATGTCGCTTCCCAGTGGGGAAAAACCTTTTGACTTTGTAGAGGTGCGATTTAAAAATAGTAGAAAAGAGTTTTTTCAAAATACAGAAAATCTTTCACTTTCTATTGGCGATGTGGTGGCTACACAGGCCTCTTCCGGTCACGATATCGGTATGGTTACTTTAACCGGAGAGCTGGTACGTGTGCAGATGAAGCGTAAAAAAGAAGATTTTAAAAAAGAGGATTATCCAAAAGTTTATAGAAAAGCCTCTCAAAAGGATATTGATACCTGGCAGAAATGCAGGAACAGGGAAGAAGAAATTAAAAAAAGAGCCCGTGAAATCGCGATTATCCTAGAGCTTCAAATGAAGATTTCAGATGTGGAGTTTCAAGGTGATGGTTCCAAGGCCACATTTTATTATACGGCAGAGGATCGTGTAGATTTTAGGCAGCTTATCAAGGATATGGCCAAAGCTTTTGGCATTCGGATAGAAATGCGCCAAATAGGCTACAGGCAAGAGGCACAGCGCTTAGGGGGTATCGGTTCCTGTGGCCGGGAACTTTGCTGTTCTACATGGCTTCATGATTTTAGGTCCGTTAGTACCTCTGCAGCGCGGTATCAGCAATTATCCTTAAACCCCCAGAAACTTGCGGGACAATGTGGTAAGCTTAAGTGCTGCCTTAACTATGAACTGGATGTTTATTTGGATGCGTTAAAGGATTTTCCATCCCAAGAAACCAGATTGTTTACCGAAAAAGGACTGGCCTTTTGTCAAAAAACGGATATTTTTAAACAACAATTGTGGTTTTCCTATAAAGACGAACCCGCAAACTGGCACGTACTTTCCAAAGATCAGGTCAACGAAATTTTGGATAAGAACAAGAAAAAGGAGAAAGTACCCAGTTTAGAGGGCTATGCCGTGGATAATGTGGTGGAGGAAAAAGTGGTTTTCGAAAATGTTGTTGGCCAGGATAGTCTTACACGTTTTGATAGGCCAAAGAATAAAGGCAATCGTAACCGAAACAGGAATAAAAACAAAAGTAGGGCCAATAATAACAATACTAGTGGCGGGAATAAAAGAAAAAACAATACTAGAAGGAAGAAGAATACGAATAGAAAAGCAAAGCCCAGGAATGAATAGGCTCATGTATCTTTTTCTAGTGGCCAGTTTAGCAATATCTTGCACCACTGATGTTGTTAGTACTGAATATAGGAGTTTGAAAGGAGCCGTTTGGAACAAGGACGATGTTAAGCAGTTTACCTTTTCCGGTCTGGATTCCTTGCAGTCTTACAACGTATTTATCAATATTAGAAATGACCAAAACTTTCCATACAGCAACCTTTTTTTAATTGCCTCCTTGAACACACCGGAGGGAGAAGTTGTACAGGACACTTTGGAATACACCATGGCTTTGCCAGACGGTACATGGCTAGGAAAGGGAAGTGGCAGTATTAAGGAGAATAAATTATGGTACAAGGAAAACATCGTTTTTTCTACTTCTGGCGTATATACCTTAGAGATTTCACATGCAATGCGTAAAAACGGAAACGTTTCCGGTATCGTAGGATTGGAAGGCATTACCGATGTAGGCATTGAAATAACAAAACACATCCCCTAATTCAATGGCAAAAACGGTTAAAAAGAAAGCACCACAAGGGTTTTTAAAGTATATAAAATGGTTTTGGATACTATTTGTTTCTGGAATTGCGTTGTTCGCCCTACTTTTCTTATCAGCTTCCTGGGGCCTCTTCGGCGAGCTGCCTCCTTATGAGTATTTAGAGAATCCGCAGACCAATT
Source organism: Maribacter chungangensis (assembly GCF_042676845.1). Classification (NCBI taxonomy): domain Bacteria; kingdom Pseudomonadati; phylum Bacteroidota; class Flavobacteriia; order Flavobacteriales; family Flavobacteriaceae; genus Maribacter; species Maribacter chungangensis. Next base: position 103,486 of record NZ_JBHTHY010000003.1, read on the forward strand.
TGGCATCGCAGATCGTGTCTTCGGACGGTGAGTTGTTGGGTAAATTTTACTTGGACGATAACAGGACGGATGTAACCTACGATGAACTTCCGGAAAACTTGGTCAATACCCTCATTGCCAGTGAGGATATTCGTTTTAGGGAGCATTCCGGTATAGATGCAAGGGGTACGCTTAGGGCTGCTTTTTACCTGGGAAAACGAGGTGGGGCAAGTACCATTACCCAGCAATTGGCACGGCAACTTTTTGTAGGTGTTAGGTCTAGAAATAAATTGGAGACCATTCAACAAAAACTCAAGGAATGGGTTTTGGCTACCCGTTTGGAACGCAGCTACACCAAAGAGGAAATCATTGCCATGTACCTTAACATTTATGATTTTGGGAACAATGCCGATGGTATTCGTTCCGCATCCCGGATTTATTTTGGCAAGGAACCAAAGGATTTAAAGGTAGAGGAATCTGCCATGCTGGTAGGAATGTTGCAGAATTCTTCACTTTTTAACCCGTTACGAAGAGAGGAAATCACCTTGAAAAAACGAAATATCGTATTGGGGCAATTAGCACGATACGATTATATTACCGAGCAGGAGCGAGACTCGCTTCAAGCTTTAAAAATGGATATCAATTTTAATCCGGAAAGCCATAGAGAAGGTTTGGCTACGTATTTTAGAATGTACCTGCAACGTTTTATGAAGGGTTGGATAGATAAGAACCCAAAACCGGCAAGGGAAGGTGAACGGGACCGTTACAATCTATATTTGGATGGATTAAAAATCTATACGACCATTGATTCCAGAATGCAGCTGAATGCCGAAGAAGCGGTTACAGAGCACATGGAGCGTTTACAGGCCGAGTTTTTTGTACAGAACACCAAAGAACGAAATCCTACGACCCCATTCTTGGATTTGACCCCTGAAGAAACGAATGGTATAATGGAGCGTGCCATGAAAACTTCGGAACGTTGGCGCAAAATGAAAGATGCCGGTAAATCCGAAAAGGAAATCCGGGAATCTTTCACCAAAAAGACGGAGATGACTGTTTTTGACTGGAAAAGTGATACCCGGGAGAAAGATACCATACTTACCCCTCTGGATTCCATTCGGTACTACAAAACTTTTTTAAGAGCTTCCATGATGTCCATGGAGCCACAATCCGGTCACGTAAAAGCCTGGGTTGGCGGTGTAGACTATAAGCATTTTCAATATGATAATGTTATACAGGGTGCACGGCAGGCAGGATCTACGTTTAAACCTTTTGTTTATGCCGCAGCCATTGATCAACTGCGATTATCACCATGTGAAACTTTGCCAGATACCCAATACTGTATTGAGGCAGGGAAACATGGAAACTTGGAACCTTGGTGTCCTAGAAATTCTGATTTCAAATACTCTGGTAAGGATATGACGTTAAAATACGCGTTGGCAAATTCGGTAAATACGGTAACGGCACAACTTATAGACAAGGTGGGCCCAAAGTCAGTGGTCTCCATAGTTAAGAATTTAGGCTTCACCAATGAAATTCTACCTGTCCCTGCCATAGCCTTGGGAACAGAGTTGGTTAATGTTTATGAAATGGTGGGTGCTTACGGTGCCTTTGCCAACCAAGGGGTATATGTAAAACCCGTAATGGTTACCCGTATAGAAGATAAAAATGGGGCTGTACTATATGAGTATGTTCCGGAAACCAAAGATGTTTTAAGTAAGGAAGTGTCCTATGCCATGGTAGATTTGATGAAAGGTGTTACCCAAGGAGGTTCGGGAACACGCTTACGGCATAATTATAACAGGAACAACACGGTTTATAAAGAGGTGATGACTGGCTATCCTTATGAACTTTCAAACCCTATTGCGGGTAAGACCGGTACCACCCAGAACAACAGTGATGGCTGGTTTATGGGGATGGTGCCCAATCTGGTTACCGGAGTCTGGGTAGGCGGGGAAGAACGGTCCGTACACTTTAAGAATATTGCGTACGGTCAGGGTGCTACCATGGCATTACCCATCTGGGGACTCTATATGAAAAAGAACTATGCAAACGAGGAGCTGGGTATATCCACGGACGATTTTGAGAAACCAGAGAACATGTCCATTGAGACCGATTGCGCAAAATTCAATGAAGGCCAACAAAAAGATGTTGATTTAGAAGAGGATTTGGAAGATTTGGATTTTTAAGTCCGATGAAATAAAAATACTTTACAGTTTTTGATCAAAAAAGACCCCGCCTTATACGGGGTCTTTTTTTTGGGAATACAGTAATATAAGCTGTAAATTAGACAGACAATAATTTATGCGGTTATGATACGAAAAACAGTGGATAATGTAAAAGAAGCCTTACAAGGGGTAGAAGACGGAATGACCCTAATGCTGGGTGGTTTTGGTCTCTGTGGAATACCGGAGAAAGCTATCGCACAGTTGGTAACCTTGGGAGTAAAGGATATAACCTGCATCTCCAATAATGCCGGGGTTGATGACTTTGGCCTAGGTCTGTTACTGCAGAAACGGCAAATAAAGAAAATGATATCCTCCTATGTAGGGGAAAACGATGAGTTTGAGCGCCAGATGTTAAGCGGGGAATTGGAGGTAGAGCTAACCCCTCAGGGAACGCTTGCAGAAAAGTGCAGGGCTGCCCAAGCCGGTTTTCCTGCATTCTACACCCCTGCCGGATACGGTACTGAAGTGGCCGAAGGAAAGGAAACGCGGGAGTTCAACGGCAAAATGTATGTGCTGGAAGAAGCGTACAAGGCCGATTTTGCCTTTGTAAAGGCTTGGAAAGGAGATGAGGCCGGAAACCTTATTTTTAAAGGTACCGCCCGAAACTTTAACCCTGTCATGTGTGGCGCGGCAACGATTACCGTAGCGGAAGTAGAAGAACTGTTGCCCGCGGGTAGTTTAGATCCTAATCAGGTACATATCCCAGGAATCTTTGTGCAACGGATATTTCAAGGACAGACCTACGAAAAAAGAATAGAGCAACGAACAGTGCGTAAAAGGATTTGAAAATGTGATAATTTGAAAATATGAGAAACGATAAAGACAATATAATCGTAAAGAAAACTTCTGACTTTGCCCTTCAAATCATTGATTATTCGGAAAAACTGAAGTCAGTAAAGAAATACGAGATGACTTCACAACTTTTTAGGAGTGGCTTATCGGTTGGGGCAAATAGCTGGGAGGCAAAAAATGCCGAGAGTACTACTGATTTTATTCATAAATTTAAGATTGCTGCCAAAGAGGCTGACGAAACTAGGTATAAGATAGAACTTTGCAAGACATCCAGACATTATCCAGATTCTCCAGAAACACTTTTTTCCGAGTTGAAATCCATCAGCCTTATTGTTTCAAAAATTATCGGAGCCAGTAAGCGTAACACGTTATCAAATTAGCACATCATCAAATTTTCAAATTGAACTATGTTGGACAAAAATGGAATTGCAAAGCGAATTGCACAGGAAGTAAAGGACGGATATTATGTAAACCTAGGGATAGGAATTCCTACATTGGTTGCTAATTTTGTTAGGGATGATATAAGTGTAGAATTTCAAAGTGAAAATGGTGTTTTGGGTATGGGACCTTTCCCTTTTGAGGGAGAAGAGGACGCCGATATTATCAATGCCGGGAAACAAACGATCACCACCTTGCCCGGCGCATCGTTCTTCGACTCGGCCTTAAGTTTTGGAATGATAAGAGGCAAGCATGTAGATCTTACTATTCTAGGAGCTATGGAGGTAGCGGAAAATGGAGATATCGCCAATTGGAAAATTCCGGGTAAAATGGTAAAAGGTATGGGCGGCGCTATGGATTTGGTAGCCTCAGCCGAGCAGATAATCGTAGCCATGATGCATACCAATAGAGCGGGAGAATCAAAATTACTAAAAGCGTGTTCACTGCCTTTGACCGGGGTAGGTTGTGTAAAGAAAATTGTGACCAACCTAGCTGTTTTAGAAATAACACCAGAAGGATTTTTGCTTTTGGAACGTGCGCCCGGAGTTTCGGTAGATGAAATTAAGGCTGCTACGGAGGGAACACTTATTATAAACGGAGAAGTGCCAGAGATGGTTTTGGAATAAAAAAGTATAGTGTTTTATCGATGAAAGAACGCACTTGATTTTTTTCACAACATATTATATAGGGTTGGCAACAATAATATCGATTTTAAAAGCGTTAGCTGCTATATTTATAGTGTTGAAACTATAATTGCAACCCAAATAGAACCATAAAATTAACCTAAAACAAACCTTATGGCACCACAAGAAAACGTACAAGTATATCACAATGATTTCTTCAGCGGTATCATCCGATTGACCAAAAAGTTATTTATGCTTTAGTATTCTTTAAAAAGAATGATGTAAAAAGAGCGACCTCCCCAAGTCGCTCTTTTTTTTTGCCATTTATTTTACATAGATCCAATTTTGAATCCTTATCCGGAGCCTATTTAATTGGGCATAAATATTTTATCTTTAACTCGTGAAGTTAGATTTTATACCCTGCAAGAAAAGTGATATCAACACCTTGGTATCCCTATCCAAAACGACCTTTATAAAGGCTTTTGAGAAAGATAATGATCCGCATGATTTTTCGGCCTACATAAGTACTGCCTTTAATAAGGAAACCTTGTTGCTACAATTAAAAAATCCGGATAGTGCTTTTTATTTTGTGTATGTTAAGGAACAGCTCATTGGCTATATGAAATTGAATCAACATCAAGCCCAAACCGATATTAAAAAGAAAGACAGCATGGAGCTGGAACGTATTTATATCTTGGAAGCCTTTCAAGGACGGGGATATGGTGCGATGATGCTGGATAAGGCCGTTGCCATAGCAATCGAGGCAAACAAAAACTTTGTATGGCTAGGGGTTTGGGAGAAAAATCTAAAGGCCATTCGGTTTTATGAAAGATATGGTTTTGTTACATTTGGTACACATCCGTACTACGTAGGCAGCGATAAACAGACCGACTGGTTAATGAAGTATGATTTAAGCACGAAAATGGAATCAACCAGGAAAACGATATGAAATACCTAACACTACTTTTGTTCTTGATTTGTTTTGGGGCATCCGGACAATCCAAAACGTATTATTTTCCGGAGCGAAACACTGCGTGGGAGCAAAAATCCCCCGCGGAGTTTAACATAGAAACCACCCTTCTTAAAGAGGCGGTTTCGTTTGCGGAGTCCAATGAATACAAAGGCTCTAGAGATTTAAGGATTGCGATTCTAAAAGGTTTTGAACAAGAGCCCTTCCATGAAATTTTGGGGCCTACCAAAAAGAGAGGGGGGCCTGCGGGCATGATTCTTAAAAAGGGTAGTATTGTCGCCCAGTGGGGAGATACCAAACGTGTGGATATGACCTTTAGTGTCACCAAAAGCTTCTTGAGCACGATGGCAGGATTGGCATTTGATGCCGGATTAATACCAAGTACCAACGATAAGGTAGGGCAGTATGTTTGGGACGGAACCTTTGCTGGAAACCACAATTCAAAAATCACCTGGGAACACTTATTACAACAGAATTCTGCCTGGTCTGGTGAACTTTGGGGCGGTAAGGATTGGGCAGATCGCCCGCCTAAAGAAGGGGATATCGATGATTGGAAGTTTGAAATACCCAAAGAGCCGGGAACGGTGATGGAATATAATGATGTTCGTGTAAATGTTTTGGCGTATGCGTTAACACATACTTGGCGTAAGCCAATGCCCTTGGTATTAAAAGAACATATTATGGATAAAATTGGGGCATCCACTACATGGCGTTGGCACGGTTATGATCATGCATGGACAGAGATAGACGGAGTGCAAATGAAATCCGTAACGGGTGGTGGACATTCGGGTGCCGGCCTATTTATAAATACAGAGGATATGGCGCGCTTTGGACTTTTGTTCCTGAACGATGGTAAGTGGAAAGAAGAACGTTTGATAAGTGAACAGTGGATTCAGAAAGCAATAGCACCCTCTGCGCCTAACATTAATTATGGCTATATGTGGTGGTTGAACAAAAAAGGAGATCGGCATTGGGAAGGTCTTTCGGAAAACATCTACTATGCGGCAGGATTTGGAGGTAATTTTATCGTTATAGACAAGGAAAACGATTTGGTCGTGGTAACGCGTTGGTTGGAACCTAGCAAAATCGGGGAGTTTATGTCCAAGGTAGCTGCGGCGTTAAAGTAGTTGGAGAGAGGTTGTTTAAAAACTGAAACACCTGTGGTATCGGCTCGAATATTCTGGGGTTAAATGCCTTGCAGAATATCCAATGCACGTTCCAGAGTCTCCTCCTTTTTCGCAAAACAAAACCGAAGCACCTTATCGTCCCTGTTATTAAGATTGAAGGAGGAGATGGGAATGCTGGCCAATTTATAGTCCGTGATCAGCCTTTTGGCGAAATCCGTGTCCGCTTCGTCGGTTATGTTGGAATAGTCCAGTAACTGAAAGTAGGTTCCTTGGGAGGGTTTACATATAAACCTTGAACCATCGACTCCTTTAGTAAAGAAATCCCTTTTTTCCTGATAAAATCTGTTGAGGTGGGTGTAGTGTTCTTTGGTGTTAAGATATTCCGCCATGGCCCGCTGCGTAGGATGATCTACACTGAACACATTGAACTGGTGGACTTTTCGAAACTCGTCCATAAGATGTTTGGGAGCGGCGCAATAGCCCATTTTCCATCCCGTTACATGAAAGGTCTTTCCGAAAGAGGCACAAATAAAACTGCGCGAGGCAAGGTCCTTAAAGCGCGATGCGCTCTCATGTTGTTGCCCGTCAAATACTATATGTTCGTAAACTTCGTCGCTTAGCAAAAGGATATTGGTCCTTCGTAACACTTCCTGTAATTGGAGCATATCCCCTCTGGAAAAGATACGTCCGCTAGGATTGTGCGGTGTGTTGATGATGACCATTTTAGTCTTGGGCGAAATCAAATTTTTAAAAGCAGTCCAGTCAACCGCAAAACTTGGTGCTTTAAGTTCTAAATAAACCGGAACGCCACCATTTAAGGCAATTGCGGGCTCGTAACAGTCATAAGCAGGTTTTAAGACAATTACCTCATCGTTGGGATGAACAAAGGCTGTAATGGCGGTAAAAATAGCTTGGGTGGCACCCACGGTAACGGTAATTTCACTTTCCGGATGATAGGAATGGCCGTGTAAGGTTTCAATTTTTTGGGATATAACATCACGAAGACCATAGTAACCTGGCATGGGGGCATATTGGTTATGTCCGTCATGCATCGCCTTGGAAACCAAATCTAAAAGGCGGTTATCGGCCTCAAAGTTGGGAAACCCTTGCGAGAGATCAATGGCATTGTGCTTCCTAGCTAAGTTTCCTACGGTGGTAAAAATGGTAGTGCCTATATTGGGTAGTTTTGAAGGGTGCTGCATGCTCAAAATCTATTTGGCCTAAAGATAGTTTAGTTGGCTTGATTTTTTAGGTGGGCAATAACTGCTTCCAAACAAGTATCCAGTTGCTTTTTAATCTCGGATTCCCAAAACCTGAATACGGTATAACCTAAAGCATCCAAGGCACGGTTTACTTCTGCATCCCGTTGTATATTTCGCTCTATTTTAGCGATCCAAAACTCCCTGTTGGTTTTGACTTTGGGTTTCCTTTCCTCCCAGTTATGCCCGTGCCAATATTCGCCATCAATAAAGATAACGGTTTTATATTTTTTAAGAACGATGTCCGGCTTACCGATCAATTTTTTGTAATCGATACGATATCGAAACCCTTTTGCGTACAGTGCTTTTCTAAAGGCCAGTTCCGGACTGGTATTCTTGCCACGAATTTTACTCATAATTTTTGAGCGCTCAGGGGTAGTGTAAAAACCAGATTCTTCATTGAAACGGGGCACTTTTATTCGTTTTTCGGAATATTCTTTTGGCATTTCCTAAAAATAGAAAATCCCATGCTTTTCAACATGGGATTTCATATAAATTTTGAACCTGGCAGGTTTACCCCTTAACGCTAGCACTATAATATTCACGGTTCATACGAGCAATGTTCTCCAAGGATATACCCTTTGGACATTCCACCTCACATGCCCCGGTATTCGTACAGTTTCCAAATCCTTCCAAATCCATTTGACGTACCATATTTTGTACTCTTTCGGTAGCCTCTACACGGCCTTGGGGGAGTAATGCAAATTGAGAAATCTTAGCTGAGGTAAACAACATGGCACTAGCATTTTTACATGCAGCAACACAGGCACCACAGCCTATGCAGGTAGCGGCATTAAATGCCAAGTCCGCGTTCTCCTTTTCAATAGGAATAGCGTTGGCATCTACCGGATTTCCAGAGGTATTAACGGAGATATAACCTCCTGCTTGTTGAATTCTATCAAAGGCACTTCGGTCTACAATCAAATCCTTGATGACAGGGAATGCTTTTGCGCGCCATGGCTCAATGGTAATAGTATCGCCGTCCTTAAAGCTGCGCATGTGCAATTGGCAGGCTGTAATTCTTGAAGCAGGCCCGTGAGCTCGACCGTTGATCATTAAAGAGCATGTTCCGCAGATACCTTCCCTACAATCATGGTCAAATTCTATGGGCTCTTCTCCCTTATTATTCAATTCTTCGTTCAATACGTCCAACATTTCTAGGAAAGACATATCGGATTCGACCCCGTCTAAGGGATATTCCACCATTTGTCCTTTTGAAGAAGCGTTCTTTTGACGCCAGATTTTTAATAATAATTTCATAGCCTTAACGTTATTTTGTTGCTCAGTTACTTAGTTACTGAAGTTATTCTTTACTAAACTTTGAATTTTTTAGGTATTTTATATATCCATTTAATATTCGCTGTGTTGTATTGTGTATACTTCGAAATTCTTCCAATTGCTTTTCAGAGATATAGTTTTCGTCAAGTGCTATTATTACATGATCAAGCGTTTCATTTAAGGAACCTCTTGCTATTCTACAGAATTGAATGTTTTCCTGATAGTGAAATCTACCGAAACCTTCGGCAATATTATTTCCTACGGACCTTTCGGAACGTCGAATTTGGCTTGTTAATTCGAAACGTTCCGAATCTGGTAGTTTAGGAATAACACTATCTTTTACGAAATTTCTAAGAATGCGAGCCTCTTTCCAACAAGCTAATTCTTCAAAAGATCGAAAACTATTCACATCAATAACCTAATAACACAGTAACTTATTTATAACTTCTAGTCTTTAGTTCAATATTTTCGTAAACCAAATCTTCCTTATGTAGAATTGCATCCTTGGGCTCGCCTTTATATTCCCAAGCGGAAACGAATTTAAAGTTTTCGTCGTCCCGCAATGCTTCACCTTCTGGAGTTTGGTATTCTTCGCGGAAGTGCCCGCCGCAAGATTCGTTTCTCGTAAGGGCATCCTTAGCGAACAACTCTCCCAGTTCCAAGAAATCTGCAACACGCCCAGCTTTTTCCAATTCCTGGTTTTTGGTATCTGCAGATCCCGGTACGCGAACGTTCTCCCAGAAATCGGCACGTAATTCCGCAATTTCGTCGATGGCTTCTTGCAGTTCTTTCGCATTACGGCTCATCCCACATTTGTTCCACATGATTTTACCTAGTCGTTTATGGTAATAATCCACGGAGTGCGTTCCTTTGCCGGACATCAACTTTTCCAAACGGGCACGCGTATCGGCCTCAGCAGCGTCAAATTCCGGAGAATCGGTAGGAATCTTTCCGGTACGTATGTCGTTGGATAGGTAGTCACCAATAGTGTACGGTAATACAAAATAACCATCTGCCAAGCCCTGCATTAAGGCTGATGCTCCTAATCGGTTTGCGCCATGATCGCTAAAGTTGGCTTCTCCTGCTGCGTAACAACCAGGTATTGTGGTTTGTAGGTTATAATCGACCCATAATCCGCCCATGGTATAGTGTACCGCTGGGTAAATCATCATAGGGGTCTTATATGGGTTCTGGTCTACGATTTTCTGATACATATCAAAAAGGTTCCCGTATTTAGCTTCCACTACCTGTTCGCCAAGTTCACGTACCTTGGTATCATCGGCATCTTTCATTCCAGAGGTCAATGCTTTTTCTTTTCCGTAACGCATTATGGCGGCATCGAAATCCAAGTACACGGCCTCTCCGGTTTTATTTACACCAAAACCGGCATCACAACGCTCTTTGGCGGCTCTTGAGGCCACGTCACGAGGCACCAAGTTTCCAAAGGCGGGATATCTTCGTTCTAGGTAATAATCCCTATCTTCTTCTTTAAGTTGCGTAGGTTTTAATTTGCCTTCGCGAATAGCTTGGGCATCTTCCAGACGTTTTGGCACCCATATACGGCCATCGTTACGTAAGGACTCTGACATTAAGGTTAGTTTGGACTGGTGATCTCCCGATACAGGAATACAAGTAGGGTGAATCTGCGTAAAGCAAGGATTCGCCATAAACGCACCTCTACGGTGTGCTCGCCAGGCTGCCATTACATTGGCACCCATACAATAGGTAGAAAGGAAGAAGAGATTTCCGTATCCTCCCGTAGCCAATACTACGGCGTGTGCAGCGTGTCTCTCGATCTCACCTGTAACCAAGTCACGGGCAATAATACCACGTGCTTTTCCGTCTACCAGAACCATATCCAGCATTTCGTGGCGGGTATGTGATTTTATTTTGCCGCGTTGAATTTGTCTGTTCATGGCGGCATAAGCTCCTAAGAGTAATTGTTGTCCTGTCTGACCTTTGGCGTAGAACGTTCTTGAAACAAGAACACCACCAAAGGAACGGTTGTCCAACAACCCACCATATTCCCTTGCGAAAGGAACACCTTGCGCAACGCACTGGTCAATAATGTTGGTAGAAACCTGTGCCAAACGATACACATTGGATTCGCGCGAGCGGTAATCGCCTCCTTTTACGGTATCGTAGAAAAGTCTGTACACACTGTCGCCATCTCCTTGATAGTTTTTGGCCGCATTTACACCTCCTTGTGCCGCAATAGAATGTGCTCTTCTTGGAGAATCTTGATAACAAAATGTTTTTACGTTATACCCTAGCTCTGCTAAAGATGCAGCGGCCGAGCCACCTGCCAGTCCTGTTCCTACAACGATAATATCAATATTTCGCTTGTTGGAAGGGTTAACAAGTTCAATGTGGTTTTTATGATTAGTCCATTTTTCGGCCAACGGCCCTTTTGGAACTTTTGAATCCAATATGCCCATACTTTTTAGTGTGTTATTGGGTTAAAGTGATGATATAGTGCGATAAATACAAATCCTAATGGAATGGCTATCGCATATATTTTTGTAAACGATTTGATTGCTGCGGAGTATTTGTTGTTGACTCCCATAGTTTGAAAAGACGAGGCGAAACCGTGTAAAAGATGCATTGCCAAAAGCACGAATGAAATGACATAAAGTACGGTCCTCCATACAGGTTCGAACTTTAATACGGTCTCTTCGTAGTATCGTGTAGGGTCTTCAGGTTTCACTTCAATGTACTTGTAGGACATTTCGTGAATCCAGAAATCATACATGTGCAGACCAATAAAGGCCAGAACCACCAAACCGGAGATGATCATGTTTCTTGACAACCAAGATGCATTGGCGCTACCCTTGTAGGTTGCATATCCTACTGCGCCTCTGGCCGCTCGATTTTGAAGCTCTAAAACAAAGCCCATTACAAAATGGACAATGACCCCGGCAATTAAAATAGGCTGCAAAATGTACTGCACTAAAGGATTGTATCCCATAAAATGAGACCAACTGTTGAAGGTGTCAGGTGCAATTACAGAAGTGATGTTGATCACAAAGTGCTGGCCTAGAAAGAAAACCAGGAAAAGACCAGAAAGTGCCATTACGACTTTTCGGGCTAAAGAAGATTTTATCAATGCGCTCATTTAGTTGATTTTTAGCTTAGCAAATTTAAGCTACGGGCTAGTTATTAACAACTTTTAAATGGCTTTAGTATATTATTTAGACCCATTTTGATCATAATGGAAAAGCTGTTTAGATTTTTAAGCCCAATTATCCAGTTTTTGTACGTGATTATTAAACAGAAAATCAAAGCGCTAGTTAAAAACAGCGTTGATTTACCAAATCCATAAACGTATCGTTTAAAAGCGGTCGCTAATGTTCGAAGCCCTGTGGGCTATGGGTCGCTTGCCCATTTTTCTTGACAGGCACTCCTTTTTTTTGAACAAACTGTTCCCGTTATGGTTCCTTCCCCTAGCAGGGGAAGGTGGATTGCCAACCCGACCTAAAGTCGGGATGGCAAGACGGAAGGGGTTGAACTCAGACCCATGTCCAAACGCAGTCTCTCACGGTAACATGCCGATGCGTCGTGTTTGCGCCAATATAAATATCCGTCCTGCCCGGTGGTCGGGGCGCTACCCCTTCCGTCATCTTTGCCCTGCAAAGGGGAAGAAACACAGACCGAAAATGAAAGTGTATAGCGATAATTTCAAAAGGTTCTATTTTGCTTAGTACAACATAAAGCTGTCAACGTAAAATTAAACTACAGCCAAAATAAACAATCTTGGGGAATGCACCTGAGGTATACCTTCGAAACCAAAACTAATTTTAAAAGTAAGCGTTTATGAATCGACCACATCTAGATTTTAAGGTTTTAATTGAAACCAAAAAACAATAGAACCTAATAGAGCATATTATGGAGTCCATTTTTCAACATAAATTTGAGTACTTATTTTGCATAATTGTACTTTAGATTGCTTTTAAAAAGAATACGTAAGCTTACTTGCGTATAGGCTACATTCTTTAGTTCGTGGGTTTGGCTTAATTGATCAATTAGCCTAAGGGTAAAACTTGAATAGTTAGTTTGGAAATATTTTTTTTTGTAATTAAGCGAATTTGAAAATGGCCGATCCGTTTTAGGAGGTTAAAAAATATATGCTAGATGTAAGGTTTATGGAAATAAAAAGGGAAAACAAAACAATAACCATAGGAGGAGAATCTGTTCCTCCGGGTAGGTCCAAGTTTGTGAAAATAACGATAGATCGTTTGCCAACAGGTACCATCATCGACATACCGGTATATGTGTTCAATGCTAAAAAGCCCGGTCCTGTTGTGCTTGTACAGGCCGGATTACATGGAGATGAAATAAATGGGGTGGAAATCGTTCGCAGCATGCTACACGATGGCAGTTTTAAGGTGAATGCCGGTGCGGTTATCGCAGTTCCTATACTTAATATATTCGGATTTATACATTATTCAAGGGATGTGCCCGACGGTAAGGATGTGAACCGTAGCTTTCCGGGAACAAAATCAGGCTCCATGGCAAGCAGGATTTCCTATCATTATCTGCGTGAAATACTCCCGCAAATAGACGTGGCCATAGATTTACATACAGGTGGCGGACAACGTCATAACTTTCCACAGGTCAGGTATACCAAAGAAGATCAAAAAAGTGCTGACTTGGCAAAGATGTTCAATGCTCCGTTTACGTTCACGTCAAAACTGATTAAAGGTTCGTTTAGGAACGCTGCTTTTCGTTTGCGAATACCGGCCGTTGTTTTTGAAGCTGGTGAAAGTATGCGCTTTGATGAATTTTCTATTCAGCAGGGCATTTCAGGGATTCTAAGCGTTTTTCAACATCTGGGCATGGTCGATGAAAACCCTGAGGGAAAGAAAGAATTAAACCAGTCGGTTTATTTAGAGGCGAGAAAATGGATCAGGGCACCCACAGCTGGTATTTTTGTATCAAAGGTCAGGAACGGAAGTAAGGTTGAAAAAGGGGCATTGTTAGGTTTGGTTTCCGATACCTATGCAAACAAGACAAAGCAGATTAAAGCGCCTTTTGATGGCTATATTATTTGCTTAAATCATCAGGCAGTGGTAAATCAAGGTGATGCGTTACTACATGTTGGGGCACCCATGGTTCATTAGCGCAAAACGGTTTAACTTATTTTAAATTAAATAAGTAGCGATGTAAGTAAACATCCAGTTGTCTTTTTAGGGTGTAGATTTAGTGTTTTTGATTTTATCCAAGCTCCAGGTTATAGCATCTTCCAAATCATCAAATTGCTTTAAGGAACCGTTAAAAAACATTTTTTCCAATAGTGTGCTTGGAAGGCTGCCCTTTGTGCTTCCTACGACCGAGTAGTATTTTAGCTGATGTCTATTTTGGTAAAATTTTAACCAGTCCGTCGGCGCTACGGTATAATTGTTTATTCTATTGGAAATATAGACTATTGGTTGGTTTTCGCCGTAAAACTCCTTTGACGCTTTCACGGCTTTTTCGGCCATTTTCCATTGGAAATATACACCATTATTGATTTCCGAAATAACCAATGTGTCGAAAAAGTAAAAAACACCGAATTCGAACTCTCTTACTTCCCTTATGTTCTTAAAGTAGGGTAGTTCCTTTACACATTTCATAACTCAGTTTTTTGGTTTGGCGTGTGTTAAATATAGGGATTAAAGGGATTTTAACGTGTGGATTAAGGAAAAACCTACGGAAATATAATAATGAACAAGGAGTTGTAAGTTATTTCCGAGCCCTTATGCCATCAAATGTAAAGGAAAATACCACAGCTAATTCTTGAATATAAGTCGTTTCCCTTTTTTCGCGCTAAAATCACGGTTTATAAGCCGTAAAATAAGGGCTTATGTAGCTCATGTAAAAGTGTTGGTTTATCGATTTTATTGACATATCACCGAAAAATCGCAATATTTTTGCGGGTTTTTGGGAGTAAATTTCATTTTAGATTGTTAGACCAAACTATATCAAAAAATGAAATTTCTATTTAAAAAACCACTAAACTACTTTTTTGGAATTTTTGCCTTACTCCTTTTTAGTGCTATGTCCTACTTTTCTGGATCTGGACTAAGTAGTGCGGAACCTTTGGGCAATTACCTGAACAATAACTTTCCGGCAACGGTTTCTACCTCGCAAGGTGTTCCTTATGAACCGGTTTTTCCAAACCTTACATTTGATTCGCCGCTTACGTTTAACGAAGATCCAGCAGAAAGTGGAAGGATTATTATAGGACAGCGAGACGGTAAAATATATTGGATTGACAAGGGGGCTGCAGTCCCACAGAAAAATCTGCTTTTGGATTTGAGCGATAGAGTAGGTGTGGTATGGGACGGAGGTTTCTTGGGGCTTGCCATACATCCTAATTTTGGCAACGGAAGTAATTCAATCTACGTCTATTACACAACTAAGGACAGGAACGGAAACAACTTTCCGAATAGATATACCAGACAGAGCTGCGATAGTGAAGAGTACTGGGGTAATTTCTTAGTGCTTTCCAAATACACGGTAAACCCTAGAACCTTTGCCGCCTCTGCAAGTTCCGAAAAGATACTCTTAAAACTTCGTATGTACGGGACTACGCATCGTGGAGGTGGTTTGTTGTTCGGGGACGATGGTTTTCTTTATTTAACCACGGGAGACCAAACCGCCTTTAAAAAATCGCAGGATATAGCCAACAACCTTGATGGTGGTGTGCTGCGTTTTGATGTGGACATGCTTTCTTGGAGAGGAAACAGCCACCCTCCGGTGAGAACAATGCCGGAAGACCATGGTTTTTCAGATGAAATTAGCGGTAGGAACTATTGGATTCCGAATGACAACCCTTTTCAGAGTCCAAACGGTGAACTTTTTGAGGAGTACTATTCCATGGGGCATAGAAATCCGCATCGAATGACCAAAGACAGGGAAACAGGTGATTTGTACATAGGGGAAATAGGTGGCGGCCGTCATGAGGAGGTCAACGTGGTAAAAAGAGGGGGCAACTTTGGTTGGCCGTTATATGAAGGATTGTATCGTAGTACGTTTTGTGTGCCTAGCCTGTACAATAATATGCCCCATGAAGAGCCCTTGGTCGCCTTCCCGAGGTCTCAGGCCAATGCCATCATTGGAGGTTACGTGTATCGTGGTGAGGAAATTCCCGAGTTACGGGGAAAATATATATGTGCCGATTATGGTAACGGTGAAGAAATTTGGGCCGTAGACACGTCCGATGGGAGTTATGAACAGTTGGGGAGCTTTTCCTCTACCAACATCATTTCTTTTGGGGAGGACCGGCAAGGCGAGCTATACATTTTAAAACAAGGTGTTTCAACCTTGTTTAAGATGGTTACAAAAAAGACCTTTGAGGAAACCTTACCCCAAAAACTTTCGGAAACGGGTGCCTTTGCCAATTTACAGAACCTTACACCAACAGACGGTCTGATTCCTTACGATTTGGTAGAATCCTTTTGGTCCGATGGTGCGCTTAAAAAACGTTGGATCGGGATTCCAAATAACGGAACGCACAATACCAGTGCAGAGCGTATCGAATATTCGGAAAATGGTAATTGGAACCTTCCCATAGGGTCGGTATTGATCAAGCATTTTGAAATGCCCTTGGACGAAAACAACCCATCGGTAACAAAACGCTTGGAAACACGTTTTTCCGTGAAGGCCAAGGATGGGTCGTTCTACTTTGCCACCTATAAATGGAATAACGCGCAAACAGATGCGACCTTGTTAACCAGTGGTTTGGACGAGACTTTGAACATTGCAAAGGCCGACGGAACTACCGATTCACAGATCTGGCGTTATCCCAGCACGGCGGAGTGTGTTACCTGCCACAACCAAAGTACCGGAGGTACCATTGGGGTAAGAACACGTTATTTGAACAAGGATTTCACTTACCCAAAAACCGGTAGAACGGCAAATCAACTGGTTACCTTAAGCCATTTGGGCATTTTGGACCGTTTGATAACCGACAATGATACCGATGACTTGTTAACCTACAAGGCCATTGACGATGAAACTGCTACCATTGATGAAAGGGCAAGGTCGTATATGGATATCAATTGCGCCTATTGTCATCAACAAGGTTCGGACGTTCGTGCCAATTTTGACCTAAGAATGTCTCTAGATTTATCGGAAACCGGTTTATTGACCGCAGGTTTTAATAACTCCCTAGGCGTGCCCGGAGAGGCCATCCTTGTAGAAGGCGATCCGGACAAATCCATTTTATATTTAAGAACGAACAGTTTACAGCCCGGAGTGGCCATGCCACCCTTGGCGAAGGGCAGAATACACACAGCCGGTGTTGCTTTGATCGAGGAATGGATCAGAAAGTTGGACGACGAACCCGTTGCTACTATTGCTCCATACAATGTAATCGCAACACCAGCAGAGGTAACCCTTAGTGTTGGTGAAACGGTGCAGCTTTCCGCAACGATCGAACCTACAACCGCAACAAATAAAAAAGTAACCTGGTTTAGCAACAATACAGCTATTGCCGCTATTGATAAAAATACAGGGTTGGTCACAGCCGTAGGCAACGGAGAAATAGATGTAACGGTAACTACCGAGGATGGTGGCTTTAAATCCAGCTCCTTAATAACCGTAGTTGGTGGCAATGAGCCAATAATACCTGTTTATAATGTCCTCGCTGCTCCGTCCGAGGTTACGTTGAATGTTGGGGAAACAGTTCAATTAACCGCGAATACTGAGCCTTCCAACGCTACGGACAAGGCGGTAACCTGGATAAGCAACAATCCTGGAATTGCTCGTATTGATGCCGATACGGGACTAGTAACCGCAGTTGGTAATGGCGAAATAGATGTAACGGTTACGACCAATGATGGGGGTTATAAAGCAAGTGCCCTCGTAAAGGTCGTTGGTGGCTCGGAACCGGTAGTAGGGGTTTATAATGTAACCATAAGTCCTGCTAAATTACGATTGAATTTGGGGGAGTCATTTTCATTAAGGGCAAATGTGGAACCTTCCAACGCTACGAACAAAGACGTAACATGGTTTTCCAATAATCCGTCAATTGCCTCTGTAAATGCCAATACCGGCAGGGTAACGGCTACGGGAATTGGTGAAATAGATCTTACGGTGAGGACAGATGATGGCGGGTATAACGCAAGTATACTTATTGAAGTGGTGGCGCCGACAGGTAAGCAGATAAGCATGTATCCTGTACCCGCCAAAGGAGTTTTGAATGTTGATCTATCAGCTTATAAAAATAAAGAGGTGGAAATTAAGTTGTACGATCAGAACAATAGGATGTTAGAGGTGTTTAAAGTGGATAAAGATCATGAGGATATGAACCAGTTGATTTTGGACAACTATCCAAAAGGCTTTTATTATCTATTGTTCCAGACAAACAACAGTTGGGTGGCCGAACCCTTGATCATAGATTGATGCGTTAGGGCAAAAGAACAAGGCGGGATATATATGGCGTAATTGAAAATAGAAGCACCAAGTAGGGATTTTGTTTTTGATTCCGCCTTATTTTTTAGATACGTGAAAACTCTTACTTGTTTCCTGGGTTAGTCCATGCTAAGATGAGATAATGGGGATGCTGGCGGACTAGCGTCCCATCGCTGAAATACACTTTGGAATATCTGTAGAACAAACTGTTTGGTCTGTTTTCTATAAATCGATGCGCAGTGAAGGCTGTTTTGTGCTATATGTCGCGGAAAAGTGTAAGTTAAAGGACCTCCATTTGCGCCAAGAGAAAATTCACCAGTAAAAAACCGACTCGGGAGTCGGTTGGTGTAATTTATCGATATATGTATTTTATAAAAATATTAACCTTTGTTTTAGCTAAAAATTCATCCTAAAGCAATAAAAATACAACCATCAACCTTTCAAAATCTTTGCTTTTTCGGCGTCAAATTCTTCTTGGGTAAGAACGCCTACATCCAGGAGGTCTTTTAAATCCATCAAAGCTATTTTCTTGTCGGCCATGCCTGATCCGGTTGCTGTAGGGGCAATTTCTTTCGGTTGCGCGGCAACCGAGGTAGGAGCTTTGGCTCCTTTGGTTTCCAAAATCAATGCGGTAATCTCGTTAAAGCCTTTAATATTGGAGTAATCGATCGCCAATTGTTCTTTGGCGTTTACGATAGACACATCTGCTGCTGCCTCCAACACATATTTTACCACATCTTTTTTGTGTTCATGGCATCTTTGAGCATTTTACAGTTTTTTTATTGGCTTATTGATTCAACAAAAAAATTAGCACACGTTTGTTCTATACTACAATAATCCAAAAAAACATGTAGCTGCGTTCCTCTAAAGCAGTATGCCATATATCACTATTTTCAGGGGTGTTGTTATGTGTCAAGGGGTCATTGTCCCAAGGGGTCATGACCCCTTGGTTTATCTCAATAAGGTTTATTCCATGTCTTTAAGCTGAATAGAAAGCGCCCTGGTAGATAACTGCACTTCTATCAAACTAAGAATTAAAGAAATCATTAAGGCCAGCAGACTGAAGCCGAACACCACTTTGGCCATGACAGCGTATTCCAAGTAAATGAGTGCCATGGTGATTACGGCCAGTAAAAAACTGAAGATGGCCGTAGCCTGCATATTCTTGATGATGGTCAATCGTTTGTTCAATTTTTTTACCTGTAGTTTTACGGATTCAGATGCTGTTTCCTGATATTTTTGGTGTAGCTGTCGGATTAAGGCGGCGATGGCCAAATACCGTGCGTTATAGGCCAACATGGTCAAGGATATGGCCGGAAACAATAAAGCGGGAATACTTAAGCTAAGTTCCATAAGTGATGTACTGATCTGTTATTCTAGACTCAAGGTTTTGGCGTCTAGGGAATAGATGTTATTTCTATCCGTTAGAAAAAGGCGTTTCTTATCCAGTAAAAAGAGATGAAAGGCATCGCCCTCAAAGAAAATGCTACTGTCTTTTTTGGTCAATAAGGGCCGCGGGGTTTCATTTTGTCCGTTTCCATCCAACAGATAGCTGAAGATGGGCTTTTCTTCATCTACAAAAGACTCCGCCGTTGTTATGGCGATGAGGTCATCCGTAATGTACTGGATGTCCGAAATATTCAATTTTGTAGAATCTTTAAAGACTGTATTTTGGTTCCACGTATCGCCGCCATCGTTAGTAGCGTATAACAAGCCCGATATCCCTGAAATAAATCCGGTATTTTCATTTTTGAAGGCAACCGAATTCAGATTGGTATAGTCCTGTTTTGGTTCGAAAATTTTTGTCCAAGAGGTGCCTCCGTCGGTGCTTTTGTAGCTGTTTCCCATTTGGGTTACCATGTAGATAAGATTTTCGGAGACGATATCAAAATCGTTAATGGCCCCTGTTTCTTCTTCAAGTCCGGCATGCGTTACTACGGACCAAGTATCGCCTCCATTTTGGGTCTTTACGATAAGCGGACGGGCGATGCCAAAGCCCGTATCGAAACCCATCGCGAATCCTAAGGAATCCGTAAACTTGATTTTATACAGCGTTTGGGAATCGCCTTTTAGGCCTTCCGCATCTTTTAGGTCAAACACGCTCCAATTGTTAAAACCGGCATCACTTTTTACGATAAAGGAACCCTCGCCAACGGCAAAAGCTTCGCCATTACGAATCGCAGTGCTGTGAAATGCATTTGCAAAACGGGATAAACGTATATCTTTCCACGTTTTGCCACCGTCTAAGGTACTCCGTATGCGCATACCTGTGCCGCCCACCAGCACCCCTTGTTGCTCGGTTTCAAAAGCTACCGCGTTGTAAAAATGAAAAGCGGTGTTATCCAAGCCATGTATCATTCGCACCTTGGAACTATGAGCTGTATTTTCAAAATTTTTGGGTTCAAAGGTCACTTCATCACGCACAATTTCTTCAAATAGGGGAAAGGCATCAACAGGAATATACTTTTTGGTATTTTGCACCTGCGCATCGGTACATGACCATAGAACAATGCTGCCAATACAGCAGAAAACGATATTTCTTAGCATTATTACTTGGTTTTTGGTACGCTACTGGATTTGGTTGCGGTGGGAAAATTATCCGGAATTTCTTGGGTAACTTTACCTGTTGCGGCCCATTCCGTTCCACGGAGCATTGTTGTGATAAACCCAACGCAGGCAACGGAATAGTCGGCATGCCCCATGATGTTGTGAAAAACACGGCCTTTTCCGTAGGTTAAGGTCATGAGTGCGGGTTCGTGCCTTCCAGTTCCTTTGTTGTTGGGGTCGGCGTAGGCGGTTGCCAAGATTTCCATATTTTCTGCCGGTCCTCGCAACTTGTCGTACAGTTCGTCTTTGGTGTGCATCCACAGGGTTGGCATTCCTTTGGTAATAGGATGGGCCGGTTTTCTAACTCGGATTTGGTATTCGCTTTGTGGGCCGTGTCCGCCACCCGTTCCTGGTGAGGTGTCATAAATCAATTCATCATTATCGTTGTAGTACACATAGGGACCATCTTTTTCGTTACGGTCGCCCCAGCCGCCAAGTCCGATCATTTTATTGTAGGCCGCCCATTCCGGAAAAGAATTGTTCGCTGCATGGAACACCACTAATCCGCCACCGTCTTCTACGTAGGTTTCCAATGCCATTTGCGTGGTTTCGGACCAAGATGCGGCGTTCCATCCGAAATTGGAGATGACCACATCGTAATCGGAAAAGTTGGGACTGAACTCCGGATCGGATTTGGGTTCCTCTAAGGCAATGGTTGGCGGTAGGCCTTCAATTGGAAACTGGGAAATATATACCTCGCCTTTCCAGGTATAGCCGGAGCGTTGCACATCGACCTTAAAAAGACCGGTCTCCTCTAAATAATTTTTGAGCATTACGGTTGTTTTTGGCCACTGGTCATGGTTATTTTGGCCGTCTACGATCAATACCGTTATCGGTTTGTCGCTATTTTGGCCTATAGCATAGAACCCTAGTAATGTGCATAAAAAAGCGAATAGTATTTTAGAAAAATTCATTGTTCAAAAATTTATGTATTGTTTTATTTTCATTGCGGGGCGGCAGCAAAGAAATCCAATATGACTTACTTTCAATATTCCCTTTAGTTTAAACATGATAGCTTCGTTTTTTCTTGCATCAACAAAAAACCAATAATCGTATTTAACTGTGTTCAGGTAAAAATAGGTTGATTTTCGGACTTTTGTTCTTGCCTTTGCGTCAAAAAAGGCAAAATCTCCAAAATGCCGTGCTGTAATCGAACGGTTGTTTTAAACAAGAGCCCATGGATTTTCATATATCAGACGGTGTTTGTAGTTTAGGGGATAAAACCATATCAAATGAAAAAGCATATACTACTTTGTCTTGTTTTGATACTTTTTAGTGCCTGTTCGGCCGTTAAAAGCTACGAAGTAGGCCAGATTGTAACGCCAAAGGGCGAAATATTGGTTTGGCTCAACGAAGAAACGCCCAATCATAAAAAGAGTTTTGTACAGTTGGCAAACGATGGCTATTGGGATAGCTTTACATTTAATCGTGTCATACCCAATTTCGTTGCACAGGCCGGCTGTCCGGATACGCCCGAAGGGTTTAATGACCCGGAATATTTATTGGAACCGGAGTTCAACGATAAACTCACGCATACCTATGGTGCTTTTGGTGCAGGACGCGATGGTAATGCTGAAAAGCTATCGGCGCGTTGCCAGTTTTATATTGTCCAAAACAAACAAGGTGAGCATCGTTTGGACGGTGATTATACCGTTTACGGAAAGGTGATAAAAGGTATGGATGTGGTCGATGCCATCGTGAACGTAAAGCGGGACAGCTTGGACGAACCCTTGGTTCCGATTACAATGGATGTAAATGTGTTGATGATGACCGCGCAAGAATTAAAAGAATATGACGTGCGCTTGGACTAATTATATTTAAGCTTTTCAATTTGAGTACTTACGCTGGTTGTCAGGTCTTTTTGAGCTTGTAAAATTTTGCTTTTCAGTTCTTTCGTAGGTTGTTGTTCCAAATCCATTACGGTCATCATGGTTCTGGAATACCAATCCTCCCAAGCTTTAAGGATGATAATTTCTTCATTTAAGGCGCCACTATTTTTAATGCTTTTTCGACTTAGGTCAAACTCGGTCTTTAGGCGTTTTTCAGCCACTTTTACTATGTTATTTAGTACTTGTTCCGCTGTAGCGGAGTCTGCATTTACTAGTGTAAACGCACTGGCCAAGGCACCTGTTCCCACATTTTTGAGTGTTTCTTGGGATACTTTGTCAATGGTATCGCGATCGGTATGATAAAACTGGTCCGTAAAGTGCCAGAGTAGCAATCCGGGAATATCGGCATGTAAAAAAGGCGTGTGGTCGCTGCCACCTTCAAACGGATTGGTATTTACTTCCCAATTGGCGAACGCACCTTGATTCTTAAAATTTTCAATCATAAAATCGTTGAGGTAGTGCGGCGTCATAGCCTCCAAGGATAAAACTTCACCTCCCCATTCGGAATGTTTATCGTTTCCGCGCGTCCATATCGCACTGGGGTCGGGCATTTTTTCAATTAAGAAACTACCACCGGTAATCGCCGTATTTTCGCCAACCATATCCAAACTAATCCCCCATTTGATGTCTTTTGCACGTTCTTTATCCTCTTGAATATACCGCCTGGTAGAAATAATTTCATCGCCCCATAAAAAGGTCAAGGTGCGGTCTAAGGAAATCTTTTGGGTCTTTAAGAGTTCTGCCGCTAGGGTAGCCATTTCTAATTGCGCTCCAACTCCGGATGCATTATCGTTGGCACCGGGCTCTTGAACGTGCGCACTAAATACCAATCGTTCTTTTGGTAATTTAGCACCTTTGATATTGGCTACAACGGTAAGTTCTTCAGAGGTATACCTTTTGGTTTGGATGTTTACGAGTACTTCTAGTTTTCCCTTTGCCAAGGCGGACTCCAATCGCTTCTTTGCAGCATAAGAAAGTGCGATGCCCCAAAACCGGCTATCTAGGTCTGGTGGCAGACTACGAAACTGAATGGAGGTCGTGTTTTTTTCGGGTTGAAGATAATCAGGGTTGTTATAGGTGATAACACCTAATGCACCTTGGTTCATTAATTCTTGAACAAGTCTCCGTGCGCTCGCCGCTATGTAAACGATCTTTCCTTTTACCTTATACTTACTAAGTTCCGATGCATTCTTTAGATGGATAACTTCTGCCGTAACTCCTTCTTTTGGTGTGGAGGCCGAGTTGAGGTAGGTCATGTTAGGATTGCTATCGGAAACTAAAAGCGGCGTTCCTTCTCCTGCAATTTGCAAGGATGCCGAAACAGGTTCCCAGGTAGGGTGTTCCATGGCACGGGTTTCCATACGGTAGGTAAGTCGGTCCGCTGTTGTTGCCTTGTCCTCCAATACGTAGCCCGCTTTTTCCAAATGCTCGGCAATCCAATACACACTCTTGTTAAAACCCGTATTCCCGGCCACACGCCAGAATTGGGCAACATACTCCGTGGTTTCGTAAGCCAAGTTTCCCATAAAGGCAGGCCGGATGATATCAAAGTATTCTTGGGATACGGATGTCGGTTTTTTTTCCTGGGAGCAGCCGAGGGTAATTACGAACAGATAGCCAATAAGAAATAGATTTTTCTTCATTTGATAAAATATACTTAATTAAACCTACTCTTCCCATTTCCAATCGCCTCCAATAATCAACTTCTCTTTAAGGTTGTTATCGATCATAAACTGTTTGGTGGTCTCGCTATCCATTTTGGTTGCAGGTAAGGTTTCGGCATTGGCCAAACCGTAAAGCATCATGGTACCAAAACGGGCCGTGTTCGTAATATGGTCCTTGTTCACCAAGTCAAAATGATCACAATCGCTATGGTAGCAGCCGTAAACGGCACGATCCAAGTTACTGTGTATGGAAAGGATAGGAACACCTTCCAGCATAAACGGCTGATGGTCGCTATGCAGCCCGGAACGGTTAGAGAAGGTATTTTGGTAAATGCTGTCCTGTTGCTGTATGGCCGCTCCCAGCTCGGTAAAGAAGGCTTCGTTTTCCAGTTTTCCGCCGGCGTTCATTCCTATTGGATTTCCGGCCATGTCCAAATTCATCATGTATTTGATACTGTCTATCGTGTTGTTCTCAATGGCTTGGTTTACCAGGTATTTAGAACCCAACAAACCTTGTTCCTCGCCCATGAACATGATAAACTTAATGGTACGTTTGGGCTGTAAGTTATTTGCTTTGAAAGCCCGTGCGATATCGATAATCGCAAAAGAACCGATACCGTTGTCTATGGCTCCCGAGGCCAAGTCCCAAGAATCCAAATGGCCTCCAAGAACGATTTCCTCTTGGGGCAGTTCACTGCCCTGCAAAGTAGCCACAACGTTCCGCGCTTTGATAACATCACTTTTGTTGGTCATTTCGATATAGGCGGATACCGTTTGTTTCTTTAACTTCTCCTTAAGGCCCAAACCGTCTTCCATGCCAATACATACGGCCGGAATAGGAATAAGGGCTCCGGTCACGGATGCTGTTCCGGTTAAAAGGACCCCATTAGGTACTTGGTTGATAATGATAATTCCTATGGCACCATATTTCATGGCCAACGCCGTTTTTTCACTACGGTGTAAATTGGTCAAGCCCTCCGGACTACCCTCCAAAATATTAATATAGACCAATGCTATTTTACCACGTACACCATCAGGGTCTTCGAGATAATCAGCCTCCAGCCCGTTGCCCAAATCCATGATTTCACCGGTCACATCCGCTTTTATGGGCGAATGACCTAGGGTTACTACTTTCATGGGTTCATCGTCTATTTCCAACGCAACCGTTCCCCTTGCCCACGCCTCAACCTCAAAGGTTTGGTATTGCACGTCTTCGTATCCGTATTCCTTGAATAGGTTGTAGGTGTACTCCTCTGCTTTCGCTCCATTTTCCGAGCCGGTTAGGCGGTGTCCAATGGTTTCCGAGGCTTCTTGCAAGGTACTGTATGCCCTGGAGTTTTGTTGTATTTCCGTATCGATACGGGCGAATAGTTCTGCTTGAGTTTCTTGTTTTTTTGTTTCTGTACAAGCACATAAGCACAGGGACGCTATAGTAAATAGGATAATTTTTTTCATGGTATTGGTGTGGGATTTTATGATTTCAGTTTTTTGTTAGTTCGGATTTCAAGTTCGCTTTTCTTCAATTGGACATTCAATTTTTTCACCTCGACATCCATGAATTTCTTGAATTTTGTATCTACATCTTTCAAACGTTTGTTAAAGATAGCATATACTTCGCGTTGCTGGTCCGTGGGTTTAAAATCTGCGCCAAAACCTCCAATATCACTGGCCAATGCGCTTATGCGACCATATAATTTCATGGGGGATCGAAAAGCATCTTCACGAGCTCCCGTTAAATGGATATCGTATAAAGAACCTGCAATGGATTGCGCAAGCATTCGTAATTCCTCCGCTTTTTTACGGTCGCTGTTTTTCTTCAGTTTTGGGATGATTTCATTAAGCTCTGCCCGTATGGTTTCAATATCATTGATCATGGTTACGGCAAGGTTCATGGCATCGCGCAGCTCAAGAGAAAAGGCTACTTGCTCTGCAAGTTCTTCCAAAGTGCTTTCGGTGTCCGGATCTTTAAGCACATCAACCTCGCGTATAAATTCTTCATCGCCTACAATCAGTTTTATCTTGTAGCGCTGTGGTACTACCCGCGGACCAAACTGTCCCCGCCATAGGTCCAAGTCCCAAGTGACCAAAGGTCGCCAACCTTCCCCGTTTAACTGCACCCAAGGTCTTCCCGGAGGCGTTGATCGTAATTTTGGTTTGTACGTGGGTTCATAGCGTAGGTCCCACATCACCCTATGGATACCAGCATCCTGTTTGCCTTCTAGACTTCGTATCAATTGGTCGTCCATAGTCATTACTTCTATGGCTACTTTTTGGTCCGTGCTATCCTTCAGGTAGTAATGGATGTCTGCTCCATACGCAGGATTTCGGCCCGAATTCATACTGGGGCCATCGGTCTTTATGGCTTGTTTGTCAATAAACCGATAGGCAGGTCGCATACTGAATAAATGTGCTTTTTGGTCTTTGGCATCGACATCGAATTCGCGTAAAGGAGCGACATTGTCCAGAATATAATAGCCACGACCGTAGGTACCTACCACCAAATCATCAAAACGCTCCTGAATTTCCAACCAATACACCGGTGCGGGAGGTAGGTTGTTTCGCAAACGCATCCAAGTATCGCCATCATCATAGCTGATGTAAAGTCCGTTATCAACGCCTAAGTATAACATCCCTTCCCTTTTGGGGTCTTCTTTGATCACATGGGCAAACGTATGCACCGATTTAGGCATGGACTCTGTTATCAATTTCCAAGTGGTTCCATAATCTTCCGTTTTATAGGCATAGGCGTTAAAATCGCCCATTTGGTGTAGGTCTACCGTAATGTAGGCCGTTCCTTTTTTAAAGCGGGAAATTTCGATATTGGCAATGGTGCCCCACTTGGGCAAACCAGGAATATTGCCCGTTACATTGGTCCATTTGGTTCCCCCGTCACGCGTTAATTGTACCTGTCCGTCGTTTGTTCCCGCCCATATAAGTCCGGGTTCTAATTTCGATTCCGAAATACTGAACAGTACCGAACCATCAAAGGTCATGAGATTGTCTACCGCGATTCCACCAGAATTCTGTTGGTGTGTTTTATCGTTTAAGGTCAGGTCCGGACTAATTACCTGCCAACTTTGTCCGTCATCATCGCTTTTGTGTACATACTGACTACCAACATACACCCTATGCTTGGTATGGGGAGAAAAGGCCAATGGAAAATTCCAATGCCAGCGGTATTTTAATTTTCCCGGTTCCCATCCGTAGCCGGCCTCGGGCCAAACGCGTACATCCCTGGCATGGCCGGTTTTTGCATTGTAACGCTGTAAGCCTCCGTCATAACATCCGGACCAAACAATATCGTTGTCAAACGGATCTGGTTGGGCAAAACCACTTTCACAACCGCCAACACCCTTCCATAATCCCAAGGGTATATATCCTTGCCTGCTGTTGCTAGGGCCTTTGTAGGAGTAGCCATCCTGTCTGTTGCCGTACACATTATATGGGATTTGGTCATCGACCGAAACATGGTACATCTGCGCTATTGGTAGTACGATTCGCTGAAAACTTTCCCCATGGTTTTGGCTAATACTGGCACCGCCGTCATGTGCCACCATAAGCCGGTCCGCGTTTGCAGGGTCTATCCAAATATCATGGTTGTCCCCTCCTGCACGGTAGCCACCTTTTATAGTTTTGCCACCGTCTTTTGAAGTGCTGAATTTGACATTCGCAAAATAAAGTTCGTTGGGGTCGGAAGGGGATACCGCCATGCGTATGTAGTAAGGAGCACGTTCTCCGATATCATGATTACGTGTCTGTAGCGTCCATGTTTCGCCAAAATCTTCTGAACGGTACAACGCCGGACTATCAATTTCGAAAAGTGCATATACAATATCCGGTTCTGAGTGGGATATAGCCACGGCAGTTTTACCCACTGGATTATCCTTGCCGCCGGGAAGTCCCTTTGTCGTCATGGGTTCCCATGAATCTCCACCGTCCAGAGTTCTGTAGATTCCACCACCGGGACCGCCACTTCGCAATCCCCACGTATTAATATGAATAGACCACATGCCTACTAGGAGGCGGTCTGGATTTTTAGCATCCAATGCCAATTCAGCGGCTCCGGTATTCTCATCTACAAAAAAGATGCGTTTCCAGTTTTTACCGCCATCAACGGTTTTATAAACGCCACGTTCCTGTTGCGGTCCGTAGGTATGGCCTAGAGCCGCGGCATAGACAATATCGGGATTTGTGGGATGGACGATAATACGCCCTATGCGCCCTGTTTTTTCCAACCCCATATTTTTCCAAGTCTTGCCAGCATCTTCGGACTTGTATATGCCGTCTCCCATGGCATGTGCGGGGCGAATGATAAAGGTTTCCCCGGTACCTGCCCAAACGATATCCGGATTGGTAGGTGTAATGGCCAAGGAACCTATGGAAGAAACATCTTGATCATCAAAGATAGGGTCCCAATTGACTCCACCATCCGTAGTTTTCCATAATCCGCCAGAGGCAGCGCCAATATAATTGATCATTGGGTCACCTGGAACACCGGCAATGGCGATGGTACGGTTTCCTTCTGGACCAATAAAACGAAAATCCAGATTTTCGAAAACCGATGGGTCGTTTTGTCCGTTTGAAAATAGGACTACAAAAAAAAGAAGCATCGGAAACAATAAATTTTTGTACATATAGCGAAGTTGTCTAGTGTTCAAATTCAAAGTGTACTAAGATAACCAAAATTAAAAACTGCATATAGTTTTTGTTTAGTTGATGTACACCACAGCAGCCGAACTGGATTTCTTGACTTTTTTAGCTTTTTTCTCTAAATCAGGAAACACAATTGTTCACAGCTTATGTATGATATTTTTCTTCTTGGTTCAGGCATTCTTTTTGCGGTTGGTCTGTTCTATTTCTTTGCGCCTCCTAAGGGTATCAATCCGGCTTACGGATACAGAACACCCTCGTCTACAAAAAATGATAAAAATTGGGAGGTCGCCAATACATGGGCGTCACGTTTATTTTTAGGGGTTAGTGTCCTCATGTGTGTTCTTCTATATATCAATCAGGACTTAAAATTTATGGATAGCGACGATTTGTTCATATTCAGTTTTCTAGGAGGTATAGCCCTTATTTTCGCTGTAGTGGAACTAAAATTATGGCACATGAACAAAGAATAATTACTTAAATATATCTCAATATTCGCAGAGAAATTTCGGAATCCTTAATTTAGTGGTTTAAGACGAAGTTAAGAGCTAGGCCAACTGAAAAAATTGAAGGTCAATGCTGTTATTTTTTATAAACTATAGCCGATTTAAAGCACTACCAAATGAAATACGAACAAATTCCGAATTCTCTTTTTATAAAAAACCGTAAAAAATTCATGCAGCGCATGATGCCTAAAAGTATAGCGGTGTTTAACTCCAACGATATCTATCCCATAAGTGCGGATAGTGTAATGCCTTTTGAGCAACATCGCGATATCTTTTATTTAAGCGGTGCCGATCAGGAAGAAACTATCTTGTTGCTCTTTCCTGATGCCATGGATAAAAAACACCGGGAAATCCTCTTTGTTCGCGAAACCAATGACCATATTGCGGTATGGGAGGGCGCAAAATTGAGTAAGGAACAGGCCACGGAAGTATCTGGAATCCAGACCATTTATTGGTTGTCGGACTTCGACAAGGTCTTTTTTGACTTGATGACCGAGGCGGAAACTATTTATTTAAACACCAACGAGCACTACCGCCAAGCCGTAGAGAACGAAACCCGCGAAGACCGTTTTATTAAAAAGACAAAAGAACAGTATCCTGCACACCAGGTGGCCAAAAGCAATCCTATACTTCAGGAAATACGCGGGATCAAAGAGCCGGAAGAGCTAGAGTTGATGCAAACGGCCTGCGATATTACAGAAAAAGGATTTCGCAGATTATTGGGCTTTGTAAGACCAGGGGTTTGGGAACACGAGATAGAGGCGGAACTGATACATGAATTTATTCGTAACCGCTCAAAGGGCTTTGCGTATCCGCCCATTATTGCAGCGGGAAACAACGCCAATGTCTTACATTATCTGGAGAACAATAAAGAATGTAAGGATGGTGATCTGATATTAATGGATGTAGCTGCGGAATACGCGAATTATTCCAGTGACCTTACACGTACCATTCCCATTAACGGAAAATTCACGAAACACCAACGAGAAGTTTACGATGCAGTTTTACGCGTAAAGAATGACGCGACCAAAATGCTGGTTCCCGGAACACTTTGGGCAGAATACCATAAGGAATGTGGTAAAATTATGACTTCTGAATTATTGGGCTTAGGCCTATTGGACAAGGCCGATGTACAGAACGAAAATCCGGATTGGCCCGCGTACAAAAAGTATATGATGCACGGTGTTAGTCACCATATAGGTTTAAACACACATGATTACGGCTTGTTGAAAACACCCATGAAGGCAAATATGGTCTTTACCGTGGAGCCGGGCATCTATATTCCCGAAGAAGGTTTTGGCGTACGTTTAGAGGATGATGTAGTGATACAGGAAAAAGGAGAGCCGTTTAATTTGATGGGGAATATTCCTATTGAAGCCGATGAGATTGAGAGTTTGATGCAAAAAGCCCCCTAACCTCCGAAGAGGGAACTCTTACTCTGGTGTAATTAGTCTTGTTTTTAATAAGGTTAAAGCTCCTCCCCTCAGACGAGGGGAGGTGGACTTGAGTCTCGTTGCCGAGAGGCAAACGTGACGAAAAGGTCGGAGGGGTTGAAAGCCTTTAGCTCCCCGTTGATCACAAGCAATCAAAATTTACACGCGTATTTAGTTTTAAAGATTTCACAACGAATTATACTAATAAAATAAAAATAATGAAACTAGTCTCTTGGAACGTAAACGGAATCCGTGCCTCGGTAAAGAAAGGATTCGCGGATGTGGTATCCGATTTTAATGCGGATGTATTCTGTATTCAGGAAACCAAGGCGCAGGACGATCAGGTTAGCGAGGCTTTAAAAGATATCGAAGAATATCAGTTGCATTGCAATAGTGCGGAGCGAAAAGGGTATTCCGGGACGGCTATTCTAAGTAAGGAAAAGCCCTTGTCATTTTCGGTAGATATGAGCAAGGAGGAGCATGATATGGAAGGACGGATTACCCATGCCGAATACGAACACTTTCATTTGGTAAACGTCTACGTGCCCAATAGCGGCAGTGGTTTAAAACGGTTGGACTACCGTCAAAAATGGGACAAGGACTTTTCCACTTACCTTAAAGACTTGTCCAAAAGCAAGCCTTTGGTGGTCACAGGCGATTTTAATGTAGCCCATACCGAAAACGACTTGGCCAACCCCAAATCCAACTATAACAAAACATCGGGATTTACCCAAGTAGAGATTGATGGCTTGGATGCCATATTAAAAGAGGTAGGCCTAGTGGACACCTATAGGGCAAAACACCCCAATACTTTTGACAAATATACTTTTTGGAGTATGAGGGGTGGGGCTAGAAGCAGGAACGTAGGCTGGCGCATCGATTATTTTTTGGTGAGCGAATCGCTTTGGCCCAACGTTGTTTCCGCAGAAATTCACGATCAGGTCATGGGAAGCGATCACTGCCCCATAAGTATTGAACTTAAATTTTAGGAGATGATGCCATTAGTGACCTTATTGCAAGATACCGCGGATATTGAAAAAAAGATGCAGGAAGCACCGGACAGCGGGTATGAGATCGGTGTGATGATCGGTACTTACTTGCCTTTTGTTGTTTTGGTACTTATAGCTTATTTGTTTTACTATTATTCCAAGAAACGGAGGGATACAGGGAAGTAGTCTTAAAGTATTTTAGAACTCGGTTATCTATATCCATATACAAAGAAATTTAAATGGTATAGAATAAAAGGTTTGATGAACAACAGTGTTTCAATGTTCAGGGAACTACTGTTTTTTACGTTCCGCTTTTTGCTTTTCTACCATTGCCTCTACATCCTTTAAGAGTTGTTTTGCATCATATAGAATACCATCTTTTATCGTGTACTTGACGCCGCCTACCCGTTCCATTTTACCTGTTTCATCGTTTAGTCTAGGAAATCCTGTTCCGTATAAGACTTTTAGGTTTTCGATAGGATTTTCTTCAATGATGACCAAATCTGCCAAAAGTCCTGGTCTTACTATTCCGAACTCAATAGCTTTTCCTTTGGGCTCAAATATAGCTTCCGCTGCATGAAGGGTAGCACCTCTAATGACTTCTAGAGGATGAAAACCCGCTTCTTGTAGTAACTCCATCTCTTCTATAACGCCAACACCATATAAGTTATAAATAAAAGAAGCATCGTCGCTCACGGTTACGCGGCCACCTGCGTTTTTATAATCGTTAAGGAAGGACATCCATACCCGGTAGAAGTTTTTCCAAGCAACCTCTTCCCAAGTGGTCCAATTGTAAAAATAAGAACCGTGGTCCAAACGATTTGGTTCATAAAAATCATGTAAAGAGGGTAGTACGTACTTATCCATCCAATCCGCATTCCGTGCTTTCATTACGTCTCTGCCTGCAAGATAGGCAGTCATTGTAGGGTCTATTATAAGGTTTTTCTCCAAAAAGAAATCGATGAGCTGGTTCCATTCATCGCTACCTCTTGGGTGAATTTTATCCCATTGGTACGCTACTTGGCTAAATCGGTCCTGTTCGTTGTTGTATTCAAGATTGCGTGGCCAATGTTGTATATCCTCATCCTTATATAACGCCTCAAAAAGCCCGTAGAAATGAGTAAGGTTTTGCAAGCCCATTTCAGCCGCGTCACGTGCATTGACCCTACTTACCATCATTTGCGATAGATGTGCTACAGATCCCATTTTTCGTTTTCGTGCTTCATCTATGGCCGCAGCGAAAATTTCGGGATCTAAGTTAAATATTTTGATGCCCTCCACTCCTTTACTGTCTGCCCATGCTACCCATTCTCTAGCTTTAGCTGGAGTAATCAGCGGGCCACCTTTCCACTCTTTTCCAGTACCTGGAACTTGAAAGTTTATGATTCTCGGCGCAACTATTTTATTTTGGGAACTACGTTTTTTTTCGTTTTCAACCCAATTTAATTCTCCTGCCGGCACACCTCTAATAGTTGTTACGCCATGGCCCAACCAAAGCTTATAGGCATACTCAGATTCTGGTGCTTTTGGGTCACCGCCCACATGGGTATGAATATTTACAAAACCCGGTAGAACATAAGCTCCGTTGGCATCTATTTCCTTTGTGCCTTTTCGAGGACGATCTTTAGTTTTTATCGGAACTTTGGGCGTGCCCACTAGCACTATCTCCTTTATTTTATTGCCTTCGATAACAATATCTACCGGTCCATAAGTTGGAGCTCCGGTTCCATCTATAAGATTTGCCCCACGAATTACCATACGTTCAAAGGGACCTTCACCTTCGTTGGGTCCGCGATCGGGAGCGGGTTGTACTTGGGCAATCGCAAAATAAGAAGTAGCCAAGATTAGGACAAGGAGTAGTTGTTTCATGTGGGTCGGTTTTTATAGTTGAAATCCAAACAAGACGTTCATAATAAAGGTAGTAAATTAATAATCTAATCTATGTGGAATAGCATTTGCCAATCCAAAAACAACCAAAGCTGGCAGTACCCATCCCATACTGTAGGTGCTCAAAGGAATGAATTCTTGTATAGCTGCTAATTTGTCGGATGACCCGATCGAACCTAAAAAATCTGGAATACTGAATATTATAGTAGTAAACACAACGGCCTTGAAAACTCCGGCCGAGGCATATTTCTCGGGAACTACATTTAAAAGAATAAGCACTATGGTAATAGGGTAAATAAACATGAGTGCGGGTAAGGCAACTGCAATGATATACGCTACGTTAAACTGCCCCATCACAACGCCCAATATGCAGCCTAAAACAGCGGTTAGTGTATACGCCGGTTTAGCGTCCTTGAATTGCGACTTTACAAAATCCGAAGTACCCGTTACGATACCAACGGCCGTTGTAAAACATGCCAAACTTACTAAGATGCTAAGCCCAAGATGTCCAATAGTTCCTAAACTCAAGATAGTCATCCCACTAAGCAGCGCAGTTCTTGTTACCTCTTCGTTAAATGAACCATGCATTAAGCTGCCAGAAAGTATCAATCCCGCATATATAAGAAAAAGACCTAATCCGGCCAACCATCCAGCCTTGCGAATAAGGGCTTTCTTATCCGAGTAGGAAGCTTCTTTGTTCTCTAGATTAATCGATATAATAATGACTCCACCAACAACTACGGCACCTATGGCGTCGAAGGTTTGGTAACCCTCCAAAATACCGCTTGTAAATGGGCCTTGGATTTTAGTTCCGGAAAAATCAAACGGAAAAGAAAATAACACATTGCCGATTAATAGTAACAAGATGAGAATGATAGCTGGAGTCAATAATTTTCCTATAACACTTAAAATTTTGGACCGATTAACTACAAAGACGAATACGAATCCAAAATAAATAATGCTAGTAAGCCAAGAAGGGCTGTCAAAAAAAGGCTGTATGGCCATTTCGTGGGTTACCGATGCTGTTCTAGGCGATGGTAGGCTAATGGAAATAGCGTAAATAGTAAAGGAATACACCAAACTAAAGATGGGCGACACCTTTTTGCCAAAATCAAAAATAGTTCCTTGCAATTTGGCATGGGCTAGAATTCCCAATATGGGAATCAGAACGGCAGACAGACAAAACCCCAATACGACCAACCACCAAACGCCTCCTGAATTAAAACCTAATAAGGGAGGCAAAATAAGATTCCCCGCCCCAAAAAATAGTGAGAATAGGGCAAAGGCGGTAACTAAGATTTTTTTGGTCTGGTGCATGGTAAAAACTACCACGCAAGGTAAATTAAAAATAGTAAAGCGAAACAACTAAAATTCCTCACCTATAAATTTTGGAGGTTGACAACAGGAATTGAACACATCACAACAATTTATGGCTCAGATGATTAAAATAATATACCTTGAACCAAAATTAATCAATAGGCCAAGTAATCATTGGCTTTATCTAAAGACATAACGTTAACCAAGCATTATAAAGATTCCCAAATCGTACCAATGCAATTCTAAAACCCTACCAAATGAAAAAAATATTCTGTAATATTTTTGGCCATCACTACTCCATCTCAAAGAAGGTAACTTCCCACATTAAAGAATACAAATGTATCCACTGCCAAAAGCAGGTAACCACAGATGTAAGTGGAAACCTCTCTATATTGACTCCTGAACTACAGGATATCAATAGAACATTGGAGCACATTTATCAAAAAAGACATCACGCTGCACAACAAGTAGCGTAATTGCATTCCAACATATCTTTAGATTCCGTTCCCATGGCCGGTAAAGGAATTTAATAGCTATTCCCGCGAATTAAGTAAGTAACTTTCATCTTAACTGTCGTAACGCCCCACAACAGATAAGTAAAGATTGCCCTTGTTTTCGGGAATTTTTCGTACTACCCTAATTTCAAAAGCCGAAGGCGTATTGAAATTTCATCGTCGAAGCTGCCTCGCCGGCAGGCAGGCGAACCCCGACCCTTTGTGCCGAAATAGCTGCAGTATCCGTCAAGTTCTTTGGCCGGACGCCTCTACGTTAAATTTGAGACCGAGTTGTATAAATATTCTCTATTCGTTCCCAAACGAGTTCCACCCCTGCGCAGTCAACGGTATTTTGGTTTCCCCTCTCGTAATTAGATGTGCACCTTCGGACGCTTGCGTAATATGTCCGATAATGGATAAGTTAGGATTGCCCTTTATTTTTGGGAATGCGGATTGGTCTACCGTAAACAATAGTTCATAATCTTCCCCTCCGCTTAAAGCGATCATGGTACTATCTACCTTAAATTCCTCGCAGGCAGAGATTACCGTTGGATCTAGCGGAATTTTATCCTCGTACAAGTTACAACCTACGTTGCTGTTTTTGCAGAGATGTAATATTTCGGAGGATAGTCCATCACTAATATCGATCATGGCCGTAGGTTGTACGTTCAATTGTTGAAGTAGTGCTACGATATCCTTTCTTGCCTCTGGTTTTAGCTGGCGTTCTACGATATAGGAATACGGCTCAAGGTCGGGTTGGTTGTTAGGGTTTACCTTAAAAACCTCTTTTTCCCGTTCCAATACTTGTAGTCCCATGTAGGCACCTCCCAAGTCGCCGCTAACCACCAATAAATCGTTTGGTTTGGCTCCGGAGCGATAGGTGATTTTATTTTCCTCCACCTCGCCAAGAGCAGTAACGCTTATTATTAATCCGGTCTTTGAGGACGTAGTGTCCCCGCCTACCAAATCTACTCCAAATGTCTTGCAAGCCGTTGCGATACCGGCATATAGTTCTTCTAAAGCTTCCAACGGGAACCTATTGGATACTGCAATGGATACCGTTACCTGTGTAGCGGTAGCGTTCATTGCGTATACGTCGCTCAGGTTGACCATGACGGCTTTGTAGCCTAAATGTTTCAAAGGCATATAG
This sequence comes from Maribacter chungangensis, assembly GCF_042676845.1. NCBI lineage: Bacteria > Pseudomonadati > Bacteroidota > Flavobacteriia > Flavobacteriales > Flavobacteriaceae > Maribacter > Maribacter chungangensis. Next base: position 140,162 of record NZ_JBHTHY010000003.1, read on the forward strand.
CTGAGGTCAAAGTGGATGCCTTCAACCAAGAGATCGGTAGTTAAAACGGTCTTCTTATCCGTAAAATTTAGAACAGCGGCATCATCCCCAATACCTTTTATCGTCGATTTCTGAGCAATTTCAAAGCCTTGGGTCAGGTGGTCTATAAGTCCAAATTCACCTAATTTTTCTAATGAGGTACGTTCGTTATTCTTGTTTTCTAGCATACTGCAAAAGTACGCAGTTGTCGGAAATTGTTGGGCATAAAAAAACCGAAACAATACGTTTCGGTTTTAGTTCATACATATAAATTTTGTGGCTACCCTAAGGAATAACCATCTCTATAGGTTCGTTTCACGTATTTATTGGCAGCATCAAAATTGGTTACTTTCATGTTCTCTGCATCCCATTGTAATCGCTTTCTACCGTAATATTGTTTTCCACCGCCCCAGAAACTTTTGTTTTCCGCTGCAGGGTCTATTTCAAAATAGGCTTTTAAGGCCAGGTTTCCAATGAGGATGCTTTCTGTAAACGGACCTGCATAATCAAATGAAGAACTCGTCTCCGCATTTCCATATCCGGCGATACAGGCGTTTACCCATTGTAGGTAGTGGCCTTCGGGTACACGAGCAATAGTTTCTTCTACTTCAAACTGTTCATTAAGGCTTAAAGGCAGTAATCTAGGATTGGCACCATAACAATCCGCTAATAACTTTCCTTTATCACCAATAAACAAAACACCCCCATCCCAGTTGCCCAAAGCTTCGTCATCTCCAAGTTCTTCTGGTCTTTCGGGCAGGAGTCCACCGTCCATCCAAGTCACTTTTATGTTTCCGCTACCATCTGTTTTTGGATAGCTTAGGTGAATCTTACTGGAGCTCGGGAAACTTTTAGGATAATCCCTATAGGCAAAGTTTCCACTGAAGGAATCGGAAATACTGCATTCAAAGGTTTCTGGATATAAAATAGGGAGTATGCGGTATACTGGGTCCATAATATGACAGGCCATATCGCCTAGGGCACCCGTGCCAAAATCTGACCACCCTCTCCAATCAAAGGGTAGGTAGGCGTTGTTATAATCTCTCATTTCCGCAGTTCCCAACCAAAGGTCCCAGTTTAGGCCTTTAGGGATTTTGTCTTTTTTTGTAGGTGTTTGCAGTGCCTGTGGCCAAATAGCTCGGTTAGTCCAACATTTAACCGTATGGACTTCTCCAATAATGCCCGTGTCATAAATCTCCTTCATCTTACGAACCCCGTCGCCAGAACCTCCTTGGTTTCCCATTTGGGTAACCACTTTAAATTCTTTCGCTGCTTCTGTAAGCATGCGGGCTTCCCAAATATCGTGGGTCAGTGGTTTTTGAACGTAAACATGTTTTCCCATGGCCATGGCTTGGTAGGCGGCAACGGCATGGTTATGATCCGGTGTTGATACGGAAACGGCGTCGATGTTATTGCCTTCTTTCTCCAGCATTTCCCTAAAATCATGGTAATAGCTAGCTTTTGGATATGCTTTTCTGGAATCTACGGCTTGCCTATCATCTACATCGCACATAGAAACTATGTTTACGTTAGGGCTTTCGGCAAAGGAAGACATATCACTTCTGCCTTTACCGCCTGCACCGATACCGGCAATGTTCAGTTTATCACTAGGGGCTACATAACCTTGGCCGCCAAGAACGTGTCTGGGTACGATCATAAATCCTGCTGCAGCGATACTAGATTTTTTCACGAACGATCGTCTAGATTCGTTCTTTAGAAATGAAGTTTTTTTTGGCATAACGGTATCGAAATTTTGATAAAAATTAAAAACAAATGTCAAGTTAATTAAATTATTTGTATTGTAAGAGCCAAGATTAGAGATATTTTAATCGCTGTAGCTGCGAATTGCTATCTTTACAAGAGACACCTTACAAAATAAGCTAATGAAGTATTTTCTTTTTATCTGTATCTTTTTTGCATTATTGTTTTCCTGTTCCAATGCCGATGATTCATCTTCTCTAGCCGATAACACATCCATGACTGGTGATGATAGTGTTGGATCATCCAGTACTTTTGAGCCATGTGAGAATGGTATGGCGGGAGAATATCCTTGTAATGGATATGATTTGTTGGGTAGGATTTCTTTGGAAGATTTTGGATCTGTTGCCGGTAATGATATATGGGGTTGGACAGATAGCACTACGGGAAAAGAATATGCCTTGATGGGTTTGGATGATGGTACTGCTTTTATAGATATTTCGGACACTGAAAATTTGATTTATTTGGGCAAGCTACCAACGGCAACTACTTCCAGTTCATGGCGAGATGTAAAGGTCTATCAAGACTTCGCCTACATCGTTGCGGAGGCGAACAACCATGGGGTACAGGTTTTCGATTTAAAAAAACTTAGGAATGCAAGTGCCGTTCCTACGGTGTTTTCTGCGGAGAATCGCTATACGGCCATTGGAAACGCGCACAACATTGTCATCAACGAAGAAACAGGTTTTGCCTATCCTGTGGGTACGGACCGTAACGACGAGTTTAACGGAGGCGTTCATTTTTTGGATTTGCAAAACCCTGCACTACCGGTTGCCGCCGGTGGTTGGGGAGTAAACGGATATTGCCATGACGCCCAAGTAATAAATTATACGGGTCCCGATACCAATTACAGCGGAGCGGAACTATTTGTAGGTGCAAATGAGAGTCAGGTCGTAATAGTTGATATTTCTCAAAAAGATACTCCGGTTACGATAGCTTCGTTGGTGTATCCGTTTATAGGGTATACGCATCAGGGCTGGTTTACCGAAGATCAACGTTACTTTATATTGGGCGATGAATTGGACGAGGTCAATTCCGGATTTAGGTCCAGAACATTGATTTTTGATATGACAGATTTGGACAACCCAATTTTACACGATACCTATCTAGGTCCTACTAGCGCTATTGATCATAACGGATATGTGGTAGGAGAGGAGTTTTTTCTTGCCAACTATACCGCGGGGGTCCGTGTTTTGGATATTTCTGGAATAGCGGATAAATCCATATCCGAAATAGGTTTTTTTGATACGTTTCCTGCTAACGATAATACCCAATTCGATGGGGTTTGGAGTGTGTATCCCTTCTTTGAAAGCGGAAAAATTATAGTCAGTGATATAAACAGGGGACTTTTTGTAATTCAAAAATCGCAATAAATGAAGCGGTATTTTTTTGTTCTATTTATCGCAGTTTTGATCTTTTCCTGCGAACCGGAAAATGGCAATGAGGTTACACCAATTCCGGACACTACTTTTTTGGGGGAAGTGGCGTGGATAAAAACAGTAGGAGGAACCGGAGAAGAAACAGCCCAAGCCATTATTACTACAACGGATGGGGGTTATGCAGTTTTAGGTTTTACGAACAGTATAGATGGCGATATTGACGGAAAATCGACTGCGGTGAACGATTATTTGCTACTAAAATTCGATGGTCAGGGAAATTTAGAATGGAATAATACCTACGGCGGAAGCAAGGATGACAGAGGTCAGAGTTTGGTCCAAACAAAGGAAGGTGGTTTCGCGTTAACGGGATATGCGATGAGCGATGATGGTGATGGATCTATAAATAATGGTTTTCATGATAATTGGGTGGTAAAGGTTGATGTGCTCGGTAGTATGGAATGGGAAAAAAGTTTTGGTTTTTCTGGGCACGATCACTCTTATGATATTGTAGAAACCCAGGACGGCGGTTTGTTCTTTACCGGTTTTTTGGATATTACCTCGGCACGGGCCGATGGGAATACGGAAAAAGCGAACACCCTCACCAGACATGGGGTCGGGGAATTTTGGGGCACAAAGATTGATGCATCCGGAGCATTGCAATGGAGGGGTTATTTTGGGGGTACGAACAATGATCGTTCCCATGCCGTAGTGGAGTCCGATGACGGTGGTTTTGTCATGGCCGGGTTTTCCGAAAGCAACGATTTTGATATCAGCAACACACAAGGCAGCTATGATTTTTGGGTAGTAAAAGTAGATGCAAACGGAAACCTGCTTTGGGAGCGTTCCTATGGAGGTTCTGGAATTGAGATTGCGTACGACATTGCAAAAACACAGGACGGCGGTTATGTAATTGCCGGAAACACGTTTAGTTCGGATGGGGATATTTCCGGTACAAAGGGCGAATCCGATGTTTGGCTGGTAAAAATTGATGCATCCGGTAGTTTGGTCTGGGAGCATACCTATGGAGGTTCTAGTTTCGATGCCGCGCAAGCTGTAATTTCCAGTAAAAATGGCGGATATTTTATAGTAGGTAGCTCCAAGAGTATCAATAAGGATGCAGATGCCAATTATGGGGAAAATGATATATGGCTGGTCAAGACAGATGATTTAGGAAATTTGGTTTGGCAAAAATCGTTTGGCGGCTCAGGACTTGATTTTGCTTTTGATATTGTGGAGAATTTAGATGGTAGTATTGTGCTTGTTGGGGAAACTTCAAGTACAGATTTTGGGGATGCGGCATCCAAAGGAAAATCGGATATTGTGATGATAAAATTGAAATAAAGGATCTACTTATGCTATCCATAAAAAAACCCTATGCGATTATATGTTATAATAATGTTAGGTTTTATGGAATACAGCTACTTATCCTATATATTTGTAAACTATTTAGACCAAATCCAATTAAGAGATGATAGAAGTATCTGAAACGGCAAAAAAGAAAGTCATAGACCTCATGACAGAGGGTGGTTTTGATGCAGCTAAGGATTATGTTCGTGTAGGCGTTAAAAGCGGCGGATGCAGCGGTTTGTCCTACGAACTGGATTTTGATAACAAAGTACAAGAGACCGATAAGCTTTTCGAGGACAATAACGTACGTATCGTAGTAGATAAAAAGAGTTTTTTATATTTGGTAGGTACGGTTTTGGAATATTCGGGAGGGTTAAACGGCAAAGGCTTTGTTTTTAATAACCCCAACGCGCAAAGAACCTGCGGTTGCGGAGAGAGTTTTTCGTTGTAAACCTTATGAGTTGCTACATTAGTAGCTCTTAGGATTCGAAATAGATGAGATTTAAGATTGTGAAGTAATAAATTATATAAGAACAAATTCCCCCTTTGGGGGATAAAAGGGGGCTTATGGCATATACAGAAGAGGAATTAAAGAAAGAGCTGGAAACTAAGGAGTATGAGTACGGGTTTTATACAGATCTAAAGTCAGAAACTTTTCCAAAAGGCTTAAACGAGGATATTGTTAGGGCCATTTCCAAAAAGAAAGACGAGCCGGAATGGATGACCGAATGGCGTTTGGATGCCTTTCGTATTTGGGAGCAAATGGAGGAGCCGGAATGGGCCAACGTACATTATGAAAAGCCCGATTTTCAGGCTATCAGTTATTATTCCGCACCCAAACCTCCGGATCCGAACAAAACTTTGGACGATGTAGATCCAGAACTTTTGGAGATGTACAGGAAACTGGGCATATCCGTAGATGAGCAAAAGAAGTTGCAGAACGTAGCCGTAGATATCGTTGTAGATTCGGTTTCCGTGGCGACTACCTTTCAAAAAACACTAGCGGAAAAGGGAATTTTGTTTATGCCTATTTCCGAGGCTATACAGAAACATCCGGATCTGGTTCAAAAATATATGGGTACGGTAATCCCTAAAAAGGATAATTTCTACGCTGCCTTAAATTCTGCTGTTTTTACAGATGGGTCTTTCTGCTATATACCAAAAGGAGTGCGCTGCCCAATGGAGCTTTCTACCTACTTTAGAATCAATGAAGGTGGTACAGGTCAGTTTGAGCGTACCTTGGTCATTGCAGATGAAAGCAGTTACGTAAGTTACCTTGAAGGTTGTACGGCACCGTCGCGAGACGAGAATCAATTGCATGCCGCAGTAGTAGAATTAATTGCCTTGGACGATGCAGAAATTAAATATTCTACCGTACAAAACTGGTATCCCGGAAATAAGGAAGGTAAAGGCGGAGTGTATAATTTCGTGACCAAAAGAGGACTTTGTGAGAACCGTTCCAAAATATCATGGACACAGGTTGAAACGGGTTCCGCGGTAACATGGAAATACCCTTCATGTGTGCTTAAAGGAAATAATTCTATAGGCGAGTTTTATTCTATCGCTGTAACGAACAACTACCAGCAGGCAGATACGGGCACCAAAATGATTCACTTAGGAAAAAACACCAGAAGTACGATTATATCCAAAGGAATATCCGCAGGAAAATCACAGAATAGCTATAGAGGCTTGGTACAGATCAGCTCTAGGGCGGAAAATGCGAGAAACTTTTCGCAGTGCGATTCTTTGCTAATGGGTAACGAGTGTGGTGCACATACTTTTCCATATATAGAGGCAAAGAACAAAACGGCCCAAGTAGAGCACGAAGCAACGACCAGTAAGATTGGTGAAGATCAAATCTTTTATTGTAACCAACGGGGAATCGATACCGAAAAAGCCATTGCTTTGATCGTGAACGGTTTTAGTAAAGAAGTGTTGAACAAATTACCCATGGAGTTTGCGGTTGAAGCCCAAAAACTATTGGAAATCAGTTTGGAAGGATCAGTAGGATAAAAGCCCCCTAGCCCCCAAAGGGGGAATTCTTATTCTAGTGTGTTCAAACCTAAAATTTCCATTGGAGAGGAAACAATAAAGGAAATGTTTGAATAATTTGAAAGTCGAATAGGGTAACAGCTAAAAGTCCCTCCTTGGGAGGGATTTAGGTAGGTTTGTTTGAGTAAGCAAATTTAAAAAAATGAAAAAAGTAGTACTTGTAGGTTTGATAGCGGTATTGTCCTTCTCTTGCAAACAAGCAAAGAAAGAAGCTGTTCCAACGGTTGCCGAAGTTCAAAAACCTGTAGTAAAGTTATATACGTTTAACGGTGGTACCGTTGGTGTCAATAAGCTTGAACTGTTTTCGCAAGACACCACATATCAAGGACAGACCAAGGAGTTTGCAGACCCTTTTTACGTTATTAGTCATCCAAAAGGGAATCTGATGTGGGATGCAGGTTTGCCAGAAATGTTGGTAGGTCAAGACCCTTACACCGATCCTAGCGGCGCTTTTACCGTTTCCAGACAGGATTCGGTCTTACATCAATTGAAGTCTATTGGAATGACACCTGATGATGTACAGTATGTTGCGCTTTCACATACCCACTTTGATCATACTGGTCATGCTAATGTTATGCACAAGTCAACTTGGTTGGTGCAAGGTTCGGAATACGATATGATTACGAGCGATGAAATCAGAAACGGAGAAAACGCAGGACTGTACGAAGCCATAAAGGAGCTTAAAAATGTAAAAAAACTGGAAGGTGACTATGATGTATTCGGTGACGGTACGGTAGTCATCAAATCCATGCCGGGCCATACGCCGGGTCACCAGGTTTTATATTTGGAACTTGTGGAGCACGGCCCGTTGTTGTTAACAGGAGATTTATATCATTTATACGAAAACAGGGAATACAAAAGGGTACCAAGTTTTAACCACGACGTAGACCAAACGTTAGCGAGTATGGATGCTTTTGAAGCTTTTGCAAAAGAGAAAGATGCAAAAGTGTATCTGCAACATCAAAAAGAAGATTTTAATAAAATGCCTAAGGCACCTGAATATTTAAAGTAGAACAACATGTTGACAATTAAGGATTTACACGCTCAAGTAGAGGATAAAGAAATTTTAAGAGGTATCAACCTAGAGGTGAAAGCCGGTGAGGTACATGCCATTATGGGGCCTAACGGTTCCGGCAAAAGTACCTTGGCATCTGTAATTGCGGGAAAAGAGGAATTTGAAGTCACCAAGGGTTCCGTTAGTTTGGACGGGGAGGACTTGGAAGATATTTCGCCGGAAGAAAGAGCGCACAAAGGTGTATTTCTTTCTTTTCAGTATCCGGTTGAGATACCAGGTGTTTCCGTGACCAACTTCATGAAAACGGCGATAAACGAGACTCGAAAAGCAAAAGGACTAGAGGACATGCCGGCAAACGAAATGTTGAAGTTGATCCGTGAGAAATCTGAACTTTTGGAAATAGACAGAAAATTTTTGTCCCGTTCCTTAAATCAAGGATTCTCCGGTGGTGAAAAGAAACGCAACGAGATATTCCAAATGGCCATGTTGGAGCCAAAAGTCGCTATATTGGACGAAACGGATTCCGGTTTGGATATCGATGCCCTGCGTATCGTAGCCAATGGTGTTAACAAGCTTAAAAGCAAGGACAACGCTGTAATCGTCATAACGCACTACCAAAGGTTATTGGATTATATAGTACCAGATTATGTACACGTAATCCATAACGGTAAAATCGTAAAATCCGGCACCAAGGAATTGGCCTTGGAACTAGAGGAAAAAGGATACGATTGGTTAAAGCAGGAGGCCGCGGTTTAAAAAAAGTACAAAGTAAACAGTAATGAGTATTAAGTACTTATTACTTCGTACTCACTACTTAATACTTAGAAAAATATGGATTTAAAAGACAAATTAATTTCTTCTTTTATGGCGTTCGAGAACAACGTGGATGTGGAACATCCCGTTCATGAAGTACGTACAGAGGCCATAAAGAATTTTGAACTTAAAGGCTTTCCGACCAAAAAATTGGAAGCTTGGAAATATACGTCGCTCAACAGCCTGCAAAAGATAAATTTCAGTATTTTCCCAAAAGAAGATAATGCCATTGAATACAAGGATGTTAAGAAGTATTTTATTCACGAAATAGACACCTATAAAATCGTATTTATAGATGGGGTATATTCCTCACATCTTTCGGAAACAACGCATGATGGTGTAGATATCTGTCTAATGAGCTCGGCCTTGACCAAACCCATGTACAAGCAGATCATAGATGTGTATTTTAACAAGGTGGCATCCAAAGATGAATCGTTGACCACTTTGAATACGGCATTTAGCAGGGAGGGAGCTTACATCTATATTCCTAAGAACAAAATGCCCAAGAAGCCCGTAGAGATTTTACATTTCGCAACAGGTAACGAGGCCTCATTGATGCTGCAGCCGAGAAATCTAATTATTGTTGAGGAAAATGCCGAAGTACAGATTATAGAACGTCATCAGAACCTTACTTCCAACGAGGTGCTTACCAATTGCGTAACCGAGATATTTGCCGCGGAAAATGCTATAGTTGATTACTATAAAATACAGAACGATGTTCCTACGGCCTCATTGATAGACAACACCTATATCGACCAAAAAGGAAAGAGCCACGTAAAAGTGCATACCTTCTCTTTTGGTGGAAAGCTAACCCGCAACAACCTTAATTTTTACCAAAATGGGGAGTATATGGATTCTACCATGAAAGGGGTAACGATACTTGGGGAGAAACAGCATGTAGACCACCATACCTTGGTACATCATATTGAACCGAACTGTGAGAGCCATCAAGATTATAAAGGAATTTACGGAGATAGTGCTACTGGTGTTTTTAACGGAAAGATCATTGTAGATAAGATCGCCCAAAAAACAAATGCCTTTCAGAAGAACAACAATATTTTAATAAGCGATAAGGCCACGATCAACACAAAACCACAATTGGAGATTTTTGCCGATGATGTAAAATGTTCCCACGGTTGTACTATTGGTCAATTGGACGAAGATGCCTTGTTTTATATGCAGAGTAGAGGAATTCCCAAAAAGGAGGCACGTGCCTTGTTAATGTATGCCTTTGCAAACAACGTTTTGGAGAGTGTAGGTATTCCCGAGGTAAAAGCAAGGATCAATAAGTTGATAGCTAAAAAGTTAGGTGTTAATTTAGGTTTCGATTTATAGATAAATGGAATTTCAAAATACATTTTATAAAAGAGCCGTTTTCATAGCGGCTCTTTTTATGTTTATTTATCAAGTAGGAAAAGCACAGGAAACCCGTTTTGGTATAAAAGGAGGGTTAAATTATTCATCTATTGTAGGCGATTTAACAGAGGGTTTAAAGTTTCGCTTTTCCGGGCATGGCGGTATTTTTATGGAGATTGATTTTTCCGAAAAATTCAAGCTACAGCCCGAGCTCCTGTATTCCTCCCAAGGATTTCAGTTTAGTACGGATTTGGCCGCTATCCAAAACGGAGGAGCGGTTGCAGATGATAACGACTTTAGGACCAACGTACAACTCAACTTTATTACGGTACCCATTTTGGGGAAATTTGCCTTAAATAATAAGGTGGATGTAGAATTTGGACCCCAATTTGGATTCTTGTTGAATCAAGTAACCAAGACTAAAAATTTAGACCAGAACTCTAATGTGAATGCGGACAGAAGATCTTCTGTCTCCGGAGATTTTCAATTGGATTATGGCGCCGCCGTTGGTTTAGGTATAAAATTATCTGATGAATTATCGGTTTCCCCTCGATTTTATGTTGGACTTCGAAATCGATTGAATGCTTTGGCAGGGGCGCAGAACTACAATGCCGCCATTCAATTATCGATGAATTATATGTTTCGGTAAATGCAAGTTTTTATTTGTTAATAAGCCATATCTAAAACAACTAACGGTAACCATAAGAGTTTCCCCTCTAGAAAGAGGGGGTAGGGGGTGTGCAGAAACGCTACACCTAATCAAAGAAGGTATTTCCTAAGTGCTTTTAACAAAGCATCACCTATATAACACCTCCCTTGGTCTCTACTCGTTAGGAGGGAAAACATTACGCGATTGTTTTTTATCTTTTAATTGGCTTCACTTTAACCTTTTGTTTAATTCTCCTACAGGAGCTTTGTTTTACATTTGGGTAATTAAAAATCGAATTACATGAACGTAAAATTACTTTTGGGACTAATATTCCTAGTTTCCGTAACTACTTTTGCCCAAGAAAAAAAATGGAGTGTTGAGGCGAATTACCCGATATCGATAGGTGGTGATTTGGGGAACGATGCGCCTGGCATAATTGATTTAGGCATAAAATACCGTTTCGTTAATCTATCGTTTGCTACAATTGGTTTTGGAGTTAATTCTGCGGTTTTTGCTAAAAATGCTAACGTAACGGAGACTTCGGAAATTAACGAAACTCATTGGTTGGTTCAACCTAAACTATTTTCCGAATTCAAACTTCCAGGTCTCTCAAAACTGAGACCAAGTTTAGGAGTAGGGGTGACATTTATTAATTCTAGTTTTGATGGAAATCTTAATGGGGTAGTTTTTGACAACTCTGGGAATGATACCGCTTTCAATGTCAACGTAGGGCTATCCTATGATATTACAAAAACCCTGTTCGTGCAGGGGCAATATGATTTTATCGATTATGAGGCTACGATAAATCAAAACGATTATCTTGGACTCTTAAAATTTGGTTTAGGTTTCCGTTTCTAAAGTATAGCTATCATTCTGTGGTCTCTTTCATGACTTTTCTTATTTATGGAATACCATGAGTCTTTAGTTTACCTTACAGTACTTATCTTTGTAATTCAATTGAATTGCTATGTTTGATGTAACCAAAATAAGAGAAGATTTTCCCATTTTAAAACGAGAGGTCAACGGTAAACCATTGGTCTACCTGGATAATGCCGCTACCTCACAAACGCCGCAACAGGTCATAGACGTGATCGTGGATTATTACTCCAACTACAATGCCAATATCCATAGGGGCGTACATGCCCTTTCACAAGAGGCAACGGACAAGTATGAGCAGGCACGACACAAGATTCAAAAACATTTCAACGCCAAGCATGCGCATGAGATTATCTATACATCGGGCACTACACATAGTATAAATATTGTAGCAAACGGTTTTTCTTCCTTTATTAAAAAAGGGGATGAGGTCTTGGTATCTGCTATGGAGCACCATTCCAATATTGTGCCGTGGCAAATGCTCTGCGAGCGTACAGGTGCCGTGTTGAAAGTGATTCCAATGAATCAGGAAGGAGAGCTTCTAATGGACGTGTACGACACCCTGCTTTCCCAGAAGACCAAATTGGTTTTTTGCAATCATATCTCCAATGCTTTGGGCACAATAAATCCCATAAAAGAAATTATAGATAAAGCACATGCTGTTGGTGCAGTGGTGCTAATAGATGGCGCACAGGCCGCTCCACATTTGGTTGCGGATATGCAAGCTTTGGATGTTGATTTTTATACTGTTTCCGCGCACAAGATTTGTGGTCCCACGGGAGTAGGAATGCTCTATGGCAAAGAAGAATGGCTTACTAAATTGCCGCCCTACCAAGGCGGTGGGGAAATGATAGCCGAAGTAACTTTTGAAAAGACTACCTACGCCGGCTTACCGCACAAGTTTGAGGCAGGAACACCTAACATTTGTGGAGGTATTGCCTTTGGTGCTGCCTTGGATTATATGAACGCTATCGGTTTTGAAACTATAGCGGCGTACGAACATGAATTGTTGGAATATGCTACGGATGAACTTTCGAAAATAGACGGACTCAAAATTTACGGTACCGCAAAGCAGAAAACATCGGTGATTTCTTTCAATATCAAAGGCGTACATCCGTACGATATCGGAACGATTCTGGACAAACTGGGAATAGCGGTACGTACGGGTCATCATTGTGCGCAACCCATAATGGATTTCTATAAAATTCCTGGTACGGTCCGTGCAAGCTTTAGCTTTTATAACACCAAGGAAGAAGTAGACGTTTTGGTCGCAGGGGTAAAACGGGCTACTGCCATGTTGGTATAACTGCACGCGTTATCATTCTCTTAAAGTGTTGAAATCCATGCTTTCTTGTTGTATTTTTGTATAAATTATGAAGATGAATATTAAAGAGATACAGGAGGATATCGTAGCAGAGTTTGCTATGTTCGAGGATTGGATGCAGCGTTACGAATATATGATAGACCTTGGAAAATCGCTTCCGCTGATTGCCGAGGAATATAAAACCGACGATAACATTATTAAAGGCTGTCAAAGCAAGGTATGGGTGCATGCCGATTTGGAGGCCGATAAATTGGTCTTTACCGCAGATAGTGATGCGATAATTACCAAAGGGATCATTGCGATTTTAATACGTGCCTTCAGCAACCAAAAACCAAAGGATATTATTGAGGCCGATACGCAATTTATAGACGAAATAGGACTAAAGGAACATTTGTCCGCAACCCGGGCCAACGGTCTGGTAAGCATGATCAAGCAGATCAAGCTATATGCCGTTGCCTACCAAACACAATTAAGTTAAGACATGAGCGATATAAACACAGCAGAAGACAGTGAGGAACTTGGAGAGAAAATAGTTAAGGTGCTAAAAACGATTTATGATCCTGAAATCCCCGTAGATATTTACGAGTTGGGACTAATTTATGATGTATTGGTAAACGAGGACAATGAAGTAAAGATTTTAATGACGTTAACCTCGCCAAATTGTCCTGTTGCCGAAACCTTACCGGTAGAAGTAGAGGAGAAGGTAAAATCTTTGAACGCGATTAAAGATGCCGAGGTAGAAATTACCTTTGATCCACCTTGGACACAGGACTTAATGAGTGATGAGGCCAAGTTGGAACTGGGAATGCTTTAATAAGGTTTAATTGTCATTTCCGTGTTGCGCCTTCTGGAAAATTCGAGGGTTTTGGTAAAAGCGGAAATCTTTAGTTAGAGTTCTCCGGATAATAATAATTTGTAAGTCAATAGATAGAATTTGTTAGGTGTCGGTTCGAGCGCGGTCGAGAACGCACTAAAACTTAAATTGGGCTTCGACTGTGCTCAGCCAGACAATTATAAGGTACATTTAATAAGAGATAGGTGCTTACCTACTAACGCCTATTTTAATTCCATACATAATATGGCAGAAGAAATCGTAAATAAGGTAGCCCAAAGCAAACTGGTCACTTTTGATCTTGAGGATTATTATCCTAAAGGGGAGCGAAAAGTCTTAGATTTAAAAGACTGGCTGTACGAAGGTTTTATTTTGAGGGAAAAGGAATTCAGGAGTTTCCTTACGGAACATGACTGGGAGCAATACACTAGTGCTTTCGTTGCCCTTACTTGTTCATCGGACGCTATCGTTCCCGGTTGGGCATACATGTTGGTCACTACGAAATTACAGCCTTACGCCAAAAGAATAGTACAAGGTAGTTTGCAAGATCTGGAAACAAGTTTGTACCAATCCATTATAACAGATTTAGATGTAACCGCTTACGCCGATGTTCCTGTAATTATAAAAGGATGTAGCCATAAACCTGTGCCACCCAATGCCTATTTACAACTAACGGAAAAGCTAATGCCACTGGCCAAATCCATCATGTATGGCGAGGCTTGTTCTTCCGTACCGCTCTTTAAAAGAAAATAAAACAGTTTTATTTCATTTGAAATAGTGACTATTACTACTTTTGCGTTTCTAAAAAAATAAACACTACATCATGAAAAACATTTTTTTAACAATTGCACTGGTTTTTACTTGTGCTTACGGGTTCTCTCAAACAGAAGAAGAACTTACATCACAACTAGGGCCTAAAAAAGATTCTATTGCCGCTATCCAAGCTAGGGTAGATGCAATACAAGGTAAAATAGATGCACTTCCCGGCTGGAAAAAAGGTGCCTTTGGAACCATTGGCGCCAATCTCACTAACTTTAACAACTGGTATGCACAGGGTACACCAAATGTGTCTTCGGGTAATATTGGGGTTACGGTGAACGCTTTTGCCAATTTGAACCAAGAGAAATTTTTCTGGAGAAATTCAGGAAATATCAACCTTGGATGGGTAAAATTTGACGATACCGATATCGACACAGATGACGATAGCTTTAGACAAGCTGCGGATGTTTTTACCATTTCATCCCTATACGGCCGAAAGATAAGTGATAAATTCGCCATTTCCGGTTTAGGGGAATATAGGACAACTATTCTAGATAACTTCAACGATCCTGGATATCTTGATCTTGGTGCGGGTGCCACTTGGACACCTATTACGGATTTGGTTATAGTAATACACCCATTAAATTACAACTTTGTATTTAGTAACAACGACGCCGTTTTCCAATCCTCCTTAGGTGCAAAAATCCTTGCGGACTATACCAGACAAATTGGAAAAGTAAACTTCAAGACAAATTTCTCCATGTTCCAGAGCTATGAGAACGGGGATCTGTCCAATTATACTTGGATCAACTCTTTGGGGTATACCTTATGGAACGGAATAGGTCTTGGTTTGGAATTTGGTTTAAGAAACAACAAACAGGAAGCCCTGAACTTTGCACAAGCTACGGATCCTGCCACTACTTTTGATAACGTGGACAACGCTCTACAGACCTATTTCTTATTTGGCCTTAATTACGCCTTCTAAAACCGTAGTATAAAAAACTAGTAGTAACAAAAAACCCTGCTCTAAGAGCGGGGTTTTTTTGGTTAAGTTGTTATCGTAAAATTTGGGTTTTACTGTAGCTATAAGTGGGTATTGATTTGGGGTCAACACTACTACTTAAACATACGTCAAAGGTATGTTATCATATCATTTTTAGCGCTATTTATGTTGTGAAGGCATCCTATGGTGTGGTGAAAAATAGCAACAGTTTAAATTGATCGATGAACTACACAAATGGGGGCATTGGAATTTTAAATTGTTGCCAAAGTTTTGGCCGGTAAACTAAAAAAATCAATTTAAAATTGGTTTAAGATAGTAGTTATAGATAGAAACTACTAAGGAGTTTTACCGATTTTAAAAATAGCGCATACTTTATCCTAGCACTTATGGATAAAGCATACACGATTAAAGGATTAGAAGGTAACTATGAATTAGAAGCTTTTGTATAAGACTTAGTACTCGTCCAAATGTTCCGGATACAGAAAATTGTTGTACGGGAAACGGGTTACGTGAATATCCCGTACTTCGTCGTACACACGTTTTCTAAACTCATCCAAATTTTCTTTGTTCAGGGCGGAGATGAACAAGGCACGGTCGCCCACTTTTTCCATCCATGTTTGTTTCCATTCTTCAATGGTAAAGTGTCTAGAGGTGCGTTCCGTAATTAAATCGTCTTCTTGTATGGTCTCGTGCTGGTATTGATCAATTTTATTAAAAACCATGATGGTCTTTTTTTCCGAGCTTTTTATTTCGTCCAAGATTTTATGAACAGATGCGATATGCTCTTCGAACTGTGG
Source organism: Maribacter chungangensis (assembly GCF_042676845.1). Classification (NCBI taxonomy): domain Bacteria; kingdom Pseudomonadati; phylum Bacteroidota; class Flavobacteriia; order Flavobacteriales; family Flavobacteriaceae; genus Maribacter; species Maribacter chungangensis. The sequence goes on from NZ_JBHTHY010000003.1 coordinate 156,140, forward strand.
ATGGGAAATATCAACTACATGCAATAAAAGATCTGCCTCACGAACCTCGTCCAAGGTGCTTTTAAAGCTTTCTACCAGCTGCGTAGGCAGTTTTCTGATAAATCCTACCGTATCGCTCAGAAGAAAGGGTAGGTTGCCTATCACCACTTTGCGGACCGTAGTGTCCAAGGTGGCAAAGAGTTTGTTCTCTGCAAACACATCGCTTTTGCTCACCACGTTCATTAAGGTAGATTTACCAACGTTGGTGTACCCGACCAGGGCAACACGCACCAAGGCACCGCGATTTCCCCGCTGTGTCTCCATCTGGCGATCTATTTTGAGCAATTTTTTCTTTAAAAGTGTAATGCGGTCGCGAACGATACGTCTATCCGTTTCTATTTCGGTTTCCCCGGGTCCGCGCATACCAATACCCCCTTTTTGCCGTTCCAAGTGTGTCCATAGCCCTGTTAACCTAGGCAATAGGTATTCATACTGTGCCAGTTCTACCTGTGTTCTTGCATAGCTGGTCTGGGCGCGTTGGGCAAAAATATCAAGGATGAGGCTGGTACGGTCAATGATCTTGCAACGGAGTTGCTTTTCAATGTTTCGTTGTTGGGTGGGGCTCAGCTCGTCATCAAAGATAACGGAACCCACATCGTTTTCGTGAACATAAGCCTCTACCTCCAAGAGTTTACCGCTACCGATCAGGGTCTTGGGGTTTGGAAGATCCATACGCTGCACAAACCGTTTTACCACCTCGCCACCGGCGGTGTAGGTAAGGAATTCTAGTTCATCCAGGTATTCGGTAACTTTATCTTCGTTCTGGTCCCTATTAATGATGCCTATAAGTACCGCTTTTTCGTAATCGACTGTTTTCTTTTCTATCATACATAAGTAAAGTGCAAAATTAAGCAAAAGCACCCAGCCTATTTTAGTATTTTTAGAGACACAATAAAATAAGGTATGCGTTTCCCATTTTTCAAACGAAAATCCAAAGATCAATTATTTACCATTGCCTTTTATAATCTGGAAAATTTGTTCGATGCCGAGAACAGCAAACACACCTTGGACGATGATTTTACGCCTACTGGGTTTAAACAGTGGACAGAGAAGCGATACAAAAGTAAATGCAAAAAGCTGGCGCGTACTATTTTGGATATTGGTAAGAAAGAGAATAAATATCCCCCTGTTTTAGTGGGTGTTTCGGAGGTTGAAAACCAAACCGTAATTAAGGATTTGATCGGCACCACACCTCTGGAAAGTTTAAAGTACAACTTCGTGCATTATGAATCTCCCGATGAGAGAGGTATTGACACGGCACTACTGTACAACCCAAAATATTTTAGAATGATTTCTTCCGAGGCACTTCCCCTAATAGTGGATAACCTAAACGGAGATCGGGATACCACCAGGGATATATTATATGTAAAGGGAACTTTGAACAATGAACCGGTGCATGTGTTTGTAAACCACTGGCCGTCCAGACGGGATGGCGGTGATGTTACGGAATATAAACGACTTATTGCTGCAAAGGTCATCAAGGAAAAAATGAAGAAGATTGAAATCACCGAGATAAGTCCTAATTATATGGTTATGGGCGATTTTAACGATGACCCAACTTCAAAGAGTATTCAAAGCCTGTTAGAAGGTACCACTTTATACAACCCTATGGAAAAGCTACATTTTCCCAAACAAAGGGGTAGTGCCAATTATAAAAATACATGGAGTCTTTTTGATCAGATTCTCATATCCCATAATTTTCTCAATTATGAAAAAGGGACACATAGTTTTTCAAAAGCTGATATTTTTGACGCATCCTTTTTAAAGGAGAAAATTGGCAAATATAAGGGTAATCCCCACCGCACTTATGCCGGCAGTAAATATTTGGGAGGTTATAGCGATCATTTTCCGGTATATATAGTAATGAAATTCAATCCTAAATAAGATTTCTTTAAAAATGCAGTCTGCAGTGAACCTATGATAGTTTAATTGCTCATAAGAACACTGCGAATCATTCAGTGTAGTCTTTCCAGTTCATTGGCACCGCCAAAGTGTTTGATAATCAGAAGCTTGCCTCGAAATTAAAAATCTTTTTCTTATGTAATGCCTCGTGGGCTTGCCCCGAGGTAGTACTTTCTAGTTTTAGGTCGAAACCCTGCAAATACTTTGCAGTTACTTTGGTTTCTATAAATTTGGGCAGAATTTTGATTATTGGGTTGCTAAGTTTTTGTGTTGTGGTATTGAATTAGTAACACAATAACAGCTTAACTTAATTGTAGTGCCATCGCATGGTAAAAACCGTTGAATATCCAATTCGTAGTGGTTTAATTCGAGTGTTGCATGTGAGTTTGAGCGCAGTCGTAAACCTAGAGGTGCAAGAATGGTACATGTAATAACACTTCACTCTTTTTTGATGGGTATTTTGATACCTTAATTTATAAGAAAAAACCTACAAACATCAAAAAAGAGCACTTTCACAACAAAAAGTAATCTTTGGCTATGTTATTCATCGAATAAATTCATTTTTTAAGTTACGGAGTTCGTTTAGGTTATATAATTGTAGTCCAAATCTTACATTTTTAACCTACTTACCTATGGATTATCAATCGCCAAGGAATTTCCTACCTATAGTTTTGTTTGCTTTGATGATGCTTTTGTGCGCTAATTATACAGTCTCCGCGCAGTCCGATGCCTTAAAGAAAATCATAAAGAAAGACTATGATTTTTCCAAGATAGGGGCAATGCACGTAGACCTGGAGTTCGATTTTGAGGAAAACCGAAGAAAGACCTTGGCCCTTGCCAAGACCAATCACTGGAAACTTAGCGAGGTCATGAAAGATGGTACAAAAGTAGCGCTACAAGAAATAGGAACGGACGGGAGTCCGCTATACTACGAAACCTATTCCGACAATGCGAGTAGGGCTTCACGGGCCAATACCCTGCACGCCAACGGCATTATGGATTTGAATCTGGACGGTTCTGGAATGCAGGTCGGGGTATGGGATTCCGGTGTGGCACTGACCACGCATCAAGAATATGATATAAGGGCGGTAATTGGCGATGGTAGCAAGGAAATTGACAATCATGCCACTATGGTGTCCGGGAGTTTGATTTCTGCCGGCATCAAAAAAGAGGCACAAGGCGTTGCCTACCGGGCCAAGGTGCTGAGCAATGACTGGTCCAGGGATAAAATTGAAGTTGCCACCGCTGCTGCAAACGGATTACTTCTTTCTAACCATTCTTATGGTATAAAGACCGATCGTGTGCCAGATTGGTACTTTGGCTCGTATATAAAAGTGAGTCAGGATTGGGATAGGATAATGTACAATGCACCCTATTATTTAATGGTAAACGCCGCCGGGAACGCACAAAAAAGAAATGACAACCTAGATCCCATAGCCGGGAACTCGGCAGACGGTTTTGACCTAATGCTCGGTTTCACCCTCACAAAAAATAGCCTCACGGTTGCAGCGGCCGACACCAAAATTGCCCGTAACGGCGATTTAAAAAGTGCTTCGGTTTCTGCTTACAGTAGTTTTGGCCCCGTAGATGATGGTCGTATAAAACCGGATATTGCCGGCGACGGCTCTTCTATTTTCTCTACGGCCTCCTATACCAACAATAGTTATGGTACATCATCGGGCACTTCTATGGCAACCCCGGGGGTTACGGGAGCACTTTTATTGCTACAACAATACAACGAACAATTGTACGGCACTTATATGCGTGCCGCAACTTTAAAAGGTCTAACACTGCATACGGCAGATGATGTAGCCCAACCGGGACCAGATTATAAATTGGGCTGGGGCGTAATGAACGCTAAAAAGGCCGCTGAACTTTTATTGAATAGGGACTATGGTTCCCTAATAGAGGAAACTACACTGGAAGAAGGCGAAACCTTCTCGCTCACCGTAAGCGCAAACGGTCTGGAAGATCTCAAGGTATCGATTTGTTGGACAGATCCGGAATCCGACTACATAAATAGAGGAAGTTTAAACGATACCACAGCTGCTTTGGTCAATGATCTGGATATCAGAATTACACAAAACGGAATTGATTTTTATCCGTGGAAGTTAGATGCCTTGTATCCAAATGCTGCAGCTTCAAAAGGCGATAATCAAGTAGACCCTTTTGAACAAATCGAAATAGCCAATGCCAAAGGAAGCTATACGATTACCGTAACACATAAGGGTGACCTTAGGTACGGAAAACAGGATTTTACGCTGTTCGTTTCAGGAGCGGTCCTAACGGATTGTGTGCTCAGTGCGCCGGAAGGCGCTTTTCTTTCGGATGCTAAGGAAAACGAAATAAGTGTGCAATGGGACCCGCTGTTAGATGCGCTTTACGAAGTGCAGTATAAAAAAACGACCGATAAAGTATGGCATACGCATTATACTACCGAACCGGGCATCACTTTGGACAGTTTAGAAGTAGATATAGAATATGTATTTCGTTTACGGACCTTCTGTTCACAGAACATAGCATCTGCATACAGTATGGAGTATCTATTTGCCTTCTTAGGTGAAAATACCATAGTAGGTCCTTTAGAGGCCTTTGAAACATTGGAACTGGCATCGGAAATCAATTTTTCGGTCTATCCGAATCCTGCTGTGGAATACATCGGTCTGCATGAAGAAACAAGTGAAAGCGCGCGCTATTCCATAATGAGTTTATCCGGGACAACGGTAAAGAACGGTGCGGCCAAGAATGCAAAAATAAGTGTGGCCGATCTTGCCGGCGGACTTTATATACTTCAAGTTGTAGATGACCATGGCAAACGAAGCGCAAAGTTTTATAAACAATAACCACAAGCAAAATTTAAATACTCCCCCGAAATCTAAATTCCCCTGCTTTAAAGGCCTGCTGCGTATTGTACGTAGCAGGTTTTTTTTATTAAATCGATGTATACGATACAACTAAACTATTAAATAAATTCTATCGATGATAAAATAGGACAAAACAAGGGTTTTACTATCGCTAACGCCCAACATTTTTATAACTTTATATCCTAAAGATTAAAAACAACAGAACAATGGATACGAACAACAAAAATTCAAACGGTACCGCTTGGGATATTAACGACTCTGGCAAGTGCCCTTACTTGGGCGGAACCCAAAAAGAAACTGCAGGTGGTGGCACCAACAATTTGGACTGGTGGCCAAATCAATTGCGATTAAATGTCCTACGTCAAAATTCTTCTTTGACCAACCCAATGGACCCCGATTTTAATTATGCGGAGGAATTTAAGTCTTTGGACTTGGCCGAGGTCAAAAAAGATATTGTGGAAGCCTTGACGACTTCCCAAGATTGGTGGCCTGCCGATTACGGACATTATGGGCCTTTTATGATCCGTATGGCTTGGCATAGTGCAGGCACTTATCGTATTGGCGATGGGCGCGGCGGTGCCGGTTCCGGTTCGCAACGTTTTGCACCGCTCAATAGTTGGCCCGATAACGGCAATTTGGATAAAGCGCGTTTATTGCTATGGCCCATAAAACAGAAATACGGCAAAAAATTATCCTGGGCAGATTTAATGATCCTAACCGGTAATTGTGCTTTGGAATCTATGGGTTTTAAAACTTTTGGTTTTGGTGGTGGCCGTGAAGATATTTGGCAGCCGGAAGAAGATATTTATTGGGGCTCTGAAACCGAATGGATGGGGAACGAAGAGCGTTTTTCTGACGGGGAATATGTGTTGGAAGCGAATTTAGGAGCCTCTCACATGGGACTTATCTATGTAAACCCGGAAGGACCTAACGGGGAGTCCGATCCTTTGGGAACGGCGAAATTGATGAAAGAGACCTTTGGTCGTATGGCGATGAACGACGAGGAAACGGTAGCCTTGACCGCTGGCGGGCATACCTTTGGAAAAGCGCACGGTGCCGCCAATCCAGATGAATATGTGGGCCCGGAGCCTGCAGGTGCAAGTATCGTAGAACAGAGTATGGGATGGAAGAATTCTTTTGGTACCGGTGTGGGAGATGATACCATAACCAGTGGTATCGAAGGCCCTTGGACACCTAACCCTATAAAATGGGACCATGATTATTTTAAAGTTCTGTTAGACTATGATTGGGAACGTACCAAGAGTCCTGCCGGTGCCAACCAGTGGAGACCCACGGCAGCATCTGCCGCAAAACAGGCACCACGCGCCGGAGATGCATCTAAAACTCAGGAGTTGATGATGACCGATGCCGATATGGCCTTGAAATTAGACCCTGATTATTTAAAAATATCCAAACGTTTTTACGAGAACCCTGCCGAGTTGGAAGATGCTTTTGCCCGTGCCTGGTTTAAATTAACGCATAGGGATATGGGACCCATAAACCGCTATTTAGGACCGGAAGTTCCTAAAGAAGAATTAATTTGGCAAGACCCTGTGCCCGTTGTGGATCATGAGTTGGTTTCGGATGCCGATGTAGTTGAACTAAAGAAACGCTTGTTGGCCTCTGGCTTAACCGTTTCCCAGTTGGTATCCACGGCTTGGGCTTCCGCATCAACATACAGGGATTCCGATAAACGAGGCGGTGCCAACGGGGCACGCATTCGTTTGGAGCCACAGCGTAGTTGGGAGGTAAATAATCCTAAGGCCTTGAACGATGTATTGAACGTTTTGGAAGGTATTCAAAAGGAATTTAACGATGCACAGTCCGGAAACAAAAAAATATCCTTGGCAGATTTGATCGTACTGGGAGGTAGTGCAGGAATCGAAGAAGCGGCAAGACATGCAGGTCACGAGGTAGAAGTGCCTTTTACAGCAGGTCGTACAGATGCCACACAAGAACAAACAGATGTCTATTCCTTTGAGGCTTTAGAGCCATCTGCGGACGGATTCAGAAATTATAAAAATCCGGATTATAAAGCTTCAGCCGAGGCCCTATTGGTAGACCGTGCACAGTTAATGCAATTGACCGCTCCCGAAATGACGGTCTTAATTGGAGGTATGCGCGTATTGGACACCAACTTTGATGGTTCTAGACACGGTGTGTGGACGGATCGCCGTGGGGTATTGACCAACGATTTCTTTGTGAATCTTCTCGATTTGAGCGTTAAATGGGAAGACGCATCGGATAATGAGACCCTATTCTCTGGCCGTGATCGTAAAACAGGAAGTATTAAATGGACCGGTACACGTGCCGATCTTATTTTTGGTTCCAACACGGAACTGCGTGCCTATGCCGAGGTATATGGATCCGCTGATTCCGAGAAAAAGTTTGTGAACGACTTCGTCAAAACATGGACCAAAGTAATGAACCTAGATCGTTTTGATTTGAAATAAGGTTTTTTAACCGAACTCATATTTAAAAGTGGCTCCAAGTTGGGCCACTTTTTTTGTTTTAAGCTACGTTGAGCGGTAAGGTACAGGTAAGTTTTTACGTTAGTTTAAGCGTTAGTTTTCGTTTGTAAGTGTATAGTATACTGCTAGTATCAATGAATACGGAACATAACACGATTTCCCATACATTGCGTATATAAAAGATGTTTACGTAGCGTGATCTGGTTAGCCAATGGTCGTGCGTAAGAATACATTGGATCAAAAAATCAAGCACATGAAAAACTTTTTGAATAGTAAACATCTCAAGATTGCACTTGGGTTCGCAACAGGATTTGCTATTTACGATTACTTTGCAGTAGGACAGGTCGATTGGATTAGAGCAATAGTGACCGCAATTTTAGCGGTTGCAATTATGGCAATTTTTAATGGACTCAAAAAATAATAGGAATTGCAAAAACTACGATAAATTAACTAGTGGTGAATTTTGTGCTACCTGTGGACAAAATACTAAAGTTGATAAAGGAAATTGTATTCCACTTATCACGGAGTATTGACTTTCACAAAACCTCCATCGAACTGTAAGCTTTGTAACCGCTGCATGTTCATATACTAGTCGTTACGGTGAGCTTTATAAAAACTGCACATTACCACGTATATTCCGGAGGGTCTATTCCATTCATTCTAAGGTATAAATTGGCCTTGGCCCTATGGTTGGTTATATGGTCCTGTACATAAAACAAGGCAAAGGCCCTAGTCACGGTGTTCCCACTATGATACATCACACAAGTCTCATCCAATTGTTCCTGTTCTATAGTTTTAATAACCTCGGTAGTATAGGCAAATCCGGCTTCTAACAAGTCTATTATTTCTGTTTTGTTCATCTTGGATGCATCCGGAACCTGAGGTTTTACCTCCATGCCCTGTACATATCTCTTGGTGAGCAAAGGCACGGTATAGCCAATATGTACCATTTGTTCGGCAAAAGTTTTGCTAATGGGTGTAGGTCTGTACGAATAAAGTGTTTCGGGCATTGTTTTGGCGATATCCAAACAGTGATCTTTGGCCGTAATCCAAACGGGTAAATAGTCTTTGGTAAAGGGTGTTTTTGGTACGAGTTCCGATTGCCCGTACGTTACAAGAACGCAAAGGATACCCAGAAGCGATACAAGGGTTTTTTTCATGATGAATTATCATTAAAGCATGCTACAAGATATACATTTTAACCAGTACTCGGTGATTTTAGTCGGGTGACCGTCCCTTTTCCCTTGCTTTCGACAGATTGTACGCTACCGCTCGTTTGTAACGAGTGGCGTACCGAGTAAGAATAACCAACACGCTAGACTATAGTATTCACGCAGTTACCTTCCTTTTTCTCATATATCGTTTGTTGGCGATAAGTTTAAAACGGTTTAGTACGTCGCAATTAGAAACAAATAGGGAGTTGATACGATTTTCATTAAATTACGGATAAATTAGAATAAAAGTGCTGCAGTACGTTTAGCAACGGACTTCAACCTTTAAATTAGAGACCAAATGAGATATTTCTATGTTGTCTTTTCAGTGCTTTTTTGTTTACCGCTCTTTATGCATTCACAGACCCAAGATACGCTAGTAGACGTAGGAGGTTACAATATGCATTTCAATATCATGAAAGGAGAGGGAACTCCAGTTCTTTTTGAAGCAGGCGCTGGTAATGACGGGTCTATATGGGATAATATTTTAGGAAAAATTCACAAAGTAACGGGCACAACATTAATTACCTATGACCGCTCTGGGTTTGGAAAAAGTGAATTAAACCCTAATCTAAAAGATGATACCGATTTTGGAATTTTAAACGGTATAAAAGAACTGGAGTTAGGTCTTTCAAAGTTGGGCTACGATGATGAAATTATTCTGGTTTCCCACTCCTACGGTGGACTCTACAATATGCTATTTGCACGTAATTATCCTAAAAAGGTTAAATCTGTCATTTTAATAGATGCAGTACTTAGTGATTTCTGGAATGAGGAGTTATTGACCATGAGAGATATGCACGTTGATATAAATACTATTCCAAAGCCTTCTGGTGACTATTACATGAACTTTAATTTCAATGAAACTATGCGCTATGTAAGAAATATGCAGTTCCCAGATAGCATTCCTATTATAAATATTTTTCCCGAAAAATCGGCTCCGGTATATCCAGAGATGTATTCAAATAGATGGAAAAAAGTCCACGTGGAACTTGGTGAGAAAAACGATATAATAGATAACATCATCGCCGTAGGAAGTGGGCATGCAGTATTTCAGGATAATCCTGCGTTAGTCATCAATGCTATAATTAAAGCGTACTCAAAAACGCTAGACGAAGGGCAACAAAATATGCTGCTACATAAGGCGCTGGATAATGCCATAGAATTAGCTATCGAAACTAAGGTAAGTAATCGTTCAGAGCATGATTTGAACGAATTAGGTTATTCATTTGTGAGGAATGAAGAACTGGATAAGGCATTGGAAGTTTTTAAATTAACTACAATTTTATTCCCAGATAGTTGGAATGCTTATGATAGTTATGGGGAAGCGTTACTGAAATCAAATCGAAAGGCGGAAGCAATAGAAATGTATAGGAAATCAGTTGAACTGAACCAAGAAAATGAACATGGAAAAAAAGTGCTGCTGCAAATGCAACAAGAAAAGGAATGAACGAACTCCTTGAACATAAAAACTGGTTTCAACGGAATTGGAAATGGAGTGTTCCGGTAGTGGTGCTCTTGTTTTTGTTCCTCGCCCTTTTGGCAACTTCTAAATTGGGCGAGAATATTGTGGGCATTGCAAAAGTCTATTCAGAATCCGAGGTATGTGATGGCGCATTGCGTATAGCAAAACAAGACGAAACCGTATTGGGTTTGCTGGGAGAACTCTGCCCTTTAAGCTCCTTGGCCATTTTGGAAGGGGCACATCGATATTCAGATAATTATGACACGCTACAAATCACTTTTGATGTCAACGGTACAAAGCATGAGCGAAAAGTACGCAGTAAAATGGATGTCGTTGCGCATAGAAATGGTGAAGTATGGACATATTCGGAGATAAAAATCAGGATTAAAAGGCCGGCGGACTTAAAACAGACCATTCAGATTATCGGACAGGCAAAGCAGTGGTAAAGGATTAAAAAACCGTTATTTAGTACTTATTTCCATTTCACTTGGCACCTGCCCATATTTTTAAAACAACACTTAGCGTGCCATGCCTATTATTTCATCTTGATTTTTCCTATATTTCGTACGAGTGGCAGACTGGGTTCTTATGCATCAATTTGTGTAATTATTCCTAGCTGCCAAATAGCAACCTAAAACGAATTTCATGTCAATTAAAAAATCGGTCTTATGGACTATCGCCCTAGTGGTATTGGTCTTTTCTTCTTGTGCTAAAACTGAAAAGGAAGCGGCAACCCTGCTCATCCATGGTGGAACTATTTATACGGTGGATAGTGTACAGACCAAGGTAGAAGCAGTGGCTACCAAGGACAGTAAAATTCTCTTTGCGGGAAGCCTTTCTGAAGCTGAAGCGTATAAGACGGAGCAAACAAAAATAATAGACCTGAAAGGAAAAACCATGACGCCCGGCCTTATTGAAGGTCACGGTCACTTTATGGGATTGGGCTATAACGAGCTCAATTTGGATTTGATGAATACCACCAGCTACCAAGAAATTGTGGATGCCGTAGCCCTAGCGGTAGAAAAAGCGAAACCGGGCGAATGGATTACCGGTCGCGGTTGGCACCAAAGCAAATGGACCGAAATGCCAGAGGAAACGGTCAACGGATTTCAAACACATGGATTGCTTAGTAGTGTTTCCCCAGAAAACCCTGTGTTTTTAAGACATGCCAGTGGCCATGCGGCCTTTGCCAACGCTAAGGCCATGGAGATTGCGGGTTTACAGGTGATGGCCAAAGAAGGCATAGATGGTCTGGAAGTGGAGGGCGGCGAAGTGATGCGGGACGATTTGGGACAACCTACCGGAATTTTTAACGAGCGCGCCATGTCATTGATCGCAAAACACATTCCGGAGACCACTCCGGAGAAGGATGCCAAAGCATTTGAACTCGCCGTAGCCGCCTGCCACAGAAACGGGATTACAGGCTTCCATGATGCAGGTATTGGTCAAGAAACGATTTCCTTATTCGAAAAAATGAAGTTGGAAGGTAAGATGGGGGTTCGTATCTATGCCATGCTAACCGGGTGGGATAAGGAACTTTTAAAAAAATGGTACGCGCAAGGGCCAATGGTAGACAAGGATAATTTGTTCACCATTCGTTCTGTAAAATTGAATTGCGACGGTGCCTTGGGCTCCCGTGGTGCTTGGCTATTGGATGAGTATACGGATAGGCCCGGACATTTTGGTCATGAAACCCTGCCTATGGAATTTGTGAAGGAAACGGCACTTAACGGACTTAAATACGGCTTTCAGGTATGTGCCCACGCTATTGGGGACCGTGCCAATAAAGAAATATTGGACCGATACGAAGCGGCCTTTACGGAGATGCCCAATGAAACCAATGATAACAGGTACCGTATTGAACACGCACAACACCTGCATCCGGACGATATTCCACGATTTGCCGAGCTGGGTGTAATTCCTGCAATGCAGGCGGTACACATGTCATCGGACAGGCCTTGGGCCATTGACCGTCTAGGAGAAAAAAGAATTAAGGAAGGCGCCTATATGTGGCAAGCCTTGCTGCAAAGTGGTATTCCTATCGTAAACGGAACCGACGTACCCGTAGAACCCTTGAACCCTATCGCTAGTTTTTACGCTAGTGTGAGCCGTAAAACCTTACAGGGCACACCCGAGGGTGGCTATGAACCTGAACAAAAAATGACACGGGAGCAGGCGCTACGTTCCTATACCTTGGATGCGGCCTATGGTGCCTTTGAAGAAGATATAAAAGGATCTATCACCCCAGGAAAATTGGCCGACTTTACGATATATGATCAAGATTTGATGACCGTAGCCGAGAATAAAATTCTGGAAACGGAAATTGCAATGACCATTTTTAATGGGGAAGTGGTGTACGAAAAAGGGGAGTAGTCTATGTTTTTAGATGTACGGATAAAATTTAGCTATAACCGATAATGAAAACAAGTCTAGTTCTTGCCATTCAATATCTTTTAATATTTGGAAGTTGGCGTGCTTTAAAAAACACCGTTTAAAATTGAAAATAGTAACTTGGAATTGTAATGGAGCATTTAGAAAGAAGTTTGACAGAATTGCTAAACTAAATGCGGATATTTATGTAATTCAGGAATGCGAAAATCCAATCGAATCCAAACATAAAGAATATCAGAATTGGGCCGGTAATTATATTTGGAACGGAGATACGAAAAATAAAGGCCTTGCGATATTCGCCAAACCAGAAATAACATTAAAAAAATTGAATTGGTCGAACGAATTTAAAAACCATAAGGTAAAACATTTTTTACCGTGCGAAATTAATGGACAATTTAATCTGTAGGCTGTTTGGACCCATAGAAACAACTCGCCAAACTTTGGTTACATGGGGCAATTTTGGAAATATCTTCAAGTTAACCGAGATAAGATGAGAAATATTCTCTTGATTGGCGATTTCAATAGCAATAAAATATGGGATGAATGGGACAGGTGGTGGAATCATTCAGATGTCGTGAATGAGCTCAAAGAGCTAGGTATGGAAAGTTTTTACCATAAAATAAATGGCGAAGAACAAGGTAAGGAAAGTATACCTACCTTATATTTTCAAAGAAAAATTGAAAGACCATACCACATTGACTATGTTTTTGGTTCAATAGAATTTATAAATATTCTGACAAAACTAGAAGTTGGAACTGCTGAACAATGGTTAGATATTAGCGATCATATGCCAATAATAACTCAATATAAAAAATATTGACTACACCGGTACAAGGTATGCAAAAAATCAAAGACTCACCTGAACCAATTGTTTTTTAGCTCCCCGCTTGGCATAAAATAATAATGCGTCTGTGCTAGTGTCCTTTAAAGGTCTGGAAACCATAAGCGGTAGGCGTATTTCCTTATTGTCGATCGCTTTTTGGAAGGTCATTTGCCCATGTTCATCGAGCTTAATTAGAAAAATATTTCTGTTTCTACCCAAGCCCTGTTTAAATTGGATGCGTTCCCCGCTCATTTGTTGTGGGTTTTCGGAAGCTGTACTAATGAAGAAATAGGTGTTGTTGTTCTTGGTATACGAGCAATAGGACGTATAGGCGCCATCACCTTGGGTAACCTCGGTCTTGTTGATGTTTCGTGCCCAGACCAAATCTCCATCCGGGGCTAGTTTTACGCTCACGATGTCATTGTAATGATAACGCCGAACCATTAAGCGGCCACCACTGGTGTTGGACTGTATGCTGTTACTGGTAAAATATTCTTCAGCGTTGAACAGGATATGACCATCATCCGTAATATCCATGCCCTTAAAGATTAAATTCTTGACCGTGGTGTCATCTCCCCTTCCAAATTTATCCGTCATGAACTGACCCGAAAACGGATTAAATTTCTCGCTTTGAATGGCCAAATTCCCGGGGTGTAGTTTATAATAGGCGATACCGTTGTACCGGTTATCTTTTCGGTCGGCATAAAAACCTAAGCATAATAGTTCAGTGCCCTTAAAGACAGGTTTTAGGGCTTCAGGGAATTTTCCCGGAGTATCAAAGGCCTGTATGTTTTTTCCGGTGGATGAAATACGGACCAACTCATATTGGAATTTGCGTTCCTTGGCGGTAAAACGTTTCTTTTTAAAATAAGCTTTGCCTACCAAGTATACATTCGTTAAGTCGGTAGAGAATACTACGTTTTCAAAGGCATAGTTTTTCTCCTCTACCTCGTCTGAAAAATCATGTTGTATCAATTTACGCAGACTAGCATCGAATACATGAATAACATGTTTGTTCTCTTTTCGTTTTTTGTAATGGGTGGTGATGACAAAGGCCGATTTTTCGTCATTGAATAGGACCGAGGTCGTAAAGCCCGAAGCGAAATTCCGATTGTAGTAATTTCTGTCCAACGGTTGCTGTACCAAGTCCGATGGGATGGATAATAAAGTTTCTTTCGTAAAATTGAATTCCGTAAACGGACTTCGATGAACTATATACTCATAGGCCAATGTGGTGTAATTGTATTCCAAGAACAACAAATATACCTGACCATTTTTTATGTATGCCTCTACAAAATTAGCATCCTTGAGTTTATAGTTATATTCTGATATAAGCTCTAAATCTTTATTGTAATGCTCTACGAGATAGCCTTTTGGTTTCAGTACGATGCCACTGTAATAAGAACGGACTATAACGGTGCCTCCTTTTCCATCTTCTGCAATGGACAACAGGTTTGAGTATTGGTGCCTGTCTTTAAGCGTTTCGCCAATGGTATAGTTTAGTTGGGTGTCTTGGGCATAGCTTCCCCAAATAGTTATGGATAGTAAGACAAAAAAAAGGTGTTTCCTGAACATGTTTAGACCGTTTAAATATCACGACCCAGGGAAATTTGCTTTGCGTTTTTCTAAAAAGGCCGATGTACCTTCGGTAAAATCATCCGTTCCAAAACAAGCACCAAAGGCTTTAATTTCCTGCTCGTAACCGTTTACAGTACTCATAAAACCAGCATTTACCGCTTTTATTGCATAAGATATGGCCACGGAGGAGTTATTGGTAATTCTTTTGGCGATTTTAGTACATAAAGGCAGCAGTTCTTCGGGAGAGGTAAGGTGATTTATTAAGCCATAGGACAAAGCCCGTTCGGCAGGAATCATTCCGGCCGTCATGATCATTTCCATAGCTCTTCCCTTCCCAATAAGTTGAGGTAGCCTTTGGGTACCTCCATATCCTGGAATTACGCCCAATGAAACTTCTGGCAAGCCCATTTTAGCATTATCGCTAGCCACTCTAAAATGGCAGGCCATGGCCAGTTCCAAACCTCCGCCCAGAGCAAAACCGTTAATTGCGGCAATTACAGGGGTAGAAAGATGTTCTATGAAATCGAACAATAGTTTTTGACCTTTTGCGGCTAACTTGCCACCTTCTTTTTCAGAGAATTGAGCAAATTCAGAAATATCCGCTCCCGCTACAAAAGCCTTTTCTCCGCTACCCGTTAGGATAATGACCTTAATGTTTTCATCCTTTTCCAGTTCGCTAAAAACAGCATGCAGCTCGCCGATCGTTTCCTTGTTCAAGGCGTTCAGCTTGTTTGGGCGATTAATCGTAACGGTTGCTATGGATTCCTCTTGTGCGGTTAATAGGGTATTGTAAGACATAAGATTACTGTTTTTTTAAATTGTTTTTTCTTTTGGAAATTTCACGTAGAACACGGTGCCTTTACCGGGTTGCGAGGTAAAATCGATACTTCCTTTATAGGTTTCCACGATATTTTTCACCATACCAAGGCCTAATCCCATACCGCTGTTCTTTGTGGTGAACTTAGGTTCGAATATTTTTTCCCGATTCTCTTCCTGAATCCCAATACCGTTGTCCGCTACCGAAATCTTCACGGATTCGCCTTCACTGGTAACCGAGACCAATACCCTTGGCGCCAAGACTTCCGGTACGGCCTGTATCGCATTTTTTACCAGATTGGTAACTACACGGATCAACTGTGTACGGTCCAGTTTTGCTATGATCTCTTCTTCATCGGCACTAAAATGAATATAGGACTCATTAAAAATGTCCAGGGCCAGTTTCACAATTTTAACCACGTTGAGCGTCTCGTTCTGTTGTGCGGGCATTTCTGCAAAATTAGAAAATGCCGAAGCAATGCTGCTCATGGTATCTATCTGCTGTATAAGCGTATTGGAGTATTCCTTTACTTTTTCTTTAATATTAGGGTCTTCAGGGTCAAATTTGCGTTCAAAACTCTGAACGGTCAAACGCATGGGGGTCAACGGATTCTTGATTTCATGGGCTACCTGTTTGGCCATTTCCCTCCAAGCCTGCTCTCTTTCGCTCCGGGCCAGTTTTACGGCACTCTGTCCTAGTTCATCGATCATGCCGTTGTAAGAGGATATCAGTTTTTCTATTTCTTCTCCCGGACTGTCTATGAATATCTTTTCATTATTACGGTTTAAGTTGGTGCGTTCCATCATATTTGAAATGGTTTCCAAAGATCGGGTAATATATTTCGAGATAACAAAGGCCAAGGCAATGGCCATGACCAACATTAGGAGGTATACGCCTCCCAGTCGCATAAGAAATTCCTTTAATTCTTTGTCGTTAAAGGAATTATCCTCGAAATAAGGAAGGTTTAAAATCCCTATAGGCTTAAATTTTCGATCTGCTATATAGGTATAGGAAGATTGATATTTGTCTCCGGCCGCCGCAGTCTCCATCACATAGCGCTTGTCCACACTACTTTCCAGTTTATTAAGGATTTCCGGTTCTATACAAATGGATATGGAATCGTTTTCGAATTTTGGTCGGGAACTCTTTATTAATTCCCCGTCCAAACTGTAAAGGTTAAAGTTCATGTTTTGAACTACGGCAATCTCATAAATGTCCGTCATAAAGATAAGGCCCAAGTTCTCTTCTGTAACCGGGTAGGTTGTTTTTGCTATGGTAAGGTCTATACTTTGTCTAATCTGTTCCTCCTTGCGTTCCATTCTATTTTGATGGTAATCCTCATTTATTTCTCGAAATTGATAGATCGTAATGCCCAAAATCAAGACAGAAGCAATCAATACCAATAAGATCATTGAAATAAAAATCCGGGACCGTAAGGACAATTTCTTTAACAAGGCTTTGGTGTTTCGTTCAAAGTTAGCAAATATCGCACCAAAGTAGTTGGTGTTTGTATAAGGATAATGATTGGACTTTTAACAATAATTAGGAGCCAATTAGGTGTCGTAGTACATGGCAACATTGGGATTTAAATGCTTTATGCCCCTTTATTATCCTAAGCTGGACTTTTTACATTCGATTAAGATTCGCCTAGCCTTTTCATTCAAACATAGGTCTACAGCGAGAGTGCCAAAACCAAATAAGCCCATGAAGTGGTTAGTAGGTACAAGGTCTCAAGGCTAATCTATAATTTTTTGCCTTTTCGGGATGGTGACGAACTTACCCCATCAACTTAACGGCATCCTTGGCAAAGTAACTTGCGATGATATTGGCACCTGCCCTTTTTATAGAGATCAATTGTTCCATCATCACCGAATCATGGTCCAACCACCCTTTTTCGGCCGCTGCTTTCAGCATGGCGTATTCTCCGGAAACCTGGTACACGGCAACGGGAACATCAACTTCGTTTTTGATTTCCCGGACAATGTCCAAATAACAAAGTCCCGGTTTAACCATAACAATGTCCGCCCCTTCATCGATGTCTTGCTGGGTTTCACGAATGGCCTCGAACCGGTTGGCAGAATCCATTTGATAACTTTTTTTATCCTTAGGTACATTTTTAAGGTCTACAGGGGCCGAATCCAAGGCATCTCTAAAGGGGCCATAAAACGCACTGGCATATTTGGCACTGTAGCTCATGATGCCCGTGTTCAAATAACCTTCATCTTCTAACGCCTCCCTAATACTTAGGATACGGCCGTCCATCATATCGCTTGGAGCAACAAAATCGGCCCCTGCCTTGGCGTGGGATACACTCATTTCGGCAAGTACCTCTACGGTTTCATCGTTCAGTATTTGTCCGTCTGCCACAATACCGTCATGCCCGTACGAGGAGTAGGGGTCCATGGCAACATCGGTCATGACCAACATATCCGGACACGCATTTTTCACTGTTTTAATGGCTAGTTGCATCAAGCCATGGTCGTTTAGTGCCTCGGAACCGGCATTGTCCTTTAAATTATCGGGCACTTTTACAAACAGTAATACGGCACACAAGCCCATGTTCCAAAGTTCTCTCACTTCTTTTTCCATGTTATCCAAGCTTAACCGGTAGTAGTTGGGCATAGAGGCAATCTCTTCTTTTATACCTTTTCCCTCCACCACAAAAAGCGGCACGAGAAAATCGCTCGGCGTAAGCACGGTCTCGCGTACTAGGTGTCGTATCGCCTCTGAATTTCTAAGTCTACGGTTTCTTATAAGTGGGTACATAGTGTGTATTTTTAATTGCTATACTGTTGCTTTACGTAAGTCATTACAAATATAGGGAGTACGATTACTATTTCTTTTTAATTACGATTCATTTCTTACCGTACTTGGATATATTTTAAGGAACCGGCACAGGTATTTTTTGAATTGAAAAGCGACCTCCTTATTGGGAAGTCGCTTTGCGAAACTCAATGAAACTACTTTTATTGATCCTCTTTAGCATCTAAAAATTGAATGTCCCTCGTGTTTTTTTGAACGGCTATCGCTGCAAAAAGACTTAGGGCAAATGACATGGCGTAAAAGCCTTTTTCGCTAAGTTCTATGTCCGCATTCCACAAGCCAATGACCAAAAGCGTGATAGAGGCGATGGTCGTGAACCAGCTGATACCGTAATACATATCGCTTACGGGAATGCCCTCTTGCCGGTCGCGAACACTTTTTTGGACCGATACCACAGAGAATAACCCGAATAGTAGAATGGTGAAATAATACCCTTTTTCATTAAGTTCCATGGCTACGTTCCAAAGCCCTATGCAGTAGGATGTCATACCCAACAATACGGCCGCCCATGATGCGGACACAAAGGCTGCCGTTGGCCGGCCCGTAAACTCCACTTTTCTCTTGACGTCTTTCTTTTCCTTTAAAATTGAATTATCCATAACGAATTGATTTAGAAATTCTTACGGGGCAAAGATGCGATGGCTTGGAGATATAGGAAAATTTAAATTTTCAATATACTTACGATTAAAAAAATGATAATAATGCCAATTAATATTATATTGTAATTATAATGCAATAGTAATACTTACGATTAAATGAAAGGAATTTTGGCCATTATCGATACATTATCTGAAGAGGAACGCAAAGAATTTCTATTGAGGACAAAACGAAAGAACCGCAGAACCGATGTAAAAAACCGTGAACTGTTTCAATTGATAGCCGCTGGGAAAAAGAGTGGTCTAGATGTGAAACTGTACGGGAAACCATCGAAAAACGCCTACCATGCCCTTTGTAAGCGGCTGCAGGACAGCCTTATCGATTTTGTTGCAAGCAAGAGTTTTAGTGCCGAGACCTCCGAAGAGCTATCCGTGTTAAAACTCTTATTGGCCAGCCGTATATTTTTTGAGCAAAAACAGCCTAAAATAGGGTTTAAAACGCTGGCCAAATCAGAGAAACTGGCAAAGCAATCCGATCTATATTCCATACTCAACGAAATCTATCATACCAAAATACAATACGCCCATCTTAGTAAAACGCTGGTTGTGGAAGATATTATTACAAGTGCAGATGAAAATCTAAAACGCTTTCAACGGGAGTTTCAACTGAACCAGGCCTATGCAGTAATCAAAAGTGAGCTTAGAAAGGAGGGTGCCGCCTCCAAAAAAGTGATTTTAAAAACCTTTACGAAATTTGATATCGAAATAGATGAGACGCTGACCTACAAATCCCTGTACCAGTTAATGGAACTTACCGCCGCTACGGCCACCATGCAGCGCGATTTTAAGTCGGTCTCGCCTTTTATGATGGAAATCTATCATGTCGTAAACAAAAAATCCCACTTGTCCGGCAAGCATCGGTATTATCATATTTTAATGTTGAACCTAATGGCCATTACCGCATTCCGAAACAAGGAATTTGAGGCGTCCGCTCAGTTTACGGCCACCATGGAAGTTCAAATGTACGAGGACAACCAAAAATATACCAATAGGTTTTTAGAAAAATTGACCCTTTTAAAGGCTTTGAACACGTATTACACGGGTAGTCCCGATGTGGCGTTTGAGCTATTGAACGGCTATAAAGGCCGCTCCTTGGATATTTCCTTGCTATTGGTCGTATGTCTTTTTCATCAAAGTCGATTTGCCGATGCGTATTGCACCTTGCGAAAATTTAAACATAGCGATGATTGGTATACCAAGAAGATGGGCTGGGTATGGGTGTTGAAAAAGAATATGATTGAAATTTTGGTACTGATCGAGCTAGATAAACTAGATATGGTCCTATTGAGATTGCAACGATTTAAAAGGCATTTTTCAAAGAAACTAAAGGATATAGGCGAAAAAAGAGTGTTGGTCTTTACAGGTTTTGTGGAGCGCTACTATGAAAACCCCAAGGAGGTGACCTCTGAGCAGTTCCAGAAAAGTGTAGAAAATTCTTTTGATTGGCTGGGTAGGGAACAGGAAGATATTTTTGTGTTGAGTTTCTATGCATGGCTAAAAGCTAAAATGTTAGGCGAAGACCTGTATCAGGTAACGTTGGAATTGGTAGCTACCAAGCGTTAATCATGGTTAAGAACACCTACTTTGATTCTAGTAGGAATGTCATTTATGTATACCCGCTACATTCAGGTGTCCGATCGGAAACCGATAGGCTGTGTGTTAGCAATTATCAGGGTGCTGTGGGAATCTGGTTTTACTTAAAACAAAATAATAACTAAAAATGTAACAAAATGCATATCTTACTTACCAATCATACAGTTCATAAACCAACAAATACCAAACGATATGCTATCCATTACAGAATTGAACAAGACCTATCCCAACGGAACACAGGCCTTAAACAACGTGAACCTGGAAATTGGTAAAGGGATGTTTGGGTTATTGGGCCCCAATGGCGCTGGAAAATCTACTTTAATGCGTACGATTGCCACCTTACAGAACGCAGACAATGGACATATTGTTTTTGATGGCATCGATGTTTTTGATGCGCCGGACGAACTCCGGAAAGTATTGGGGTATTTACCGCAGGATTTTGGGGTCTATCCTAAAGTTTCCGCAGAAATGATGCTCAACCACATTGCCAAAATAAAAGGGATACAGCACAAGGGCGATCGTGCCGCCTATGTGGCCGACTTATTGAACAAGGTTAACCTTTATAAATTCAGAAAGCGCAATTTGGGCGATTACTCTGGCGGGATGCGCCAGCGGTTTGGGATTGCACAAGCGCTAATAGGCAATCCAAAACTGATCATTGTAGACGAACCCACAGCCGGTTTGGACCCCTTGGAGCGGAATCGTTTTCATAATTTGTTAAGTGAACTGGGAGAGGACGCCGTGGTGATCTTATCCACGCATATTGTAGATGATGTGGTTAATCTTTGCACGAACATGGCTGTTTTTAATGAAGGGAGTGTAGTGGTACAAGGACATCCGCAAGAACTTTCCAATACCTTGAACGGCAAGGTATATCGAAAAAATATAAGCAAGGAAGAAACAGAAAAATACCAATCGGAATACACAGTCTTGTCAACCTATCTAAGAAGTGGTAATTTCAATATAAACGTGTACAGTGATGACCATCCGGGTGAGGGTTTTGAGCCCGTTGCCAATGATTTGGAAGATTTTTATTTCTACAGTATTAATCAACCTCAAACCGTATAATTATGAAGGAATTATTCTTGTTTGAGCTGAAATACCGGTTGCGTAGACCCGCAACCTACATCTATATTTTCCTGATGTTTTTGATACCCTTACTGCTGGCCGTTTTTGACAAGTCGATCACCGCGCAGTTTACCAATAGTCCAAATGCCATTGTTGGTGTTTTAGGAGGCATGAGCATCTTATCGCTGTTTTTTTACGCCGCGGTCATGGGCGTTCCGGTATTTAGGGATCAGGAGCACGGAACGGCACAGACTTATTTTACCTATCCGATTTCGGAAAAGAGTTATATTTTAGGTCGATTTTGGGGTAGTTTTACCTTGGTGACGATTATGAACCTTGGTGCTGTTTTAGGCGCTATTATTGGCTATCAGTTAGGAGGTTTTTTGGACCGACCGGATTATGGCACCTACACCGATTTCAATTTTTGGTCTTATTTTCTACCCTTCATATACCTGCTGACCTTCAATGCATTTTTTATAGGAAGCCTGTTTTTTAGCTTGATGACCTTTTTCAAACGGATGCCCATTCTATATTTGGGCGGTATTGTTATTTTAATTACCACCATTGTCTCCGGTCAATTGGTATCTAAACTGGATACGGAATGGCTCAGCATTTATGTAGACCCTTTTGGAGAAAGCGCGCATGGCTATTTAACAAAGTATTCCAGTATCAGTGAATTGAATACCATGCAATTATCGCTTACCGGGAAATTTATGATCAATCGACTCTTATGGTTAGGTATTGGTATCGCTATTTTCTTGGTTACCCTCTTTAAGTTTTCCTATAAAGGATTTTTAGCATCCAAAAAGAAGACATCTACCAAGGAAGATGATACGGTATTTACACCTAGTGGGCTAACCGCTATTGAGCAGTCGTTTTCTAAAAAAGCGCAGCGCGAAAACTTGTGGTCCTTAAGTAAAATCGAGTTTTTGTCCATCGTCAGGGAATCGGTCTTTTTAGTGCTGATAGTTATCGGAATTTTGATTGCCGGTTTTGTAGCCTATCAATCCAACCAAATCTATGGTACGCCGTCGCTGCCCTTAACAAGGTACATGGTGGTGCAGATTGCTGGTGGTATTTCATTGTTTTCCGTTATTATTTTGATTATCTATGCTGGAGAGGCCGTTCATAGAACCCGTAAAAACAAGACTTTTGAGTTTTACGATGCCTTGCCCGTTAGCAATAGTACTTTATATCTCTCAAAGATCATAGCCTTGGTCGGGGTGGCCGGAGTATTGACTTTGTTAGGCATACTAGTTGGTATATTGTACCAGACGTTTAACGGCTATTTCAATTATGAGCTAGGGATGTACTTTACCTATAATTTTACCAAAATATTCCCGAGTTATGTCACCACATTATTACTTGCTTTCTTTATTCATGTTTTGGTCAATAATAAGTTCTTAGGTCACTTTATAGTCGTTGCCATATATGTTGGACTTCCTTTATTGATGACCTTAGCCTTTAAGACCAGTAATCCCTTAGTCGTGTTCGGCGGTGTTCCAGGTAGTTTTTTAAGTGATTTGAACGGGTTTGGACATTACCTATACGGTGAGTTTTGGTTGAATCTCTATTGGATTCTGTTTACTTGTATTCTAGCGGCATTAGGTAAGATATTTTGGAACAGGGGTTTCTTTTCCTCGGCTAAAGAACGATTGAAGTTGGCGAAACAGCGCTTAAATGGCAAAACGATAGCTTATACCCTGTTTTTTATGTTGGCTTTTGTTTCCGTAGGTGCCTATAGCTTTTACAATTTGAAGGTATTGAACCAATTGGAGGACGGGGATTTTAGCGAAAAGTTATCGGCCGATGCCGAAAAGGCTTATGGGAGGTATATCAACAAACCACATATACAGGTTATCGACCTAAAAGCGAATATCGATATCTATCCAAAAGAAAGAAAGGTCGATGCACAAGGGGTGTTTAAAGTGGTAAATCCATCGGAACAACCCATAGACACAGTTCTTATGGAAATTAAGTTTCCCATTTCAGATACCAAAATTACCAAAGTTGTATACAATGGAACCGAAATTAAACCTTTTTTAAGTGATAGTTTATACCGATTGTTTATCTATAAACTGCCAAAACCCTTGCAACCAAAGGACACAGCGAATTTGATTATAGAAACTAAGGTACGCACCCATGGGTTTGCCATGGATACGGAAACAGCGGTTTTGGGTAATGGGACATTCTTTAGGGATGCTGTTTTTCCATCCTTTCATTACGACCGTGCCCTGTCCGATAACGGCGTGCGCAAGAAATATGGATTGGAAGAGCTGGACTTTCTGTTCCCGCCAAGAACGGATACCATGGCGCTGAAGAAAAATTTGTTTAACGAAGATGCCAATTACATGAATTTTGAGGCAACCTTGAGTACGGTGAAAGGGCAGATAGCGATCGCGCCCGGCAGCTTGACCAAAAAATGGGATGAAGGGGAGCGTTCGTATTTCAATTATAAGTTAGAGGAGAAATCCGATTATTTCTTCAATTTTGTCTCTGCCGCCTATGATGTGGAAACGGATGAATGGACAGCCCCAAGCGGGAAAAAAGTGGCAATAGAAATTTACCATTCCCCAAAGCATAAGAATAATCTGGCGTATTTTATAAAAGGAATCAAGATTTCCTTGGACTATAACTCCAAGAATTATCTGGAATACCCCTATTCGGTAATTAGGGTTATAGAATTCCCGGCACATTCCAATTTTGCGCAATCCTTTGCAACAACCATTCCCTATTCCGAAGATTTTGGTTTTGTAGCGGATTTTACAAAAGCGGAGGATTTTAATTATGCTTTTAGGGTAACGTCGCACGAGGTCGCACACCAGTGGTGGGGCCATATTGTAACGCCAAGCAAGACTTCCGGTGCAAATATAATCTCGGAAACTTTGGCGGAATATGTTTCGCTAATGACGATGAAACAAGAATACGGCGAAAATGGCATCAAGGATTTTTTAAAGAATTCCTTGGATACCTATCTTTCTAGTAGGCAGTTTAGTTTTAAGCCCGAACGTTCGTTAATGGATGTAGAAACCGGTCAGTATATTTGGTATGAGAAAGGCTCCATGGTGATGTATGATTTACAGGATGTTATGGGTGAAGATGTTGTAAATGCCGGGCTTAGAAACTTTATGGATGAATTTAAGTATTTTGAAAAAGGACGTTACGCAAGCTCCGAAGATTTATACAATGCCTTGTATGCGGTCACTCCCGATTCCCTAAAATATAAAGTAAATGATGGTTTTAAAGAAATCGTGCTATATGAAAATAGGGTCATGCAGGCCAAGACAAAGGCCTTGGATAATGGCAAATGGGAAACTGCGTTCACCGTAAACTCCAAGAAGATCTATTATGACGATACGGGAAAGGAGAAGTCGGTAGACGAGAAAAAGAACCTGGTAGATGTAGGGCTCTTTGGAGAAGATGAAACCAATGCCGATGGTATTACCGTAAAGAAACCATTTTACTTTGAATTAAAGTGGCTATCTCCGGGAGACAATACGTTTACCGTTATAACGGATAAAAAGCCCTTAAAAGCCGGAATAGATCCCTACAATAAGTTAATAGACCGTAACTCGGACGACAATTTAAAGTCCGTGGAGGAGTAAGGGCTAAAAAACAAGAATTATCATTCCGACCTAAGGAGGAATCCCACACACTGTTGAGTAGGGATTCCTCGTACCTCGGAATGACAGAGTTCCGTTAAGAAAAAAGCTCCTTCCCCTAGCAGGGGAAGGTGGCAGCGATCCCCGTAAGAGGACAGCTGACGGAAGGGGGTGGAACGCAAGCCAAGCATCATAGATTAACCATGTAAGAATCATTCACACCGTTGCTCGGAGATCCCTCGTGCCTCGGGATGACAAACGGGGGAGGTAACGCATAGGCAGTTGATGGTAGTTTATTTGTACCCTTCGGAATGCTCTGATAATCCCTTGGAATGGGAAAATTCAGGGGAAGTGTTTCATCAAGCAGTTTGTCATTCCGACCTAAGTAGGAATTCCACACACTGTTGAGTAGGGATTCCTCGTACCTCGGAATGACAGAGTTCCGTTAAGAAAAAAGCTCCTTCCCCTAGCAGGGGAAGGTGGCAGCGATCCCCGTAGGAGGATAGCTGACTGAAGGGGTGGAACACAAGCCAAGCATCATAGACTAACCATGTAGGAATCATTCACACCGTTGCTCGGAGATTCCTCGTGCCTCGGAATGACAAACGGGGGTGGTAATCCATACACAACTGATGGTAGTATATTTTGTACTCTCCGGAATGTTCTGATAATCGCTTAGAATGGGAAAATTCTGGGTAAGTGTTTCATCAAGCAGTTTGTCATTCCGACCTAAGGAGGAATTCCACACACTGTTGAGTAGGGATTCCTCGTGCCTCGAAATGACAGAGTTCCGTTCAGAAAAAAAGCTCCTTCCCTTAGCAGGGGAAGGTGGCAGCGATCCCCGTAGGAGGACAGCTGACGGAAGGGGTGGAACGCAAGCCAAGCATCCATAGACTAACCCATCTTGGAATCCCACACACTGTTGCGAAGAGATTCCTCGTACCTCGGGATGACAAACTATGTTGGTAACGCGTAGGCAGTAACTCAAACAAATCAGCTTAAATAGCAATAATAGGTTCCATCAGACCGTTTCCATTCCACTATCCTGTAGCAACAAGCCTAAAACCCAAAGCATTTGTCTTTATTCAACACCCCGTTAACATTCAAATTTCCTTGGCGAGATTACCAAGGAAAATTTCTGGACGGTTTTCAGGAGCACATTACGGACAACCATCTGCATGTAATCGCCCCTCCGGGTTCGGGTAAAACGATATTAGGCTTGGAGATGCTACTGCGCATTGGTAAGCCAACCTTGGTATTGGCGCCGACTCTTACGATTCGGAACCAATGGCGAGACCGATTGGTAGATTTCTTTGAACCCGCTCCTGCAAACGATGTCCTTTCCCTCTCGATAAAAGACCCCGCGCTCCTTACCTTTTCCTCATATCAGTCCTTATTTGCGCTACATAGGTCGTTTGGCGAAAACGCTAACGAGCAACTAGTCCAGTTCATTAAGAAACACAACATTGAAACCTTGGTGCTGGATGAGGCACATCACTTAAAAAATGAATGGTGGAACTGCCTATTTCAGTTAAAAGGGATAGAAGGTTTAACCATAGTTTCCTTAACGGCCACCCCTCCTTATGATAGTTCGGCCTTGGAAATCAATCGGTATTTTGAATTATGTGGGCCCATAGATGACGAAATCGCAGTGCCCGATTTGATTAAAAACGAAGATTTATGCCCGCATCAGGATTTTATTTATTTCTCCAGACCGGACGATGCCCAGATCAAATATATTGTGAGCTACAGGGAGCAGATCATCGATTTTACAAATGACTTATTAGAAAACGATACCTTTCAGTCTTTTTTAATGAGTTTGGAAATCTACCAGAATTCGGAAACGTCTTTGGAACATATTTATGAAAACCCAAGTTTTTTCTCCTCCATACTCATCTACTTGAGAGCTACCGGACACGAAATTGAACCGGCCAAGCTCAACATACTGGGATTTAAAACCAAGGATGTTGACTTTCCTTCCTTTACCTACGAATGGTCACAATGTTTGTTGCAAGAGGTTTTGGTCAATGAACGGGATAATTTTGTTGCGCACGAGTCTATCTTAATGCCTATTGAAAAAGCCTTGCGGACCATTGGAGTTTTGGAAAGGAAGAAGGTCGATTTTATCGGAAACCAAGATTTGTACCGCAATTTGGCCAACAGTCCCAGTAAATTAAAGAGTATCTACGAGATACTTAAGGATACATCAAAATACTTAAAAACGGAAACCAGGGCAGTAGTCTTGACCGACTATATTCGGAAGGAATTTCTAG
Source organism: Maribacter chungangensis (assembly GCF_042676845.1). Classification (NCBI taxonomy): domain Bacteria; kingdom Pseudomonadati; phylum Bacteroidota; class Flavobacteriia; order Flavobacteriales; family Flavobacteriaceae; genus Maribacter; species Maribacter chungangensis. The sequence continues at coordinate 183,716 of NZ_JBHTHY010000003.1, forward strand.
ATTTTAAGGGGAAAGAACTCAGTAAACTGAACAAACTTGGTGTCGTTTCTATCTTTCATTTCTTAATGGCGCAAGATGGATTTGATACTCAGGTAGGTGTGCTAACCGGTTCACTCATCATTTTGCATAGGACAGCATTGGAAGAGTTAAGATCAGTAATGCCGGAAAGTAATCTTAGAACTGAGGCCCTTGATTTTGTAAAAGACTACTATTTCATAAACGTTCCTGAAAGTGGCAAAAACAAAATAGTGGCTGCTGTGACCAAATTATTTGAAAATGGAACTATAAATATACTTATTGGTACGAAGGCTTTATTGGGCGAAGGTTGGGACGCACCCAGCATAAACACCTTGGTTTTGGCATCGTACGTGGGCTCCTTTGTTTCTTCCAATCAAATGCGAGGAAGGGCCATACGGGTCGATGCCGATGTGGAAAATAAAACGGGAGCGATATGGCATTTGGCCTGTCTTGATCCTACCACGGAAGATGGTGGTAAGGACATGGAGAAATTGAAACAACGGTTTCAGGCTTTTAACGGTGTATCCCTAAACGACGAACCTTATATTGAAAACGGCTTGGCACGTTTGGGATTACCGGAAAAATTGAATGCCGACTTAGATATAGATGCCTTGAATACGGGTATGTTACAGGAGGCTCAAAACCGTTCGGTATTAAAAAATCGTTGGGATACCGCCATCGCAAGTGGCAATGTATTGATACGGGCATTAAAGGTACCTTACGAAAAAGAAGTTCCGTTTAGGAAAACCAAACGTTTGGCGGGCTTGAACGCGGTTAAATATTTGTCAGTTCAAGTGATAACAGGGATAACCTTGTTTCTGCCGGAATTTATGCTGAAGAATTTTGGTGCCCTACTCAACAAAGGATGGCTCTCGTTTGTGTATCTGTTGGGAAGCGCTATTATGGTAGGTTTTGGTCCAAAGACCCTTAAGGCTTTAAAAGTGTATTTTCTTTTTGGGAACCAGTTTAAAAAGACGAAAAAGATTGCCACCGCAGTATTGGCTCAATTAAAGAGTAAAAACCTACTGACTACAAAATCCGATGCATTACGTATCATTTCCGAGCAAAACGTGAACGGGACTTTTATGATATATCTAGAAGGTGCCAATCAGCATGACTGTAATCTGTTCGTTAGCCTTTTGGATGAAATCATAGCGCCAATAGAAAATCCAAGATACCTATTGGTAGGCCAGAGTTGGATAAAAAGAAAATTGGGCTTTCGCAGCTATTATGTGGTGCCAACCCAATTTGCAAGAAGAAAGGAAGATGCCGTACAGTTTAAAAAGCACTGGAACACCCATGTAGATGGTTCCAAAATTCTGTTTACCCGAAATCTGGAAGGTAGAAAACACCTATTGAAAGCACGTTTTGCGCACATGCGCTACCAGTTTGAGGAAGTTTCGGAGAAGACTGTTATTTGGAAGTGATGAGTCTGTCGATAAAAGAGCTCTCCTCTTTGGATAAAGGGGAGAATGAATTTCGCTTTAAGGAAGAAAAGGGGGGGTTGATTTTGGTCAACTGGTTCACGATATAAGTTGTTTATGTTAAGGTAATCTATTGCGTGGTCAAACCCTCCGTACGTCAGAGGCGCACACCTCCCTTCGTCTGAAGGGAGGAGCTTTTTAGGGTTTGTTCCAAAAAGTTCAAATAAAAATCTTCGCAACTGTTTGCTATATCTCTATTTCCCCTACCAAATAACAAACCGCCTTTCCGGATATCTTCACTCGGTTACCTAAGTATTCGCAACTTAAATGGCCACCCCGTTGGGATAATTGTTTTGCTGTCAGTCTGGTTTTGCCCAGTTGAGCGGACCAATAGGGTGTAAGGGTGGTATGCGCGGAGCCCGTAACAGGGTCCTCTGGAATGCCACATTGGGGCGCAAAAAAGCGGGATACAAAATCCACTTCTTTTCCCTGTGCGCTAACAATGACCCCACGGCAGTCCAACTGGTCCAATAAATGAAAGTTGGGCGTTATGGTTTCGATTACTTTTTGGGACTCATAAATAAGAAGGAAATCCGTTTTGCCTTTAATGGTCTTTGAAGGTGTCTTTCCAATGGCTTTGTTGATGTTTTCTTGATTTTCCACGGCCAACAGTTCATCCGTTGGGAAGTCCATGGTCATGCTACCGTCCGGGTTCCTGACTACTAATAGTTCTCCACTTCTGGGTGATACAAACCGAATGGTATGATTTGTATGCCCGTAGTATTCAAACAACGTAAATGCGCTTGCCAAGGTCGCGTGGCCGCAAAGGTCTACTTCCAATTCCGGAGTAAACCATCTTAATTCGTAGGAATCTTTATTGGCAACGGCAAAGGCGGTTTCAGCAAGGTTGTTTTCAGCTGCTATATTTTGCATCAATTCATCCGAGAGCCATTCTTTTAGGATGCAGACTGCGGCGGGATTTCCACCAAAAACCGTATCCGCAAACGCATCAATTTGATATATCTTTTGTTTCATGCCAGTTTATTTTAGATATCCCCGGCTTCTGAGGTCTTTGTGGATTTCCACAATATCTTTGGGTATATTAAATTGTGTAAGCCAGTTTACATCAAGTCCGTGGTGTATCGCCATTCTCATCAATAGGTCGTTTTGTCCTATCAAACGGCCTAATTGTTCTATTTCAGGTTTAAAGTCCAGTTGATAGTCCTCATGCATTTTAGCTATAAGCAGGAGTAGTTTAAAAGTGCGAGCGATAACGTAGATACAAAATTTTTGACTTTTTTGGAGGCCTGCCCCAGCTATTTTAGCATTGGTTTTATCCAGTACAGTAGTTAACATGGTCAAGTTTAAAGTTACCTCACCAAACTTATCCTTGGTTATGGTTACATGCTCCGTAATTTCTCCACTAAGGTATCTTAAATCCATCATGAGATAGCCAGGACTGTAATAGCGACTCGTAAAATATGCTGTCTGTTCTAGTACCCGCTGCTCCATGATTGCCCTTCGTTCATCTACGGTTCTGTTGTCAACCAGTTCAAAAAATAGCCTGTCCGCCAATTTCAGATCTTTTTTTAATAAACGTAAGAGCAACTTGTCCTTTTCTTTGGAAGGGAGTTCCGATAACGCCTCTTTGAACTCTTTTGAAAATGGCATGGTCAAGAAATTATTGGGTTAATATACTTTTTGGTGTATTTTGTAATTGTAGTCTTTTTTCTATCATTGTTTGCGCATATATACGAATAGTGCCACTACTTTTCTTTCGATTTATCCAGAATTGCCTTCAACCGTTCTTTACGTAATGTAGCTTCTTTTTTCAGCTTATTTTTCTTTCGGTCCATAAGCTTGGAATGCTTGGCTTTATTGACCGTATTCTTTGCTTTTCCTTTCTTCGGCATATCGTATACGATTACACCCAGGTTTTAGGGGCTTTTAAAACCTTGAGCAATCGCTCTTCTTTACTTCCTTTTTCAGGCTGATGGTCATAGCGCCATTGCACATGTGGCGGTAGGCTCATTAAAATGCTTTCTATCCGCCCGTTTGTTTTTAAACCGAACAAGGTTCCCTTGTCATGTACCAAATTAAACTCCACATAACGCCCTCGCCTAATTTCCTGCCAATCACGTTGCGCTTTATTGTACGGTAGGTCTTTCCTTTTTTCAGCAATCGGAACATAGCTATTTAAAAAACTGTTGCCGACCTCGGTAACGAAATTATACCAGTCGGTCATTTTCATTTCCTCATTGGCCTTGCAATAATCAAAAAAGAGTCCGCCTACACCCCTAGCTTCGTTTCGGTGGGTGTTCCAGAAGTACTCATCGCACCGTGCTTTATATGTAGTATAGAAGTCGGGATGGTGTTTATCGCAGGCTTCCTTGCATACGGTATGGAAATGTAATGCATCTTCATCGAACAGATAATATGGGGTAAGGTCTTGTCCGCCACCAAACCATTGGTCTACGATGTTCCCTTTCTTATCATACATTTCAAAATACCGCCAGTTAGCGTGTACAGTGGGTACCATAGGATTCTTTGGATGGAGCACCAAGCTCAATCCGCAGGCATAAAAATCGGCATCTTCAACACCAAAATAGGCTTGCATACTTTTAGGCAGTTCACCGTGTACCCCGGAGATATTTACGCCCCCTTTTTCGAATACGTTTCCATTTTCAATCACCCGTGTTCTTCCGCCACCGCCTTCCGATCGTTCCCACAGATCTTCCTTAAACCTGGCTTTGCCGTCAACTTCTTCCAGTTTTGAGGTAATGGTGTCCTGTAGTTGCTGGATATAGGAGAAAAATGTGTCTTTCATTTGATTGTTTTTGGGGTTTGGTTAAACCTTCAAGACTTTCGTTGCTGGAAAGACCTGTCTGTTTCGTTTCATTGGATAGACCTGTCAGGTTTTAAAAACCTGACAGGTCTAAGTTCGTTTGTTGTTTGCCAAGACTATCGCCATGTACATAATCCATATTTTCTAGATTATCAAAAAGCAACAAGACTTCATTAATTTCGATTTTAAGAGGGTATTTTTTATTTTTTGATAAAAAGATGGCATAGGACGAGCATTCAAAATTCCGAAAATCACCAATAGCGTCATGACGTTCAGGATTTGTATGCGCATAAACGATGACATTTCTTAAATAATTTTCATCTTCTATCAACTTACGTTTAAAAGGTCTTTCGAACAGGGTTCCGGTTCTATCTTCTTGTTTATTAAACGCTTTGGCGTAGGCATTAAAAAGATTCGAAAAGGACTGGGAAACCAGTTTTTCATCTTCTTTTACCTGTATAACAAAGTGAAAGTGATTGTTCATTAAGCAGTAAGCTAAAACCCCAACGTTTTCAGCTATATGTTTCTGCATTAATCTTAAAAAATAACGCTTGTTTTCATCATTTTTAAAAATAGTAATACCGTTAATTTCCCTATTGTATATGTGGTAGTGCTTATCCTTTTCAAGAGGGCGAATTTTCATTTGTTATTTTTTGAAGTCAGGAATTTCCGGTTCTCGAGAGATCTATCAGGTTTGCAAGAACCGGCACATCTGATACCAATTTATATTCCTAACGATTATAAACTTAAACCAAACAAGTTCAACAGAATCCGATTGGCTGAGTGCCTCGCTATAAACTACTGCAAAATTAAGCTTTTAAAAAGAGTTTTTTAGACTGGGTATCGGGCAAAAAAAAAGCAACATCATATAGGATGCTGCTTTTTTTATTAAAAGTATACCATTATTTAAAGTCCCCGGCGTTAACGACTGACCACTTATCGTATGTTCGAATATATTTTTTAATAGCTGCGTTGACATCAGCTACCGTAAGTTGGGCAACTTTAGCCTCAAGCTCCTTATGAAAGCTCATATCCCGGCTGTAAAAGATGTTATTATTGATAAGACTGGACAGTTCGTTGTCCTTCGCTCTGGAAACGTTCTGTGCCTGTGTCCATCCGTTTACGGCGTTTTCCAGTTCCTCTTGTGTGATACCGTTCTCAATAAACCGAGCGATTTCTTCTTTAAACCCTAGTTGTACCTTATCGTAGTTCGCAGGTGCATAGATTGCATAGATATAGAACTGTGAGTTTTGGTCCTCGGTATCGCCATCGGCCTGAAATCCTGCTCCTGCTCCGTAACTAACACCATCTTTTTGACGTAAACGGTCTGCAATACGTGAATTTAGGAAGCCGCCGCCAAGAATAGAGCTCGCAACGTTCAATGCTGCGTAGTCTTTATGGTTTTCACTGATTTTTACGTCCATAAAACCTAGGGTCATCGCATTTTGTTTGTCCGGTGTAATGATATTCTCATTAATCGCTTTAACAGGTTTGTGCGGGTCACTGATTTTTGTGTAGCTGTTCTTGCTATTAAAATTAGCAAACTCGGATTCTATGAACTTGGATACTTTTTCAGAATCTAGGTTGCCAATACTTACTAAAATTGAATTTCCTAAACCATAAAACTCATTATAAAAAGCTTTCAAGTCTTCCACGGTCAAGTTTTTGATGGCTTCTTCCTGTTCCGCAATGCTCATACTATATAGGGGATGACCTTTTGGGTAGGAATTATTGATTTCCGACAGGCGTTGCGAAGCCAAAAACTGAGGTTCAGTTTTGTTGCTTTCTAGATACGCCAATTCCTCGGTCTTTAATTTCTCCAATTCGGCAGCATCAAAAGAAGGGTTTTTAAGAAGCTCCGCCATGAGCTCAAGGGCTGGCATTAGGTATTCCTCGGTAGAGGAAATATTAGCATAGATATTACCGTTGGTACCCCTAAAACTTATAGAGGATTTTATTCTACTTAATTCGTCCTCTATTTGTTGGCGGGTTTTGGTAGTTGTACCCTTATCTAACATTTGGGCTGTAAATCTAGGAATTACGCCTTTGTTCATTAAGGATTTTACGTCTCCGTTTCTCCCGCTAAAGCTTAAGGTTACGGTATTACCACGGTTCTTTTTTTCAATAAATCCATATTTTACGCCATTGGCCAAGGTTCCTTTTTTCGTTCTGCTTTCGATGGCATCGTAGCCAACGTCAAAGGCTTCTCCTGTGCTCAGGGCCTCCCTTCCCTTGTAATCCTTTACAAGTGCAGCAATATCCTCGGTATGCGGAATGGCTACCCTAACAGGTTCCTTAGTAGGATAAAAACGGCCTGTGGTCCTGTTCGTGGGGATAAGGTACTTGGTCATTGCCGCGTTGGCCTGCTCTAGGGTCATGGCTTCAATACGGTCTCGGTGAATAAAAGCCAGTCTCCAATCCCCGGCACCTATAAATTCACTCATATAAGTGCCCAGATAGGCCGAATTTCTGTTTACTTGGTCAATTTGTTTTAACAAATTTGATTTTGCCCTCTCCAATTCTTCTTGGGTGATGGGGTTGTCCTTCACATTATCCAATGTACCCTTTAAAATGCTTTCCACTTCATCGGCATTTTTATCCGATGGCACATCTACATTGATGTAGAAAAAGCCCGGTTCTTTGGTAAACGGAGAAAAAGACCAGAGGGAAGACGCTTTTTTAGCCTCTACAAGGTCTTTATAGAGTCGGCCAGAGGGTTCGTTGGTCAATACGTCCTCAACAATGGCCATGGCAGCGTAATCCGGATCCGAACCTGCCGGAGTATGGTACAGTGCACTAACGATCTGTAAATCGCCAACGCGACTCACGGAAACCGATTTTTCACCGTCTTGTGGAGGTTCTTCGGTATGGGAATCCCGTAAAGGCGTCGTAGGCTTTACTAGTTTTCCAAATTTTTCTTCTATGAGCGCAAGGGTTTTTTCTTCTTCGAACTTTCCGGTAACCATCAATACAGCATTGTCCGGACGGTAGAATTTTTTATAGAAGGCCTTCAGGTTTTCTATGGGTACCCGCTCTATATCCGAACGGTTTCCGATAGTTGAATTTCCATAGTTGTGCCAGAGATAAGCACTGTTGATTACTTTTTCCATCAGTACACCAGTCGGGTCGTTCTCCCCGCTTTCAAATTCGTTTCTAACCACCGAGAATTCGGATTCCAAATCTTTTTTTGCAATGTAGGAGTTTACCATGCGATCGGCCTCCAAATCCAAAGCCCAGTCTAGATTATCTTCAGTGGCATTAAAGGTTTCAAAGTAATTCGTACGGTCGTACCAAGTGGTACCGTTTGGTCTGGCCCCGCGTGTGCTCAGTTCCTTTGGAATATCCGGGTGATTGGGTGTTCCTTTAAAAACCATGTGTTCCAAAAGGTGTGCCATCCCTTTTTCACCATAGCCCTCATGGCGAGAACCTACTAAATAGGTAATGTTTACGGTAATGGTCTGAGCAGAATTGTCTGGGAACAATAAAACTTTTAAACCGTTATCCATTTGGTATTCCGTGATACCCTCTACGGAGGCTACTTTTGTAAGCTGTGCGGAAGCAAGTCCCATACAGACTAAAAAGAGGAGACTTGTGAAATAGTGTTTTCTTTTCATGGTGTGATTTTAGTGTATCCCAAGATATGAAATTATGTTTGTAAGATTATCATAAAATTTGAGTACACCGGATATCCATCCGTTACTCGATAGTATTCGATGCTGGATAAAGATAAACGAGCTTATCGGGAGCCAAAGTGATTGCCTCTGCATTTTTAACCTGAAGGGCATTGCGGGTCTTTGTCCTAAGGAGTTCAATGATCGTTTCGAAATGTTCGGCGCTATGGTATACATATATCGTTCTGCCGATTTCGTTATTGTGCAGATCCATTAGTCTGGGCAGTTCCCTATTTACAAAGGCGTTTTCATGCCAGTCGGTTATTGCTTTAGTCCATTGAAGCACTTTAGAAGGGTTGTTGCTCCATTTCGCACAAGAGCGTGCAATCAGGTAATTCCAAAAGGCATGCCTAAAAGCGTTTGCCGGAGTATTGCGGTAATGTTCCCTGCCGTAGTGTAATGTTGAAATGCGCATGCACTCTTTGGTAGCCAAAAAAGTAGGATATAGAAAGAGCGGGTTCCTGACACTAAGGCCGATCAGCTGCCATAAGCTTTTAATGTTAATACGCTTTAACGTATTCCAAACCTTCATTATACTTTTCGGTATTTTTCGTAGCGTTCCATGTCTACCACATCCCCATTATATCTTTTGTGCGCTTCTGGAAGGGTTTCCTGCCATGAAAAACCCAATTTCTCGGCAATTCGGGTACTTCCTTTATTGTCTTTATGCGCAATAATCTGTAGTGTGCCTAGCCCAAGTTTAGTAAAGGCCCAAGGAATAATTTGATTTAGAAAACGTGTCATGAGTCCTTTACCCTCATGTTCGTAGCCAATGCAATACGCCAGTTCACCCTGCCCTTCCTTTTTTTGCAGTTCTTTGACATAGATCAACCCGATAATGGTTCTATGTTCCTGCTCTTTTACAGTAAATAGGAATTCTTGACCGGCAGTAAATTGTCGTGCTTTTTCTTGAACAAATAATGCCGATAGCGTAGGGTTTAAGTTTTGCTTTAGCGTTCCGGGAAAATCATTTTTAAAACGCTCGCTATTGGCGACCATAAAATCACAAAGTCGCCAAGCATCTTTTTCTTGGATGGGAGCGATTTCGAAACCTTTTACCTTTAAGTTCACTGGAGCTAATGGAGTATTAATTGTTTTACCGTGGGGAGTTTATACCCAAGGACTTTCCGAGCCTCCCTGCCGGGAGCAAGTAAGCCAACAGCATAAATATAAAACAAAAGAAATCCACAGCGGCACAATTATGTTTTTACCATTCGTTAAGGGCCTACCGCTGTGGGCACTCGTTGCAAACAAGCGCGATTGGAAAGCGTTAGCAGTAATGCCCCTAGCGTGAATCTTGCTCTGGCTAAAGGGATGTTCTTAGAGGGTTCTATACATCAAGCACATTTTCGTCTGAAATCCTAAATCTTACGTCTAACTTCTAATATCTCACAAAGGCCTATACTCCTTTACCGCATCCACAAAAGCCTTCGCATTGTCCAAAGGAATATTGGGCAAAATACCATGACCAAGATTTACCACATACTGATCTTTTCCAAACTCATGGATCATTTGGGTCACCATTTTTTTGATTTCCGCCGGGGGCGATAACAAACGTGATGGGTCAAAATTCCCTTGTAGTGTTATGTTGCCTCCTGAAAGATATCGAGCGTTCCGCGGGGAGCAGGTCCAGTCTACTCCTAAGGCGCTAGCCCCGGATTTCGCCATATCGCCCAAAGCGAACCAACAGCCCTTTCCGAAAACAATCACAGGGGTTTCATCCTTTAAGGCATCAATAATCTGCTGTATGTATTGGAAGGAAAATTCCTGATAATCGGTTGGGGAAAGCATGCCTCCCCAAGAATCGAATACCTGTACGGCATTGACACCTGCTTTTACCTTGGCCTTTAAATACGCTATGGTAGTGTCGGTTATTTTTTGCAAAAGCTCATGTGCAACCATGGGTTGTGTAAAGCAAAGTTCCTTGGCCTTATCAAAATTCTTACTGCCTTGCCCTTGTACACAATAGCATAAAATGGTCCATGGCGAACCTGCAAAACCAATAAGCGGAATTTCATCATTCAGTTTTTCCTTGGTCGCTTTTATAGCCTCCATCACATAACCTAAGGCATCATCCACATCGGGAACAATAACGGAATCCAAATCTTTTTGAGAGCGAACGGGATTTGGTAAATAAGGTCCAAAATTCGGTTTCATTTCCACTTCAATATTCATCGCTTGTGGAATCACTAAAATATCGGAGAAGAGTATAGCGGCGTCCATACCATATCTTCTGATCGGCTGTACGGTAATTTCCGAGGCCAGTTCCGGTGTTTGGCAGCGGGTGAAGAAATCATATTTTGCCTTTATTTCCATAAATTCCGGCAAGTAACGCCCTGCTTGGCGCATCATCCAAACCGGAGGCCTTTCAACGGTTTCGCCCTTTAGAGCCCTTAAAAATAAATCGTTCTTGATCATAATCAACTGTTAGCTATTGGTATTTTTTTATCTCTAATGAAGTGTCTATTTAAATTACAGTATCGCTTTTATGGCATTTAATTGAACCAAATTTATGTCGGTCTGTTTTCTAAGCTGCCTATTTTTGACGCACTATTGGAGTGTATTTAATATTGTAAAGCCACCATCAAATATCACTTTCAACTCTTAATTTTTGCGATTTAAAATTTGAAATTAAACAAACTTCCCGCATTCCGAAAATACCCCTCCGTCTTCCTCCCGAAATGGGTCGGAATCCACCTCCCCTTGAAAAAAGGGGAGGAGCCGCATCCTAGATTTTATTCAACCTTAATTTTGTTTTTTTATAATCTTTATAGAAGGCATCAAAATCACATGTCTATAACGGATTAGAAATGTTGGCATTGTAAAATCGTTTCAAGCAATATATAAAAAGAACTTTTACCCAACATCATGAGAGTTCCCCCTTTGGGGGTTAGGGGGCTTCGTAATCCTCGTTCACCAAATCAATTACACTTTCTACATCTGGTATCTTTGCAACTTTAACATTCGTAAAATGTTTTCTTGCCTCGGTAGCGGTAGTTTCCCCGATACAATAGGCAATTTTATTCGGTCTATTGTTTTGTAAGTAACTATCAATACCAGACGGACTAAAAAACAACACCCCTTCGACGGCATCGTCCATTTTTTGTCCGGATAACTTTGTCTTATAGGTCTCAACACTATGCACCGTAATGTGCGCTTCTCCCAAAGTTTTAGGAATCTCGTCCAAGCTTAGGTTTCCGCAGAAGTGCGTGGCTTCTGTACCTTCTATATATTCCACTAAATGGTTCGCTAGGTCTGCGGCATAGTTTTCAAAGTGCGTTACCTTACCTATCTTTTTCTGGATAAGTCGTCTTGTTTTACGGCCTACGCAATAGATATTCTCAAAGTGGAGCTCATCGGCACTTATATTTGTCAAGAGGCCTTCTACCGCATTCTTACTTGTGAATATGGCATTTCTGACCTTCTTTTTAAGTACGATGGGCGATACCCTGTTCGGACTAATTTTTATGAAATCCTCTGAATCTACGCGAATAGTACTATCAAAACGCTGCAATTGTGCGTTGGTCAGTTTTTTGGTAGAGAATATCTGGGTTTTTAGGATGCTGTTGGACAATTCGTTCATGAGACGCTTTCCACCACGGCTCAAAATACTTTTCGCACAATCTATACCCAGATTCTGGTGTTTGCCCAACGGTGCTGTCAACGCGGCTTCCAGTTTTTTAGAACCGTCTACGGTCAAGAGTACGCCTTTCAGGTTCACCACATTATCTTTATCTATATAGGCCAGAGCGCCGATGGGTGCAGAACATCCACCTTCCAATTCCCTAAGGAACTCACGCTCCAATCGGGTACAGATATCTGTTTCCTCATGGTTCAGTTGCGCACAAATGTCACGTACTTCCTCATCGTTTTCCATGGCCACCACCATTATGGCGCCTTGTGCGGGCGCAGGAAGCATCCATGTGAGACCGATCGTATTTTTGGGTTCCAAACCTATGCGTTCCAATCCGGCTGCCGCAAAAATGGCCGCGTTCCAATCGCTGTTGTTCAGTTTTTCCAGTCGGCTATTGATGTTTCCCCTTAGGTCTACGACCGTATGTGTAGGATATCGGTTGAGCCATTGGGCCTTTCTTCTTAAACTTCCGGTAGCAATGATACCTTCGCGCTGACCCAAAAATTCCTCGTTGTCATGGTAGGCCAGGATATCCAAATAGTTGGCGCGTTTTAAGACGGCCGCTTGTACAATTCCTTGTGGTAGCGCAGTAGGAACATCTTTCATGGAGTGTACGGCAATGTCTACGTCACCGTTTAACATGGCAACATCCAGGGTTTTAGTAAAGATTCCCGTTATACCCAGTTCGTATAGGGGTTTATCTAAGATAAGGTCTCCGGTAGATTTTACTTTTACGATTTGGACGGTATGCCCTAGGGCTTTGAGTTGGTCTTTAACTTCGTTTGCCTGCCATAGTGCCAATTCACTATCGCGGGTACCTATTCTAATGGTTCTGTTCATTTGCGCTCCAGTTCTATTTGAAATACTTGTCGGATAAGTTCTAAACTGGAGTCCGAGTCCACGTTATCGTCCTTTAGGTGATTTGCGAATTGCTTTGTAATTTTTTGAATGATACGGTTGGATATCATCTCTGCGTGTGTTGCATCAAAACCGGCTGTTTTTTTGGATTGATAATCCAACTCTTCGACCTTCATGGTGTTGAGCTTCATTTTCAATGCTTTTATGACCGGTGCAAACTTGCGCGTTTCCAACCATTGGGTAAAATCGAACTTTGCTTCTTCAATAATGGCTTCCGCCTTCGGTATAAATTGTTTTCTTCGTTCCAAGGTCTCATCGGTCATTTGTGAGAGTTGATCAAGATAAACGACCGTTACATGTTCTAATTGTGCTACTTTTTCATCTACGTTCTTAGGAACGGAAAGGTCTAGTATCAACAATGGTTTTTTGGTATGTATCAATTCCGGGGACACCGTTGGTTTTTGTGCTCCGGTAGCCACGACCAAAATGTCGGTTTTTCGAATTTCGGCTTGTAAATCGCCGTAATCCTTAACGGTAAGGTTAAATTTACCACCCACCTTATCGGCCTTTTCCTTGGTTCGGTTAATAAGGGTAATATGTGGATTTTTGGTGTGTTTAATAAGGTTCTCACAGGTGTTGCGCCCAATTTTCCCGGTACCAAAAAGCAGAATATTCTTGTCTGCAATATCGGATACGTTTTTTAGAATATATTGAACGGATGCAAAAGCGACCGAAGTGGCTCCAGAAGAAATTTCCGTTTCGTTCTTTATGCGTTTGCTTGCCTGGATGATGGCATTGCACAAGCGCTCCAAAAACGGATTGGCAATACCTAATTTTTTTGATCGGTTAAAACTTTGCTTGAGCTGACTTATAATTTCAAAATCTCCCAAAATCTGACTATCCAATCCAGTGCCTACCCGAAACAAATGTGCAATAGCTTCATTGTTTTTGTATACGTAAGCAACGTCTTGGAACTCTTCTACCGAACCATTGGAGTGATCACAAAGTAATTTTATAAGTTGATATGGATGTTGCGCAAAGCCATGAAGTTCGGTTCTGTTGCAGGTAGAGGTTACCAAAAGCCCGTCCAAGCCTTGCTCCTTTGCGTTTTGTAATAATGCGGTTATCGAATTTTCGCTAAGGCTAAACATACCACGCACCTCTTCATCCGCCTTTTTGTAGTTAAGGCCAATGGTGTAAAAGGAGTTGTGTTTGGAAATATGATAGTCCTTCATAGAGCGGAACAAAAATAAGAGCAAGGATTTTATAAAAGTAACGCTAGAGGAACAATTAATATCGATTAACGTATTTTTAGATGTAATTCATCAGTTTTAGGTTGAAATACCCTATTTTTATACCAATTACAAGGATTAAGACCTGTCTTATTTAGAAAGAATCTAAATAGATTATAGATAAATCACTTTGAAATGAAATTAAAAAATGTCGCTGTAGGTTCATTTGAGGAAATTTTGATCGATGACGGATTTTATGTACTTAAAATTCAGAACGATAGGACGGCAGATGTCCAAATAAAGCGGGAGATCAACAAACGGTACATCCAATTTCACTTTTGCCTAAAGGGAAGGGGTAAATTCTTGTTTAACGACGGAAATTATGCCTTGGATGTTTCCGAGGAGAATTCCCTCCTACTTTATAATACACAACAAGATTTGCCCCTCAACCTTTCTTTATCGCCAGGTTCCTGGATGGTATCCGTGGTTATGACCATTCGTAAGTTCCATTCCCTTTTTTCCGAGGAAGCCAGCTATGTTCCATTTTTGGACGGCGAGAACAAGGAGAAAAAGTACTATGCCCAAGAAACGGTTTCGCCGGCAATAGCGGTAGTGCTTAGTCAAATGATCAACTATAATTTGCACCCTACGATTAAGAAACTATATATCAAAGGAAAGGTTTATGAATTGATATCGCTCTATTTTAATAAAAGCACAGACACAGATATAGAGCAGTGCCCGTTTTTGGTAGATGAGGACAACGTAAAACGCATCCGTAGGGCAAAAGAGCTGGTAATCGCCAATATGGCCGAGCCGCCTACCTTGAGCGAGTTGGCCAAGGAGGTGGGTCTAAGCCTTAAACGCCTGAAAGAAGGGTTTAAACAAATTTATGGCGATTCTGTGTATAGCTTTCTGTTCGATTACAAGATGGAATACGCCAGAAGATTGCTGGACTCCGGTCAATATAATGTAAACGAGATAGGATTGCGAATAGGGTATAGTACCTCTAGTCATTTTATTGCGGCTTTCCGTAAGAAATATGGCACCACCCCAAAGAAGTATATGAAGGAGTTGGCTTAATAATAGCAATTTAAAGCAGTTACAGTGGCCTTGCCACCAAAATACCAATATTCTTTTTTACCCCTTTTAAATATTCGGCCAGGGGCTTTTTAGTTATTTCGACCTCCATGGATGTTGTGGAAGCATGTAAAAGATGAATTCTGCCGTTCGCTTCTCGCACGGCAATACCGGTGTGCGTTACGTCCAAACCCTTTATGGATGTCGCCAAGGCGATGATGTCCCCGGTCTCTATCAAATGTTCCTTCGCTTCTATTTGATCTTGGGGCAGGTAGCAAAAGGGTTCTTTGGCCAATTCTTTTTCCGTGGCCACTATTTTTTCAAAGTTGGCATCGTCCTTTAAAAAGGGATACAGTTCACGGTGCGTACCCATAAAATTGATGTCCTTTTCTATCGCAATTCCACCGATATCGGCCGTTATATCCGTTAAAAGTCCTTTGGTTTCGTTATTTCGTATCCATTCCGTAAAGTAATGTAACCTGGAGCCGTAACCTTGTAGTTTGCTATCCTTATACCGAATAGTCTCTAAATAGTTGGTAAAATCGTTAAAAGAACTTCGTTCGTTTTTGAGCATCAGGCTAAAGGCCATTACATTCTCTATAAAGGTCGTGCAGTCCAAGCCTTGAAGGTTAACGACCAAGGTTTCGGTTGTCCCAATTTCCAAGGTTTTGGCTACATAGGGGACTTTTAAGAAAGTTTTTCCAACGCTTGCCATGGTATTGCCAAAATCGGCATTTAGAAGTCCTTGGGTTTCTACTATTTTGGTTTCCACAAGACTTTTGTCCTTTGGAGAGCAGGTGATGTGCTGTGCTTGCCCTTGGAAAAATGAACATAAGATGAAAACGATAAAGTAAATGCGTTCCATATAAAACAATTCAATTTATAAAGATAGGATTTTTTATACCTATCGATGAATCTTATATCGCAATCAAAAAACTTAGCCGTTCCGCTCTAGTATAAATAGGAAGCAAAGCTTATTTTTGTCTTAAATTGAAAGTGCTATGAAAGGAGTTTTATTGGTGAATCTGGGTTCTCCGGACAGCCCAACGGCTAAGGATGTAAAACCGTATTTGGATGAATTTTTAATGGACGAAAGGGTCATAGATGCCCCAAAATGGTTGCGTAACATCTTGGTTCGTGGCATTATTTTACAGACCCGCCCCAAGAAATCTGCCAAGGCCTATGCCAAAATCTGGTGGGACGAAGGTTCTCCGCTGATTATATTATCCGAGAGGTTTACCGAAAAGCTTAAAAAACACACCAAAATGCCCGTTGCCTTAGGTATGCGTTACGGTAGCATGAGCATAAAAGGTGCGCTCAAAGAACTGGAAGACCAAGGCGTGGACGATGTGCTTTTGGTGCCACTATATCCCCATTATGCCATGTCGTCTTATGAAACTGTGGTGGTGAAGACATTGGAAGACCAGCAAAAGCACTTTCCCAAAATGAAAGTGACCACCATGCCAGCTTTTTATAAGCATCCGGATTATATTAAGGCACTTTCGGAGAGTATTAAGGATGGACTCCAGGATTTTGAGTACGACCATATCCTGTTTTCCTATCATGGGATTCCGGAACGGCACATACGTAAAAGCGATCCTACCAGATTCCATTGTAAGATGGACGACACCTGTTGCAAGATCAACTCGGTTGCCCACAATACCTGCTACCGACACCAAGTATACGACACCACCGAACTTGTAAAGGCATATCTAGGCCTTCCCGACGAGCAGGTAAGCTCTTCATTCCAATCCAGATTGGCGGGTGATCCTTGGTTAAAACCCTACACCGATTACGAATTTGAGCGTTTGGCCAAGGAAGGTGTAAAACGTTTGGCGGTGATTACCCCGGCATTCGTTAGCGATTGCTTGGAAACCTTGGAGGAAATTGCCATGGAGGGCAAGGAAGAATTTGAGGAAGCTGGTGGCGAACATTACAAGCATATTCCTTGCTTAAACGACAACGATGCCTGGGTAAGCGTGATGGCCAAATGGGTCAATAACTGGGAACATACCGGAAAATTGGATGTGGTACCGGTGGATTGATGGCTTTGGCTTACCTAAAATAAGTTGCGCAGTCTATATCGTGGACAGGTAAGGGTTGCTTTGGTTATGTAAGTACTTTTTTTGGACTACATCCACGCTGGAAGCTGGGTGAACTTGCTGGATGGTTACCTGGGTATTCGGTACAATCTATAATTACGGCCAGGCGACAGAAAAAATCCCTTTTTAAGACATGGCTAGATTTTCATCGGAACAATTAGGTACCGAGCCTATTGGTAAACTACTGATCAAGCAGGCAGTGCCTGCCAGTATCGGTATTTTGGTGATGTCGCTGAATATTTTGGTCGATTCCATCTTTGTGGGCAATTGGATAGGTTCCGTTGCCATTGCCGCCATCAACGTAGTGCTACCGGTCTCTTTTTTTATAGGTGCCTTGGGAATGGCCATAGGTATTGGGGGTGCAAGTGTACTGTCTAGAGCACTTGGTGCCGGACGGAAGGAGAAAGCCCTTAAAACTTTTGGGAACCAGATTGCCCTTACCATCTTGGTCACCGTATCCATGGTCCTTTTGGGTCTGTTTTTTGCGGATTCACTTATCCCTGCTTTTGGGGGTAAGGGAGCTATTTTCGATTATGCGAAAATCTATTATGTCATAGTCCTGTACGGTGTACCTTTTTTAGCGCTCAGCATGATGGGCAATGCCGTTATACGCGCCGAAGGTAAACCCAAGTTCGCCATGGTGGCCATGATCATTCCATCGGTGGCCAACCTGACCATGGATTATGTGTTCATCTATATGTTTGATTGGGGCATGCACGGCGCCGCATGGGCTACCACATTGGCTTATGTTTTTTCCTTTAGTTATATCCTATATTTCTTTCTGTCCAAAAATTCGGAACTCAAAATCAGTTTTTCCCATTTTGGTCTGGACAAAGTTATTTTAAAGGAAATAAGTGCCCTTGGTTTTGTAACCCTATCGCGCCAAGCGGTCGTTAGTATTATCTATCTGTTATTAAACAATATTCTCTTCAATTTGGGCGGGGAGGCCTCGGTAACGGTATATGCCATAATTGGTCGCATGCTTATGTTCGCCCTCTTTCCCGTTTTTGGAATTACCCAAGGCTTTCTGCCTATTGCAGGGTATAATTATGGTGCCAAACAGTATGACCGTGTTAGGAAATCCATCAGCATTGCCATAAAATATGCGTCGTTATTAGCTTCTATGGTGTTTATTGGCCTATTTGTATTTCCAACGGAAATCGCTTCCCTTTTTTTGGGAACTCCTGAAAACGCAACCGTGCAGGAACTGGCCATAAATGCCTATGTGTTGGAAAACATGCCCAATGCCATGCGCTGGGTCTTTGCGGCTACGCCTATCATTGCCTTACAACTTATTGGCGCCGCTTATTTTCAGGCCATTGGCAAGGTGGTGCCCGCGCTGCTGTTGGCACTGAGCAGGCAGGGTTTCTTCTTAATTCCTTTAGTGCTGGTTCTCCCTCGGTTCATGGGTGAACTTGGGGTTTGGGTTTCCTTTCCGATTTCCGATGTGCTGGCGACCTTGGTAACCGCGTATTTTTTGAGAAAAGAAATGAAAACTAGGTTACGTTGACTTATCACATGGTCAATAAACCATATTTTAGAATTTGAGTTAGCGCTATCTGGTAATGCCCTATTTTAGTTGATGAGCCATGTTATGGTAATACTTTTCTAAATGGGTTTCTTCTTGAGTTAAATTATCTGAGGTGCCGGTTTATAGCTATTCGTTTTCAAGAGTAAGAACCGTAAGGAGAAAATAGATATAAACGTTTATAAGCTACGTTTATGGTACACTGGAATTTTAAGGCCCAGAAATAAATGTGCTAGTTGAGATTTGCTGCCCATAAGGTTAGAGACTACACTGCTGGACCCAAGGGTCAATGGCCCTAATCTAAGACCAAGACCTATAGCAGTGTTGCTTAGACTACTATGTGAAATAGGAAGGTAGGCGCCAAAAACCCTGCTTTCGAACCTAGGGGTGAGGGTAATTAGATTTAAACGATTGTTGTTAAAGAATTCATTTTTGTTTACCATTCCTTGTCCAACATTTAGGTTTATATATAATTTAGGTGTAACGCTGTAATCTAGATTTAGCTGTAGTGTGGTCGGCAAGCTCCATTTTACATCCTGTAGCGTTGAGGTTGCGGTGGCATTGTCCTCTATGATATCGATAAAATCATTCTCCAGTTCTTGCGCGTTTACATTGGCGTTAATTGTATACTCCGTAACCTCGGTGCCCGTATAGTTGATACTTCCCAAATCGAGAATAGAAAGCCCAACCTTAAGTTTATATTGGTTAAAGGCGCGTGGGTTGTTATTGTTGGAGGGGGCAATGGACTTTGCGTTCCTGAATTCATATACAAAACCAATATCCGCACCAAAGCCTGGGGCAAGTTCTTCAAAATAGTCAATGGAAGTAGTTCCGTCGTCTATGGTAAGGGCGTAGGATATATCGCCATCTAGGCGTACTTGACCGGTTGCGTCGTTAAAATTGCCCGTAAGCGTATTGGAACCGCCCTGCACTGCGCCCCCTCCCAGTAAATATTTTAGGGTAATCCCGCCTTTAAATACATGGTTTGGGTTAGCAAGGAATACCCGCCCATAGCTTAGACCAACCTCTCCCCATGCATGGGTCGCGAAATCCAAATTATTCTGTTCAAAGGCGAAGGAACTCGTAGGGAAACCATCATAAATACTTTCAAAAAGAGCTCCATTTACATTGTTAAAGTTACTTATTGCCCTTACCCGTGTAACCAAGGCAAGGCCACTCTTTTCATTTAAGGAGAATTGTAGTGAAGGTCCTACGACATCCGCATCCAATAAAAAATTATTTTGATCTGAAGCAAAACGTTCCAAACCATCAAAGCCCGAGTCTCCCAGGAGGTTTGATATATTGCCAAGCGTTAGATTGGTATAGTCCGTGGACAAGGTTCCGCTCGCAGAAAAAAGATTGAATTCCCATTTAGTTCTAGAATCGGCCAAATTTGCAGGGTTGTGTATGGTGTTATGTATACCACTAAAATTATCCATGGTATATCCCATATAGGATTGTGAAAAGCCAAAATTGACACAAAAGAACAGGATTAGTGCTGCTGTTTTTTTCATATTGTAAAAATATTTAGTGAACCTTGGTTTCAAAAATATTGATTTGCCATGTTTCTGCGAATACCCAATAAAGGGTATTTTGATACTGAAAGGCCCTACTTGTAGGTTAATGCGTATTTTTAAATAAGATTAAACCACATTAGGGTTGTAGCCGTGTTTTGTGAATAAAATAATGCGGAAAGGCATCGGAGAAAGTTAGGCCTCCAAGTAGGGTTTTCAGAAAGCAATGAATTATGTTTATGGGATAAAAGTGACTTTTGGGAAAAGTTAGTGTCTAAAAAGATAACAACCTTATAGCACTATGGAACTACTTATTTTTATCCTACTTTTTGTCACGTTCGTTTTATTGGTATATAGTATAAGGGAGTATGTTAAAACGAAACGTAAGTACGACACCTTTATGAAAGAAAAGAAAAAGCGGGAGACTTTGTAAAATTCATTGTTCTCCATTATTTTGGCTTCCATTAATTTCAATGAACATTTTACTGTTCAAGAATTAATTCATCATAGTACAGACTTTTTTGTTTACTATTGCGTACCTCCATGTATTTTAAGTTTTATATACAAGGTTTCTTTATACTCGGAAATATATAGTGTTACTATTTGTGGATTTGGAACGTGGAATTAATCTTGTTGCCACATTGTAGTCACGTCTTCCTATCATTAGATGTTGTTGATATATTTCTATTGTTCAACTAGATCAACTGGAGATTTAAGTTCAAATAATAGTTCATCCGGTAATTTTTGCTCAATTAATTTATCTTACAAAAAAATGGCGATTTTAGCTAATTTATAGGTAAGTTTTTACTCCTACATTTAGATTAACCTCAAATAATCCGTAATTCATCTATAAATACCTGTTACAAGGTATTCTAGGGTCTAATAAAATACATTAAATTGTAATCCGAATATTATACCTTAAATTATGGAATTACGAGTTACACTTTTATTATTTATTTCCACTTTTGTTTTTGCCCGGGCACAACAAAGTACCGGTCTTTTGTTTGACGACGACGCCTATGGAAAAACACCATTAAAGGCCAAGAACGTAGCTTTCCAAGATGTGGTTACGGAGTTTTCGAGTGCCTCCCTAAAACAATTTGTCCCAAAAGTGGGCGATCAAGAAGGCTATAGTACCTGTGTAGGGTGGGCTAGCGCCTATTACGCCCGTACTATTCTAGAGGCACGGGTGACAAATAATCTGAATACGAATTCTATTACAGAGGGTACATTTTCACCAGTATTTACCTATTTAAATTCCAATGTAGAGAATGATTACAACTGTCAGCAAGGTGCTTTTATTGGTAGGGCAATGGAAACGATGGTTGAAAAAGGAGTGCCGTATTACAAGGATTTTAATGTTATGTGCGAAACCAAGATTCCAGAAAATCTTTATGAACAGGCGGAACAATTTAAAATAAAGGATTTTGCCAGAATATTTGGATCGGACGAAGAAATCGATTTTAAGGTAGATGGCGTAAAAAGATCTTTGTTGAACGGAAATCCGGTCGTGATTGGTTTTATGGTAGATAATTCTTTTCATAGCGCTAAAAATGTATACGTTCCGGATGAGCTTGGTAGTACGGGAGGGCATGCTATGTGTGTTATAGGTTTTGACGATGATAAGTATGGTGGCTCTTTTGAAATTGTAAACAGTTGGGGCGAAGGATGGGGAAATGAGGGATATATATGGATTAAGTATGCCGATTTTGCAAAGCAGACCCGCTATGCCTTTGAGATGATTCCAATGCAATCCAAACCTTTGGAGAAAAAGGTGCTGGCAGGAGAGGTAGACTTTGTCTTAAGAAATAATTCACCCATGAAGGTATTCAACGCAGAGGGTGAATACTCCGGTTCGGTGTTCAGTGCACAAGAAGTTGTGATCGAGGAGGAAGAGAGTATCGGTGATTATGTTACGGAGGAATCATATCCTATAGACACTAGATATAGAATGGTTACCAAGGTAAATCAACCGGCCTATGTCTATGTTTTCGGTATGGATTCCGATAATGAATTTTCTCCCTTATTTCCGTTAGCGGATTCCATTAGTCCCTTCATCAATTCATCCAAGTCCGAGGTCATTCTTCCTCCTGCACCACCTGGAAAAAGGGCTTATGCAAGATTATCCAAAGATGTAGACAAGGAATATACCATTGTAGTTTTTTCTATGGAAAAGCTAGATCTTGGAAAGATAGGGGAGCAATTGACCCAAATGGAAGGAACATTATTGGATAAACTCTATGTGATATTTGAAGATGAGTTAATTCCGAAGGATACTATGACGATGGGCAAGGATAAGATGAGTTTTTCGGCCGAGTTCGACCAAGGCTCATTAGCACTTATGATTTTGGACATTAAACGGTCATAATGCTTCGTAAAGGTCTAACTTTATTAATCTGTTCATTGATGTTCAATTGCATGTCCCAGAAATCGGAAAAGCAAGAAACATCTAAACCAATCAACAGCCTAAAAATCAAGAATCTGATCAAGGAGAAGCGGTTTGCCATTTTAAGGCTAACGGACACGATTGTAAGACTGAAAATTAGTAAGACCTTAATAGATGGGACATCCAACGAGTATTACAATAAGTTAACCGTAGTAGATACCTTAAGCACATCGGCGGCGACTACTATTACAAATACGCTAGTAGACGATAACAGTTACGATTGGGAAGTGCAGATCGACAAAGGCAGGTTTGATCCTGAACATCAATTGCTTCTAAAAAGTAAGGCCGGGCAACTTACCGTACTATTCGACACTAAGGCAAATGCCATCGGTTTCATAGACCTGTTGGGACAGGAAATAGTGGGGTATAAGCCCAAGGTTATGACTTTGTTAGGCGGTGACTAAGCATCTGGTGCTTTTGTAAAAATAGGCTTTATGGTATTCTTATTTTTAGTTAGGCCAAGGATAAAGCCATCCTATTTTTCAGTGTCTTTAAAAAGAACAGAAGTTTGAGGAGAGTTAGATTTATAAATAGGCTATTGGTAAAGGAAGCATTTTTTTGCATGCTTTTTTCCTTTATGGTCATTGGGCTCGTATTGCTTATAGGGTTGAACATAAGTTTTTTTAGTCCGTTTAAAAACGCCTTTAAAGACTTTAGTTATCTAGACCTATATTATGCAGAAAACCTACACGAAGAAAACGGTGACTTTAATGAAAATATAGTACTTGTAAATATTAATAGGATAAACCGAAAAGAAATAGCCGAACTGCTTGGCGAAATTCAAAAACACGGACCTAAAGTAATAGGGTTGGATGTGATTTTTAAAGATAGTCAGGATCCTGTTTGGGATCAATTTTTAGCCGAAAAATTAAAGAATGAATCACTTGTTCTTACCTACACCATACAGGACAAGAATAAAGTGGAAACTAATGCCAAGGTTTTTAGCAGTAAGCAATATGCGGGCTACTCCAATTTTAATTTTGATACGGAATCTTTGGTTATTAGAAATTTTCAAGGGATATATAAAACAGAGGATGATACCCTTGTTTCGTTTCCGGTAGCCGTAACAAACGCTTATTTGGAAAACAACTGGTTAAATGATAATTTAAATAGTTTAAAAAAAGAACGTCCCATAAAGTTCTGGGGCAACAGGGATAGATTTTTGGTGTTGGAACAGGCCGATGTAATAGGCAGGCAAGAACTATCTTTTTTGAAGGATAGAATAGTACTGTTGGGTTATTTAGGGGACTCAAAGAACCATGATTACGATATAGAGGATAAACACTATACCCCAATGAACCCTAAATTTGTTGGCAAAAACCCTCCGGATACCTTTGGTTTGGTAATCCATGCCAATATTATTCAAATGTTATTGGCGAACGACTATATTAGCATTGTGCCAACATGGGTGTTGATTCTGTTAACAATTGTACTGACGTTTATGGCATTAGCCTACTTTATATATTTAAACAAAAGACAATTGGCTAGCTATATATTAAGGCTTAACCTGGTTCAACTTTTTTTTATAATTCTGTTTATTTGGATTTCTTTATTATTGTTCAAGAACGATGTCTTGTTAAAAGTAACATCCATTACGGCTACCGTAGTTTTTAGCATGGGATTAATCGGATACTATAAAAAACTGGCAAACTATCTATATAAAAGATACAAATGGGAAGGTTATTTTTACCACGATTAGGTTTTATAAGTGTTGTTGTGTTATTACTGTCATCAGTGGTAACGGCACAAGATAATTATTTTGTGTTTCACATATCGGGGAAGCCTATGTTAAGCACACAAGTTCCGGTGCAAAGGGGCGAGGTTTTTGGAAACCTGGACACCTATATCCTTAAACAAAAGGATACCGTTTTCTTAATTAATAGGTCGGGAGAATTATTTGAATTGAACAAACCAACTTCGTACACCTATAGTTCCATATCAAATTATAAGAAACAATTTGACCGTAAATCATTATCCGCACTATATTTCACCTATGTGTGGAAACAGTTTAGCAATCAGAAGGAAAATAGGCAGCGGCCAGGCGTTGTTTACAGGGAAGATCGGAACATAAGATTATCCCAGCCTATGGATAGTATAAAGTTGAATGTACCAGAAATTGAGTTTTTATGGAAGAATAATACGGATGTAACAACGGTATATTTTCATTTGCAGGATATAGAAAGTAACCATATCACTAAAATAGGTACAAGTAGTTCTAGTCTGATCCTATATAGGGACAACGTTATTTTAAAGCCCGGAAAGCGCTATAAATGGGCGGTAACGACAAAAGCATTCCCAGACTTTGGCAAAGTAAAGTTCCATGCTTTTGAAATATTGACAAAAGAGGAGTACGCTAAGTTACAAGCAAAGATGAAGGCACTGACAACAGCACTTAAATTCTTGGGCTTTTCTTCGAAAGACATAGCCAATGCACTTTGCATGGACTATAAATATTGCGAAGGTTAACACCTGTTGTCCTGGCATCAACCGTTTTATTTTAAAAATTATATTTGTTAACTTAAAACCCTTAGATACGGCATTATATTAATTGAAACATACAAAGATGAATTTAAGAACGGTTTTGCTGCTAACAATGATTTCTATTTGTACCCTTCTAAGTGGTCAAGAAAATCCTGAAAACACAAGTACACCTAAATCTTTATTCGATACTAAGATAGATTTAAATAAAGGTACCACGAACTGGGCCGCAGGTGTTGCCTCGGTAGTATTCGACAAAAACATTCCGGAGAATCAAAAGACTGCGGAGTTTTATGTTTTTAAACAAGACAATGATCTTTTGGTAAATCAGGAAACACCAATGATGAAGGATAATACCAAGGAAGGTGATAATATTAAAAACTGTGAAACATTGAAGAAAACCTGTCGTAGCGAGAAATGCGTAACGGATGCATTAATAGAAATTTTAGGTAATGGTGATAGAAACGTACTTATAAAATACGAGCGAAAATTGTTGTCCGTGCAGATTTTCTACACGTATCAAGACTGCCAATAGTTTTACAATTTCTATTGTGCGGTAGTTTTGGTTTTAGAAGGCTCTAGGCATTAAAACGGTACATTGTTTAGCAGCTATTTAGCTATTTAAATGGAAGACAAAGAGAATGGCAGCTAATAAAAAAAAGAGTTTTCAATGGTTTTTGTTGTTGCGAGATGGTTTCTTAAGCACCCTATTATCTTTAGGAGTATGCTATTTACTTACACTGTTTTTTTTTAATATTTCCTTTTTTGATCCGGTTTCAAAGGCACTCCGTGACTTTAGTATTTTAGACGTTTATTATGCAGAAAAACTGAATGAAAATAATAAGGTAAGCCCGGATATCATTCTATTGAATATAGAGCATAAAAGTAGAAATGATATTGCTTTGGCTCTAGAAGAAGTTCTGGCGGCCGACCCAAAAGTTGTAGGATTTGATGTTATTTTAAAAGATTTTAGAAAGACCAAGGAAGACACCTTGTTGGCAAGGATATTGGAGAACAAAAAAATTGTGGGTTCGTTGGCCTTTACACCCTCGGAAGCCCTAACCAACCATCCATTTTTTAAGTTTGAAAATAGGCCCGGCTTTGTAAACTTTAATTTTGATACGCAGAACGTTGTTATACGGGAGTTTGAAACTCACAAACAAATAGATGGAACAAATTACGAATCCTTTGCCTCTTTGGTCACCAAAGCGTATTTATCAAAAGAAGAATTGGAGTATTTTGATCTAGACAAGAAACTAAAAGGCCCTAGGGTTATAAATTACAAAGGCGATTTAAAAAGCTTTATGCATTTTACCATTGATGATTTTATGGCTTTAGAGCACAAACAGATTATCAAGGATAACATAGTTTTGATAGGTTACCTGGGTACCCCTACGGGCAATTCCTTTGATGTAGAGGACAAACATTTCACCCCTTTAAATAAGACTACGGCGGGCAAAAGCGTTCCGGATATGTATGGTATGGTCATACATGCCAATATAATCAATATGATGGTTACCAATGATTTTATGTATAAGGTTCCCATGTTCTGGGTGATACTATTGACTTTTCTTTTCAGTTTGTTGGCAAGTATCTACTTTATCTGGCTGGATAAACGTTTAAAAATAAGCTATCGTACGGTACGGAAGGGCGTATTGTTGGTTTATGCGATCGTAATGGTTTGGATTACCTTATTGTTGTTTAGAAATGGTGTGGTTTTAAAAACCACTGCTATGATCGCCGTCGTCGTTTTTAGTGCAGGTTTTATAAAATACTATAAGCATCTGGTGCGCTACCTGAAGACAAAGAGGTCATTTAAGTCCTATATATAGAAGAATCTATTTTAATCTGGCTGCTTGTAGAATTCTTTTATTGTATTGCACGTCATCTTTGAGAATGTCGAAAAAACTATCAATAAAGCCCTTTGCTTTTCTATAGCTTGCTTTGTCTTTAAAAAAGGGTTCGTACTCTGAAAAAAGCTTGAAAATTTCAGGTTGTTTTTGTAAAAAGTGCTGCCGAACCTTTTCAAAACTCACCATGTCTCTTTTAAAACCCCTAAACTGGCGTTGAGTTACTTTGCTAATGTTAAGCGGACTGTTGTTAATGTTAGAGACTACAGCGTAACTTGCGTTTACAAGCCCGCTCATATCAAAGTCATAGGGCACGGGTAGTATTTGCCCCTCCTTAAAAAGTAATTTTTGATTGTGCTGGTAGGCCGTAGAAAAGTCGGTATTGCCGATCATGTATTGGAACATGGCATTGGTAATAGAATTCCTTTCTTCTTGGTTTAATGGGTGAACTACACGTTTCAGTATTTTAGCGTCATGTCGCTTGGCTACTACTTTGTCGTCTTCTATAATAATGGCCAGTAAAATATATGTTTTTGCTTTTCTTGAAGCAAATGCCGTTTCGCCCCCGTAATCGTTGATTTCTTCCAAGGTAGGTTGGGGCATAAATGCCGCTAGGGGATGTATTTCTGCCTTTTGGCCACGGGTATCTGTATATTCAATGCTGGCCAAGCGTGTTTTGAAGTGTATATCCGATAAAATTTCGTAACTCTTATAAGCTAAATATTCTTTAAGTACATCGTCATTGCTTCTGTCTTCTAAAAGACAAGGCAAAACTAGCTTAACATTTTTATGCCCCTTAAAAAGCGATTCCTTATTACTGCCTTTCTCAAAGTACATTTTAATGGGCGGGAAAAAGCAGTTTCCACGCCTAAAATTACCACGTGCCCTAAGCGTAATTGGCAAAGTATCCCAAGTCGCGCCATTTTTGTACATGAGCTCCGAGAGAATATGGGTTTTTTTATCGGTTTCTTTTTTGAGCTGTTTTTTTGAGTATTCTAGTTTTAGGGTGAGGGGGGATTGGGAATGGAAGAGGTTACTTTTGTTAATTTGAGCATTTAACGAACCAATCTGAAGAAAGGTAAAGGAAATGCAAAGGACTACTTTTAAAATATTTAATTGCAACGCTTTTGTTTTATTTGGCAGTGAATTTAAAATAGGTATTTGACGATAAAGAGCTTCCATTTCTTAAATTAACTTTGCTTTCAACTTTAAAATAGTGTATTGATCCGGTTTCAAATTCGCTGTTTGGAATTTCTACTCTTTTCGTAAAATCCGAGTGGGTAAATTCTTGTTCCAATTTTTTGAATTCTAGATCGGGGATGGCTATATCTGCTTGGGTTTTCCCATAAGTGTGATACAGAACATAGCGTAAGAATGTTTTTTGCGGATCAGCATCTGGACTTTCCCAACTAAATTGAACTACTGCAGAATTATTTAATTCTTCTCTTATGATAACGGGATATGGAGCTGCTTCTTCATAAATTAACTCAGCATAGAATTCTGCTATATTACTTTTTACCGGTAAAGTATTTCCTTCTACTTTTGCCTCAACTTGCCATCTATACCAATTGCCTCGCTCTACAGTCGCTTGTTGCCCCGTAATGCTGTTAATGTCCGCTATTGGCACCCGTCTTATTTCTTCTTCTGACTCACGATTTATTAGAACAATTTCACCATCCAACAAAGGACCATTTTCTATTTGCCATGTAAAATCTACGTTTAAAATATTTGGATTGGAAGGATCTATTATACCCTGTTTGCATTTGTTGATTGGTGCTTTTAATTCTATAAAAGCATTTTCTGTAGGGCTAAACTCCCCTGTACAGGAACATAACAGCAAAAAGAGAATCGTATGTATATAGGTGGTTTTCATTTTTTTACTATTTTAAGATCTATACTTGTTAGGTTAGGTGTTTCGATATGCAATATATACACACCTGGGGATAAGTTGCTTAAGTCTACTCCTAAAACGCCATTATCAATATTCAGTTCTTGGGTGTTGATCACCGTTCTTCCCGTTAGTTCCGTTACCCTTGCGTTTACCGTTTCCATACTAAAAAACCCTGCTATGTAGACCATATCGGTTGTTGGGTTGGGATACGATTGGACGGAATTTAAGAATAAGGTGGTTGCAATAACATCTTGACAGTCTTTTTCTCCCTTTATTTCAAATACATTTCTGCCAAAAACCATAGGAACCTCTAAAGTGGTGGCCATGGTTGTTCCGGTTTCAAACGAAAAGAGTTCATCGTTCCTCCAGACATTATAGTGCTCACTTCCAGAAACAGTCAATTTTGCAATTCTAAAATTTTTGTCTGCAATAGAATTCAGAAGTACGGCATCGTTAGGTGATCTAACCGTTAGATCAAATGAGGGAGGTGAATAATTTTCCGGTAGCGTGCTAGTGCCAGAATTACTTATATATATTAAATAACGACCTTCATCCAAATTTTCAAAAGGATCAGGGGTGTCGTTTGCGTTCGTTGTTGGCCCAATCTCTTTTTTCTCAATAGCCTCGCTCTCTCCAAATTTATAAAGCGCTGCACTAATGGTATAGGTGGATATGTTGGTTACCAGTATTCTACCCTTTTTTACCTCATCGCAAGAGGAACTTATAACTTCGGCAAGAATCGTAATGTTTGACGTGCCGTCCTCTGCGGAATTTTTAATAATTATTATTTGTTCTGTGTTCGCGCCGGGACCATAGACAGGGCTACCAGATATTGAGATTTTCAGTATTTCGTCTTTTTCATCAAAATTGTTATCCGATTTAGCTACGATTGCAATCCTAACATCCTTACTACCTGCTGGAATGTTAACACTAAGGTCTGTGATAGAGGTAATTGGGTTTCGGGTTTCATCCGCGTTAATTATAAATAATTCATAGTCCTCATTAAAAACCGCACTATTATCCATAGATGTATCAACTGTAAGGCCTATAGCTATCGGTTGCCCAGTCTCGTTTACTTTGTCCAAAGCTATGGTAAGGATACCCTCAAAGGTACTATCCTGATCTTCAAATAATGACCCTACTTCATTTTCGAACGTAACGGTATAATCAGCTTCATCATCATCTATTATGATAATGGAGTCTTCTCCTTGCGTAGCACTGGGACGATATCCAAAATCATCGATGATTCTAAGTCGTACCAATTCATCGTTTTCGTCAAAGTCATCGTTTCTGGGAATAATTTTGATTTTAGCCTCCGTTTGATTAGGAAGGATTCTTATGATTCCCGATTCATCGGTCGGGTTGAAAAAAATTGAATTTTCAGTCTCTAAAAGGTAATCCGTTTCCTCCGGACTATCGGAAAAGAAAGTGGCGTCACCATCTTTTAAAGAAAATCGTATGTCCAATGCCTTAGACTCGTTTGGCTTTTCGTTGCTCCGGTCTACGGTCAATACAAACTCACCTATACTTCCCTCTGTTGCGTTTTCAAGAATATCAGCTACGTTCTTTTGAACGCTAACAGGGATTGCTTCCAATATTTTTATGGTATATGTATTATCGTAGCTTCTGGAATCTTTTTTTGAATAGCGATAACTCTTTTCGGTATCCGGTTCCTTAAAGGTCAAGTTCAAAAATTCTTCTTCGCTGTCATTATCCTCATTGATTTTAAAAATCAATTCTTTGTCTATTTGGTCCTTTAGTACGTTAATTGGTGTTCGTAGAAAATTATCACCGCCTAGAAAGCTGTAATCGGAATTGAATTTTGCTGAAGAGCCCCCTGTCTGCGTTTCAAGAATGTAAGCCTTGCCCTGCTTCACCGGTTTGGCTGCATCTATAGAAAAATTCAAAAAAGTTTCAGGGCCTTCTTCTACCTCATATCGAACAATTTCCTGCGTGAGAAAATTTGCGATACCCGAATTATTTTGATCATACGTATCTGCAGGGTGTCTATTTCTGATTACAGGTCTTATTAGTTTTTCGTTAGAAATATCCAAATCGATGAAAATCAACCATTCAGAGGCGTCCGCTACTTTTATGAGATAGGGATTTTTGTCAACCACAATTCCATTACTCACTGCCGAAGGAGAATCAGCCAGTCTTAGATAATAATAATCACAATCAATGTCGTTTACAGAGTCTTCGTTGTCATACAACACATCAATAGTAGCCTTGGATATACCAGGTTCGAAAACAAAAACTCTTCTTGACGGAGTAGGGTTGAATTCGTTTTCTTCCAAGTTTAGTCCATCAATATTGTAGGATTCAAATGTGTAGGGAATTTCGATAGTACTGGTATGGTCCGTATACTCGTTATTGCCTTCATCTAGTAAAGTACATGTGATGGTATCGGGTATCTTTGAACCTTCAGTGCCTCCCGTATTGCTTAAAGAAGCCACTATTCGTTTATCTGTTCCTGGTTCGGTCACCGTAATTCGAAACTGCTTTTGGTCACCTGTAACGGTCCCTTGTAGTGTTGTTCGTAGCGTTGTAATACCACCATTGAACTCGTCAAATTCGACATCAGGAACAATGCTGAAAATTAGGTCTTCCAAACTTTCTTTTTCTCCGTCTTCCAAAAGTTCTATGGTTATTTTTGCATCGTATTCCGCAGAATTGTTTACCGTGTAGTTCGCAAGGCTCCCATTCATATCGTTCCCTTGTGAATCTTCTATTCTTAGGCGGTAATCCACGTTAGGCGTCAACGAGCTGTTCATTGTGTTTATGTTGAACTGCATGTTGTAAACCGCCCCTTGATTGTCGTTCGGTCGCCTTGCGCTAAGTTCCATAGTAAAAATTTGTCCTTCCAGCATTTGGTACGTAGTTGTAATGGCGTCACCATCACTTATGTTCTCGGATGCACCGGAAACTTCTAACAGTATTTCTTGTGCCGGTCTATTACCGCTGCTCTCAATTTCAAATGGCAAGACCAAGTTTTCAAGATAAGAAATGACTTCATTGTTTGGGCCTGATAAATTGTATGTTCTTGTGGTAGGGGTAAAGGATAGTGCAAAAGTCTTCGCTGGCGTACCCGGTGCCATTGTTTCAAAATTGAAGGTAATATCATTAAACCTACCCGTATTTGTTATAATATTGTTTTCGTTGAGACCGTTAAGTGAGCGGTAATCGGTATTAAAAATAGCTGTACCGTCTATGGTATTGATCAACATTCCTTTTTGGACGGGTGTGGTTACCTCAGGGGTAAGGTAAATGCTCAAGGTTTCGTTGTCCTTTATTCGGTAAACCCCATTTTCAACTACTACGGGCCTACGAGTTTCCACTTCTCCTTCAAATTCGTCGAGGGTTAAAGAGATAGCGAACAAGTTTATAGTGTAGTCTTGAACAGGATCTGTAAAAGCTTCGTCTACAATGCGAATACGAAACGTAAAACTTCCATCTGCATTGGCGTTGGTCCATGTGTAGTTAGCTTTTGGTTTGGGCAAGGTAATCGTTACAATTTCTTCATTTTCAACAATGCCGTCGGATACCACATCAAATGTAGCTATTTGGTTGTTTTGGAAGAGGAATGGATCTAAAGTGCCACTAATGGCTATATCGTTGTCCGCTTCCGGATTAATGGTTAGAGTACTGAAAAGAGGAACTTCTTTAAATTCGATTTCCGGTGGCAGATTATTAGCGGTAACGGAAAGATTAAAACTATTCCCCTCTGTTATTTCGTAAATACCATCAGTGCCTAATAAGGCATCTGTAAGGGCTATGGTCGCGGTAAACTCAACGTCGGTTATCGCTACTTCAAACTCTAGCTCCCCGGTATTTTGGTCGGCATTTTGCCAGATAAAATTCCCGCCTGGTCTTGGTAGTTTAAGTGTTATGGATTCTTGGTTTTCTGTTACACTATCTAAATAGACCGTAAAGGGTATGTTGATATCACTTCCGGACCCTTGGCTAAAAAAGGAGGGTTCCGAGAATGTAAAATCCCTTTCTTTTAATGCGGTTTCAGATGCATCGTCTAGGATAAAGTTAAACGTCTCATCCGTATCACCTAGAATGTTGCCCACTAAATTAAAAGTAGCCCCTTCTTGAATGATGTAATTGGGAGCTGTTCCGGCGCCTTCCAGGGTCATTGCTACAGTTACGGGGTCACTTGCCTTTATTTTTATTACAAATACTTCCGTGGAGACGGTATGATTATTTTGAACTGCCTTCACTGTTATTACAAGCTCTTCCGTTTCTTCGTTAATTACGTCATCTATGATTTCAAATCTTAAAAATCCGTCTAACGTATTCTCCGTTACGGTAAACCTTTGCGGATCGGCTAGCGAAATCGATGTAGGCCTTACTTCTTCCGTATTTTGCAATGTTCTAAAGTTTGGGACGAATAGTTCTCCAAATGAGTCACCAGTGGACGGTCCTATAGTATAGGTTTCGTAACTAATTTCCAAGTCATATATAGCACCTTCACTTGCATTATTGTTAGCGTCTATTTGTAGATCAACAATATCCCCTTCTTCTACTTCATAGTAAGGGCCGCCACCTAGGTCTTTTAACGAGGTTGTAATGAATAAGGGTTCGGTAGTAGAGCTAGGGGCATCAACAACTGTAATTGTAAAAGTACTGGTGTCGGTTATACTAAAAAGGTTGTTGTCCGGTGAGGTTATTGTAATCGTATAGGTTTCGTTCGCCTCGGGACTGTTATCCTCAATAGCCAAAATCGTGATGCTACCGTCCGGTTCGGTGGAACCTACGGTAAAAGGTTGGTTGGGCAGTGCCGTATTTCCGTTAAAGGTGAAATCTGCCGTGGTAGGGGTGCCATTGAGGGCAAATTGTATGTTGGGGGTGTACTGCGTGCCATCTACAGCCGTGGCATCGGCATTGAAGTTCAGGGTAAAGGAATTGCCTTCGGTGATTTCAAAATTTGGTGATGCGCCTGTCCCTTCCAGATTGGCTGCTACGGTAAAAGGCTGGGGCGCGTTGCAATCAACAAGATATTCTGTAGTTGTATCTTTTTGCCATCCTCCTTGGGCTTCGGCATTGGCCACACTGTTCACTTCAATACAGCTTAAACGGAGATTTCCTGTGGTATTAAGTGTTGTGAGTGTGTCGTCAATGTCTTTGAGGTTTAATGATTCAAAGTCGTTATTGTTAACCCGTAGGGTGCTAAGTAAATCTAAACCAGAAAAATCCAAGGCTGTAAAATTGGAATTGTCAATGGTCAGTTCCTGTAATTGCGATAAAGAACCTAGACCGGTCAAGGTGTTTAGGTTTGGGCAGTTGGAAGCTATGAGATTGGAAATATTATCCGTTTGCCCTCCTAGGATTATGGTGCCAAAATTATTTCCGCTCACGTTCAATGTTTGTACGTTGGGAACGCCCCCAAAACTAAAGGTAGAAGATGCATTGCCCAGATTATTGTTTTGTAGTTCCAGGGTGGTTACATTGGTTAAATTGCTTCCGCTGGTAATGTTCTGAAAAAAAATTTCATCTCCTGGTACATTTGTATTGTTAGCGTATATTTCTACCAGAGAAACATTTTGTAACCGTAGTGCATTAAGGTTATTATTGCTTACATCCAGAATTTCTAGATTAGAAAAAGCCTCAAGACCTGTTAAGTCAGTAATTGCCTGATTGGAAATATTAAGACTTAATTCGTTGGCGAGATCTGCTGTACGCACTAAACCGTTTGGGATGCCTCCTTCCGTGTCTATATTGTTATCTATCAGATAGGTTTCAAAATTACGATCAGGAAAACGTGTGAACGTGGTTGCGCAACTGGCTCCAAAAGCCGTTCCGCCATTTTTTCTGAAAGCAGCATTTATATTTAGTGCATTGGCACGAACAACGGATTCCACCTGAATACAAGTCAACAAAGGATTGTCCTCCACATTCATTGCCGTTAAATTACCCAGTCCACTAACATCCAGAAATTCTAAGTTGTTTTGGGCAATATCAAACGTATTGAGACTTGTATTTGTCGAAACATCTATAGCTTTCAATTCGTTTACATTTAAACCAATAATTTCCAAATTGGTTAGGCCTTTAATGTTGATTTGTTCCAACTCGTTAAAAAATGCCCTCACATCTCTAATGGAGGTCATACCTTCGAGATCTAGAACGGTAAGGTCGTTCTGTTGTACCCATAACACTTCCAAATTAACAAAATCCTTAATACCTGTTAGATCTGTAATTCCCAGTCCCGGGGCTGTAAAACTCTCTACCAGTGTGAGCACTCCTGTTAAATTTAGGAAAGTGATATTTTCAATGTTTGCCGTTAAGACTTCGTTGTCCAGTACATCATCATAATTTTGGTCAATCAAGGCTTGTTCAAAGTTATTATCTGGAATAAACGTGGTTTGCGCCATTCCCAGGGCACCTCCCAAACAAAAAAATAAAAGTAGTAATGTTCTCATCATCTATATTTTCTTTAAATCCGTAGCTTATTGAAACACTTCTTCCAAAATAGGAAGACTTATGCCAACATAGATATGGTTCAATGGTTTGTCCTCGATAAATGTGTTCAGTGCGGCACAGCCTGCGGTTATATACTTGTAGCGGAGGCCAATACCAGCATGTATGCTTGAGCTGGACACGCCGTAACTTATAG
Organism: Maribacter chungangensis; assembly: GCF_042676845.1. Lineage (NCBI taxonomy): Bacteria > Pseudomonadati > Bacteroidota > Flavobacteriia > Flavobacteriales > Flavobacteriaceae > Maribacter > Maribacter chungangensis. The sequence continues at coordinate 218,903 of NZ_JBHTHY010000003.1, forward strand.
GTAGGTAAACACTAAGATCACGGGTCTCGTATCGCGGGGTAAAGGTTAACAGGTTGGCCCGCGTGTTGGTATATTCGTCTTCGTTATTCGTTAGGCCGTGCAGGTAGTTGAGGTTTAAATAGTAATTTTTGTCATTGAAAAGGATATAATCCAATCCAATGTTCAGGGCGGTGGGCAAGCCAAAAGAAACACTTCCCTGTTCTGTACTATTACTTTCGCCAGATGGTATGGCCGATAAACTAGTATTAAAATCCTCTAAACTAGTTGTCGCTATTGGAATATCGGATGCCGTGTATTCTTTTTTTCGAATATTATTATTTTTTGTACCATAGGCAATAGTACCTAAATCCAGTATAGCTGCACTAATGCGTAATTTATAGGTGTTAACACCGCTACTGCTATTTCGAACACCAACACGATTTGTTTCTCTTGGGCGCCATTCATAAACCAGTCCAACATCGCCTCCGACACCAAAGTTCTTGAATTTAAAACCAAAGGCATTTGAGTAAAAAGGAGACATTTCGGAATTATTTTGAAAATTTCCGGTATCCGAAAACGTGTTTACATATAAAAGGTCGGTAGAATTTGGAGAAGTCAATAGTTCCCCCGCATCATCAACGTCAATGTTTCCCCGTAGTTCCACACCTCCTCTACCAGAAAGATACTTTATCGTACCCCCAAACTTTAGAAAATGATAATTGGAATTTAGAAGTACTGTTGCATAGTTTAACCCCACTTCGTCCCATTGGTGCACCGTATTATTGAAATTGCTATTGCCCGAAACACCTTCTGCAATTGGATCTGAACCATTTAACCGAGTCCACAGATTGCCATTAAAGCCTTGGTAATCGGTAAAAGAGCGTGAACGCCAAATTAAACCTGCCGCATGCTTTGGATGAAAACCCCATATAACAGAGGGCAACATGACATCACTATTAGCCGTGAGGTTGTTTTGGTTGGTGGGATTCATTTTGTTTTCCTTAAAATCCAATCCGTTAAAACCATTTGGTTTTGTTTCAATGTTAAGGAGGTCTACCGCACCAAAATCGCTAAGGTTCCATTTGTTATAGGAAATAGCGTTGATGTGAAATTTATATTTGGATTCTACACTATTTGCGGGGTTGCCCACCACATTATGGACACCTCCATAATTGTCGTAGGTGAAGCCTTGATGTATTTGTGCCCTATTTGCTAAGGGAAGACTAAGAAATAGCCAGAGTATGTAAAAAGGGAAACTACGCATTATGGTTGTATTGGTTTGGTGTTGGTTGGTTTAAAAATCTGGAGATTCGTAAATATAGGATTTCATTTTTTGCTATTGGTTTGTCTTTTAGTGTTTTCAACGAATTATTTTGCAACTTCATCGAACAAATCAAATATAGGCAAGGGATGTTAAAAATAAATACCCATTATCGGGTATTTTTTGGGTTAACTTCTCATTTTCAATGCTTTGTAAATGGGGAGATCGTATTTTACATTTATGAAGAAAAATCTTACCAATCTATTTTTAGTTACTTGCTTTTGGCGCTAAAGAAAAGTAAGGTTTATAAGCTTTCGTTTTTGGAATATACCCTCATCCGTTTTTAGAACATCGTACCGTACGGGGATTACAGAGGTGCTTATCTTAGCAGGAAATAGGATATCCTTAACTTCTGTGTAGGATTCAAAAATATGTTCTATTTGAACCGTTGTTGCGTTACCTTTGGGATTTCCTTTTTTAAATATGGTGGTGGTCTCCCTTTCTATGATCGCGTGCAATAGTCCGGTCGATGTATTATAGTAGTAGTTTTTTTCTGTAGTAATACGCTTTCCCTTTTTGTTGAGATTGCCAATTTCCATGGTTTCTTTAGGTAATTCCAGTTCAAAACATTCTTCTCCTCCTATTCTTTTTCTTCCTTCGTATGTGCTAATTTCCGGATTGGATATCAATACAAAATCATCAAAAAAACTATACGTACTAGGCCTTTTGTCCCTTTTGAACTTGTAGTCGTCGTGTTGGGCACTGGTACCTATTCTTGGGGCACCGTTTTTCCACACTTTTTCATCGGAATATTTATTAAAAAGAGAATCGTTCTTTATCATGTATTCGCTATAATAGCCTTTGCCGGTGTCTTCTTCTTTGATCAATAGAAGGTTTGGATCTTGATCGTAACCTAAACTATAGATTAAAGGTTCCTGTCTAAGGTTCTCGCCCCTTGTCTCGGAAATCTGTTCTGTAAAACTTAATTTTTTTATTTGACTGAGTGCTTTTAGCCCCCCTGCCTCTTTATAATGTTTGTTGATGATAAGTTCATGGGTTATGTCCCGCTCTGCCGTATTTTCGTTTAACAGGATATTCTTTTGAGTGGGATTGTTGAATTTCATCCATCCTACTTTTATGGCTTCCATGCGATCTGCTTTCCCGGGATGCGAACTACTTGCCTTTTCCGGATAATTCTTGAACATACTTTGCGCTTCTTCCAAAGTACTGCCCATGCGGGCCAAGGTAGTTCCTGCAAACCGGTCCGCACTTATCTCCAATCTGGGACTGCTACCTTGGTTGTTTAGGGAATGATATAGTAAAAAATGTCCCACTTCATGTGCCAAGACTCCGATAGAGGCCCAGTCCGTGTTCGATTTTTTACTCATCTGCGCCAACCATTGGGGGTCGTATAGAATATACGGGGTTAAATTACCGTTTTCATCTTCTTCTATGTGGGCAAGGGCGTTCCCTATGTTGGCACATTTGCGCAGTGTAAAACTTCTGTTTAGCCCCATTTGCCCCATCATTTCATCGACAATGGCCTCTGCTTCGGCATCAGCGGCTTCACTCTGGTTGCCCATGCAGACTTGATCTATGGATTCTACCACCACATTTTGCCGAAATCCTTGGGCATGAATTTTCAAAAACGGCATCAGTAACAGTCCCAAAAAAACAATAGTTCTCATACGTATAATTCTAGGTGAAATAAACTTTCGATGTAAAATATAAAACTTTTAATGAATTTTTCATAATGCTTACCTCGAGGCTATACTTTGGTTTTACATTGCCGAACGGTATGTTTTGTTACATCAAGTTACTAAAATGTACCCCCCCCCTTTGCTATATTTTCTTAGCACAATACGATCATTTATTTATCGCCCTTATCAAAAACCTTGAGAGGTTACCTTGGTTACTTTGATAAAGCTCTAAATAACGATTCCAATTTTGTGTTTTGGCGTTTACCTCCCGTATTCGGACTTGAATGTTCTGTAGTACTTTCATTTTTGGGATTACTTGAAAGTTCACCTTCGGTATCTCCACACGTTCTAGCCCTATAGTTTGTGCATCTAATAAAAACGGATTTATATGGAATTCCTGTGCCTTGTCATTGTTATCAAAATAGTAAAAACCAATATCCAGCACATAGTTTATTTGATTGTTGGGTGTGTTGAGTTTGCTCCAGGATTGTTGAAGTTCATAAGCTTTGAGACCCAAGTAAAGATATCCATCAACATTTTTTACGTTTCCCAGTTCAAATTCGAACCTGTTGATCCGCATTGTTTTCCCCTGTTCATTTTTACCTGTCTGCTCAAAAACCAATGTGCTCGCTGGATTCAGAATTTCAAAATAACCGGCGCTATCAAAAAAGGAATAACTCGCAAAATATTCCTTGTTGAAGTTATCGGGATTATAGAACAGTTTAGAAGCACCATCGAACAAAAGCGGAATCAAATTTGTAGCTAAAACACCCAAGGTTGATGAGAGTGCTTCTTCGGTTTCCTTTTCCTTAGTTTCAAATGTTATGTGGCGTTGGATATCTGAAATTTCTGTTTTTACTACAGCGTTATTTTTTATAGTGTAGTAGGTTTGGGTCTGCGCGGCAATAGTTACAGCGCCTCCCAAATAACACAACACAACCAATAACAGGGTTCTTACGGTCATTTTGGGAAACATTTCTTATCGTATTGGTTTAGGGTTAAAACTTGTACTTTTTCTCAAGGGCATACCGCAGTAGCTCTCCCTTTCCTTTGATCCCTAATATACGCATCATATTTTTACGATGGGTGTCTACCGTATGTATTCCTATAAAAAGTTCTTCTCCAATTTCCCTAGAGGTCTTGCCTTGGCCTATAAGCGATAGTATTTCTTTTTGGCGTTTGGTCAATTGTTCCTTTTTAGGATTTTCTTTTTTTTGACCAAAACCGTCTACATCTATATTGGCATCAAAATAAGTGTTCCCATCGGCTACGGTTAAAATTGCCTTTAGCACCTCGTTCAACGATGTGTTTTTTAAAATATAGCCAGAGGCACCGGCAGCCATCATTTGTGATACGGCAGCATCTTGGTCAAACATCGTAAATGCGAGTACCTTGGTATGTGGAAACTCTTTTTTTATGGTTTTGGTTGCTGCTATACCGTCCATTTTGGGCATCCTAATATCGGTGATCACAACATTAGGTTCACTTCTTCGCACTACTTTCAATAATTCTTCCCCATCGTTGGCGGTACCCACTATTTTTATTCCGTCTTCATATCTTAAAAGAAGTTCCAGTCCGTCAATAAGCGACTGGTGGTCCTCCGCTATGGCTAATCGTATCATAAGGGTATATCTATAATGACCGTGGCGCCTTTGCCAGGATCGGATTCTATATGTAAGGTGCCGTCCAAATGGGCGATACGTTTATCTATGCTCTTGAGGCCCATCCCTTTTTTAAGGGCCATGTTTTTATGAATATCAAAACCAATTCCGTTATCCTCGATAAGAATATTCAAGGTATCCCCATGATTGGTAAGATGAATGTTTAGGGTAGTCGCTTGTGCGTGTTTAATAACATTGGTCACCAGTTCCTGAATAATACGGAACAGGGTAAGTTCGAGGCTATTTTCTAGTCTATTGTCAAGTCCAAAGTCTTTTACCGTAATAGTTATACTGTTCGCGGCCGATATTTTTTCGCCCATTTGACGTACGGCCTTTAAAAGCCCTTGTTTTGCAATGACTCCCGAATTTTTGGCATGCGCTATTCGTCGTATTTTGGTGTAGGCTTCATCAAGTAAGATATTCGTTTTGCCAAAAAGTGCTTCATTGTCCCCGGTCGTTTTTTCCTGTAAGGAGTTGAAATATAGTTTTATGGTCGCCATGGATCCTCCAAGATCGTCGTGCAGTTCGTTTGCAATGCGTTGGCGTTCTTTTTCCTGTCCCTCTATTATCGCATCTATGGTGGTCAGTTCTTGTTCTTTTAGTAATGTGGCTACCTTTTGTTCTTGTAGGGTTTTACCTTGCTCGGCCAATAATTGTTTGCGTTTGGTATTGCTATTGATTAGAAAAGCGAAAGCCGAACCTATGATTAATAGGGTAGCTAAAGCAGTTGCCCAATTGGTAATTTTTTTGTTCTTGGCATCCAGCTCCAATTTGTCCAGTTTCAGTTTGTCGGTCTGGTTTTGTACCGTGAGAATGGAGGATTCCAAGGTGTTGTTTTTATAGCCTAATTGATATTCGATGTCTACTGATTTTCTAAGGTAATGGTAAGCGGAATCGTATTTATTTTCTTTTTGGAAGATAATGGATGCCAAACGGGTATTGTAAAATGAATCCTTTAAAGTCCCAGAACCATTCTTAAACATTTTTAGATAACGCTTGGCATCATCTAAGTTGTTGTTTTCCGTATGAACTGAGGCTATTTGCCAAGCGATTTTTGTTCTAAGCTCATTTGCATATTTATTTTTGGAGGCAAGGCTATCCGCCTTTAAAAATAAATCTACGGCTTTGTTGTAGTTTTGTTCAATTTTATGATAGATACCTTTCTCAAAATAATAGATAGGATAAAAGGTATGAGTGCTTGGAAACTCGGTAACTATGGAATCTAATTTATTGTAATAGGCATAATATTGGGCATCGATATCATCCAGACTATCATCGGCCTTTGTAAAAAAGATTAAATTGTATAACAGTATCAAAAAATCATCCGTTCTGTCAGTTTTGAGGTCTATAAAAAGTTCAAGAAAAGGTTGAAATTGCTTACTTCCTATGAATATTTCTGAAACGAACAAATCAAGTATTCCTAGCAATGCCGCTTTCGTATAAACTTTATTTTTTGTTTTTTGGGCTAACTTAAGTGCATTTGTAAAGCACTTAAAAGCGGCTAAATTGTCTTGGTTTGAGGCATAGTTGTGTTGGTATCCAAGAATTAAATATTTTATAAAATTCAGTTGATCGTCTGCTTTCGATTCTATAGTTATTGTATGCGATGAAGCATCCGGTCTTACCGCCAATAAGGTTGCTAATGAAGTCAAATGGTTCTCTAGAACTTCATCGTCAATTTGGGATGCAATAAGAAATGCCCTATCGTAATCTTGATTCTTCGTCGCATTAAAGAACTCCTCTAGCACTTTGGTATTGGACCATAGGCTTGAACTAAAAAAAATCAAACAGATTACAATTCGATACCTCAAAATAGCACCTTGTTAAAACTAGTTTTACATCTTCTTCCCGGCAATGAAAGTGCGATTTCGTTTTTATACATCTGCGGGGTTTGTTTTTCCTTGTCGTAATCCTCTTTCCGTACTATATGGCGCCCGTCTTTGTAGAAAAATTCAAAATCGAAAGCTTTCCCATTGTCCGGTTGTGAGGCAATACGTCCGTCTTTCATAAAAACAACGTTACCATTGTTGTCTTTTTCTGGAAACATAGGGTTCAAATACCGTTCGGAGTGCAAATAACTTCCCTTTTCAAAATGAATGTTTTTCAATTCTTCTTGATTCAACGTATAGGTGTTGGCATCGCTTAGGGCGCGGGTATAAATTTTAAAGGTTAGGCCGTCCTTCATCTTGGAACCTGCCACGACAATGGAATCTATTCCTATAAAATAGGTGGGTTTGTAATTTACGATTTCAAATTCAACATTTTTTAAGGTCCTATAATTGGATCCAAGGGATGATGCTCCAATTTCAATGGAGGCATAAATACCATAATTGGTTTGATAGTTCTGTCCTGCCATCAGCAGTTGTTTTCTGTTGTCATTTAAATCCAAGGTAGAGCTGTACTCTTCCATACCGCCAATCTTTTTGACAATTAACTTGGCTTCTTCTGCAACGCTGGACGGTCTGTCTTGGGCCATCGTAAAAATTGATGAAAGCATACACGGGATAAACAGTAACGGAAAACTTTTTTTGAAAATATTCATAATATTGGGTGTTTTGGTCAGTAATTTCAAAGATGGAGTAAAAAACGAGGTAAAAAAATACCCTATAACGGGTATTCTAAAAATAGCAATAAAAAGAGGAACAATAGATAATTGCGATTACACCCCCTGTCAACTTATGAATAATTTGGAAAAACTGCAAAACTTCCTAAACCCCATTGTTCTTAATTATCCCGATTTTACTTACTTTTAAGGTTGACTAATTACAACACTTAAAAAAATGAAAATTTTTTACACTTGGGCCAGTATATTAATGCTTGCCGTTTTTCTCGTTCCCAACCTAGCCAATGCACAACGAAAAAAGAAATCGGACCAGGTTTCCATTGCCTATCCAGAGGAATTGTATTCCAGTCTGGAGTACCGGTTGGTGGGCCCCTTCCGTGGGGGACGGTCCGCTGCGGTGGCCGGGGTGCCCAACCAGCCCGATCTCTTTTACTTTGGTGCAACGGGCGGTGGCGTATGGAAGACCCAGGACGGCGGTGCCACCTGGAGCAACATTTCAGATGGCTATTTTGGCGGCAGCATCGGTGCCGTTGAAGTGGCACAGAGCGACCCCAATGTGATCTACGTTGGCGGAGGCGAAAAAACACTGCGGGGCAATGTCTCCTCGGGCTACGGGATATGGAAAACAGAGGATGCCGGAAAAACCTGGGCAAAGGCGGGCTTGCCCAACAGCAGGCACGTGCCAAGAATACGCGTGCACCCAACCGATTACAACACGGTCTATGCGGCCGTTTTGGGCAATATCTACAAGCCTACCAAAGACCGCGGCATCTACAAAAGCACCGATGGCGGTAAAAACTGGAAACAGGTCCTTTTTGTGAACGAACAGGCCGGTGCGGTGGACCTTACTTTTGACCCCAATAATCCACGTATTCTATATGCCTCTACCTGGTATTCCAAACGAACGCCCTATAGTCTTATCAGCGGTGGAGACGGTTCCGCCCTTTGGAAGAGTACGGACAGCGGCGAGACCTGGCAAGAGATTTCCAAGAACGAGGGTTTTCCCACGGATACCTTGGGCATCATCGGCGTTTCGGTTTCCCCCGTAAATTCCCAGCGCGTATGGGCCATGGTGGAGAACAAGGAAAAAGGCGGCCTCTACCGTTCCGATGACGGGGGCAAGAAGTGGGCATTGGTCAACAGTGACAGGAGCCTGCGCCAGCGTGCTTGGTACTACACCCGTGTCTATGCGGATACCGAGGATGTAGATAAAGTATATGTCTTAAACGTAAGCTACCACAAGTCTACCGATGGTGGCAAGACCTTTGAATCTTTTAATGCGCCTCATGGCGACCATCACGACCTTTGGATCGCGCCCGAAAATTCGCAACGCATGATCATTGGCGACGATGGTGGTGCACAGGTCTCCTACGATGGTGGGGAAACCTGGAGCACCTACCACAACCAGCCTACGGCACAGTTTTATAGGGTTACGACCGATAATCACTTTCCCTATCGTATTTATGTGGCGCAACAGGACAACTCTACCGTGCGCATTGCACATAGAAGTGATGGTTATGGTATTGGAGAGGACGATTGGGAATCTACCGCGGGCGGGGAATCTGCCCACATTGCCGTGGATCCTACCAACAATGATATTGTGTACGGCGGAAGCTACGGTGGTTTTCTTACCCGTAAGAACCACGAAACGGGTACCACAAGAGGTATCAATGTGTGGCCGGACAACCCCATGGGCTATGGAGCCGAGGGGATGAAATATCGTTTCCAATGGAATTTCCCAATAATTTTCAGCAAGCACGACCCCAAGAAACTGTACACCTTCTCCAACCATGTGCATCTTTCCACCAACGAAGGGCAAAGTTGGGAGGTGTTAAGTGACGATCTTACCCGAAACGACCCCACCAAATTGGGGAGCAGCGGCGGCCCCATTACCCAGGACAATACCGGCGTGGAATATTATTGCACCATTTTCGCCGCCAATGAGAGTCCGCTGAAAGAAGGCCTACTATGGGTGGGAAGTGATGACGGACTCATACATGTCTCCAAGGATGGCGGTGCCAATTGGGAGAACGTGACCCCCACCGGTATGCCGGAATGGAACATGATCAACAGCGTTGAGCCCTCCGCGTTTGACGAAGGCACTTGTTACGTGGCCGCGACCCGTTACAAGCTGGGCGATTTTCAACCCTATTTGTACAAGACCACCGATTACGGAAAGACCTGGACCAAGATAACCAAGGGTATCGATAACGAGCATTTTACTAGGGTTGTGCGCGAAGACCCAAAAAGAAAAGGTTTGTTATACGCCGGAACGGAAACCGGAATGTACATTTCCTTTGATGATGGTGCCAACTGGTCGCCTTTTCAACTCAATTTGCCCATTGTTCCTATTACAGATTTAACGATCAAGGACAACAATCTGGTGGTGGCCACCCAAGGCCGAAGCATCTGGATGATCGATGACCTTACCGTACTCCATCAACTGGATGACGCTAAAAAAGCCAGTAGCAATATCCTGTACAAACCAAAGGATTCCTACAGGACCAAGGGCGGTGCCAGAACAACACCTTCATTGTTGGAAGGGCAGAACCACCCCAATGGCGTGGTCACCCATTTTTATCTTAAAAACCTTGCCGAGAAGGACAGTGTGCACTTAAGCTTTACCAGCATGGCGGGCGATACCTTGGCTACCTATAGCAATGTTGCCAAAGACAAAAAGAATAAGCTGGAGGTGAAAAAAGGGGGTAACACCTTTGTCTGGGACACCCGGGGCAAGGGAGCCGAAAAATTGGACGGCATGATCTTGTGGTGGGCCAATTTGAGCGGTGCAAAGGCCGTTCCGGGAGACTACAAGGTACATTTGAACGTAAATGGCGATAGCCGTTCCGAAACCTTTACCATCCTGCCCGATCCAAGGGCAGAGGCCAGCGTGGCCGATATGCAAAAGCAGTTCGATTTTATCACGGATGTGAACACCACGGTGGACAAGGCCCATCAGTCCATTAAAAAAATAAGGGAAGTCACCGAGCAACTGGATGCCTTTAGCGCGCAGTACAAGGATGATGCTAGCCTTAAGGATTTGCTGGACAAGGCCAAGAACATGAAAGAGCGTTTGGGCGAGGTAGAAAAAGCCTTGTACCAGACCAAGAACAGAAGTAGGCAAGATCCCTTGAACTTCCCCATTCGGTTAACGAACAAACTGGGGCACTTGAACAGTCTGGTGGCCTTGGACGATTTCCCCCCCACGGACCAAGATGTGGCCCTGAAGAACGAACTCACCGCCAAAATCGATGCTCAGTTAAAGACCTTTAACGCTGTAATGTCCAGCGAACTCAAGGAGTTTAATGCCGAATTCAATAAGAGGGGATTGAACTATTTGTTTGTGGAGTAGATAGGTTGAGGTTTGATGCTCGTATTTTGGTCCCAACCCCTCCGGCTGTCGCCACCTCCCCTTGAAAAAAGGGGAGGACCCTAAGGAATCGACCTTAATATCAATTTATTAGTGCCAAAAAAGTTACACAACCATAAGTATTTAGAGGGCTTTAGAAAGCAATTGCGAAATAATCCAACGAAGGCAGAGTCACAGTTATGGAAAGCACTTCAAAGAAGTCATTTAAAAGGGCGAAAGTTTCGAAGACAACACAGCATTGGAAATTACAATGTAGATTTTTACTGTACAAGAGAAAGATTAATCGTGGAGCTTGATGGTGAATATCATGCCAATCCGGTTAATAAAGAATATGACCTAAATCGAACGAAGTATTTACAAAGTTTAGGCTTTAAAATTTTACGTTTCCAAAATTACCTCGTCTTTGATCAATTGGATATGGTGTTAGAAACCATAAAAGCCGAGTTTAAAGAAAGAAGTGGACAAAAAAGTCCTCCCCTTTTTCAAGGGGAGGTGCCCGCAGGGCGGAGGGGTAACGGTGAAGTAACCTTAATGGTTTAATTAAGGTACTATTTTGAGCTTTAAGTTAAGTATTGCAAGTACTTTGTATTGAATTAAGCTTTGTATCACGTCTATAATGCTAAATGGATGGTGTAAGCAAACCCAAAAATCGAAGAACGTTTTAAACACTTTGTAAACAGTGACTTACAACAAAACAAACAAAAGTTAACGCATCACTTGTAAGCGCGTTTCAAAAATCAGCAACTAAATTCAATCCAAAAAAATGAAAAAACCAATCTTCACCCTACTGTTTGTCTTTGCCACTGTCGTTACTTTCGCGCAAACGGTAAACGATTATTTTAGCGCGGTCAAATATCGGAATATCGGCCCTTACCGAGGTGGCCGTTCCGTATCCGCATCCGGTGTTATAGGCGACCCAATGACCTATTATATGGGTACCACGGGTGGCGGACTCTGGAAAACGGAAACTGCAGGTCAGCAATGGAACAATATTTCCGATGGTTATTTTGAGCTTGGCTCCGTAGGGGCCGTGGCCGTATCCAAATCAAATCCCAATATTGTTTTTGTGGGGATGGGCGAGCATGCCCCAAGGGGCGTCATGACCTCCTACGGGGACGGTGTTTACAAATCTACCGACGCAGGGAAGACCTGGACCCACTTGGGACTGGAAAAGACCCAACACATCTCCCGCATCATCATTCATCCCACTGATCCGGAAATTGTGTATGTAGCCGCACAAGGTGCTTTGTTCGGCGGTAATCCCGAGCGTGGCATCTATAAATCGGTTGACGGGGGCAAAACTTGGAAAAACACACTGTTCGTGAACCAGCTTACGGGCGCTTCGGAACTGTCCATGGATGCCAATTATCCGGAGATCATGTACGCGGCTATGTGGGAGCACCAACGCAAACCCAATATGGTGGTCAGCGGCGGTGAGGGCAGTGGCCTCTACAAATCCACGGACGCCGGGGAAACCTGGAAAAAGATACACAAGGGCCTGCCGGAGGAAAAGGGCAAAATGGCCATAGCGGTAAGTGCGGCCAATTCCAACAAGGTCTATGCCCTGGTGGAAAGCGATTCCAATGCCGATAAAGGGGGTCTGTTCGTCTCCAACGATGCCGGGGAATCCTGGAGCATGATCAGTGGTGACAACCGTTTGGTGCAGCGCGCTTGGTATTATATAGAAGTCTTTGCAGACCCCAATGATGAAGATACCGTGTACGTGCTCAGTGCTCCCGCGCTTCGATCTACGGATGGCGGCAAGACCTGGGAAACGCTTTCTGGAACCCATGGCGATTATCATGACCTATGGATCAATCCGGATAATTCCAACAATATGGTCATTGCCAATGATGGCGGTGCCGCGATATCCTTCGATTTTGGAAAATCGTGGTCCAGACAAAGCAATATGCCCACGGCACAGTTTTACAGGATTAGCACCGATAATTTATTTCCGTATAATATTTATGGCGGCCAACAGGACAATACCTCGGTGCGCATTGCTAGCCTTTCTTTAGGAAGAAGCAGCATCACCGAGCGCGATTGGACGTATGCCGCCGGCGGGGAAAGCGCCTTTTTGGCCTTTGATCCGGACAATCCCAGGTATGTCATGGGCGGAAGTTATTTGGGCACCATAGAGGTCTTGGATATGGAGTCGAAGGTCTCCACAAAGATCATGGCCGCCCCCATACAGTATTTGGGCAGGGAAGCACGAAACATGAAATACCTGTACAATTGGAACGCGCCTATTATTCGTTCCGTGCACGAGCCAGAAACCTATTACCACGCTGCCCAATTGGTTTTAAAAACTACCGATATGGGCCTTACCTGGGAGGAAATTTCTCCCGATTTAACTAGGGATATCGACGAAAAACAAGGTAACGGTGGCGGCCCCTACACCAATGAAGCGGTTGGAGCGGAAAACTACGGCACCATTGCCTATATGGTGGAATCGCCGCACGAAAAAGGGGTGTTCTGGACGGGCAGTGACGACGGACTGGTGCACCTCACTAAAAACGGCGGTGCTACCTGGGAAAACGTAACCCCAAAAGGCTTTGGGGAAACCTTGGTCAATGCCATTGAAGTATCGCCGCACGATCCGGCCACGGCTTACATAGCCACCACGCGCTACAAGTTTAACGATTATACGCCTGCTTTGTACAAAACCACCGATTATGGGAAAACCTGGACCAACATCAGTGGCGAAATTCCCTACGGTGCCTTTACTCGCGTAGTGCGCGAGGATCCGGAACGAAAAGGACTGTTGTACGCGGGTACGGAGAAGGGCATGTACATCTCCTACAATGATGGAAAAACATGGGAGTCCTTTCAGTTGAACCTCCCCAAAACACCGTTGTTGGATTTAAAAGTGCACCAAGGCGATCTTATCGTGGCCACCTCCGGCCGTTCTTTTTGGATTTTGGACGATTTGGCCGCCATTGCCCAATACGAACCTTCGGAAAAGGGCTTGAGGCTTTTTGAGCCAGAGACGGCTTACAACGGTTCCTGGGGCAGTCCCTTGAGTGGGAAAACGGACAAGTTTAATGGTACACATCCTTTTGAGGGCGTAAACCCTGCCAATGGCATGGTGCTCTACTACCAACTTCCCAAACTGGCGGAAGGGGATGGCATTCACTTGGAAATCCGCAATAAGGACGGAAAGTTGATCCGCAGCATCAGCTCCGAAAAAGATACCGCTTACGTACCGCACCATGGCGGTGGCGCCCCGCCAACCCCTACGCTAACAAAGAACGAAGGGCTGAACCGATTTGTTTGGGACATGCGGCATTCCATTATGCCCGGAGTACCCGGAGTGTATATTGAAGCTGGATTTAGAGGGCATAAAGCGCCGCCCGGCACTTACACACTTACCCTTAAAAGCAAGGGCGAAAGCACAAGCACCACTGGGGAAATCAAGGAGATTCCGTTGTACGAGACCAAACCCGGACAGTACGAAGCCTTTGATGCCCTTATGACAGAAATGGAAGAAAAGGTTACAAAGATGCATCAGATGGTGAACACGTTGTACAAAGCACAAGGGCAGTTGTCCGGCATCATCAAGGACCTACCGGAGGGGGACTTGAAAGCGAACGGGGAAGCCCTTTTGGCCAAAATGAAATCGTGGGACACCGATATGGTACAGCGTAAATCGCAAGCTTATGACGACGTGGAGAATTTTCCCAATAAATTTACGGCGGAATACCTGTTTTTGATCAACCAGACCAACAGCGGCATACCGCGTGTAAACGCTTCGGCATTGGCAAGAAAGGCCGAGCTGGATGAACAATGGATAGGACTGAAGGCAACCGGTGAGGCCTTGATGAAAACAGACATCCCCAATTTTAACAAAATGCTTTGGGAGGCCGGCATTGGGGCTATTCGATTTTAATTAGGGTTCAGGGCTGCAGGTTCAAGGATTGTCCTATAAACGTCATTGCGAGGCCTTTTTGGCCGAAGCAATCTGTTGAATTTAGTAGTCCTGTTTCTTGTCTCTTGTTTCTCGTCTTCTGCCTCTTGAAGTTAGATTATTATCCTTCGATACTTCAAAAGTCACTAAATTTGAATTTGAGCTTGAACCCTCCTATGGCGGGCAGGCTTGATACTTGACTTGAACGCGACATTTGATTTTGTATTAGCACTATGGAATACTACAACTACATAAAAGCACTGCACCTCATCTTTGTCATCACTTGGTTTGCGGGGCTTTTCTACATTCCCAGATTGTTTATCTATCACATAGAAGCTTGGCAAAAACCATCACCGGACAGGGAGATTTTAAGCGATCAATTGAAATTGATGACCAAACGGCTCTGGTACATTATCACATGGCCCTCGGCGGTATTGGCTACTATTTTTGCGATTTGGCTTTTAGTTTTACAGCCCTTTTGGTTACAACAGCCGTGGATGCATATCAAATTACTATTTGTCGTGCTTTTGATCGCCTATCACCTAAGAAACCACTGGATTTTCAAAAAATTTCAGCAAGACGAAATTAAGTATACCTCCAATTACATGCGCATTTGGAACGAGGGGGCCACCCTGATCCTTTTTGCCGTGGTCTTCTTGGTGATCTTAAAGGGCACCTTCAACTGGATTTTTGGGGTGTTGGGCATTGTGGTGCTGGGCGTACTGCTTATGTTGGGCATAAAGCTGTACAAGCGCATCAGGAATAAAAACCCGAACGCTTAGTACTTATTTTAGTCAACCACCAAAAAATATAGAGATGTTCCCATTTTGTGTCTTTTGAAGAGAACGTGAATTTATAGTTTAGATAATATGAGGTCTTTAGTCGTAATACTTATTGGTTTATTTCATCTGCTTGTACGTTCACAAAGTTTGGATATCAGTCAATTAAATCCAATTGCCTTTGATAGTGTATGGGTGGACAAAAAAGTGGATTCTATTATAACGAACGGTATAAAAAACCAAGCGTTTCCCGGTGCACAGGTCTTGGTAGCGCACAAGGGTACGGTTGTTTATCATGAAGCTTTTGGATTTCACACCTATGATAGTATTCAGCCTGTGAGCTTAACGGATATATATGATCTGGCTTCGGTAACTAAAATTTTAGGGCCTTTACCTGCGCTGATGAAATTGGTAGATGAAGGTAAATTGGACTTAGATGTACCCTTTAGTACCTATTGGAAGCCATGGAGGCGAATGAAAAACAAACGAGATCTTACACTGCGTGAGATTTTAGCGCATCAATCGGGATTACAACCTTATATCATCTTTTTGAATGAAGTGCTTAAGAAAAATGGTAAGTTAAAAACAAGGTTTGTAAAACCAACAAAAAGAAAGGGTTTTGATGCCGAAGCCTATCCGGGAATTTATGTGAAAAACAGATTCAATAGGAAAATGTACCGGATGATAAATAGATCCAAGGTATCCGAAGAGAAAAAATATGTGTATTCCGGACTTACCTTTCTTATTTTTCCCGAACTGATCACACAATTGACAGGTAAGTCCTATGAAAATTATCTAAACGATACGTTTTACGAGCCAATAGGAGCGACCACTTTGGGTTTTTTGCCCAAATCCAAAAATTTCTCCAACCGTATTGTTCCAACAGAATTGGATACCCTATATAGACATGATTTGACGAAGGCGTGGGTGCATGACGAGAATGCATCGCTTTTGGGAGGTATATCCGGTAATGCCGGACTCTTTGGTACTGCGGAGGATTTGGCTAAAATGATGCAGTTTTTTGTGAATTTTGGACGTTTGAACGGAAATCAATTAATTTCTGAAGAAACAGTTCGCGATTTTATAACGGTACAATATCCGGAGAATGAAAATAGGAGGGGGCTTGGTTTTGATAAGCCTTTGTTGAATAACGGCGAGCGTACCTTAGCGGAAACCTATCCGGCCCCTGAGGTAAGTCCGGATAGCTTTGGCCACAGCGGTTTTACGGGTACCTTTGTATGGGCAGACCCTAAGAACCAGTTGGTCTATATATTTTTGTCCAACAGGGTGTACCCCACACGAGAGCATAGGAATTTGTATACCTTGAATATTCGTTCGGCCGTGCAACAGGTTTTTTATAAAGCGCTGGATTCAAGTCAATAATTGCATAATAGCGTGCGGCAACAATATCAATATGGCATAACATTTTTTAAATTGGTATCTTTCCACCTTAAATTTATCTAATGGGCTTATTAGTTTTTTACGCAGTTGTTTCCATCTTTTTTTCTTTTCTGTGCTCTATTTTAGAGGCCGTTCTGCTTAGTATTACCCCAACTTTTGTCAATGTCAAAAGAAGAGAGGGGAAAGCGTATGCGGAAACCTTGGAGGAACTTAAAAAGGACGTGGACAAGCCCTTGATCGCCATCCTTACGGTAAATACCATTGCACATACCGTAGGTGCTATTTTGGTGGGGGTGCAGGCAAAGGTGGCCTACGTGGACCTCTATGGTTCTAGCACAAGTACTTTGTTCGGTATTCCGTTTTCAGAAGAGCTCATGGTAGGGATCGTATCGACCATTATGACTATTCTTATTTTGGTAGCATCCGAAATTATTCCCAAAACCATTGGTGCTACCTACTGGAGGCAATTAGCCAATTTTACGGCCAAGGCTTTAAAAATTTTGGTTTTAGCCTTAAAATACACCGGCTTACTTTGGATCTTACAACTTTTTACCAGACTGGTAGGCGGAAAAGGACATCACGGAAGTGTGTTAAGCAGGGAGGATTTTACCGTAATGACCGACATGGCGCACGAAGAGGGTGTTTTTGAAAAATCGGAGTCGACCATTATTAAAAACCTTTTACGTTTTGATCAGGTGCTCGCCAAAGATGTTATGACACCTAGGGCCGTGGTAAAAATCGCTTCCGATGCTACTTCTATACAACAGTTCTTTGAGGATAATCCTAAACTAAGGTTTTCCAGGATTCCCATCTTTAATGAAAAAGTGGACAATATTACCGGTTTTGTATTAAAGGATAATGTTTACGAGGAAATCATCAATAAAAATGGGGATAAACCCTTGTCCGAAATACGTAGGGATATTTTGATGACGCGCAGAAATACTCCCATTCCTAAATTATTTGATACGTTTATTGAAAAAAGGGTGCACATAGCCTTAGTGGTAGATGAATATGGCTCCGTAGCCGGACTGGTAACCATGGAAGACGTTATCGAAACTCTACTAGGACTCGAAATTATGGATGAAAGCGACAGCATTGCCGATCTTCAAAGCTTGGCACGCAGAAATTGGAAAAGTAGGGCAAAACAAGCAGGAATCATAGAAAATACCCCAGACCCACCAAAAGAAGAGCAATCCCTGTAATATGGAAGAAGCCTTCATAAAAACCCCTTTAGGAATTGCCAAGGTTTGCGGAGATGGTTTTGGTGTTTCCGCTATAACGGTGTTAAATAGCAATGCGGCAGTTACCCCTATTATTCCGGAGGTCTTGGAAGATGCCGTGTACCAATTAAACGAGTATTTTGAAGGCAAACGAACCGAGTTTGATCTGGTGTTAAACCCAGAGGGTACCACTTTTCAGCAAAAGGTCTGGAAGGGACTCTTGGAAATTCCTTACGGTAAAACGGTTTCCTACTTGGAATTATCAAAATCATTAGGAGATGTAAAGGCAATTAGGGCTGTAGCGGCGGCCAACGGTAAAAATCCGCTTTGGATCGTAGTGCCCTGCCACAGGGTTATTGGGAGCGATGGTTCGCTTACGGGTTATGCAGGAGGATTATCCCGTAAAAAATGGCTTTTGGAGCATGAAAGTCCTGTAAAACAACAGTCGTTGTTTTAGCATCTTCAAGGGATATATTCATTTTAATTTTTAGCCTAAATGCCAGCCAGTTTCACATACAGATATGGTATAGTTATCTAAGTATTTGACGGTTCGTTTTAGACCGGTTGGTCGGTAGTTTAGAATCCCTACACGCACAAGGGCTTAAATAATGCAGTTTGTCGGCACTTTTTGTCCGGAAAACACCACCTTGTAATCATTCATCTACAGGGGGCCTATAAATAACAGACCGATTGGTCGGTACCCCTTTTTTTAAAGATTATTAAAACCCAAGGGAGAACACGATCAAAAACAATAGCTGTGTTGTAAAAATGAATACCGTTTTAGCCTAATGCCAATGTAGGTTTTAAATGTCATATTGATAATTGGAAGTTGTTGTTCTATTTTGATAGTGTTCAGCCCCGTCCTATAATCGCATCTTAAAACCATCGGTAGGGGCGTAGATTAGGTTTGTAGCGACCTGTTTTTGATAGCAGCGCTTCTTGCTATGTAAAAATAATGTTATAAATTAAAGAATCAATTTTTGTAATATGCTGTATAAAATGAACCTGGAGTACATCTTGTTTCTGGATATAGAAACGGTACCGCAATACGAAGACTTTAGGCTTATTGATGCTGAAACACAGGAACTTTGGGCACAAAAAACAGACTACCATCGTAAAGACGGAGCTACCCCGGAAGCGTATTATGACCGAGCCGGGATTTGGGCGGAATTTGGAAAGATTGTGTGTATATCCGTGGGCTACTTTAAGCTGGAAGGAGAAACAAAGTCGTTTCGGGTAACGACTTTTAAGGGTGACGAACCACAACTGCTTGAAGACTTTAAGACCCTTTTGGAAAATCATTTTGGTTTGGCCAAGCACATGTTGTGCGCACATAATGGCAAGGAGTTCGATTTTCCGTATATCGCAAGGCGGATGATCATCCACGGTATTACCTTGCCCTATCATTTGGACCTGTTCGGAAAAAAACCGTGGGAGGTGAATCATTTGGATACCATGGATCTCTGGAAATTCGGCGACTATAAAAATTATACCTCGTTAAAACTGCTGGCCAAGGTACTCGGTATCGCTTCCCCAAAAGAAGATATAGATGGTAGTATGGTACGCGACGTATACTACAAGGACAAAGATGTAGATAGGATTGTACGCTACTGTGAGTTGGATGTCATTACCACGGCACAGGTCTTTCTAAGATTACGGAACGAGCCACTTTTAAACGAAGCGGAAATTAAAAGAATTGAGCATTAGTAAGTTTTAAGGCTCCACAGGCCTTCCTTGTTGCATTGATCTAAGTACATTTAATCTCGTTCAATTATCTTTACAAACTGTTTGGATACATCAACGAGGACAAGAAACAACCCATACATATGAAAATACTTCGTACATACCTTTCGTTAGCCATCATCTTGGTAAGTCATTTTTTCTCTTATGCCCAAGATACCTCCATAGCAAAACCTATGTTCAAGGACGGTGAGGCACAGCTAATCCCCGCTTTTGAGGACGACACCAAATGGATACGCCACGATCTTTGGGTAGAAACGGAATTTGACAGCGACCAAGATGGAAGCTTGGATCGGATGCACGTAAGCGTCACCCGACCGGAACAAACGGAAACAGAACAATTAAAACTTCCTGTTATTTATGTTACGAGTCCCTATTTTGCTGGTGTAGCACCTTTTGTAGACGGATTGTTTTGGAACGTGAAGCACGAACTGGGTGCAACTGCAGAACCTCGGGCACAGGTAGAAGTAACCCGCACAGGTGAGCGCCCCATCATCTCCAATTCCCACATTAAAAAATGGGTGCCCAGGGGCTATATTGTGGTACACTCGTCCTCTCCGGGAACAGGTCTTTCCCAAGGGGCGCCTACGGTGGGGGGAGATAACGAGTCCTTGGCACCAAAAGCGGTTATAGATTGGTTGTGTGGCAGGGCAAAAGGATATTCCGAGCCTACGGGCGGCGAAGAAGTCACCGCATTTTGGTCTACGGGAAAAGTAGGGATGACGGGAACATCCTATAATGGTACGCTTCCTTTGGCGGCCGCGACTACCGGCGTAGAAGGGTTGGAAGCCATTATCCCCATTGCACCGAACACATCGTACTACCATTATTACCGTTCCAATGGTTTGGTACGTTCGCCGGGAGGTTATTTGGGCGAGGACATTGATGTGCTTTACGATTTTATCCATAGTGGTGATGAGTCCAAGCGCGCAGGTAACAACGCACGCGTTCGGGATACGGAAATGAAGAAGGGTATGGACCGGCTTACCGGGGATTACAATGAATTTTGGGCGGGCAGGGATTACCTGAACGATATGGAGCCCATGAAAGCCGCCTTATTGATGGCACACGGTTTTAACGATTGGAACGTAATGCCGGAACACAGTTACAGGATTTATAAAGCGGCCAAGGAAAAAGGAATTCCGAGTCAGATTTACTACCACCAAGACGGACACGGTGGCCCACCGCCTATTAAATTAATGAACCGCTGGTTTACCCGATACTTACATGGTGTGGAAAACGGAGTGGAAAACGATGCAAAAGCATGGATCGTAAGGGAAAACGACACACAGGAAAACCCTACTTCGTATGCAGATTACCCAAATCCCGCTGCGGAGGACATAAGGTTATATTTAGGCGCTGGTGCGCCCGAGCAGGGACAGTTACTTTTGAGCAAGCCAGCTGCTAAAGTCACAGAGACGTTGGTGGATAACTATTCTTTTTCGGGAGAAACTTTGGCCAAGGCAGAAATAACCGACCATCGCTTAATCTATGTAACACCAAAACTGGCAGAGGACATACATATATCGGGAACCCCTAAAGTGACTGTTACCTTGGCCAGTAGTAAACCCGCCGCCAACCTTTCCGTTTGGTTGGTGTCGCTTCCTTGGAACGATAGTAAAAATGCAAAAATCACGGATAACATCATCACAAGAGGTTGGGCTGATCCGCAAAACTATACATCCATAACAGAAAGCAACCCACTGGTGCCGGGCAAATTCTACACGGTTAACTTTGACTTGATGCCGGACGATCAGATAATTTCAAAAGGCCAGCAAATTGGATTACTCATTTTTTCTAGCGATCGGGAATTTACCCTTTGGCCGGCACCCGGAACGGAACTCACCATAGATTTGGATAAAACCAATCTAACGATTCCTATTGTGGGCGGAAGGGAAGCTTTTAAGGTAGATTCGTACTAGAATAGAACTACACCTAATATATTGTTTTTAGGCATGTTATGTGCAGCGTATTTAAAAATACCTTATGGTATATAATATATTCTAAAGATGGGTAATGTTGGTAGCGCAATCAATTAAAAACCAGTATCCAAAATAGCGTCTCCCTTGCTTAGTTGCGCTAAAAAATCGCTGAGGTCTTTTGCGATAAAACGAATTTTCTGCTCGTCCGCACCAAAAGCGATGATTTGACCGGATGTGCCTTGGCTTCCCGGGGCATAGTCTAGCGCTATAAAGTTACCGCCGCTAGTGCTAAAAAAAGGTATCCAATAGGGGTTGGTGTACATTCCTAGGGTTTTTTGTCCGTCAGGGAGGTTGTTTCCCTTTAAATCGGCCAACATCCAATCATCATAAATTGTTTTCCAGTTTTGCCATTCCGTTAGAATTTCGTCAGCGGTTAAAAATCCGGTAGTTGGCACTCCGTTATGTCCGCTCAATAGGATTTTAAGTTCCTTGGGAAACTGAAAACCGGTATCTTGTTCAAACTTTTTATAGGTAGTTTTATTGTTGGTCGGGGTATTGGGAACCAGCTTTCTAGCTTTGATAAAATCGTTAAAATGTCCGGTTACTACTACGGGGTCTTGGTAAGCGCCACTGGTATCGATGTACTTTTTTAGATAGCGCTGTTTTTCACGGGTAATTTTGGCCTTGTTATACTGCTGGGGCGCATTTTTATAAAGGTAGGCTCCGGTGTTTTCATACGGTCGCTCATCTACCATCATACCGGAGTTGACCCATTTTTGGGAGAATTCGCCTTGCCCCAAAACGAGCATGAATTGCGGATTCGGATTCAGTTCGGGTTGCCGTTGGAACAAACCTTCTTCTTTGTCTTTTTTTAACCGTTCATAGTTCTTCTCAAATATAATATCCATCCATTTTCTAAAATTTTCATCTTTGTTAAAGTGTAGCGCGGCTATTTGTTTGTTGGACAAAAAAGCAAAGGCATCATAAGGCGAATCAAAATGTTTTGGCGTAAGAACCATAATTTTAAGTACCGTGTCTTTTAATGCCTTGGATACGACTTCTAAAAATACATCCCTGAAGCCAAAACGGTCATAGTTCTTATAGTTTTTGTAGGCTGGTTCCGTATGGCCGGAATAGTCCTTGTAATAAGGTGCAGGTATACTTTTTAAAGAAACGGTTTGGAATGAAATAGCGTCCAATTGCACCTTTTTAAGGTCGTTGTTGTAGGGTAGGGTAGTGATATTCATAGTAGTGTTACATGCGCTGTACAGTACCAGTAGAAAGCATAGGATTTTAAGATTACGACTAGATGGTACCTTCATGATATTTTGTTCATATAGCATACAAATATAAGATCATCCTTAGATCCTTAATACCCCATTTATGGGTATACGCAGTTGCTTAAAGTGAAGGAAAGGTTAAATGTGTACAAATAAAGGTAAATAGTTTAAAACAATACATCCAAAAACTGAAACCCACCGTATAACCAAGGAACACTTTTAGTAGAACATCTAGTTAATGAAAATTGAAAATAAAATGATCAAAAGAGTACAGGAATCCAACCGATCTTCCGATACGCAGCCAACGAAGGGTATTATTGGTGCTATCAGAACATTCTTTCAAACGGCCAATGCATGGGGCATCTTTGTTTTGGGAAGTACCTTTGTTTTAATGATCGGCGCTGCCTACCTAGTTTTTATTTTACAGAACGATTTTACACAGTTTCGTCTAGACCGGAAAGCCTCAACTTTTGGTTTTGTCTTTATGGCCATAGCGTCTGGCTTGTTTCTGTACAAGACGTTGTTCTTTTTGTACACTTTGGTTCGTTATTTTATGTATAAACCGGTTGCCTCGGTATCCGATGCCGAATTGCCTACGGTTACGGTTATTGTTCCTGCCTATAACGAAGGAAAACAGGTTTGGGCCACTTTAAAAAGTTTGGCAGAGAGTGATTATCCGCAAGAAAAATTACAATTGTTATCTATTGATGACGGTAGTAAGGACGATACATGGAAATGGATGCAAGAGGCGAAAGAGCAATTGGGAGACCGAGTATCCATTTGCCAACAACCTAAAAATATGGGAAAACGCCATGCGCTATACCGTGGTTTTAACGAAGGTACGGGAGAAGTTTTTGTGACGGTAGATAGTGATTCCATCGTAAAAAAAGACACTTTGCGTAATTTGGTGAGTCCGTTCGTAACCAACGAAAAATGTGGTGCCGTTGCCGGAAATATTCGCGTCTTGAATAATGAAAAGGCCTTGTTGCCTAAAATGTTGGACGTAAGTTTTGTTTTGAGTTTTGAATTTGTGCGTTCTGCGGAGAGCAGTTTAAATTCTGTGTTGTGTACGCCAGGAGCTTTGGCCGCTTATCGTAGCGAGGCTGTATTTGCCTGTTTGCCGGAATGGATCAATCAAACGTTCATGGGACAACCTTCCGATATTGGTGAGGACCGTGCCATGACCAATATGATCTTAAAGCAAGGATATCATGTGTTGTTCCAAAGGAACGCTTATGCCTACACCAATGTACCGGAAGAGTACACCGGACTTTATAAAATGTTCATTAGATGGGGCAGGAGTAACGTTCGAGAGAACATTCAAATGTCCAAATACGTATTCACCAATTTCAGGGAAGGCTCAAAAGTAGGGACACGATTGCTGTTCTTTAGTCAGGCAACCAAAATTATCATGAGCTACCCGTTTATGTTGTTCATGTTCTTTTTTGTGTTAACACATCCGTTGTTGTTCCTTAGTTCAACGTTCGTGAGTATTCTAGTCTTGTCTACGTTCCCTGTTATTTTCTATGCAAAACGCTATAGTTTGGCAGAATCTTTTTGGGCATATTCGTACAGTGTACTGTTTACGTTCGGACTATTTTGGATTACACCGTATGCGATAGCCACAGCCAGCAAAAGAGGTTGGTTAACAAGAGGGTAGAAAAGAACTGAGTTAGTTTGTATAAAAACCGGCGGCCTCTTAATGAAAGAGGCCGCCGGTTTTTTAGTTACTTGGTTTTGAAGTCATTTAAACTTTTTCTGTTCGCTAAAAAATCGCTCTTTTTCGCCCATTTTTTGTCTTTTTTTCCTTCCATAGCGGTGCTATGCAACTCAAAAAAGCCTTCAAATGGTCATAAAATTGCTAATTTTCGCTTGAACGTGAAAAGTTTAAACCACTTCTTTATAAGCTTAATATACCCCGCTGAAAAGTGCTATTTTTTTGCAAACCAATTGATGTAGCAGATAGCTACAGCAAAATCTTTAGTCTTTATTTTTTAGTGGTCACTTTATAATCTTCCCAGCCCCAAGAAGGTTTTGGTTGTTCAATTTCTGTAGTGAGGTCAAAGGATACCGAGAAAAACCGGTCGGTACCTATGCGCCTAAGATTGTAGGTAAAGGAAGTCTCGTCAAGGGTAATCCACCATACATTGGTAGCGGCAGCTGGGATTATGGTCGCAGTTTCTTCATCCGCAGGAAAAACGGCAAGTCCTGGAAGTCCGTCGTTACTCGTAGTTCCGCCGTACATAGTTACCTTGTCCGATGTTCCGTCTTCATGTCTATGGTCGTGCTTCAGTTCTATCCTTTCATTTTTATATTTCAAAACCCAAGTTCTACTACGATTGTCGCCTACATTAAAGGGAATCAGGATTTCATCCTCTTGCCAGGAAAGTACATGCATTACCAAGCGTTTACCGTAAAAGTCGTCTCCTGCCGGGGCATTCACTATTTTTCCTTCATAGGTCTTTCCGCAATGATTTTTTAATCGATTCCAGAATTGTTTGGCTCCGGTAGTATCAATTATTGTTACAAGCTGAGAATCCAAAGTATCCGAAAAACCAGTATTATTAGTGGTTTCACGTGAGCCAAAAGCCATTAAAATGAGACACAGGACGATAATTGGAACTATTTTTTTCATGATCGAGAATTATTTTTTTAAATGTAATCAAATGGATTTTAAATTTTGGGAGATAGATGGGAATTCATTCCGAATTTAGATATAAGTGGGGTTGCCTTTGATTTTAGTAATTTTGACCAATGGGTTGCCGGAAATTTCCTTGCGGTCCAAACTACTAAGCATAACAAATGAAAACAAACCCGATATATACCCTTTTAAAGGCTGCTCTTCTGTGTTCCGTACTAGTTGTTATCTACGGTTGCATTGCCTATGTTTCTGATATTGATTTCTTTAGGGGTAGTTTACCCTATGCGGTTATTGCTTTTCAGGTTGTGGTGCTTTTGATTATGCTGTATAAAATCGTTGTAAATATTGTACAGAAAAAACCCATCGGTAATCTATTGGGAGTAACCGCGGCCTTGGCCATTGCTTTTATTGGTGCTACCTATCTTTATATCGCTATTATGGATGCGATTACCAAGTGATGACGGTTTATTTCCAAACCTAATGTATCCTGGTTCCATAATTACTCCGCTCGCGCGAGCGTCACGCTCTTGCCCACTTGGCTTTCTAAAGTCGACAAACTTATAAAACGGCTAGGTGCTATGTCATTGCGACGACAAGAAACTCAACCCTCAATTTCCCTCACCTCCAAAGGATCCCACTCCTTGTAAAACTGTTCTAAAAAATCCAACATATACTGGTGGCGTTGTAGCGCCAATTGTCTGCCCGTTTCAGTATTCATTTTATCCTTCAACAACAGCAATTTTTCGTAAAAATGATTGATGGTGGGCGCGTCCGATTTCTTATACTCACTTTTTGTCATTTTTAAATTGGGCGAAATAGCAGGGTCGTACATGGCGCGGTTTTTAAAGCCGCCATAATTAAAGGCTCTGGCAATACCAATAGCACCAATAGCATCCAGACGATCGGCATCTTGCACGACTTGAAGTTCCAGTGAGTTGAATCTCTTTTTCTTTCCCTTTTCCAAGGAATTCTTGTAAGAAATATGGTTGATGACGTTTATGACATGATGTATGGTTTTTTTGTCGACCTCCATG
This sequence comes from Maribacter chungangensis, assembly GCF_042676845.1. Lineage (NCBI taxonomy): Bacteria > Pseudomonadati > Bacteroidota > Flavobacteriia > Flavobacteriales > Flavobacteriaceae > Maribacter > Maribacter chungangensis. The sequence goes on from NZ_JBHTHY010000003.1 coordinate 245,361, forward strand.
GATTCCAGAAAAGTTTTGGCCATTTTAGGGCCAATTGATTCGTTACCATCATGGAACTTGGCATCTGCGATATCGTGTAAAAGCGCACCTAGGCTTATGACCAAGAGGTCTACTTTTTCTGATTTGGCGATTAGGATACTATTGTTAAAAACACGTTGTATATGGAACCAATCGTGTCCGCCTTCGGCATGTTGTAAGGTCTCTTTTACAAAAGTAATGGTCTCTTCTACAAGTTCGGTATTGGTCATTTAAAAGGATGTAATGCCGGATTTTACGGTGGTTTCTATTTGGACGATGAGCGCATCAATATCGCCTTGGTTTTCTATGGGTTCGTGCACGTCAAAAGATACTTTGGCACCCAACCCCATGGGAAATTTGCCGTAGCGCACCAATTTCCAGGAGTTGTTGATGCTTATGGGCACAATTAAGGCCGATGGTGATTTCTTCATGAGCATTTTCAGCCCCATGGGTTTAAAGGGTTTTGGTTGACCGTCTCGGCTCCGTGTCCCTTCAGGAAAAATAACGGCGGACCTTTTATGTTCTTCGATATAGCTACCTAGTCTACCGATTTCAAGAATGGCCGATTTCCCATCGTTCCGGTCTATCAAGGCGGCACCGCCGTGTCTTAAATTATAGGAAACACTGGGTATTCCGTTACCCAGTTCTTTTTTGCTCACGAATTTTGGGTGGTGCTTGCGCATGTACCAGATAATGGGCGGAATATCGTACATGCTTTGGTGATTGGTCACTATGATCAAGGGCCTATCCAATGGAATATCGAAGGTATTCGTAAAGCGGTAGGTGGTGCCCAGCAAATTTGTGGTGCGCATTAAAGTAAGGTTAAGCACGCTTATTGCGCGTTTTATACCCTCGTAACCAAAAACGCGATGACAGAACCAAATTACAGGATGGAAAAACAATAAAGCCCCACCAAAGGCGAAGAAGAAAAGAATCGTTAATGGATAGGACAGTAGCTTCTGCATAGTACAAAAATAGAAAACCACTCCGATTGAAGTGGTTTTAATTTTTGTTTTTCCTATTTAAAGGAAACTCATTTTGATTCTTTCTAGCAAAATTCCTCGTACGCCTGTACCAAGTTTTCAGCGATCATTTCTGCGGGTCTGCCTTCTATATGGTGACGCTCTATCATGTGTACCAGTTCACCGTCCTTGAACAAGGCCATAGATGGCGATGACGGAGGGAAGGGAACCATAAGGTTTCTGGCCGCTGTAACCGCATCGGTATCTACACCGGCGAATACCGTTACGGCATGGTCCGGTTTTTTGGTATTTTGCAAGCTCATTTTTGCAGCAGGTCTGGCATTGGCGGCCGCACAGCCACAAACAGAATTAACCACTACAAGTGTAGTTCCTTCTTTTTTTATGGCATTTTCTACCGCCTCTACTGTATGTAATTCTTCAAACCCGGCAGATGCCAAGTCTTCTCTCATAGGTTTTACTAATTCTGCAGGATACATAGTCTTTTTCTTTAAATTAAAATCAATTTTCAAAGATAATGAATTTGGAATTTCCTGCAGGAACACTTAACGTTTCATTAGTCATTTGTTGTGTGCTTAATATTTTATCTTTGCCAATTATCTTAAGACACAGTATGATTAAATGGGTAGGTGCCGTTATCGGTTTTTTTATTAAGGGATTGGGCGGAGCATTGTTGGGGTTTTTTGCCGGTAGCGTGCTGGATAATCTTTTCGGATCTAAGTCCGGGGGCGGTCAAAGTATTTTTGGGGATATAACACGGCAGTCCGTTTCACCGGCAGATTTTGAACTGAACCTTTTATCGCTTTGCTCTATCGTTATTAAAGCGGACGGACAGGTAAGTCAGCGCGAAATGGACTATGTGCGCCAATATTTTGTGGGCACCTATGGAAAGGAGAAGGCCAATGCCATTTTTAGGACATTCAATGAAGTAAATAAAAAAAGAGAAATTTCAGCGCAACGGATATGTACTTTTTTGACACATAGAACACGCTATGAAGTCCGTCTACAATTACTTCATTTTCTATTTGGTATTGCACAGGCAGATGGTAGTATAAGCAATCCCGAAGTGTCTAAATTAAGACAGATTGCCGGGTATTTAAAAGTTGGCTTACGAGATTTTGAGAGTATTATGGCGATGTTCGTTAAATCTGCCGATAATTCATACAAAATTCTTGATATTCAAAAATCGGCCACGGATCAGGAAGTGAAAAAGGCCTACAGGGATATGGCCAAGAAATACCATCCAGACAGGGTAAACACCCAGGACGAAGCTATTAAAAAGGGAGCAGAGGAAAAATTCAAGGAAGTACAAAAGGCTTATGAGACCATTCAAAAGGAACGTGGAATTGGATAGGTTTTTGGTTTTTCTTGATTGTGGGAAGCAAGTTAAAGGGAAGATAGGTTAAGTAGTTGTGCAAGGAAATTAATTTAAAAACAAAAGGCGGTTTCCTCTTTTTGGGAGAGGTCAAAAAGGGCTAGGAAGAAATTGGAGAGATTTTAGGGAAGGTGCTAATAAATGAAAAAGTATACTTAGTTTAGGCGTTGTCCTAACCGGGGTAACTTACTAAAAGTAGAGGAGTAACAGTCAATTTGGGTAAAGACCAACCTACAAGACCTTATTCTAGGAAGTTTACCTTAGGTTGATAAAAAAACAAAAAGGGCCATTTTTTGACAAATGATCCAATCAAAACTAAATGCATTCCCTCTCTGTGTAAAAGGCTAGGGATAGCACAGAAAGCGGATGGAGAGCACCCATAAATAAAAACACACCACTATGCAAGATTTTTGGTTTTACACGCAAATGGGACTGGATCACGTGTTGGATCTAAGTGCCTATGACCATATTCTATTCTTATCGGCCTTGGCCATTCCCTTTACCTTTAAAAACTGGGTAAACGTGGTATGGTTGGCCACTATTTTTACGGTGACGCACTGTTTGTCCCTGGGGTTGTCCGCATTTGAAATCGTAACTGTAGATGTTTCCCTGATCGAGTTTTTGATTCCTGTGACCATCCTTTTGACAGCGTTGTACAATATCCTGAAACTAAGAAATCAAACGGCCCATAAGCGTATGCTTTGGCATAGTATTGCTACCGCGTTTTTTGGTCTGGTGCATGGTTTTGGTTTTTCCAACTATTTTAAGATGCTGGTAGCCGATCTTGAAGAAAAAGTAGTGCCCTTGTTCGGTTTTGCCCTAGGTATAGAGCTTTCTCAGGTCATTATTGTGCTGTTGGTACTTTTGTTGGCCTATCTGTGCCAATCCTTACTAAAGGTAAAACAGGTTGTTTTTATCACCGTTACCAGTATAATTGTCATTTTAATCACAATACCCTTGTTGTATCATACGTTTCCTAGGTAACCGGGTTTTGTTAAAATATTGCCTACAGGTTGTGTGAGGGTCGTAAAGCGTTTATCTTAGGGGTATCTGCGGCTATTGGAGCTCTAAATGGATGAAAAAAAACAAACAAGAAAAATACGATAAGGCATATTTAAGAATGGCGCAAGAATGGGGAAAACTCTCCTATTGCGAACGCAAACAGGTAGGGGCCATTATCGTTAAGGACCGGATGATCATATCCGACGGTTATAATGGAACGCCTACCGGATTTGAGAATTTTTGCGAGGATGACGAAGGCTATACCAAATGGTACGTTTTGCACGCGGAGGCCAATGCCATTCTAAAGGTGGCGGGTTCTACGCAGTCTTGCCAGGGAGCTACATTGTACATTACGTTGTCGCCCTGTAGGGAATGTAGCAAGTTGATTCACCAGTCTGGCATAAATCGTGTAGTGTACCAAAGAGGATATAAAGATAATTCCGGATTACAATTTTTGGAAAAAGCTGGGGTAGAATTGGTTCATATACCCAAAATAGAAGTGTAGGACCAAAAGTAAAGCAAATGAAAAAGAAATACACCTACTTAATACCCTCCCTAATTGCCGCAGCTTTGGCGTTGGGTGTTTTTGTAGGGGGTAAGTTGCATTTTAACGATACTCCGGAACGGCTTTTTACTACAAATTCCAAAAAGGACAAACTGAACCGACTCATAGACTACATAGATTATGAGTATGTAGATGATATTGATACCGACAGTATTGTAGATGTGACCGTGAACAGCATTCTGGAAAAATTGGATCCTCACTCGGTTTACATTCCCGAAGCGGACATGGCGCGCGTGTCGGAGAGTATGAAGGGCGACTTTGTAGGTATCGGGGTGAATTTTTATCCCTATAAAGATTCTATTGCCGTGATAAGGGCGGTAAAAGGCGGGCCAAGTTTCTTGAAAGGTATACGGGCAGGGGATCGTATTCTAATGGCCAATAACGACACCCTTTTTGGCAAGGGCATGCCAAGCTCTGCCATAGTTGAAAAACTAAAGGGAAAGGAAGGCACCAAGGTTAAGTTGACGGTATATCGAAAATCCGAGGACAAAACGCTTACGATAGACGTTAAACGTGGCATTGTGCCAATTAAAAGCGTTGAGTCGCATTACATGCTTACGGAGGAAATGGGTTATATAAAAGTCAATCGGTTTGCAGAATCTACCTTCAGGGAGTTCAAATCGGCCTTAACCAAGCTACAAAAAAATGGAGCGCAGAAACTGGTGTTGGATCTACGTGATAATCCCGGTGGATATTTGGGCGTGGCAGAGCAAATGGCAGATGAATTTTTGAAGGAGGACAAGCTTATTCTTTTCACCAAAAATAAAAAAGGCAAGATAGACAAAGCGTTCGCAACGGACAAAGGGAGTTTTGAGGACAAACCCATCTATGTTCTCATAAACGAGCGTTCCGCATCGGCCAGTGAAATAATAGCCGGTGCCTTGCAAGATAACGATGTGGGTACCATTGTGGGGCGTCGTTCTTTTGGGAAGGGTTTGGTACAGCGCGAGATGGCTTTGGGAGACGGTTCTGCCGTGCGTTTAACCGTATCCAGGTATTACACGCCTACCGGTCGCAGTATCCAAAAAGATTACCAAAAAGGGAACAAGGATTACTATAAGCGTTTTACAGAACGGTATCATAACGGGGAATTGTTTTCTGTTGATAGTATTAAAGTGGCCGATTCCTTAAAGTTTAAAACGCCAAAAGGCAAAGTGGTCTATGGCGGCGGCGGTATTATTCCAGATGTTTTTGTCCCTATTGGCAGCAATGAAGAGGAAGCGGTACGGAGTATGGACAGTTACGGTTTTCTTTCTTTCTTTGTTTTTGAGCATTTAGACGCGGACAGGGGGAGATACGAACAATATTCCGAAGAAGAATTTATCACTGATTTTAAAGTAGATGACATCCTGTTTCAGGAGTTTGTTGACTACTCCCTTAAAAGAGAGCTTTCTATGGATTTTTATGGCAACCAAGAAGGTATTAAGCTTTATTTAAAAGCCGCCTTGGGAGAACAATTGTTCGACGCCAATGCCCATGCCAAGATAAAGGGTACCAGGGATGCGATGCTTCAAAAGGTACTGGAGCTAGACAAACCCGCCGTAAGCCGAACAGAGGAAGACGCCATTAAAGCCACTAACTAAAAATCTTCCTTAACCGATAGAACGTTCGTCTTTACCATTCAAACACCTACCGTCCTATTGAAAAAACGCTTAGCTAGCTAGTCCTCATTAATTTTTTTCTGCACTTTTTTGCTCGTTATAAATAACAGCAGTAGTACAATAGCGCATAAAGGAGCTATAATTCCAATTAATGCTACGGTACTATCCCCTTGAAAAGGGGCGGCAAAATCTACCAAGGTTACATTATATGCAATAAGTGCCAATGCCAGCACAATTAGTACAATCGAAAAAATTCTGTTCATATCACCAAGTATTACGGTAAAAATACGGCCTTTTTTACTTGTTAAAAAGTTCGTTGATGTTCGCAGTGAATAATTTAACAGCAATGGCCAAAAGAATTACCCCAAAGACTTTACGTATAACGTTTACCCCGTTCTTTCCCAAGAATCTTTCTATTCTTGCAGAGGACTTTAGAACGATGAATACAAAAATAATATTGATGACTATCGATACAATAATGTTTTCTACATGGTACTCCGCACGCATAGACAGTAAGGTCGTTAGTGTTCCGGCACCGGCAATTAATGGGAAGGCTATAGGCACGATAGAAGCACTCTCCGGTTGATCGTCCTTATATAGGGTAATGCCCAATATCATCTCAATGGCAAGAAAAAATATAATAAATGCTCCCGCCACTGCAAATGAGTTAACATCTATCCCAATAAGCTTCAGTAGTTCTTCGCCTACAAATAGGAACGCTACCATAAGGCAGGCGGCTACAATAGATGCTTTTTCAGATTGTATATGGCCCACTTTTTTTCGGAGTCCTATAATAATGGGAAGACTGCCCAAAATATCTATTACGGCAAAAAGTACCATGCTTGATGTTGCAATCTGTCTAAGGTCGAATTGAAATGTCATTCTATTGAAATTTTTTGCAAATTTACGTTGAATAAAACGATTTGGATTTGAATTATCAAAAATATCATTAGGGAGCTTGCCCTCAAAAAAATGTATCTTGCCATCCTAAAAAAAAACACATGTTCCAACTAGGAAAGACCATTGTATCGGAGGAAATCATTGAAAACGATTTTGTTTGCAACCTTTCGGCCTGCAAGGGCGCTTGTTGCGTAGATGGCGATGCGGGTGCCCCACTTGAGGCTAAGGAAACCGAGATTTTGGTCGATATCTACGCCAAGGTAAAACCATTTTTAACACCCGAAGGTATAAAGGTTATAGAAGATGTTGGAGCTTTTGTAAAAGGCGATGATGGCGAATGGGAAACTCCTCTGGTAAACGGGAGTGCGTGTGCCTACGTTTTTTTTGATGAGAAGAACACCGCCAAATGTGGTATAGAGGAAGCCTACAATCAGGGGAAAATCAAATGGAAAAAGCCTGTTTCCTGTCATTTGTACCCTGTAAGAATACGGGAATATACAGCGTTGACCGCGGTGAACTATCACAAATGGCAAATTTGTGATCCTGCTTGTTCTTTAGGGGAAGAGTTACAGGTACCCGTATACAAATTTGTGAAAGAAGCGTTAATACGTAAATTTGGCCCCGATTGGTACTCAGAATTGGAAACTGTAGCCGAGCAACATCTTAAATAGTAGGTATGTGAAGTAATATTTTTGTGCCAGCAGGCGAATTGGAATCATCATAAATATCTATGATCTCTACATGAAAGGAGTTTTGATAGTCTTTGGAGAAATTAGCAAGACGTTCCTTTGTAATATCGATACCTATAGACTTTCGTTTTAATACCTTTCCCTCTTTGATTTTTTCTGCCATATCCCGTCCTACGCCATTATCCGTTATGGCAATATTAATAAAACCATCCTCGCCGGGTGTTACGTCCAATATAATTCGTTTTTCACCCTCTTTGGAAGATAGTCCGTGCCAGAGTGCGTTTTCTAAAAAGGGCTGTAGAATAAGGGAAGGAATCTTTACGGTATGTGCATCAATAGCTTCGTGTACATTTATTTTAAAATTGATTTCGTTCGAAAATCGAATATTCTCTATGTTCATGTAAAGCTCCACTGTTTCCAGCTCCTCCGCTAACGGAATCTCTCGTTGGGAAGATGCTTCTAAGATTTTTCGCACCAGCTTAGAGAATTTGTTGAGGTAGTGGACCGCGTTTTTTTTCTCGTTATTGATGATGTATAATTTTATGGAATTCAAGGAGTTAAATAGAAAATGGGGATTCATTTGACTGCGTAGCATGGTCTGCTCCAAGGTCAACATTTTTTTCTCGTTGCTCAACTGGTATTGGCGGTATAGAATGTATAGAATTCCTGTTAAGAGGATAAGGGACAAAACGCCAATAAGTAATAGGGTTCTGTTCTTTCTTAGTTTAAGGTTTACGATTTCGTTCTGTTTTGCTAAAACTGCGATCTCATTACCTTTTTTCTCATAGTCGTATCTAAACAAAATATCGTTTACATAGCGTATGGTACCATCGTTTAAGATCTCTTGATCTAAGTTAACAGCTTTGGTTTGGTAGTTAAGTGCCTTTTGGTAGTCCTCTTTTACCTCATAAAGTTGTGCCAATAAATGACTTGCTTGTGCCAGTTCATCTCTAAGATCATGATCCTCGGCTACTGCGTAACCTTCCAATAGGCTTTTTTCGGCGTTTTCGTTTTGGTTGACCAGTAGTTGTGCCCACCCTAAGTTGTTGTATAATCTTGCGATTATAAAGCTGTTGCCCATTTGCACGGCCATGGGTATTGTTTCTTTAAGGAGAGTCAATGCTTCCTGGTATTGTTCTTTTTTGATATAAACCTTGGCAATACTGTTTTTACAGATTACGCGCCCCATATCGTTATTCAAGGTGTTATTGTAGGATAGGGAGGTCGTATAGTTTTCCATGGCTTTGTCCAGCATTCCCATTTCTTCTTGGCATTTGCCAATATTTTGATGGTTGATCGCTAGCCCCAAAATATTGTTCAATTCCGCTTCTAATTTCATGGAGCGCTCAAAGTACGAAATGGCCAGATCATATTGCTTTAGGGTAAGATATAGGTTTCCTATACTGTTCAGGGAAACATTGATGCTCCGTTTTATACCTTCCGATGGTGTTTTAATGGCTTCTGCAAGCTCCAATGCTTGTTGGTTAAAGTCCATTGCCGTTCGCACCGAGGAGGTACGCCTATATACCACCCCTAAGTAGTTAAGATTGGATATCTTAAGCTCAATGTTGTTGGCTGCATTGGCAATTGCCAATGCTTCTTGGTGCAACTGTATGGCTTTACTATAATTGGAAATATTCCTGTAGGTGCGTCCTAGTTCGCCTAAGGCATAGGATTGGCCCGCCAAGTATCCTTTTTTTTTCGATTCTTGACTAAGAAAACGCATATAAAGTGTGTCGGTTCTGTGTTTACGCATCACTTTATGGATGGCCGTAAATGAATTTGGAGCCGCGGTAATAAGACTATCGGTAAGGTATTTGAACGGTTCTGTAACGTTCTGTGCCGCCAGCGGCGTTGTAAAAATTATATAGGCAAAAGCCAATAAAACCAGTTGTGCACCTTGTTTTTTACGGTTAGGATACGTGCTGGTCTTGTTTATGGCCATAAGTACATGCATAAAAACCATTTACAACAAATCTAAGAAGTCCGATTTTTTTTGTCGGGACACAGGAATTTTATGGTTGGACTTCAATACAACGTAGCCATCGGTCTTTAGAAATTCCTTGATTTTGTTAAGGTTGATGATGTATGAATTATGTATTCTGAAAAAGGAGTCCTCCGGGAGCAGTGCATTAACCTCTTTTAGCTTCTTAGTGAGAACGATTTTGTGTCCATCCGATAGAAAAACGGTGCTGTAGTTGCCATCCGATTCTGCATATAGGATTTCGTCGCTCTCCAAGAAAATTAATTTCCCATCTGTATTCAAGGTTATTCTCTTGTTGATGGATCTAGAGTTGAAATTAAGGAGTATTTGTTCTAATTTTTCCGCCGTAAAATTTCTATTGATGAACTTTTTGATCTTTACGATAGTTTCTTTAAGATCATCTGTATCTATAGGTTTTAAAAGGTAGTCTATAGCTTCGTTCTTTAATGCTTTTATCGCGTATTGGTTGTACGCCGTGGTAATTACAACAGGGAAATTCTTATTCGTCAGTTTTTGAATAAACTGAAATCCGTCCATTGTTGGCATTTCTATATCCAAAAACAGGCAATCCGGGGTGTTTTTTTTTAGATATTCCAAAGCTTCGAAAGGATTTGTGAACGATGCTGTCACACTAATTTCATCACTGAAATTAGTGAGCTCCCATGAAAGGCTCTGCAAGGCCTTGATTTCATCATCTACTATTACCGCTTCTAACATAATCTATGAACATCTAAAAACGAAAGTTAGTTAAAAATAATTCTAAGGTCTTATATGAAAGGAATTTATGTGTCAATGGAAGCTAATTTGGTATAACTGGCATAAATAGTAAACAAATGGATATACGTATAGAAAGCTATTGAATATAGGATTTTATTTTTATATGTAATCGTATGAGGACTTGTTTTCTATACATTCTCCCGTTTATACAATAAAATCTACAGACTATACATCGCACGGCATTTTTGCCAGATCATGTCTTAATTTGGACTAACATTTAATTTCAAGGTTTTTGTTCAATATAAAAATAACGTAGAAGCAACCCTAAATATATAGTGATGAAAAAATGTTTTATTATGTTTCTTCTCCTACTGCTGTCACTTGTTACGTCATTGTTTGTTGGCAGACTCGATGAAAAGAATATTGAGAATAATGAGCCGCAAAATACCATTGTCAGCAATCTGAATAGCAGTAAAATTGGTCCAGAATAAGCATGTACACAGTAGCGATTAAAACGATAAAAATTATCTTTTTGGGTTTTTTGCCCTTGCTTTTGATTTCAAATACAAGCAAGGACACAGAACTAATGCCTTTGGTACTAAGTGGAACATACCTATTGGAGGTCGATGGGAATACAGATTATAAAATAGCCGGAGATATAAGCTTCAGGTCCTTGAACAAAATTTCCTCAACGGGAACTGTTTTTAGTGTTCTAAAACTAAATTTTAATGGTGAGAAATCAGAACTACCCCACGATATGGAGATCGTTGTGTGTAAAGAGAGTAAAACTAATAGCTTGCCTTTGGGTAATTATAAGGTAAACACAGTAGAGAGTTTCTTGAATCCCTCTGATGGTGTTTTTGGGGCGTTTAGCAGTAACACCTTAGGGGAGAAACTATTTTTTACAAAAAAGGGAGGTGTACGTATAACCCATGTCTCTAATACTAATGTTAAGGGAACATTGAGTATGGTTCTTTTAAATTCTAAGGGAGAAACAATAAACATCAAAGGGGATTTTGATGCGAGATAATATTTTAGCCATATAAAGAAATACGGCTCTGTAACTATGTTTTGAGCGTCAAATATAAGAGGTAAACGGATGGCTTGTCTATTCGGTTACCGATCTAATGATAGGTTTCGGGGGAACTACCTTACGTTAGCACTTGACGCGCATTTTCATTCTTAATGAGGCATAGAGGAGCCGTATACTATGGACTCTTAAACTCTGGTAATACACCCAGCAGGTTTGGAATATTGAAACCGCAATTCCGATTATTTTGGAACATACCCACTTTTTTAACGATGTGCTTAAAAGAATTTGACCTCTGTTAACAGTTGAAAAATTGAAACTATAGTACGGGTGCGGTTATATAAACCAAAGAAAGTCCACCGTAGATGTGAACTTTTTATCATGCAAAGATTCGCACGGACATTGTTTTTAGTCGATTGTGTAGTGCTTTAGTATGCGCATAAAACCCATAACCGCTATGTAAACCAACAGAATGATAATGTATTTGTCCACAGTATTAAGTTTTAAATACATACGTGAAATAACCTAGTTTGGATTACGGGAATTTTATCAAATCACGATAAAATATACTAAAAAACCAGGACACATCATTTTTGGTTCGTGTTTTCGGCCCTGAAAATGGAACCGTAGTTTTTAAACGTAATTTTCGTTTTAGGTAATATCGGAATACTATTTTGGATGAACAGAATAATACGATGTAGGCGATAAGTAGGTATATATATGGGAACATACACAAATAAACGGAAAAGTAGTAGAATACTTACTTAGAGAGCATGTAGTTCATCGAAAGGTTTAGTTTTTTCGATGAACAGTATATTTAGGAGTGTTTTATAAGCGAAAACACTAATTTTGTAGTAAGGGTAACAAGTAGTTGTACCGAAGTGTGCCAATAATCAAAAGCACTACAATAAAAACTGCGAACCATGTTCGAAAACCAAATTTTTTAAGAAGTACTAAAACCGCCTGCCGCTTTGCCATAAGGTCTTTTTAAGGCTTGTTTTTATTGGCACCGCCAAAGGGTATAATACCCCGAGGCTTGCCTCGAAATTAAAGGTTCGTTTCCTTCGAATGCCTCGAGGGCTTGCCCCGAAGTAGTTTAATTTATAAAATCAAAGTTCCTTGAAAGCTTAAAATGGAATGGGTAATTTCTGTTTTGGGGATTTTTAACAGCTTCTGTAAATAACTACGGATGCCAATAATCAGAAATTGTAAGGTTCAATACTTCGGTTCATAGAAAAAACGCGTCAAGTTTTTAAAACTTGCCGCGTTTAACGATATGATGCATAGCTCCATTAGCTATCCGGTCTTATTTTTAAAGAAAATCGTCTACCTTTTTATAAGCATCTATAACGGCCTGTTCCCCGGCTTTGTCAGGTCTGGAATTTCCGTGTTCCATACCTAATATTCCATCGAACTTTTTACTGTGTATGAACTTAAAGACATTGTTGTAATTAATTTCTCCGGTGGTGGGTTCCTTACGACCAGGATTGTCACCAATTTGTATGTAGGCAATTTCGTCCCAACAGGCCTCCATATTGGGAATAAGGTTGCCCTCTTGTATTTGCTGATGATAGATATCAAATAGTATTTTACAGGAAGGAGAATCTACTGCTTTACAAATTTCATACGCTTGCGGAGATTCTGTTAGGAATAGGCCTGGATGGTTCCTAAAATTTAAAGGTTCAAGTACCATTGTAATATTATGCGGCTCCAATAGGGCAGAAGCCTGTTTAAGTGATTCTACTACATTGGTTGTCTGGTATCCCATATTTAGCCGAAGGTCTACATGCCCGGGAACCACGGTCATCCATTTGGCGTTTACTCGTTTGGCCACTTCGATGGAGCTTTTGATATCATTTAGGAACTCTGCCCTTTTTTCCGTATCCCCAGAGGCCAAGTTGGGCTCTGTCCAGTAAATCTTGTGCGCTACAAAAACCCCCATTTCCATACCTCTTTTCTGCATGGTCTCTGCCATTTTTTCCTGTAGGGCAACCTCCCGACTTTTCATACCATTGTCCTCATAAGCCGTAAAACCTTGGTCTGCCATGAAATTTAATTGATCTATTGGGTCTTCACCGGCCAGATTTTTGAACATTCCCAAATGCGGTGCATATTTTAGGTTAAAACTATGTGCCATTTTTTTACTGTTATGGGTTTGTGCATACGAAAAAGCTCCGCCAAGGGACAGTGCTCCGCTGGTTAAGGCGGTTTTTTGTATAAAACTTCTTCTTTTCATGGGTCTATTGTTGTTAGGTGTTGACAGACTAGATTTTCCAGTATAGTGAGGTATATTGTGGTAATCGTTTTTTGTTATAAAGACCAAGCCTTACCACCGGTAAGTTCTTGGGTGTCGCCACAAGCAATATACTCTCCTGGTACAGGCAGGTATGCCAGTACTTCCTCGCCAACATACTCAGAGGTTTTGTAGCCCCAAATTGTCAATCCACGTAAATTATCGGCAAAGGCAAAACGTGAAACCCCATCATCTAGGTTGGTGGACTGCCCTTCCGCGATAGCTTCGTTATAGGTATTGACCATATCCATATAGGTTACCTTCTCTTCTTTGCTTACTTTAAGGGCGGCAGCCAAAACTGGTTCTAGGTCTTCAGAAGTAAGGCTTTCTATTTTTTCCTTACCGCTATCGGCCAATGCTTTGTCCATAAATTTGGACATGGACATTTGCAGAAAATCTTGTTGTTCCTTTTCCATTACTTCGTTCGCAAAACGGTCTATAAAAATATCGACCTGAACTTCCGACGCAGATGGCGTATCCGTTTTTGGTAAGATTATGTCCACTAGCTTTGTAAGTGCGCTACCTTGCTCGTTTGTGAAAAATTCCGGAGCCCAAGTAATCGCTGGTTCTGTTTTACAGCTTTGTACTAGGCTTACTAACGTTGGCGTGGCTACGGTATATCCCAAAGCCAGCCCCATATTCCTAATTGCTTTTCTTCTATCCATTATATGTTTCCTTTTTTAAGTTGTTCCACTGCGTGGTTCGCAGCTCTGGCAGTAAACGCCATGTAAGTCAGTGATGGGTTTACACAACTGGCCGATGTCATAAACGACCCGTCCGTGACGTAAACATTTGGAACGTCGTGTAACGCATTGTTACCGTCCAATACAGAAGTCTTTCTATCCCTTCCCATACGTGCCGTACCCATTTCATGGATACCAAGACCTAAAGCACTAGGATTGTCGAAACCTTTTACATCCCGTAAACCGGCTTTTTCCAGCATCTCTACAGCGGACTCTTGTATATCTTTCCGCATTTTTAGTTCGTTATCTCTTAGTTCTGCATCAAATGTTACCGTAGGGAGACCCCATTGGTCTTTATTGTCGTAGTCTAACGTAAATCTGTTTTCTTCATAAGGCAATACTTCCCCGAAGCCCATCATGCCAAAGTTCCATCCCCCAGGTTTTAAGATAGCATCTTTTAAATTTTTGCCATGACTTAACTCTGCAATCGTTTCTTCCCAATTACTTCTAGAAGCTCCTCCTTGGTATCCAAAGCCTCTTTTATAGTCACTGCGATTTGTGCTGCCTCCTAGGTTTCTAAATCTTGGGATGTAAATACCCGCCGGCTTTCTTCCTTTATAATACTTGTCACTAAAACCATCATGTTTTCCAGATGCGCCTACTTGTAGCTGGTGGTCCATGATATTACGTCCCAACTGGTCCGAATCGTTGCCCATGCCGTTGGGGAATCTGTCTGATTTGGATTGCATTAATATAGACGTGGATGGAATGGCGGACGCACATAGGAAAATTACTTTTGCCTTAAATTCGAAAGTCTCTTTAGTCAACCGGTCTATTACCTTTACACCGGTAGCCTTTTTAGTATCGGCATCGTACATAATTTCATGTACAATGGAATCTGGTCTAAGCGTCATGTTTCCTGTTGCCTCGGCAGCCGGTAATGTTGATGAAAGGCTACTGAAGTAGGCTCCAAAAGGACAACCCCGTATACATCTGTTCCTGAACTGGCATTTGCTTCTGCCGTCAAATTGTTTTGTGCCGGTTAGATGGGCTACGCGCCCCGAGGTGACTACTCGGCCATCGAAGTTTTCGGCAATCTTTTCTCGGATATCCTGTTCTACACAGTTAAGCTCTAATTTTGGCAATAGAATTCCATCCGGATGTTGCGGTATGCCTAAGTTTTCACCACTTACTCCTATATAGGCCTCCACTTTGTCATACCATGGTGCTATGTCCTTGTAGCGCACGGGCCAGTCTATTGAAACCCCCTCTGCTTTATTTGCTTCAAAATCCATTTGGTTCCAACGGTAGCTATGCCGCCCCCATTGTAATGACCTTCCTCCCACGTGATAGCCACGCATCCAATCAAATCGCTTCGTTTCATTGTACGGATGCTCCAAGTCGTTAACGAACCACATATGGCTAGCCTGGCTAGTAGTGTATCCCGTCCTACTTTGTTTTGGTTGTTTTTCAAGGATTTCTTTCGTTGGCTGTCCGCCATTGGAAAAGTCCCAAGGGTCCATATTTGCGGTTTTATAATCCTCTATATGGGTTACCATTCTACCGCGCTCCAGTACCAAGGTCTTCAATCCTTTTTCACATAGTTCCTTTGCAGCCCAGCCTCCGCTGATACCCGTGCCTACTACGATCGCATCATAGGATTCTTGTTCTTCGTTGTAATAAAATTTACTCATTTGGTTTGTTTATTTCCTAAATTTATTAAATATAAAATTAATTCAATACATTTAAAGCTTATTCTTGCTAAAGTTTTGTTTCGATGCCAAGAGTTGTTTTAAACTATTCTTCATTTGAACTGTTGCTGGCAAGGACAGACTTTAAACCAATTTATTAAAGAAACTTTTTATCATGAGAAAAATCTTGAGTATTAAAAAATCAGTAGCATTTTTTGCGGTATTTGCCGTTTTGGGAACGTATTCTTGTAAGGAAACAAAGGAGGCCAAAGAGGAAAAAACAGCCGAAATTGTACAAGAAGAAAGCGCTGATCCTTTTTTTAAGCTTTCCTTGGCACAGTGGTCGATGCATAAAATGATACGTCAGGATAGTGTTGACCCTTATACGTTCGCAGAAAAAGCTAAGGAATGGGGTTTTACCGGCCTGGAATATGTAAGCCAATTGTACAATCCGGAGTTGTCCGATGCCAATTATTCTGAAGAGGCAATGGCAGCTTTTGTTTCTAAGAGCAATGCCGAAGCCAAAAAGCACGGGATGACAAATGTGCTTATCATGATAGACGGCCAGGGTAATTTGGCCGCCGATGATGAAACAGAGCGCAATGAAACCGTAGAGAAACATAAACGATGGGTAGATGCCGCCGCTGCAATGGGTTGCCATGCTATAAGGGTAAATCTTAATGGAAGCTCCGATCCCGAAATATGGAAAAAGAATTCTGTAGATGGTCTTACCAAGTTAGGAACCTATGCGAAGACAAAAAACATTAATGTCTTGGTAGAGAACCATGGAGGCTTATCCTCTAACGGTGCCTTGCATGCCGAAGTTATGAAAATGACCAATATGGATAATGTGGGCAGTTTGCCGGATTTTGGTAATTTTTGTATTACAAGAAAGCCCGATAGTTGGGATTGTGCCGTGGAGTACGATAAATACAAGGGCGTAAAGGAACTCATGCCGTATGCCATGGCGGTAAGTGCCAAGAGCAATAATTTTGACGCTCAGGGCTATGATACCGGAATAGACTATGTGAGAATGCTACAGATGGTAAAAGACGCCGGATATACCGGATATATTGGCGTGGAGTACGAAGGCAATGAAATTGGAGAGGAAGCCGGAATAAAGGCTACGCGCGATCTATTGCTAAAGGCTAACCAAGAAATCAAATAACCCTAAAGCCAACCAGTTTTATGAAGCCTTTTTTCAATGAGTTATTCGATTATAATTTTTATTGCAATAAGAAGATTATTGAGTACTGCGTTGGCATGGATAAAACTCTAGACAGGTCAGAGCAATTATTTAGCCATTTATTAAATGCCCATCATATTTGGAACGCAAGGATTGTGGGCAAGACGCCCGAGTTTGAAGTATGGCAAAGGCATCCGATCAGAGACTGGGGCGATATTCATTATGAGAACCAACGTACCTCTTTTGAGATTACCACCAATGCCGAGGATTTTGAAAAAAGAATAGATTATGATAACTCCGAGGGGCGTTTGTTTACCAACACCCTTCAGGATATGCTTTTTCATATCATTAACCATTCAACGAACCATCGTGGCCAGATCGCGACCGATTTTAGGAATAATGGCTTGGAGCCCATTGTTTTGGATTATGTATATTACAAACGATAAAATACTTTTATGAGCATTGGTATTCGGGTGCAACTATGTGCAATGATGTTCTTGGAGTTTTTTATTTGGGGCGGATGGTTCGTTACCCTGGGCACTTTTTTGGGAAACAATGTTAACGCTACCGGCGGGGAAATAGCCCAGGCTTTTTCTACTCAATCTTGGGGAGCTATTGTTGCACCTTTCGTAATAGGTATTATAGCCGACAGATATTTTAATGCCGAGAAAATATTGGGAATCCTACATTTGGCCGGTGCGGTGTTGCTATATCTGATGTACGGTACGGATAATTTCGACCTCTTTTATCCGTATGTGCTTGTCTATATGATTTTATACATGCCTACTTTGGCACTGGTCAACTCCGTTTCTTTCAATCAAATGAAAAATCCGGCAAAGGAGTTTTCCTTGGTGCGGGTTTTTGGAACTTTGGGCTGGGTCGTTGCCGGTTTGCTCATCAGTTACTTGTTTAGTTGGGATAGCGAGGCCGGTATAAGTCAAGGCCTGCTAAAAAATACGTTCTTGATGACGGCTGTAGCCTCTGCCATTCTCGGGTTTTTTAGTTTTACCTTGCCAAAAACACCCCCAAAGGCGGCAAGTGATCAAAAACCTAGTATTAAGGAGCTTTTAGGGCTGGATTCCTTGGAGCTTTTCAAGGACAGAAATTTTCTGGTGTTCTTTATTTCTTCTATCCTAATCTGTATTCCCCTAGCTTTTTACTATCAAAATGCCAATCCGTTTTTAGTAGAAATAGGCATGGAAAACCCCACAGGTAAAATGACCTTAGGGCAGATTTCCGAGATTCTTTTTATGCTCTTGCTCCCTTACTTCTTTACGAAATTCGGATTTAAGAAAACCATACTTGTAGCCATGTTGGCTTGGGTAATCCGCTATGTGCTGTTTGCTTATGGCGATATAGGGGAACTTGGTTTTATGCTCATCATAGGTATTGCCCTGCATGGTATTTGTTACGATTTCTTTTTTGTTTCCGGACAGATTTATACGGATAGCAAGGCAGGGGAAAAGTATAAGAGTTCGGCACAAGGATTAATCACTTTGGCTACCTATGGTATTGGTATGTTGATCGGCTTTTGGATAGCAGGAAAGATTTCCGATACCTATCTTTTAAGTGATGGTTCCCATATCTGGGAAACGATATGGTTGTATCCTGCATGGTTTGCCCTAGGTGTAATGGTAATTTTCGCACTATTGTTCAAGGCTGAAAAGATTGCATACAAATCTTGATTTTACAATTAATCGGTTTTCCTTGAATACGCTTGTTTTGTCCTGGCCCTAATGGGAATCAATTACATTTTTAATATTCCCTTTTTTAAGGTGGCATAAAATATTGGATTTTTAGGTTAACCCAGTTGCCGCCGGATTTTTTATATACATCGAAAGTCTTTAAATTTAAATTTTACTAATGGACAGAAACTGGAGAAAGAAACGTGCATTGCATCTTAACAGAGGTATTTGCTATAGGAGCGGTCAGTTTTTCAATTTATTTTAAAAATAATTTATACTAATTTAAATACGACAACAACATGCCAAAAAAGATTAGACTAGGTATTTTAGGAGGAGGAGGAGATTCTCTTATAGGAGTACTGCACAGGGTAGCATCACATATAAATGATAACTATCAAATAACCGGAGCGGTTTTTAATCCGGATTTTGAGGTGAATAAAGCCTTCGCCGAGGAGATAGATGTTCCTTTAAACCGGATCTATAAAGATTTTGATACCTTAATAACGGAAGAAATGAAACTTCCTAAAGAAGAACGCATTCAGGTATGTTCTGTACTTACGCCTAATTTTCTGCACTTTCCAATGGCGAAAAAGTTGTTGGACAATGGTTTTCATGTGATATGCGAAAAACCAATGACCACTACCTTGGAAGAGGCTAAAATTTTGCAAGAGGCTCATCAGAAATCCGGAACTGTTTTTGCGTTAACGCACACGTACACAGGATATCCTATGGTGCGTCAAATGCGTGAAATGATCAAGGATGGGGCGCTTGGCAAAATTCATAAAGTAGATGCCCGCTATTATCAAGGATGGATAAATACCATTATCCACGATAAGGAAAAACGAAATTCCGTTTGGCGCTTAGATCCTAAAAAAGCAGGAATCAGTTCTTGTATGGGCGATATTGGGGTACATGCGTTCAATATGGTAGAGTATACTACCGGGCTAGAAGTGAAATCGCTGTTATGTGATTTCAACTACCTATACGAGGATAATCAAATGGATGTAGACGGTACCGTGCTGATTAGAATGGGAGACCATGTAAAAGGAGTGATACGCGGTAGCCAAGTGGCCACCGGCGAGGAAAACGGTCTAGCTATTGCCATTTATGGTGAAAAAGGTGCGTTTAGATGGGAGCAGGAAAACCCTAATTTCTTGTATAAGATAAGCGACACCGAACCTACACAGGTCTATAAGCCGGGGCATGCCTATAACTCCGAATTTTCGTTGGACGGTACCAAATTGCCACCGGGACATCCAGAAGGTATTTTTGATTCCATGGCCAATATTTACTTAGGAGCGGCAAGGGCTATCCGAGGTGAGGACTATAATGACGGCGAATTCCCTACCATGAGGGACGGGGTTCGAGGCATGGAGTTCATAGAGGCCACCGTGCAGTCCCATAAAGAAGGGAATACTTGGGTGGCACTGGAGGAGTAAGTACGGTTTTGTGAAAAGGAAAGAGCGGACAAATACATTATTTTCCGCTCTTTTTTTAGTTTTGAAGCTGGTAGAATTATACCAATTTAAGTTTTGAATGTCGTATTGAAAATTTGAATTATTTTTTCTCAGTTTAGGAATGAAATCTAAGCATAGCATGGGCTATGGTTCTATTTTATGACAACAAATGAGTAAAAAAGAAACTTGTTTTATGCGACATCTGGAATTTAAATTGGTATTAGATAAAAGAAAGTAATCTTTTTATTTGAGGTTCTATGGTTTTGCCTTTTCCTAAAATAGAATCTAACAGCATCCAGAATCTGGAGCACAGCCATTTGAAATTTCGGAAAGTGCGGCTTTTGGTTTATCTAGTTTTGAACCAGGCTTTTCTGCATAAACCGTAATACTAAAAATTCCTATAGCTTTTTGGTTAAACGTTTTTACATCTTCGTCCGAAAGGTATTTGCTTAAAATATCCTCTGGAATAACAATAGGTTTCTCTTTTTGGATGGTTATGTGTTCAAATCCCTGTTTTTCTATCAGTTGTAAATACTCCGTTTTCTGAATTGCGCCTGCAACGCACCCGGCATACATTTCGGCATCATTTTTTAACGCCGTGGGGAGATCCCCAATAAGCACGATATCCGAAATACTAAAATGGCCGCCTGGCTTTAATACCCTAAAAATTTCTTCTATTACCTTATGTTTGTTAGGTACCAGGTTCAATACGCAGTTACTCACGATTACATCTGCAACAGCATCGCTTACAGGCATGGCGTCAATATCCCCTTCCCTAAATTCTACATTGTTATACCCCAATTTT
This sequence comes from Maribacter chungangensis, assembly GCF_042676845.1. Taxonomy (NCBI): domain Bacteria; kingdom Pseudomonadati; phylum Bacteroidota; class Flavobacteriia; order Flavobacteriales; family Flavobacteriaceae; genus Maribacter; species Maribacter chungangensis. Next base: position 266,022 of record NZ_JBHTHY010000003.1, read on the forward strand.
TCAGCATTTATACGTGCCTTTTCGATCATTATAGGAGTAAAATCTATGCCTAGAACCTTTCCTTCCGCTCCCGTTTCGTGTCTGGCTATAAAGCAATCGTTTCCGGCACCGGAGCCCAGATCAATTACGGTATCCCCTTTCTTGATTTGTGCAAATTGTGTTGGAAGTCCGCATCCTAGGCCTAAGTCCGCATCTTCAATATAACCCTTGGTTTCCGAGTAATCGTCCATCATAATATTGTAGACCTTATTGGAAGGGGTGGTGGCACCGCAACAGGAAGACGCGTTTTCAGCTTTGCCCTGTTCCGCTATCTTGGTGTAACGTTCTTTTACTACCTGCTTTAATTCTTGTTCGTTTTTCATTTTGATTTGTTTATAGGTTTGATCTGTTCATGTCTTTAACAGCAGCTATTTTCTTTGGATGTGTCTTGATGTAAAAACTGTAATAACAATGCCTTCATTTGAGCCCAATTGTCGGTATCTATACAGTAACAAACACTGGTGCCTTCTATGCTACCTTTAATTAAGCCTAGTTGTTTTAGTTCTTTCAGGTGTTGGGAAATGGTAGGTTGGGCAAGTCCGATCTCGTTTACAAGGTCGCCACATACACATGCGTTTATCTTGAACAAATGTTGCAATATGGCTACCCTTGCGGGATGTCCAAAAGCCTTCGCGAAAAGGGAGATTTCATTTTGTTCATCGCTAAAAATTTCCGATTTGGTTACGCCCATGACATATTAATTTGTTTATTGCAATATTACGATTAATTTTTGAGTTTCAAACTTTTTTTTACGGAAAGCTTATGTTTTCAGGTAAAAGGGTAGCTAGCGCCTTATTACAATTTTTCCCGAAATTCACTGACAGCTAGACTACCCTTTCAGCCAGGTATTTAAGATAGAAATCCCGTTAAAAAGCGGCAGGAAAACGGGTTGTATAAATTTTTTAGCGGTAGTAATCTACGAGAGAAGTATTTGGTACCTTGGAATGGTTATCATGGTTTTCAGGAGCCTTTTAGGTAACATTTAATGTATCGTTCTGGGGGAAAATCCCTCGCCTTCAGGCGACGACTTTAGTAGCCCCCAGAATAGTTATTGGTTAATAGTTATTTGTTATTAGGTCGTAAAATTTGGTGTTTCGGTTCTTTAGTTGCTTTTAGGTTAAATAAAACCCATCGGTCTTTAGCCGATGGTAGTTTAGTTTGTGATTGCTGTAGGTTTTTAAGATGCTTGATCGATATTAATTTTAAGGAATTTCATATTCTTTAAAGAATTCCCACATTAGGGCGCTTGCATTAAAATGGTTGCTTATTTCCATATTTGGTAAAGCTTTTCCACCAGGCCAGGTATGGCCGCCATCTTGACTTACATAGAGTTCAATTACTACATTCTCGTTACAATCCGAATATCTGAAAAAATCGAAAGTATTGGAGTCGCTAAAGATTGTTTCTTTTAAAACATTGCAGTTATAGCTGTTGGCTATCGATTGTAGGGTCGCATCTACGGATGGAAAATTGTTGGTGATGTTCGGGGCATCGGAAAGTCCACCATTGTACGGTGCAGTTTGGTCTTGATACGAATGAAAATGTATAATCGGAACATTCCGCTCAGGATTGAACGGAAAGTCTTGAAGGACTCCTGCAACAGCGGATACGGCGGCAAATTTATCTGGATAGCGATTTGCTAAGGTATAGGCTAATTGTCCCCCATTGGAGAAGCCTGTTGCATAGACTTTTTTGCTATTTACCGAAAGTTCTGAAGTAAGTTTTTGAAGCAGTTCATGGATAAAACCAATGTCATCGGTTTTCAATAAAGTGGCAGATGGGCAACAATCGCCGGCGTTCCAAGTGCGAAACCCTAGTGTTTTTACTCCCTCGGGGTAGACAACGATAAAGCTTTCCTTATCTGAAAGTTCGGATAGTTGTGATTGTGCTTCAATTCCTTCATAACCTAATAATCCGCCTCCGTGCATTGCAAAAAGTAAGGGATATGAAACCGATTTGGTATAATTTTTTGGTAAATGAACATAGTAGCTACGCTCTAAGCCATCGAACTCAATAGAATCATAATATTCAAATTCAGTTGGCCGATCAACGATTGGATTTTCATCCTCTGAATTGCATGCTAAAAGTAGAAGGAGGACGGACGTAAAGAATAGTTTTTTCATTTTTTTATTGTTAGCCGGAATAAATATAGCATTATTTAAGTGCTTAGAATACACGTAGTGGTTTTGGGGATGTATACAATTACGGAAGAACAAAAGAAATGTTACTGGGAGTTTAATAGGGCCGGAACAAGGTCCCTTTCGGTAGCCCTTGTTTGTGTCTTTAAGTTGGTAGAACAGTTGGAATATTTGGTCTTATATAGTTGGTAATGGGCCATTTTCGACCAAGGTGACAGGAAAACCGTATTAATGAAATGTTGTTGTGCTAGCACTGCTATAACCCGTGCGGGTATACCAATGGTTTCAAATATACGCTAACGTTCATTTTGGAAGCTATCGGATTCTTATGGGTGTACTTCACATGAACGACAAGTGTGGCAAGTAATACTGGTGAAAGGTGCTCGGTTTTTAGGGTATCTTTGCTTTAGCGGAAATAGTATCTCACATTAGCGGTTGTTATGCTCGTTTCCGATACGGTGAAATTGAGTAAAAACTTTAATCCTTTTATTACCGGTTTACCAAGAAAGCTCCAAGTTGGCCTTGCGGGATACGGGGGTAATCTTATTAAACTGGCGAAAGCCTAAACACTGGGTGCGGGCTGGGATAGACTCCTATGAATTCTAGCCTGCTTAAAGTAGGGTCTAGTTGTTTAATTTATAAAATTAGTAATAAGGTTTGGGTTATCCGGCTAAAAAACCCTCTCAAACTCCTCAAAAACGATGATCATGCTTTCCCTGGGCACACGTTCAAATGCTTTCAGTTCCCTTGTGTAGTAGTCCCAATGCACTTTTTTCCAATAGGCCAGGGATTTGTCTCCTTCACCTTCCAAAGCGGCATGTGTTTCGTTAATGTTGAAGTAGGGGATAAGTTCTACCGCAGTAGTGCGTATAATACATTTTGCTTCTTTTTCCCAATTGGTGACCACTAAAAAATCCCCGATTTTTGGTAGGGCTTCCTTTCTGTACTGCAAGCCTAAAAGTGAATGGGAAGTCGCTTTTTTTTCACCTCTTAGTATCAAGGAAACCAACTCGTTGGCATCTTTTTCGTTATCTCCAAAAAAATCTGTTTTTGGTGCTTCGTGAAAGGCATGTTCTAAATGTTTATCCAAATAGTCTCCCCACATATTTCTGGCAGAAGCATTCTCCATACGGTTTTTTCGTTACAAGTTCAATCTTAAAATATAGTACAAAAAAATAGGGTAGCGACCGCTACAAATAAAAACTCGGTATATGACGTGTTATTCATGCTTAAATAAGTGCGTTTAAGAAAAGCGTCCCTTCTTTAGTTGCTCCGCTGCATGGTTCGCCGCCCTTGCGGTAAAGGCCATATAGGTAAGGGACGGGTTTACACAGCTAGAGGAGCTCATAAAGGCACCGTCCGTAACATATACATTAGGTACGGCGTGTACTTGGTTATTTTTGTTCACAACCGAAGTCATGGGGTCGCGTCCCATTCTGGCGCCGCCCATTTCGTGTATGCCCAGCCCGGGTCCGGAGGATTCTTCATAAGGCTGTACATCTCTAAAGCCTGCCGCTTTGAACATGGCTACGATTTCAGCTTTTATATCCTTGCGCATATTGTATTCGTTCTCTTTAAACTCTACATCGAATTCCAGTTGTGGCAGTCCCCATTTGTCTTTTTCCGTTTTGCTAAGGAGCACCCTATTGTCGTCATACGGTAAAAATTCACCAAAACCGGTTACACCAATTTGCCAAGATCCCGGTTTCAGGATTTCATCCTTTAGTCCTTTTCCGTACCCCATTTCGGCAATACCGGAAGACCAGTCGCCGCGACTGGCGGTACCTTGGTAACCAAACCCGCGCAGGTAGTTTTTTCGTTTTGTTTTTTCGTCTAGATTCACGAACCTTGGAATGTAAAATCCATTGGCCCGTCGTCCTTTATAATATTTATCTAAATACCCGTCTACCTTGGCACTTGCGCCCAATTTATAGTGGTGGTCCATAATGCCGCGTCCCAGAGCATCGGAATCGTTGCCCACGCCGTTGGGAAAACGCTCCGATCGGGACTGTAATAGTATCCCTACGGATGCCATTGCCGATGCACAAAGGAAAATAACCTTGGCCTTAAACTCTAGTTTTTCGTTTGTTTCCGCATCTATTACCTGTACGCCGGTGGCCATCTTGGTGGTGTCGTCATACATTATTTCATGCACTATGGAATTGGCCCTTAGGGTCATGTTCCCTGTACGTTCTGCGGCGGGCAAGGTAACGGAGTTGCTGCTAAAGTACCCGCCGAACGGGCATCCCCTGGAACACCGGTTTCTGTTTTGGCAAACCCCGCGACCTTCAAAATTATGGTTGGGGTCGGTAATATGGGCGGCACGACCAATCGTTATTAAGCGGCCATCTTCAAACTTTTTGGCGGTCGCTTTTTTAAAGTCCTCCTCTACACAATTCAGCGCCATAGGGGGCTGAAACTTACCGTCCGGTAATTGGGACAAACCTAAGTTCTCGCCACTAACGCCAATATACTCCTCCACTTTGTCGTACCATGGGGCAATGTCTTTGTATCTAACGGGCCAATCTACACCATAACCGTCTTTTTTGTTTGCTTCAAAATCTATATTGCCCCATCTGTAGCTTTGCCTGCCCCAAGTAAGGGAACGCCCGCCTACTTGGTAGCCGCGAATCCAATCGAAACGTTTTTTTTCTACGTAGGGGTGTTCCAAATCGTTTACGAAGAAATGCTTATTGTCCGCCTTTGGCGCCCAATTCACTCGGGTCTGTACATGCTGTTGTTTTTTTTCTTCAACAGAGAGCTCTCCTTTTAAAGGCATATCCCAAGGGTCATCGTTCATTGTAGGGTAATCCTCAATATGTTTTACCATTCTGCCTCTTTCCAGAACCAAGGTCTTAAGGCCTTTTTCACATAGCTCCTTGGCCGCCCAACCACCGCTTATTCCGGTGCCAACAACAATGGCATCAAATTGTTCGTTCGTATTCATTTTAAATTTCTTGTGGTTTTCTTAAGGTATTCCCTATATTTATAACCCATGTGGAGAAGAAAACAAAAGGAATATTTTGAATCATAAATATAGTATTAAATTCTTTAAATCGATATAAACCCAATAACTTCAAAGTAACGTATTTAAGATGAGGACAATAAAAGGACCCGCCGTTTTTTTGGCGCAATTCGTAGATAGTAAGGCACCGTTCAATTCTTTGGACGGCATGTGCAAATGGGCATCTGATCTTGGCTATAAAGGTATACAGATTCCTACGTGGGAACATTTTTTAATAGACTTGGACAAGGCTGCCGAGAGTCAGACCTATTGTGATGAGCTCAAAGGCAAGGTAAATTCCTATGGTCTTGAGATTACGGAGCTTTCCACACATTTGCAAGGGCAGCTTGTTGCGGTAAACCCAGCGTATGATCTTATGTTCGATAATTTTGCGCCGGACAAGGTAAAAAACAACCCAAAAGCTAGGACAGAATGGGCGGTAGAAACCGTAAAAAAAGCGGCTACTGCGAGTAGGCGCCTAGGTATTTCCGCACACGCAACATTTTCGGGGGCCTTTCTATGGCACACCATGCACCCTTGGCCACAGCGACCAGCGGGCTTGGTAGAAATGGGTTTTGAGGAACTGGCAAAAAGATGGCTTCCGATATTAAATCATTTTGACAAAGAAGGGGTAGACGTTTGTTATGAAATCCATCCCGGGGAGGACCTACACGATGGGGATACTTTTGAACGCTTTTTAAAAGCGACAGGAAATCACAAAAGAGTAAATATTCTGTACGATCCAAGTCACTTTGTACTGCAACAATTGGATTATATCGCGTACATAGACCATTACCACGAGTTTATAAAGTCTTTCCATGTAAAGGATTCGGAATTTAACCCAACCGGTAAAAAAGGTGCATTTGGTGGCTATAACGATTGGGGCGATAGGGCAGGACGTTACCGTTCTTTAGGTGATGGACAAATAGATTTTAAAACGATTTTTTCCAAGCTCACCCAGTACGGATGTGACGTGTGGGCGGTAATGGAATGGGAATGCTGTATTAAGAGTCCGGAACAGGGTGCTCGCGAAGGAGCTATTTTTATCCAGGACCATATCATAGAGGCTACCGAAAAAACCTTCGACGATTTTGCAGGTGCGGATATTGACAAGGACGTATTAAAAAAAATATTAGGACTTTAAAATGAGAAGAATGAAAAGAATACCAATTTTAGCTATAGTTGCGCTACTGGCGTTTAGCTGTAAGGAAAGTCCAAAGGAGGTCGCAAAATCTGACACTGCCGATATGGCCGAAGCGACAAACGATGTAGTTCCCGAGAATGAATGGACGGCCTTATCCATAGACCATTGGCAAGCTTTCAAGGGCGGGGAGGTACCCAAGTTTTGGAAGGTAGAGGACGATGCCATTGTTTTTCATCCGCCAACGGCGGAAGAAAGGGAAAAACCGGATGGAGGGCGCGCTTCGTTCAATATCGTAACCAAAAAGGAATACACGAACTTTGTACTTTCTTTGGAGTGGAAGATGTCCGAAAAAGGCAATAGCGGCATTATGTGGGGCGTGAGCGAGGACGATAAATTTGGAGAACCTTACCAAACAGGTTTGGAAATACAATTATTGGACAACGACAAGCATCCCGATGCCAAGAACGGTCCTACGCGCCAAGCGGGTGCCCTTTATGATTTGGTACCACCTCCAAGCGACGTTACCAAACCTGTGGGTGAATGGAACACTGCTATAATCACCATAAATCATGAAACCAATGAAGGTACTTCGGTTTTGAACGGGGTAGAGGTGGCAAAGTTCCCTGTAAACGGAGAAGCCCTGCAAACACTTTTAAAGGGTTCGAAGTTTGAAAATTGGGACGGGTTTGGGTTGTATAAGACAGGAAAAATTGCTTTGCAGGACCATGGTGATGTTGTGTCTTTCCGTAATATTAAAATAAAGGAATTATAACATGAAGAGATTGATAGTGGCCGCAGTGGCCTTTAGCTTAGGTTCTTGTAACGAGGCACAAAAGTTAGAACCTACCCAAGATAACCAAGTTGATGTCCCTAAAGTAATCGTGCATAAGGAGTATACGGGAGAAGAGCCTACAACACCCGAGGAAACCGAGTTTTATGAACCTAAGGTACCAGTGGTAAAACCAAGCGTTAACGGGTCCGCCCCCAGTGATGCCATTGTGTTGTTCGATGGGACATCTTTTGATGGATGGATACATACACAGGATAGCACCGCGGTCAAATGGCATCTAAATGACGATGGTAGTATGACGGTAAAGGACAAAACCGGTAATATACAGACCAAGCAACATTTTGGAGATGTGCAATTGCATATAGAATGGAGGTCGCCCGCGGCAGTAGAACGCGAAGGCCAAAATAGGGCAAATAGCGGTGTTTTTATTAATGGAATCTACGAGATACAGGTATTGGACAATAACGATAATCCAACCTATGTAAACGGACAGGTAGGCTCTATCTACAAGCAGGGGCCCCCTTTGGCCATGGCATCCGTTCCCTCCGGGGAGTGGAATACCTATGATATCATCTACCATTCTCCCGAGTTTAACGAGGCCGGCGAAAAGATAAAATCCGGAACCATGACCGTGCTGCACAATGGTATCTTGATACAGGACCATACTGAAATTAAGGGAACTACCCCTTATATTGGTTGGCCCAAGAACCCGGCACATGGAAAAGGCCCGCTAATGCTGCAGGACCATCAAGATAACAGTAGGGTGAGTTTTAGGAATATCTGGGTCAGGGAACTTTAATAACGGACTCTGGGCAGTTCTTTTTGGCGCATGTAAATGGCATCTTGATTACGGGTATCCGCTTGGTATACGTGTAATAAACACCCAAAAAAAGAATTAACCAATAGTACGGTTATAAGACGGTAAGAGGTTTTGCAAACCAAGACATTTGGGAGGTGGCTAACCCATCAGGGGGCAAAATGGTGTTTAACCTAGGGCTTGTTCTTTTGTTCCTGGGTACATTGCTGTATTTTTCGCTACCCTGTTGATACTGTTTTTAATGTGTACTACTTTTGTATTGCGCATAGGTTTGGGTGATGGTATGTGGTGGTGCGAAAAACAACTGAACAAACGTTACGATAAAAATGGAAACCCCAAAAATAGCGCCTTTTAATTTGGCTATCTTTGCTGCGATTTAAAATACACCTATGATTCAATCCATGACCGGATTCGGGAAGAGCGTAATACAGCTTCCAGCTAAAAAAATTACAATTGAGATAAAATCGCTCAACAGCAAGAGCATAGATTTAAATGCGCGTATGCCATCCAGTTACCGAGAAAAGGAACTGGAAGTACGTAAGATCATTGCCAATTCGCTTCAGCGCGGTAAGGTAGATTTTAATCTGTACATTGAGGTTACTGGTGACGAAACCTCGGCGCAGGTTAACGAGACAGCGGTACGCCAGTATATGAAACAGTTGAAGAGCATTGCGGACGGGGACGATCTTAAGTTGTTGGAAATGGCCTTGCGTTTTCCCGATGCCATGAAAACCGAAAAAGAAGATATAGACGAGGAGGAGTTCTCCGCCATTCTAAAAGCTTTGGATGCCGCCCTTAAAGAAATAAATTTATTTAGGTCCGAAGAGGGCAGTGTGCTCGAGAAGGACTTTTTAGATCGAATTGTAGCCTTGAAAGGTTTGTTGGTACAGGTATTGGAAATGGATCCGGACAGGCAGTCCACCATTCGGGAACGGTTGGAAAAAGCAGTGCAGGATATAAAGGCAGATGTAGATGCCAACCGATTTGAACAAGAGCTTATTTATTACTTGGAAAAATACGACATAACGGAGGAGAAAGTCCGGTTGGAGAACCATTTGGATTATTTTCAAAAAACCTTGAAATCCGATGATAGTAACGGTAAAAAGTTGGCGTTCATCGCCCAGGAAATAGGTAGGGAAATCAATACTATTGGCTCCAAGGCGAACTATGCGCCCATGCAGCAGTTGGTGGTGCAGATGAAGGACGAGTTGGAAAAAATAAAGGAACAGATGTTAAACGTACTTTAGGTTCGCAATAGGGGTATACGGTCAAGAAACAATAATCAGTTAAATTTAGAAGCTTTACAAATGAAAGGTGGTAAACTCATCATATTTTCGGCACCGTCCGGTAGTGGTAAAACAACTATTGTTAGGCATCTTTTAGAGCGGCCGGAGCTTAATCTGGCGTTTTCGGTATCCGCCACGTCCAGACCAAGACGGGGAAAGGAAAAGAACAAGGAACATTATTACTTCATGTCTGTTTCGGAGTTTAAGCAACATATAAAAAACGACGATTTCTTGGAATGGGAGGAGGTATACCGTGATAATTTTTATGGTACGCTAAAAAGTGAGGTAGAGCGCCTGTGGTCCGAGGGTAAAAATGTTATTTTCGATATTGATGTTGTGGGCGGGTTGCGCATTAAAAAGAAATTTCCAGAGCAGACCTTGGCCGTATTCGTAAAACCGCCCAGTGTAGATGAGCTGAAAATACGCTTAAAGAAACGCAGCACGGAAAGTGACGATAAAATAAATATGCGTATTGCAAAGGCCTCCGTAGAGTTGGCTACCGCGCCTCAATTCGATAAGATTATCAAAAATTATGATTTGGATGTAGCCTTAAAGGAAGCCGAGCAATTGGTCGCAGATTTTGTACAGGATTCAAATAAGGAATAACGATGAAAAAAGTAGGGCTATATTTTGGAACCTTTAACCCCATTCATATTGGCCATCTGATTATTGCAAACCATGTAGTAGAGTTCTCCGATCTAGATGAAGTTTGGTTTGTTGTTACGCCCCAAAGTCCGTTCAAGGCAAAAAAATCCTTATTGGATAATAATCATAGGTACCAAATGGTATTCGAAGCTACTACGGACTATCCAAAGCTAAAGCCTAGTACCATAGAGTTCAACCTTCCCCAGCCCAATTATACTATAAATACCTTAGTGCATTTATCGGAGAAATACCCAAAGGGACATCAGTTTTGTCTCATCATGGGAGAGGATAATTTAAAGGGCTTTCATAAATGGAGGAATTACGAGGTAATTTTGGAGCACTATGAGCTTTTTGTCTATCCAAGAATTTCAAAAGGGGAAATAGAACATCGATTTAAGGACCACCCGCGCGTGCATAAGGTCAATGCGCCAATTATAGAGATATCTTCTACCTTCATCAGAAAAGAATACAAGAACGGTAAAAATATAAGGCCCTTATTGCCAGATGCCGTTTGGAAATACATGGACGAAATGAATTTTTACAGGTAGTGCTTACTCGAGTTTCTTGACTTCGGTAAGGGTGTCCGTTCCCAAATAGCCATCATCCTTGTTGTAATACCATGCTCGTACTTTCGGCATTTTTATACCGTTTATATCCATTGTATCGGTCAATAAAATATACTCGCCATCGTTTTGGGATTCGTCCTTGTAAAATTGATAGACTTCCATGGCATAAGTCTTAGGGTCAAAATAAAAATACCAGGTGTCCTTTCCTACCGTTTCATCGTAATCTACCTTTAATACGAGGTACTCTTTGTTTTTAAAGGTCTTCTTTTGAACGGTTTCGTAAATGTTTGTGCCCGCGTCTTGTAGTTTCATGGGCAGGCCATAAAGATAACTGTAGTAGTCCCGCATCATTTTGGCCCTGTCACAGCTTATTCTTAAGCTATCCTGTGCCACTTTGGGAATTTCCGCACTACCGTTCAGCATTAAGGAGCAGGAGTCTTTTTTAAGTGTAGAAATGATGGTGTTGCCATTTTTTTCTACGGTAGCACTATAAAATTGCCCGGGAAAATCCAAAATAATTTTTGTGGTACGTTCACTGGAATTTGGCGTGGTCATCGTAACCGTTAAAGCGCCCTTAAAGGTACTCCAATTCCCGTTGGGGTCATGATGTGCTATGGCCTTGGCCAAAAGTTCCGAACCGCTTAGTTCTTGGCCTATGGCACATAACTGTAGCTGTAATGCAAATAAAATACAAATGTATCTTGTCATACTTAATTTTTGGTATCACAAGATACAGCTATATTTTTTACGCTAAGAGGACTTATTCGTCTTTTGGTGTTTCTATGGTAGCGGGAGCAACGGAGCTATCATGCTCATCATGGTATTGTTGCAGCAGGTTCATGGTTGCGGTCATAAGGTCTTTTGTTTCAAGCAACAATGAAAAATACAAGGTAGTATTTTTTGGACTGGATTCCTCATTACGTGTTCTTGCGATTTGGGTCTGTATCTTATCGGAAACCATATCGAACAGCTCTTGTTTATGGTTTAGTACAAGTCCAATTTCCTCAAAAGACTGGTTGGTAAACGCATTCTGGGTTTGGTTCAATACTTCATCTAATTTTAGATCAATTTCCTTCAGTTCTTTTATCTGGTTGTATTTTAATTTTTTATGATTGTTGTTTACATGTTTAAGGCTCACTTTTCCTATATAATCCAAGGATTGTGAGATATCGGTTAGATAGCCCAAGGTATTGATATAGAAGTTACTGGCGCCAACGCTGTTTTCATCCAAATTTTTGATAAAATAGAAAATATGGTCTCTGAGGTCGTCTATTTCATTAGATAGCTTTTCTCCTTGTTTTTTGTTTTTCTTTAATAAATTAAGATCTTGTTTTGCAAGTCCGTTAATAGAGTTGGTGTAGATCTTATTGGTTCTTTTTAATACGTTAGAAATGTTTTTGGCACTCTCTATGATGACCCCTTGGATAGAGCTGCTTTCAGCTTTGTTCAAGGAATCCTCGGCTCGGAGTTCCTTGGTTTTTTTATTGTGCGAAATGTAACTTCTTGAAAGCAATAGTATGGCGGCAAACAACAAGACACCTATTGCTGCCCCTTTGCCAAAACTAATAATTGCGAGTATGGTGCCCGAAACGATAAAGGCTATGATGGCAGTGCCGAACCATCCACCGATTACGTTTAAAACACCTGCCACACGGTAAACGGCACTTTCCGCACCCCAGGCCCTATCTGCAAGCGAGGTTCCCATTGCCACCATAAACGTAACGTACGTGGTGGATAAGGGTAGTTTATAAGAAGTTGCAATAGATATTAATATGCCGGCTACCATTAAGTTTACGGCCGCGCGTACCATGTCAAAAGCCGGTAGCTCGTGGACACGATTCTTGGACAAGGCGATTACGGGTTTTTCAAACTGCTTGTCAATTTTTTTCTGCCATGAGTCCGGTAAAATGTGATTTGACATTTGTGCCATCGAAATTGCCAAGCGCACAAAACCTCGAGATAGGAAATTGGGCTGAAAACGTTCTTTGGTGGCTTCTTGACTAGAAAGATCTATAGAAGTCTTAACAACGCTCTTGGCCTTGCTGGAGAACCATAGCGTAAGTACCATCACCATTCCCGCTATGAACAAAAGCAAGGTCGGCGTCGCTACTTTTGTGGCCAAAACCTCCATGCTAAACTCCGATGCCGGCACGCCAGATGCTACCCAGGCTTCATAGGATTGCCACGCAGCAATGGGTACGCCAATGAAATTAACCAAATCGTTTCCTGCGAATGCCAATGCAAGGGCGAATGTTCCGGCACCGATAATGAGGACGTAGATGTTGGTCTTGAAGAAAGTCGTAAGGATATAGGATAGAACCGACCATACCACAAAATTGGCAGCAGCAATACTTAGCCAGTGGATCTCTAGGAAATTTGCAATAGTAAGCCCCTCGGTAATGGCGTAACTATTGCTGGCAAACGCCGTTCCTTTTATTCCTTTCATTAAGATGAAATAGGTAATGGCAGATAATGCAACACCGCCAAAGAGTGCTCCTACCCATTGCGCTTTCTTTTCATATTGATAGGATAATAACAATCTTGACACCCACTGCACGATAGCGCCTATGGTAAATGCAACAACCACGGACAGCAATATGCCTAGTATGATCTCAATCGCCTTTTCGTTGTTAATGTAGTTTACCACGTCTGTAAAACTACCACTGTCTGCGGCGATTTTTATCAATGACATGGCTACGGCGGCGCCCAAAAGTTCAAATACAATAGAAACCGTTGTAGATGTTGGCATTCCAAGGGTATTAAAGAAATCCAACAATAAGATGTCCGTAATCATTACGGCCATAAAAATGAACATGATTTCGTTGAAATAGAACTCACTGGGGTTAAAGATTCCTTTTCGGGCAACTTCCATCATCCCGCTCGAAAATACCGCGCCAGCGGCTATTCCCAGACTTGCAACGATCATAATGGTTCTGAACGAAATCGCTTTTGACCCAATGGCGGAATTTAAAAAATTTACCGCATCATTACTAACGCCCACAACAAGATCAGCTATCGCTAGAACGGCCAAGGCTATAATCATTAATAAATAAATATTGTCCATAATCTATAGTATCAATTTGCAAATATCATTATCGCGACCGGCTGTAATGTTAGCTAAATGTTATTTTTTTAGAAATGAATATCTACTTGTAGCCTATACATTAAAGCATTTGAGCCCTTGTTCTCGGCAAGGTAACTCATATCTGTCTGTACTTTTAATTTGTGGCCTACAATATATTTTGAAAGCCCTAAGGTATACTGCGCCCGTGGGTTTCTGCCTGTTATCGCCTCGTCCAACATAATATTGGTGTATCTGCCCGAAACCTCCCAATTGGTGTCGAACAAATAACCGGTTTGAAGGTTGAGTCCGTTTCCTACCTGAACCACATCTCCGGTAAGGCTGCCATCCGAGTTTTTTGCCAAGGCATCTTTTGCGGATCTATATGCATATTCTCCCATAAACGAAAAACCATTGTATTTGAACATGGCGTCAATAAATACAGTATTTATAGTAGTTTCGTAAAATCCGGTATCGTTGACCATGTGCGACCCTTGGTTGCTTCTGGTTTTTACGGCATTATGGTTAATGTCATACGTAGCCGCCAGCATTAGTTTTGGTTTTTGTTCCCGTACCAGATCGGACCCCGAGTAGTCTCCTTTTTTGAGAAAAGTGCCGAACGGTAAAAGCTCTAACCGCGAGGTATATTGGTGTCCTCCCAAGTTTCCAGTTGTAATGTTACGTCCTTCGCCTTGGGATAGGGCAAAAATTTCACGTACAACAAATTTCTTTGAAAGGTTAAAGTGGTGCCTTAATTGAAAACCCATATCGCGATCTATGTTAAATCTACGGTTTAATAGGGAACGGTCTACCTGTTGCATATTACCGGATGAAATGACCCTTTCTATATTGCCCGGCAGTTTTGTTTGGCCAAACCAGAGGACAAAGTTTTTATAAAAATTCCATTTTAGAACGGCATCCAGTATGTATCTAGGAGCATTACCTGTAAACTGCGAACCTCCTGAAAGATCTCGGTTGGAGAGCCCCAGCTCTATTTTGTATTCCAATTTTGGGGAGTAGGCAAAACCGTCGAATTTAAGCCTGGCCCTTCGTACAAGGAAATTTTGTTCAGGATTTGCCAAACTTCCGTTCGTATTTTCATCCCAATTTGCAATTGTTAAAATTTGCATTCGGGTACCCACCTTCATTGTCCAAGAACTATCTTTTCCTACAAGATTAAACAGTCCTTTTCCAAAGGCGGGTGCATTGGTTTCTTGAGTTAAACCCAGGAGTGGAAGAGTAATCAACAGCCAAAGGGCTACATGATTTATTTTCATTGTACTTAGTTTTTGTCGGCCACAAAGAACTAAAATCAGTGTTAAGTTAATGTTGGCTAAACATTAAGTCTTGTCGCAAATACTTTTTTTAATGGCTATTGATACAACGATGGAATAGGTGCTGAAGTCGATTTGCCAAACGCCGACGAGGATGTAGCATATAAAAAAGCTACCTTGGCCAGAGGTAGCTATCGGATTTCAAAAAAAACCAGTCGACAAAAACTAATAGTAAAATGAAATCACGGTCGTCTTAAGACAGTAACGAAGTTCGCCCTTAGGCTTGATCTTTATGTAACGTCAATATTAAGTAATCTTTAATTTTACGAACACTGATTTGGCCATCATACGATGATGCTCGAGTATTTCGATTTTCATAGATTGTGATTTTGGTATGGGATACAAAAAACGAACATCTGCTCATGACTCGTTTAAAGTAGGGTTGGGGTGAGAATTTAAGTAGCTCGTTCTGTAACAGGAATAGGTTCGATAAAAAATTGGAATTCAATACTGAATATCACAAACATAATCCACGCTTAAAACCTTGTTTTGAGTGTTTTATAGAACGGTGGTTTATTATTTGGCTATAGGTGTTATTCGAACTTCCTCAGTAGGACATGAATTTATGGTCACCTTTAAACTATTTAAAGACCGATAGTCTTTAGTCGGTTTTGGTATTGGATCTCAAAATTTTGGGTGTTATTTCAATCCACTTGGTTGTGTGCCATTTTTGGTAGAAACCAAATTGGTCTCCGCCACATCTGTTAGGCTTATGTTTTTGGCTTGCAATCTGCGATTGATTTGGGTGTTGCCGTTATTGCGTACAACTATGGGGAACTCTAAATCTTCGTATCCTAAAAAACTAACTTTCAAGACATATTCTCCTGGGATAATGTCTACGATTTCAAAGTTTCCGTTAAAATTGGTCCACGTGCTCCATGTGGTGCCTTTTAACACCACATTGGCCATTAGTAAGGGTTCGTTATATTGTTCCGCGTCTAGAATTTTACCTTTTATAGAACCGCCTTCCTGCGCTTTTAAGAGGAAGGACAGGAGTAGTGAGACAATGATAAACAGGTGTTTCATACTTGCAAACATTAATATGCCACAAAGAAACATGTACAAGGTTAAGTTAAAGTTAACCAAGGGTTATTTGTATATATCGTAACCGTTAACACTAGGTTTCCAGGTTTTTGACAAATTCGTATAGACTTAGCTATAAAGGTCAAAAAATGTATCTTGCAAACCTTAAATAGATACCATGAACTGGGAGCGATTACTATCTTTACGCAGAAGAGGAGATACCAATAAACGACTACGAAACGAACAGGACGAAACACGGTTGGGTTTTGATGTGGATTATGACCGCATCATCTTTTCATCCGCCTTTAGGAGCCTACAGGACAAGACACAGGTGATTCCGCTTTCCAAGACAGATTTTGTACACACACGGCTTACCCATAGTTTGGAAGTATCCGTCGTTGGTAGAAGTTTGGGAAGATTGGCCGGAAAGAAAATTTTGGAAAAGCACCCCTATCTTAAAGAGGTACATGGCTATCAATTCAATGATTTTGGGGCCATTGTAGCTGCCGCTGCGCTGTCCCACGATATTGGAAACCCACCTTTTGGACACAGTGGGGAAAAGTCTATTGGCGAGTATTTTAAATCTGGAAAGGGCAGGGTTTTTAAAGACCATCTCTCGGAAAAGGAGTATCAGGACATTGTAGATTTTGAGGGAAATGCCAACGGATTTAAGTTGATGACCCAAGATAGGGAAGGTGTTTACGGCGGACTCCGCCTAAGCTATGCTACCCTTGGGGCCTTTATGAAATATCCAAAGGAGTCCTTGCCCAAGAAACCAACGAAACACATTGCCGATAAAAAGTTCGGGTTTTTTCAGACCGAAAAAAATACCTTTAGCGCAGTAGCAACAGATTTGGGACTAAAGCAAACTTCGGACGGGAATTCCATTTCCTTTGCACGACATCCACTTACTTTTTTGGTAGAGGCGGCCGATGATATTTGTTATACCATTATCGATTTTGAGGACGGTATAAATCTTGGACTTATCTCCGAAGATTATGCCCTGGAGTATCTTATTAAGTTGGTAAAGGATACCATTAACACAAAAAAATATCACTCTTTGGCCTATAAAGAAGATAGATTGAGCTATCTACGGGCATTGGCCATAAATACGCTTATACAAGACGCTGTAGCTATATTTATGGAGAACGAGACCGCTATTCTTAACGGTGATTTTCATGTTTCCCTTATGGATAAAAGTAAATATGATGCGCAAATCAAGGATATCATCGCTTTAAGTGTACAGAACGTGTACCAGGCACAAGAGGTAGTTGAAAAAGAAATTGCCGGCTATACCATCATTGCCGATATTTTGGACGTGTATGTACATGCTTTGGTGAAAAAGAAAGAAAACAAGGCGTCCAATTACCATAATTTGATCTTACGGACCCTACCGGAATTCTACAGGCGCACGAGTTTATCGCTTTATGAAATATTATTGAATACCTGTTGTTACGTTGCCAGCCTGTCGGATAGTTCGGCAGTGCATATCCACAATAAAATCAAGGGAAGGCAGCTCTAAAAATCATAGGCGATACCAATGCCCAGTACTTGTTTAAATTGGAGCCTGGGTTCTCCGGGGTCTATAACGTTTCCGTTGTCGCCTTTTACCTCGTCAAACAAGATATCGTCATCATAAATAAGATGGGTGCCAATAGTGGTCAATATATATTTGTTTACACGAAAGCGAACGTTGAGTTCCCAGTCCACGTCAATATTTCCAAAGCTTGCCAAATAATCGGTATAGAGATTCAGTCTACTCCTTATATTCACATTTTTGGCAACGTCCCAGTCAAAATTATTGGTAATCAGGAAACCTAGCTCTATAAAATGGTTTTCGCCATCGCGTATGATGTTGCCATCGGCATCCCGCACAGCTTTTTTTACACCAAAGGCACCTCTGTCGGCCAATCGTTGGTCCAAAACAAAAGTCGACTTTTGGGTAATGGGCGATAAATACAAATTAAATTTTTGATTTTCACTAATGTAAGAGGTTCCCGCTCCCAAGAAAAAGTAGCCGGGTGCCATAAAACGTGATATAGGGGTTTCCCTATCGGGATATTTATAACCATTGGAAAATTGTGTGTTAAAGTTCAGTTGGGCGGAATAGTACCAATTGCTTATGGTATCCCTACGGTAGCCCAAATTGGAACTAAGTCTAAACACATCCTCTGTTTTTCGTACTCTCCTGCCTTCTTGGGCGTTTAGGCCATAACGCATATTAAGGTCGTTGTCCCATTGAAAATACCTGAATTTATAGTTGCGTACAAAGCGCAGGAAACCCAATCCACTAACGGCATTATCACCACCCGCATTCCAGTTTACAAAGGCCGCCTCGCTTAGGTTTATTCCAAAAGTATTCTCCTTGGTCCAAAACGAAGGAACCCGAAACCTTTTGTATTTGTCTTTTAGGGGTTTTGTTTTATTAAAGGAAACAACGGGGTTCGTGAGGTTTACCCCCCTTGGTATGTGTTTTATTTTGGTCAGGGTCTTTCTGATTACAATAGTGTCCGTAACCGTAGTATCCAATACCATGGTATCCCTAACTACCGGAGTAGGAATGGAATCTTGGCCAAAAGCTATGGTCGAAACCATGATAAGCACAAGACTCGTGGCAAACTTCTTAAATACAAGCGGTCTTTTCATAAAATTTCTTCTATATACGATTTTACCGTTTCTTTGTCCATACCGGCTATTTTGTACAGATCCTTAACAGGGCCATGTGTTATAAATTCGTCTGGAATACCAAACATCTTGCTATTTTTTGTGATGTTCTCCGCGTTAACGAACTCGAGCACCGCACTTCCAAAACCTCCTGTAATACAACCGTCCTCTATGGTGATGATCTGGTCATAACTTGCGAAAATACTCCTTAACCTATTTTTATCCAAAGGTTTTATAAAAGGAAAATCGTAATGTCCTATGCTGGTGGTATCATTAAGTTCGTTTATAATTTCAGAAATCATAATTGCTACGGGCCCAGTGCTCAATACGGCAATTTTATTTCCTTGTTTGAGCTCAAAAGACATGCCAATTTTCAAGGTTGAATAGGGTTTTTTCCAATCCAACAAAACGCCTCGACCTCTAGGATATCTTATGGCAATAGGTTGGTCCAGGCCAAGTTGTGCGGTGTACATAATATTCCGCAGCTGAATTTCGTTTTTGGGAGCAAAAATAATAAGGTTGGGAATGCAGCGTAAATAAGCGATGTCAAAAACACCGTGATGCGTTGGTCCGTCTTCGCCCACAAGTCCGGCACGGTCCAAACAGAAGATGACAGGTAGGTTTTGCAGCGCTACATCATGGATTACCTGGTCATAAGCCCTTTGCAAAAAGGTAGAGTAAATGTTACAAAACGGTATCATCCCTTCGGTTGCCATTCCGGCGGCAAGGGTTACGGCGTGTTGTTCCGCAATGCCCACATCAAAAGCGCGGTCGGGGAAGGTGTCCATCATGTAGCGCAACGAGCTTCCCGTGGGCATTGCAGGGGTAATGCCTATGATTTTATCATTATTACGGGCCAGATCTACAATAGTGTGTCCAAATACATCTTGAAATTTTGGGGGTTGGGGCTTGTCGGATTTTTTAATCAGTTCCCCTGTTACACTATTAAATTTTCCCGGGGCATGGTAGGCTACCTGGTTTTCCTCCGCTTTTTTAAGTCCCTTACCTTTGGTAGTGATGATGTGGAGCAGTTTAGGCCCGGAAACAGACTTTAACCGTTCCAGTTCCTTCACCAGACCTTCCATATCGTGACCGTCTATGGGTCCTGAATATGCCATGTTCAGGCATTCAAAAATATTCTCGTCCTTGGCCGTTCCTTTTTTAACATTGGTCAGGTATCTCTTTAACGCACCTACACTTGGGTCAATACCAATGGCATTATCGTTTAGGATAATGAGGATATTCGCATCGGTTACACCGGCATGGTTTAGGCCTTCAAAAGCCATACCGCTGGCAATGGAAGCATCGCCTATGACCGCCACATGTTGTCTTGTAACATCCCCTTTTAATTTGGAAGCTATGGCCATGCCCAAAATAGCCGAGATAGAAGTAGAACTATGTCCCGTTCCAAACGTATCGTATTCACTTTCTTCGCGTTTGGGGAAACCGCTAAGTCCGTTTAACTGTCTGTTCGTTTCAAAAACCGCTTTACGGCCCGTTAGTATTTTATGTCCGTAAGCTTGGTGGCCTACGTCCCATATCAATCGGTCTTCAGGTGTATTGAATACATAATGGAGTGCAATGGTAAGTTCCACGACACCCAAACTGGCTCCTAAGTGCCCTTCTTTGGTAGCAATGACCCCAATGATAAACTCCCTTAGTTCCTTTGCCAAATGCGGTAAATCCGCCAACTGCAGCTTGCGCAAGAGTTCTGGGGAGGAGATGCTGTCTAGAATAGGTTTCAATGCTGAAAGTATTGGAACTGCAAAGCTACGGATTTTACTTTTTGGCCGCGTATCCTTCTTCATTGTTTAAAAATAGGAGAGTGTAGGTACTATATTGAAGGTTTGGGCGTTTTGTTTGGACATTAATTTATACAAACCAGTCATGAAAATTATTTTTAGAAGTGCTATTATGGCAGCCTTGTTAATTACAGCTGCATGTAGTAAGGACGACAAAGACAACACGGCGGAGCAAGCCGAAGAGCAGGCGGAACAATTGGAAAACACCCCTTTGGAGGCAAACAGTGTTTCAGATAACGTTATTATCGAAGGCGGAAGCAAGGAAATGGGTGCCCCGCCAACACCAAATGGCGCTATTACGCTAGATATAGGTGATACCGGTAAAACGGCGTTTTTGAACGAAGGATTTGAAATTTCCTTAAATTCGAATGCCACCATCACCGGGGCATACTTAAGATTTAAGGAGGCGGACGGTACCGTGGCCGATTCTTATTATGATATTGACCTGTCTGCCAATACCATTAACGGTAAAAGTTTAACTATTTCCAAGGCGAAAAAGAAGGGTGCAAATTTGGTTTCTGCCAAAAATGATGTAACGGTTTTAGATATTGACTTTAGTACGCTCATAGAACCGGGTACGTTTTGCTATGAAATATGTGTATATGACGCTAACGGAAACATTAGTGCTCCGCAAGAAGTATGCGCCATTGTTGGGAGCTGGGGCGGAAATGCCGATTTAGTTGGAAGTTGGGATATGACAAAACAAGAGTATACCGAAGATGGCGAAACAACCATTGAAGTTCTAGGGGAAGAATCCTGTTTTACCGAGAGCGTATTTTGTTCCAATAACGACTCTTTTGAGTATCAGGAGTGTTATACGACCGAGTTGGGTAACATTACCTTTAAGTCCGATGGTAGCTTTACAACAGACTTTAGAGGTGTGGATACGGAAATTGATTATGAGGCTTCTTCAACGCAATGCCAAGAAGTTTTTGAAGAAGATGAGGAGTATAAGGAGGCATACAAAGGATTTTGGGCCTATAGCTCAACAACGTCAAAATTAACTTTGGTAGCTTATGAGAACACTTATACCGAAGCAGGTGAGACAGAAACCGAATTATTGGAAAACGGAGAGGGAGAATTAATTTTTGACGGGGTAATTCAACTAACAGATACGACCATGGTTATTTCCGAGGAAGAGGACTATGATCTGGACGGCACTATTGATGAATTTTTCAAAATCTTTTTTGAGAAAAATTAAATCGAAACCATACTCAATCCTAAAACCCTCTATTGTTAGAGGGTTTTTTTGTGCCTAGTTTCAAAAAACCTTAGTATTGTGCCCAAATTGGGTCTATGATACTTCCTTACGACGATACCTATTTTATGAAAAAAGCCTTGCAGGAAGCGGAGTACGCTTTTGAGCGTGGCGAAATACCGGTGGGCGCCGTTATCGTAATCCAAGACCGTGTTATCGCCAGAGGCCATAATCTAACGGAGCAGTTAAATGATGTTACCGCGCATGCAGAAATGCAGGCCATTACCGCTGCCTCTAATTTCTTAGGTGGCAAATACTTAAAAGGCTGTACCTTGTACGTTACGCTAGAGCCTTGTCAAATGTGTGCAGGTGCTTTATACTGGAGCCAGATAGATAAAATAGTATTTGCAGCAAGTGATACCAAACGTGGCTATGGCGCAATGGGCACGCAACTACATCCGAAGACTACCATCACCGGTGGGGTTTTGGAAAACGAAGCGGCCGATCTGTTGCGTCGGTTTTTTGATAAGAGAAGAAATTAACAGTTGGATGGTCAAACCTATTGATTTTGATTTTTGTTGCGTTTTCAGTCCTGTCTATGACAAATAAAAAAGGGGCTTTCGCCCCATTTTTATTAAGAGTCCATTCCAAATGCGTAGTAGTATTTACCGGGCCTGTCCTCATAGGTCCCTTCTAACATTACGCCTCCACGTTTATCTTCAAGAAAATTCGCTACATCTTCTATATCCTTCACTTTTTTACCATCGATATGGGTAATGATGAAGCCTTCTCTCATTTGGGTTTCTTTTTTAATTTTCCCAGCATATAAACGAGTTACTTTTACGCCTCCATCGATATCCAGTTTTTTCGCAGCTGATTTGTCCAAAGTTTCAAAATCCGCACCTAGAAGATTAAGCACTTCCTTCTTTTCTTTTTTCATGATATCCGTGCCGCCGTTGGAGTTCTCCAGCACAACATCAAAAACTTTCTCCTTACCATCGCGTTTAACGGTAACTGCTACGGTATCACCTGGTCGTTTGCTGGCAATTAGTTCTTGCAGCCTTGGCGATGTATGCACCAAAATATCGTTGACCTTGGTAATCACATCTCCTTCTGCAATACCGGCCTTTTCGGCCGCGCTGTCCTCACCAACATTTTCTATCCAAACGCCCTTGGTGAAGTCCACGTTCTTTTCCTTGGCCAGATTACCGTCCATGGTGCGGATGGTTACGCCCAACATACCGCGTTGAACGCTGCCGTATTTTAAAATATCCTCTACCACTTTGGTAACGATATTGCTGGGCACAGCAAAACCATAGCCATTATAGGTTCCCGTTCTACTGGCAATCGCCGTATTGATGCCGATTAAGTTGCCTTCCAAATTTACCAAGGCGCCCCCACTATTACCGGGATTGATAGCAGCATCTGTCTGGATGAAGCTTTCTACCGCAAACTTCTCCTTGTTAATATTAATATTACGGGCTTTTGCACTTACGATACCTGCCGTTACCGTAGAATTCAGTCCCATGGGGTTGCCAACGGCCAATACCCACTCGCCAACTTCAACATCATCCGAGTTTACCATGGCCATGGTCTTTAGATTGTTGGCCTTGATCTGAAGCAAGGCCAGATCGGTAGTAGGGTCTGTACCGATAACGGTAGCCGGGTAAACTTCATTATCGTACAGGGTTACCTCTACTTCGTCTGCATTGTCTATGACGTGGTTGTTGGTAATGATGTATCCTTTATCGTTTATGATAACCCCGGATCCTGTTCCGTACATGGGCTGTGGTTGTAGCTTGCCTTCCGGTACTTGTGGGGAATTCCGGAACATGTCCCCGAAGAAGTCCCTAAAGGGGTCGGGCAATTGCCTATACTCTAACCGCGGGGAATTATTGGCCTCCACGGTCCGGATCGATTTAATATGAACCACCGCATTCAACACTTTATTGGTGGTAGCGGTAAAATCCAAAGGGGTGATATTGCCCTCTTTATCTGCGGTATATAGTACGTGCTCACTTTGGATGCCATCTACTTTTTCTAGGGTTATTTTTTCATCTTGCGACCATTGGTTGCCCATAATGACACCAAAACTAACTAAGAGCGCAATAAGTCCGGAAATAACATAAGTTTTCCACATATTTTGAGGTTTATATTCAGTTTTCATTGTACTAAGTATTAAATTAAAATTTAGGTTTTCTCTTTCCTGTTTTCTTATAATCAAATTTGAAATATGGTAACCCAATTTTAGTCTTGGGTATCTTCATCTTTCTTGCCAAAAGATGATGAGGTCTTTGAATTGTCCTTAAATAGCGTTTTTGTGGTCAGATATAAAAAAACGATATAAAGGAGGGTCAACAACGATAGGCCAAACGCCAGTTTTTCCATAACTACATTAATATAAAATGAATTTTTATTTTACAGATTTTGACAAATCCCGTGCCGGAAAAAGCCTTAAAAATGCCAAAGTTCTTTAAACTCATTTGCAAGCGAAGCTAGGTTTAGAGCTAGCGAACCCTGTAGTTTATGGGCTGCCTACAAATTGATATTGTTCGCTCTTTCTCATTCTACGGTAAAGGTCGTCGTTGACCTGAACCGGTATTTGAAGGTTGGGAAATTGGATTTGATAATACTCCTGCTTTTTACCGATCAGTTTTACTGCGATAGGTTTTTTTTCCATAATGATAGTTTTAAAGGGTACCCTTATGGGAACTGGTTAAACAATTTGTACTATTTATTTTATTGCGTGTTTTGTTATGGATTTTAACTCCATGTAGTTGTGTACAAAATTTCAAATGTCATGCCAAACGTACGCGGCTAAAGTGTGCGATTTTCTTATTTATAGTTATGGACAACGCTAATATACAGGGCTTTTTACTATACGAATTGATACTGTAAACGTATGACATACAGTTTCTTGCGGGTGAAAAAATGACATTTTCAATTTGATTGAAAATGCCAAACTGACATTTTATTTTAGTTTTTTTTAATAGAAACCTGTCAAAATCCTAAAGAAATTTTAAAAGAATTTGTCAGGTAGCTACAGCTTGTAATTTGGCACTTGATTTGCCTTTTTGCTTTTAGAAAATTTGAATTATTGTTTAACTTAAAATGTTGTAGTTATGAGTAATTTGGTAACAACAAGAAAAAATGGAAGTTTGGCAAATACAAATTCGAATGGCCTTACTTCTCCCATCTGGTCCTCTTGGATAGATGAAGTCTTCAACAGGGACCTGCCATCTGTCTTTACCTCCAACTTTAACACGGGTATTACCCTGCCTAAAGTCAATATTAGGGAAACCAAGGATGCTTATTTTGTAGATATGGCCGTTCCCGGTCTTAAAAAATCGGATTTTCAGATAGACCTGGAGAATCAATTACTTTCTATTTCCACTGAACTAGAGGAAAGCAAGGAACAGGAAGATGTTCATTTTACGCGCAGGGAGTTTGGGTATGCCTCCTTTAAACGCACCTTTTCCTTGCCGGAAACCGTAAACGAGGATGCTATAAAAGCAAAATATGAAGAAGGTGTACTTCAAATACATTTACCCAAGAAAGAAGAGGCCAAACAAAAACCCGCAAGAAGTATTAAGATTTCGTAATTGGATTAGCAAGGTTATCGGAGCGTGAGTCTTATACATAGCTTGGCTCCGTAACTTTTTGTAGTTCTTTTCAATTGGAACCAAAAATAATTGGATAACTCAGTGATTGGGGGATAAAATGCCGAAGGTTGTAATTTTCTACACGGAAATGAATTCAATTAACGACCGTTAGGTTACTACTATACCTATTGCCAGTATCAAGAATTATACGCGCAAAAGGTAAGGGTTAATGAAAGAGATAAAGCTTAAGCCTAAGATATGCATCAGAAAAACTATTACAGCTCCAAGGTACTGCGAATACTACCGCTGCGCTACTTTTTCACGATGTAACCTTAGCGGTGCTATGCTAAAATCGATAAAATGCCAGTATTCATTGTATCTCGAAGCTTCATACGAAGTGCCAATACAAAATTTGGGTTAAACGGTATAAGGAAACATGGAAGGAACATATCAAATATTCCAGTGATTTTAGCTAATAAGACTAAGTTTTAAAACAGCAACAGAATAATAGATTTTGATAGCATGAAACTACAATATCTTGAGGAAAAGGGCATAGGCCTGGTTCTTTCGGGTGGAGGGGTTAAAGGAATGGCGCATATAGGCCTATTAAAAGCGCTACATGAGAGAGGGATCTATCCTGAATTCGTTTCCGGTGTCAGTGCCGGGGCCATTGTCGGCGCCTTGTACGCCAACGGTATCGGTTCTTCCGATATGCTTGACTTTTTTAAGGAAACACCATTGTTCAAATATAATTTTTTTACGTTTAACAAACCTGGACTTTTCGATACAGAAAAATATCATTCCTTTTTTTCGAAATACTTTGAGAAAGATACGTTCAATACCTTGGAGAAGTCGTTATTCGTTACCGCTACCGACCTACAATCTGGGGTTGCTAAAGTATTTAGTTCTGGCGAATTGCTACGTCCTTTGTTGGCCTCTGCAGCGCTGCCTCCGGTCTTTAATCCCGTGACCATCGATGGCCGTCTTTATGCAGATGGCGGTATAATGAACAATTTTCCTATTGAACCATTGCTCAATAAGGCCGGCTTTATCATCGGATGCTATACCTCGGGCATGAAGGTGGTGGGTAACGGAGTTTTAAAAAACCCGATTCAATTGGCAAATCGAACCAATCAATTGATGCTGCATGCCAATAGTATGGAAAAGTTATATGCCACGGATCTTTTGTTCAGACCTGCAGGTTTGGAGCATATTGGCGTTCTGGACAAAAAAGGAATCGATAAAGCGTTTGTTATCGGTTACGACCATGCATCACGCTGTTTAGATGACTGGAATTCTTCGGATAAAATAGGTATTGCAGATTAGGGTCAACCAAGTTTTATTTTGATTCTTAAAGAGTAAAACGCTCAAAGAAAAGAACTATCGGGAACGTTAAACGATCCAGAAGACGATAAACATTAAAGAAATAAATGAAACAAAAGCCAAAAATAACTTAGTATGAAAACATATTCAACTTTAAAAGCACATTACCTTGTTCTTGTATTTATGTTATTGTTCGCCTTGCCCTCGCTAAAGGCTCAAACCTTGTACGCCTTAAAAATAGACCGCAAAATTCGTTTTGAGGCAAGGGATATTACAGCTGCATATCAACCGCGTCTGGTTATGGGCATGGACCAAGCCTTGGAATTCCAATCTACCGTAGCCCGATTTTTGGTCAAAAAACAGGCCGTGGAACAGGATCCTTCCTTATCACAAAAAGCAAAATATGAGCTATTGAAACAGTTGAGCAGCCGTGAGACCTCTGAAATGGCAGATGTGCTTGAGTCTTACCGTTGGCAGGAATATATGCGGTTAAAACCACAGCTGCAGCCTATACCCGAACCTGGTGTTCTTAAACAAGATCTTTTGGTACAAGATTAGCTTTTACAAAGTAGGGCGTGAACGATAGGTATGAATTTACTACCATATTTTTTGTGGGATAGTAAAGCTGTTTTTTCCTGGAGGCCTAAAATATCGATAGTATGCTAAGACCGTGCTTTTATTTGTCTTCCGAATCCTTAGGCGGTCTTCCCTGCATTTTTCGCACGTTCTTTTCGTTCAGCATATAGTCGTCCCAATTTCGGGTTTTGCTCTCCTTGTATAGAAACAGGGGCATGGCCAATAAAAACAGGCCCAAAGTTCCACCACCTATGTATTTGTGTGCTAGGGCTTGTTCCTCCGCATCCAAGGTATAGCCGTAGATAATGGAGCCCAAAGATGCTAATACGATTATGGTAATGATATACTTCAACTTCATATATACAAAGTTACACAAAGAATGATGAATTTGTAAAGCGAACAGCTCACCTACGCCTTCCTCTTCTAGGATTTCTGCCACCTCTGCGCTTTTTGGATTTTGTCCATTTGTCTACTAACGGTATTAAAATAAAAATTGCGGCCATTAGGACTATCGTAAATAGAAGGTAGTAATTCATGGTTGTATTAGTAAGAGATTAATATGGCGTCCGCACCGAAAAGCATTTTTAAGTTGTATCCCATAAAAATATATTTTCGAAATATTTCTAAAGTATTGATTTTTAATTGGAATGCGTCCGTTAAAAAGTAAGCCTGTTTAGAATACTTAGTATTTCAACCTTTTTGCTACATACGCAATAGTATAAAGTTACAAAATTGATAAAGCGAAAAGAAATTCAATTATAGATGCCAAGCACATCATGGCCAGTAACCAAAAGCATTATCAATTCTCCGTAAAATTAATAAGTTCTTTGCGATATGCAGTCAGTAGTTTAGACTTGGAAACGAAACCTAAGTAGTTTCCTTTTTTTATTACCGGTAAATTCCATGCACCACTTTTTTGAAACTTGGCCATTACCTTTTCCATACTATCTTCCCCGTAAAAAATGACATCAGGTGGCTGGTGCATAAAGGTACTTACGGTAGTGGTGTCGTAAAGTGTGGTGTCGAACATGAATTCACGGATATCGTCCAAGAGTACAATACCTACCAATAGGTGATCTTGGTTTACTACGGGGTATAGGTTTCTGGTAGACTTGGAAACCGATCGGTGCAGCATTTCGCCGAGCGTCATGTCCGGAGTTATGGTTTTAAAATCCCTTTCTATTACATCATCTAGCCGCATAACGGTGAGAACGTTTTTATCCTTGTCATGCGTAAGCAAAGCACCTTGTTCCGCCAACTCCCTTGTATATATGGTGTGGTCCAAGGTGTTTTTGGTGATGAGGTAGGAGATGGCAGCGGTAATCATTAGAGGAACAAAAAGCTCATAACCACCGGTTATTTCGGCAATAAGGAATATAGCCGTTAAGGGCGCATGGAGCACTCCGGCAATGAGTCCGGCCATACCTATTAGCGTGAAATTACTTTCGGACACTTCAAATCCAAAACCCAGATTATTGATGATTTTTGCCACCACGTTGCCCAGCGCGCTTCCCATGACCATGGTAGGAATAAAGATTCCACCCGCCCCACCGGCAGCAAAGGTGGTGGTCATGGCAACGGCCTTGAAAATAGTAAGACCAAATAACAGCGCAATGACCACCCAAATATTATCCATATATCCATCGAACGGGTTGCTGCCCAAGGCGGCAATATGGTCTCCTTTTAATAGGTTATTGATAAAGTCGAAACCTTCCCCATAGAGTGGGGGAATAAAATAAAGCATAACCCCAATGGCAAGCCCCCCGAACAGTAATCGGTATTTCGGACTTTTTAAAGGCTCGAACAATTTTAGGATGCCAAAGTACATTTTAGTAAAATAGACAGATGCTATTGCCGTGCCAATGCCAAGGATAATATAGAACAGGGTGTCGTTGACCTCAAAACTATCGGCAAGGGAAAAGTTAAAGAGTACTTCGTTCCCTAAAAAGAAATAGGAGGTAAGCACCCCGGATATAGAGGATAAAAGTAAGGGTAGCATGGAGACCATGGTAAAATCCATGCTAAATACCTCTACGGCAAAAATAATAGCTGCAATCGGAGCCTGGAAAATAGAGGAAATAGCACCTGCAGAGGCACAGGCGATCAGGAGTTTACGTGTTTTGGCGTTCACATGGAGTAATTGACCCAAATTGGAGCTTATGGCAGAACCCGATGCCACAGCAGGTCCCAAAAGTCCTACAGAACCACCAAAACCTACGGTTAAGGGGGCGGTAATTAGAGGCGTATATATTTTTTTAAGGTTGATGATCCCTTTCTTTTTGGACAAGGCGAACAAAATGGATGAAATAGCGTGCTCCAGTTTTTCCTTATGAACAAACTTTACATAGAGGTAGACCAAGGTCAAACCTATAATCGGGAGAATAAAATAAAGCTGGTTACTTGAAAACACGATACCGTCCTCCAAGGCAGATTCTATAAAATAAGTAAGGTTTTTTAAGGTAACGGCCGCCAACCCGGCAAGCAGACCCACAATCACCGCCAGAACGTGGGTAAAGGTCTTGTTGGAGATATTTTTATACCGCCATTTTATAAATTTGGTAAAGAGTTTTTGTTGTAGGGTGGGCATGAACCGTTTTTGCTAGATTAAAAGTATAAAAAATAGGGTTCACGGATCACTTTCGCTTGCTAATTCGTAAGGGAATCTTTAAGCTCCGTCAAATCTCCCATATAAAGCTGTCTCAGAGTTTCTACGTAGGCACGGTTATTATAGTACCCTGCAGTAAAATCTGCGATGGCTTCTTCCACCAGAAGCAAGGCTTCTTGTTTTTGACCTTGTTCAGATAGAATTTTGGCTTTATAATATTTACTATCCGCTGTTTGTTTAAAATACCGTATGGCTTTATCAAAATTTTCCAATGCTTTTTCGTTATTACCCGATTCGTAATAAGCGATACCACGATATAAAAAGGCCTCCAATTCTACCCAATCCTCTCCGGAATCTTCGGTTTCTTTACTAATGTGTTTGTCCCAGTAAGTAATAGAATTTTTATAGTCTTTAAGACCTAAATAAGCAATGCCGCGCCAAAAATCTACACTGTGGCCTTGGGGATAATCTAAATACGGCGTTAAGGTGTCGGAAGCGTTAAAATCTGCAATGGCTCTCTTGTAATCTCGGTAGAACCAGAGGTAATTATAGCCACGGTACGGTTGCCATTTCACAGCGTCATATTTAACCGCCTCTTTTATCCATTTTTCCCATTCGTGCGGAATACCCCTCTTTAAATACGGAATGGATAACTCTCGGTAGGCTTCGGCATTGGTGGAATCCAATTCTAATATATGGGCAAATGCATTCATGCAGGTTGGGGTGCCTTGGTAATTGGCATGTTTGCCAAATTCCATAGCTGCATCTATCTTTTCCTCTTTTGTATTACACGAGAATAAAAACAGGCCTAACAGAACACTAAGGAATAATTTCTGTGATTTTTCCATCTTCAATTCGGTATGATATGTACATGTAAGAATCAACTTTGTTGCCATTTATAACATTTGGATTCCAGTTTTTTAATGCCAAGGTAAGTTTAAGAAGCTGTTCTTTTAGTTTAGGATTGAATCTTTTGGGAACTAGGTTCAAATCATTTTCATGAAGTACATACCTGCCAGTTTCTCCCTTGCAATTAATAACAAAGCGAATATTTAGGTATCCGGACTCTGTGTAGTCATTCGTATTGAAATTGTTAAGAATAAACTTTCGGAGTCCGTTTTTCCCTTCACCGTACCTAGCGCGTTCTGGGTTATAATAATCAAAAATATAGTCCCCGCAGGGCTCAAAACCTTCCGAAAAAACTGCAATATCAGGGTCAATGTAGCCCACACGCTGCATATAGACATTGGTAGACGGAACGTATCTTTTGTAATAGGTATACCAAGTATACATATAAACACCTCCCAGCATCAAACCTAGCCCTAAAAGACTAAAAAGCAATATTTTAACCCAGTTCTTCATGACTTTAAAAGTAAGGAAAAATAAAGTAGTCCCACGGATTGGAAATTGTAAGGATACTGTTGTTCTTTGATAGTTCTTTCAAACAGTCTACCATAAAATCCGCCACCGCTTTTCTGGAAATGAGGAGGTTTGGTTTTGGAATATTGTTCCAGTTTTCTATACCGCAACTAACCATTGGCCTTGTCTTTGCGAGGTACGAAGCAATCTGTTGAATCCTTGTATGGAGGTGAAACAGTTTGCCGCGTCGCATCGGGCTTCCTTCAAAATTTCAAGTTTGGAACTGCTCCTCGCAAAGACGGATTTTTGATTTTTTTTGGACCACATTATACAGGTGAAACAGTTTGCCGCGTCGCATCAGCTTTTGTTTATTGTTTCAATCTTGGAATAGCTCCTCGCAAAGACGAACCTGAAACTAAGAGTGACGACCCAAAAACTACTAGAAATCCAACTTCAGCCCCAGTTCTTTTAGTTGTGCGTCATCAATCGGGGCAGGGGCATCGATCATTACATCGCGGCCGCTGTTGTTTTTTGGGAAGGCGATAAAGTCCCGTATGGTTTCCTGTCCGCCTAAAATAGCGACCAATCTATCGAGGCCAAAAGCGATGCCGCCGTGTGGCGGAGCACCATACTGGAAGGCATCCATTAGAAAACCAAACTGTGCTTTTGCCTCTTCCGGGGTAAAGCCCAAATGCTTGAACATGGTAGCTTGGGTTTCCTTATCGTGTATACGAATAGAACCGCCGCCTATTTCGTTTCCGTTTAATACCAAATCGTAGGCATTGGCGCGCACTGCCGCTGGATCCGTATCCAATAATGCCAACTGTCCGGGTTTTGGAGATGTAAACGGGTGGTGCATGGCATGGTAATGTCCTGTTTCCTCATCCAGTTCCAACAAGGGGAAATCTATTACCCACAGTGGGGCAAATTCCGTATTTTGCCGCAGCCCTAATCTTGTTGCCAATTCCATACGCAAGGCACTTAATTGGGCTCTTACTTTGTTTGTATCTCCGGATAATATACAAATTAAATCACCAGGTTTTGCCCCGGTGGTTTCGGCCCATTTGGCCATGTCTTCCTGGTCATAAAATTTATCGACCGAAGATTTAAAACTTCCGTCATCATTACACCGGCAATAGACCATTCCTAAGGCACCTATTTGGGGGCGTTTTACCCAATCTATCAGTTTGTCAATTTCTTTACGGGTGTATGAATTTGCACCTGGTACGGCAATGCCAACCACCAATTCTGCGGAATTAAAAACATTAAATTCCTTGTGTTGGGCTACTGCGTTCAACTCACCAAACTCCATCCCAAAGCGAATGTCCGGTTTGTCGTTGCCGTATTTGGCCATGGCGGCATCATAAGTCATTCTAGGGAAATTTTCGACGTCTACGCCTTTTATGCTTTTGAGCAGGTGTTTTGTAAGTCCTTCAAAGGTGTTTAAAATATCCTCTTGCTCCACAAAGGCCATTTCACAATCGATCTGTGTAAATTCTGGCTGTCTGTCCGCACGTAAATCCTCGTCCCTAAAACATTTTACAATTTGAAAATATTTATCCAAACCACCTACCATAAGCAACTGCTTAAAAGTTTGTGGGGATTGTGGCAGGGCGTAAAACTGCCCTTCGTTCATTCGGCTTGGTACTACAAAATCACGGGCACCCTCCGGGGTGGATTTTATTAAATAAGGCGTTTCTACCTCTATGAACTCTTGGTCGGAAAGGTAATTGCGCACCTCCATGGCTACTTTACTACGGAAGATGAGGTTCTCTTTTACCGGATTTCTACGGATATCCAGATACCTATACTTCATCCGTAGGTCTTCGCCACCATCAGTTTCGTTTTCTATGGTAAAGGGAGGGGTTTTGGATTCGTTAAGGACTACTAGTTCCTCTACTAAAACCTCTATATCACCCGTAGGTATGTTTGCGTTTTTAGAAGCCCGTTCTATTACATTACCTTTAATCTGTATAACGAATTCCCGACCTAAATTACGGGCCTTTTCCAGCAATTCGGGAGCTGTCCTGTCCGTATCGAACACCAATTGCGTAATGCCGTAACGATCGCGGAGATCTACCCAGACCACAAAGCCTTTATCACGTGTTTTGGAGACCCACCCAGATAGGGTAACGGCTGTTTGTATATGTGATTCTCTTAACTCTCCGCAGGAATGGCTTCTATACATGATGTCTTTTTTAAATACCGCGCAAATTTAAGAAGTCTAATCCATTAAAGGCATAAAGAGAATAATGGTTTTGCATAAGAATTATGAACGATAATAATATTACATGTAATTAGTTAATTGCATGATTATAAATGTTTTACAGGTGTAATGTTAAATTAATGTAAATTAAAAGTTAGTTAATTGTTCTAATTGTGGAAAATAATGGTATCTTAGTATCGTTTAATTTATAGGTACATCAACTTAAAAACATAGCAATGAAAAAAATATTTTACATAGTGGCACTTACATTTTCCTTTGGTGTTTATGCCCAGGATGTAGCACCAAAATTCGAGAAGGAAGGTAATAAAGTAAAAGCGACTTACTTTCATACCAATGGAGAAATAGCACAACAAGGTTATTTTCTGAACGAAAAATTAGAAGGCGAATGGACTATGTTCAACGAAAAGGGCGATAAAATTGCCATGGGCAACTATTTCAAAGGTGCTAAAACAGGAACTTGGATGTTTTGGGAGGGCGATACGGTAAAGGAAGTTGATTTTAATGATAATCGAATTGCTGCGGTAACGGAGTCTAAACGTAGGAAGTCTATTGTGAAAAATTAAATAGTACTTTTTTTTTGTAATGAACATGCCTGTGCTTTAATGTACGGGCTTTTTTATTTTAAAATTTTCACAAATGATTGATTGTTAATCACCTTAGCCTCATTTATTTTGAGAATTTTTAGGGCATTACAGGTTTTAAACTTTTCACGACGACTAGAAAAGTAATTTTTTCGTTTCTATTATTTATCCAAATCCTTCAGAAGCAAACCGTTAAATCTCAAAAAAACATAAATATTATTAATTAGTTCCATAAATGTTTCTTTTATTTGAATTTTATATACTAACTCAAATTTATGAACATGAAAAAAGCTTTATGCAAAAATGCGATGGCCTTTGTATTGTTTTTGTTGCCTTTGACGATGATGGCACAAGGAACGATACAAGGTGTTGTCTCTGATGAAACAGACGTGCCCGTACCTGGGGCAAGTGTAGTGGTAAAAGGAACCACTAACGGAACAATTTCCGATTTTGATGGAAATTATAGCATTACCGTAGATAGTTTTCCTGCCACTTTAGTATTTTCGTCTTTAGGGTATTCGACGAAGGAAGTTAATGTAACCGGAGCGGCTACCCTGAACATGACTTTGGAAGAAGCTGTAACCGGCTTGGACGAAGTCGTAGTCACGGGACTGGCCTCCTCCGTAAAAAGAGAGAATTTGGCCAATGCCGTAGCTACGGTATCTGCCGAGGAATTGGTGGGTACTACAGGACAAACAACCGTAGATGGGGCGCTTTACGGTAAAGTTCCAGGTCTTAATATCACATCTTCCTCAGGAGCACCGGGTGGAGGTTTTGCTTTACGTCTTAGAGGTATTTCATCTATTAACGGGAACAACCAACCTTTGATTATTGTTGATGGCGTGTATTACAATAACGTGGAGATTCCGTCGGGTCTTCGTTTCGCTTCCGGTGCAAACCGTGGGAATGAAGAGAACTCTGGAAACAGATTGGCAGATTTAGACCCAAACGACATTCAGAATATCGAAATACTTAAAGGTTCTTCCGCTGCTGCCATTTACGGACAACGCGGGGGTGCAGGGGTTATCTTGATTACGACCAAAAGAGGGCAGGCCGGTAAGACCAAGATTAGCTTTAGTCAAGATGTGGGTTCAAACACCATTGCAAATCCGTTGGGCATGCGTCCTTGGACAGCGGATTCTGTGGAAAGCACTTTTAACGCTGCAGAACGTGCCAAATACGAAGCAACTATAGCGGAACGTGGCAGTCTGTACGATTATGAGGATATCATTTACGGCGAAACAGGATT
This sequence comes from Maribacter chungangensis, assembly GCF_042676845.1. Classification (NCBI taxonomy): domain Bacteria; kingdom Pseudomonadati; phylum Bacteroidota; class Flavobacteriia; order Flavobacteriales; family Flavobacteriaceae; genus Maribacter; species Maribacter chungangensis. The sequence continues at coordinate 301,055 of NZ_JBHTHY010000003.1, forward strand.
TATTACGGATACCCGATTAAATGCTACCGGTGGTAATGAAAAAACCAGATTTTATGTGGGTGGTGGTTTTAGGGACGAAGAAGGTATTATCAAAAATACCGGGTTTGACCGTTTAACCTTACGTGCCAACATAGAGCACAAGATTTCCGATGTATTTGATTTTACTTCAAGTACAAACTTTACAAGAAGTAACTCTAGTAGAAGTTTTACGGGTAATGAAAACGAAGGTGGACTTAGTTATGGCTATACCTTGGCTTTTACAAGACCTTGGAACAATCAATTCCCAGATGCGAACGGTAACTATCCCAACAACCCCAACTATTCCGGTAACCCTATTTTTGTGCGGGACAATGCCTTGAACGAGGATAGCAACAACCGTGTGGTACAAGGATTAACGTTGAATACTAAGATATTGACTACTGAAAAGAACCGTGTCAAACTAGTTTTAAGTGGTGGTTTGGATTATTTGGCAAACGAAACGTATGTGTACGTTCCAGAAACACACCAAGCACAGATAGGGAACCAAGGAGGTTTTATAGCACAGGGAAAAAACAACTTCACACAATTTAATGGTCAGGCGATTATGCTTTGGAACCATGATGCTATGGATGGTGATTTAGGTTTGACTACCCAGGCGGGTATTACCTATTTATCACAAGAGTCTAATTTGGTAAACAGTCGTGGTGCTTTATTAGCAGCTGGGCAAACCAACGTAGATAATTCGGTGAATCAAGAAATTGACCAATTTTTAAGTAGCGAAGAAGATTTCGGGTATTTTGGTCAGCTAGAGGCAAATTATAAAGACCAGTTCATTGCAACTGTAGGGTATCGTTTGGATAAGTCCAGTAGAAATGGAGACCCCAATAAGTTTTATGGATTTCCGAAAGCTTCTTTGGCCGTAAACGTTGCTAATCTAGATTTTTGGAACGTTGAAGCGATTAGTCAATTGAAGTTTAGAACAGCTTATGGTGAAACCGGGAGTCCTGCGAATTTTGGGGCAACCTTCACAAGTTTAGGAGCTAGTAATATCGGTGGTGCTATTGGGCAATCGGTTTTAGGTTCTAAAGGCGATCCAGACGTAGAACCAGAAACCTCAGCAGAATTTGAAATTGGTTTTGATTTAGGTCTTTTTGACAATAAAGTAGCTTTTGAGGCAACCTACTATAATAAAGCGGTCAATGACCTAATTCTTACCAGAGCCTTGCCAGCATCATCAGGTTTTACCTCGGAAACCACAAACTTGGGTGATTTGGTTAATAAAGGTGTAGAACTTGCCTTGCGTGCCGACGTAGTGGATAATGAAAACTTCAGATGGAATACAGGTTTAAACTGGTTTAGGAACCGATCGGAGATTACCCGTTTAGAGGTACCGGCGTTTCCACAACCAGGAGCAGGTTTTGGGTTGGGATTAGGAACTATTTTTATCCAAGAAGGGAAGCCGGTAAATCAATTTGCCACAAATTTAGACTTAGATGGCGATGGGGTTACGGAACCTACACAGATTGGTGTTGCAGAACCTGATTATCAAATGGGCTGGAACAACAATATTACCTTGTTCAAGCAATTTGATGTTTCCTTTATCTTTCAGATGAAAGTGGGCGGGGACAACTTAAACCTATCCAAGTTCTTAACAGATCTGGGTGGGGTAACACCAGATTTGGAGACTGCTGACGGACAGGCTCGATTGTCTATACCTGCAAACGGACAACGTTTCTTGGAGCCGGCCGGTTATTTAAGATTACGAGAGGCAGCAATTTACTATAGATTACCATCGGCCACTATTGCCACTATTTTTGGTGATACGGTCGAAGCTGTAAAATTGGGCTTTTCAGGAAGAAATTTGTTTTTGGTTACCGATTATACGAGTTATGACCCCGAAGTATCCGTAAACGGAAGTAGTGGTCTGTCAACAGGTATCGAGGTAACCCCTTTTCCAAGTTCACGTCAAGTGTACTTTCACTTAAATGTTAACTTTTAAAAAAATTGATGATGAGAAATAGTATTAAAATAATAACACGGTCGGCCTTTACACTTTTATGTGCTGTATTGGCTGTATCTTGCTCAATAGAGCCTGTTGTGGACCCTAACGGCCCTAGTATAGATGGGGTTGGTGAAGGAGCATCTAAGGGGCAATTAAATGAATTGGTTACGGCCATTGAATCTACCTTGAGAAACGGTTTGGGTGGTGCAACTGCGCAAATGGGATCAATGGCGCGTGAACTTTATGTTTTTAATGCGGATCCGAGGAATACGGGAGACGTATTGGGAAAAAATGGAATTCCTTTAGATCCAAATGGCTTTTATGTTACAGGATTATGGAATGCGAGTTACAGGAATATTAAGAACGTAAATCTTTTGATAGATGCCGTTGCCAACACCGAATTGGTAAACGATGCCGAACGAAGTGGTTATTTAGGTTTTGCAAAGACCATAAAAGCCTATCGCCTAATACAATTGTTAAAGGCGCACGGACGAGCGAGGATAGATGTGGTTGATCCCGATAATTTAGGGCCAATTGTAGACTTTGATCCGGCCATGGATGCCATAAGGGCATTGTTGGATGAAGCGAATACAGATTTAGGAAACGCTGGCGCCACCTTTGCATTTTCCCTTAGCAGTGGTTTTGAAGGATTTGACACACCAGGTACTTTTGCACAGTTTAACCGCGCTGTCGCTGCCGTAGCTGCGTTATATGATGGAGACGGGGCAGGTTCATTGGCAGCATTGAACGCTTCTTACTTTGATTTGACGGGAGACTTAACGGTGGGACCTAAGCATATTTTCGGATTAGGTGCCGGCGATCAGGCCAATCCTTTGTTCAGGGTAGCGTCTACGCCGGAGTTGCCAAATAACGGAGATCAGATTATTGTTCATAATAGCTGGATTACAGAAGCAGAAGCCGGTGATGCCAGGGTAGCCGCCAAATCTGCGGTACGGCCAGACCCAAGTAGCCAGGATGACCTTAATGGTACGCATGAGACGGCTTTGTACGCCACCAACGTATCTACGATAGATATTATTAGAAACGAAGAGTTGATATTGGTATACGCCGAAGCAAATATTTTAACAGATGACTTAGGGGAGGCAGAGACGGCACTTAATGTCATACGTACTTCTGCTGCGTTACCTGCCTATAGTGGCCCCGTAACAGCCGATGCCTTGACCACGGAAATGCTAAACCAAAGAAGGTATTCCCTATGGGCGGAGAACCATCGTTTCTTTGACCTAAGACGCTATGGCCTGTCCAATACCTTGCCCATAGATCGCGAAGGCGACCAGATATTTAACCAACTCCCTATTCCATTATCGGAAAACGAGTAGATGAGTTAGTTTAAAATGGTCGTACCCTGGTACGCCATTACTAAAAATAAGCAGAGTCGAGCACTACGGGCCTCTTGGGTTCAGAGTGCCTCGGCTCTGTTATATTATGCCTTAGCAGTATTTTCTGAAACGTTGGATTTACTATGTGTAACGAACATGATACAGTGTTCCGGTTGATGTGTGCAAACGCTATAGCACCTATTTTTATCGTTTGTAATAAGCCACAATACTGGCCTTTGCCAAGGTATGGTTCCAAAGGTTAAAACCTACAATAGCAGGATTTGTATTTTCGTCCAGTCCCAACTTTTCGGTTTTTAAGGCATGGACTGTTATTATGTATTGGTGAAATCCGTGTCCTTCTGGCGGGCAGGGTCCTCCAAACCCTTTTATGCCATAATCCGTTATGCTTTGAACAGCTCCTTTCGGAATCAGATTTAGTGCTGCATTGCCCGCGTTGGTTACCAGTTCGTTAACGCTAGCCGGAATGTCAAAGACGACCCAATGCCAGAAACCACTTCCCGTTGGTGCATCCGGGTCGTACATGGTAATGGCGAAACTCTTTGTTTCCTCAGGTGTGTTTTGCCATGATAATTGTGGAGATTGGTTCTCTCCCGAACAACCAAATCCATTGAATTCTTGGACTTTTGTAGCTTCTCCGCCTAAATCGTTACTGGACAAGGTAAATGTTTTTTTCATGTTGCTATTTGTTAAGATTAAGTACAAATTTAGAACGTCAGTATCAAAAAGGGTAACTGAAAATGGTAAAAAACTGTTCTATATAATTTACTTTTATTAGTACCGTCTTTTAATACAAGACTTTATGAAAGCCTATAGACTTAGGCATTCAATTTCAGAATAAAATTTCAGATTATATTTTTTGAGCGATTGAATCTTTTACAAATACCAACACCAACACCAACACCAACACCAACATCAAAACCGGGTAACCCTATGCGAACTTTTTAGAGCTTTGCTTATAATGCAGATTATTTTTAAGTAAAAACAGGAAGACCTTTCTGTCCGGTATTTATTGATTGCCCGGTTAGAAAGGTCTTTGTGAAACCTTTTAGATTCCAGTAAATTAAGCCGCAGTTTCCAAGGATTCTTCCAGTGCTTCCGTTTTCTTTCTACCGCTTCTTAATGCCGTTTTGATCCTGTAGGTGATATTGAAAAGGACCGGTACAATGATTAGGGTCAAGAAGGTGGCCACTATCAGGCCAAAAATTACTGTCCAAGCCAAGGGTCCCCAGAAAATAACATTGTCTCCACCAACATAGATTTTTGGGTCAAACTCGGTGAATAAAGAGAAAAAATCTATATTGAGCCCTATAGCTAAGGGAATTAGTCCTAAAACTGTGGTAATCGCCGTAAGAATAACAGGGCGCAGTCTCGCTTTACCTCCTCTGGTAATAATTTCCGTAACCTGTTCCATAGAGACCAAGGCTTTATCATCCAGGTCCAGTTCCACTTTTTTACGGTCTATTAAAATCTGGGTATAATCCAAGAGTACCACGCCATTGTTCACTACGATACCTGCCAAGGAAATAATACCCATCATGGTCATCATGATCACAAAGGACCATCCGGTGATCATTAATCCGCCAAATACTCCTATAAAACTTAGGAAGATGGCGATCATAATGATCAAAGGCTTGGAAATTCCGCCAAACTGAAAAATTAAAATCAAGAAAATTAGTCCTAATCCAGAGAAAAATGCACCTACCAAAAACTGCATTTGTTTATTTTGTTCCTCTATCTGTCCGGTAAAATCTAGTTTTATGTCTGGTGGAAGCTGCCTGAAATTTTCCATTTCCTTCTGTATTTCTGCAACAATGGCACCTGCATCGCTAAACCCAGGCTTTAATTGCGAGTATACCGTAACCACTCTTTTGGCATCTTTGTGCTTAATGGCACTAAATCCGGACGAATTTTGCTGAGAGGCTACGGCAGAAATGGGAATTTCCTTTATTTGACCGTTGGCCGGATCTCTGAAAATGATATTTTGATTGAACAGCGCACTTTTATCATAGCGCATGTCCTCGTTAAAACGGATATTGATATCATAATCTTCGCCGTCTATTTTGTAAACGCCCGCTTTTTCGCCAAATACAGATCTACGCAATTGCTGGCCTACCTGAGCGACCGAAATACCAAGCTCTCCAGCTTTTTCTCTATCGACCACCACCTGCATAGACGGTTTACCTTTATTAACATCAATCTTTAGTTCTTCGATGCCTGCAATATTTTTCGTATTGATAAAATTTCTAATATCCTCTGCCGTATTGATCAGTTCGGTATAATCCTTTCCTTCCAGTTCAATATTTATGGGATATCCGGCTGGCGGTCCGGCGGCTTCTTTTTCAATGGATATGGCAACACCGGGATATATACCTGTGAGGGCCTCTTGGATTTCACCCCTAAGCACTTCGGTGTCCAATCCGTTTCTAAACTTGTATTCGCGCATAGAAAGGGTGACTTTACCACGGTGAGGCATCTCTGCCGAAGATCCTCCATCTGTCATAGGGTTACCGGCACCTTCCCCAACTTGGGATACCGCAGACTCCACAAGAAAGTTGTGTTCCCCGTTGGTGTATTTGTCTTGGTTGGCAACTTCGTATACCCGTTGTTCTATAGCCTTTGTCAAGGTGTTGGTCTTTTCAATGGACGTTCCTTGCGGGTATTCTATATAGGCATATATTTCATTGGGTTTGTTGTCCGGAAAAAATTCTACTTTGGTCCTGCCACTGCCCAAAGAAGCGCCAAATAGCATGAAAACAACGATCAGCATGGTAAAGGTGATTCCAAAGTACCAATAGACATTGCTGCCTCTAAGCGCATGTTTTAAGCGTCTCTCATACCAGTTTTCAAAACGTACCATGGCGTTATTCTGAAAGCTTATGGCCATTCTTTTAATAGCGTATTTATATACCCAAAACAATAGTGCGGTTAGTATCATTACACTGCCCAAACCACGTAAGGGGCCACCAAGAATAAGGATAACGGTACCAAAACCGCCCAAGATGATACTTAAACGTATCAACTGTTTTTTGGTAAGTTCCTTTTCGCCGATTTCCATAAATTGGGATACCAACATGGAGTTCATGAAAATGGCCACAAAGAGCGATGATCCCAATACGACAGAAAGGGTAATGGGGAAATACTTCATAAACTGCCCAAAGATTCCCGGCCAAAGGCCAAGCGGCACAAAGGCAGCTACCGTAGTAATGGTCGATATAATGATAGGAAAGGCAATTTCCCCGATACCTTTTTTTGCAGCTTCCGTACGGGACATGCCCTCGCTCATAAGGCGGTACACGTTCTCTACCACCACAATACCGTTGTCTACCAGCATGCCCAGTCCCATGATCATCCCGAACAAGATCATCGTGTTCAGGGTATAGCCCAATAAGTTCAGTATCATAAAGGACATGAACATGGACATGGGTATCGCAAACCCTACGAAAAGGGCATTTCTAAAGCCTAAAAAGAACATGAGTACGGTAACTACGAGGAGAATACCAAAGATGATGTTGTTGACCAAATCGTCTACCTGGTTTAAGGTACGTCCGGAAGAGTCATTGGCAATGGTTATGTTCAAATCGGCCGGATAGTAATTTTCCTGTGCCTCTTTTACGAGTTCCCGTACGTTATTGGCAGCTTCGATCATGTTCTTGCCAGAGCGTTTTTTAATATCCAGCATGACAACATTTCTGCCAAATTCGCGTGCATACGTCGTTTTTTCTTCTTCGCTAAAAGTGACCTTCGCAATATCTTTAAGGTAGATGGCGCCTTGTTCCGATTTAACCACAAAGTCGTTCAATTGTTTGGGATCTTCTATTTCACCTAGGACGCGTATGGTACGCCGCTGTCCCCCGGATTCTATATTGCCGGCGGACATGGTCATGTTTCCATTGCTTATAGCGCCCAATACATCTTGAAAGCTAACCTTGGCCGCCATCATTTTGTACACGTCTACCGCAACTTCTACTTCTTTTTCCTGTGCTCCGCGAATACTAACTTCCTTGATCTGTGGTAAATCTTCGATTTCGTCCTGCATGTATTCAGCGAACTCTTTCAGTTTCTCCACAGGATAATCTCCTGTAAAGTTTACGTTGATAATGGGAAAAGATTCGGAAAGGTTAAGGTCGAAAATATTGGGTTCTACCTTGGCGTTGTTAAAGGTGGGCCAATCCTCGCTTGCTTTTTCGCCGTCCACTTCATCCTTCACTTTTAGTTTTGCAGATTCTACCGAGATTTCCTCGTCGAACTCAACAGTGATAATGGAGTAGTCTTCTTGGGAGGTAGAAGTGATTTCGACCACATTGCTTACGTTTTTTAAACGCTCTTCCAAAGGGTCTGTCAGTAGGCGCTCTACGTCTTCTGCGGTATTTCCGGGGTATGGAGTACTAATGTACACTTTGGTCTCTACGATTTCCGGAAAATCCTCACGTGGCATTGCTTGGTAGCCTTGGTATCCTATCCAAAGAAAAATAGCGATCATCACATAGATAACCGATGGGTTGTCTATGGACCAAGAGGATAATCCAAATTCTTTATCTGCGTTCTTCTTCTGTTTGCTCATTAGTAGTCTTTAGTTTGTAGTTCGTATTTCCTCGAACTTTTAATCCATAATTTTCTTTTATCACATTGATTTGACTTGCAAATCATCATTTTCGTTGCTAACATTTATTTTCATGCCAACCCTTTTTGGAGTTTCCAACATAAAACATAGGTTAGCCCGTATTTTTTATTTTTTTTCGTCTTTCGTCTACCGTCTACTTACCGTTGAGAACCTGCACATTCTGTCCGTCCTTAACACTTCTAGCGCCTTCTTTCACCAATTTGTCTCCATCCGATACACCCGATAAAATCTCTACCATACTGCCTTGTGTTTTTCCGGTGACGATGATATTTCTTTTGACCACGGCTTTGTTTTCCCCTTCAATTGCGGTGGCAACATACACATACTGCTCTCCATCGGCGTTTTCTGAAATGATACTTTGTGGAATGATGATGGCATTCTCACTGGTATAGTCGTTAAGACGTACTCTGGCCGTAAGGTTAGGCTTTATATTCCCTTTTTTATTGGGTACGGGAATCTCAACGGAAAACGCCCTATTGCCCGGATTGATAAAATTACCGGTTTGGCGCACTTCCGATATAATGGTATCCCCTAGTACTGGAAAATAAACAACGGCCGCCTTACCTTTTTGTATTCCCTTTAAATGACTTTCCGGGACATCTACGCTTATGTACATATCGGATAGATTAACGATCCTGAACACCTCTGACCCCGGACCCGGACTTACCACGGTACCTTGATCTTTGATCACATCGTCTATAATACCCGAAAAAGGAGCTCTTATAACCGATTTTCCTAGTTGGCTTTCTGCTTGTTTTACTGCGTTTTCAGTTGCTTCGTAATTAGACTTGGCCTGCAGAAATTGTATTTCCGACCCAATTTGCTGTTCCCATAATCTTTTCTGGCGTTCATAGGTCGTTTTTGCCAGTGCTGCTTGTGTCTTTAGTTGGGAAACCTGACTGCTCATGCCGCCATCGTCGATTGTGGCTAAAATCTGTCCTTTGCTTACCTGCTGTCCCTCTTTTACGTAAACCCGTTGAAGGGTTCCTGGCATTTCCGGATAAATAAGGACATTTTGTTTGGTGGCTACATCGCCCTGTAATTCCAGGAAATGTTCGAATTTTTTGGCTTCTACCGTTATGGTAGTGACCAAAGGCAAGCGCTCCTCACCGGATTTTGTAGCAATAGCCGAATCCAATAATTTTATGTTTTTTTCAAATTCCCGTTGCTTTTCGCTTATCTCCGTTTTTCTCGCTCTTAGGGCTTCTAGGTCTCCCGAGGCGACCAAATCGCTTACCGATGGTGCGGTTTGGTCTCCGCAACTAGATAGTAGCAAGAGAAGGATGAATATGTAACTCGTATTTTTCAATGTTATTAGTTTTAAGGTTGCCATATTATAGTTCGTTATTTAGTATCGTTTGCAATATTGTTTTCTTGTTAATTACTTCTACCATACTTTGCAGGTATCCTTGTTGGGCATCGTAAAGCTGGGTTTGTGCCTGCCGTAGTTCAAAACTACTGGCAAGGCCTTCGGCATATTTAATCTGATTTTTGTTCTCTATTCGTTCCGCTAGGTTTAGATTGTTTTTAGCGGTTTCGTATTCTTCAATAGCAAGGATATATTCACTTTTTGAACTTTGTAGTTGAAGCCTTATTTGCTCCTCTGCTTCTGTTAACTGGGTTTCGGCTTTTTCCAGGGCAATTTTAGCTCTAGCCGTAGTTGCACTTCTTTTTCCCGAACTAAATATAGGGATGCTAAGGTCTACCCCTACGATAGATTGTTCAAACCAATTTTGCCCCCTGTTCAAAAAATCGAAGTTTTGCGCAAAGGAGTTGGCACCGTAATTTACAAAAGCGTTTAGTGTGGGCAACGCCCTGCTTTTGGCCAGTTTTAACTCAAAATAACGTTGCTCGTTAAGGTTGTTGGCCAGTTTGTAATCGACATTGTTTTCTAGTTCAAAGTCGCTCTCCAATAATTCGAAATCGATTTGTTTTTGTGTAAGGATATCCAAATTTTCAGTTAGTTGGGTAGGAGCATCAATAGCGATACCCATAACCAGATTTAACATTTGTAGGGTGATTTCTTGTAATCGTATTCCGTTTTTTAGTTGATTTTGGACGGAGGATAAGGTTATCTGCAACTGCTCTACACTCTCTTCGTCTCCAAGACCGTTTTCAAAAATTTTGGTAGTCTCAAAAAGATTTTTTTCAAGGTTTTCAATATTTTTTTCTAATATCTGAACACTTTCCAAGGCCAATAGCACATTGCCATAGGCCTCGGTTACGGCCTTTCTAACCTCTAACTGGGTTTTTTCCTTATTGTTGGCACTAAAGCTCATAAACGCCTTGGTGGCCTGTACGCCAACGATGTACGACCCGTCAAAAATCTGTTGAGTCAATGTTGCCGAGGCTACTGCCGATTGCGGTTGACCAAATACCACCGTTTGAAACGTACCGGGTTCCCCACCAAAAAACTCTGCCGGTATTTGGGAAACAGGTTGTATCAATTGATTTTGATATCCTATTGCACCGTTTATTTGCGGAAGTCCCGCCGCTATGGTTTCCCATTTTTGTTTTTTTGCATCCAGTACATCACGGTCCGCGTTAACTGCACTGTAATTGTTTTCAAGGGCAAAGGCTATGGCTTCCTCTAAAGTAAAGGTATAGGTCTGTTCTTGGCCAAAAGACCAACTGCCTATAAGTAGTGCCATTACCAGTATTCTTAGTGATTGCATTTATTCTTGGTTTGAGTTGATGATCTTATTTAATATTTTTCTTCCAGTAGGCGTAACGATGCCTCTTAGATGATATTCCAGGTAAGTGTCCATTAGGTCGGTCATGGGAAATTTGTCTACCGGAAATATCTTATGGTCCTTTATGCTTACTACGCCGGTAAAATATATTCTGGATACAAAGTCTATGTCAAGGTTTGCTCTGTAAATACCTAACTCCACTCCTTTTTTTACGTTCTCCAGTACGCACTCCTGCATTAGGTCAAACTGTTTAAAACGCATGGATTCATGAATCTTTGGATAGTATTTTTGCAACTGGTACTGTGGCGAGGATTTTTCATCCTTTAGGTGCAGCATCGCAAACTTCTTAATCTCATAAAGCTCCGCTATCGGATTCTGACCTAAAGAGCAAATATGTGCTATTCCTTCGGAAATGGTACAGAATAAGTTTGCCGTACTTTCTTCTACCAAATGTGTTTTGTTTTTAAAATGAGAATAGATGGTTTTCTTTGAAATACCCATTTCGTTGGCAATATCGTCCATTGTAACGCTCTTAAAGCCAAAGTTTAAGAACATATCGGTTGCCTTTTTAAGAATTTTTTCTTTCATAATGGGCGACAAATATACGAACGGAAACTTTAAAAACAGTATAAGTTTCCATAGTTTTTCTCTTTTTAACAAAGCATTAGGTTTTGGACTTCCTATGACATCCGTCAGTTTTTCTAATTACCCTTTTATACATAACATAATATCTCATTATAAAAAGTAAAGCTCATAAATTGGGTATGGATGTTTTTGCCCTACTTATTCTTTGTTCAAGTTTTTATTGCGTCTTTCCAAATAGTTGGTGTATGCTTGCGCTCCTTCTTCTTTCCAAAACTCATCGTAGTGTTGCCAATCGGAAAACTCTTTTCGTAACGGGTTGCAGCTAACCCGTCTTGATGGCTTTCTAGACTTTTTGTTTCTACGGGGGCCATCACCACCTCCGAATCCAAAGATGATTTTAGCTAAAGCAAGTACCCCAATGGCTTGCCAATAGCTTATCAGTGGTAAATTAAAAAGTTCGGGCATTAGCCAATTCCATAAGCGCATAACAACATACCCGACCAAAAAAGCGATCCCTATCCCCAATAATATAAAAAAGAATATTTTAACCCCTTTACCTATGAATTCTGCGGTTTTGCTTTCGACTTGCTTTTCAATGTTCTGCTTGTAATCCATGATTGTACATTTTATAGTTCTTTATTTATTTCGATTTGTTTTGATAGGATAGCGATGGCCCTATGTCTTCTGGACATTAGTGTTCCGGGAGAAATACCGGTCTCCTCCGATATTTCCCTGTACGAGTAGCCCTCAAAATCCACCGCAAGTATGATATCCCTATAGGCGGGTTTTAAGGAGATGATTGCGAACTTTAATTTTTCCATTAGTTGTGGGGTATAGCTGTACGAATTCGATTCATAGAATACAGACACAAATTCTGTCCATAGCTGTTCCAATTCATCTTCATCACTTATCCGTTCTTTTTTAGTTCGCATCGTATCGATAACTTTGTTCCGTATCGCACGGTACACAAAACCACCAATATTTGATATGGGCAGGGATTCCGGAGGTCTTGAGAAAATCCTTAGGGCAACGTCTTGGATAATATCTTCGGCATCGCTTTCCGATGTATGCTCAATTTTTGAGCGTACGTATCCCTTTAAGGACTGATATTCGTCCTTAAAAAAATGGCTTAGCTTACTTTTTTGTTGCTCGGGCACTTTTAACGCGTGTTGGTTTGTCTTCATTAGTAAAGACGATGATCTTAAGATCTATTGCAATAAACTAACTTTTTTAGGTATATGCTTGACGGTTATGCCTGCTATTTGTTACAATGGCTGTATTTTTGAAAAAAAACACGCTATGCATTCCATAGAACATTATCGCAACGAGTTTATTTCTTATTTAGAGTCAAGGACCATTACCAAGGAACCAAAGAATTTGTATGCCCCAATAACCTATATCTTAGAATTAGGGGGTAAACGGTTACGTCCGGTTTTGGTGCTAATGGCTGCCGAGGTATTCGGCACCGACTATGAAAAGGCCATGGATGCCGCCTTGGCAATAGAAGTTTTTCATAATTTTTCCTTGGTGCACGATGATATTATGGATGCCGCTCCTTTACGAAGGGGAAAAGCCACGGTACATGAAAAATGGGATATAAATACCGGTATACTCTCCGGCGATGCCATGTTGATCAATGCCTATCAACTGTTCGAAAATTACGAAGGAGAGACCTTTCGAAATCTGGCTAAATTATTCAGTAAAACGGCATTAGAAGTATGCGAAGGTCAGCAGTACGATGTTGATTTTGAAACGCGCGACGACGTATCCGAAACCGAGTACCTTAAAATGATAGAATACAAAACGGCAGTTTTAGTGGCCGCGGCTTTAAAGATGGGCGGTATTGTAGCGGGTGCATCCTTGGAAGACCAAAACAGTATTTATGAGTTTGGGCGCAACCTGGGTATTGCATTTCAACTTCAAGACGATTATTTGGATGCCTTTGGCGACCCTGAAAGTTTTGGAAAACAAGTAGGAGGCGATATTATAGAGAACAAGAAAACCTTTTTATACTTAAAAGCCCTGGAAAATGGATCTCAGCTACAACAAAAGGAGCTCTCCCATTTATTTTCCATACAGCCCAAGGACCCTGCGGACAAGATCACGACCATTAAAAATTTGTTCGTGGAAACCGGTTCGGCAGCCTTGACGCAGCGAGAGATCGAAGCCTTTACCAATAAGGCGTTCGCAGTGCTAGAGGGTTTACAGCTTACAGAAGAAAAAAAGGACCTACTACAACTCTTTGGAGAGAATTTGATGCGTAGAAAAGTTTAGAAAAGCCTGCGAAGCAAAGCTTTTGTAAATGGAATTATAGGGCTTCCCAACATGTTTCCGATATCTTCGGCAAAACTGGTCTCCTCGTCCAGAAATTTAAATATCTGTTGCGGTGTTCTGTTCTTGAACAAGGTTTCAAAAACATGATATCCTCTGGCGTTGTCTTTATACAAAACATCTAAAAACAAGAGGTCGTAATACCAGAATTTGTTTGTATAACCGAGCGCGTCCAAAGGTTTTCCGGTTTTGATATGCGCTACGAGTTTGGGTATTTTTTTGGTCGTACTTTTAAAGGTGTACCCGGTACTTGGTTTGGCCCATCCGCCGGCTGTGCCTATATAACGCATGTTTTTGGAATGGTGCTCTTGAAAGTCATACACGGTCATAGGTATGCTGCCCATCTCGGTTTCTGTAATTTGGTAATCGGAACAGTGTAAATCATCTTTAAGGTAGTCTTTGATGGCTGTTTCATAATCCTCTTTTGGTAATAAATGTTCGGAAAATAGGGTGTACTCTATCAGGGCTTCGTTCGCTGCCGTAGGCAATACGTACATAAAGCGGGTATTCCCTTTTTGTGCTATGGAGAAATCCATGTAGGTAGCCTGGTCGCTGTCAAAAATAGGTTTGGTCGTTTTTACGAACCACCCTACAAAGTGCTGTTGTAGAACGGGATATTTTGTTTGATGGGTGGCCATGTCATAACGAAACAGGCTGTTGAACACCTTATTTGCGGTATACGTAGTTTCCTTTGTGCTTACGGTAACAAGATTACCGTTATCCATGGCATTCGTAATTTCTGCTTGTAGAAAGGTAATATGGTCATGTTCGTTGATCCGGTTTAGCACCAAGTTATAGAAATCGATGCCACGAATCATCTTATAGGAATATGGAGCGATGGTATATCGTTTGGCCATTTTTTTTCCCGCAAAATAGATGTGCTGCCATTTTTTATGTACGATAGCATCAAATACTCCTTCTCCTTTTTCCCAAAAGCACCAAGTGCGGTCATTGGTCTGTTTTACATCTTTGTCCAAAACCAAAATAGACTTGTCAGCAAAAAAATCATCATCCATCATGCTGTTTAGTAGCATGAGACCTGCTGCACCGGCGCCAACAATAATATAATCGTAGTGTACTATAGCCATCTATCAAAAATAGGAATTAATCCGTGGTTTTACTTTAATTTACGGCTTATCCTTTACCCATGTTCGTTCTGTTGTACAATACGGTGCAACTTTCGCGATAAGCTTGTATTTTAGCCTAAAAATCAACTTCATTATGACTCCTGCGGAGGAAGACTATATTAAAGCTATTTATCATTTGGGAAAGGACGGCAAGGCTACCGTGACCACTAACGCAATAGCGGCCCGTATGGAAACCAAACCATCATCCGTAACGGATATGATTAAAAAGTTATCCGATAAAAACCTGATTGCCTATAAAAAGTATAAGGGTGTTTCCTTGACGGAGTCCGGTACCCTATCCGCCTTGTCCGTTATTAGAAAACAGTACTTATGGGAGGTTTTTCTTGGAGAGAAATTAGAAGTTCCAGAAGAGGAAATTGCCAATTTGGCCGAGCAACTGAAGCACATTAAAAGCGAACGGTTAATAGCAAAATTGGATGCCTATCTAGGGAATCCTCGGGTAGGTTTTTTTGGGGCATCCATTCCACATAAAGACGGAAAGTTTAAGAAAACGGTCAAAAAGTTATTGAATGGACTTACCCCCGGCACAAAGGGTATCTGTGTTGGTATAAACGATGCTTCTGCTGCCTTTTTAAAGTTTTTAGAAAAAAAAGGAATTGCACTTGGCAATAACATACTTGTCTTGGAACGTGAGGAGTTCGATGGTTCCATGAAAATAAAAATCGACCAAAAGGAAATTCAGATATCCGACCAAATTGCGTCCAACTTATTTTTAGAAGTTACAGAGGACGAATAGCTGAAAACCTTGCTTTGTGAACCAAGGGAAGATGTCATGTCATGGAATCGATTAAAATTAATCAAAATCTAAGTCGGTCCGTGTACTATTTTGTAACGAAACAAGTTATTTAAAATACGTGACGGGATACTGAAGAAGAAATTAGTGCCAACCGCTGGTAATATCTAATATAGCATGGGTCAATAAAGAATGATGTAATGAATAACAAAAAAAGACATTGGATCTGGAATTTTCTTTTGGTGTTAACCGTCATCGTTTGCACGTGGGCCTTAGCAATGCACTACAAGAACTGGGTGAGTTTAGAATCGGATCTTATAAGGGTAAAGTCCGGGTTTTATAATCAATCCGTAAAGTACCAGGAGCTGGACAGTGTCGTTTTTGTAGCGCGATTACCGCCTATGGAACGGTTGAACGGATTTTCTGCATTGGAAAAGGAAAAAGGTATTTTTAGGGAATTTAAAGATTCGCTTACAGATAAAAAGGTATATGTTTTTGTTGATAATATTTCCCAGCAAAAGATAAAACTGGTCTACCGGGATTCGGTAAAACTGTACCTGAACTTAACGGATTCCGTTCAAACTTTGGATTTGTACAATAAACTTGCCCTTAAAGGTGGCAATGGAATGGAAGCGCCCAATTGAAACTGTTTTTTTGTTTCAATCCAAATAGCAAGATTATCGTATTGTTTCTGGTATGCTAATTGCTCCAATGGCTTATAAATGTATAGAATGAACCTAAACTACGTATTTATGATTATTGCTATGTTGACCACTGGTGCAAGTTTCGCCCAGCATACCTTGCGTATGGAAATTACAGGGGTAGAATCAACAAAAGGAGAAGTGAGTGCCGCATTGTATACCGATCAACATTCGTTTTTAAAGTTTGACAAAGTGTTCAAAGCAGTTTCCGCAAAAGCCGTGAAAGGGGTTACTACCCTTGTTGTGAATGATATCCCCGATGGAACCTATGCCGTAGCCGTTTTTCATGATAAAAATGGGAACGGGAAATTGGATACGAATATGTTGGGTATCCCAAAGGAGCCTGTTGCTTTCTCCAAGGCAAAAATGAAAACCTTTGGTCCTCCAAAATTTAAGGAATGTGCTTTTGAAATTAAAGAGGATATGGAAATATCGATTCCCTTCGATTAGGTTGAATGGGGTAGTGGGGCATATCCAATAATAGAAGGTTGGTCTCTAGCAACCTTTTGGGTCTATGATGTATCTTTGAAAAAAAGCAACATGGTTTTAATAGCACAATTTATAGGCTCACTTTTTGGAACGACCGCAATTATATTTGGCGCTTTTGGTGCACATGCCCTTAAGAAAATAATGACTGTGGAGCAATTGTCCAGTTTTGAGACCGGTGTAAAATATCAAATGTACCATGCCTTGGTATTGCTGATGCTCAGCTTCAACATGAACCTGGACACGGCTCTGGAAAAGTACATGGTGTACTGTTTTATCTTGGGAACGTTTCTGTTCTCGTTTAGTATTTACGGACTTTGTATTAGCAGTGCAAAGGGGAAAAAATGGAAGTTTTTAGGTCCCGTAACGCCCTTGGGCGGACTTTTCTTGGTAGCAGGATGGGCCTTGTTGCTGTACTCTTTTGTACAGAATTATTTTTAGGGTGTTTGTTGTTGGAGAGATACGTATTGATTAGGAAAAGCCAATCACAAAGTCAACTCTTTTTGTCAGTACTACTTTTTACAATACAGTGGATAATCCCGTTAGGATTCAATGAACTTTTACTGGAATACTTTCGAATTAAACTTGGTTTAAAATGAACCGAATTAAAAAGGGTCTAATAGATAAAGGAAATAGTTAGACTTGGCTTGCGCAAAACATGGGAAAGAGTTATTCTTTCTGAAAGGTATTGTACTTCGTTTGAAAGAGTTTTAATTTTAAAATTCACATTAAAGACCAACAAGATGAAATCATGGAAGAAAACAAATCCCAAATAGTAATTTATCAATCTGAGAACGGGGAAACAAAATTAGATGTTCGTTTTCAAGATGAGACCGTCTGGCTTAATCAAAAATTGATGGCGCAATTGTTTCAGACTTCCATTCCTAATATTAATATGCATCTAAAAAACATATTTGAAGAAGGTGAATTGGAAGAAAACCGAACTATTAAGGATTTCTTAATAGTTCAAAAAGAAGGAAATAGAGATGTCAAAAGAAAGCAAGTATTTTATAATCTTGATGCCATTATTTCTGTTGGTTACCGCATAAAATCTCACGTGGCAACTAAATTTAGACAGTGGGCAACTAATCAATTACGGGAATACATTGTAAAAGGATTTGTTTTAGATGATGAACGCTTGAAAAATCCTGACCTACCATTCGATTATTTTGAGGAACTAGAAAAGCGAATACAGGATATTCGTACTTCTGAAAAACGATTTTACCGTAAAATAACAGATATTTATGCAACAAGTGTTGACTATGATCCAACTTTAGAAATAAGTATTAGTTTCTTTAAAACAGTTCAGAATAAATTACACTGGGCTATAACCGGACAAACAGCTGCGGAGCTAATTAACCAAAGAGCTAATAGTTCAAAAGAAAATATGGGATTGACCAATTGGAGAGGTGAGAATATCAGAAAAACAGATGTCTCAATTGCAAAAAACTATTTAAATGAAGAAGAACTTACAGCGTTAAACAACTTGGTTGAGCAGTATTTGATTTTTGCACAAGGACAAGCACAACGAAGAGTGCCGATGTATATGAATAATTGGATTGAAAAACTAAATGGGTTCTTAGCGTTAAATGACCGAGAAATACTAAATAATGCTGGAAGTGTTTCGCAGGAACTAGGAAAAGAAAATGCAGAACGTGAATACAGGAAATTTAAAGAGCGTAGTCAAAAAACAATCGGAGAAGACGATTTTGAAAAAGCAGTTGGAAAAATAGAGAACAAGAAACGAAAATAAGCCAACGTTTCACCAAAAATCGAAGGTGGCGTATGGCTCGCCGGGGCACACTTATGAACTAGCCTAAAACCTTTAAACCTAAAATATGGATTAGAAAAACTATTACGGCCCCGAGCTACTTCCAATACTACCGCTGCGCTACTTTTTTACGATGTAACCATAGCGATGCTATGTTAAAATCGATGCAACCCCAGTATTCATTGTGTCTCAAGGCTTCATAACGAAGTTCCAATACATAATTTGGGTTAAAAACCAAGCAGCGCTTGGAAAGCTGGTTCGCAATAATTTATCGTTAAGTATTTTATACCAATTTAAGTTCCAGATGTCGCATAAAACAAGTTTCTTTTTTACTCATTTGTCGTCATAAAATAGAACCATAGCTAATGCTATGCTTAGATTTCATTCCTAAACTGAGAAAAAAATAATTCAAATTTTCAATACGACATTCAAAACTTAAATTGGTATTACTCCCCTTTGTCTCCTGTAGAAGCAAACTGTTTGATCGCGGTATTGGGTTCCAAAATGGCATAACCGTTCCAAAATTCAGGGTCGTAATTGGCCATGTATGTGGGTAGGACCGTGTTGTTCTCTTTAAAGGCCGCAAAGGCAGCCTCACTTATGTCTTCGGTCTCAAAAACGACCACTTCGTTTTTTACCCTGTTGTTAAAGGCAAAATCCATTCGGCCGGAAAGCTCATTTTGTTTGTTTCTTCCCTTAACGATTTTATTCTTTTCAATAATTTTCAACGAACGTTTGATGCCCACCCGGTTCGCAGATTCGGATTCATAGTACCGCAGGCCGTAAAACCCGTTGGCGCCTTTGCCGTATATGATCTTGCCTTTTGCCAAATAGTTGTTTAACGATACCCCTAACAGACTAAACTTACGGAGCGGTTTTGTGTTTTCATAGTTTACCTGTAAAACCGCAAAATCATCCGCATTGATGTATAAGGTACCCTCGTAGTCCGCCGAACCTTTGGATTTAAAGTCGATGACGTAAACGGCATCATCGCCCAAAAATGTAAATTCTTTAAGGTAGTATTTATATTTCCGGGATTTGGATATGAAATTAAGATCGGTATCCTCTGCTGTGGGCAAGCCCTTAAAAATCCGGGCCAAGCTATTTCTTTTCCATCGTACATAATTCTTTTTCTCCTCTTCCTTGTCTTTCTTTTTTTCTTCCAGCTCTTTGTTCAAGGCAGCCGTATCGGTAGAGTCGATTTCTTCTTCAAAAAGCTCGCTCACTTCGTCGGCGTCTATCTTAAAGCTTAACAGGCCCGACTTTATTTTAAAATAGGAACCGTCCTTTACATTTTTCCTAAGGATGTCGTTAAATTGCTCTTCTAGTTTTTCCGCATCTAGCTCGGTGCTTTTATCATAAAGCTTGGACGCTTTTAGCAAGTCCAATTTTGTAGAGTCGGTCTGGCTCCCTTTGTATAAATCTCCCAATATTTCGGAATAGTAGTGGTCGTATTTGGGAACTGAGGCGATGACACTGTCCAATAGGCGTTGGTCCAAAACGTCAATGGTGGATTTTTTGACCGTAAAATCGCTTTTGATCCAGCGGTCAAAGCTAGATTGTCTATGAAATACTCTTTTTTTTGTAAGGCTGTTGGAGTAGTTTTTTTCCAGATTATCTTCTACAAACTCCATAATTTCATCGGCCGTATAATTCTTGTTCGATACCACCACTTCTCTGAGTTCAATGGCCTTTGGGCTTAGGTAGATTATCTTTTCGGTGAATTCACTTATCGGCTTGCCTAAAGATTCATAGCCCATGCTTGAAATAAGAAGCGAATCGGTAGCCTGTATCGATTCATCCAATTGAAAGGTGAATTGTCCTTCTTCGTTCGTAATAACTCCTTTGTTTTTTAGCTGAACAGTAACGTAAGGGATGGGTTGTTGGGTAATACTGTCGAGTATTCTTGAACTAAGACGTTGCGCCTCCGTATTTAGGGTTGACAAAACGAAACAGATAAGGCCGGCAAAAATTATTTTTTTATGCATGGATGGTTCTTAATAGTCTTCAAACTAACAAATAGCCTGCCAAAAGAGCATTCGGTTTTTGATTTTTTTAGGATGAATTTATTGTTTTCTTAACGGAATTATGGACTTCTTACTTGCTAAGACGAGCTATGGAACAAAATGTTACCTTGGCCCGTACAGTCTTCTAAATGTGTTGAAAGCAAGGCCTTGGTTTGGATGGGTAATGGGAAAAAACCATAAAATATGGTCCGGGTCAGTTGCAACCGCAATCGTCTTGCCCACAGCTCTTGGTACGCGATTTTTTCTTGTTAAAGAGTGATTTTGGAATCAAAAATTTATTCACTAGGTAGGCGGCAGCTAAGATAACCGTAACATAAACCAAAATCTGTTGTAGGAACTCCATAGGACTATTTTAGAATTTGGTAGGCGATCAATGCAACGATATAGGCAAAAATGCTCATAAAGACCAACTGTCCGGTGGGCCATTTCCAAGAATTTGTTTCGCGCTTTACCACCGCCAGGGTACTCATACACTGCATCGCAAAGGCATAGAACAACAAAAGAGATATCCCGGACGCCAAATTGAACAAGGGTTTTTTGGTAATCGGGTCTACCTCTTCCGCCATTCGGTACTTTATCGTCTCCTCTTCGTCGTTGCCAACGCTGTAGATAGTGGCCAAGGTCCCAACAAAAACCTCCCTGGCCGCAAAGGAGGTTAGTACGGCGATACCAATTTTCCAGTCATATCCCAAGGGGCGTACGATAGGTTCGATTCCTTTGCCCATATATCCCATATAGGAGTGCTCCAATTTATGGCTGGCAATTTCTTGGTTCAGTGCCCGCTCCTCTAGCTCGGCCTTTTTCAAAGCAAGGGTTTCGTTTAGTAAAGAAGGACTCAAGTTGTTTCCTAATTCGGGCTCGGCAGTAGTCAATTCATGGGAATAGGCTTCCAGTTTATTTTGTACGTAGGTAATGCTATTGGTGCTTAATCCCGTTTCGGCAACACGCTTGCTAACGATGTTCTCCGCATTTTTAAACTCGTCAGAAAAACCATTGGAACCTAAAAACCAAAGTACAATAGATATGGCGAGGATAATTTTACCGGCACCAAAAACAAAACTTTTGGTTTTTTCCAGTACGGTATAGCCTACGTTTTTTAACAGCGGTAGTTTATAGCTGGGCATTTCTACCACAAAGAAAGACCTGCTCTTTATCTTCAGTATTTTATTGAGGATTACCGCAGATAGTATTGCGGTACCAAAGCCGATCAAATAGAGGAGCATAAGGGTAAGTGCCTTATAGCTTAACCCTAAAAATGTTCCCTCTGGGATTACGAGGGCGATTATGATCAAATAAACCGGTAACCTGGCGGCGCATGTTGTAAAAGGGGTAACCAGAATGGTGATCAAGCGCTCTTTCCAGTTTTCTATGGTCCGTGTTGCCATTACCGCCGGTATTGCGCATGCCGTACCCGATATAAGTGGCACCACACTTTTACCGCTAAGGCCAAACGGGCGCATAACACGATCCATTAAGAAAACTACACGGCTCATATATCCCGATTCTTCGAGCAAGGCGATGAAAAGGAAAAGAAAGGCAATCTGAGGTATAAAGATGACGATGCCCCCGATACCCGAAAGGATACCTTCTGCTATCAGGTCCGTAAATACCCCGGCCGGAAGTGTGTTTTTAACCCATTCGGTTGCCGATGCAAAAAAACCATCGATCATGTCCATAGGGTATTCGCTCCAACCATATATTGCTTGAAAAATGGTAAGTAAAATCAGGAAGAAGATAAGGTAACCAAATATTTTATGGGTCAATATCTTATCCAGTGAGGCCCTAAAACCTTTGGCAGCATTAAGATCTACTTTATATGTTTGTTTTAAAATTCCGTTTATAAATTGATACCTAAGAATAGTTTCTTTTTGTTGGAGCCGTTTTAGTTCGGATTTTGATTTGGTACTAAACGCCGATGCATCTTCTATAAGTTTCTTTTCTACGGGCATAAAATTAACGTCCTGTGTAATTACCAGCCAAAGTTTGTAAAGGTCTTCGTTAGGAAACGTATTTTTTAAGTTTTGAAAATACTCGGGTGCTATACGGCCAATATCAACATTTGGTGCCTTGGACAGGTTTTTATAATCGGTGATCAACTCTTTCAAATGATCTATACCAGTTCCTTTTCTGGTGCTTACCAGAGCTATTTTTGACCGTAATTTTTCTTCGAGTAGCGGCACGTCTATACTTATCCCCTTACGAGACATTCTATCGGCCATATTGATGACAAGTATCGCGGGTATTTTTAGATCTTTGATCTGGGTAAAAAGAAGTAGGTTCCGTTTTAGGTTTTCTACATCCGTTATGACAAGGGCTACGTCCGGGTGGTTCTTATCGTTCTTGTTCAGTAGCAGTTCTACCGTAACACTTTCGTCCAAAGATGTGGTGTTAAGGCTGTAGGTTCCGGGTAGGTCCAATATGTGTGCCTTAACACCTCTCGGAAGCTTGCAGATGCCTTCTTTTTTTTCAACCGTTATGCCCGGATAATTGCCTACTTTTTGGTTGAGTCCCGTAAGTTGGTTAAAGACCGATGTTTTACCGGTGTTGGGATTGCCAATGAGCGCTACATTGATCTGTTTGCTCATGATACGGTGTTTTCGTCTATAAGTTCCAAAGCAATTTTCAAGGCCATTTCGCGCCGTATGGCAATATGCGAACCGTTAACATTAATATAGATCGGGTCGTTTAGCGGAGCCACTTGCACCAGTTCTATCTCATTGCCCGGTAAACAACCTAATTCAAGCAGTTTTACGGGGATAGCGTCGCTGGAGAATTCTTTGATGATTCCCCGTTGTCCTCTTTTGAGATGTGCTACGGTTGTATCCAATTTTTATTTAGATTGACTATAATTAAACATCAAAAATACACGAAAATTACCAGATTTTATCCCTGTAACAGCAAAAAATGACCTTAGGGTTCTGTGGGTACTGTTAAAGCAAAAGGCCTGTTTTAAAAATCATTTGAGATAGCTTTGTTTTAATACGTTCAAGTCCTCTAGGAGTTTTTCTATATCTTCTTCCTTGGTTCCGTCATAGAACCCTCTAATGCGCCGCTCCTTATCTACCAAAATAAAATTCTCTGTATGTATCATGTCATACGGTCCGCCGTCCCCATCTGTTTTAACGGCCAAGTACGATTTTCTGGCGAGCTCGTAGATGTCCTTTTTGTTGCCCGTAACCAAGTTCCATTTGGTATCTACGACCCCTTTTTCCAAGGCGTATTTTTTTAATTGGGGCACGGAGTCTATTTGTGGGGTAACGGAGTGGGAGAGCAGCATAACTTGGGGGTCGTCCAAAATTTTCTCTTGGATACTTGCCATATTTTTGGTCATAATGGGGCAAATGGTAGGGCAGGTGGTAAAGAAGAAGTCGGCAATATAAATTTTGTCCTTGTAGGTTTCCTGGGTAACGGTTTCCCCGTTCTGGTTGGTTAGGCTAAAATCACCTATGGTATGGTACTTTCGCACATGTTGGATCTCTTCGGCCACTAATTCTTCATTGACCATGGCGGGCGAATATACACGTAATGTTTTTTTGGGTTGTAGCGCATTATAGAACAGATAGCAAATGACCGCCGAGATACCTAGAAGTACCATCCCCAACAACTTAAACTGACTTAGAAAGGAACGCATCTTTTTTTTTGTAAAGGTACGGCAGCACGGGCATCCTTTCAAATTTGGCGTGTGCCATAGCTGCCAAATTATTCTTAAAATGATGGAACGGTTATCCGTTTCTTTTTTTAAGCGGTCGTAAAAATGTACTTTTGTCCGATTTTAATCTTGACCAAAAAACGAATGGATCCCATTTTAATAAAAATCATACAATTCTTTTTAAGCCTTTCCCTGCTTATTGTACTACATGAGTTAGGCCACTTTATACCGGCAAAAATATTCAAAACGAGGGTGGAGAAATTTTACCTCTTTTTTGATGTAAAATTTGCGCTGTTTAAAAAGAAAATAGGGGGTACGGAGTACGGTATTGGCTGGTTGCCTTTGGGCGGCTATGTAAAAATATCGGGGATGATAGACGAAAGCATGGATACCGAGGCCATGAAAGAAGAACCTAAAGAGTGGGAGTTTCGGAGTAAGCCGGCCTGGCAACGTTTGATTATTATGTTGGGCGGGGTAACGGTGAACTTTATCCTTGCGGTCCTCATTTATATTGGAATGGCATGGTCCTACGGAGATCAGTACATGAAGGCAGATAGCTTAAAAGACGGTTTTTGGGTAACCGAAAAGAACATTGGTGATAAATTAGGTGTGAAGACCGGAGATTTGATCGTAGCCGTCGATGGTAACAAGATAGAAAAATTCGGAGCAATTCTTCCGGAACTGGTTACGGGCAATACCATGACCGTTCTTAGGGATGGCCAAACCTTTGAACAGGAAATACCGGTAGATTTTATCGCAACCCTTATAGAGGACGAGGATAGGATGCGGTTTATATCCTATAGATTTCCATTCGTAATCGGTGAGGTATCTCCAGACTCTGAAAACAAAAATGCCGGATTATTGCCGGAGGACGAGGTCGTGGCCATTGGAGGCACCGAAATTAAGTATTTTGACGAAGCAAAAGCGATTTTAGAAAATTATAAGTCGCAAGAAGTGGCGCTCACTGTGGTAAGGAACGGTAATAATCGCATGGAGATACCCGTAATGATCAGTGACACGGCAACCATAGGGGTGCGCCCTGGTGTACTGAGTATGGATGTAATGCAGGAGCGTGGGTTGATGAAGATCGAAAAAATAAAGTACTCCTTTTTAGAAGCGATTCCCGCAGGAATAGACAAGGGCGTTTCTACCCTGAGCAACTATGTAGGGCAAATGAAGAAAATATTCAATCCTTCAACCGGTGCGTACAAGGGTGTAGGTGGTTTTGCCGCCATTGGCAGCATTTTCCCGGATACTTGGGACTGGCCTGGTTTTTGGAGCGCTACGGCATTTATTTCCATTATTTTGGCCTTTATGAATATACTGCCGATACCTGCATTAGATGGCGGGCACGTTACCTTTTTGCTCTATGAAATGATAACGGGAAGAAAGCCCAGCGACAAGTTTTTGGAGAACGCACAAATGATAGGTTTCTTTTTATTGATAGCCTTATTGTTGTTCGCAAACGGTAATGATTTGTACAAATGGTTAATTAAATAGAAAAAGCGGTTTCTTTTGTTTGGCTAATTTCAAAAAACGATTATATTTGCAGCCGCTTTGAGTGATTAAAGCGGGTTATTTTCCTCCTTAGCTCAGTTGGTTAGAGCATCTGACTGTTAATCAGAGGGTCCTTGGTTCGAGCCCAAGAGGGGGAGCATTACGAAGAGAAAGCCTTATCGTTTACGGTAAGGTTTTTTTTGTGTCCGATGGTTTCGGGGCGAGAAGCCTGTCCTGAGCGAGGCACGAGCCGAAGGGAGCCCAAGCGTTGCATTGAGCTTAGCCGAAATGAGGGGAACCTTACAGCTGCACCTGTACACCCTTAAAACTTACATTGGGATTTATCCGTGTCTTTAGTTAGGAACATTATATGCGGTACTGTACGGGCAGTACGGTTTAATTCTCCACCGGTGTTGTCATACTTGCCTCGTTCATTAAGAACTCTTGCCGGGCTATTTTAGCGGTTTGATGATTTCCCGTGTGGCTCCATCCCGGTGGCATAAAAATGTACAGTAACTTATTCTTTAGACCGGGTGCTTTGGCTACATCCTTTGCAAGTAGTATAATTTCGCCAAAATAAGCATCCCAGAAACTGCCCGACTTTACTTCTCGGGTAATACCGTATTCAATTTGGATATCCTTCCGTTCTTCTTGGTAGGTTCCAAATATTCTATCCCAAACGTTAAATAAATTACAGTAATTCGTGTCCAAGTAAAGCGGGTTCTTTGCATGATGTACGCGATGGTGCGACGGGGTCAAGATTATTTTATTCAAAAAGCCCAACCTACCATCTTTTAGTACATTTTCCCCAAGATGAATAAACGCCCCCCAGGTGCCATCAATGAACATAATCACAAATAACATTTCTGGGGATACACCTAATAGGATACAAACAGAGGTTCTAATAACATCGGCGTAGGGATATTCCAGGAAAAAATGAGCAAAATTTACGGTAAGGTTCATTGTTTCCGGCGCATGGTGGGTAGAGTGCAAACACCAGAACAGCCGTACTTTATGACCAAAATAATGATATATAAAATGGCCAAGGTCCCAAACCAGATAAGCATAGATGTACCAATACCAAGTAGGGCTGGTTTGCCATTGGGCATAGGGTTGTAATAGTCCAATGATAAACGTGATGGTGGCCAGCGAAATGACCAAAAATAATACCCGGTTAAAAAAGTAGATCAGAAAATTAACTTTGTACACCTTCATGTGCGGTTTTTTGTGCACCAGCCCGGCCACAAACTCTATAACCAGCAAAAAAGGAATAATAGGTGCCAATAGGGCTACAATCCCGTCAAAGGTCCTAAAGGAACTATAATCGCCAGAACTCAAAATTTCCCAAACTTGGGTAATGCCGAAAAAAGCAACAAATTCTTTGTAGATGACTTCTAAAATTTCCATAGTTAAGTTGGTTTTGCGCCATACTCATTCTTGAAGACAGCTAAACTTATAATACGTTTAACCAAACGCACTCAGTATTTTTTTGTTCCCAACAAATATCTGCTTCCAAAACAAGAATTTCATTATCTTTTTTGATAGAAAAATTAACTATTATGTATGATATTTATATAATTTGATTATTTGTAGTTATAATAGCATATAAAAATTACATTCTACCGGATAACAAAGGAATTAGTTAGGTGATTGGATTATACCTTGGGACAAAAATATATTCACACAAAATAATCATCTCTTTACAGCGTATTTTTTACGATACCGTTTGGGTGTGGTGCCGTGTAGTTCGTTAAATTTTTTAAAGAAAAACGGCAATGATTCGTATCCGCATGAAAAACCGATTTCAGAGATAGAGTCACCGGTATCTATCAGTTTTCTGGCAGCCATATTTATTCGATATTCGTTTAAATAATAAAAGAACGGTCTCCCCATCATTTTACTAAAAAAGCGAGAGAAGGATTGTTCGGACATGTTCACTAGGTCTGCCAACTCTTTTAAATAGATTTTACGACCGTACTCCACGGCCACAAAATCATTGATCTTGGTCATACGCGTGCCATATTCCTGTGGAAGGTTATCGGTGAAACTGGTGTCGGACAAGTAAGTGAAATTGCATTGGGAAAGCGCCACCAACAACTGCAGGAGTTGTACGTAGAGATCTTGGTTTCGCAAATGAATTAAACGTTCTAGCTGAGGGAGCAAGGGTTTTGTTTGCTCTTTATCGAACAGTATTCCTCTCGAGGCCGATTTTAAAAGTTGGAATACGGCTTTTAGTTCCGGTGCTTTCGCATAAATACCTTTGTTCCATTGAATCACCAATGACACCGCCGGTACATCCTTTTCTGCGAAATTTTTCCAACAATGGGGCAGGTTAGAGCGCAATAACACCAATTCTCCGGGTTGGTAGGGACCTACATAATCACCAATGAACTTGGTTCCTTTACTGTTTTTTATAAAGGTAAGTTCGTGTTGTGGATGAAAATGCCACGGGATTTCAAAATGTGGTTCATTGTGCTCAAAGGCAAATATGGATGCTGTTTCTTCAAAAACAATTTGTTCGAATATGGGCTTCAATTATTAGCTATTTTTTTATATAATACGTTATAATTTATAAAAATACAACAGAATAGTTTAGTTTCTGGTCAAGAAAAAGAAACTAAGTATTGATTTGCCTAGTGATATTTGTATGTATAGTATTGAAAACTGGCGATTATGAAAGTAAGCAGGATACCGGACCCATTTGAAAAAGCAAGAAAAGAAAAGGGTATTGGCCACATGAATGACCAAGAAGACCATGTTCAAATGGTCTTAGGGCTTAAAGATGTTAGAAAAACGGCGCACAATTGGAAAACCTTTCAATCTGGCGGGAGTGAAATTGGTCGTATCGTAATACCTTCTGAGCAAAAAATTCGCGATATACGCCAAATTCCTTTTGAGCTAGATCCTCCTGAACATGGAGAATATAGACAGTTATTGGAGGCTTGGTTCAAACGCCCCCAAGAAGCGGGGTATCAAAAAAAACTGGAACAACAGATCGGTACTCTTGTACACGAGGTGCTCAAAAAGGATAGTGTCGAAGTTGTGTCTGAATTTGCATTGCCCCTGCAATCCAGGGCCCTTACCTTATTGTTGAATATTCCTTATGCGGAATCCGAACTGTGGATAGCTTGGGGAGTCCATGTATTCCGCAGTGAAACCACGGCTTTGGATAAAGATAAGGCCAATGTACTTTATAAGTACATAGATGATCGCATAGATAACGCTACCGCAAACCCGGGAGATGACCTCTATTCCGTTTTACTGGATACCGATATTAACGGAAGAAAATTAACAAAGGAGGAGATAAAGGGTATACTGGTACTAACCTTTGCAGGCGGCAGGGATACGGTCATCAATATGGTAACGAATACCATCGCATACTTTGCCGAACACCCGGAATCGCTTCAAAAACTAAGAGATAATCCAGACCTTATAGGAAGGGCCGTGGAAGAATTTGTGCGGTATTTTTCGCCTTTGACCCAAATGGGGCGCGTGGCTACGGAAGATACCCAAATTTGTGCCCATGCCGTAAAGGCAAATTCACGGGTCTCATTATGTTGGGCTTCGGCAAATAGGGACGAACGTGTCTTTGATACCCCTAATGATATTGTTTTGGACCGTAAATTAAATCCCCATCTGGGCTTTGGTTTTGGTCATCACAAATGTTTGGGTGCCACCCATGCAAGACAGGTTTTACGAACATTGATACAGGTCTTGATAGCTAATGTAGCTACGATGACTGTTTTGGAATACAAGGAAAATATAGAGGACTTGGATGAGTTTAAGCGTAAAGTGGGCTTTAATAGTATCCAAGTGAAGTTTAATAGGTTAAGTTAGAAGCATGGCTAAAATCACGTTTATTACCCAAGATAAAGAAACAATTACCGCGGAGGCAAACTCGGGTTCCGTTATGGAACTCGCCGTAAACCATAATGTAAGGGGCATTGATGGGGATTGTGGAGGTGTTTGTTCCTGCGCCACCTGTCATGTACATCTGCAAGCGGAGGATATGGAAAAGGTAGGGCGACCCAACGAAATTGAAGCGGATATGTTGGAGTTGGACGATAACGTATCGGAACACAGTCGCTTAAGCTGTCAAATACCCATTAGCGATGCTTTGGACGGTGTCGTTTTCAAAGTGGTTAATTAAACTAGAGTTTGGAACGATCAAAGAATAAAACAGTCGTAATTATCGGCGCAAGCCATGCCGGGGTCAATGCCGCCTTTATGTTAAGGAAAGAAGGTTGGCAGGGGAGTATACACGTTTTTGATGCAGACCGTTCCCTGCCTTACCATAGGCCACCACTGTCCAAAACGTTTCTAACCATGGCCTATTCCTCAAATGAGTATGCACTAAAGCCTCTGGAAAGTTATGAGAAAGAGGATATACAATTGCACCTTGGGCTAAGGGTTACGAAAATCAATAGAACGGCAAAACATATCCAATATGGCGCAGATGGTCTACAACCCTACGACGCACTCATTTTGGCAACGGGTGCCAGGTCGTTGATTCCGCCCATCATGGGCCTGGAAAGCGCCACGCGGCTCTTTACGCTTCGGACCCTCAAGGATACCCTGCGTATTAAGGAGGCCGTAGAAAATAGTGCAACTAAAAAGGTAGTGGTCATGGGCGGTGGATTCATTGGTTTGGAAACCGCCGCGTCCTTAAAAAAAATGGGGGCAGAGGTTACGGTCCTAGAACGGGAAAACCGGGTTTTGGCCCGTGTAACTTCTCCCATTATATCCGGTTTTTTCACCAAGCTGCATGCAACGAACGGGGTAACCATAGAGACCAATAAAAATGTGGTGGGTATAGCTATGGAAAATGACGAACATCTCGTTACGTGCGATGATGAGAGCACCTACACGGCGGCCATTATTATATTGGGCTGTGGGATAGTGGTGAATACCGCCTTGGCAGAAGATTGTGGCCTGCACATTGAGAACGGCATCAAGGTAGACCCGGCATGTACCACCAATGATGACGCTATATATGCCATTGGCGACTGCACCTTTCATTACAATCCGCATTACGCACGGTTCGTTCGTTTGGAATCTGTTCAAAATGCGGTGGATCAGGCTAAAGTTGCTGCCGCTGCAATTTGTGGTAAGGGAGCGACTTACGACAGTATCCCTTGGTTTTGGTCGGATCAGTACGATATTAAATTGCAAATGGTGGGCTTGTCCAATGGCTATGATGACTGTGTGCTTCGTTTTGAGGAAGGAAAGCAAAACGTACTATCAATATGGTATTTTAAGAATGGGATGTTATTGGCTGTAGATGCTATAAATTGTGCCAAGGCTTACGTTATCGGCACAAAATGTATAAAGAACAAACTGCGTTTGAATAAGTCAAAATTAAACGACTCAAGTCTGCCGTTGAAGCTTCAAGATATTATACAAATGTAGGATTTTGGCGCTACTGATCGCTAGTTCGGATGAGTTTTTTATGTCCTGCGGATGCTATCGATATAATCTAAACGTACCTACCATGGCCTATTCCTTGATAACGCTATTTTGATAAAAGCAGATCACCGGTCACTGAAGCAGTTGAATACCATTGTAGGTTTTAAATACCACATATAGTGAGTATATTGATATAAATCGACAAGTGATAGGCTCTTGGATATGCAGAAAGGAAAAGAGAGCCAATGTTCCCGGTTTTGGATTCGCACATGCTTTCTTTGGAGTACGGAAACGGGAATAGCTGGGCAAATCCCAAAAATTACGGATATCTACTTTTTAATCAGGATTTGAAACCCTAATCTGGTATTTAATTCTAGATATACCCATGTAGGTTTTGAATGCGTATCGAAATTTGAATTATTTTTTACTCAGTTTAATAATGAAATCTAAGCAAAGCATTAGCTATGGTTGTATTTTATGACGACAAATGAGTAAAAAATGAAACTTGTTTTATGCGACATCTAGAATTTAAATTGGTATAATAGCATACCACCGATTGATATCATGGTAACATAAAGTAGCTCTGCAAACAAGAAACGAAGACCTTATGGCCAATAATAGCCCTTTTAAATCGTGGATTACCATGCTTATAGAATTCGTGGAGGTTTTCTTAAACAGCTCCCAAAAACAAAACAGGCCAAGAACCTGGCACCAACACGTAGTTCCCTATGAGGAGGGCTGGGCGGTACGGCGAGAGGGTAATAAACGCATCACCTCCAAACACCGGAAACAAAGCACCGCCATCAACAAAGCCAAAACCATTGCTAGAAAACACCAAGCAGATGTGATTATCCACAGGGCGGACGGCACTATTCGTGACCGCCTTGGCTATGATCAGGAGGCTGAAAAGGTTAAATAAAGCACAGTGCTCCTAGCCTGAAGAAACATCACGAAGCAATTCGTTTTTCCGGAGTAACGACCTCCCAGGTATTCAGGGAAATATCGAATACCGATTTAATTGAGGTTGCATTTGCCCTAGATGCGTTGAACTTTATAACTCCCAAAGGACTTTTGTTCTTATGTATGCCAGTAACGTCAATGCTAAATTTCCGTGCCAGATGTTTTCCCAGGAGTTCGTGTCTATGTCTACTAACTGCGTTCACAAGAGCCGTAGCCCCGTCTAGCTGACAAAAAAGTGGTTGTAACAATTCATCGTAGCCCTTGCTAAAGGTATAGTTCATTTTACAAGATGTGCAGCGTACGACCAACAAATTATGAAAGTAATCCCAAAGCTGCATTTTATCATTTTTACAATGACTACAGCAGGGAACTTTTTGCCCGAAATCATCTAGAAGATAGTGTAGGTCTTCATATTGTAATAGCAGATTTTTATTTTGTCCAAGCCATATCTTTCGCTCCATCTCCTGCTTGTTAAGCTCCAATACAAAGTACCAAAAGCAAAATAACGCACCGGAAAAAGACAAAGATAGTAGCATTATGGGGCCAATGTCCGTCAAAAAATTAAATAGCGTGGCAGGTTCATAAAGATTTGGAGATACATGGGTATGCTGTATCATAAGGGGGAATTTAATCTTATTGAGATGGTAATGTAGTAAATTATTTTTGAAATCTCCTTGAGGGCTCAATAAAGATAGATGTAAATACGATTTTTAGTACTAAAATAATGGGTAGTACTTACCAGATTTAAAGCACTTTACGGTCTTATATTTCTTCTCCTATAAAAATCGTAGAAATCATGTAAAGTAACAGTGCATCCTTGAAGTTCCGCTGCGCGTCGCTACAAAATTACGAGGCTAGTGGGATATCCATCACCTCTTCTATTCTATTAAAAAGGTCTTCCGGATCAAAAGGTTTAAAGATAAAGCCGTTCATACCGCTATTTTCTATTTTGCTCTTCACTTCAATAAATACAGATGCGGATAATGCCAAAATAGGTAGTTCGGTATTGAATTTCCTTATTTCCATAGCCGAGGTATACCCGTCCATCACAGGCATTTGAATATCCATAAGAACCACACCATAGTCGTTTTTTTTCACCATGTTTACGGCCATTAGACCGTCAAAGGCAACATCTACCACAAGGTTGGCCTTTTCCAGGATCTGTTTGCCTACCATTATATTTATTTTGTTGTCCTCTACAAGTAGTATTCTTCGACCCTTTAGATTACGGTCTTTTTTTCCACCACCTAGGTTTAATTGCTTTTTGGATATTGTTTCCAACTCTAAATCAAAATAAAAACGACTACCCTGTGCCGGTTTGCTTTCGATTTGCACCTTAGAACCCATGGCCGCTACAACGGCTTTTACGATGGGAAGTCCAAGACCGGTACCTCCGTATAAGCGATTGGTACTTACAGAGGCCTGGGCAAACGGCTGCCATATCGCCTCTTGTTGTTCTTTGGTAATACCAATGCCTGTATCTATAATTTCGGTACGCACGCGCACATAGCCATCGCGGTCTTCCTGTCTAGAAATTTTTAAGGTGATACTTCCTGTTTTTGTGAACTTTATGGCATTGGTAACCAGGTTGTTGATTACCTGATTAAAACGTACGATATCCAACATTACGTTTGGAAGTTTTTCGTCTACCTGTAAATTAAAGGTGATACCTTTACTTAAACATCCGGGCTCATGAATCTTTTTAATTTGCTTTACCGCTGTCAAAATATCCGTAGGAATAGCGTCAAGTTCTACCCCTTTTGTTTCCATCTTGCTATAATCCAGCACATTGTTCAATAAATTCAATAGTATTTTACCGGAGTAGTTTAAGGCTTCTATATTTTCTTTCTGATCTGGTCTGGGATCAGTATCGCCCAGAATATGGGAAAGTCCTATAATAGCGTTCATAGGAGTCCGTATTTCATGGCTCATCATGCTTAAAAATTGTGACTTGGCATTGGATGCTTCAATGGCGTTTTCTCGTTGATCTTGTATATTGGAATAAAATCGGGCGTTGATCAAACTGAAAAATATCAATTGGTAGGTCACAAGGACAGCGGTAGTGAAAATAGAAACGGGATAAATATAGGTGGCCGCAAGTACCGGATCCATCTTTGTAACGGTAAATAGGTTAAAATCAGTACTATAGAGTAGTATCCAAAGTACTATGGATAGCACAGGAAAAATTGCAACGTATGATTTTTCCCGTCTAAACGAGAAAAATACAAAGGGCAATGCCATAGCAAACATCAATATAAATTCAACGCTACCTGACTTTCCTATGAAAGAAGAAGTTATGGCTACGCTAATATTAAAGGCTAGGAGATATATAAAACGGGCAAGGGTGAGGTTTCCTACTTTAGAGATGATAGCGGCACCTATAAATAGGGGTACCGTTGATCCAATATACAGGCTCAACTCATGCAAATTCAAACTTCTGGCCAAAAAGAACCATAGTGCCGAAATAACCGTGGTTACCAGAGAAAGTATAAATACAAGTCGTACCCTACGTTGAGAGAATTCTTCCATAGTGTGGATTGGTTTAGATGAATTGAGACCTAATATGACCATATAAAAATCTATTTTTTATAAGTAAATTCCTACATTATGTTGTCAATATGGTTTTATAGTTTGCAAAAGCATGGATTAGTGAAGTGAACCAGATGTGTAAGAATCATTTTGCACAAAGTTTTACTATATATGTCATACCGAAATATGGTAAGAAACTAATGGAATCGCAATTAAACCCAGATTACGTACCAGGCTTTGGTAAGGAGGGTGTAAAGCCCAATAAAATCAAGACTTTTGTGATTGATGTTTACCACCGCTGCGGTGATTTAGCTAAAGTCGCCGCAGCGATTGATTTTGCGGGGATTTAAAGCTCTAATAGAATTTTTAATGCATGATCCGGGGTAAAGAGAGCAGAGCTTTGATGTTTGTTGCCATAAAATACGGCTGCCATAATCTCATCTGATTGTTGTATTTTGTACATTGTGTGAACACCTTGGCTTATGACCTTAAAACATACCCTCTTTAGTTTCCTATTAGTAGCCCTAGCGAGTTGCGACAATACCAGATTGAAACCTGTTCCCGAACAGATAAGCCACTTTGACCATACTGTTTTCGAAGATAACAAATTGTCCCCGCGAGCAAGTTTTTTTGGCTATGAATCCAGCACTGTTTCTTCCATGGAGGATTCTGGGCGTTTTCTATCCTTAAACGGGGATTGGAAATTTCACTTTACCAAGGATCCCAAGCAACGCCCCACCACCTTTCAGCATCCTAATTTTGATGATAGCGGTTGGACTACCATTCCCGTGCCAGCCAACTGGGAAGTGGAAGGCTACGACCATCCCATTTACTTGGACGAACGCTACCCTTTTGATACCAGATGGCCCAATGCACCCAACGATTACAATCCCGTGGGTACGTACCGTAAAGAAATCATACTAACCAAAGACTTCCTGTCCCAAGACCTCATGCTTCATTTTGCAGGGGCCAAATCGGCCATGTACGTGTACATCAACGGTGCTTATGTGGGCTATTCCCAAGGAAGTAAGACACCTGCGGAATTTGATATTACGCCCTATGTATCCGAGGGCACCAATACCATTGCCCTACAGCTATTTCGCTGGAGCGATGCCAGTTATTTGGAGAGTCAGGATATGCTGCGCATGAGCGGTATTACGCGCGACGTTTACCTCTATGTCCGACCCAAGGTCCATATTGCGGACTACCATGCCCAAGCTTCTCTTGATGACAGTTACACCCAAGGAATTTTTAAAGCAACAGTTTCCCTTGCCAATAGCACTGCCGAAAACAGCACAAGAAAGGTGTCCCTAGCATTGCTGGACGGGGAAACATTGGTCTATACAAGCACAAAACAGGTGACCATTGCCCCCAATAGCACACTGGAATTTAAGGCCGAAACCCTTCTAGAGCACGTACAGCCTTGGTCCGCTGAAATCCCTAAACTGTACGACCTCAATATCAGTTTAGAAGATGAGGCAGATGCCGCCAACAATAGTTATATCAAACGATGGACGGGTTTTAAGAGGGTAGAGATTAAAGACGGTCAGGTGCTGATCAACGGAAAAGCAATTTACATTAAGGGTGTGGACCGTCACGAAACCGATCCCTTTACCGGGCATGTAGTGTCCAAGGCGTCTATGGAAAAGGACATCAAGTTGATGAAGCGGAACAACATCAACGCCGTTCGAAGCGCTCACTACCCGAACGACCCGTATTGGCTGGAACTTTGCGACCGATACGGACTTTATGTCGTAGACGAGGCCAATATAGAGAGTCATCCCTTGGCTATTGACGAGAACACCCAAATAGGGAACGAGATGAGTTGGCTGCCAGCCCACATGGTACGCATCCAGCGGATGTATTACCGAGACCGGAACCACCCATCTATTTATTCGTGGTCCTTGGGCAATGAGGCCGGGG
Source organism: Maribacter chungangensis (assembly GCF_042676845.1). NCBI lineage: Bacteria > Pseudomonadati > Bacteroidota > Flavobacteriia > Flavobacteriales > Flavobacteriaceae > Maribacter > Maribacter chungangensis. The sequence continues at coordinate 337,457 of NZ_JBHTHY010000003.1, forward strand.
AGGGCGAAATTTTCAAGACCACCTATGCCTGGTTAAAAGCACGTGAGGACAACCGCATTGTGCAGTATGAGCCCGCCGGCAAAGATGACTATACCGATGTCTATTGCCCCATGTATCCAAAGCCGGATTATCTCATTGCCCATGGCAAATCGGATTCCGACAAGCCATCCATCCTCATCGAGTATGCCCATGCCATGGGGAATTCCGTAGGAAACTTGCAGGACTATTGGGATATTATGGAGACCTACCCCAACCTGCAAGGTGGCTATATTTGGGACTGGGTAGATCAAAGCTTGGAGTATAAGGACGAAAATGGCAAACCTTATTTGGCTTATGGGCACGATTTTCATCCGGACCTGCCCACGGACGGCAATTTTTTGAATAACGGGCTGGTAGATCCTTATAGAAATCCGCATCCCCATTTGTCTGAGGTCAAGAAAGTTTATGAACCTGTCCAGTTTTACTATATCGGAAAAGGGCGCTTGGGTATTGCCAACAAAAACTTCTTTACCGATCTGTCGGACAAGGAACTTCGCATACGGTTATTGGTCAACGGCGAGGTAGCGGATGAACAAACGGGTATTTTGGTGGATGTAGCACCAAGGGCGAGCACCGAACTAGCGCTTAGCATTATCCCTAAACACTTTAATGATTCTGATGAATATATCTTGGAAGTAGGATTGCTGCAACAGGAAGCCTCTCCGATTTTTACTATTGGGGAAGAGGTGGCCTGGGACCAGTTTGTGCTACATAGATCTAAAGAGTCCTTTACTATGGACACCAAAGGCACCGCATTACAAATTAGCTCCTTAGGAGAAAATATTCGTATCGAAAACGAAAGTCTACAGCTGGAACTTAGTGCAAAGACCGGCGAAATTATATCGTGGCGTTATCACGGATCGGAAATTACGCGCCAGCCCATCCGACCCAATTTTTGGAGACCACCAACAGACAACGACTTAGGGAACGGAATGGAAAAATGGGCGAAAATTTGGCAAGACGCCACCTATGGGTATGTGGCGGAACTGCTGCAAGTACCGAAAAAAGCAGGAGTGAATGTTATGTTTACCGTCCACTATAGTTTGCCGAACACGAAAGCGGAAGTAACAGTGCTCTGTACCTTGGCACCCGATGGCAGCCTGGTAGTGGATTATGAATTCCGGCCCAAGCAGGAGAACCTGCCCAACATTCCTAGAATAGGCATGTACCTCACCCTCCCGGATACCTTTACCGATATAGCATGGTACGGTAACGGCCCTGTAGAGAGTTATTGGGACCGCAAAACAGGGGTAAAGGCAGGCATGTACACTGGAAAAATAAAGGATCAGTTTCATCGCTACTCCCGCCCGCAGGAAACAGGAAACAAAACCGATGTCCGCTGGGCAACGGTTTCTAATGGTGCTATTTCCATAAAAGCGGTGCCAAAGAAGGGTTCCTTAAATATGAGCGTATGGCCCTTTGCCATAACCGAGCTCGATTTTGATGCGGAAAAGGATGGGGCGGCATCGGCATCGGGCTTGGTACCCGTAACCAAAAAACATGGTGCCGATATTAGCATTGGAAACACCGTACAATGGAATTTGGATTACCTGCAAATGGGCGTTGGCGGTGATAATTCATGGGGCGCCATGGTGCATGAAGAGTATATGATCGCTCCAAAGCAGTATAGATATGTGTTTGTTTTACGGCCAGCTAAGAATTAGATTTCGGTTTTTCGAAACAGTGCCCTAGGGTACGTGCAGCTGTAATACTTCTAAATTCTGAACGAAAATTTTTTGCCCGACTACAAAACCGCCTTAATTCGTCTACAGTTTTATGTAGTTGACAACAAAATTTCCTTTTAGACGTGCATTTCATCGATCTTTACCTGTAAGTATTGGCGAATTACTGTTTCCCCCAAAGTCCTTCCTTAAGTATGTTGGCCACATAAGGTTTCAGTTTTGTTATCCAAGATCGGGTTATCTAACCTTTTTATTGTTTAAATAAATAAAAAAAAATAGTGACCAAAACAAATAAGTGGTTCTAATTTATAAGAAGAATCTATCGATATAAACAATCATGCACTTGCATTTTTTGTAAACGGCATGAGCTTTATCATAAAAAATACTATTGCTGACCAGCAGTATAGTCTAAATACAAACCATTAACCAAAGTATGAAAGAAGTCTCCCCAACCACGATTTTTAATCGTAATTCCGTACACACACTTTTTGTTTTAGCGGTAATTCTGTTCACAGGATTATTAAAAACCCACGCCCAACTAAGCGATGTCCATTATTTACCACCGTTAAAACAGGTTGCAAATAATCAGGCAATTGTACAACAGGCGTTCTATCTGTCTACCCCGGAAACCACTGCGTTTAATGTAAACGTATATCAAGGTACCGGAACTACTCCAGTTGCAACCTTGTCCATCTCCAATGCAGCTTCGGGGCAATATGATGTTTCGGACGGAGATAATAATATTAGTCTCGTTGATGAAACTAATACGGGTATTGTGCTAAGTACCAGTGGACTTCGTTTTGAAGCTCCGGGAGGCGAAAAATTCTATGTAAATTACCGAGGGCGTTCAGGAGCACAAGGAACTTCCTTGACATCTAAAGGTCGTGCGGCCGCCGGAACAAGCTTTAAATGGGGCGGTATTCCGAACAGAGCCAATAACGGTAATTTAACTTCGACCCTGGGCATCATGGCCACGGAGGACAATACGACCGTAGATATTTTCGGTTACGACCCTAATTGTGAATTTAGATTAGGTAGTAACCGCGGTGGTATTACATCAGATGCTATTCAAATAACCTTAAATGCTGGTCAGACCTATGTGTTAGAGGCTGCGAAAAATCAGACTACGGCCAATATTGACGGTTGGTTGGGCGCTTCGATAAAATCGGATAAGAAAATTGTAATCAGTAATGGAGGTCTTAATGTTGGGATACGGACAACATCCGGCTCCAGAGATGCGGCCATTGACCAACCTGTTCCTGAGAATGTTTTAGGTAGGGAGTATGTTTTTATTCGCGGAAATGGACAAACAAACAATGAAACGGAATTCCCTATTATCATTGGTACACAGAACAATACGGATATTTTTGTTAACGGATCAACAACACCCATAGCCACCATAAATGAAGGGGAGTATTTTGAAGTGCCGGGAAGTAACTATTCTTCCAATACCGCAGGAGCCAACATGTTCGTAACAACTTCCAAAGAGGCTTATGCGTATCAATGTTTGACGGGAGCATCGGGAATACAGACCTTAGGACTAAATTTTATTGCACCGGTAAACTGTTTACTGCCAAGCATACTTAGTAATATTCCTGACATTAGGGATGTAGACGGATTAAATTTTGATGGTGGTGTAACCATCGTAGCGTCTACTGCAACACCGGACGCCAATATTACGGTAACCGATGGTACTGGCAGTGTGGCCCTGCCAGCGGCAGCTGCCGTTGCAGGGACTTCGGAATGGAAGACATTTTTCGTAAGTGGACTTACCGGTAATGTTTCTGTGAATTCTACAGGCCCTATAGCTGTAGGTTTTTTAGGCGCAAGTGGGAACGCTGGAATTGCCGGCTACTTTTCTGGTTTTGATACCGTTCCCGTTGTTGAGTTGGATGTTACCGGAGGCGGCTGCCTACCAGCGGATGTTTTTGAGGCAACAGGAGGTTTTGACGCTTATCAATGGTTTCAGGACGGTACTGTTCTTACAGGCCAAACTGCTAGTTCGTTTACACCGGCAACCCCGGGAGCCTATTTTGTAAGAGTAACAAAAGGTGGATGTACTTATGACTCTGCCATACTGTCTGTGTACAGTTGTGCACCGGAATTGGTATTGACTAAGGTAGACGATGTGGATCCTGTTATTGCGGGCAATGATGTTACGTTTACCATTACAGCAGAATATTTAGGTTTTAACGCTATAAATAACGTGGTTATCACCGATGTTTTACCTTCCGAGTTTTCTTTTGTGAGTGCTACCACCGATGCGGGTACCTTCTCCGAACCTAATTGGACCATAGGAACGATGCAGCGCGGACAATTCTTTACATTGGAGCTTACGGCTACGGCAAATAGTGTTCCTTCGGACATTACGGTAACCAATTCCATATCCGCTACTTTTGATGAATCGGGTTCCGAGGTTAACACCATCGTAGACGATACCGATGAAGATGTTACCATACAAAGCGACGCCGATGGAGACGGTATTCCGGATAGTACAGATCCGGATGATGATAACGACGGTATCAGTGATGCTCAAGAAGCAATAGATGGCACCAATCCATTGGACGATTGTAGCTCAATTGGAGGAACTCCATTACCAACAGGAGACTGTGATGCTGATGGTGTACCAAATGCATCGGATATCTGTGATGGTTTTGATGATAATGTTGACAATGACTTGGACGGGGTACCGGACGGATGTGATCTGGATGATGATAATGATGGAATTTTAGATACGGTCGAATTTGGGGAATGTCCAACAGGTATTAGCAACACACTTATTTTTGATGATTTTGGAACGGGTGCAAAAACAACAACTCCGTTTACCAATTACTGTTATGAAGATGGGTCCGGGAACACTACTTGTTCCGTGCTGCCTGGCAGTACTATTTTAAATGATGGGGAATATGCCGTTGCACAATTTCCAAATCCCGATACATCAAATGCAGCTGATTGGACTACACAAGGGGACCACACAGGTAACCCAGGCGGACGGATGATGATAGTTAACGCTTCTTTTGCGGCAGACGAGTTTTACAGACGCACCATAACCGTAGACCCAAATAAATTAGTTGATGTAAACCTATGGTTGCTAAATGTAATTAACCCAGGTAATAATTTAATACTTCCCAATATATCACTAAGCATAGAAACAATGGCCGGAGCACAAATAGGTGCTGCTGTTAGTACGGGTGATATACCGGAAAACGGAATGTGGAACAATTATAATATAGCTGTTAATCCAGGAAATAATACTCAAATACAGCTTGTACTTACCAACAATGCCAGTGGTGGTAGTGGTAACGATTTAGCCCTTGATGATATTACCGTTACACAGATCATTTGTGATTCGGATGCGGATGGTATACCGGATTTTCAAGATAACAGTTCGGATACGGATGCTTGTGAGGATGCTCTAGAGGGCGATGGCGGTTTTGGTCAAAACGACTTGGATGCGAACGGAAGGCTTACCGGGGGAGTAGATCCAATTACAGGAATACCGCTGGTAGCTGGATCTGGTCAAGCCAGACTTGGCGCTGGGGATGCAGCGATTACCGGAGGTGGATGTGACGATGATGGTGACGGATTAACCAATGACGAGGAAACAACAGGCGTAGACGACCCATCCACAGCGGCAAATCCAAACGGTGAAACAACAGATCCAACAAATGAGGATACGGACGGCGATGGCATCAACGATGGCCAGGAAGCCTTGGACGGTACAGATCCTAACGATTCATGTAGTTCTGTAGGTGGCACCCCATTGGGAACCGCAGATTGTGATAACGACGGTTTAACGAACGACGAGGAAACAACAGGCGTGGACGACCCATCCACACCGGCAAATCCAAATGGCGAAACCACCGACCCCAATCTTATAGATACGGATGGTGATGGTATTTCAGATGGACAAGAAGCCCTGGACGGTACAGATCCTAACGATGATTGTAGTTCTAACGGAGGAACACCATTACCTACAAGCGATTGCGACGGCGATGGTAATCCTACCAGTTCGGATCCAAATCCCGATACCCCTACCGCAGTAGACGACAATACTACGGCAGACGTGGGTGTTCTAAAAACAATTGACATTTTATTCAATGATGATTTTGCTGCTGGCAGTATAATAACGGTTACAGGCGGCACCGCAGCAGGTACGATAACCGTAGATCAAGCAACAGGTGAACTGACCTATACAGCTATAGCCGCGGAAGACAATTCTACGGTAACGGTAACATATCAAGTTTGTAACGGTACCGTTTGTGCCAATGCCACGGTTAATATTACCATACCGGCCTGTGTAGATACAGACGGTGATAATATATGTGATGTTGATGATAGCGCACCAAACGACCCCTGTGCCCCAATGTCCGATCCTAATTGGATACCAGTAGGTACCAGTGATTGTGATAATGACGGCTTAACCTATGATGAGGAAATTACGGGTGTAGATGACCCTTCAACTCCTGCAAATCCAGCAGGGATTACTACAGATCCAATGGATGAAGACACCGATGGAGATGGTATCTCCGACGGACAAGAAGCTTTGGACGGAACAGACCCGAACAACGACTGTGATTCCGTTGGTGGGACTCCACTAGGAAACAGCGATTGTGATAACGACGGACTAACAAATGACGAGGAAACAACAGGTGTAGACGACCCATCCACAGCGGCAAATCCAAACGGACAAACCACGGATCCAGCAAATGAGGATACGGATGGCGACGGTATCAACGATGGCCAGGAAGCCTTGGACGGTACAGACCCTAACGATTCCTGTAGTTCTATCGGTGGTACACCGTTGGGAACCGCAGATTGTGATAATGATGGTTTAACAAATGACGAGGAAACAACAGGTGTGGACGACCCATCCACAGCGGCAAATCCAAACGGACAAACCACGGATCCAGCAAATGAGGATACGGACGGCGATGGCATCAACGATGGCCAGGAAGCTTTGGACGGTACAGATCCTAACGATTCCTGTAGTTCTATTGGCGGAATACCGTTAGGAACTGCTGATTGTGATAATGATGGTTTAACCAATGATGAGGAAACAACAGGTGTAGACGACCCATCCACAGCGGCAAATCCAAACGGTGAAGCAACAGATCCAACAAATGAGGATACGGACGGTGATGGCATCAACGATGGTCAGGAAGCCTTGGACGGTACAGATCCTAACGATTCCTGTAGTTCTATCGGTGGTACGCCATTAGGAACCGCAGATTGTGATAACGACGGACTAACAAATAACGAGGAAACTACGGGGGTAGATGACCTTACGACTCCATCGAATCCAAATGGAGAACTAACAGATCCAAGCAATCCGGATTCGGATGGAGATGGTATATCCGACGGGCAAGAAGCTTTGGACGGTACTGATCCAAATAACGATTGTGATTCTATCGGTGGTACGCCATTGGCTACCAGTGATTGTGATGGAGACGGTAATCCTAACGGAACAGATCCTAACCCAACGGTAGCAACGGCAGTGGACGATAATACTACCGCAGACGTTGGTATACCTAAAACCTTGGATATCTTATTTAATGATGATTTCCTAAATGGCAGTAGCGTAACTATTACAGGAGGTACTGCAGCAGGTACGGTTACTTTTGACCAAGCTACAGGAGAACTTACGTATACGGCCATACCCGCCGAAGATAATTCTACGGTAACGGTAACATATCAAGTTTGTAACGGTACCGTATGTGCTACGGCAACAGTGTTCATAACTATACCTTCATGTGTAGATACAGATGGTGATAATATTTGTGATGGTGTTGATCCGGCACCAAACGATCCTTGCATTCCCATATCCGATGCAGATTGGAGACCGGTAGCTACTAGTGATTGTGATGGTGATGGACTTACCTATGCAGAGGAAACCACAGGTGTGGATGATCCTTCGACACCGGCAGATCCAAACGGAGAATTAACAAATCCGGCAGATGAAGATACGGATGGTGATGGTATCAACGATGGCCAAGAGGCTTTGGACGGTACAGACCCTAACGATTCTTGTAGTTCTATCGGTGGTACACCATTAGGAACTGCAGATTGTGATAATGATGGTTTAACGAACGACGAGGAAACAACAGGTGTGGACGACCCATCCACAGCGGCAAATCCAAACGGACAAACCACGGATCCAGCAAATGAGGATACGGATGGTGATGGTATCAACGATGGCCAAGAGGCTTTGGACGGTACAGATCCTAACGATTCCTGTAGTTCTATTGGTGGAATACCGTCGGGAATTGCAGATTGTGATAATGATGGTTTAACGAACGATGAGGAAACTACAGGTGTGGACGACCCTTCCACACCAGGAAACCCTAACGGGAATATAACCGATCCTAATGTAGTGGATACGGATGGAGATGGTATTTCCGATGGACAGGAAGCCTTGGATGGGACAGATCCTAACGATTCTTGTAGTTCTATTGGCGGAATACCGTTGGGAACTGCTGATTGTGATAATGATGGTTTAACCAATGATGAGGAAACTACAGGTGTAGATGACCCTTCAACTCCTGCAAATCCAGCAGGGATTACTACAGATCCTGATCTAGCCGATACGGACGGTGATGGCATCAACGATGGTCAGGAAGCCTTGGACGGTACAGATCCTAACGATTCTTGCAGTTCCGTTGGAGGTACGCCTATTGAAACCGTCGATTGTGATAACGATGGGTTGACCAATGCTGAGGAAAACATTGCGGGCACGGATCCTAACAATCCGGATACGGATGGCGATGGTGTCAGCGACGGCGATGAAATCACCAATGGCTCCGATCCATTAAACCCATGTGACCCGGATAACGCAAATACACGTTGCGATACGGATGGTGATGGGCTAACAGATGCCGAGGAAGTTACTTTGGGTACGGATCCAAATAATGCGGATACGGATGGCGATGGCATTTCCGATGGCCAAGAAGTGCTAGACGGAACCAATCCGTTGGACGATTGTGATTCGGTAGATGGCACACCATTGGGAACAAGTGATTGCGATTCTGATGGCTTGACCAATGCAGAGGAAGCCACGGCGGGTACCGACCCTAATAATCCGGATACGGATGGTGACGGTATCAATGACGGACAAGAGGTATCGGATACCACTGATCCTTTGGAACCTTGCAGTTCTAATGGAGGAACACCTCCCACCGGAACCATTTGTGATATTGAAATCGAAAACGACATGGTTGACCCGAATGTGAACAATAGTACGTTCATTATTAGAAACATAGAGCAGTTCCCTGACAATACCGTGGAAATCTACAACAGATGGGGCGTAAAGGTCTTTGAAACTAATGGCTATGACAACATATCCAATGCGTTTAAAGGTGTTTCCAATGGTAGAGCTACTGTCAAAGTTAACGAAGAGTTACCAGTAGGGGTATACTATTATATTATCAACTATAGGGATACCGGACAAGGTAAATCCAAATCCGGTTACTTATACATCAACAGATAATGAACAGCATATCCATAAAAGAAAATAATATCATGAAAAATTATATCTATACAACACTGCTGCTAACCTTCTTGTCCTTTGGAGGACTAATGGCCCAGCAAGATGCGCAATACACGCAATACATGTACAATACCATGGCGGTGAATCCTGCCTACGCCGGTTCCAGAGGGGTGTTCAGCATAGCTGCTTTACACCGTTCGCAATGGGTTGGTTTGGATGGTGCTCCTACCACTCAAACCTTTAACTTCCATACACCTGTATCTAAACGGGTAGGTATAGGTCTTTCTATCGTAAATGACGAGATAGGGAACGGTACCAATCAGGATACTTATTTTGATGGGGTATTCTCCTATACGGTACCAACGTCTGAAAACGGAAAACTCTCTTTTGGATTAAAAGCGGGAGGTCATTTTTTAAATATAGATTTTAACCAGCTCCGGAATTATGGAGCTCAAGGAGCGGCGGTTGCCCCTGTGAATATCGATAAAAAATTCTCTCCCAACTTTGGTGCAGGGGTGTATTATCATACTAATAAATTCTATGCAGGACTTTCGGTGCCCAATTTCTTGGAAACCGAACATTTTGATCGGTCAGGGGCTGCTGGTGGTACTTCTGCCCTGGCACGGGAACGGTTGAACCTCTATTTGATTTCCGGTTATGTTTTTGACATGAACAGGGACTTGAAGTTTAAGCCCGCCATTTTATTGAAAGCGGTACAGGGAGCACCGTTACAAGCAGACCTATCGGCAACATTTCTTTTAAGGGATAAGTTTTCATTTGGAGCGGCCTACCGTTGGAGCGCGGCATTAAGTGCCCTGGTCGGCATGCAGGTTTCCGACCAGTTTATGGTCGGTCTCGCCTACGACAAAGAAACAACACAATTGGGGAATACGGCATTTAACGACGGTTCCTTTGAGGTTTTTCTCAGATATGAGTTCAAAACAAGATATAATAAAGTATTAACCCCGAGATTCTTTTAACATGACCTTTATACAAAAAATAACAGCAACGATAACGATATACACGCTTCTTCTTACCTGTTCTTCTATTGTAGGGCAAGAAAAGAAGGTGCAAAAAGTAACCGATAATTTTAATAAATATGCTTACGCAGAAGCTATAGAAAGTTATGAAAGCTTGTTGGAACAAGGGTTTACAGATCTGGAAATATTCAAAAACCTAGGTAACGCCAATTATTTTAACGCCAACTATCAAGACGCGGCCAAATGGTATGGAAAACTCTTTGATCTGGAAAACCCGGAGGTAGCATCGGAATACCTATACCGATATGCTCAAAGTTTAAAATCCATTGAGAACTATGCCGAATCCGACAAATGGATGAAAAAACTGGAATTGGCTAAAGAAAAAGATAATAGACTATCAAAGTACATTAATAATGATGATTACTTGAAAACAATTAAAGAAAATTCGGGGAGATATAAGATCAAAAATTTAGATATCAACTCAAGTTCGTCAGATTTTGCGCCTTCCTTGAATGGTAAACAGCTCATTTTTTCTACGGCAAGGGACAGTGGTCTATTTGCGAAACGAATCCACAATTGGAACAACAAATCATTTTTAAATTTATACAGTGCTGATATTTCCGAAAACGGAGAACTTAGCAATCCCAAACAATTAAGTGGCCTGTTAAACAAAAAAACCCACGAATCTTCAACAGCGTTCACTAAGGACGGAAACACGATGTACTTTACAAGGAATAATTCCAAAAATGGAAAATTTTCCAGAGATGACGAGGGAGTGAGTAGGCTAAAAATTTATAGGTCCAAATTAAAGAATGGTGAATGGTCCAATATAGAGGAACTTCCTTTTAACGGGGAAAATTACTCCGTAGCCCACCCAGCCTTGAACGCTGATGAAAGCAAATTATATTTTGCCTCGGATATGGAGGGTACCCTTGGAGCATCTGATATTTTTGTCGTTGAGATAAATACCGATGGAAGCTTTGGGCCACCAAAGAACCTAGGTCCAGGTATTAATACGGAGTCTCGCGAAACGTTTCCATTTGTAACCGAAGCGAATATACTTTATTTTGCATCGGACGGACATCCTGGCCTAGGAGGCTTAGATATTTTTGCTGCCAATTTGGAAGATTCGGAAATCAGTACCGTAATTAATCTGGGTAGCCCAATAAATACGCCCGAAGATGACTTTTCTTTTATCTTCAACGAAACATCGAAAACTGGCTATTTTGCCTCGAATAGAAAAGAGGGAAAAGGGGACGATGATATTTATTCGTTTAAGGAAACCAAAGATCTTAATTTTGAATTTGAGTCTACCTTGGACGGGGTAGTAAAGAATCTTGAAAATGGTGCCATCCTTCCCAATGCAACCGTAGAAATAAAAAATATCGAAGGCAGCATAATTGCTACCGCTAAGACAGATGAAACAGGATATTTTAATATTCCTTTTAAAAGCACAACAAAAGAACTTTCTACCGTTATTACTTTAGCTGAATATGAAGTAGGTGGTAGGTCGTTTACGCCAAATAAAAATGGGATTACCTTAGAATTCCTTCTGGCACCTAAAGCCAATAAAGTTGGCTTAGGTGAAGATGTAGCGAAGTATTTAAATATGCCTATGATCTACTTTGATTTTGATAAATCAAACATAAGACCAGATGCTGCGTTGGAGCTGGATAAGATTGTAGCGTTCATGAACGAATATCCAGAAGTTAATATAGAAATAGGTTCGCATACAGATAGCCGTGGTAATGATTATTACAACTTAAGTTTATCTGAAAAAAGAGCTCAGGCTACACGTAGTTACCTCATAGATATGGGAATAGACTCGTCAAGGCTTTCAGCTAAGGGATATGGGGAAACACAATTGACGAACAACTGTGGTAATTCCGCAGAAAATTCAATCGAATGTGGCAAAGCACAGCATGAATTGAACAGAAGGTCAGAATTTATTATAGTCAAATAAAATTCTTAATAAGGTGTTTTAGAAAGGATGTTTGCTATGCGAACATCCTTTTTTTGTGCGAAAAAGAAGTACACAAGTTAGCCCAAATTATGTTTTGGATCGTTCGTTAAGAAGCTTCGAAATACAATGAAATCTGGGGTTGTATCGATTTTAGGATAGCACCGCTATGGTTACATCGTAAAAAAGTAGCGCGGGGGTAGTATTCGCAGTAGCTCGGAATTGTAATGGTTTTTTTAATGCGTAATTTGGGTTTAATCTTATCTATTGTAATTTCAAAGGGAGAACGGTCGATTTTTATAAGAAGAAGGATTAGATTTTTAATAAAGGGCCTTATTTCTTAAAATGAAGGGCATATTAACTTTTTTTATTCTGTTTACACAAACTGATGGTAAATACAATGTGGCGGATAAAGAATAAAATCGGCATATCGATAGCACTATACTTTATGTTGGATTAAAAAAAAGCAAACTGTCTTTTACATGATTTTGCCAATAGGACCATTCATGTCCACCTTTAAATTCCTCATAAATATGTGGAACCTTACGTTGTTTAAGAGCTTGGTGCAGGGTTCTGTTGTGTTCCAGCAAAAGGTCTTCCGTACCACAATCGAATCTGATTTTAGGTAATGTGCCCGATTGCTTGTCCAGTATTCCCAATACGGAATGTTCGCTACTATGGCTTTGCGTGTATCCCGATAAGTTTTCCGCTACAAAAAGTGCCATTTGGTCTAGATGGGTAATGGAAGAATGGGCAGAAATCGCTTGGAACTTTTCAGGGTATTTAAGTCCTAATCTCAGGGCTCCGAAGCCGCCCATGGAAAGTCCCGAAATATAAACCGGGGACATATCGCCGACCATTGAAATGTTCTGGCGCACGGCAGTAGGAACATCGTCCACGATCCATTTCTCAAAGTCCCGTTGGTGATGGGGTAGATAACCCGACCCGTCTCCCCAGAGTCCGTCCGAGGGCATGGCGATGACCATGGGCCCTATGGCCCCTTTTTGCATCAGTTCCCATGCCGTATGGTGTACGCCACCTTGTTGCGACCATGACCAGGCACTGCCGTAAACACCGTGCAGTAAAATGGCCAAAGGTATATTTGCCAGATTGGCCAACGGCGGCACAAAAACGCAGATATCGCCCCTGCCTTTGAGGTTATTGCTCTTTACCGTAATAAAACGGAGGTTATTGCTCTCAAAAGTAGGATTTGATATTTCGGTAGTTCTAAACTGTTTTTCCATTTAAAAAAGGATGACACCCTTGGCATTTTTACCGGAGAGCATGTCGTCAAAGGCCAAGGGCAGCTCTTCCAAGGTATAGGTTTTTGTAATCATTTCTTCCAGTTGCAAAGCTCCGGAGGCGTAGCGCTCCAATATTTTTGGAAAATCCTGTTGGGGTCGGCAACCGCCATAAAGCGGATTGATATAAATTTTGTCCCATTCAAAAAGGTTCATATCAAAAGGGATTTCCTGCTCTATGCCACTTACCTGTACGGCCGTGCCCGCGTTGCGGACCATGGCCAACGGCGCGGCACCCAGTTCCGGTACGGCTGTACACTCAAAGGCATAATCGGCCCCTCGGCCCTCGGTTAGTTTTTTCACCTTCAAGGCCGCTTTTAATAAACCTTTATCGTTCTTATGGGCCAGGATGGTATGTGTTGCACCGAATTGTTTTGCCATAGCAAGACGTTTTTCGTTGATGTCTATGGCAATAATTTTATCGGCCTTACTTATTTTGGCTCCCTGTACCACGCTAAGGCCCACCCCGCCCGTTCCAAGCACCACTATGGAACTGCCAGCAGTGACTTTTGCGATATTGATAACGGAACCGTAGCCCGTCATTACCCCACAGCTGATAATACTTGCCGCGGCAAAGGAAATGGTCTTCAGCGGATTTTTGACCACTGCGGATGCTTTTACCAAGGTATATTCGGACAAGGTACCTATATTAAAGGACCGTTCTATAGGACTGCCCTTATATGTTGTGCCTTCTAAATGCGCGTGTCCTTGGGTGTATCCGTTGGCACCGGCCACTACAGGGGAATTATTTTCGCAGATATGTTCGTTTCCTCGGTTACACTGAAAACAGTTGTTGCAAGGTGTAGCCCAATTAAGGATTACGCTATCGCCTACGGCTACATGTAGCACGTCTTTTCCAATGGCACCTACAATTCCTGCACCTTCGTGTCCCATAACAATGGGCTTGCCCCAAGAAAGGGAATCGTGATCGGTATGGCATAGTCCAGCAGCCTTCATTTGTACCAGTACTTCGTCCGGCCCTGGGTCGGCTACGATTACTTGGTCTACGATAAATTTACCATCACCAGTGGCAATGGCACTTTTTGAGATACTGGGCATATAGTTTTAAAAGTTTAGGGGTAATTTACAACTATCAATTTTTTCCCTAAAATACCACATTGAAAGGAAAACACCTTAATTTAATATTACTTGAAAAATAAATGATTTTTTTGGTGTTACTTTTAATTATGCGGTAACGCTAAATTAATTGTTTGGATGCAGCTACAAACCACTAAAGAATATGGTAACTGCCCCATTAATACCAATTTAAATTCTAGATGTCGCATAAAATAAGTTTCTTTTTTACTCATTTGTCGTCATAAAATAGAACCATAGCTAATGCTATGCTTAGATTTCATTCCTAAACTGAGAAAAAAATAATTCAAATTTTCAATATCACATTCAAAACTTAAATTGGTTTAATATCGCTTAGGATAGTTTTGTATTGTTGCCCATATTAAAACAAAAGACCCGGAAAAAACCCAAATAGTTTCTTCCCGGGCCCAAAAACAACCAACACTGTATTATTTCATTTGATAGCCCACGGTAATACTAAAATACTCTTCATAAGAATCATAATAGCTTTTCCAGATTCCCGTTACTGGCGTATTTTCACTTATATACACGATTTCTCCTAAAGATTTTCCGGCAATTTTACAAAGTTCTTCCGCATGGGTCCTGGCATCTTCCAAAGCCTCTTTTCTCGCTAGACTCCTCTTGGCGGCCGTGAGGGTATTTTTTGTGTTAAACTGTAGTGAAACACCATTTAATCTTACCTTCATCAATTTTTCCGCCATCTCTTTGGAGGTAGTTTCTAATTGAAGTATAGTACCTTCTTTTTGGTATCCCAAGGTCATAAACTCCATTTTCTTTTCAACCAACTGGGAAGGGTCAAATCCTTCTCTTGTAAGCGCGGCGTAATATTTGTCCTTAAATTCTTCCAAGGTTTTGCATTGTGGGTCTGCATAATATACCTGATCCATATTCAAGGTAACCTTTATTTTATAGGCGGTTACTTCTCTTTCTAAGGTAGCGCTCCCCATAACTGTGGTGGTTCTTTGTGTCTCTTTTGTCTGTGCATTGCCAATTATGGCGGCGAACAATACTATTAGGGTCATTGTTTTTTTCATGCTTTCTGTGTTTTAGGATTAGGAAATAGTGAAAAGAAAGGAGGCAACGATCATCCATACCCCCACTGCAAGGCCAAGAATACCCAGTTTTCCTTGTTTTGGTGCGATTTTACTTCTAAGTTCTGCCGCTCTTTTTTGCGCTTCTGGGTTTTTACCCATAAAAAGTTTGTTCATAAGACCAGAGCCTAACATGAAGCCTAATGTGGCTTGGACTACACTACCAGCGGCTAGAGTAATCCACCATATTGGAGCAGTAGTTAACCAGCCAAGGTTTATAATACTGGTAATGATGCCCCAAACACCCAAGATGCAAAATATTAGTCCTATCCAACCTTGGTAGGGCTCTATTTTCTCCAATAATTCTTTAGCATTTGGTTTTTTGGACAGTACAAGGGAGGGTACCGCGATAATACTTAACAAGACTAAAAAAATTCCGTTGATCATGATGTAAGTTTTTATATGTTTATACTGCAAAGATGCAGCCTACACCTATTTTTTTTAGCCCTGTTTTCCGTAGAAATACGTTCCCTGAAAACAGGGGTATGGTACCGTAAATGTTTAAATTAGGAGCATTACATCGTAGGGTGATAGGGATACAATCCCTAAATATTTTGAATCTTCTAGGTGATAGTTGTATCGAAAAGCATTGAAATTAGCAATCGGTCACATTTCTCAAATACGGATTTGTGACCGATTGCTGTTTTGGGAAAATGCTAAGGCGTTGCGTTAAAGAAACTGTTATCGGAAACTGTTAATCCAACAAGCCGAATTTTATGGCATATTTGGTCAGTCCGGCGAGGTTTCTTACGTCTAGTTTGGAGATGAGGTTCTTTCGGTAACTTTCTATGGTGTGCTTGCTCAAGAACAGTTCGTCCGCGATTTCTTGCGTGGTAAATTCCTTGGCAATTAAGGTAAGTACTTCCTTTTCTCTTTTGGATAAGGAGTCTTCCAAGCTTTGTTCGTTGGAAAACATTCCTTTTAAATAGACGTCCTTGATAGCTTGTGCAAAATACTTGTCCCCATTAAGGATCGTCTCTATTGCGGTCAGCAATTCGTCCTTTTCAGCATTTTTTGGAATGTAACCGTCTACGTTGTCCTTTGTCAAGGTCTGTACCGTCGTGGCATCGTGCAGCATACTTACCACCAAGGTTTTAATTTTGGGATGGTTTTGTTTGATGTGTTTGTTGAGTTCTATCCCGTTGTACTCTGGCATGTTTACATCCGTAATTACTAAATCTATCCCGTCCTTAGCATTAATGTCTATGTATTTGGCCACGTTCTTTCCGTTATTTGCGGTAAGGATAACCTCATAATTGTCTTTATGTGCCAAGATACTCATTACGCCATCCAAGAACATTTTATGGTCGTCCGCAATGATAAGTTTATATGTTTTCATGCTTATGTTTTATTGGTATTTCTATAGTGACTACTGTGCCACGGCCTAATGCACTATCTACGAGTAGGCTTCCGTTCCACTGCTCTATTCTGTTTTTTATGTTATATAATCCAATACCGTTTGGGGTATTTTTCACTTCAAAACCGGCTCCATCGTCTTCGAACAATAATTGAAATACATTTTTGTGTACGGTTAAATGTAGTTCTACCTGTTTGGCGTTGGCGTGTTTTATGGTATTCGTAAAAAGCTCCTGTACCACTTGGTAGAGCACTACTTTTAGGGGCTCTCCCAAGTTATTGATGCGTTCTTTTGGATGCGCCTGAAAGGTAACTTCCATCTTTGAACTGTTCTTTATTTTTTCGACATACTCCGCTATCAGAAGAGTAAACGCACTTTCATTGAATTTTTTCGGCGTAAGGTCATGCGAAATTTCGCGCACCAATTCGTAGGTTTCGTTGATTTGGTTCATTATGCCCTTTTGTAGCTTGTTTTTGTCCTCCATGTTTGCCATTTGTAGCTTTATCCCGGCCAAGTTGCCTCCAATACTATCATGCAGTTGCTGGGCGATACGGGCACGTTCCTCTTGTTGTGCCTCTAGGGAGGTGCGTGCAAGTTTAAGCTCTTGCTCGTTCAAAAGGCCACTAATACGTTGGGCATTGAGTTCTTCTTGCTGTTTGTTCAGGGCACTTTGGGCCTGCAATTTTTGGTAGTAGACATAAAGTAGGGCAATAATGGGGATCAACAATGCCAAAAAACCGATGAGCACTGCTTTTTTTATGGTTTTTTGGCGTTCGATCTCGTTCTGTTTTTCCGCTTGTTCCTCCTTAAGCTCATAGATTTCGTTTTCCTTTTGCAGGGTCTGATATTTAATTTCCAGTTCCTGAATGGCCTTACTGTTTTGCTGTGCAATAATTTCGTTGGATATAGCCGTGAATTGGGTCATAAGGTTGTAAGCGTTCTCAAAATCCCCTTTGGCCGAATACGTAAGGCGAAGGCTGTTCACTATTTTCTTCTGAAGGTCCAAGCGGTTCCATTGCATCGCGTTGGCGTAGGCCGTGGACAAGGTCATTTCCGCTACCTCGAAATTACCAAGTTCGCGCTGTGCCGTTCCGTATCCTTGAACGGCAACGGTATATACATCAAAATAATTTTCTTCTAGCCCTGTTCTAATTATTTCCTCGTACAGAGGTAGGGAGATGGTGTAATTCTTTTGCTTTAATGCTAGTTCGGCCATGGCCAACCGGACTTCTAACTTAAGCTTTGTTCCGGATTTTTCGTCTAAAGACCCTTGTGCTTCGTCGTAATATCGGGCGGCAGCCACAAGGTCTCCCTGTTGAAAAAAACTACGGCCTAAAAACAGTTTGGCCTTCGCTTTAAGGCTCGCATCGTCTGCAATGAGGGCAACTTCTTGGAACATCGCTTCCGCTTTTCCATACCTATGTTTCTGTAGGTATACCTTGCCAAGACCAAGTTGTAGTCTCCTAACTATAGCTTCGTTTTTGGGCTCGTCCACTACGGACAGGCCGGTTAGAAAAGCTTCCAAAGCGGAGTCATACAGCCCGTTAAGATATTTTCCCTCGCCAAGTAGTAGTTGTGCGCGGGCTTCATACAACGGAGGCATAACAAATTCGCTATATGTGTTTGGGATATTGGCCATCCGTTGTGCGTAATGTACCACGGAATCTGCATTGCCATAGTTTTTATGTTCTTCGCCAATAGCGTACAGAACGGGTAATTGGCGTTCCGGGGAATCCACATTGTTCAGGGCAACATATAAAGAATCCTTTATCAAACTAGGCGTATGCCCAAAAGCCTTGAAATTAACGATGTCCTGTGCCAATAATCTCTGCTGTGATATACAGTAAAACCCTGTAACCAATACTAGTACGAGGTACATTCGCATGTTTACGGCACAATTGTTTTTATATGAATAGATAGGTTTGCCCAAGGTCCTAAATCGGTTAAGTATTCTTATATGTATAGGGATAACGTAACCCTAACTAACTTGTTGCCAAAATTAAAGTATTCGAAAATGTAAAAGCTCCCTGTTTTCAGGGTGTTTGTTGAAGTATAAAATTAGATGGCTCATGGTATGCTGGTTTCTGTAAACTGATAGATTCGGGAATGTGCCTTTATTCCTAAGGAAAAGTAATGACGAACCCAACCGCAAGGTTTGACGGATCGGTTTTATGGTCGTAAATTAGAGCTGTAAAAAAGATAGGATAACAAGAGCGATTTAATGCGGCATCGAATTTAACTACCAATAATAAGCGCATGGAAAAGTACCTAGTAAAAATAAAAGACACGGAATTTGAAGTGGGCAATGATGACCTAAAGGTTTTGGATATTCAAAAAAAACTTGGAAACAGGTATCATGTATTAAAGAACAATATCGCTTATAATGTTCACATCTTGGAGACCGATTTTGAATCAAAAACCCTTAAACTCTCCGTAAACGGCAATACATATACCATTGCGATAAAGGACAAGTACGACCAACTGGTAGAACAGATGGGCCTGTTATCCAATACCACCAATAAGGTCAAAAACATTCTGGCGCCTATGCCCGGTTTGATATTGAACGTGCTCGTGGAAGCCGGTCAGGAAATACAGGATGGCACACCTTTATTGGTACTTTCCGCTATGAAAATGGAAAATCAACTGTTGGCACAGGGTGCGGGAATTGTTAAAGCGATTCATCTGAAAACAGGGGATACCGTGGATAAAGGGCAGTTGATTATTGAGATCGAATAAATAGAAAAAATGCAAAAAATACTAATTGCCAATCGCGGGGAAATTGCCCTAAGAATCATGAAGACGATACGGAAAATGGGTATAAAAACTGTTGCCGTGTACTCAGAGGCCGACAGAAACTCACCTCACGTGCGCTATGCCGATGAGGCCGTACTTTTGGGCAATGCTCCTTCTTCCGAATCCTATTTGGTCATGGAAAAAGTCATTGCTGCAGCAAAACAGACCGGAGCGGAAGGCATACACCCCGGTTACGGATTTTTGAGCGAGAATGCCGATTTTGCCCAAATGGTTACCGATAGTGGTATTACTTTTATTGGTCCCTTACCCCATGCTATTAGGGTTATGGGGAATAAACTGGCGGCGAAGGAAGCCGTAAAATCTTATGATATTCCCATGGTGCCCGGCATAGATGAGGCCATAACGGACCAAGAGTTGGCAAAAAAGATAGCGGGGGAAATAGGTTTTCCCATCCTCATAAAAGCGGCTGCCGGTGGTGGCGGAAAAGGGATGCGTGTGGTGCACAACATGTCCGAACTTCCGGAACAAATGGATCGAGCCATTGGTGAGGCGATCGCGGCATTTGGGGACGGTGCCGTCTTCATAGAAAAATATGTGGGTTCGCCACGGCATATAGAGATTCAGGTATTGGCAGATACGCACGGTAATGTGGTGCATTTGTTCGAGCGGGAGTGCAGCGTACAGCGCAGGCATCAAAAAGTAGTGGAGGAAGCACCTTCTTCCGTATTGACTCCTGCACTGCGCACCGAAATGGGCGAAGCTGCCGTCCGTGTGGCCAAGGCATGTGATTATGTGGGTGCGGGAACAGTTGAATTTCTGTTGGACGAAAACAAGAATTTCTATTTTCTTGAAATGAATACCCGCCTACAAGTGGAGCATCCGGTCACTGAACTTATTACCGGTCTGGATTTGGTAGAACAACAGATAAAGATAGCTAGAGGGGAAGTATTGGAGTTTACGCAGGCCGATCTAACGATAAATGGGCATGCGGTGGAAGTCCGTGTGTACGCGGAAGATCCTTTGGATAATTTTATGCCCAGTATCGGTACCTTGTCTACCTACAAAACGCCAACTGGAATAGGTGTCCGGGTCGATGACGGTTTTGAGGAAGGAATGACGGTCCCCATGTTCTACGACCCTATGATTTCCAAGTTGATTACCTATGGAAAAACCAGGGAAGAAGCCATCCGTTTAATGATCGATGCCATAAGCGATTACAGGGTAGAAGGTGTGGCTACGACCTTGTCATTCGGGAAATTCGTTTGTGAGCACGAGGCCTTTACCTCCGGCAATTTCGATACCCATTTTGTGCAACGGCATTACAGTCCCGCTGCATTGAAGTCCAAATACGCAGTAGAGGAAGAGATTGCCGCCTTGGTGGGATTACAGCTTTATTTGGAACATAACCAAGAGGTAAAACTGCCCAAGGCCACCCCAAAAGATTGGAAACAAAATAGAAGCTAAAAGTATCAAACCATTGCCTAGGCTAATGCTTGCCACCTATTATAAGAATGTATGGGACAATGAAAAACAGCTGACGGTGGCAAGGACAGTAAGCGGCTGTTATAACATCCAATAAGGCCGGTCAACCTTAAAAAACTTGAAAATAGTTTAGTTATAGATAAGACTAGAAAAAAATATTGAATGAGCGATAAGTTAAAAATCCTACAGGACAAGTTGAACGCATCACGTTTGGGTGGTGGGGAGGAACGCATAAAAAAGCAGCACGAAAAAGGAAAGCTGACCGCCAGGGAACGTTTACATTTTTTGTTGGACAAAGGTTCTTTTGAGGAGCTTGGCGCCTTGGTTACCCACAGGACTACCGATTTTGGGATGGACAAACAACAGTTTTATGGTGATGGTGTCGTCACAGGCTACGGAACGATCAACGGAAGGCAAGTGTGTGTGTTTGCGCAGGATTTTACCGTTTTTGGCGGTGCTTTATCAGAGACCCATGCGGAGAAAATTTGTAAGGTGATGGACATGGCCCTGAAAATTGGTGTACCCATAATCGGGCTCAACGATAGCGGTGGCGCACGTATTCAGGAAGGGGTGCGCTCATTGGGCGGTTATGCCGATATCTTTCATAAAAATGTAAAGGCTTCCGGGGTGGTGCCACAGCTTTCGGCCATTATGGGGCCTTGCGCCGGCGGTGCGGTCTATTCACCCGCCATAACGGACTTTACCCTGATGGTAGAAAACTCCAGTTATATGTTCGTTACCGGCCCCAATGTAGTCAAGACCGTTACCAATGAAGAAGTTACCTCCGAGGAGCTGGGCGGTGCTATGACCCATGCGACCAAATCCGGTGTTACACATCTGACCTCCGCCAACGATATCGAATGTATAGCACAGCTCAAACAATTACTTTCCTATATGCCCCAAAATTGCGAGGAGCGGCCAGAAACGTTACCCCTTGCTCTGGGTAATGAAATCAGGGAGGAACTGGAGCAAATAGTGCCGGAAAACGCCAATAAACCTTATGACATGCGCTTGGTCATCAAGGGCATTATAGACGAAGCTTCCTTTTTTGAAATTCATAAGGACTATGCCGAGAACATCGTGGTGGGCTTTTGTAGGCTGGGCGGGCGTAGTGTGGGTATTGTCGCCAATCAGCCCAATAGTCTTGCCGGCGTTTTAGATGTAAATGCCTCCAAGAAAGCGGCACGTTTTACCCGTTTCTGTGACTGTTTTAATATTCCCTTGCTGGTCTTGGTAGATGTTCCGGGTTTTTTACCGGGAACCGATCAGGAATGGAACGGAATTATCACCAACGGCGCCAAATTACTGTATGCTTTAAGTGAAGCTACGGTGCCAAAAATCACGGTGATTACAAGAAAGGCTTACGGAGGAGCTTATGATGTAATGAACTCCAAACACATTGGCGCGGATATGAACTATGCTTGGCCTAGTGCCGAAATTGCCGTTATGGGTGCCAAGGGTGCCAGTGAGATTATTTTTAAGAAAGAAATCCATAAAGCCAGCGACCCCACGGCTAAACTCGCCGAAAAGGAACAGGAATATGCGGATAAATTCGCTAATCCCTATAGCGCCGCAGAAAGAGGATTTATAGATGAGGTGATACTACCGAAGAACACCCGAAGAAAATTGATCAAGGCTTTTGCGTTATTGGAAAATAAGGTGGAGCAGATGCCCAAGAAGAAGCATGGTAATATTCCGTTATAATGTATGTGCCTTATAAACATGTCAGGATATTTCCAATCGGGGTTTCAGTAAATAAGCGTAAAAGTTGTTTCCGCCAAAATAGCCAAGAACCACCGGTTTAAGTCCTCTTTTCTAATTTAAGGCGCAGTTTACAAAACTTGGTTTCGGCAGCACCCAAGTCGGTTCGGTATACAGGTCGAACCAAAAACAATTGCTCACATTGGCCACATCCCATCCGCTTAGGTCTTGGTTAAAAGGTGATAAACTAAACATACTGTTCATATTGGTGACGTATCCTACGTTCCAAGAGCTAATATCTTGATTAAAAGAAGATTTAGAAAACATGCGCGACATTGAAGTTATATTACCAACATTCCAATCGCCGATATCTCTATTGAAGGTAGAAAAATAGAACATGTCGTACATAAGGGTAACATTACGTACATCCCATGAACCAATGTATTGGTCGAATAATGTGCCTGCAAACATGCTATTCATATCAATAACATTACCCACATCCCAAGAGTTAAGATCTTGGTTGAACGGCGAGTATGCAAACATACTTGCCATGGTAGTAACTGCACTTACGTCCCAAGAGCTAATATCTTGATTGAAAGAAGATTCCAAGAACATTTCGCTCATATCTTTAACGTTGCCGGTGTCCCAAGAACTAATATTCGGGTTTAGGTCTGTACGTTTAAACAATCCATTCATGCTAGTTACTCGGGTCGTACAAAATCCCGTCACATCTTCTTTGTCCTTAATGGCTTGTCTCAACATGGATTCGTCCGCAATGGTATAGATTACACCGTTAAGAGTACCTTTGTCGCCAATTTGTGCCCAATCGTAGCATCTTATACTTATACCGTTAGCGGCCAGAAATATGGGGTTTTCCTCTTTAGGAATAGTACTTGAATCATCATCTGCACAAGAATAGAAAGCACAGATAAGAAACAGCACAAAGAGAACTCTTTTAAACATATTCTAAGGTGTTTTTAAGATAACAAGATACAGATGGGTTAAACATTATAAAATGATATTGCTCATAAGTACTGGTTTACTTTAAACTTTAGAAAAATGAATAATTTCTTTTACTGATGATATAGAGGTGAATTAGTTCATAATAAGTGATTAAATTGCATTAAAGGATAATATTGCACGATATGCATTGGATTTTTAAATTATTAAAATGAAGCTAATTCAAACATTGAACATATTGATTTTGCTTTGTATTTGTTTTACAACTAGTGCATTGGCGCAAAAACCCATTTTTGAAACCACTTTTTATAACAGGTTTGAGGTTGTCCTGCTGGGCGAACAAACCCATGGCGATGGGGCCGTTTTTGAAAAAAAGCTTGAAATGGTCAAGGAACTGCACGAAAAAGGCGGTTTTAACCTCTTGATTTTTGAAAGTGGGATGTACGATAATTTTAAGGCCGATCAGTTGTATGCTGCGAACAAGGAGGATAGCAGTATTTTTAAACAAAGTGTAGGTTGGTTGTATTCCGACACCAAAGTATTCCAAGAACTTTTGGAGTATATGGACATGCATCCAAAATTGAAAATCATGGGATTTGACTCTCAGGAATCCAGCTTATTTGAAACCTATTTTATAGATGATTTTAAAGCACTTTGTCAAAAGAATGCTATTTCCATTTCGGCCGAAACCTACAGGACATTAGAAAAGACGCTTGTTGTTAGGGATTTAGAGTCCTATGTAGGTAACCAAAAGGATTCCACTGCCTTGTATTCTACCATACGATCCATACAGGATCAGCTAGACCAGATTCCGAAAAAGGATTTAGAAACCAAGATACTGGTGCAAACCTTTAAAAGTGTGTTTTCGGATATGGATTTTATATTAAAAGACCTTCAGAAAGAAAAAATATACGTTCAGAACCCTAGGGACAAGCAGATGGCAGAAAATCTGATTTTTTTGAAAGAAACCTACCCCAACGAAAAGATAATGGGTTGGGGTGCCAGCTATCATTTTGCCAACCGTTTAAGCGATTTTGAATTTACATCGACAACAGAGAATTATATAAAAAAGGTATTCCAAAGTATAGACAGCCTTGCAGGGCACAACCACACAGAACTACAAGAAGAAATAGACCAAATAAAGGAATTGAGCTTTGCCGTACCCATGGGGCAAATCCTAAAAGAAGAATACGGAGATAAACTATTTAGTTTGGCTTTTACCTCGTATGAAGGCACCTATCAAAATTTTATACATGATATCATTGTTCCAGTACCGCAACCACCTATCAATAGCCTTGAATACACATTAAAAAAGCAGGGGATTACAGAAAAACTCCATTTTTTGGAGCAGAACAAAGAGAAAACATATTCCTCCGTCCTAGGTTATATACCGGTATTTGCTCATTGGAATACCATTTTTGATGGTATCTATTATATCGAAAAAATGACACCTCCCGTGTATACGGAATATGGTTCCGAACGGGAACAACTTTTGATCTCAACTAGACCCAATATGATTTCTGGAGCTGTCCTGGATGCCGAAACCTCAGAAGAAATTCCTTATGCAGATGTGTATTATTCGGATACGAACCGTAGCACGGTTACAGATGCCAAAGGTGCTTTTTCAATTTCCAGTTCCAACAATACTGATGCCTATTTAGTCTTTTCTGCCATAGGTTACAAGAGCGATTCTATCCAAGTCCGTAATCTAAAAAAGAAACAAAGCATTGGTCTGAAAATTTCAAAGGATGATATTGTGTTAAATGAGGTAGTAGTCACTACAAAATCTACCCCTTTAACAGCGGAAGAAATCATAAAAAGAGCACGAAAAAATATACCAACGAATTACGTGCAAACGCCTTATAACCAAAGACTCTTATTTAGGGTGATGGATTACAACGTTAAGGATTCAATTACTTATGGAGAGGAAGCGTTTATTGAAACCTTCAATAAAAAAGGCATTAACGGATCTAATAAAGTTGAGAACGGATTTTTTGGAGAGATCCAACATATCAGAAGTAATACCGATGTCTACGATAAAAACCGTTGGCGTAACGGAGTAGGTGGTTTGTGGGTGGTTTTAGGGAAAGACATCATTTTAGGGAAGACAAATGTATTACATAGAACTGCTTCTTACGAAGTAGCAACAGAGGGTATTGTAAATTACGAAGGTCGTAAGGTGCATAAAATTAGCTTTGTAAACAATTCCCCTGGAGCCTATTCTACAGGCTTTGGGTATCCAGCCCCCGAAAAATCAAATGGCTCCATATTTATAGACACCGAAAATTACGCCGTTCTTAAATATGAACATTACATTATTCGTGAACCGTTCGTATCAAAGAAAAGCAAGAATACCAATAAGTGGAGTCATCATATTGTACAATCCTATAAAAAGGTTAATGGCACCTATTTTATCAATCTTCTTGAAATGTCAAGGACAACTGATGTGTTTTCTCCTCAAAATGTGTACTTGGGTACTTATTTTAACGTTCAAACACTCATATCGGACGACATAGAAACCAAAAATATCAGTGTTATAAAACGCCCTTTAATAGATTTAAAAAAGGGGTTCAAAAAAAATGCTAAGGATACCTTTTGGGACAATAAACCGATGGATTTTAGCGTCAGTGGTTCTACCTTTAATATTGTAATGGAATGATGGTCATGACTATTGTAAAATCCGTGATAAGACCACATATTTCTCTAAGTTTGCCTAAGATATGAATCAAAAACTATTTAACGAATTTGAAGAAGTCTCCGAAAAGGCCTGGAAACAGAAAATCCAGTACGACCTTAAGGGGGCGGACTATAACGATACCTTGGTTTGGGAATCGCCAGAAGGGATTAAGGTAAAACCGTTTTACCATAAAGATTCCATATCGGATACGGTTTCGGAAATAACATTGCCTGAACATGGGTGGTCTATCGGACAGGAAATTTACGCCGGCAATGCTGCCATGGCGAATAAGAAAGCCCTTAAAGTACTGCAAAACGGAGCAGAACGGGTACGGTTTGTAATTCCTTCCGAGACGGTTGATAGTTCGGTGTTGTTAAAGAATATCGACTTAAAACGGACTTCTGTTTATTTGGAGATGCGGTTTCTTTCGGAGGCGTATATGTTGTCGGTCTTGGAGGTTGCCGAGGGTCATGAAGATGCCATTTATTTTAATATAGATATCATCGGGAATTTGGCACGAACCGGAAATTGGTACACTAGCCTAGAAAAAGACCACCGATGCTTGGATTTGATGCTGAAAACTAAAGCGCAACACATCCTAAGCGTGGATGTTTCCTTATATGAGAATGCGGGTGCCAATATGGTACAGCAATTAGGCTACGCCATGGCACATACCAATGAGTATTTAAACCACGTAGATCAAGATGGAAGCGGTCACCAGATAAAATCCATGGTTTTTAAGGTAGCCGTTGGGGGTAATTATTTCTTTGAAATAGCCAAACTAAGGGCCTTACGAGTGCTGTGGGAAAATCTAATTTCAGTTTATTCCATGAAGATAGCGTGCCACATTCTTGCTTATCCGTCTAAACGGAATAAAACACTGTACGACTATAATGTAAACATGCTGCGGACCACTACGGAATGTATGTCGGCCGTATTGGGAGGTGCAAACACAATTATCAATATGCCTTATGATGCGCTATATCATAAGTCCAACGATTTTGGGGAGCGCATTGCGATAAATCAGTTGTTGGTCTTAAAAGAAGAAAGCTATTTTGATAAGGTCGGCAATGCACCGGACGGGTCATATTATATCGAATCCCTTACGGACCAACTTGCGGAAAAGGGCTTGGAACTCTTAAAGTCCATCGAGAAAGGTGGCGGCTTTTTAAAACAGCTTAAAAATCACACCATCCAAGGAAAGATAAAAGAGTCTGCCAACAAGCAACAGGAACGTTTTACTGCACAAGAAGAAGTTTTAGTAGGAACCAACAAATTCCAGAACGAAATGGATACCATGAAAGAGAACTTGGAGCTTTATCCGTTTGTAAAAACCAAGGCCAGAAAAACATTGATCGTTCCAATTATCGAAAAGCGTTTAGCGGAATCCATAGAACAAAATAGATTGAAGGATGAGTAGAAAAAACCTTGACAATCTTAGTATAAATTCTTTGGCGGGAACTGCTAAAAAAACGAATGTTACCTCAGATGGTAGCACTGGGTATGTTACCGCGGAAAACATCGAATTAAAAAAGATCTATTCCGAGCTGGACATAGCACCTTTGGAACACTTGAATTTTGCAGCAGGAATTCCACCTTATTTGCGCGGACCTTATGCTGCCATGTATGTGAGACGGCCTTGGACCATTCGCCAATATGCCGGATTCTCCACGGCACAAGAGAGCAATGCATTTTATAGAAGAAACTTGAAAGGCGGACAAAAAGGGCTTTCCGTTGCCTTTGATTTGCCTACCCATAGGGGTTATGACAGTGATCATGAACGTGTGGTGGGCGATGTTGGTAAGGCAGGCGTTGCCATTGATTCCGTAGAGGATATGAAATTGCTCTTCGACGGAATTCCCTTGGATAAGATGTCGGTCTCCATGACCATGAACGGAGCCGTGCTGCCTATTATGGCATTTTATATCGTAGCGGCAGAAGAGCAGGGTGTAGCTAAAGAACTATTGGCCGGAACCATACAGAACGATATTTTAAAAGAATTTATGGTGCGGAACACCTATATCTATCCACCAAAACCTTCTATGCAACTGGTGGCCGATATTTTTGAATATACGAGTCGGTTCATGCCCAAGTTTAACAGCATCAGTATTTCCGGGTACCACATGCACGAAGCAGGAGCGCCTGCCCATATAGAATTGGCGTATACCTTAGCAGACGGACTAGAATACATCCGTACGGGACTAAAAGCCGGACTAAAAATAGATGATTTTGCCCCTAGACTTTCCTTCTTTTGGGGTATTGGGATGAATCATTTTATGGAAATAGCCAAAATGCGGGCAGCGCGTATGTTGTGGGCGAAATTGGTAAAACAGTTCGATCCAAAAAGTGACAAATCATTGGCCTTACGAACCCATTGCCAGACCAGCGGTTGGAGTTTAACGGAACAAGATCCGTTTAACAATGTGGCCCGTACGACCATTGAAGCAACCGCGGCAGTTTTTGGCGGTACCCAGAGTTTGCATACCAATGCCCTGGACGAGGCCATAGCCTTACCAACCGATTTTTCGGCACGTATTGCACGTGAGACACAGATATACTTGCAAGAAGAAACTAAGATAACCAAAACTGTAGATCCATGGGCGGGTAGCTATTATGTAGAAACCTTGACCCACGAACTGGCGAACAAAGCATGGGAGTTGATGAATGAGGTGGAAGAATTGGGCGGCATGACAAAAGCCATTGAAGCCGGAATCCCTAAAATGAGAATTGAAGAAGCAGCGGCCAGAAAACAGGCACGTTTGGATAGCGCACAAGATGTGCTGGTGGGAGTCAATAAGTACAGACTGGAAGAAGAGGACGAGCTACAGATTTTAGAGGTTGACAACCAAGCAGTGCGTAAGGAACAGGTAGAAAGATTGGAGGCGATAAAGCGGAATAGGGATGCCAAAAAAGTAGAAGTTTGCTTGCAAGAGCTAACACAAGCGGCCAAAAATAAAATGGGAGGTAACGGGGCTGCGGATAATTTATTAGCTTTAGCCGTAGAAGCCGCTAGAGCTAGAGCAACTTTAGGAGAAATTAGTGATGCTTTGGAAGTTGCCTTTGGGCGCCATAAAGCAGAAATAAAATCATTTACAGGAGTGTATTCCAAAGAAATAAAAAACGACAGTAGTTTTAAGAAAGCACAAGAGCTTGCCGATGTTTTTGCGGAGCAAGATGGTCGTAGGCCGCGCATTATGATCGCCAAAATGGGTCAGGATGGGCATGATCGTGGGGCTAAGGTAGTGGCTACGGGATATGCCGACCTAGGTTTTGACGTGGATATTGGGCCGTTATTTCAGACATCACAAGAAGCCGCCAAACAAGCCGTGGAGAACGATGTGCATATTCTTGGTGTTTCTTCCTTGGCGGCTGGTCATAAAACACTAGTGCCAGCAGTAATCGCCGAACTCAAAAAATACGGCCGAGAAGATATTAGGGTCATTGTTGGGGGCGTGGTTCCCAAACAGGATTATCCCTTTTTATTTGATGCCGGAGCTGTCGCGGTATTTGGCCCGGGTACCAAGGTTAGTGAAGCTGCTATTGAGATATTAGAGCTGCTTTTAGAAGGATAAAGCGCTTAAAAATAAAACTTAAAATGCCCAAACAGAAAACTGTTTGGGCATTTTTAAGATTATAAAGACTGTTTAGGCGGCAGCTATCTCCACATCGTCCTTTCTGTTTTTCATCCAGAAGTAAAGTATGGTAAATAGTACGATCAATATCCCTGGAAATAGCACCATAGTTCCTAAAGTTGCTTGTCCCGATACCAATTCCAACTCATCTCCTGTAAAGCCTTCCGCGGCGGCAGCTGCCTTATCGGAATCGATCCATCCACCGATAATCGGTTGGAAAATGGAAGAGGAAAACATCCCAATGGCACCAATAATGGACATTCCCAAAGCCCCACTTTTAGGTACTTTTGTGGCGACCAAGCCAATCATGTTCGGCCAAAAGTACGCAATCCCCAATGCGAAAATAATAGCGGCAACATAAGCCATTGCCCCGGTTTGCGTACTGAACAAGTAAATGCCAATGGTGGCTAAAATGGCAGAACCCAATAATACACCTGTTTGGTCAAAACGTTTTACCATATCCCCGCCAAAATATCGTGCCACGGCCATTAAACCTGCTGTAAGTGCTAAGACCAGAAGTGGTTCAGCTCCACTTTTAGCCAAAATTAAGCTAACCCATTGGTTAGGTCCAAATTCAGAAATTGCGGTAAGTGACATGCATAATGCTATAAAAACGAATAAAGGAGTTGCCATACCTTTTAAGTTGCCTCCAATAGTAGCCGCTTCCTGTACCTTGGCTTTTGGCCATTCCTGACCAAAAAATAGATAGGCATAGATCACGGTAGGAATCATGAGGAGCCACATTTGGCTTTGCCCCATAATGCCAAAATCTGTCATAAAACCCGATAATAAACTACCAATGGCGATACCTCCTGGGAACCACATGTGAAAACGGTTCATCATGGTACTCATCCTATTTCCTTGGTAAGCATCGGCAATCATAGGGTTACAGGCGGCCTCCGTACAGCCATTGCCCAAACCTATAAGAAGATTGGCCACTAACAAAAGCATATAGTTGCCGGAATAAATGAGTAATATAATACCAACTGCATGCGCAAAAAAGGCGAATTGCATAATGGCCTTTCCTCCTACCTTGTGGTATATTAGTCCACCGATGACCATGGAAATGGGAAAGCCTAAAAACCACATGGAGGCAATTAATCCCGCCTGACTCGCAGTTAATTCCAGTTCTGTTTTAAGTTGGTCTAATATTCCTGCCGCAATGGCAAAGGAGAACGCCGTAGTTATCAATGCAAAACAGCTGCCATAAAACAGTCTGTTGGCATTTACCTTTGAATTTTCCATATTTGAAATTGATTTTAGTGGTTTGGTTCAACTGCTAATCTAATAAAAATGAAATTATTTTACGTATTTTTTAGCTAAATCCTATCTGTAGGAGATCAACGTTAACATATTATCATATTTTTGTTATCATTAAAAGTTATAATAGACTGCAAATCAACTAAGAAAAACGGTATGTATAAATTCTCAATAGTAGTGGCACTCTTGTTGTTTGTTTCTTGTGGGGAACAACAGGAAAAGGAGATTAAAACGAACAATGAAGTGAGTTCGCTGCAAGCACCTCCAAAGGACTACGATCCGGAGGCAAAACTTCAAGAATTGGATATTGTTTTAAGGGATCAGGGCACGCCTGTAGCCAATTACGTGCATGCCGTTAGAGCAGGGAATCTACTCTTTTTGGCAGGGAAAGGACCTAAACAGGCGAATGGAGAGAATATCGTTGGGAAACTAGGTGCTGATTTAAGCATTGAGGAAGGTTATGCGGCGGCAAGGGAAGTCGCTATTAATCAATTATCCGTTTTAAAGTCGGAATTAGGAAATCTGAACAAAGTAAAAAGAATAGTAAAGGTAAAAGGAATGGTTAACGCCGTTCCGGAGTTTACCGATCATTCCAAGGTCATAAATGGATATTCCGATCTTATGGTTGCTGTTTTTGGCGATGCCGGGAAACACGCCAGAGCCGCGGTGGGTATGGGCTCCTTGCCGGGTAATATGGCGGTGGAAGTGGAAATGATCGTTGAGGTGTATGAGTGATTAAATTCAAATACCAACTCAAAACCCAAACTCAAGTTCAAGTTCAAGAGTCAAGTTCTAGTTCAAATACAAACCGTTTCGCTCTAGCTGGTTTTCAAAGGCGTCTTGGCGCGGTACGAAGCAATCTTTTGAACGTGGTGAAAAGATTTCACAGTTTACCACGCAGTATTAGCTTTTATACATTAATTTAATCTTGCGCGTTAAATAGACTTTGGTTTTGTTGCAAATACAAATTCACTGAGACTAAAACGTCTCTGCTGTTACTAAGGGTTTTACGTTTCTTGTCTCACCTAGTTTTTAATGGTAAAAATTTGATTCCCAATTATGGAATACTACCAAATGAAACCAAACCCGTTTAATGAAATACTCATTACTGCCTACCGCTACTGCTAACTGCGTACTATTTAATCCTACCGTCCCAACTTATTTCCATCTCAAACGGATTCAATAATTTATCGGTGAGAATGCTTACGGTACGCCTGTTTAGTTCGGTATTATCGTTAAAAGCTTGGTCCATTCCCCAATCCGTCCAATCTTGTTGCGTAATGGAGGTATCCGTTTTTGGTTGGATCATTTTCAAAACCGATGTTACGAAGGGCAAGGTAAGTCCCGCGCCCGAGGCTGCTGTTTTTTCCAATTGTGGGAAATAGGGGAGGAGTCCCGTTTTCCATTCGTGTTCGGAAACAATGCGATTGGGGTAGAACCAAGTTTGGTTGGCCCATTTGTACGTTATTCCGCTTGCTTTTAGTACACCGGTGCCACCCATACGTTGCATGGCCATAAAGGCGGTATCCTCTTTTTTGACATCGATAAAAGGCATGATGTAGGCATTACTTTCTAATAATGCATTTTGAACGGTTCGAATCGATATTTCGGACGGTTTTTGGTTTTTTTGGATGGATGTGGCCGCCAATGCACCTGCCGCCTGACCGATACCGAGCACCACGGGTTGAAGCCTCGTAGCACCGTTTACAATATTGGATACGCTAATATTTTTTTCGGCAACGACAAAATTTTCAACGCTTTCCGGCACCAGACTTCCTAGGGGGACATTGTAGCTGGGCACTTTTATGTTAATAAAGTCTATTTTCGGCGTATCGGGATTTTTATCATGATGATGATCAATAGGATAATCACCGACCGCAACCCCTGTTCTGTACAAGGTAAAATCATAAGGGCGTTCCAAGTGGTCTACGGTCAAGAAGGTTTTGCCTGTTACCCTTCTCGCCTCCCGGTCATAGGGAATCATGGGAAACTTGTCCTTGGTAGGAAATTCTTCCGCTACCCATAGGTGTTTAAAGCCGAGTTCGTTTTGGATGTAATAAACAAAGCCTTGTGTAAAATCCTTGGCCTCTTCCAGTTTTTCTTCGCGTTCCTGCGCCGATAGTTCTGGCCAGTTTACATAAAAGTCGTTACCGCAATTAGGCCAGTTCATCATGTACTTGTTGTTGGGCAGCTTACCGTAATTGAGCATTTGTTCACATCCGGATACTGCACCGAACATTTCGCCGTCCTCCCGTTTACAGGCGCAAGCATACGCTTCAGGGTCGTAGTTTTTAGGTTTCTTTACTAGCCCTTTTCTACCCTGATCAAGGCGAGGGTTTTTTGAAACATCCTCCAGTATTAAAACATAGGTCAGATCCTGCACAATACTGTTGGCCGTTTCCGGAGCCTCTTTTTCGCCCGTTTCGCTCTTGGCATCCATACCTAATCTAAAGTTGGCACCTACCAAGGGCAATAATTCGCCTATTTCGGTAGCATCTATGAGTATTTTGGCCTTTGTGGTGTAGGTTTTTTTGTTTTGACGGTAGGTAATTTGCCATCCTTCCCCATCTTTTTTTACATCGGTGTATACTGCGTTAAAAGCGATATCCAAATTGGGAATATTTGCCATTTCCTGAAGGATTTTGTTGCCCACCGAGGGTTCGAACAAGGTGTGACTTACCCAACCCGTGGCCAAGGCCTTGGCACCGCCGTAATGGTCGCGAAGTTTTTGCCGAAATTCTCCCCAGATACCGGAAGGCATCTCATGGTTGCCGTCAATGGCAGAAACCCCGGCCGAGGTCAACATACCGCCCAACCAAGGTGTGGCCTCGATAATTTGCACCTTTATGCCCATTCGT
The DNA here is from genome assembly GCF_042676845.1 of Maribacter chungangensis. Lineage (NCBI taxonomy): Bacteria > Pseudomonadati > Bacteroidota > Flavobacteriia > Flavobacteriales > Flavobacteriaceae > Maribacter > Maribacter chungangensis. The sequence continues at coordinate 371,772 of NZ_JBHTHY010000003.1, forward strand.
GCCGCTTGGATACCTGCTGAAGTACCACCGGCACCACCGCCAATAATCAGAACATCTACTTTGTTTTGGGCCGATACCATAATACCGGAAAAAAAGCAAACAATGGCGATAGTTAGTTTTTTCATAGTCATGTTAGTTTGGGGTATAATTTAGAAAAATAATGGTTAGCTTCCGCTATTACTTTGAAAGATGGAATTATTTTACCTTATAAAGTTAGGGGTTCAATTTAATTAAACGGTTATGTAATTTGAACTTTTGGGGTGGTAAGTGCTCAACCCCTTCCGTCATCTATTCTCCTATGGGAATAGATGCCACCTTCCCCTGCTAGGGGAAGGAACAATAAAACAACACGTTTCTCTCGCTCATATTTCGCTCGTAGGATGCAAGGCTAGAGGAAGGAGCAAATAGACGGTTGTATTGAAATTGACAGTCCATCCATGTTCTTGCCCCTTATACCAACACTTATCTCGAATCCAACTTCTAAACCTTCTCCAAAGTTTTCCAAACTTCCAACAAGGCTCTGGGTACATGAAAGCAGCCTTTCCATTTACCACCTTTTAGGTTGAGGTGCACTTTTCCCTCCCGGTTCAGGTAACCGAACCATTCGCCACCGTTTTCTACATCCCTAAAATGGGACCAAGTATAGTCATGTACTTTTTTAAACCATTCCGCTACTTTTGGATTTTGGTTGTAGGTGTATGTTTTTGCCAAGGCTACCAAGGTTTCCAAGTGTACCCACCAGAGTTTTTGGTCGTGTTCCAGTTGCTGCGGCGGATGACCTTTGCAGTCCATAAAATAGAGGATACCACCATATTTTTCGTCCCATCCGTGCTCCAGTTGTTGGAACAATAGTTGCTCCGCTTTGTTGATGAGTGCGTTATCATTTTTACGGATGCCCAGATTCATGATAAACCACATGGCCTCAATGGCGTGTCCTGGATTTAATAATCTGCCTTCAAAGCTATCTACAAACTTTCCGGTGTCCGATACGTTTTCAAGTATAAATCCGGTCCTCTCGTCATAAAAGGTATTCATGACCAAATCGATTACGTTGTCCGTCACCTCCGAAACCTTATCCGAACCAAGTAAAGGTTCCAATTCTAAGGAAAGGTTACATAAAATCATCGGCAGGGCAAAGTTTTGCATGGGTCGCGTACCGGGAACCGATTTGTCGTATTTTCCCTTGGGATGGTGCTGCCGCTTTAAAATATGCTTAAAAGTGGTTTTGGCAATTTCCGCATACTTTTCCTGCGGGTCTATTTCATATAATTTCCCAAAGGCCATAGCTGCAAAACAGTCCGAAAATATATTGTAAGGCTGTACCAGAGGCTGTCCTTTTTGGTTTAGGGAAAAGTACCAATCGCCGTGATCATCTCTTCCATAGTTTTCCAGAAAGTCGGCACCTAATTTGGTGATTTCCTTCCATTCCTGTTTTTGTGCTACTTGTTGGTACAAGGTAGCGAACATCCAGACTTGCCGTGCCTGTAGCCAGATGAATTTATCGGTATCATAAACATCTCCTTTTGGTGTTAAGCAAGTGAAGTAACCTCCATATTCCTTATCCAAGGAGTGATTTTCCCAAAAGGGAATCACTTCGTTTAGGAGTTCGTTTTTGTATAGTGCTGCGTAGTGTTTCAATGATTTCAAATTTTATTGTCATTCTCGCGTTTGCGATGAAATTATTTCAGTGTGTGCAGGAATTTTCTTGTTTGTTTCAAAATTTTGTCTTTTTTCTTATGGCTTGGGCTTTCAACCCCTTCGTCTCCCGACCGAAAGAAGTCGGGATCCACTTCCCCTCATCTGAGGGGAGGAGCTAAAAATATATCTTTAATTTTATACATGATAACTATTCGGTTCCCCGCCTATGGCGGGCTAGAGGGCTCTCCATATACCGGTTATATAAGTGACCGGCCTGCTTGTAGGCCGATTGCGGACTCATAAAATGGGAGAATTCAAACGTAATTGCCTTTTCGCATCCGGCGCGTTTGGCGGCATTCAGTTTTAAGAGGAGTTTTTCCCATTTTATGGGTAAAAATTTGATGGGCATATCGCGGTCAAAGGATTCCGAGTTGGTCCATGATTGTAGGCCGTGTTTATCCGCTAGTTTTTTGTTCAGTTTTAGATAACCCTCCAAATCGGTATAATCTACATGACCATCTTGAAAGGCTACGACGTCTACACTGCCCTTTATGCCCTCAAATATCTCGTCCCATTCTTCTTCGTGTTCTTTTAGGGAAATACCCGAATCCTTGGTCAGTTCGTTGTTTGACGCCATCACTGCTTTTTTACCATCGATCCAAGGGGAAATCAATACAGGCAACCCCTTGCTTACCGCTTTGCATTTGGCACCCAATTGGGCAATGGAGGTTACGGCACCTTTGGTCTTTCGGCTCAGCTCCAAACTCAAATACCAGCCGCCAAAGCTTTTGTAGTGGCCGTAGCTGTCATATACTTCCTCTATTACGTGAAGGTTTACGTCAATTTCGTGCCGCATATCACCTGTTTTCCAGTATTCCCCACTGTCGTATGTGCCAAAATAGAAAGTCATCCCGTATTTGTCCGCCAGTTCCAAATAGAGCTGTACCAAATCTACCGGAGGAGCAAAGCAATTATATTCCTTAATGAGGTAGTTGGAGGGGTAGGTCAAAAATTGTTGATAACCACAGCGAATCAAAATCACGGTATCGATACCCATGGCTTTCATGTGGGCGAAGTCCGTATCCCATTCTTCAGCTCCCCAGTTTTGATGGGGAATATCATGGCTGATCTCGTCTATAAAGGTTCCTGTTATTTGCATTTTTCATTATTCAAGGTTGTAAAGTTCAAGGTTCAGGGTTGCGTCTATTCCGTAAATTTAAGTTACTGAGGAAATAAGTTAAAAAGTTACTGTGTATTAGATGATTTTAACCTCACGAAATAATAGTGTCAAATATCAAAATTCTTTTTTAAAGGTTGGATTCCATAGTTGATTATCATTAAGAAAACCTTCAACCTAAAACAGGAACTTTTTTCACTCCCCCTTTGGGGGTTGGGGGGCTTTTTCAAGGTTGTCCCACCAATATTTTTTCAATAGTACGCTTGTTAGTATCAAAACAGCGCTCCATATCACCATTTCGGTATCTTGGCGTAACATAAAATACATGGGAATCAGCACTTGAGCCATTTGCCAGATAATACCGATGACTACGTTAAAACTGTCACGTTTGAAATCCATATTGGGAACAAAGCTTGGGTCTTCCTCCATAACTTCTTTTTTTATCGGACCCCAAAATCCCCAAGGTTTCGTCTGTTTATAGAATGTCTTTATCTGTTCCCTATTGGGTAAAGGTTCCATATACGTTCCAATGATACAGCCGAGAAAGGCAAAAGCGAAGATGATCGGGAAAACAAAGATATCTACATAATTAGGGAAAAATATGAATTTTACAGTAGAGGCGATAAGGCCAAAAAGCATTCCCCAGAAATAACCATTCCCCGAAAAGCGCCACCATACCCATTTTAGCACATTGGCGGCCACATAGCCACCGTACAAAGAGGAACTTAGCCAAAGAATCAAACTGTTCAAGGATCCTGCATTAAATCCAAAGGCAATACCCACCATGACCAAGGCAAGTGAGGAGAGGATGCTTAGTTGTACCAGTTTTTTGTCCGGCGCACCGGGATTGATGTATTTTTTATAAATGTCATTTACAATATAAGCAGGGGCCGAATTCACAAAAGCTGCAAAAGTCCCCATAAACGCTGCCAAGAAACCTGCAAGCATTAGTCCTTTTAAACCTACAGGCAAAAATTTATTGATGGCCATAGGCAGTACCTGTTCAAAATCTATAGAATCTCCCATAGCCATAAGCTCCGGACCTAAAAAGACCAAGGCCAATACGGCAAAACCGATGATCATAAAATAACGCGGAATATACAGGACGCACACGGTCAGAAAACTCATTTTTGCTGCTTCGGCCGGGGTTTTGGTGGCCAAAATACGTTGCATGTCATAACTGGGAACCGGCCCTGCAACGGAGGCAAAAACCCCTTTAAGCACCATTAAAATGAACAGTATTCCAAAAAGGTCAAAACCGTCCGAGGCGATTTTATTGTTTACCTGCGGAAAGGCGGAGTTGCTCCAGTCCAAATCCAAGTTCCATCCAAACCAGAGCTTGTCCCAAGTGTCTGGCACAACGGCGGCAATCTGTTCCGCGGTGACCATATTGTAGGCAACGATTCCCACCCCAATACAGGCAATGGTCATGATCACGAATTGCATTACTTCGGTAGCGACAACGCTGTGCATTCCACCCTTTACGGTGTATAACGATGTGAGTCCGCAAATGATAAGGGCATAACTTCTGGCCGAGGAAACTTCATAGCCCAAGAAATCAAAGGCCATATCCCAAGGCAGTATAGATGTGCAATATTTCCCTATACCCTCAAAAAAGTAAGCGATAAAACCAAGAACACTGATCACGGCAAAAATAACGATGATGATGTGGGAGAGTTTTGCGCCACGGCCATCCCCAAAACGAAAGGTAATCCACTCCGCGCCCGTCATAACGTTGGATCTGCGCATCCAAATAGCCAGGTACACAAAAACAAAAACTTGGTTCCATACGGGCCACAGCCATGGTAGCCACGCGCTTTTTAATCCGTAGACAAAAAGGATGCCCACGGACCACATGGTGCCCGAAATATCGAACATCCCGGAGGCATTGCTAAGGCCAAGGTAGTACCAAGGCAGTTCGTTACCGCCTAAAAAATAGGATTCCAGATTTTTGGAGGATTTTTTGGACAGGTAAAAACCTAGTGCCAAAACACCCACAACGTAGGCGATTACGATTCCGATATCCCATGGGGAAAGGGTCATTTAGTAAATTTAGGTTGGTTTAGTGCGTGTAAGATAGGAAATGTTAGGATTCAGTGTTCACATTTTTATAAAACGATTTCATTTGGATAATTTTAAAATTGGGTTTTGTGTTGCCCATACAATAGATCAAGGTTTGGTTTAGGTCATGGAAAACCCGATGTTCGGCTTAAAATGTACTTTTACCAAACCTTAGCAAATATTAGGGCGGAAACGTAAGAGAAACTTAGATGTGTTGATAATTGTTACCTTTAGCTGTTTTAGTGAGATAGAAGGAGTTGCACTATCATTATAGCTTCATGGCAAAACAAAGCCCAGTGGCTTTTTAGTTCCTGTTTTTTGTCTTAAATTTCTAATTTTATTTTAGGTGTTTTTTAGCATTAGGGTTGCTCTATGATCATAAATCGTGCTGCATTAGTATGCTTGTTTATTTTATTTTTTGGTAACAACCTGTGCACCAGCGCTCAAGGTGAACCTGATATTGATTTTCATCATATTACAAATGGCATGCCCCAAAACTCGGCTACTGTTTTGTTCGAAGACAGTTATGGGTTTATATGGGTAGGAACGCCAAACGGTCTAAATAAATATAATGGTACGAATTTCGAATTATTTGAAAATTCGTCGAACATATACACCAATCGTTACATCACTTCCCTTTACGAGTCTCAATCGAATTTGTACATTGGGACCAACCAAGGATTAAGTTTATACGATCGCGACCTTAATCTTATCCAACCATTTGATTTTAAACCCGAAGGGGCAAAACTCAACACTAGAAATATCAGGGCCATAGCCAAAGTAGATAGCCTTCTTTGGCTGGGCACCTTCTCCAATGGGCTATATAAATATAATACAAATACTGGGGAGACCAATCAATTTTTGGTTTCGGAAAAATTGGTTATCGATAACAAGACAGATAACCTTATCATAAAAATTGTGCCTTTATCCGGTAAACGTTTGCTTGTTATTGCAAGTTCTAAAATTTTTATTTTGGATTATGACTTACAAATTTTGAAAACCATTTCGTCCGATGAATTTTTAAATGTAGCCGTTAACGTGGACGCCCAAAATTTTTTAATTGGAACGGGTCAAGGTTCATTAATAAAGCTAACTGTTCATCCTGATGGTAGCTTGGAAACTAAGCATAAAAAAATTGCGCCTAACTATCCTGTTTTGTCACTGGCAAGGGATAGGGACGAAGCTATTTGGATAGGTACGGAAAATAATGGGTTATATCGTTATAACGAATCTACTGAGACTTTAGATCATTTTAAAACGGATATAGCTTCTCCCAATTCTATTCCAAACAACTCTATTTGGGCCTTATTGAATACCAAGAACAATGTAATGTGGCTGGCACCTTACAAAAAGGGCCTTAGTTTTTATGACCCGGAATATTATAAGTTTAAAAAAATCACGCAGAAACCGTGGATAGATAACACGATAAACAATGGAATAATCAACTGTTTTAACGAGGATAATAAGGGTAACTTATGGATTGGAACAGACGGTGGGGGTCTTAATTATTGGGATAGAAGTACGGATACGTTTACATATTTTTCCTTAAATGAGTCCAATTTTCCGAGTAACGTAATACTTACGTTGCTAAAAGTAGATGTTGATGAGCTATGGGTAGGTACTTGGGCAAACGGAATGGTGGTATTCAATACTAAAAACAAAACCTATGAGACATGGGATACTACAAATTCGTTCTTGTTGTCCAACAACATATCCGATTTGATGCGAGATCATAAAGGGCGTATTTGGATCGTGAATTTGTTTGGCGGTCTTCAGGTATACGACCCCAAGACCGGGCATTATGAAAAGATAACACTTATATCAGATGTAGATAATGCGGAAATAAATACGGTATACAAGGTTGCAGAAGATGCCCAGGGGAACATTTGGATAGGTACACAGACATCCGGTATCCTAAAATTGACCGAAAGCGAAAAGGGCTGGTCCACTACCCATTACCATAGCATCTCGGCATCTCGCAAATTAAGCAATGATTTTGTGAATGTGATCTTACAAGATGCCGAAAGCAATGTTTGGGCCGGAACCAATGCAGGCTTGGACAAATATGACCTTGAAAACGACACCTTCGTTTCCCGGTTTGTGGAAACGGAAAAGGCCACGGCCGTAAAAGCCATAATCGAAGGCACGCAAGACGCACTTTGGTTAAGTAGTGATAACGGTATATACAAATACATTAAACAAAACGATAGTATTGTACACTACGTTGAAAATGATGGCTTACAAGCCAATGAGTTTAATGCTAGCTCCTCTTTTAAAACCGCAACTGGCGAATTTGTCTTTGGAGGTATAAACGGTTTTAACCTATTTGACCCGGATAACATAAAAAAGCGGACAGATGTTCCCGAATTGGTTATTTCTGGATTAAACATTTTTAATGAACCCGTATTGGCCAATGATGATTTTGATGTTTTGGACAAAGATATAAGTAGGCTAGATTCCATTCAGTTCAACTACGATCACTCCGTGATAAACTTTAACTTTAATGCGCTGACTTTTAGACATTCAAAGGCCGTTAACTATGCTTATTTTTTAGAAGGCTTTGAAACGGATTGGAACTATGTGGGTACGAATGCAAACGCTACTTACACCAATTTGAATCCCGGCTCTTACACCTTTCGAGTAAAATCCACCAATTCCGATGGAATTTGGGTGCCCAATGAAAAGCAACTTTTTATTGTTGTTCAGCCCCCATATTGGCAAACAACTTGGTTCCGGTTACTAGTTCTTACGTTGATAATCCTAAGTATTTCCCTGGCCTATCATATAAAAATGCGAAGTATTCAAAAAAGACAGCAAGAATTAGAAACGCTTATAGAGGAACGAACCAAGGAGTTGCAGTATCAAAAGGACAAACTTGCCGAGGTAGCGGACGAACTTTCCGTTAAAAACGAAGAAATACAACGTTTTACATTTGCGGTCACGCACGACCTAAAAGGGCCTCTAAATAATATTAAAAGTATAGCCACCCTTATTCCCAATGAAGTAGCGGGTGCTAGTTCTAGCAATTTAAAAAAATACCTAGGACTAATAGATGTGTGTTATGATATCATGAACAAGCTTATAACCGATATTTCCCTAATTGCCAAACTTGGTAAAATCGAAAATAATTATGAAGTTTTGGATGCCAATGAGATCATAGCTTTGGCACAAAAGATGAACAGTGAAAATTTGGAGATGGGTCAAGTAACGCTTCAGGTAGATGATTCCTTGCCTAAAATTTATGGGGATAGAAACAGGATGATCCAGGTATTTGGTAATTTTCTGGATAATGCCGTTAAATACATGGGAAATCAACCGCAACCGCATATACGCGTACATTCCCATAGCCATGGAGAGTATGTAACGTTTCTAGTAGAGGATAATGGTTCTGGGATGAATACAGACGCGTTAAAAAGACTTTTTACCCCGTTTGAGCGATTTCATTCTAGTGTTAAGGGAACTGGTTTGGGGCTGTATATGGTTCGTCAAATCGCTGTTGCGCATGGCGGACAGATAACCGCTACATCCCAAGGAGAAGGAAAGGGTACTACATTTAGGCTGGTATTGCCCAAGGTACATATCGCTAAGGAACGAGTTTCTAAAAACGAAGGATTTAGGGAAATATAAAGTCATAAAAACGGGGATACGTTGATGAAACGTATCCCCGTTTTTGGTTTTGTAACCTTACCGGAATTAAAGGTAAGGTTCAGGTCTAGACCATCGTATTCGTTTTCTCTCTTGTTCGTTGGAAAAGAGAATGAACTTATACGATGTTTTAGGACTGTGATTGATGAAGGTATTCATGATTGTTGTTTTTTGATGGTTGAATTGACTGCTGATTGATGTGACGTTTAAATCGTGATTAGCGATTAAAGTTTCTGTACCCCGCCCATTGCGCTCTTTTACTCTTACTAAAGGAAGAGAAATACTGTCCTGTTCTGGATTCTGTTGCTGTTTTTGAGATCGATGCTTTCATGATTGTTGTTTTTTGATGATTGAATTGATTGATGTGACGTTTAAATCGTGATTAGCGATTAAAGTTTCTGTACCCTGCCCATTGCGCTCTTTTACTCTTACTAAGGGAAGAGAAATACTGTCCTGTTCTGGATTCCGTTGCTGTTTTTGAGATCGATGCTTTCATGATGTTTGTTTTTTGATGATTAAATTGATAAATGATGTTTTGTTGATACAAAGATGTATTGATTTACGGTAGTTTAGAACTTACTTTTTCCAAGTTGTTACTTTTGAGCTCCAAACTGTTGTTATTCGGTGCCAGAGCAATTCATACCCATTAAATTCTCTATATCCTAAAGATGGTACTCTTTTACTTTTGCTGAAAAATGAAAAGTAAGGTCCTGTCATAGATTCTGTTGCTATTACTGAGATTGATGTTTTCATAATTTCTTAGATATAATAGGGTATTATTAGTTGTTTCTAAACGACCTACACTGAGTAGACGAAGGGAGAAGTATTTTGTTACAGTACTATGCATAAAAAGGTACTATATTTAGAATTTTTTAACATTTGACCTTACCGTAGTTTTTTTTGGTAGTACAAATAGAGGTGGATCGAGATGGGCGGTAATAACGTTCAACACGGGCCTGGGCTTTCATTTTTCTACGATCGTTATTGAGTTTTAGTGTGTAATACGTACATAATAGCGAAAGTGCTGAGGTTCGCTTCATAGGGCTACAAGAGTAGTGGAGCCATAACGTTTAGTCAAAATATATTTTTAACTTCCTTGAATAAATAAAGGTCCATAATGAAAAATACTATGACACTAAAAAGTTGTCTTGTTTTGTTTTTTCTGATGATAAATTCAGTTTGGTCCCAACAGCAATTTATAACAGGAAAAGTAGTGGATGCAAAAACGGCAGAACCAATTGTCTTTGCCACGATACGCGTAAAGGGTAGGGCTTTGGGCATCATTACAAATGAGGACGGTAGCTTTAGAATTCCCTTGAAGTATAAAGAGTATGGCGATGTTATTGAAGTATCTTCCATGGGGTATCAAAACATAGAACTGGCCATTGAAAGTCTCCTCACCAAGGATTTGAACATAGTTAGATTGGAACCTGGTGTACTAGAATTGGAGGAATCCGTTGTTGTTGGTAAACGAAAGCGCAGAAGGGTTTTAACGGCTAGACAAATAGTTAAGAGAGCTATTGCAGCAATACCGGATAATTACCCGACTACGCCTTTTTCTGTGCTTGGGTATTATCGAGATTACCAGAAGAAAGAGGATGAGTATATCAATCTCAATGAAGCAATATTGGAAGTATTTGATTCTGGATTTAATGAATTCGACTATGAAACAACCAAGACGAGCTTATATGACTATAAGAAGAACACGGATTTCTTGCGGGACACCTTAGCTGACAAGCCTTACAGCTATGGCGACGTTAGCAAGATTATGAACAATGCCTATTTACCAAGCTATGGAGGAAACGAGTTCGTTATCTTACGCATTCATGATGCCATTCGTAACTACAGAACTAATTCTTTCGATTTCGTCAATAACATGAGTAAAGGGGAAATCCTGCGAAACCATTCCTTTGAAAAAAAGGCGGATACCTATAGTAACAAAGAGTACCTATACACTATAAATATCACAAAAAAGGCACCTGGATTTAGTGTAATTGGGCGTATTTATATTTCTAAAAACGACTACGCCATTCACAAACTGGAATATGCCATTTATGATGAGCGCGAGAAGAATAATGATCCTTGGTTGCAACAAAGGCGCATATACGGGAAACTATTATTTGAGGTTATGGTGGCCTATGCTAGAGGTGAAAAAGATAAAATGTATCTGAATTATATTTCATTTCATAATACGTTTAAGGTAGCTAAACCCTCCAAATTTCTATTGGAGGAATTAGCAATAGTACCTTATGAAGGTGCTTTTGTTCTTAGATTTAACAACCCGCTAGCTTACATAAAGCCTACCCTGAGGGAGATTGAACGCAAAGTGGATAACAGAAAATGGTACGACTTTAACCTAAACGGAAAAAAACTAAAATTCGATAAAATCTTGGTGATGGATAATAAAACAGTTTACCTATATCCAAGAATGGATGCCATACAGCTGAGAAATATGATGAATACCTTATCAAAAATGCAACAGGAGAAACAGGATATTGGCCAGATATTGAGATTTACGGTAAGTGGCCTTCAAGATTTAGAAGGGAATTCTTTAAATACCATGGAGTATACCGACTACAACCAATTTCGAGAATTCTTTGTGCAAGAAGTAAAACTGGATCCGTATAACTTAGAGGACAAATTGTTTATGGATAATACAAAACCCATATTTCAAGACCAACCTTTAAGGAAACCAGCTAATTTTGCCGATTATTGGATGAACACGCCTTTACAGAAGAATCTGAATTGAACTAAACAAGGCATTGTCCAGTTTTGGGGTGTCTTATTTTTCGCAAAAAAAGTAGCCTCGGCAAGAATCGAACTTGCATCTAAAGTTTAGGAAACTTCTATTCTATCCATTGAACTACGAGGCCTTTTACTAAAATCACTATGTCAAACCAACATGCCGGCAACCCCGAGGCTTCGGGGGAACTTGCATCTAAAGTTTAGGAAACTTCTATTCTATCCATTGAACTACGAGGCCTTTTACTAAAATCACTATGTCAAACCAATATGCCGGCAACCCCGACGTTTCGGGGGAACTTGCATCTAAAGTTTAGGAAACTTCTATTCTATCCATTGAACTACGAGGCCTTTTACTAAAATCACTATGTCAAACCAACATGCCGGCAACCCCGACGTTTCGGGGGAACTTGCATCTAAAGTTTAGGAAATTTCTATTCTATCCATTGAACTACGAGGCCAAAATAAGAATGCAAAAATAAAATTATTTAGTTAGCTGCCCTAAAAAAATGTGGAAAGACTATTCGGAGGTAGGTCTTCTGCTCCAAATCTCGTACATAGGTTCGCCCTTGCTACTTTTTCCCGTATGGTGCCAGTCGTTTCCCTTTACTTCGTAATTGAACTCCAAAGACGCACCTACCCTAGAATTGTTCCTGGAAAAATACTCGATCTGTTCCACGTATACGCCGTTTACGGCACTGTAGTTGCCACCGCCGGTGCCGCTAAATTTCATATCGTTGGTGTCGTAGGCCACCCATTGGAAACGGCCATCTTGCAGGTATTTCAGCGTTTTTCGGGTATTGGCCTCGCCACGGCGTTCTTGTCCCTTGTCGGGGCCTCGGGTTGCGAACAACCATTGTCCGTCCAGATCCTGGGCTGTCTTTTTTATGGGAGTCAATTGTAGTTTTGCAAACCAGTCCAAGTGCAGTGTTTCGTCTTTCATGCTAACTGGGATACTTAATTGGCGTACGGAATCCTGCTCGTATTGTGAGTTGAATTCCAGAAGCACAACGAGCTTTTCCCCGCCAAGGGTATTTTCCACCTGGGCAAAGCCACCTAGGGTTCTAATGAACTCGGCCGGGTTACTTTCATATTCGGAATAGATGAAATAACCATCATTAATTTTTATCTCGTGGCGTACGTTGTCAACATCGGCTGTATAAACTCCGGAGGGTATTTGTGCCATTGCGGCCTGTACTCCGAAAAAAAAGAGTGTACAAACAAGGGATTTAAGCATTTTCATAGGATATAATCGATTAAAATAAAGCTAAATATACCAAATCAATCCATTAAAAATCAAGCTATTGTATTATAAATAATCCGTATATAGTTAATTTTTAATATTTTTTTTCAAAAGTCTTGTTTTTCCAATTTTTTGTATTTCATTTGTCGTATCAAATCGGAACATAACGATTTGCTTTTTTTGGCATTAGCTGAACATCATGAACCGTGTTTCTATGTTCGGGCTAAGGGGAATTAAGAAGTCAAACCCTTTAGCGGCCCATCAGATGGGCAACCGAATTTTAAAGCTAACTTCTGATTACAACACCACTATTGTGCAAAGTCAGCACGATTACTTCTTTATTCCTACTACCGAGGAAAAATTTTTGATTTGAAAATCGCATTTGTACTAGTATTTTAATGCATCGCGTTAGAACGCATGCCCATTTTTGTCGATTTTCAAATTTCAAAAGTTACTTAAAAAATGAATACCAAATACATTGATCTCATCGATCAAACCTATCATTTCCCTCAAGAAGAATTTACCTTGGAAGGTGAGCACCTTCGTTTTCACGGCATAGATTTAAACCAGTTGATAGCCCAGTACGGGAGTCCGTTAAAGTTTACGTATTTGCCCAAAATTTCCGATAACATCCAACGGGCAAAAAACTGGTTCGCCAATGCTATCGAAAAAAATCAATACAAAGGTAAGTACCATTATTGCTATTGTACCAAAAGTTCACATTTTCAGCATGTATTGCACGAGGCCTTGAAGAACGATATTCACATAGAGACCTCCTCTGCATTTGACATCAATATCGTAGAGCAATTAAAGGCAGATGGGAAGCTAACAAATGACACCTATGTCATTTGCAATGGTTTTAAGCGTGACCAGTATGTTGAAAATATTGGGAGGCTCATCAACAGTGGACACCGGAATTGTATTCCGATCATAGATAACTATGAGGAGATAGATTTGTTGTCGGATGTTATAGAGGACACTTTTAAAGTAGGGATCCGTATTGCCTCGGAAGAGGAGCCAAAGTTTGAGTTCTATACTTCTAGATTGGGAATAGGATATAAAAACATTGTTCCTTTTTATGAAAACCAGATAAAGGACAACGATAAGGTAGAACTTAAAATGTTGCACTTTTTCATAAATACCGGTATACGGGACAATGCGTATTACTGGAACGAGATGGTAAAATGCCTTAAGGTGTATGTGAGATTGAAAAAGATATGCCCGTCTTTGGACAGTCTTAATATCGGTGGTGGCTTTCCCATTAAAAACAGTTTGGCATTCGAGTACGATTATCAGTATATGATCGATGAGATCTTAAACCAAATCACCATTACCTGTGCAGAGGCAGATGTGCCGGTGCCCCATATTTTTACCGAGTTCGGGAGCTTTACGGTAGGTGAGAGTGGCGGAGCTATTTATGAGATATTGTATCAAAAACAACAAAACGATAGGGAAAAATGGAATATGATCGATTCTTCCTTCATTACCACCCTGCCCGATACTTGGGCCATAAACAAACGTTTTATTATGCTGCCCATTAATAGATGGAAAGATGAATACGAGCGCGTGCTGTTAGGCGGACTTACCTGCGATAGTGATGACTATTACAATAGTGAGCAGAACATGAACGCTATTTATCTCCCTAAATACAAGCGCGATAAACCGTTATATATCGGGTTCTTTAACACTGGGGCATATCAAGAGACCATTGGCGGTTACGGAGGTTTGCAGCATTGCCTAATTCCACAGCCAAAGCATATTCTAATAGATAAGGATGCCGATGGAAATATGGTGACCAGCCTATTTAATCCACAACAAAAAGCCGAGGATTTACTAAACATATTAGGTTACGGTACTTCCGGGAAAACAGTAGAAGAACTGGAAGAGGTAAAACAAGAAGCGCTTTAAAAAATATTAAAAATTAACAAATACGAACAATGAGCACATCAAAGAATTACGCCGGTATCCCCGATGAATTCGCACAATTGGAAACCGCTAAGGTGGTTTTAATTCCCGTTCCCTATGATGGAACAAGTACCTGGGGCAAAGGCGCCGATAAAGGGCCAAAAGCATTTTTGGAAGCCTCTGAGAACATGGAGCTGTATGATATAGAAACCGCTTCGGAAGTATATGAGCAGGGCATACACCTTACAGAACCCATAACAGAAAATAGGAGTCCGGAGGCTATGGTGAACGAGGTCCATAAAATTACAAAGGACTTCATAAAACGCAACAAGTTTGTTACGCTTTTTGGTGGGGAGCATTCGGTTTCTATAGGAAGTATCCGTGCCTTTAACGAGTGTTTTGACAATCTTACGGTGCTTCACATAGACGCTCATGCAGATTTGCGCGAGTCGTATGAAGGCACAGTGTATAATCATGCCTGCGCCGTGCACGAGGCTAGCCAGACCACGAACTTAATTCAAGTAGGTATACGCTCTATGGATGCTATCGAAAAAACGTTCATGGACGAGGAAAAGACCTTTTTTGCGCATGATATGGTAAATGACGAGTATTGGATAGATAAGGTAGTTGAAGTTTGTACAGACAATGTCTTTATTACTTTTGATCTAGATGTGTTGGACCCCTCCATAATGCCATCGACCGGAACACCGGAGCCGGGCGGTTTACTATGGTATGAGACCTTGGAATTTTTAAAACAGGTATTTGCGGAGAAAAATGTAGTTGGCTTTGATATGGTAGAGCTGTGTCCGAACGAGGCCGATGCATCTTCCGATTTCTTGGCCGCTAAATTATATTACAAAATGTTAAGCTATAAGTTTATGGGGCAGGATGCAGATGAGGAGTATGACAATACGTATGACGTAGATTATAAACCCAATACCAATTCAAAATTCCAAGATGACGAAGCATAAGGGAGCAATTTCCGATTTTATAGAAAAGTATTATTTACATTTTAACGCTGCAGCTTTGGTAGATGCCGCCAAAGGTTATGAAGCACAACTGGATCAAGGCTCTAAAATGTTGGTTTCCTTAGCGGGAGCCATGAGTACGGCGGAGTTGGGCAAGATTTTCGCGGAAATGATTCGGCAGGACAAGGTGCATATCATCTCGTGTACCGGTGCCAATTTGGAAGAGGATATCATGAACTTGGTAGCACATTCCCATTACAAACGCGTGCCTAATTATCGTGATTTAACGCCCCAAGATGAGTGGGCCTTACTTGAAAAAGGACTAAACCGGGTTACGGATACCTGTATTCCCGAAGAAGAGGCCTTTAGAAGAATCCAAGAACATATTGTAAAAATTTGGAAGGATGCCGAAGCAAAAGGAGAGCGCTACCTACCGCACGAGTACATGTACAAACTATTGCTATCCGGTGCTCTGGAAGCATATTATGAAATAGATTTAAAAGATTCATGGATGTATGCCGCAGCCGAGAAAAACCTGCCCATAATCTGTCCGGGTTGGGAAGACAGTACTATGGGAAACATTTTTGCCTCGTATGTAATGAAGGGCGAATTGAAGGCGAGCACCATGAAATCCGGCATTGAATACATGACCTTTTTGGCGGATTGGTATACGGAAAACTCCAATCCCGAAACTTCGGGAGGAATTGGATTCTTTCAAATTGGTGGCGGTATTGCAGGGGATTTTCCAATCTGTGTGGTGCCCATGTTGTACCAGGATATGGAACGTACGGATACCCCATTTTGGAGTTATTTCTGTCAGATAAGCGATAGTACCACTAGTTATGGTTCGTATTCCGGTGCGGTACCCAATGAGAAAATCACTTGGGGGAAATTGGACATCAATACACCAAAATTTATCATTGAGAGCGATGCAACTATTGTTGCGCCTTTAATTTTTGCTTATCTTTTGGACATGTAATTATGGACAAGCACCCACATTTAAGAAAAGTCATTGTCGATTTTAAAAAATTGACGCCGGAAGTTTTAAAACTTACCGTGGAACGTTATCCGGACGGATACGATGACCGTGATGTTATCACGTTTCGTAATGCCAAAGGCGAGCGCATAGAGGCGGTTGAGGTTTTAACGGCCGATACCAAGTATTTGGTTAAGATCAGTGAAAAACTGGAATATACCATGGAGAATTACGATGCCGCGGATTATGCCGATTTTGAGGATGACGACCCAACTGCCGTTGTAGAGCCAAGCCCCGAAGATATGGCGGATACCGAGGATGAAGAAGACTAAGGTATCCATCATTTTGTTGAACACGTATTTCATTGTGCCAAACTATTTTGGCACAATTTTGTTTTTGACCTCAGCTAAAACAGCTTAGTAATCCATCTTACATGAATATAGAGGAAATTGAAAATATAGAATTGAAGTTTTTGGACCTTGATGATTATCAGGAACTAAAGACCGCTATGATCTCTGCGTATACCAATATGCCCGGCGCATATTGGAAGGAAGAACATATTACTTCCTTGATCAAAAAATTCCCGGAAGGGCAGGTGGTCATAAAGATCAATGGTCAGTTGGCCGGGGTTGCGCTCTCCATTATCGTAGACTATGATCAATACGATGACGAGCATACATACGAGGAGATAACAGGAAATTATTCCTTTAGCACACACAACCCCGATGGGGATGTGCTATACGGCATAGAAGTGTTTATAAAGCCACAATTTAGAGGCTTGCGCTTGGGAAGAAGACTATACGATTACCGAAAGGAACTGTGCGAAAAATTAAATTTAAAGAGTATCGTTTTTGGGGGTAGAATGCCCAATTACCATACCTATGCCAACGAGCTGACACCAAAAGAATACATCGCCAAAGTAAGGCGAAAAGAAATTCAAGATCCGGTACTTAACTTTCAGATCAGTAACGATTTTCATCCCGCCAAGGTCATGAAGGGTTACCTGCCTGGAGATGCCGCCTCCAATGACTTTGCCATCCTAATGGAATGGGACAATATCTACTATCAAAAACCCAGTAAAAAGGCCGCCACTAAAAAGAAGGTTATTCGCCTTGGTCTGATCCAATGGCAAATGCGCCCGTACAAGGATTTGGAAGAGTTGTTGCAGCAGGCGGAGTATTTTATTGATGCCGTTTCTGGATACCGATCGGATTTTGCTCTGTTCCCCGAGTTTTTTAACGCGCCTTTAATGGCCAAGGACAATCATTTGTCCACCCCGGATGCCATACGCGAGCTTGCAAAACACACGGAGGCTATCGTACAAAAGTTTTCGGAATTTTCTATTTCTTACAACATCAACATCATTACCGGAAGCATGCCGGAGATGATGGATGGCAGATTGTATAACGTGGGTTATCTGTGCCGTCGCGATGGTAGTATGGAGCGTTACGAAAAATTACATGTAACCCCGGATGAGGCCAAGGTGTGGGGTATGCAAGGTGGTACGCAGCTAAAGGCATTCGATACCGATTGCGGTAAAATTGGTATTCTGATTTGTTATGATTCCGAGTTCCCGGAGCTGAGTCGCCTGTTGGCGGACGAGGGAATGGACATCCTTTTTATCCCCTTTCTGACCGATACGCAGAACGGTTATTCCAGGGTACGGCATTGCGCACAGGCAAGGGCTATAGAAAACGAGTGCTATGTAGCCATTGCCGGTAGTGTGGGTAATTTGCCCAACGTACAGAACATGGACATACAGTTCGCCCAATCAATGGTATTTACGCCCTGTGATTTTTCTTTTCCTACAAATGGGATAAAAGCGGAGGCCACACCAAATACCGAAATGATACTGATTGCCGATGTGGATATCGATTTATTGCGGGAGTTGAATCAATTTGGTGCCGTTCGTAACTTAAAAGACCGAAGAACCGATATCTTTGAGCTAAGAAAAAAATAACACGATTTGAAAGATTTAAAAGTAATAGGAAGTGAAGAGTGGTGTGTTTTTGAGCATTTGGGTGTGCCTGCGATTAAAGCACGGGTAGATTCTGGAGCGAAGACTTCCTCTATTCAAGCAACTAATTTAAAGGTGATTTCCAAAGGCACCCAGGAATGGGTGCGTTTTGAGGTAAACCCGTTACAGGAAAATAGGAGTATAGCCATCCAGTGCGAGGCTAGATTAATCGATCGCCGCATGGTAAAAAGTTCTTCCGGAATCTCGGAGGAACGTTTGGTCGTAAAAACACCCGTAACCGTTGGGGAGGATACTTTTGATGTGGAACTGACTTTGGCCAATAGGGATACTATGGAATTTCGGATGCTTTTAGGCCGTGAAGCGCTGAACGAACGTTTTATTGTAAACCCCGCGGTCAGCTATGCTGCCGGAGATTTTTCAAACGCAGAAATAGATTTAAAATATGCTCCTTTCAAAAAGGAAAAAACAGGACTAAAAATTGGGTTATTGGCAAGTAATCCCAATCTGTACAGTAATATGCGTATTATGGAGGCGGCGGAGGCACGTGGTCATGAAATCCAGTTTTTGAACGTAGAGTTGGCCTACATGAAGTTAGATGCCAATTCGCCCGAAATACGTTACCGTGGCGGTACTATTTTAAGTGATTTCGATGCCGTGATTCCCAGAATAAAACCTTCGGTTACCTTCTATGGTTGCGCTTTGATCAGACAGTTTACCAATCTAGGTGCCTATTGCCAAAATTCCGCAGAGGCCATTACACAATCGCGCGATAAATTGTTCGCCTCGCAATTGTTCTCCAAGAACGACATCCATATCCCCATTACCGGGTTTGCCAAATCGCCCATGGATACCAAAGACCTTATAAAAATGGTCAACGGAGCCCCGTTGATCATAAAATTGTTGGAAAGCACCCAGGGCAAAGGTGTAGTGCTGGCCGAAACCAATAAGGCAGCGGAGAGTGTGATCAATGCGTTTAAAAGTGTGAACACCAACATTTTGGTGCAGGAGTTTATCAAAGAAGCCAACGGACAGGATATCCGTTGTTTTGTGGTGAACGGAAAAGTAGTGGCCAGTATGCAGCGGCAAGCTCAAAAAGGGGAATTTAGGGCCAATATCCATCAAGGCGGTAGGGCATCCATTATCAAGATTACGGCCGAAGAAAAGAAATTGGCCGTAAAAGCCGCTAAAATTCTAAATCTGGCCGTGGCCGGTGTAGACATTATTCGTTCCAACAAAGGACCTTTGTTGTTGGAAGTGAATTCCTCCCCAGGCTTGGAAGGTATCGAAAATGCTACGGGAAAGGACATTGCCAACGAAATGATCGTGGCGATCGAAAAGAAATTGAAGTTTAGTATTTAGATGGGTTTTTACTTCTTTATCCAAAGCAAATACAAACGATAATAGCTAAAAAATGATACATCTCATTGTTGGAAATACAGGTTCGGGCAAAACCACGTATGCAAAGGAATTGAAAGCGAAAACCAATGGGGTAATTTTCTCCATCGATACATGGAACAAGACCTTGTTTCTGGCCGATAAAAAACCTACCGACGGGTTAGATTGGTTTTTAGAACGGATAGAACGTGCAGAAACCCTTATTCTGGGTTTGGTTTCACAGTTACAGGACTCAAAAACCGATGCTATTCTGGATTTGGGACTCTCAAAATTTGAGCATAGGGAAAAGTTTAGAAATTTTGCAGCGGAGCATAACTATGAACTACAAATGCACTTCTTGGATATTTCAAAGGAAACCCGACTGCAAAGGGTGATGCAAAGGAACACCGAAAAAGGAGAAACCTTTGCATTTGAAGTCACCCAGGAAAATTTCGATTTTATGGAAAGCTGGTTTGAAAAACCAACGGATGCGGAACTGACTGGGGCACGCGTCATAAGGTAATAATGACTTGTTTTGTTCAAGTAATCTAAGCGTAAATCAAATCAATGATGTTACGTTCTTGTTCTTTTCTGGGACAGGGGATACATTCAAACGGCCTTTTGTTTTTACTACTTTATTTTTGACCTGTTTCCTTGTATCGAATCGGAAAACCTGAAAACAAAACGTATTTGGCACCCTATTGGGTAAGTTATAAACAAGTACTTTGCAGGAGAGGACCGATCAGGCATACTTCCTTAAATCGAAGATTAAAAAGTCCTTAGCATTGTTCTCTTTACTGTTGCTAAACAGAATGTAATTTTTTAACGGACTGTAAACTTGTACGTACAAGTTAAAACTGTTATATTTAGGGCATAAAATTACGGCGCGTGCCACTCATCCTATTTTGTAATCTATGTCATCTAAAACAAACAATGCCCGAAGAGTCTTTTTAAAAAAGTCGGCCGCGGGTGCTGCAGCGTCCTTTTTACTGCCATCGGTAGCTATGAACGCCATGGCCTGTGAAACGCAGGTAAAAAAAATACCTATTAATGCCCATTTGTGGGTATATGCGAGCAAATTCCCGCCCAATTGGGATTGCACGCCAGTATTGGATACCATTTTTTCCGACCTGAGTTACGCTGGTATCCAAGGTCTCGAACTCATGGAAGGGCAACTGCGGCACGATGATGCCGTACCACGTCTAAATGCACTTAGTTCTAAATACAAAGTGCCGGTTTCCGGATCGTCCTATGGCGTAGGTTTTGGTATGTGGGATGTTGCACAACATAAAACGATCTTAGAAGATATTAAAACCGTAGTGCCGCGACTGGGAAAAGTGGGTGGCAAGACCTTTGGTATTTCCGTGGGCAGCAAACCGAAAGGGCTAAAAACGGAAGCGGAACTGGACGCCCAGGCCGATCTGCTGAAGAAAATAAGGGCTATTTGTACCGATAGCGGAATCGTGGCCAACTTACACAACCACACCTACGAGGTGGAGCACGATATGCACGACCTTAAAGGCACCTTGGCCCGTATTCCCGATTTTGAACTGGGCCCTGATATCAATTGGCTTATACGTGCCGGTGTAGATCCGGTAGATTTCATTAATACCTACGGCAAGCAAATCGTTTATCTCCATATTCGCGATGAATATAAAGATGGGACGTGGAGCGAATATGTAGGTCAGGGCGATACGGATTTCCAGCCTATCGCAACAGCCTTGGAAGCTCAAAATTTTAATGGACAAGCGGCCATAGAGTTGGCTTTTCCGGACAACTTTACCCCGGAGAACGAGTTGAAGGAGAATTGGAAAATGAGCAGGGATTTTATTAAAGAGACATTTAAATGGTCCTAAACGTAATATAAGGTAGTATGAAAATAGCAGTATTAGGTTCTGGTTTTATAGCCAGGTTTTATGCGGAATCCTTGCACGCACAGCGCAGAAAAGACGAGGTGGTAATGGTGTATTCAAGAAATGAGGAGAATGCAAAGCGTTTTGCAAGCGATTATGGCCTACCGTATTACAGCACGGACATGGATGAAGCTATTGCGCATCCGGATGTGGATGTGGTGTTGATTTCCCTTCCCAACCATTTGCACGAAGCTGCCGTACATGCTTGTGTAAAATTCAAAAAGCATGTAATCTGCACAAAACCTTTGGGCAGGACGGCTGCCGAGGCCAAGCGCATGTTGGATGCCGTAGAGCAGGCAGGTATTTTTGGCGGCTATTTGGAGGACTTGTGTTATACCCCAAAATTCCTGAAGTCCATGGAGAGCGTTAAAAAAGGGGCTATTGGCGAGGTGCTTTGGGCAAAATCAAGGGAAACACATCCCGGCCCGCATAGCGATTGGTTTTGGGACAAGGAACAATCCGGTGGTGGTGCCATTATAGACCTGGGCTGCCATTGTGTGGAGATTAGCCGGAATTTTATCGGAAAAAATATAAAGCCCATTGAGGTGATGTGTTGGGCAGATACGCAAGTGCACCCCATAGATGCGGAGGATCACGCCATTGGCCTGGTCAAATATGCCAATGGTGCCATTGGACAGTTCGAGGTCAGTTGGACCTTTAGGGGCGGTATGGATCTGCGCGATGAGGTTATGGGTACGGAAGGCACCATTTGGGTCAATAGTTTTCTTCGTACGGGTTTTGAAATGTTTACTACCGGCAAGGGCGGTGATGGTTATGTAGCTGAAAAGGCGGAATCCAATACCGGTTGGTTGTTCCCCGTGGGGGACGAAGCGCACGAACTGGGCTATCCGCACATGTTTACCGATATGTTCTCGGCCATAGAGGAAGGCAGGGAGCCGCTGGAAACATTTTATGACGGCTATGTGGTCAACGCGATTTTGGACGCTGCCTTTAAGTCCGCCGAAACAAAACTTTGGGAGCCTGTAATCCTGGAGGACTGGCGTGGGGACGCACCTGAGAAATCCCAAAAAAAATGGGCATCCTACGATGAGCATCACTATCTGGTAAAAGAGGAAATTTTACCCAACGGTGATGTTGCCGTCATCCTAAAAAATAAAAATACGGGCGCGGTCTCAAGAAAAGTGACCCGGGCAGAAGAATAACATCTGAATTTATGTACATCAACGGAAAAGGAACTGCGGAGAATACCTATGACGCTATTGTGATAGGATCCGGCATCAGCGGCGGATGGGCCGCTAAGGAACTCTGCGAAAAAGGACTGAAAACCTTGGTCTTGGAACGGGGCAGGATGGTAGAACATATTAAGGACTACCCCACCGCTACCATGCACCCATGGGAATTTAAGCACCGCGGTACCATCCCGCAAAAAATAAAGGACGAGAATCCCGTGGTAAGTCGCTGTTATGCTTTTAACGAAGCTACGGAGCACTTTTTTGTTAAGGACACGGAGCATCCCTACGAGCAGAAAAAACCCTTCGATTGGATACGTGGCTACCAGGTAGGGGGCAAGTCCTTGCTTTGGGCACGGTGGACACAACGGTGGAGCAATATGGATTTTGAGGCCAATGCCAAAGACGGTATCGGTATCGATTGGCCTATCCGGTATGGGGATATCGCTCCTTGGTACAGCTATGTGGAAAAATTTGCCGGTATAAGTGGAAACAGGGACGGACTAGCCGTAATACCCGATGGGGAATTTCTGCCACCTATGGAAATGAACTGTTTGGAAAAACATGTACAGGAGACCTTAAAGAAACATTATGACGACCGCCATTTGGTCATTTCCAGAACAGCGAACCTTACGGCCAGGATCAACGGGCGGGGACCCTGTCAATACAGGAGTTTATGCAGCAGGGGCTGTCCTTTTGGTGGCTATTTCAGCAGTAATTCCTCTACCTTACCGGCTGCCGAAAAAACGGGAAACATGACCATACGCCCTTTTTCCGTGGCACAATCCATCCTATACGATACCGATACCGGTAAAGCTACTGGCGTACGGGTCGTTGACACCAACACCAAGGAAGTTAGGGAATACTACGCCAAAATAGTATTCGTAAACGGTGCTACCCTGAACTCCACGCTGTTGTTGCTAAATTCCAAATCCGACCGGTTTCCCAATGGCATGGGTAACGATTCCGGGGAATTGGGGCATAACCTTATGGACCATAACTACAATTGCAAGGTAGAAGGCGAATATGAAGGATTTGAGGATCGCTATTATTCGGGCCGGCGGCCCACGGGAACCTATTTGGCGCGTTTTAGGAATGTGGGCAAGGAGGAGCATCCCGATTTCAAAAGGGGCTATGCCTACGCGGGCGGTGCCTCAAGAAGCGCTTCCACCGAAATCAGTGAAACGGCCGTTGGACAAACCTTAAAAGCGGACATGACGCAGTTGGGGTCTTGGAAATTTGGGCTTAGTGGTATGGGCGAGTGTTTGCCCTATCACGAAAATCATATTTCACTGAGTCCGGACAAAGTGGATGAATGGGGCATGCCACTCTTGGAAATAGAAGCCGAGTACAAGCAGAACGAGACCGCTATGACCAAGGATATGGTACAGACCGCCATGGAAATGTTGGATAAGTTGAAGTTCAAGAATATCACGGATAAAAAGGAATTCCGGAATTTTGGCCTTAACATTCACGAAATGGGAACTGCTAGCATGGGCCGCGACCCAAAAACATCGGTATTGAACGGGAACAATCAAGTCTGGGGAGCGGAGAACGTCTTCGTAACCGATGGTTCCTGTATGACCTCCAGTGCCTGTCAAAATCCATCCCTGACCTATATGGCCCTGACCGCACGAGCGGCCGATTTTGCCGTGAACGAACTCAAGAAAATGAATCTTTAAATTTAATCTTTTAAGATAGCATCGACTCTCATAAAGAATATCTTATGGCGAAAAATGAAATGTAGGTTATTTATATTGATGAATAAAGGTAGTAAAAAGCTCCTCCCCTTTTTTCAAGGGGAGGTGGATTCCGACCCTTTTCGGGAGGAAGACGGAGGGGTGAGCGCCCAAACCGCAATTGTAATGCCCAAAATTCAATAAAAGCACCGAACTATGAACTACATTTATTTACTTGTTTATGAGTGTTTTATGAAAGGTGTCAATCATATTTAAGATGAAAATCCGCCAGAATCAAAAATAGGGCTTGGTTTAAAAACAAAAGTGGTCATCCACCTGAACTGTTTCAGGCTAATGTATTATAAAACAAAATGCTATGGACCTACAAATGAAAGAACTGTAAAAATAAACAGATGAAAAGAAAGACCTTTATACATCGATTAACCTTGGGCACGGGCGGCCTGTTAGCGGTGCCATCGTTAAGTTTGATGCAGGGCTGTGAATACAGACCAACACCCAGAACAACCCTTTCCGAGGCCGATATTCCTTTATTGGATGAAATTGGGGAGGCCATTATACCCACAACGGCAGATTCCCCGGGGGCAAAGGCTGTCAACATCGGTGCTTATATGCTGCTAATGTACCAAGATTGCATGCCTGCGGAGGAACAGGGTATTTTTTTGGAGGGATTGAACGATTTGGATGCCCGGGCGGCAAAGACCTTTTCAAGTGCTTTTGAATCCGCCAAAGCGGAAGATAAATTGGCACTGTTACAAACCTTGCAGGTCGAGGCGGAAGCCTATTATGAAGAAAGGGAAGGGCAAGAGAAGATACCGCCACATTACTTTCAACAACTGAAAAGTTTAACGCTTTCCGGCTATTTTACCTCGGAAATAGGAATGACACAGGCACGGGAATACTTACCGCTACCGGGAAAGTTTGAGGCCTGTATTCAGTACGAAAAAGGCACTAAAGTTTGGGCAACCTAAAAGGATATGAATTTTAAAGACACCACGTACATTATCATGGGAGGCACTACCGGCATGGGACTGGCTTCCGCAATCGCCTTAAAGGAAAAAGGAGCCAATGTCCTTGTCGTAGGCAGGAATCTGGAAAGCTGCGCTTCGGCGCAAGAGACTTTGGGTGCGGGAGCCCTTTTTTTTTGTGGAGACGCAACAAATGCAAAAACCATGAAAGCCGCCATTTCTATCGCGCATGATACCTTTGGAACTATTTCAGGACTCTTTCATGTGGCCGGTGGTAGCGGAAGAAAATGGGGAGACGGACCATTGGATAAAATAACACTTGAGGGCTGGAACAAAACCATGGAACTGAACCTTACCTCCATGATGCTGTCCAACCAGGCAATGGTCAATTATTTTTTGGAACAGGGTCGTAACGGGGTCATTTTGAACATGGGCTCCGTGTTGGGATTTAGTCCGTCACCCAAATACTTTACCACCCATGCGTATGCGGCGGCAAAATCGGCCATTATCGGGTTTTCAAAATCCATAGCCGCTTACTATGCCAACAAGAACATCCGTGTAAACGTAATTGCACCGAGCCTCTTCATTACGCCCATGGCCAAACGAGCCGCCGAGGACGATGCCATTCTTCACTTTTTAAAAACCAAACAACCTTTGGACGGTGGCCGCCCCGGAGCATCGGAAGATATCAACAGCGCGGTATTGATGTTCCTGCATCCGGACTCTAAATTTATAACGGGACAGGTCTTGGCGGTCGATGGGGGCTGGACGCTGAGCGAAGGTCAATATTGATTTCTATTTGTTATGGAACACTATTATTTAGGAATCGATATTGGCGGAACCAAGATCAAAACCGTGGTTTTAAACGAAGAAGGAACCGTGTTGGAGCAAAGCGAAGTACTTACGGAAGATTCGGCACCCGAAAAGGAGCGGTGGAAAAGGAAGATCATCGACCTCATCGAAAACAAATCCGAAACTTATGCAAAGGCAAATCCGGAAGCCCTACGCTGTGCCATTTCCGCGCCCGGCCTGGTAGATGCGCAGCATAAAATGACCTTGCACATGCCCGAAAGGCTGCAAGGAATAGAGCAGTTCAATTGGTCAGAAGCAGTAGGCAGATCTATATATGCGCTCAACGATGGACACTCCGCCTGTTTGGCGGAATATGAATCGTTTTATCGTAGTCAAGGCGTGCAACATTTGCTCATGCTTACGCTAGGAACCGGTGTAGGTGGCGGTATTATTGTTAACGGTGCATTGTACCAAGGTAATTTACAGCGTGCCGGGCATGTCGGCCACATGACGGTTCAGTATAATGGGGAGCCAACTATGACCAATATGCCGGGCAGTTTGGAGCATGCCGTGGGAAATTTTTCGGTTTCGGAAAGAACCGGGGGCAGGTACAAATCGGTTAGGGAATTGGTAGCCGCCTATGAACAAGGTGATGAAAAAGCAAGGATTTGGTGGCTGGAGTCCGTCCAAAAATTAGCGGTAGGACTCGCTTCGTTGACCAACATCCTTTCGCCCGAACTGATTGTGTTGGGCGGCGGTATTGCGGCAGGAGCAAACAAGGCTTTGATGCGGCCTTTGGAAACGTATATGGAAAAGTATGAATGGAGGCCTGGAGGGTATAGGGCAAAAATAGTCCATGCCAAATTGGGCGCGTATGCGGGCGCCATGGGTGCCGCATTTTTCGCAAAAACAAAACATAAACAAAAAAAAGTATGAGTGTTACACAGGAATATTTAGCAAAAGGAAAAGACATTGTCTCGGTCGTGGCCGAACAGGAAAAAGTCATCCAAGAAGTAGCGCAGTTGTTCGCCAAATCCATTTTGGCAGGGCGGATGGTGCATCTCTTTGGGTCCGGTCACAGCCGGATGATGGTAGAGGAAATGTGGCCCAGGTACGGTTCCTTTCCAGGGTTCAACCCCATTGTGGAGCTCTCCCTTTCCTTTCACAACTTGGTGGTAGGCGCCAACGGACAGCGGCAGGCTATGTTTTTGGAGAACGTTCCCGGACTCGCTTCACGGATTCTTAGGAATTTTGATACCAGCGAGCAGGATACGGCGTTGGTGGTTTCTTCCAGCGGATGTAATGTGGTACCCATAGAAATGGCCGAGGAATTTCAAAGGCGAAACGTAAAAGTGGTGGCGCTAGTGAGCAAACTGCACCTGGAAGGCAGTACCTCAAAGAAATCCGACGGAAAAAAATTGATAGATTTTGCCGATTATGTACTGGATACGGGTGCACCCTTGGGCGATGCCATGATCTATTTGGACGGACTGGATTCGCCCGTGGCACCTGGTTCTACCCTAGGTGGTGTATTACTTATTAATTGTCTAAAGGCCGAAACGGCGAAAATACTTCATGAAAGCGGAAAATCCCCTAAAGTATTGAGCAGTGGCAAAATTGTGGGCGACCAGCGTGCGGTAGATTTGTTTGAATCCGCCTATGACGAACATGCACATTTATTGGCCAAATTGTACGCCAACGTAGGTCCTAAATAATAGTAGTATGACATTTTCTTCTGTAATCGCCAAAACCTATCAAACGGATATTCTTATCATTGGTAGCGGCAGTGCCGGATCTACGGCTGCCATAGCGGCCGCTAACAGTAAATACAAGGTCACCCTTGTAGAACGTTACGGATTTCCGGGCGGGACCTCTACACAAATGCTGGATACCTTTTACGGCTTTTTTACGCCGTCCGATAGCCCTAAAAAAATAGTGGGCGGTATACCGGATACTATTGTGAACGCCTTGGATACCTCCGGGGATATATTCTTGAGGCCCAACACCTATGGTGCCGGTACCGGGGTCAATTATAATCCGGAAAAATTGAAACAGGTATGGGATAAGCTCCTGCTTAAAAGTGGTGTGGAACTTTTTTACCACACAACTTTGGTAGGCGTAGAAAAGCTTGGAGCGCAAACTGTTTGTGTCTTTTTCCATAAAGGTACTGGCTTCTTTACCATTACCGCAAAGCGTGTTATAGATGCATCGGGAGATGCGGATTTTTGTCATTGGGCGGATATCGGGTATGAAAAAGCTGGGGAAAAGGCACCTGCACAGAGTATGACGACCACCTTTCGGATGTCCAACGTGGAACACGATATATACGAAGCTGCCGGAGGTAAAAAAATGCTGAAGGAGAAGATGGCGGAAGCGTATAGCAAGGGAACGCATCCCTTATCTAGAAAAGAGGGAAGTGCGCACGAGAT
Organism: Maribacter chungangensis; assembly: GCF_042676845.1. NCBI lineage: Bacteria > Pseudomonadati > Bacteroidota > Flavobacteriia > Flavobacteriales > Flavobacteriaceae > Maribacter > Maribacter chungangensis. Next base: position 400,468 of record NZ_JBHTHY010000003.1, read on the forward strand.
GTGTCAGCCCAAATGTATTTCCACCGTAGCCGTTAAGGTGACCGACTTAGACCCCTTGGATGTAGAAGGCATTACCAAGGCCGAAATAGAGGGCAGGCGACAGTCCTTTGTTTTCGAGGATTTTTTTAGGGCTGAGGTACCCGGGTATGAAAATGCAAAAATTATAGGACTTTCCCATCAGATCGGGGTACGGGAGACCAGAAGGGTCTATGGTAATTACCGACTCACAAAAGAGGATTGTATGCAAGCCAAGACCTTTGCTGACCAAATCTTTCTTTGTGGTGCGCCCATTGAGGACCATAGGAAAGGTCCGGACGGAGGTTCGGAAACCTTTTGGCAATACGTGCCCAATGGCGGTATTTACGGTGTGCCTTATGGTACTATCGTTCCTAAGGAAACCCAGACCGTTTGGGTGGTAGGCCGTTGTTTTTCCGCTACCCACGATGCGCATGCCTCGTGCCGATCTATGGCACAGACCATGAGTATGGGTCAGGCTGCAGGGATGGCCGCGGTACTTTCTTTGGGGCACGATTCGGACGCAAAAAACATCGATATTAAAAAATTGCAAGACAGCTTGGTGCGTTTAGGTGCCGTGTTGGAACTACCCGATGCCATTGCGGATACCTCTCGCAACGGCTGGGCAAATAATCAAGGACTACTATGAACAAGGATTTTTTTAGAACAGTGCGGGGAGATCTGCCAAGTGCGGAGATGGGGCTAACCTACGCACACGAACATATTGTTATCGATGATTGCTATGTCACCGGAAAGCATCCCGAATTTTTATTGAACGATACCGATAGAATAGCCGAGGAACTTCTCCATTTTTATAAGGCGGGCGGAAGAACGGTCATAGACACCATGCCTGCCAATGCCGGCCGTAATGTATTAAAGTCGGTAGAAGTAAGCCAACGAAGTGGCGTGCATATCGTAGTGCCAACGGGCATTCATTTAGAACAGTATTATCCGGAGAACCATTGGCGTTACGGCTATTCCGAAGATGAACTTACCCGACTCTTTATTGCCGATATTGAAGAAGGAATCGATGCCTTTGACTATTCGGGCCCTTTTGTAAAACGCACGCCTTACAAAGCCGGACTCATAAAACTGGCTACCGGGGACGACCCTTTTACCAAACACCAAGAACTTATTTTCCGGGCAGTGGTCAACGCACATTTAGAAACCGGGGCTCCTATCCTGACCCATACCAATTTTGGGAGGCAGGCCTTGGAACAGGCACAACTATTTGAGCAGTTGGGCGCAAAACTGGAGCACGTAGTACTGTCCCATGTAGACCGCGCCAAAAGTGTGGATTATAACCGTTCGGTTTTGGATGTTGGTGTCCGGGTGGAATATGATAGTGCCTTTAGATGGAAGAAAGGGGAAACCAACCACACCTTTAATTTGCTAGAGCACCTACTACCGGACTATCCCGAGCAGATTACCCTAGGTATGGACATGGCCAAAAACGCCTATTGGAAAAGTTATGGCGGCAGTCCCGGTTTAAATTATCTAATTGAGACCATTCCAAATTTCCTGAAATCAAAAGGCTTAGAAGATTATTATCAAAAGCTGTTTTTTGATAATCCTAAAAGCTTGTATTCCTTTTTTTGATGGATATATTAAAATAAAAGCCTTTCCAAACCATTCTTTTTATCGCCATTACCTAGGCGTGAATACGGGTTCGGGGGTCTCGGAACGGCTCGGGCTCGACCCCTTCCGAGCCTTGCCTTCGGCTACTAAGGGAAGAAGCATGTGTTATTGCTGAAAGTAACTGGGATAATGGCTTACGAAAAATAGGTGTTACGAATGGGATACTCACTGGTATTGCAGTACAGATCTCCATAGAGATTGAAACCGGGCTTACTGGTCCTAAATCTCACGGAAATATGAAGAATGGGTTCGCCTTCGGCAAGCTCAAGGCTTTTGGCTATTTCCGCTGTAGCAGGAATAGATCTTAGCTCTTGTTCGGCACCCATAATTTCAATAAAATATTTTTGACTTAGGGTTTTAAAGAAGGAACCTTCTATGAATTCGGTAGGCTTAATGATTTCCATGGCGTTTAGGGCATACCAATTGTTCTCCAGAACTACAGGTTTTCCATTTATGTGACGAATCCGTTGAAAATAAACACATTTTGATTTCTGCTCTTCACGCGTTAAGCCAAAAACGATAATTGGGTCCCAATCCGTAATTTTGGGTGCTTGTGTGAGCTTTGTTTTTACTTTATAATCTGTAGCTCCAGAGAAGCCTTTTACCGTTAGCAGTCCCAAGGATTTTCGGCGCTCAATGACCTTGCTTCCCTTTCCCTGCTCTTTTTCGATAAACCCTTCTCGTAGCAACTCGTCCAGGGCTTTTCTTACCGTAGTCCTAGTGGTGTTGAATTTCTCACAAATTTCGTTTTCCGAGGGCAAATAACTATTGATCGGGTAGACGCCTGTTTGTATCCGTTTTTTGATATACTGTTGGATTTGGGAATATTTTTTGATCGTTTTCAATCTCTATTTTTAAGAGTTCTTTGTTGTTCGGTAGTTACATAATGGCTTTAATCCGGTTTCAGGTTTGCCAACATCTCCTCCGTGGTCCTTTTTAAGTCAAACTCCGCTTTCCAGCCCCAATCCTGTTGTGCATTTGAATCATCTATACTACTGGGCCAAGAATCGGCAATGGCCTGTCTAAAATCCGGGGCGTAGGACATTTTGAAATTTGGCAACTTCCCCTGAACGCTCTGGGCCATTTCGCTTGGTGTAAAACTCATACCGGACAAGTTATACGAGGAGCGCACTTTAATACGATTGCCCTCCGCCTCCATAAGCTGTAAGGTGGCGCGAATGGCATCGTCCATAAACATCATTGGTAAGGCGGTATCTTCTTTTAGAAAGCATGTGTAAGCTCCATCGGACAGCGCTTTGTGGTATATTTCTACGGCGTAATCCGTAGTACCGCCACCGGGCATGGTTTTCCAACTAATGAGGCCCGGATAGCGAATGCTGCGTACATCAACATCAAACTTGTTAAAATAATATTCGCACCAGCGTTCACCACTCTGCTTACTTATACCATATACGGTGCTGGGCTCCATAATCGTATTTTGAGGCGTATGATCTTTTGGCGTATTGGGTCCAAAAACGGCAATACTAGATGGCCAGAAAATTTTATCTATCTTTTTTTCTTTGCCCAGATTTAAGACATTAAAAAGCGAATTCATATTCAGGTTCCAAGCCCTCATGGGGAATTTTTCGGCGGTAGCACTTAGCATGGCCGCCATGAGATATACCTCGTTAATTTCATAATAGGCAATTACTTCTTCTAAAGCATCATAATCGGTTGCATCCAAGATTTCAAAAGGCCCACTTTCCATCAAGTTATCGTTTCCTTCACGTATATCGCTGGCGATTACATGGTCGTTTCCATGTTTTTCGCGAAGGGCCATGGTTAGTTCTGTTCCTATTTGTCCGCACGCACCTATGATCAATATGTATTTTTGCATCTAAATAATGAGTTAAAACAATTCGAGCATAAAGATACCTTTTCTTAAAATTTGTACATTCGTCCCATGTCAAAAATCCGTTATTTATTTACGTTACTAGTGGTATCTGTATCTTGCAAGGATATCAATGTAGCACTCGACGATGGGCAAGAAACCGAGTGGGAGATTGCTGCGAGCCAACTTCCTACAAAGATAGCCCTTAACGGCAAGTCCAAATCCATTGTTGCCGACTGGGCGGCCTTTAACACCTTTGATGCTAGCTTTGACCGTATGTATGACGCTACGTACAGGGAGGATCTTGTACTTATTATTGAAGACCTAGTGGAAAACCAGAAAGCCTTGGAATCGTCTACATACCCGGTCGAATTTGATATTCCTCAGGTTAAGGGCCGTCAGAAAGTACTCAAAACCTTTATATTAAAAACAAAGGGCGACTTGGAATACCGTCAAGACCCTAAAGTTTCTATTACCGAAATGATAGCGGCTTATAATAGTTTTCGCAATCAGCTAAATGTAGAGGTTAATAATACGCTTCCGGAAGATCTTATTCTAAACAAAGCCAATTAGGTTTTGTTGTTGTAGATTTTTTAGACCGTTCCAACCGCGAATAGGTCAAACGGCTTATCCTTACTTTCGAAATATAGGGTGATTTCTAGAAATACTATTCCTTAGACTCCTCAGGTGTCGTTTTTTTGGATTCCAACGCTTGTTTGCTTAGGCTGGCAAGGTTAAAATTAGGGTCTATGGCCAAAGCTTCATCTATAAACCCGATAGCGGTATCTAAATCATTTTGATCCTTGTTAAAGGCTACTAAAGCTTTTAGATGCAAAAATGCCGCTTTAAGCGATGCTTCATAAGGTTGTTGGCGCTCATAGAATGCATACTTCATATCGTCTTTTGCATTTGCAATGCCATATTCTATATGGGTGGTGGCACCCGCTATGTCACTCAATTGAATTTTAAGGTCGGCGAGCTCGTAAGCCAAATATGGATTTGGCATTCTGGTATTCAAAACCTCAAAATGCTCTAGTGCTCTTTTGGGCTGGTTCAGTGCCTTTAGGGAAATTGCCTTTACTTGCACGGCAAGGTCGGAATCTGTAGCTAGTTTTTCAATACCAATAGTATTCAATGCCTGCATGTGCTGGTTTTCATTGGCATAAATATATGCAAGGGTATCCCTACGTGCTTGTGTGGGAGCTAGAATGTTTAAATGGGTAAGTGCGTTTATAACACCTGTAACATCGCCCTGTAAACGCATTTCTTTGTAAAATGCCTCATAGTGCGCCTTTAGATCGGTCGTAGTTTGTGCATTAATGCCAATTCCTACTAGCATAGTGAGCACGAGAAATACTTTTTTCATTTTGATTATTTTTTTAGGTGGGCTAAACTATTAAAATAATTCTTAAGAACTTGTTAAGGAAAGGTTTAAATATGAGAAAAAGGAAAAAGCGCCCTACGGCGCCCTGTATTATTTGGGATAGTGAAACTAATTTGAGTAATAAAACGAACCGTGATAACCCCTTTATTTTCCGTTCTATTTTTCTTTTTAGTGCTTTCTAGGGCTTTGATTGACCAGATTAATCTAAGATTAAGTAGACTAAGAAGTAACTTGGTTTACTATGTGCCGTAATAATGATTAAAATGGATTAGACTAAACTAGGGGTAAGCTTCTTACCGGTAAAACTGGTTAATAGCTGAGAATAAAAGCCAATACTTTTTTCATCGTTATCTATACAAGAGCTAAGAAAGCTTTTTAGATTATCGAACAATAGATTGGTATACAATATCGGTAAATGTGTATTTACTTTTTTCGGGTCATAAAAAGTGTCATCCGTTACAATATCCATTTTAACGCGATGCCTATGATAATCTATATTCACATCGGCGGCATTGTAGTACTTTTTGAGTAGGGCGATGTGAAGCTCTTCATACTTTTTAAGGCTTTTGCTACTCTTACAACTTAGGGATATCAAGGTATCCAACTCCATTAAGATCTTTCCTTTCAATTTTGACTTTTCCATGACATATCAATTTATAAGGTTTATATAAAGATATGCATTTCATCGATAAGTACTTAAAAATCAGATATATATTAACAATATAATAAGGATTCTGTTGTGAAAATCGATAAATCTGTTGTGAATTAATACTACAACGATGTGAAATCATCCCTATTATTAGTAAGAAAAAACTTACAAGAATTGATAATTTTATAATTTTTGTGTGCAGATACACTGTATCTGGGGGGAGGCAAGTGTTTTTTAACCGCTATTTGTGTGTAATAAACCCGTTTAGTTGGATGCTCTGGATGTACTGCGTTGATCGTTTCTCCCCATTGTTTTTCATGAATTATTTGTTTTAGTATGCGAATACAGTCGTTTCTATGAATAAGGTTTACAGGCGCATCTCCGTTTTTTAGGTTTTCCTTGCCGGAGAGCATGTTAATGGGATGCCTATCTGGACCTATTAGTCCACCAAATCGTAGAACCGTACTTTTAAAATGGGTTTGGCCTTTGAACAGTTGTTCGCTATTTAAGAGTTGCTTTCCCGATTCCGTTGTAGGTATTGGTGTGGTTTCCTCGTTTACTTCACCTTGCTCGTCTCCGTATACCGATGTACTGCTTACGAAAATCACTTTCTTAACGGGACTTTCTTTTACGCATTCCAATAACCGTTGCATTTTTTCTATATATGAGGTTTTTGTGCGGTTACCCCTTAATCCCGGCGGTACGTTTATGATGAGTACATTACACGGTTTTAGAAACTCATCGATAGCACCACTTACTTTTTGTTCCGAAATGGAAATATGGAATGCGTGTATTCCGGCTTTGGTCAATACTTGTAATTTTTCTGGTGAAGTGGTCGTACCGTATACCGCATAGCCGTCTGCCAGTAAGCTTTTTGCTAGTGGTAATCCAAGCCAGCCGCAGCCCATAATGCCAATTGTCTTAGTCAAAAATCAGGGTTTGTGTAGTTAGTATGGCGTCATTAAGTATAAAGGGTTTCGGAATATTGTCCTCCGGCCTTTTTGGTATTGAGAATTGATCGTTATCCAGCAGATCGTTGGATGCTTCGTAAATGGTCAGCTCCAAAACGGCATCTTTGGGGATTTCTAAAATAATATCGGTGTAGTCGTTATCGCTAATATAGTGTGTTACCAATTTTCCTCTATTTCGGTTTGCTAGAAAATAATCGGAAAGTGCTATTCCGTTCACCGTTGCTTTTGAGATTTCAACATCATTTGTAAATAGTTCCAGTCTATTTACGTTTCGTTGGGGTACAATGCAAAAGTCCAAGACCCTATTATTTCCTACCAACGTATCTCTAGCGACTTCTATTTTTGGGCCTAAAATGTTTTTCGTGGGCGCCTCGGATACATACGTAAAACCAGAACCATATTTACTACTTATGGTGTTTTCGGATAGTTGTTCGGGGACGGTTCTGTTATCGCCAATGTATTGAGCGGTCCAGTCGGAAATCGTTTTATCGTAAGTGGCCCATTTTGATTGTTGATCGTCCAAATCCATCACATATAGTAGACTGGTAGGCCTAGCATTGTCTTTAGAGAAATTTGATGTCATGTGTGCCGATACCAAGAAACCTAAACACAAAAGAAAACTTAATAGGGCCATGGCCAATTGGTTCTTGTAGCGCGAAAATACCGGAAGCAGCAAAAAGAAGGTAAGCGTAGTAAAAATAGTCGTGGCCACCATCATTTTTAAACCTAAGCCAACCGGAAACATTTTTATGAAAGGAGCGAATATAAAAATGGCTGGGATAGCCAAGAACACCAATAGTAACGCATTGGGATTTTTTTGATTAACAAGGATGTAAAGTGCAACGAGTATCCCAAAAACGGGGATTACAAAAAACGCCGCGCCGGGCAGGTAGTTTGCAGCTAATCCGCATACGATAAGCCATACGAAACTTGGTGCTACCAGCAAATTAGGTGTTTTTACCACCCTAAACCTATGATAGGAGTAAAAACAGACTCCTATGGCGAATAGACTAAAGGCTAGAATATAGGCATGTCCATTATAGGTAAAACCATGAAGCATATCGGCATAACTAGGATATAGCCAGATTAGAAAGGTATAGGCGTAAAAACCGACCAAGCCATTTATGATCAAGGCAATTAGTAGGGGTAGGAATCCCTTGGCCATGTCCTTAAGGTTCAAGACATTTTTTCTAACACCAATACTAAGAAAGACAATAAATAACAGCACGGCTAAACCCAACATTGGCCATATCCACTCAAAAGGATACGAGACCATTTTAAAGAAGGGGATGTTAAAGTATACATAATCATTGAGACTCTTCATCTGACCTAAGTCTATCTCGCTAAAATGTGCAAGTAAGGGCATGAGATAGCTACCTTGGTGGGCTAGGGTGTTCCTGTCCAAGCGTTCATAGCTGTCTCGAACGGTATGGTAGTCGAAATGATCATCTATAAAGGCAAAGTTAAAGCCTTCGATGTCCGCATCTTCCCTAAATACCGTTAGGTCGGTATCATTGGGCAGCATTTTGTAAATACTATAGGCCAAGGAATTTGCAACAGGATAATTTGGACTCGCAGCAATAAATTCCTTAATAAGGTTACCATTACCTCGGTTGGTCTCCATAAGCATATAGCCCGGGCCTCCACTACCCCTTGCCTCAAAATTAAGAACCAAGCCTACATCTTTTACCCACGGATGTTTTTTAACAAATAGATCTGCACCATTAAGCCCTAGTTCCTCTGCATCGGTAATAAGAATGATGATGTCGTTCTTAGGTTGTTTGTCTTGGGCTAAAAAGGCTCTAATTCCTTCTAGTATCGTTGCTACGCCACTACCGGCGTCACTTGCGCCCAGGGAGGAATGGGGACTGCTATCGTAATGTGTGAGCAGTAATAAGGCCTTCCCGTTCTCGGTTCCTTTAATTTTGGCGAGGATGTTTTCCGCTTTGCTTAAATTTGCCCAGTCTCCGGCGGTATATCCTTCCTGTATCGTAGTCTCAAGACCCAAATTGGTTAACTCGGAAACAATATATTGTTTCACTTTTTCGTGACCTTCAAAACCTACCCCGTGCGGTTCTTGCGAAATAGCTTTTACATGGGTTAACGCCCGATCTGTAGAGAATTCGGTTTTAGGGGCATCCGCATCTTTGGTGTATGTGGGTAATTGGGACCTAAAACTCCAGTAAATAGCTAGAAGAATCAGTAGTAGGGTACCTACGGAGGTTGTCTTTTTCATTGGTATGGTGTTCGACCCTAAAATTAGGAAATATTAGCGTTTCAATAACGGTACATCGATTTTTTTACGGAATTCATTATTTTTTCCTATCTTTAGTAATCAACCTCTAAACAGAATTATTATGGGTATCAAAAGCTTCCAAGGCGCACGCAAGACAGTTAAAAAGGAGTTTGACGCTCCTATTTTAGTAGAGGATTACATGACAAAAAAGTTGGTTACCTTCAGTCCTGATCAGTCCATTTTGGAGGTGATGGAACAATTTGCGAAGAATCATATTTCAGGTGGGCCGGTTCTGGACAACAACGGGTTTTTGGTAGGTATTATCTCTGAGGCCGATTGTATGAAACAGATATCCGAGAGCCGATATTTTAATCAGCCTATATTGGATAAGAGTGTAGAGCGCTTTATGACAAAAGGAGTGGAAACCATTCCTCATGATACCTCCATTTTTGATGCGGCCGGTATTTTCGTAAAACACAATAGAAGACGATTGCCCGTAATGAAAAATGATGTGCTCGTTGGCCAGATCAGCAGAAAGGACATTGTTATTGCGGCATTGAAACTTAGTGGGCATAATTATAAATAACAAAATGTCCCCTAACTGGTCTTAGGAGGTAATTCCGTACGTTGTAGAAACTTTTGTGTTGAGCTAAATCAGGTGTTCATTAAGCTGTGATTATTTTTGTTTTTCTTCACGATTTAACAATCTGCCAACCTTAGAGGCAGTCTTACACCATTTCCAATTGAAAATAAGCCGATAAATCGTTTCTTTTTACGCCCTACTTCAAAATAAAAATATGCCGTAGCTAGGCTATGGCCGGTTTTTCTTTCTCGCAGGCAAAAAAAACAATTAAATTTCTTTGGCTGAATTTTAAAAGAGAACTGGTATTGCTACAAAAATCTGTTGTATTAAAAACTTTCGAGTAAGAATTTCCCCTCTAGTGGTTAGTGTCTTCTTACTCCCTTTTCACGATCATATAATAATCATTGTCCAAAGGCAGATATCCCAAATCGTACACAAAATAATACGCAGTCCCTTTTTTGGTGGTATACAAATTGGTGATGAAATCAAAATCAAATCCTTTGTCCAGTAAACGGGTGCGGGTAGTTTTGGTCTTGCCGTCCGTTAGTTTAAAGCTGTCCAAAATGCGGTAGTTTTTGCGCAGACGGTTATTTATGTTGCGCATCAGGTTTTTACTGTCCTTGTTTACACGGTTGTTATAGGCATTGCGACAATAATCGTTGCAGAATTTTTTGTCTACACGGCCCATGATTATCGTATCACATTCCAAACAGGTTCGCTTTTCCACCTTAGGTTCTTTTGTAATTGAATTTCATTTCCTCGGCGGAGCCGTCTTCGTTCCCTATGAGTCCGTAGATGTTAATTTCCTGGTCGCTGATGCGTTCAAAGGTAAACCCTTCAAAATACAACCTGTTCTCTTCTGCCTTGATAAATTTAAACCTTTGTACCTCGTCTTTTTCTTCCCAGCCTTTAAGGTCCGCACCAAAATGCTTTAACTCAAAGATTAAAGAGCCGGCTAGTTCCCTAACATGTCCAAGTTCATAAAAACCGATTTCGTTGTCCGATATCAATCTAAAAACGAACATCATGGTGCCTGCTGCGGGCGGACTCCAAATTTCCTCGGTAATTCCCCCGAAGGCCTTGCCTTTCCAATGCCCCGTCATCCATTCTATTTGTGCTATGGTGGCCGGCGGGGAAGTTTCACCTTCAGGTAAAGACAGGGTATTCTGTGCGGTCAAGGTGGTAACCGATACCAATAAAAAAATAAGAAAACACTTCATTTGTGACGACTTTATAGCCATAAGATACAAATTATCCGTTTGTAAACGGCTCTTTAGGAGTCGACCACCTTAATTTTATGGCTCAAAAGTAACCCTGCTAGACTGTTGCGATGAAAGGTGGCACCACTTAGTCTGTTTTGATCGGGAATTAAAGTGATGTTAAAGGCCGTGCTCAAATCTGCCTTGCTCAAATCAGTATTCAAAAAAATCGCTTTTTCCAGATCACAGTCCCCAAATACAGCTTGTGACAGTATGCTATTGGAAAAATCGACGGCAATCAATTTACAGTCTGTAAATTGCTGGTTTTTAAGCTCCATTCCTGTAAACGAGCTCAGGTCCAAGCGGCAATGGGTGAACGAGAAATCCATAAGAAAGGGGTTGCAGGTTTCAAAATGCAGCCCCATCATCTTACAGTGTTCAAAAGAAACCTCTTTAAAGGTCGTGTGCGCTATGTTCGCATTGCTGAGATTGCAATCCGTAAAGGTACACTCCATGAAGTTTTGCCCGTCCAGAAACCCACCTGAGAAATCACAGGTTTCAAAAGTGCAGTTTTCATATTCACCACGAGGGAGCCGTTTTTTGGAAAAATCGACTCCGGTGAAGGTTTTGTCGGATACAAAATGGGTCATCATCACGATTATAGTTACTCTTCGGTAAGGATAATGGCGGGTAGGTCCAGTTCCTTATACAGGCTGTTGAAGGCGCTCATTTCTTTGTTTACAATGGCGTCGTGCTCTTTTTTGTATCCTTGCCACTGTTGCATTAAATCCTGTAACCGCTCTTTGGAGCCTGCCGTTGGCTTAGGCTCCACGGAGGATATGTACCCGCGAAGGTGCAAGAATTGAGCGTTTAATTTATTTGTAAAATTGATGACATCCTGAAAGGTCTTTTGCTTGGGCTGTATGAGGTTTTCCTCCCAGGTCGTAATACGTTTTAGTAGGGAATCACCTTTTTTGACCAACTCGGAGGCATTTTCGTTGTTTTTTAGTAATTGGGCGTATTGTGTTAGCTGCGATTTTGCGGAGCGCATGGCGTTTACCGCGGTATGCATGGCACGTACGGTTTCTTCAATGGTAGTGAGCATTTCTTGTTGTTCGTCATAATCCGCAGTGCTTCCTTTTACCTTCGGATTGGGTAAAATGGTTACGGTGGTTTCTGCTGTATCCATATCCGTGCGAAGTCTCAATGTGTAGTTGCCGGGCCCTACGGCGGAGCCTTCATGTCCGCCAAAAACAAAGACTTTTTCTATACTTGGCAATCCTTCTTTGGTAAAATCCCATGTAAATCGGTTGTATCCCTTTTTGGACGGCAGGATGTCCGGTTTGGATGGGCCTCCCGGCCAAGTCGTAAACTTTTTAGGCTTTTGATTGGTAATGGTGCGTATCACTTTTTCATTCTGCAACACTTCAAGGGTAAGTACCGTTGAATCCATTTTGGTAGGTAGATAATAGTCGAACGTAACCCCGCTTTTCGGGTTTTGGCCCAGACCGGGAACAGGTTTGTCCGAATGGCCTCCAAAATAAAGATAGGTGTCCTTAGGTTGAAAAATAGTGAGGGATTGTTTTGTTTTGGCGATGTTTTGAATTGCTGCTATATCATCCAGAATCCAAAACGCACGGCCCGATGTTGCTATCACCAAATCGTTATCCTGTATGGTGATATCGTTAATGGGAACAACAGGTAGGTTGAGCTGAAAGGGCTGCCAATTTGCACCATCGTTCAATGAGATAAAAAGGCCGGTTTCGGTTCCGGCGTATAGGAGTCCTTTTTGTTTTTTATCCTCGCGAACTACTCTGGTAAAGGTATGTTCTCCTGTAATTCCGTTGGTGATTTTGGTCCACGTCTGTCCATAATCGGATGTTTTAAAAATATACGATGCTAAATCCATGGATTTGTAGCGCATAACCACGATATAGGCCGTCGCCGCATCATGGGGCGATACCTCAATGGAATTGATGATACCATCTTTGATGCCTGTTGGCGTAACATTGCTCCAATTACTACCACTGTCTCGTGTTACTTGGAGCAGTCCATCGTCTGTTCCGGCCCAAAGTACGCCTTCCTCATGTGGAGACTCGGTCAAATAGGTAATGGTGTTGTAATTTTCCCCGCCTGCAGCTTCGTTGGTAAAGGGTCCGCCGCCGGGGCCGTGCCTTTCTTTTTCGTTTCGGGTCAGGTCCGGACTAATGGCGGTCCAGTTTTGGCCTTCATCGGTGGATTTGAAGACTACATTACCAGCGTGGTAAATCGTATTTCGGTCATGGGGCGATGTAATAATGGGCGCGTTCCAGTTGTACCGGTATCGGGAATCCTTCGGCGCTATACTCAGGCCCAGTTCGGGGTATTGTTTTATGGACTTGGATTCCTGTGTTCTGGTATCCCATTTTCCTATAATGCCTTGGTAGGTGCCACCATAAACAAGAACGGGATTGTCCGGGTCAAAGGCCAAAAAGGCACTTTCCCCACCTGCGGTTCGCTCCCAGTCCTTCCAACCAATTCCCCGGCCGTTGGTGCGGGATGCAATGGCCACGGTAGAATTATCCTGTTGTCCTCCGTAGACATTATATGGAACCAGATTATCGGTTATTACCCTATAAAACTGTGCTGTGGGCTGATTTTCCTGTGTACTCCAGCTATTTCCGCCGTTATTGGACACATTGGCGCCCCCGTCATTGGAATTTATCATTTTCTGATTGTCCAAGGGATGTATCCACAAATGGTGGTTGTCCCCATGCGGAACAGCAACAGGGGTAAAACTTTTGCCGCCGTCTATGGATTTCATTACCGGGGCGTTTAGGACATAGACCAAATTTTCATCTTGGGTATCGGCGAAAACCTTCATGTAATACCACGATCGGGTGATGTTGATCCGCTCTTTGTTCACCTGTGTCCATTTTTTGCCGGCATCGTCAGATCGGTACACGCCCGCTTTTTCGCCCTCCGCTTCTATGACGGCAAATACACGTTCCGGATTTGCCCTGGAGACCGATACCCCTGCCTTTCCAAATTCTTTTGGTAAGCCTTCCTTTAATTGCTTCCATGTAGTACCGCCATCGGTAGATTTATATAGGCCGGAATTTTTTCCGCCCGATTCCATCACCCAAGGATATCTCCGGTGCTGCCATAGTGCGGCGTATAGAATTAATGGATTTTTCATGTCCATGACCAGATCCGATGCTCCCGTATCGTTATCTACAAAGAGTACATTTTCCCAAGTATCCCCGCCATCGGTAGAACGATAAATGCCACGTTGTGCGTTTGGGCCATATTGTGCGCCTTGGGCCGCTACGAAAATAATATCCGGATCGGTAGGATGAATGACCACGTCGGATATGTGCCGTGTTTCATCCAGACCTAAATGTTTCCAGGTTTTTCCTGCATCGGTAGATTTGTACACGCCATCGCCCATGGATGTCATAACTCCCCGCGCTGCATGTTCGCCCATACCTACAACAACAATATTTGGATTGCTCTCGGATACCGCAATGGAACCTACCGTAGCGGTCTTGAAGAATCCGTCCGAAATATTTTTCCAGGTGATACCGTCATCCGTAGTTTTCCAGACACCACCGCCTACGGTACCTTTATAATAGGTCATAGGTTCGCCCAAAACGCCCGTGGACGCTACACTTCTACCACCTCTAAACGGTCCTATATTGCGCCATTTTAGTCCGTGGAATAGCGAATCTTGAATAGTGATTACAGGTTCGACTGCTTTCTTTTTTCTTTTTTGTGATTGCAGCGTAACCGGGAGGATAAGCAGTGCGATGAGGAGTAGTTTTATTCTTTTCATTTTTCTTAGGGTTGAGACGCCCAATTTGGGCGTTTGGTATTCGTTGGGACGCCCAATTTGGGCGTTTGGTTTTCGTTGGGACGCCCAATTTGGGCGTTTGGTTTTCGTTGGGACGCCCAATTTGGGCGTTTGGTTTTCGTTGGGACGCCCAATTTGGTCGTTTGGTATTCGTTGAGACGCCCAATTTGGGCGTTTGGTATTCGTTGAGACGCCCAATTTGGGCGTCTGTACGTTACCTTTGGTTAAAGGTATCTTCTTTCCATTTGAACGGATTGTTCGTAATATAATTGAAAATATTTTTATAGGCTCTTTGGTCTCGTATGATGTGTTCATGATAATTCGCTTGCCATCCAAAATCCGGATTTATTTTGCGAGCGTTGATGGTGCATATCCTTTTATATTGGTTAAGTATAACGCCTAAAATACCGGGCTTCCATTTTAAAGATGCACTTTTGGTTCTAGGGGATATCTTTTTAATGGGAGAAGCGCCTAAATTGGTTTCTTGGGCGTTATCGGTATTGGTTTTATTGATTTCGATAATGGCGTGCATGTGATTGGGCATTATAATATGATTGTGCAAAATAGCAAAAGAAAAGTGTTCCGGTATTTCTAACCAGAATTTTTCGGCGATTTTTCCTTCTTCGGACAGAATCATTTTCTTTTCTGAAATACTACCAAAAAAACACTTTCTGTTCTTACAGCAAATAGTAACAAAGTATAAGGCATTGGAACCATAATTCCATCCTTTTAATCGATTGGATTCAATACGGTATTTGTTGTTAAACTTGGTCATTTGAAATTGAGGTCATACGCTGACCTATTCTTTTTTAATTTGAAACCAGTCCGTAACGTATCCTCTTCCATGTTTCCGTTTGAAACAGCTTTGCGGACTGTAGGCTGTGAGAGGGGTAAGGGATAGCAATAGTTACTTTTTTTGCCAACTAATTTTTTCAGCGGAAGAAAAAATGAACCGAGGTCTCCCAAGAGGTTTTTAGTTTTCCCTTTCATATAGAAGTCATTTAAACTTTTTCCGTTTGTTAAAAAATTGCTCTTTTTCACTGCGCGCTGTAGCTGGCTCCTCATTCAAAAGCCAAATTGTTGGCTTTTGTTTCGGCCCTGATTTTTTTCCTTCCGTAGCGCTGCTATGCAACTCAAAAAAGTATTCAAATGTTCAAAAAATCAATAATTTTCGCTTGAACGCGAAAGGTTTAAACCACTTCATAACCAAGGTTGACCGCATAGCGAAAAGACTTACATCTTTGTTCAGTTATTTGTCGTTTCGAGATGTTGGCTACTTGATATATAATCGCTAAAGACCTCTAATCCAATCCCCCTCTACGATTTGGTGTGCGCGGTGTTGGCCAGGTCATTGGCTCACCGGTTCTACGGTTTTTACCGAACAAGGTGGCTTTTTCCCTCGACGTTTTCTCCGGGTCTTCCGAAGCCATATAGGTTAGGATCGCAGTTAAGATGGCATTGTTCCGCACATCGTCAAAAACAATTTTGTCATAAGTATCCAAATTGGTATGCCAAGTGTAGTTCCAATAGCTCCAGCTCAGGGAGCTTAAGGAAAAACCGGGAGCACCCGCCGCCACGAACGAGGCATAGTCCGATCCGCCACTGGCGGGCGTACCGGGGAAGGTGGTCTCAATATGTTTTTTAATATCTTCCGGCACAGGTTCCATCCATTTGTTCAAATAATCATAAGCGTGCAAAAAGCCTTGGCCGGTTAAGCGCACCACGCGTCCGGTACCGTTGTCCTGATTAAAAAGTGCCTGCATGTTGTCCACAATTTCAGGATGGTCTTCCACGTAGGCCGCAGAGCCGTTGAGTCCTTGCTCCTCACCGCCCCAAAGTCCCACAATGATGGTACGTTTTGGGTTGGGGTACACTTTTTTCAATATTCTGGCTGCTTCCATCATGGTGATCACGCCCGTGCCATTATCGGTAGCGCCGGTACCGCCGTCCCAAGAATCGAAATGTGCCGAGAGGATGATGTATTCATTGGGCAGTGCCGAGCCTGGAATAGTGGCAATGGTGTTAAAGGTGGGCACTTCGCCAAGGTCTTTGGATTTGGCCGTGATACTTAGGGTAGGTGTATTTCCGTTTTTCGCCATGCGATATAGCATGCCATAATCTTCCAAGGAGATATCCACCACAGGGATTTTCTTGGTACCCGCACTGAATATTTTGTTTGCGCCAAATCCATTGGACCAGCGTGATTGGGCAATACCAACGGCTCCTGCTTTTTCCAAAGCGGCATTGATGTTTCTGCTGGTATAGCCCGTATTTCGCATGTTTTCGCTCCAAGCGTTTTCCAGGGCCTCGCGCTCCTTCTTCATTTTTTCAAAAGATTCCGGGGTGGCCCATTCTTCCCAATTGTAGTCTGGCCGTCCCGTGGGCTGCAGCATGCTCACCATTACGATCTTGCCTTTTGCATTGGGCAACCATTGGGCAAAGCCCACGGAATCTGCCACTGTGGGCAATAGTATCACGGGTGCTTGCAGGGGCTTCTTTCCCGTACTGGGGCTCCAGGCCAATTGGGTGGCGCTGAGACTAACTATTCTGGGCGAGACCATGTCCACATGGGTAATACCACGGTCCCAACCGCGCCAGGTGCCGTAGGCTTCGTTTTCTGCGGAAATGCCCCATTTGGCAAATTCGCTTACTGCCCAGTCGTGCGCGGTCTTCATCTGTGGCGTGCCCACCAACCTAGGGCCGTTCAGGTCCAAGACCTCATAGGCCAAGCGTTCCAGTTGGGAGTTCTCTGTGGCCTCTTTTTCTATGGCCGTTACGATTTCTTCTGAGGTTTGGGACCAGGATATTGTGCTAATACATAGCAGGAGAAATGTTAAGAAAATACTTGTTTTTTTCATCTTTATTACGGTATAGGTTCTTACTGAACAAGATAGGAAATAAAGAATGAACGGGAGTGTGTTTTGACTATGGAATTTTTAGTCTGATTTTTACGCTTTCGTTCAGTACGTTATAACTGCTGAGGTTCAAAGGCATGACATTTAATTATAAAAATGATTTAGTGTTATAATTGAAATCATATAAATAACTAATAATCGGCATCTATATACAATGTGGGCGAGTGAAAATCAAGAGTATTACTTAAATTACTTACCTATAGTCTTATCTTAAAATTGATTTTTTAATAAAAAAGCAATTAATTATAAGTATAATTTGATAATTTTAAATAAGATAAAAGATAAGTAATAAATATCTGATTTTAAGCATTTTATATATTACAAAATAAGATAAAATATAACAATATATAAAAGAAAATAATAAATTTTCATATTTTTTCTTTCTCTTATCTAATAAGTATCTATATATGTAACATAGATTGTTTGAAAATCAAATTAATCTTCTCGTAATTTAGTATATGTTATGGATATTGTAATAGAACTTTTAATAGCTAAGAAAGACAAGTTAACATCAAGGCTAAATGTTATAAATGATAAGTTAAACTCGCTTGGTTATGACCAAGTGGGCGTTATTAACAATACCTCCGCTATTTTAGACCCCGTGCAAGCCAAAGAACTTAATTTAAGCGGGAAGTCTATTCAGAATCAAGCTCTTGAAGTTTTAAAACAAGCTAATCGATTTTTACATAAATCAGAAATCGCAGATATTATAAAACCTTTTAATAAGGATAGAAGCGAAAAGCAATTAGACCAAAGATTAGCCGTAGAGTTAGGCAAAGCAAAGAAAAAAGATATTCTCACGAGCGTAAAGTATTCAAAATCGAATCAATCTTACGTTTGGGGTAGTGTAAAGTGGATAGATGAAAACAAAAACATAAAACAAGAACACATGTACATAGCAAAGAAAAAAGAATCCCAAGAATCTATAAAGTTTTGAAAAGAAAAACCCCCATTGTAAGGGGGTTATCTAGTGCCAGTTTTAGGAGACTGTGTAAGAAGCTCTACTATCGGTTGTTCGAAAGTAACTTCGATAAGCAGTCTACCTTTTTTTCAAAAAATGTCTCTTCATCGGAGACCAATTGTAGTAATGATTTGAAGACCTGTCAATATATGTAGGTTGAAATAAACATAACTTTGAAATCATAATTCAAAAGTTATACGTTACAAATCATTATTTCAGTTGCTTAGAGTCGATAATTTACGGTTATCGGCTCTTTGATTTTGTAAAGATACAAAATTACGATATTCGATCAAAATCACAAATACAAATAATTTCGAGTATAATTGTTATTTAATAATGCTTTACTTTATAGATTAGATAATCTAAACACTCTAAAGGATTATCGTCTTTTCTTACTAATGTCCAATAACTAGGAAAGTTTTCATCTTCTACAAATTCCGTGATCTTTTTTAGATTACCGAACGTACCTAATGGAACTCCATCTTTTAGAAGGACGTAATACATTTTATTTTTTTGCTGCTCTTTGTATATAGTTATCTGTAAGTAGGCATCTATATACGTAGTGGGCAAGTAAAAATACACCGCATCCACAAGAAAAATCGATAATTTATACATGATATTTCGACAAAAAGACGTGTTAAAATTCGAATCCCGATTTTATATTTGCTCAGTTTGACCAATGAAAAAACGCCAATGCTCGGAACATTGACGTTTTCCGACGGTAATTTTTTAAAGCCCTATCCAAATGAGAGACGGCACACTTCAATTTTCTCTTCTAATATATTTCAGAGTTTCAAATTTAGGAGCTTTTGATGATTGTATAGGGCAACTTTGTTGCCTTTTATATAATTGACATTTAATTAGATAATGATTTAAGTTTAAAACGAAACTTATTTATATAATTGATAATCAATAATAAAAAAGTTTTTAAACGACAACAAACGATTACAAACGAAAGTAAATATTTTGTAACCGAATAACTTTTGAAGTCGGGTTTAGGTTTGCAGTGTCAAGTCAAGGTGGCTTGGGATTACAAACTATAAATAATAAAACATAGTATTATGAATGCACTTAAAAACAGAGTACAGTTGATCGGAAACTTAGGTCAAGACCCAGAAATCGTAACCTTGGACGGAGGCGCGAAACTCGCAAAATTTTCAATCGCTACAACGGACAGTTACAAGAACGCGAAAGGAGAAAAAGTAGAGGATACGCAATGGCACAATATTGTGGCTTGGGGCAAAACGGCCGACCTTGTAGAAAACTATCTGACCAAAGGAAAGCAGGTGGCCGTTGATGGCAAGTTAATGCACCGTTCCTACGAAACCAAGGAGGGCGAGAAGCGTTATTTCACAGAAGTTCGTTGCAATGAGTTGTTGATGTTGGGGAAGTAGGTTAGATATCATTACGTCTTCACGGGAAGGTATGACGTCGTGAGCTGTTTGTTTGGAGCGGCAAAGTTCCCTTTTTTCTAGAATAGACATTAAAAACCTTTTACAATATGATTCAACAGATTGCTTCGACCGGAAAAAGGCCTTGCAAAGACGTTCTTGATTGTACGTCTTCACGAGGAGGCACGACGAAGTGATCTGTTTGTTATCAGGGAGTAGGTTTTTTTTATGCTCGAGCAATTGGTTTGCTGACTTTGATTCAACAGATTGCTTCGGCCGAAAATGGCCTCGCAAAGACGTTTTTGATTGTACGTCTTCACGAGGAGGCACGACGAAGTGATCTGTTTGTTATCGGTGAATAGGTTTTTCTTATACTCGAACAATTGGTTAGCTGACTTTGATTCAACAGATTGCTTCGGCCGAAAATGGCCTCGCAAAGACGGTATGGGATTTATTGATTAAATAGATTCTCCCAATAACCCCACAACAACAAACCCACAATCCTTATTTTTACGCCTATGACAACCACCGTAGAAGAAAAGCTGTTACCTTTATTAAAGACTCATTTCGGGTATGATTCCTTCAAACCCAATCAGTTGGCGGTTATTGCCGATGTCATGGATAAAAAAGATGTGTTGGCCATTATGCCAACGGGTGGCGGAAAATCGCTTTGCTACCAACTTTCGGCCTTGGCCTTGGAAGGTACGGCAATCGTAGTATCGCCTTTGATTGCCTTGATGAAAGACCAAGTAGATGTACTCAGGGCAAACGGTATTGCTGCGGCATATTACAATAGCTCACAATCCCAAGAACAGCAACAGGAAATCTTCTCGGATTTGAAATCGGGAGGGCTAAAGTTATTCTATGTGGCACCGGAAAGCTTGGGCGGGTTCCATACCGTGTTTCAGGAAATCCATATAAGTCTGTTCGCGATAGACGAGGCGCATTGTATATCTTCATGGGGGCACGATTTTAGACCGGCCTACACCCAATTGGGCAATTTAAAGGAGCGTTTTCCAAACACGCCCATCATTGCCTTAACGGCCACGGCGGACGGCACAACCCAAGAGGATATCGCCGATCAGCTAAAAATAACCGAAGGAGCGCGCCACTTGGCATCCTTTAACCGGCCCAATTTGTTTTTAGAAGTACGCCCGGCGCAGAACCGTATCAAACACATATTGGATTTTTTGGACGAACGGCCCAACGAAAGCGGAATTATCTACTGCCTAAGTCGAAAAAGTACGGAGAAACTCGCAGAGAAATTGCAAACGGCGGGATATAATGCAAAAGCCTACCATGCCGGACTATCACCGCAAGAACGGACTGCCGCGCAGGAGGGGTTTATTACGGATAAGGTACCCATCATTGCGGCTACCATCGCTTTTGGTATGGGAATCGATAAAAGTAATGTCCGATGGGTGATACACTATAACCTTCCCAAGAACGTAGAAGGCTATTATCAGGAAATTGGTCGTGGCGGCAGGGACGGCCTACCGGCACACGCCTTGTTGTTTTATAGTTTTGGCGATGTGGCGCAATTGCGACGTTTCATATCCGAAAGTGAAAATGCAGAGGTAGAATACGCCAAACTGGAACGCATGCAGCAATTTGCCGAGGCTTTGAGCTGCAGGCGCATCGCCTTGTTGAACTATTTTGGGGAGCATGTTACCAAAGGCTGTGGTAATTGCGATATCTGTAGGCGACCCCCAGCGTATTTTGACGGTACCCTTCTCGCACAAAAAATCTGTTCGGCCGTGGCGCGCTTAAAGGAAAGCGAACCCATGGGAACGGTAATAGATGTGTTGCGCGGCGCAAAAAACGCCCAGGTATACGACAAAGGCTATCAGCATATAAAAACATACGGAGCGGTCAAGGATATTTCTTGGTTGGATGTTCAGCAATACGTGATCCAGCTTTTGAACCAAGGGGTATTGAGTATCAACTTTAGGGAAGGTGCGCGGTTGGGACTTACCCCTTTGGCCAAGGAAGTATTGTTCTCAAAAAAGCCAATTCAGTTGGCCGTATTGGAAAAAGCGGTAGAGCGCAAGAAGACCGAGCGAGCCACAAGAGCAGGGAAAGACGGACTCTTCGAGAAACTGCGCGTGTTGCGTCAGCGGTTGGCCACGGAGCAAAATGTACCAGCTTATGTGATTTTTGGCGATGCCAGTTTAAAGGATATGGAGGCCAAAATGCCACAGAACGAAACCGAGTTTATGAATATTACCGGGGTAGGGCAGGCAAAATTGGAAAAATATGCCGAGGTGTTCCTTAAAGAAATTACCGCATACAAACCCGAAAAGAAGAAAAGCAAAGTGCCTACACATAAGCAATCCTATCTGTTGTTTAAAGATGGATGTACCGTGCAAGAAATAGCCGACAAACGGGAACTTTCCGAGAATACGATTTACGGTCACCTGATGAAAATACACGCCGAAGGCGAGGAGTTGGACATGCACCAATTTATGAGTAAAGAGGAACAAGATAGTATTGCCAAAGCAAAGGAATCACTACCGGATGCCCAAGGCTTACGGGAGTATTTTGATTTTTTTGAAGAAAAAGTTCCCTATTGGAAAATTAAGCTGGGCCTGTATTTATTGGATGGATAACTTAACTTTATTTATCTGGGAGAAAACTGAGATTACTGCTTATGCGGTTAGGTGGTAATTAACGTAATCCGAAGGAACGGGGAGAACCGATAAGCTCTAAATTGGAGGTAGTTAAGCCATTGAGATAGGATTCTAAAAAACCTGTTGACAAACTGTTTCTCTGGCTATTGATTTTTTTGTTACATTTAGTCATTATTTAACCACCAAAAAATTAGTAATATGTCTGACGAGAATAAGGATTTAGGGGACGAGGCAAAAGATGCCTTGGACAATGCAAAAAAGAAAGCGGAAAACTTAGGGGATAAGGCTGAAGATGCTTTTGACAACGCCAAAGAAAAGGCTGGTGATTTTGCAGATGATGCAAAAGAAAAGGCAAGTGATTTCGCGGACAAGGCAGAAGAAGCGGCAAAAGACTTTAAAGAAGAGGTAAAGGATACTTTTGACCCAAACAAGCCCGACAACGGGAAAACAGTGGCTATAATCGCACACATAACATTTATTGGATGGATAGTGGCTATAGTAATGAATAGTAGTAATAAAACGGAATTTGGAAGTTTTTATATTCGACAAACACTAGGTATATGGATATTTATGATGGTGCTTGGGTTTGTGCCAATTGTAGGTTGTTTTGCTGGACTAATCGGCTTGGTTTTAATAGTGATTAGTATAATCGCAGCAGCAAACGGTAAAATGACACCAACCGTAGGTGTTGGACATCTTTTCCAAGACTGGTTTAAAAGTTTATAAGTTTACAAAGACCGATTTTTAGCATCGGTCTTTTTTTAATCCACTTATTATCGTAATATTGCAATATATAAATATAATTTATGGGCGTTACCAAAACACAAATATACAACAAGGAACAGAACGAACTTGCCAATATCTTTAAGGTGCTTTCCAACCCGGCACGGATAGCCATACTGGAGTTCATAAGTAAACAAGATGCATGTATCTGCAATGATATTGTAGATGAGATAGGTTTGGCACAACCTACCATTTCCCAACATCTAAAAGAACTCAAAAGCATAGAGTTGATCCATGGTGAGGTTAACGGAAAGAGCATCTGTTATTGCATCAATTTAAAAAAATGGTCTGCCGTTCAAAAGCGATTAAATTCTTTTTTTACGAATACTAAAATAAAATGTTGTTGATATAAAACTAGATACAAATGAAAACACATGAATTCTTAGCACTAATACGGCAAAATCCCAACAAGGAGTTGTTGTTCCGGTATGCACCCGAAAAAACAGTAGGAGCGAATTATCATATTACGGAAGTTAAAAATGTTACTATAGACACCGTAGATTGTGGTGGTGGAACTAATTTCTGGAAAGAAACAATTGTTCAACTATGGGAAAGTCCTAAAGAAATAGGTAAACAAGATTTTCTAACTACTGATAAAGCCTTGGAAATACTAAACCGGGTAGATAGCATTAAACCCTTGGAAAAAGAGGTTGAGGTGAAATTTGAATATGGCAATGCCCAATTTCATACCGCCCAATTGTTTGTACATAACCACCATGTAGCCGGCGGACAACTTATCGTAGCACTAGGAATAAATGCAACGAACTGCAAGGCCAATGGCACTTTTGTGAATCTGGTTCAATTAGAAAGCGTTTCAGATAATGGCTGTACAGCTGTTAGCGTTTGCTGTTAGGTTAAAACTTGAATTATGGAAATTCTTTTGATTCTTGCCTCGGTTTGCCTGGTGCTGTTTATGGTTTTAGCTACCTATGACGGTTTTTATCTACATATTTTTAAGTATTCCCTTTTTAATCATGAGGAAAGCACTTTTGAGCATATAACGCATACGATAAGGGCGGTACTTTTTCCCATGATAGTATGGAGTCTTTTCGTAAACGAGACTGGCGCTACGCTATTTCTATTTGGAATCGGGTTGGTTGTACTGGATTTAGTCGTTTTGGGCATAGATGCCTATTCCGAAACGGAGAGCAGGAAATTTATGGGCGGACTCCCAAAATGGGAATATATCATACATCTGTTTTCGAATTCTCTCCACTTCGCAGCGATAGTGTTGGTCCTTGCCATAAAAATTGATGTTGTAGAAGGTTCTCTGTTATTCGTAAATGCGATACCTCTGTCCTTGGCTAAAGAGGTATTTATGTTCGTAAGTTTAAACCTCGTTCCAGGTGCTATCGTTTTAGCCCTTTTACATGGGGCTCTGTTGCTGCACAAGCCAAAATCGTTATGGAACACCTACCGTTCAAAAATCAGCTGTTGTTAAAATCGGTAATCGCGAAAAATATTGGGACAGAAAATCGAATCACTAAAGTTAATGCACTTTTTAAAATACGAAGTAGCGTTACGGAAACGGACTAGTTTGTCTCCTTGTCCGCAGACTGCGCTTCCGCCAGTTTACGTTCCAGTTCTGCCTGGAACTCCTCCATGACAGGCTTTACCGTGCTTTCGGGTAAGTCCGCTATTTTAATGTACATGAGTCCGTCTACAGAATTGTTAAAAAGGGGGTCCACGTTAAAGGCCACCACTTTCGCATTTTGCTTAATATACTTTTTAATAAGCACGGGCAAACGTAGACTTCCCGGTTCTACTTCGTCTATTAAGCGGTCAAACTTGTTTAAATCGGCCTTGGTTTCATCAAAAACAAACTCCTTATCCGCATCGTTCAGTTTTACCTTAAACTCTTTTTTGGGGCGAATATATTGCGCTACATACGGATCCCAGTAATTGGATTTCATAAACTCTATCATCAAGGACTTGGAGAAGTTGGAAAACTGATTACTTATACTTACCCCACCAATAAGGTATTTGTGTTCCGGATGTCTTAACGTGGTATGTACGATTCCCTTCCATAAAAGAAATAATGGCATGGGTTTCTGTTGGTATTCCTTAACGATATAAGCGCGACCCATTTCTATGGAATGCCCCATCATACCATACAGTTCGGGTTCTACACGAAACAGGTCTTGTAAATAAAAACCATCGATGCCGTGTTTTGGAAATATTTCTGAACCCATTCCCATACGGTATGCGCCCACAATACAATTATCATCATTGTCCCATAAAAACAGATGATGATAGTAGGTGTCAAAAATATCCAAATCGATGGCTTTGTTGGTTCCTTCGCCAATGGCCCTAAAGGTTACTTCTCGCTGCCTGCCTATTTCTTTTAGGATAAACGGCATGTCCGGTTCTTTGGCAAGAAATACTTCGTAGTTTTTGCTTTGTAGTAGTCTGCAGTCCTTTTCCCTTAACTTCTCTATTTCGCCTTGCATCACCTCTTTTCGCATTGCTTCTGCAATTTTTTTAGGTGCTTTTGGTATTTTAAGTGTTGAAGGTAATTGATCTATTAGCCGTTCTTTTTGGAACGCATTCGATAGGATGTAAGTTTTTCTTCGCAGTAGGTCTGTAAAATCTTCTAAACGCTCTTGTTCATTTTGTGTTTGTACAGAAATGGGTTGACCAATACGCACTTTTAAGGGGCGGTTACGTTGCGAAAGCACCTGAGATGGAATCAAAGCGGTTCTGAAAATAGGGTTCCATCTAGATAACCTATAGAATAATGCACTGTTTTTTCCGTGAAAGTATATGGGCACAACAGGTACTTGAGCTTTTTTAATCAGTTTTAAGACGGCTTCTTCCCAAGGTTTGTCTATGATCAACTTCCCATCTTTATGGGTAGAAACTTCCCCTGCCGGGAAAATTCCAAGGGGGTGACCGCTCCTAATATGCAGTAAGGCCTTTTTAAAACCGGCGATGCTACTTCTGGCGTCTTTATGTTCCTCGAACGGATTTACTGGAAGTATGTATGGTTTTAAGGGTACCATGCGCTCCAAAAGAAAGTTGGCCATGATCTTGTAGTCCTTTCGCATGGGAAGCAGTAAGCGCATCAATAAAATACCATCAATGGCACCTAGGGGATGGTTGGATATGGTTATGTAAGGCCCCTCTTTTGGCAATCGTTTAAAATCTTCTTCGGGAATATCATAATCAATTTCGTAATGTTCCAAAATGGCTTTGGCATAAGCCTCGCAGTCTAGGTGGGCTATAGTGTCGTAATAGGAGTTTATGGCAGAAATACGGGTTGCCCTCATCAGCAACCAAGCAATGAACGTACCTAAATAACCATACTTGGAAACATTAATAGCTTTCGCAACTTCTTTTGCGGTTACCAGACCCATAGCCAGAAATAATTATGAAGGCGTAAAGATAGCAAAAAGCAGTAGTGAGCGATTTACTTTTGCCGTAATTCTTGGTAAGTTGTTGTTACTTTACAACCAGCTGCACTGTTTCCTTGCCGCGTTGTTCCAAAAGAATTTCATGTCCATTTTGTAGCGATGTTAACGCTTTAGTATTAAAATGACGTATGGTATACAGCGATACATTTTCATGATGAACTATCTTAAAGGTGCTTTTGAGTCGGTTTAACAAAGCTTCCAAACCGCCAAATTTATTGTCTACACAGACAGAAAAACTAATAGCTGAATTCTGTATAAGATCAACCTTCATTTTGTGCTCATGGAACAGTTTAAAAAGTTCACTAATACTATCTTCTACGATAAAGGAAAAATCCAGGGACGACAATTTCATTAGAACCTGATTTTTTTTAACGATAAAACAAGGGACTTTAGGCTCTATTCCAACTCCTTTTCCCACGGTAGTACCTTTATCTTTAGGGTTTACAAAAGACTTTACATGCAGGGGTATTTCTTTTTTTTGTAAAGGTTGCAGCGTTTTTGGATGTATGACCGATGCGCCATAGAAAGCCAGCTCTATTGCCTCACGATAAGAGATATTGTTTAATAGTTGGGTTTCTTTAAAATGTCTAGGGTCTGCATTGAGTACGCCAGGAACATCTTTCCAGATCGTTACGGAATCCGCGTTTAGGCAGTAGGCCAATATAGCGGCCGAATAATCGGAACCTTCCCTTCCAAGGGTAGTCGTAAAATTATTATCGTCGCTTCCTAAGAACCCTTGGGTAATGTTTAAAATACTTTTGTCAATAGTGGAAATATGCTCCTGAGTTTTCTCCCAATTTACTGTTGTGTCCCTATAATTGGCGTCTGTTTTTATATAGTTTCTAATGTCTAGCCAATTATTTTTGAGGCCAATTTCCTCGAAGTAGGCGCTTATAATGGTCGTTGCTATAAGCTCTCCGTAACCAACCACTTGGTCATAAACGAAATTGTAGTTGGGAGATTTGTTCCAAGCCAAGAATCCGTTGACTTCATCGATCAGTACTTTGATGTCCTTGTAAACCTTGTGTTGTGAATTGGGGAATAGCTCATTTAAAATTATGGTATGGTAGTCTACCATCTCGGCAATCTCCGATACAAGGGCAGACTTGTCCTTAAAATAGGCATCAACTATAGCTTCCATGGCGTTGGTGGTCTTACCCATGGCAGATATTACTAGGAGCGTATTGGCATGCCCTGTATGCTTTAGTACTGCTACAACATTTCGTATGCTATCTGCATCCTTAATCGATGCTCCCCCGAATTTAAAAACCCTCATATAAAGATTATCGTTTGGTTTGCCGGTATGACCGGAAAAAAATTACTTATAAATTATTTAAATAGGTGTGCATGCCCTCTTCGTTCAATTGCACTACGTCCCAGTCCCGCATAACTTTTGCACCTTTGCTTTCGTAAAACTTTATGGCAGCCTCGTTCCAATCTATCACCTCCCAACTAATACGTTTTACGCCCAGCTCATGACCATATTGCACGACTTTGTTCAGAAGTGCCGTACCCAGACCGCTGCCGCGCATTTTTTCCGTTACAATTAAATCCTCTAAATGAATTATAGCACCTTTCCATGTGGAGTACCTAGGATATATTAGTGCCATTCCAGCAATGCTTCCTTCCTTTTCCGCTACAAAGCAA
Source organism: Maribacter chungangensis (assembly GCF_042676845.1). Taxonomy (NCBI): domain Bacteria; kingdom Pseudomonadati; phylum Bacteroidota; class Flavobacteriia; order Flavobacteriales; family Flavobacteriaceae; genus Maribacter; species Maribacter chungangensis. The sequence continues at coordinate 428,546 of NZ_JBHTHY010000003.1, forward strand.
TGAAACTTTGTTACCGCGCCAAAGCCATCTGCAACCAAATCTTCCACGGTGATTTCCACAGCATCATCTTCTTTTTCGAAAACCGCAAGTTCTTGTATAAGCGCCAGTACTTGTGGCATATCGGTTTTTACGGCGTCTCGTATGATAAATCCCATATTGTTACAAATAAAACACAAAGTTATAAATTTACAAAATCTTAAAGGGGCGAAATCGAAGTAGTTTCACAAAATAGGCGATATTTGTGGGTAAATACAACCATACTATCCATGACAAAGAAAAATCAGACACTAGGCGAGTTTATCATTGAAAACCAATCTTCCTTCAAATATTCTTCCGGGGAGCTGTCAAAACTCATCAATGCGATACGCTTAGCGGCTAAAGTGGTAAACCACGAAGTAAATAAGGCGGGACTAGTGGATATATTGGGTGATGCCGGAGACACCAATGTACAAGGTGAAGAACAAAAGAAACTGGATGTTTTTGCCAATGAAAAATTTATTTCTACCCTTAAGAACAGAGAAATTGTTTGTGGTATTGCATCGGAAGAGGAAGACAGTTTTATCGCTATCAATAGTAATGATAATAAACATCAGAACAAATATGTGGTGCTTATCGATCCTTTGGATGGATCCTCCAATGTAGATGTAAATGTATCCGTTGGTACTATCTTTTCTATTTACAGGCGTGTTACTCCCGTAGGGACACCTGTTACGTTAGCAGATTTCCTGCAACCTGGAAACAAACAGGTAGCGGCCGGGTACGTCGTATATGGTACATCTACTATGCTGGTGTACACTACCGGTGATGGTGTAAACGGATTTACATTGAACCCAGCTTTAGGAACCTTCTATTTATCACATCCCAACATGCAGTTTCCTGAAACAGGAAAGATCTACTCCGTAAACGAAGGCAATTATGTTCACTTTCTGCAGGGGGTTAAGGATTACATAAAATATTGTCAACAGGAGGAAGGAGACAGACCCTATACATCGCGATATATTGGTTCCTTGGTTTCCGATTTTCATAGGAACATGATAAAGGGTGGTATTTACATGTACCCAAAAAGTAGTGTTACCGAAAGTGGGAAACTACGGTTACTCTATGAATGTAATCCAATGGCATTTATTGCCGAGCAGGCAAATGGCTTGGCAGTTGGGGGGAAGTCGCGAATAATGGACATAGAACCAACAGAGTTGCATCAACGTGTGCCTTTTTTCTGTGGTAGCCGAAAAATGGTAGAGAAATTACAAGAATGCTTGGATAAGTATCATTAAAAATGGGGGAATTCCCTCCCTTTTTAATGGTACCGGCCTGCTATTAATTTAGTGCTTCAGCAAATACAGGTAATCGTCAAAATCTATTTTGCCGCTAAATATAGCCACAGAGCGTTCAATCACTTTATTGGCGCTATCCCCAGAAAAACCAAGTCCAATAGCGTACTTTTTGAGTAAGACCATTTCTTCATCGTCGATAATATGATCGGCAAAGATAATTCGGAACAGGTCGTACAAACGTTCCAATCGCTTTTCTGAATCAACAGGTGGTTCTATCGGAAATTTATTCTCCGGTTTCATCACCTCCTTATACTCTTTTTCCGAAATCTCTAACTTTTTCGCGAAATTGTCCAACATTGTTTTTTCCTCTGCACTTATTGCGCCATCGGAGGCTGCTAATGTGGCCATTGCGGCAAAATGTGCTACGTTTTTTCTATGCTCGGGGTTACCGTATAAATCTGTAAATGACATATTTCCTATTTTATAGGACACAAAGATAAATTTTTTAGAATTCATAGTTTACATGATAGCGGACTTTGTTTTACCAGCTAATTTGTAATTTCACCGTGCTATGAAAAAACCTCTTTTAGAATTTACGGACAAGGGTATTTATTGTGCAGCGGCAAAAGTATATTTAGACCCTTGGAAACCTGTAGACAAGGCTATTATTTCCCATGGTCATGCCGATCACAGTCGCTGGGGACATAAACAGTATATTACCCACCATAGAAACGTTCCCATCATTTCACATCGTTTAGGGGAGATTAAAGTAAACGGAGTGGAGTGGGGAGAGGATTTTTATGTCAACAATGTAAAATTTAGTCTACATCCCGCTGGTCATATTATCGGATCCTCGCAAATACGGGTAGAGCATAAAGGGGAAGTCTGGGTGTTTACCGGAGATTATAAAACCGAAAACGACGGGATATCCACTCCCTATGAGCCTATTAAATGCCATACGTTTATTACGGAATGTACCTTCGGACTACCTGCCTTTTCATGGACGCCTCAACAGGAAGTTTTGAACAATATTAACCAATGGTGGGGTCAAAATAAGGAAAATGGGCAAACATCGGTACTATTTGGGTATAGTCTAGGAAAGGCACAACGACTGTTAAAATATTTGGATACGGATATCGGTAAGATTTACACCCATGGCGCCATTGAAAATATGACCGCTGTATTGCGACCGTTGGTCGATTTTCCAGAAACCCATCTTATCACAAGAGAAACAAAAAAATCCGAACTTTTGGGAAACATCGTTTTAGCGCCCCCTAGTGCCCACGGTTCTACTTGGATTCGGAAAATGGTGCCCTATGTAACTGGTACCGCAAGCGGATGGATGGCTTTTAGAGGAGCAAGACGAAGGCGCGCCGTGGACAAAGGATTCGTATTAAGCGACCATTGCGACTGGCAACAATTGTTAACGAGTATTGAAGCCACTAGTGCCGAAAAAATTATATGTACCCATGGCTATACCGATATTTTTTCAAGGTACCTAAGAGAATTGGGATATGATGCGCGAACGGAAAGTACGCAGTACGGAGAAGAAGAAAATGAATCGATAAATCAAGCAAGCTTAACTACTAATTAAACAGATTGCTTCACTACGTTCGCAATAACAAAAAATGAAGGATTTTGCACTACTTATAAAAACATTGGATAGCACCAATAAGACCAACTTGAAGGTGGCCGCTTTGGTAGCATATTTTCAAAAGGCGAACGATAGGGACAAGGTATGGACCATTGCTATTCTATCGCATCGTAGACCTCCAAGGCCGGTGAATACCACCTTGCTTAGGGCATGGGCTTCAGAATTGGCGAATATACCCTTGTGGCTTTTTGAAGAAAGCTATCATATTGTGGGTGATTTAGCTGAAACTATTGCCTTGGTAATCCCAACAACAAAATCTACTACGAAAAAAACATTGACCCAGTTCTTGGAAGAAATGATTGCCTTGAAAAAGAAATCCGACGTAGACAAAAAGGCCTATTTGCTGAGCAATTGGAAAATGCTGGACTATTATGAGCGTTTTGTGTTTACGAAACTGATCACGGGAGGGTTTCGGATCGGGGTAAGTCAAAAATTAATGACTAGGGCGTTGTCCAGGGCAACGGAAATAGACGAGGATATATTGGCCTACAAACTAATGGGCAATTGGGATCCGAGCAAGATCAGTTTTTCGGAATTGATCTTGGAAGAAAATGAAAGTGCCTATGTATCCAAACCTTATCCTTTTTACCTCGCGTATGCTATTGAGGGCGAGGTGACCGATCTCGGAGGGGTTGCGGATTGGTCTGCGGAACATAAATGGGACGGTATACGCTCACAGGTTATCCTTAGAAACAACGAGATTTTTGTTTGGAGCCGTGGCGAAGAACTGGTAACGGACAAGTATCCAGAATTTTCAGCATTCATAGGTAGCATACCTAATGGAACCGTATTGGACGGAGAAATACTTCCCTTCGCAAATAACGAAATAGGAAGCTTTAATGACTTGCAGACCAGAATAGGTCGGAAAACGGTTTCCAAAACACTGCTGCAAAAAGTACCGGTGATTCTCAAAGCCTATGATCTTTTGGAATGGAACGGGAAAGACATTCGGGCACTTGCGTTTGTAGAGCGCAGAAAGCTATTAGAAAAATTACATGTTGATTTATGTCAGTCTGAGCGCAGTAGAAGACCATCAGATAAACAAAAATCATTACCTTTTCACCTCTCGGAAACCATAAATTTTCATTCATGGGAGGAAGTAGCTAAAGAAAGACAGCGTGCTCGTGAAATGCGAAGCGAGGGCTTGATGCTGAAAAATAAAAACTCCCCCTATTTAGTCGGCAGAAAAAAAGGCGATTGGTGGAAATGGAAAGTAGACCCCTTAACCATTGATGCCGTGCTTACTTATGCGATGCGTGGCCATGGCAGAAGAAGTAACCTATTTACGGATTACACCTTTGCCTTATGGCAAGAAAATGAACATGGAGAAAAGGAATTGGTCACGTTTGCAAAAGCATATTCCGGACTTACCGACGCCGAGCTAAAGAAAGTGGATGCGTGGATAAAGAAAAATACCTTGGAACGCTTTGGCCCCGTACGTAGTGTTACGCCCTATCATGTTTTTGAGATTGCCTTTGAAGGTATTGCCCTGTCCAAAAGGCATAAAAGCGGTATTGCTACCCGGTTCCCAAGAATTTTACGTTGGCGACAGGATAAAACCATTCATGAAGCAAATACCTTGGCCGATCTAAAGGCACTGATCCCGAGCCCGAATTCGAGAGAAGGTGTCTCTTAATAAACAAGGGGGCAAAGAATTAGAAAACACCTTAAACAATTCCTTCCCCAAACTTGTATCCTACGAATATTTTCGTGAGGGGACTGTAAAGGCGAATTCCACAGCCTTAGGCTGATAGGAAGACGGAAGGGGTAAAAGCGCAAACCATAGCACTAAAGACCAAACCACTACTTTTATGACTAGGTTAAGCATTAGTATAAATGTATGGGATTTGAGATAACGGCTCGGGCTCAACCCCTTCCGACCATCGCCTTCGGCTAGGCCACCTTCCCCTGCTAGGGGAAGGAACAAAAAAAATCCGATTATATTGGGAGTTTTATACGTCATTAGTAAACATGAATAGAGAAGAACTGTACACTATTGCTCAAGATTGGTTCAAAGACCAAGAATGGAAACCCTTTAAATTCCAAAAGGATACCTGGACTGCTTTTCTGCAAGGCAAACATGGACTCTTAAATGCCCCAACAGGTAGTGGGAAAACCTATGCGCTTTGGTTTCCCATTGTGCTTAATTACATCAAAAAAAATCCTGATTATAAGACCGAGCATAAAAAAGGCTTAAAGGCCATTTGGATAACACCTTTGCGTGCGCTGAGCAACGAAATAAAGCAATCCGCGGAACGGATAACCAAAGATTTGGGTACACAAATGACGGTGGGTATCCGCACAGGCGATACCTCTACCAAGGAGCGCTCCCAACAGAAACGGAACATGCCGGACCTGCTCATCACTACTCCAGAAAGCTTGCAGCTATTGTTATCTTCCAAAGGCTATGCGAAAGTTTTTAAAGATTGCTCTGCGATTGTAGTTGATGAATGGCACGAACTCTTGGGAACCAAACGTGGCGTACAGATGGAACTGGGACTTTCACGTTTAAAAAGTGTGAGTCGGGAGTTACGAATTTGGGGAATTTCGGCGACCATTGGGAATTTGGAACAAGCGCGTGAAGTCTTGTTGGGACCACAAACCAGTACCCTTAAAAACTCGGTCTTGATCAAGGCGAAGCTGAACAAAAAAATCACGGTAAAGAGTATCATACCAAAAGAGATGGAAACTTTTCCTTGGCGGGGGCATTTAGGTTTACGGCTTTTAGAAGATGTTGTCCCTATTATCAATAAAAGTAAAACGACCCTGCTCTTTACCAATACACGAAGTCAGTGTGAGATATGGTTTCAGAAAATATTGGAAAAACATCCGGAATATGCGGGGGAATTTGCCATGCACCACGGGAGTGTAAACAAAGAGACCCGGGTATGGGTAGAACAAGCAATACGTAACGAAAGCCTGAAAGCGGTGGTCTGTACCTCAAGCCTGGATTTAGGGGTCGATTTTGCTCCGGTAGAGACCGTGATTCAAATCGGTGGGCCAAAGGGCGTAGCGCGTTTTTTGCAACGCGCCGGTCGCAGCGGTCATAGCCCGGGAAAGGAAAGTGTCATCCACTTTTTGCCCACACATGCCATGGAACTCATTGAAGCCTCGGCCATGCAACAGGCCGTTAAGCATGAGGCCGTAGAAGACAGAATTCCTTATTTAAATAGTTTCGATGTCCTACTGCAGTACCTTACCACATTGGCCGTTTCGGACGGATTTTATCCGGAGGAGATTTACCGGGAAATTAAGGGAACGTTTTGTTATCAAGGTATTTCTGAAGCACAATGGCAATGGTTATTGAACTTTTTGGTAATGGGGAGTCAAAGCCTGCAGTCGTATGACGAGTACAAAAAAGTGGAAATTGAAGAAGATGGAAAGTTTAAGGTGCACAATAGGGGAATCGCCATGCGACATCGGTTTCAGATCGGGACGATCGTTGGTGATGCCAACATAACGGTAAAATATCAAAAAGGAGGGTATATAGGAACCATTGAGGAGTTCTTTATCTCTAAACTCACAAGAGGGGACGTGTTTACCTTTGCGGGACGAAATCTCGAGTTTATCCGGGTAAAAGGCATGCAGGCCCAAGTTAAAAATTCGACCAAAAAAACGAATAAGGTACCCAGCTGGATGGGCGGGAGGCTCAGCTTTTCGGCACAAATGTCGGAATTGTTGCGGCAAGAGCTGTATACGGCCGAGCTGGAGAAAAAACAACAGTCCATTGAAATCCGATCATTAGCGCCCATGTTCAAAAAACAACGGGAAGAAAGTATAGTCCCCAAACCCAATGAATTTCTCATAGAAACGTTCAAAACACGAGACGGCTACCACCATATTTTTTATCCTTTTGAAGGACGTGGGGTACATGAAGCTATGAGCAGTCTATTGGCGTACAGGATTAGTTTGTTACTGCCTATTACCTGTTCCCTCGCCTATAATGATTACGGTTTTGAGTTGCTATCGGATAAACAAATTGATATCCAAGAGGTATTGGACAATAATCTGTTCACAACTGAGTACATGCTATCCGACCTTCAAAAAAGTTTGAACTCCAATGAAATGGCCAGGCGTAAATTCCGGGACATCGCGGTCATTAGTGGTATGGTATTTACAGGGTATCCCAACAAGGGCATAAAGATGAAACACCTGCAAAGTAGTTCCCAATTGTTGTTCGATGTTTTTAAGGATTTCGAGGCCGATAATCTATTATATCAACAAGCATATACCGAAACGTTTGAGCATCAGTTAGAAGAAGGCCGACTTAGAATGGCACTGGAACGCATTGCCGCCCAGGATATCGTTTGGAAACAATGTACCAAGGCCACACCATTTTCCTTTCCCATTATTACGGATCGCTTGCGTGAAAAATTGTCCAGTGAAAAATTAGCGGACCGTATCAAACGAATGACGGCTGTTTTAATGAAATAAAAAGTCCCTAACCCGCCTTGGGCAGGGAACTCATTAAGTCATCGACTAAAATGGAAAAGCTTTGGCAATGTTGAATGATTTGTACTCAATGGTTTATCGTACCCTTTAAAATGAACAGCAAACGGATATCTATCTTAATGGTGCAATAAAACATTGGAGCGTTATTTAGTATCTTTGATTAAAGATTAAGGCATGACACTCTCAGAACTGCAAGAAGATATTATTAAAAAAGTACTTACCATTAAAGATGTGGATACCTTAGCCTTATTCAAGGAAGTTCTCTCTGAAAAAACGAATCAAGAAAACTATGTGCTTTCAACGTTTGAGCGCCAAATCATAGAAGAAAGTCGAGAAGATTACAGAAGAGGCAAAACCATAGATCACGAAACTTTGTTTCAAAGAAATGATAAATGGCTAGAAGAATAGTCTGGACTTCCAGAGCGGACGAACTTTTTTCCGAGGTTTTAAGATTTTATGTTAATCGAAACAAATCAAAGTCATACAGTAGAAAACTCAACCGCGAAATCAATAAGGTAGTACAACTACTAAGCCTTTATCCTTTTCTAGGGGTAAAGACCGATACCAAAGGAATACGGGTATTCATAAAGGGTAATTTTAAAATATTCTACGAATTAAAACCCAATGAATTGATTATATCTCTCGTTTGGGATAACAGACAAGATCCCGATAAACTATTGATTCAAAAATGACCCACCCCATCCAAATCCATAACCAGAATTTTAAAATGCATGCCTCCGGTGTTTTGTTTTGGGAAGATCGATCTATGTTATTGATCAGCGATGTGCACTTGGGGAAAGTATCGCATTTTAGAAAATTTGGAGCAGCCGTACCGCAGCAGGCCGTTCAAAAGAATTTTACGGCAATGGATACCGCCATTACCTTCTTTAACCCCAAAACGGTCCTATTTATGGGGGATCTGTTTCATTCTTCCTTAAATACCGAGTGGGAACTTTTTGAAACTTGGGTAACGGCACAATCTGTACAGTTTATTTTAGTGAGCGGCAACCATGATATCATATCCCCTTTAAAGTATGAGGCATTAGGAGTTGAAGTGATAGAAGAACTCGTTTTGAACACCTTTTTATTCACCCATCATCCGGAAGAACGGGACGGGTTTTTTAATTTTTGCGGTCATATACATCCGGCCATTAAATTGACGGGATTCGGCAGACAAATGGTGCGGCTCCCTTGTTTTTATAAATCGCCCCTACAGATGATATTGCCCGCTTTTGGAACATTTACGGGCACCTATACCTTGGAAGCAAAAAAAGACTGTGAAGTTTTTGCTCTGTTAGGCGATGCCGTGTTACCCGTTACACTTACCGAATCCAAACGAAAAGGACGTTCGTCAAAAAGATGATTTTTTAAATGGATAAGGTTCGTAATCACGCCGGCCATTCTTTACTTTTAAGAAAATTTCAATATGAAAAAAACCCTCGCTATTCTAAACTTGTTATCGGTCATCTTGGTGATTGGGGTAAACTATATCTCCCAAGCCCTACGACTTAACAATACCACCATAGGTGAAATAAGTAAACAATACGATAATTTGTTTACGCCTGCCAGCTATGCTTTCGCTATTTGGGGCATTATCTTTATAGGACTTTTGGCGTATGGTATTTTTCAAGTAAGACGTTCCTTTTTTAGTGATAAGCCTACTGAATTCATAAGCCAGACCGGCTACTGGTTTGTCCTTGCCAATGTGTTGAACTCCCTTTGGGTAATAGCCTTCGTATATGACTATACAGGTCTTTCGGTGCTGATTATGTTGGGGATCCTGTTTTCCTTAATTAAAATCATTTTGAACACGAATATGGCACGCTGGCATGCACCAAAAAGCACCATTGCCTTCGTTTGGTGGCCTATTTGTCTCTATAGTGGATGGATAGCTGTAGCGACCATCGCAAATATTGCGGCTTATCTAACCAAAATAGGGTGGGAGGGCGCACCGTTTTCTGAAGTTACTTGGACGGTGATTATGATTGCCATCGCTACCATATTAAATGTTGTCATGATTTGGAAACGCAATATGCGCGAGTTCGCCGCTGTTGGTGTATGGGCCTTGTTTGCTATTTACATCAGGCATAAAGACACGTTGGAACTAATAGCCTACACCGCTTTGGCAGGAAGCCTTATTATATTTATATATATGGGTTGGCATGGTTTTCAGAATAGGAAGTCGAATCCGTTTTTTAAGTCGGTTTCCTCGTAGAGGATACATCATAAAAAGGTCATAGTGAGCGCAGTCGAAATAACACGGTCTTCGACTGCGCTCAGACTGACATCCATGTAATAATCGCCTTTTAGTACTCACTTACCCTACAACATAATGCTCTGGGGTATAACTATTTAATTATCAGTTCGTTTTGAATTCTGATAGTGTCATAGGATACTATCAATACTCATTTTCTCCTCTAATATAAAGTGCGAACTTAGTACTATTTAATGTTCAAAATTGGATAGAACAAACCAAAAAACCATATTTAAACACCAATCCTTGGTATAAACCTCCTTTAGAAACTATCTTTGTACCTCAATACCTTATTTTTTGTCAAAATTGACCATTCCCGAACTGTTTTCAACGGCTCCTAACGTACAGGAACTGCAAAACGCTATTGCCAAATCCGAACCTTCAAACCTCTTAAATGCCGAATTAAAAGGTCTGGTAGGCTCTTCGTTGTCCTTTGTTTTAGCGGAGGCGTTCAAAAAGGCAGAGGCTCCATTTCTCCTCATTTTCAATGACAAGGAAGAGGCGGCCTATTATTTAAACGACCTTGAACTTATTATCGGGGAAAAAGATGTGCTTTTCTACCCGGGCAGTTATCGTAGGCCCTATCAAATTGAAGAGACCAACAATGCCAATGTGCTGCTCAGGGCCGAGGTGCTTAACCGTATCAACTCAAGAAAAAAACCTGCGGTTATCGTAAGTTATCCCGATGCCTTGTTCGAGAAAGTAGTTACTCGAAAGGAGTTGGATAAAAATACCTTGAAAATACAATTAGAGGATACCCTTTCATTGGATTTCCTGAACGAGGTGCTTTTCGAATACAAGTTCAAACGTGTCGATTTTGTCACGGAACCGGGAGAGTTTTCCGTCCGTGGCGGTATTGTAGATGTGTTTTCCTTCTCTCACGATGAACCTTACAGGCTGGAGTTTTTTGGAGATGAGGTAGACAGTATACGTACTTTTGACGTAGAAACGCAATTGTCTACCCAAAAGGTAAAAAAAATTAGCATCGTACCCAATGTGGCCAATAAATTCCTAGAAGAAAAACGGGAAAGTTTTCTGGGTTATATATCAGACAAAACGATAGTATTCTCTAAAAATACAAGCTTATTATACGCTCGTTTGGACGATTTTTTTGAAAAGGCCCAAGAAGCGTTTACAAAACTGTCCGAGGACATAAAACATGCCGCACCGGCCGAGCTTTTTCTTAACGGCACGGCCTTTAAAGAGCAATTAAAGGACTTCGGCTTAGTTACTTTAGGTGGAAATGCGAACGATGTTTCGTCACCTGAGAAAATAATTGGTTTTGATACTACACCACAGCCTTCCTTCAACAAAAAATTCGATCTGCTTATACAGAACTTGAACGAATTTCATACCGCAGGTTTTGAAAACTTTATCTGTTGCGCAACGGATCAGCAAGCGCGGCGATTTAATGACATCTTTGAGGAGATATCAGAAAAGGTACACTACAAAACAATTGTCTTTCCCCTGCACCAAGGGTTTATAGCAAAAGACTTAAAATTGGTCTGTTATACCGATCATCAAATTTTTGAACGCTACCATAAATTCCACCTTAAGAATGGCTATGCTAAAAAGCAGGCTATTACGCTAAAGGAGCTTAACAAGCTGGAGATAGGGGATTATGTGACCCATATAGACCATGGCATTGGAAAGTTTGGCGGCTTGCAAAAAATCGATGTCGAAGGCAAAAAGCAGGAAGCCATCAAATTGATGTACGGCGAACGCGATATTTTATACGTAAGCATCCATTCCCTGCATAAAATATCCAAGTTCAATGGTAAGGATGGGGCACCCCCTAAGATTTATAAGCTTGGTTCCGGAGCCTGGAAAAAAGTAAAGGACAAGACCAAATCGCGCGTTAAGAAAATTGCATTTAACCTGATAAAGGTATATGCCAAAAGACGTTTGGAAAAAGGGTTCCAGTACGATCCGGACAGCTACTTGCAGAACGAGCTGGAAGCCTCTTTTATTTATGAGGATACACCAGATCAAGGCAAAGCGACCGAGGATATTAAGAAAGACATGGAAAGTGAGCGCCCAATGGACCGACTTGTCTGCGGTGATGTAGGTTTTGGTAAGACCGAAGTTGCCATCCGTGCGGCATTTAAGGCCGTTGACAATGGTAAGCAGGTAGCCGTTTTGGTGCCGACCACTATTCTAGCTTTTCAGCACCATAGGACCTTTACCGAGCGTCTAAAGGAAATGCCGGTGTCCGTAGACTACCTCAATCGTTTCCGAACCGCGAAAGAACGCAAGGAAACTCTAGCGAATCTTGAGGCGGGCAACGTCGATATTATTATCGGGACGCATCAACTGGTGAACAAGAACGTTAAATTCAAGGATTTAGGGCTTCTAATTGTTGATGAGGAACAAAAATTCGGGGTTGCCGTAAAGGATAAATTAAAGTCCATCAAAGAGAATGTAGATGTACTCACCCTCACCGCAACGCCTATTCCCCGGACCCTGCAGTTTAGCCTTATGGCGGCGCGTGACCTGTCTGTCATCACTACCCCGCCACCCAACCGCTATCCTATAGAAAGTGCCGTGATCGGTTTTAACGAGGAAACCATTAGGGACGCCATTGCCTACGAAATTGAACGTGGGGGTCAGGTGTTCTTTATTCACAACCGAATTGAAAACATTAAGGAAGTTGCCGGTATGATCCAGCGCCTGGTACCCGATGCCAAAGTGGGTATTGGCCACGGCCAGATGGAAGGCAAAAAACTGGAGACCTTAATGCTGAGTTTTATTAACGGCGAGTTTGATGTGCTGGTTTCCACCACCATCGTAGAAAGTGGATTGGACGTGACCAACGCGAACACCATTTTTATTAACAATGCCAATAATTTTGGATTAAGCGATCTGCATCAAATGCGGGGCCGTGTGGGTAGAAGCAATAAAAAGGCATTCTGTTATTTCATTACGCCGCCTTATGAATCCATGACCAGCGATGCGCGTAAACGTATTGAAGCGCTAGAACAGTTTTCCGAGTTGGGCAGTGGCTTTAACATTGCCATGAAGGATTTGGAAATTAGGGGTGCTGGAGATTTGCTAGGAGGCGAGCAAAGTGGATTTATTAACGAAATTGGCTTTGAGACCTATCAAAAAATATTGGCCGAAGCCATAGACGAACTCAAGGAAAACGAATTCAAGGACCTGTATGACGAGGTAGAAGGCGCAAAAGAAAAAATCTATGTAAAGGAAACCCAGATAGATTCCGATTTTGAACTGCTTTTCCCGGATGCCTACATCAATAATATAACGGAGCGCCTGAATCTGTACACAGAATTAAACCAGGTAAAGGACGAAGAAGAACTCCAAAAATTTGAAGCGCAGTTGGTAGATCGCTTTGGCGAACTACCGCCACAAGCCGAAGATTTGTTGAATTCCGTGCGTATCAAGTGGATCGCCAACAGCATTGGTATCGAAAAAATAGTGATGAAACAGGGCAAGTTGATAGGCTACTTTATTTCCGACCAACAGTCCGAATTTTATCAGACTGCTGCATTTACCAAGGTTTTAAAATTCGTACAAAGCAATCCCCAGAAATGTACCATGAAAGAAAAGAAAACCCGAAACGGACTGCGTTTACTGCTGGTTTTTGATGGAATTAGAAGTGTGGACAGGGCGTTTTTGGCCTTGCAGCCACTACAAACCGAAAAGTCTAAGATAGAGACGGTTTAACACTAAGTATTTTGGTTGAAAATCAAATTCTAAATAATAGAGAGATTTCAATTATTGTTTGGGGTTTTATAATCGTACTAATTTTACTTGTACAGCCGCAAACTAAAAAGATGAAAACGAGTTTTAAAAATCTTCTAAAGATATTTTTAAATTCAAAACTTCAGATTTTCTTAGCTTTAATGCTACTCTATAATCTGGCAATTGTGTATCTACTTGTCAAAGTTAACCTTTGGGATTTTAGTCAAATTAAGAATACTTTTATTTGGTTTGTTTCAGTTGCATTTCTTTCCCAATTTCAAATGAATGCTATTAAAAAAGATGGCAACTATTTGAAGCGAATCGTATTTGATAACTTCAAGTTTATTGCATTAGTCCAATTTGTTGTTGACTTCTATACCTTCTCATTGATTACTGAATTGATAATCATACCGGTAATGGTATTTATAGGAGTAATTGTGGTATTTTATGAACATAGAAACAAAGACTCAAAAGTTAAGAATTTCTTAGAAGGAGTCCTGTCTTTATTTGGTCTAGCACTTTTGTCTTATGCTATTTTTAAAGTCACTTCTTTACCAAATGAGTTTTTGAATAAAAATACAGGTTTGGATTTTGTCGTTCCTATTTTACTAACGATTCTGTTTATTCCATTTTTGTTTTTTATGGTTGTCACATCGTCTTATGAAAATTTCTTTATAACACTTGGGACCTACATTAAGAATAAAAGAAAAAGAGTTTTTGCTAAAATTATTGCAGTTATTGTTTTCAATGTTAGAATCAATCTTTTTCAAAGATGGATAAATAGTCTTTACCAGGAGAATACTGATAGTTATAAAGGTTTGATTCTGTCCTTAAAGAAAATCTTTAAAATGAGACGTGCAGAACGAAATCCTAAATTAGTAAACCCAAGAAAAGGTTGGTCACCTTATATAATAAAGGATGTTCTTAGGAACCAAGGTCTAGGTACTGGATATTACAAGGAGTCATCTTATGAAGATTGGTACTCATGTTCAGATTATTTAGAAATAGGAAACGGATTTTTAAATAGCAACATATCATACTATATCACAGGAAAAGAAACTACAGCAAAAAGATTAAAACTAGCACTTAATGTTAACCGTTTGGAGGATTTACAAGAAGCACACGAGGTGCTTTGCAAACTTGGAAAAATACTATTTTGGTACGCATTAAAAAGAAAACCTCCGATATGGTTGGAAAAATCTCTTTTAAGTGGGAAAGGAATGGAACGGAACATAGATTTTTATAGAGTTTCAATAATAAAAGAGGATTATCTTAACAAAACTTTTAATGGATATGAACTGTCATTAATCTTATCGGTTTTAGATTCCTAATTATAATTAAAAACACTCTAAACCACGTATTGTACTGTAATGCCGTGCTAATGTCGGGTCAAATCACGGAAAGTTCTTTGGTTTCGTTTTATCTTGAGCCTAACATTGTGGAATAATTTTAAATTCACACATTATGCAACAACCGGAATTAGGGAACAAGATTATCGCCTTACGCAAACAAAAAGGATTCACACAAGAGGAATTGGTAGAACGTTGCAACATCAACGTACGCACGCTACAACGCATAGAAAACGGCGAAGTCTCACCACGAAGTTATACCATCAAAACCATATTGTCAGCTTTAGACCACGATTATGAGGAGCTATATGGTGAGGAAAAGACGACAGCGAAAGATAGTATTGTCTTAGGCTCCGAAACCGAGGTCAAGTCTGTAAAGTTTTTATTGACCCTCGCGGCGATATCGGGTATTCTATATTTATTGGTAGGCCCTTTTGAGGCGTTTTTAGATTATTACAGGTTTGGGGGGGAGCGTATGGTATTTGGTCTTGGCGGACATGTCTTTATAAAAATAGTCTCCTATTTTAGCTACGCACTTTTCATATATGGTTTCCTTATCATAGGCAAATTATATCAAAATTACCTGATGAAAATTGCCGCCGTACTTCTTATTTCGGTATTGTTGCTTTTTTATAGCTACGATATCGTTTCCTTGTTTTACGCAAGCGTACTTCCCATTGAAGGTATACTCGTGGCGCAGTCCATTATCGTAGGAACACTAGGGTTGCTGTTTGGTATTTCCTTAATTAAATCGTCCAAGGAATGGGGTGTTTTGGGCTACGTTGCCGGTGGCTTGGAGCTGTTTACTGCGTTCTGCTTTCTAATCGTTATTTTGGCCTTGGTTGGTCTAGTTACTCAATTTCCTACGGTTATCGTAGAGGTGGTGCTTTTGATCAAGATTAGACAGATGGTCAAAAAATAACCATGGTTGTCGGGGCCTAATTTCATTGACCTATTTAAAAATTTACCTATAGATGGTTCCTAAACAGGTATTTGTTTTTATCTTGCAGCGCATCAATAAACTAACATTGTAAATGGAACTTAATTTAGCGGAGAAACTGGCTATAATAAAAATGATCTATTCCATGGTACATGCAGATGGTATTGTGCATAGCGGAGAAATCAACGAAGTTGGGAAGTTAATGAAACTCATTGATTTTGACAGCAATCAAATTCAGTATGCACAAAACATTGAAGAATCGCAAAGTGTTGCAATTTTACAAAAGATGACGGATGACAAAAAAAAGGGATTGACCAAAATCTTGGAGGATTTGGCAAAATCGGACGGCTTCGTTCATGAAAAGGAAATAGAACTCCTTAACAATGTGCTGGCTTCTATGGAGGTGTAGTCTAATTTAGATTTATACTAGAGTCTATCAGCGTATTTGTATCAGCTTGTTGGGCGGTATCACCGTAAAAAGGCAACAGTTTGTTCTTGTCGGCAAATCGTCCGCTTAAATCTGCATCAGTTGGTGTTTTAACCAAGACAGTGTTCCATCGGCCTTCTATACCTATGTAAATTTCAGTGACGTCCAGTTCCTGTTGGGATAGGCAGTCTTCTACAACGGTTAAAATGTCCTTTCTAAACTCCGGTTTTATCTTTTTTATATTTTCTACGCGGAGTAATACTAGTAATTTATCGTTCTGTTGTTTGGTAAAGTATCCTATTTCCTTGGTGTCCAGACCACCAAGTAAATCGTAGTCCACACATTCTTTTAACAGAAAGGAAACGGAATCTTTTTCGCGGTGCAATAGACTGCTCATTTGATCCATATCTGCAAGTAACAGTTCCATTCTGGCATCAGTTTTCACCGTGTAGGTGTCGTCTCCCTGGGACCTGAGATATACGCCGTAAAAAGACAAACTCATCATAATGGTAAAAAACAGCACTAGAATAATACAGCCGCATCCTTGCCATAGAGGACGCTTTGCCGGATTGGTCTGGTTTTCGCGGTCTAGGGCGCGCTGCATCTCGGGTGTGAACTCACTTAAGGAATAGGATTTTTTGCAATGCGAACATTCCGCCACATTCGTTTTGAAAAGCGGTATGATAGGGATCCAAAAAAAATGAAAGTACCTACTATAGGTGCTTACCACAAAAGAATCCTGCGTACTACAATACGGACAAACTGTTTTGCGAAGCTTACGCTGCTTTATTTTACTAGCCCTTGTTCCAAAAAAGTAAATCATAACTAATGCGTATAACTTTATTCAACGGCAAAAGTACAAGGTAGATTGTAGTACAAGCCCCCCTTTTTCAGGGATATTTATTTCTAATCTTAACAAGGGTCAAGACTCTTTTTTACGCTATACCTTAAGTTTCTTGGACCAAGCTGAAGTCCGATAGCTTTTAGACAGATGCCGTTTTCGTGCCTAAGAGTCCTTATATTTGACGTTAATTCTAATTAAGGTCTCATTTTTGGTATAGCTTGTATATGAAAACCCCATTAATAGTTCTTTTTATCTTTTTGTTTAGTCTAACCGGGCTGGCACAGCATTCCATATCAGGTAATTTTACCCCGTCTACCGATTTTAAATGGCTCATTTTATATCAATTAACGCCCGGGAGCCAGCGTTACGTTACCGATACGGCTATCAAGGAAGGCTATTTTAAGTTGGAATTGCCTGAGAATGCTTCCGTTGGCATGTACAGGATCGTGTATGCCGTGCCACAAGATGAGTTCTATATCGATGTGATTTACAACGGTAAAGAAGACATCGAATTTAATTTTAATCTAGAGGAAGGTATTCACGTAATAGCATCCGAAGAAAACAAGACCTATTACAACTACTTTTCCGAGATAAACACTGTAGACAAGGAGCTTTCTGATTTTTACGCGGCTAAAAACAACGATAAAAAGGAATTTAGCGAAATAGCAAAAAAAATCTCCGAGGTACAAGCCAGATACGAGGTTAAGGCGGGTGACTTATTGGTACATCAATTCGTATCGTCTAATTTACCGTACATACCTGAAACTTATGAGAATTTTGATACGTACAATACTATTAGGAAGAAACGGTACTTCGATGCTTTAGATGTTACTAATGCACTATTGCAGTCATCCGGTTTCTTAGAACAAAAGTTGTCCAATTATGTTTTTTCAGCGCTGCCTTCCAACGGGCAAAACAATGAACCCATACAAGATACTATTTTAGTTAATGTTGATGTGGTGTCCAAAAAGCTTAGCGATACACCGGTTCCGTTTAGAACTGAGGTGTTCCATGATTTATGGAAAACAGCAAGTGAAAACAATTTATACGCGGTATCAGATACTATTTTCGATGCTTATTTAAAGGATTTGGCAACGCAGAATGGAGACCAGGCCTTAGTTGATGCAATTGAACTTTCGTCTCGCTTAAGAATTGGGGCTGTTTCTCCTGAAATTTCATGGGAGGAAAATGGAACTACGAAAACGTTATTGGGGCTGCAAGGGGCGGAAAAGTATGTGCTTGTATTCTGGAGTAGTACCTGTTCGCATTGTTTAAAGGAGTTACCTTTACTACATACAGCATTGAAGACCTACGATAACGTAACCGTTGTTGCAGTTGGTCTAGAAGATGATGACACGTACTGGAACAAGGAGATAATGAACTTGCCCAATTTTAAACACGCGATTGCTTTGGGAAAATGGGAAAGCGATCACGCCAAGCTTTTTGGGATACAACAAACACCTACCTATTTTATTTTGGACACGGAAAAACGATTTTTGGCTGCACCGGAAGATGATAAGGAAGTGGTTGAATTTTTAGACAAAAATTAAAAAGGGACCAACCTTTAAAGCATCTTAAGATCTTTAATCGTTTTAAAGGCGATATCTACCTGTGCATCGTTTACGAGTATGGTAAATTCATTGGTAGTAGAAATCACTTCGTACAAAACAATCCCCTCCCACGCCAATCGTTGGAATATAAAATAGTAAATACCGGGTACAGAAACGTTTTCTGCAGGTAGCTTTACGGTGATGGAAGAAAGTTCCTCCGCTTTCTGAGTACATTTTTCGGCAGCGAAGAGTCGTTCTACGGTGTCGTCCATCACATTGCTGATGACAATGTTTATTTCGTTCACCCCTCTGGACGAGGTGTAAAACACATCTTGATTGGCGTTGATTTCCTCCAATAGTTTTGCCTGTTGTGCCAGAATATGGTCCGAGGCCAAGAAAGTATAGTCCGTTAAGGAAGACCGTACAGTGATTTCACCGATATTCTTAAGTACCTTAATGATTTTATGCGTGGCCCTAAACTCTAGATCGTCGGATAGGCGTTTAAGCGACATCACAATGGCTCCATTTCTAATTTCCTTGCCCAATTCTTCTTCGATTTCGGGTTTAACGATTCTCGAAAGGGATGTCAGGTTAATAATTCCCTGGGCAAGAGCACTTTGTAAAAAAGGTTTTTTCTTAATGTACTGTTCTACTACGGAAGAAATAGTTTTCATACGGGTCGGGTTATTTGCAAATATAACAACTTGTTACAAATAAAACAAAATGTGTTTTAAAATTGCCCTATGATTTACTAAGTATATCAGAAATGATAAAAAGCATTTTCCAGATGTTCGATTTCTAAACGGTGCTTATTTCTTAAGATCGTAATGATATCAAATCTAACTTCAAGGTCTATACCGGAGCTTTGTATGTAGTGGTCTGCCGCCATGACCAGCAATTTTATTTTTTTGGGCGTAATGGTTTCCGCTATATTTTCCAAATAATCGGACGTTCTGGAGCGCACTTCAACAATGGCAATGATATCATCTTTTTTAGCAATAATATCAATTTCGGCCTTTAGGTATCTATAATTCCTATAGGAAATGGTATAGCCTTTCTTTAGCAAAAAATCTGCGGCAATTTGTTCCCCTTCTTTACCAAATTCGTTGTGTTTTCCCATAGAATTGTTTCAAAAAGCTGTATTTCATCGAAAATATGAGCTCTTCAACGGTCATTTTCGATTTTACAATGTACATTCGAATGTCAGTTAACGAAAATAACAGGTTTAGCGTACTAAGCCAAATTTCGTTACGTTAGATAAGAGCCCCAACTCTATGAACGTAATTTACTAACGCCTTTTTAAGACTATGGAATATTTCATTAATTGTAATACTTCTACTCTTGCGCCGTACACAGTACCCCTGGACCAAACACGTGCTTTGCACCTATACCGGAGGCTAGGATTTAGCGCATCTGTGGAAACTATTCAGCAGGCAGTAGGTCAAAACGCAGGTACACTCGTAGACTCCTTGGTAGACCAAGCCTTGAATATGCCTGTTTTACCGGCTCCCGTTTGGGCAAACTGGAACAATGCAAATTATCCTGAGGATAACGATGCCAGAAGACAGTTGAGAAACGAACAGCGCGCCCAGTTTCGACTGGATTATGCAAATGGATTATTGAAAAACAATCTTCGTGACCGTTTGAGTTTTTTTTGGAGCAATCATTTTGTTACCGAGGTAGATGTATATAACTGTAACTCCTTTCTCTATCATTACATCAATTGTTTACAACGCAACGCCTTAGGGAATTTTAAGACCTTTGTCAGTGAAATTGGACTTACGAGCGCCATGTTGTTTTATTTGGACGGTGCTTTTAACAACGGCAACAATCCCAATGAAAACTATGCCCGTGAGCTATATGAGCTATTTACCTTGGGAGAAGGACAGGGTTATACGGAAGAAGATATTATAGAGACCGCCAGGGCGCTAACCGGATATGTAGAACGCGGGGAAGAGGGCTGTTCGCAGGTAACTTTTAGGGCGGACCGTCACGATGCCGGTACCAAGACCATTTTGGGACAGACCGGAAATTGGGGCTATGATGATGTAATCGATATCCTTTTCAATGAAAGGGCAGATCAAATCGCATTCTTCATCTCCAAGAAATTATATAAATTTTTCGTCCACCCAGATGCTTTGGCACCGGAGGCCGAGGCTATCTTAAACGGCATGGCCGCCACCATGGTCTCCAACAATTTTGAATTGGCGCCCGTGTTGAGACAGTTATTTAAAAGTCAACATTTCTTTGACGATGAGGCTATTGGTGTTATAATTAAGAGTCCGTTTGATCTGTACTTTAATACCTTAAACGAAACAGATTTCGCGTATACGGATACGAATATAAGCGAGGTGGTCAATTATAGCAGATTGTTAAGCCAGGAACTTTTTGACCCTTTTGACGTGGCCGGTTGGCAACGCGACAGACAGTGGATCAACAATAATTTTATAATAGGTCGTTGGCTTACCATGGAGAGTATCCTGGAGATGTTCTACCAACAGGATAACGAGCAGTTTAGACGTTTGGGACTGTCCATTACGGGTAACGTTGGTTTAACCACCTATAACCCCGATGTTGTTGCTAGATTGATTATTGATTTTATACTCCCAAAAGGACTTTTGGACGAAGGAGAGTATGATAAAGCCTTCGCTATTTTCAGGAGCGATGTAGAAGAAGTATATTTTGAAGGAGGGAACCAGGAATCCTGGACCTTGTTCGGTTGGCCCCAAGCCCCGTTCCAAGTATACCTTCTTTTACAATATCTAGCAAGACAACCTGAATATCAATTAAAATAACACCTACTACTATGTGCCATACACACCACACCCCTCATAAAGGATTACAACACGAAGGTCATGACGACGAACACAAATACTGGAGCCGCCGTTCCTTTCTACAAGCACTGGGAATAGCCGGATCCGGCTCCATGATGCTTGGTTCGAATATGCTTACTGCAAACGCGCCGTCTCCATTATCGGCCGGTATTGCTGCGGCTGAAACGGACAATATTCTTATTCTCATTCGCCTATCCGGTGGTAACGACGGTCTAAGTACCGTTATACCTATCGAACAGTATGACGCCTATGCAAATGCGAGGCCCAATATTTATATTCCTGAAAGCAAGGTGTTAAAACTCACCGATGAATTTGGCGTACCTTCTTATATGAGTGCATTGGAATCCCTCTGGGGCGAAGGTCAGTTTAAAGCGGCGCACGGTGTAGGTTATGAAGGCCAGAGTCTTTCACATTTCACGGGCTCCGATATTTTTGCCAATACCGATTTGGATACCAACGGATTCAGTGGGTTGAATACCGGCTGGATGGGAAGACATTTTGAAAATGTATATCCGGATTACCTTATTAATCCACCTGCAGCACCTGCGGCGATTCAAATTGGCCAGTTCGGTAATTTGGTGTTCCAAGGTGAAGAAACCAACTACGCGTTCACCACCTCAAATATTAATCAGCTAGAGGAAATTGCGGAATCCGGAGTTGTTTATGGTCTTGGAGACGAGCTTTTTAACGATTGTATGTACGGTGATCAGCTTAAATTTTTAAGGGGTGTCGCGAATACCACCTACGAGTATTCCGGAATTATCCATGATGCTTACGAAAGAGGTCAAAACCAAGTAGAATATCAAGACAACGGTTTTGCCAGACAAATGAAACTATTGGCAAAACTCATCAAAGGCAACTTGGGAACCAAAGTGTATATGATTTCCATGGGCGGTTTTGACACCCATGGTAACCAACCCTTGGCACATGAACGGCTTATGACCAATTTATCCGTTGCCGTGAATGCTTTTTATCAAGATTTAGCTTTTACGCAGCAAGATGATAAGGTGTTGAGCATGACTTTTTCCGAATTTGGACGTCGGATTTTTGAAAATGGCTCCAATGGTACCGATCATGGTAAAGCGGCACCGACCCTATTTTTTGGTTCCGGACTTAATGGTAGTGCTTTTGTTGGTGACCATCCTACCTTGGAAGATCCCGATGGTAGGGGAAATCTGGAATATACCATGGATTTTAGAGACCTATATGCCACGGTGCTGGCGGAATGGCTATGTGTAGACATTCCCTTAGTGGAACAACATTTATTGGACCACCCGTACGCACCGGTAAACCTAGGTTTTAATTGCAGTGGCGTGGATTTTCCGGATATTGCCTACAGTGACGGGGATGTAACACCACCAACGCCCGCAGACCCGGACGGAAGCGATCCGTCAACAGCCCCTTTCGACCCAAATCTTTTAAATGCCGTTGTGCATAAACCCTACTACCCAACGGACAGTACACCGCATATCTATCTGGAAATGCCATTTTCGGCTCATGTAGATATTCAACTGTTCAACATCTTGGGGCAAAATGTCGGAACCGTCTTTAATGAAATGATGCTAGAAGGTTCCACAGAAATCAATATTCGAGAACGCCTGCCCGAGCATTTATCTACCGGTAAGTACATTTATCGCATTAGTGTACAAAACCAAAGAATGAGCAAGTCCGTTATGGTAGCTTAAAATTTTCCCCACTATGTACTTAACCTTCGGTCGTGTCTTTTAGATGCGTCGAAGGTTTTGTTTTATGCAAATTCGCTAAATTAATACGTTGGCAACGGCGAGACATTTTTGATGCCGAATATCCTACTATTTCCAGCAACAATTTCAGTATTTTTGTGGCTTAATAGAATTAGATGGCCACATTAGAGTTACCAAAAAGATACACGATTACCGCAGCACTGCCCTATACGAACGGGCCTATTCATATTGGCCATTTGGCTGGTGTTTATGTCCCTGCAGATATTTACGCCAGATATTTAAGGGGTATTGGAAAAGACGTTGCCTTTATATGTGGCAGTGATGAGCATGGGGTAGCTATTTCCATGAAAGCGAAGAAAGAAGGGATTACGCCACAAGAGGTGGTGGATAAATACCATGCCATCATCAAACAATCGTTTTTGGATTTTGGGATTACTTTTGATAATTATTCCAGGACTTCTGCACAGATCCATCATAAAACAGCCTCCGATATTTTTGTAAAATTATACGAGCAGGGCGATTTTATAGAGGAAACCACCGCACAATTGTACGATGATGAGGCCAAGCAGTTTTTGGCCGATCGCTTTGTTACGGGCACCTGTCCCAAATGTGGCAATGAGGAAGCCTACGGAGATCAATGTGAAAATTGCGGCTCTACCTTAAACGCTACGGACCTTATCAATCCAAAATCTACAATAACCGGGTCTGTTCCTACGACCAAGGAAACCACGCACTGGTTTTTGCCCTTGGACCGTTATGAGAATTTTTTGCGAAAATGGATTTTAGAAGGCCATAAGAACGATTGGAAACCTAATGTATACGGACAATGTAAATCGTGGATCGATGGCGGACTGGAACCCAGGGCGGTAACACGTGATCTGGATTGGGGCATTCCCGTTCCTGTAAAAGGTGGGGATGGCAAGGTATTGTATGTGTGGTTCGATGCACCTATTGGTTATATATCTTCTACAAAGGAGTGGGCTTCAAGAGAAGGGAAGAACTGGGAACCCTACTGGAAATCCAAAGACACGAAACTGGTGCATTTTATAGGTAAGGATAATATTGTGTTCCACTGTATTATTTTCCCTACTATTTTAAAAGCACATGGCGATTTTATCCTGCCCGAAAACGTACCGGCAAATGAGTTTTTGAATCTGGAAGGGAACAAACTATCCACTTCTAAAAACTGGGCGGTTTGGTTGCATGAATATCTACAGGAGTTTCCGGAAATGCAAGATGTCTTGCGGTATACCCTAACGGCCAATGCGCCGGAGACCAAGGACAACGACTTTACTTGGAAGGATTTTCAAGCTCGGAACAATAACGAGTTGGTGGCCATTTTTGGGAATTTCATCAACCGGGTAGTGGTATTGACCAATAAATATTATGATGGGCTTATACCGGAACCGAACGATTTTTCAGAGATAGATTTGGAAACGTTGGCCGCATTAAAACAATTTCCAGAAACCATTTCCAGCTCTATTGAACGCTACCGTTTTAGGGAGGCAGGTCAGGAATTGATGAACCTAGCCCGTTTGGGTAATAAATATCTGGCGGACGAAGAGCCTTGGAAAGTGATAAAGCAAGACGAAGAACGCGTAAAGACCATTATGTATGTGGCCTTGCAGATCGCCACCGGGCTAGCAGTTTTAAGTGAGCCATTTTTACCGTTTACTTCCAATAAGCTTAAAAAAATACTACGTCTTGGCGAGGAGCATAGCGACGCGGCCAACCCTCAGCAGATTGCTGCGAACCTAAAAAAGGAGTCCCAAAATGGTGTTTTAAATTGGAGCGATGTTTCTACAAAAGAAACGCTACTTGGATCAGATCATAAAATAAATAAAGCCGAACTATTATTCCGTAAAGTAGAAGATCAAGAAATTGAAGCCCAACTGGCCAAACTAGAAGCTACCAAAAAAGCAAACGAACAAATGAACAAAGCCGTAGCACCACAAAAGGACACCATCACTTTTGATGATTTTAGCAAACTGGATATGCGCGTAGGTACCATTATCGAAGCGGAGAAGATGCCCAAGGCCAAAAAATTATTGGTACTAAAGGTAGATACTGGTTTGGATGTGCGCACCATCGTTTCAGGAATAGCAGAGAGTTTTACGCCTGGGGAAATTGTTGGAAAACAAGTCACGGTCCTGGTCAATTTAGCACCAAGAGCCCTGCGCGGCGTGGAAAGTGAAGGCATGATTTTAATGACCGAAGATGCCGATGGGAAATTGGTGTTTGTGAATCCGGATACGGGTGGCGTTCAAAATGGAAATACTATAAATTAAAAAATCTCCAGTCTACTGACTGGAGATTTTTGGCTAACTCAAACTAAGCTATTTACTGTTTTTACACTTATTCGGTACCCATCCTTATTTTTTGAATGCGTGTAGAAGCCCTTTGCAAATGCTTATTGTTTGTGGGTATTTTTACCTTGTTCTTTCTACGCTGCGAGCTTATTGTAGTACTATTAAATGCACTTGTTTCCCTTACAAATGTGTGATTTTGCGCTGGCATCGCAACAATATTGGCCGTAATATTTGAACGTTTTTGGGCAAGCACGCTACTTTTTCCTGTGGTGTTGTACTCAATAACATCGACTAACTCGCCACTATCGTCATAAATCTCCTCTCTGACCAACACCCCGTTTTCATAAAACAAAATGTAATTGGTTATGCCGTTGCCCCCTGTTCCTGTTATGCGCAATAAAAATCCATCTTCATCGTACTCGTAAAAATCGTTCAGGTATACTTCGCCATTGGCATCGCTATATGTCAAGCTTTCCCAGTTTCCATCAGGATAATAGGTATAGGCAATCATCCCGAATAATTCACCATCTGGCCAAAAGTTCCTTAGCGCTATCAATTCTATAGTATCATTATAAGTATATTCAGAATAGTAATCGAACTCACCTTCAAAATAGATATCCTGTCTAGTTAATAGATTTTTTTCATAGTACCAAACTGAAAAGATATCACCATTGGCATCGAGGCCTGTTTCCTTGATACGGTTGCCATTGGCATCGTAATCCAGATCATAAATGGCGTCTACCGTACCATCTTCAAAAAAGTAGGTGTAAACTTCATTGAATAAGTTAAAATCGGCATTATATTCACGTTTTATAGTGTCCTTAAGATTACCATTTACATCATAATAATAGGTTGTGGATACGGAAGATCCATCGTCACCGTATTCCTCTTCCCTAGTAACTTGACCGTTGAAAATGGAAACATAGGACACCTGCAATCCGGCCTCATAGTCTATGCTTGTTTCTGAGTTAGGTGAGGTATAGTTTTGCGACTCCAATAGCTCATTTTCATCAAAAATACTTACACTATTTTGTAGAAAAGAAGACCCATCGGTATTGGTACCTTGCTCGTTTTTGGTAATTGAAGTCAACTTTTGGGAACTGTCATATTTGAACGTCTCTTTGGCGACAGATTCAAGGAGACTATTGTTTTCTTCTCCATTAAGGATAGAAGTGAACTCAAATGAACGGGGATAATCTATTACCGTAATGTTGTTATATTCGTTGTAGGTGTATGTGAAGTCTCGTTGCGTTTCGTCCAAGTAATAATAATCCTCTCCGGTTTCCTCCCTATAGTAATCACGCCCCGATGTTTTTATAAGTCCGTTCTCGTAGGTAAAACTAAGCGAGATTGTAAACGTAACATCCGAGTCGTTTTCGGCCAAATCCCTAAAGTATGCCAAAGGTCTATTTTCTTCGTCAAACGCGGTAAATTGGTTGGTATTAAATCTTTGTCCATCCCTTAATTCCGTAAACGTTGCTAATTGGTTATCGGCATTGTAGGTAAGTTCTATATCCAACATACTAGTTTGGAAACCAAAAGAGCCACCGTTGAGACTAGCTGCATTGTACTGCGTATAGCTTCCGTTCGTAGGTTGGCCATTGGTCGCATAAGCGCTAAAGGTAAAGTCATAGAATACTTTTCCGGAAAACCTCGAAATAATGGAGGTGGAAAGAAGTTTTCCTTCTTCATCAAAAGTGTTTTTATACACTGCGGATGCCGGTGTATGGTTACGATCATAGCTCTGAAAATACGCCTTTAATGTAGGCATAAAGTGCGTGAGCGTATAATTAGGAGATGCGGTGTACTCAATATTCAAAGCACCGGCCATGTTTTCTGCCGCTTCTCCTGGATAGACTATTTTCAAGGCGGTTCCTTCGTTCTGAGCTACGTTGAGCACTATATCTGCCAAAGTGCTTTCTATAGGTACGGAAAAGTCTATTCCGGGTAGGCCAATGGCACCAACCACGCTAGCATTAATTTCTATGCCGTTGCTATGATCGGCATCCTTATCCAATGTTTGTAGGAAAGCCGCCATGTTCTGCACTTCATGGCTTTCTATCGAAGCAGATGCATCTACGGTTTGCAGTAGTGAAATAGGCGTGATCAAAGCAGCTCCTGTTGCGCTGCCCAACGTAAGTTCTCCAACTTTAAAAGTAACCGTCTCACCTTCTAGATAGGTGAATTCGCCCTTGTCGTTTGTGATTCCGTTCTGCGTGGTGGTGCTAAAACTAAGGCCCTGTACCTCGCTATCCCTAAAAACACCTGTAAGCACCGCTGGCGGTTCTACTGTTTCCTCCTTAGGTGGTTTTACTGTTTCGTTCTTAGGCTCTTTCACTGGCCCATCATCATCTTTGTTACAGGCACTAAAGGCCATCATTGCGCAAATTAATACCATCATTGGTTTTTTCATAATCATGTATTTAGTGTTTATTATTATATCCGTCTATTAGGGGACATTGTGGGTTGCTAAAACTGAATTTTTAGGGGGACCGGGTTAAAAGGACCGGAGAGGGAATGGTGGTCGACTTTCGTTCACCAAGAGTATTGTAAATACAAATCCGAAACAATACCTAGTAATGGGTATTTTTTATCTTTGTTGCTTATCACCAGCCATGAACCTTATATCTTTTATTACCAAACACACCCAACTCCCTGAAAAGAGCATCCAAAATACCGTAGCCCTACTCAATGAAGATTGTACGGTGCCTTTTATTTCCCGGTACCGAAAGGAACGTACGGGTAATTTAGATGAAGTTCAGATCGGGGCCATCGTGCAGTTTAAAGAGCAGTTTGAAGCCTTGGAAAAACGCAAAAAAGCGATCATCAAGGCGGTAGACGAACAGGATGCCTTGACACTGGAACTCAAGACTAAATTCGAATCGGCCACCGACTTGATTCAATTGGAAGACTTGTATCTACCCTTTAAGAAAAGTAAAAAGACAAAAGCAGAAGTAGCGCGTAAAAACGGACTGGAACCCTTGGCCAAGATCATCATGGCGCAGCGTTCGGAGGATATCGAATATTTGGCTGGCAAGTACGTGAACAAAGATGTACGGAACGAGGATGAAGCGCTGGAAGGTGCCCGGCATATTATTTCGGAATGGATCAACGAACGTACCGATATTAGAAACCAGCTGCGTAGTCAGTTAGAACGATTCGCCCAGATTACCACCAAAGTAATAGCCAAGCAAAAGGACGAGGAAAAAGCACAGAAATACCGCGATTATTTTGATTGGAGCGAGGCTTTGAATCGTTGTCCATCGCATCGATTTTTAGCTATTTCCCGTGCGGAATCGGAAAAATTCATCCGTATTAAAATTGAGATTGACGATGAACGTGCCTTGCAACGAATAGAACAACGCATCATTAAAAACCCGAATACCGAGTGCGCGTCCCAGATTCAAATGGCGATTGCAGATGCCTATAAAAGGCTTTTGTTCCCTTCGTTGAGCAACGAATTGGTAAAAAGTGCCAAAGAAAAGGCAGATGAGGAAGCTATTGGGGTCTTCGCCAAGAACTTAAGGCAATTGTTATTAGGGGCACCGCTAGGGGAGAAAACCATATTGGCTATTGACCCGGGCTTTCGTACAGGTTGTAAGGTGGTCTGTTTGGATGCCCAGGGCAATTTGGTACATAATGAAACCATTTATCCCCATGCACCGCAGAATGATGTTTCCGGGGCGATAAAAAAATTGAGTTCCCTGGCCAATGCCTATAGAATAGAAGCCATCGCCATTGGCAACGGCACGGCATCCAGGGAAACCGAACGCTTGGTCAAAAAGGTACAGTTTAGAGACCCGATCGAAGTCTTTGTGGTGAGCGAGGCCGGGGCATCCATTTATTCCGCCTCTAAAATTGCCAGGGATGAGTTTCCCAATTATGATGTAACGGTAAGGGGCGCGGTTTCAATTGGAAGGCGTTTGGCCGACCCTCTTGCGGAATTGGTAAAAATAGACCCAAAGTCCATTGGGGTGGGACAGTACCAACACGATGTAAATCAAACCAAATTAAAGACGGCGTTGGACCGTGTGGTAGAGAGCTGTGTAAACTCGGTGGGTGTAAACATCAATACCGCCAGTGTTCCATTATTGAGTTATGTAAGTGGAATTGGCCCAAAATTGGCGGAGAATATTGTGAACCATAGGAGTGAACATGGGGCTTTTGCATCACGGAACGAAATTAAGAAAGTCGCCCGTTTGGGGGGTAAGGCCTATGAACAGGGTGCGGGATTCCTTCGTATCAAAGACGGGGAAAATCCCTTGGACGATTCCGCAGTGCATCCCGAGCGCTACGCCGTAGTACAGCAAATGGCGAAAGATAAAAAAACCAAGGTGCTGGATCTGATCGGAAACAAAACCTTGCTACAAGAAATAGAGTTGAAAAATTATTGTACGGATGACGTGGGCCTTCCGACATTAAAAGATATTTTGGAAGAACTCGAAAAGCCGGGATTGGACCGGCGCGAAAAAGCCAAGGTATTCACCTTTGACCAAAATATACGTTCCATAGAAGACCTTAGGGAGGGGCAATTATTACCGGGAATCGTAAACAATATCACCAACTTTGGCTGTTTTGTAGATATCGGTATCAAGGAAAGCGGGCTGATCCATGTATCCAACCTGTCCAACACCTTCGTAAAAGATGTGAACGCACATGTGCATTTGCACCAACAGATTATCGTAAAGGTATTATCTGTGGATATTCCACGGAAACGTATTCAATTGGCGATGCATAAGATTTAGGGTTGTTCGCTAAAGGTTAATTTTAATTGCTTCAGCCTTTTTGTATCCTATTAGACAAGAAATTTTTTTATCGAATTGAAACGTAACATCCCACAACAGTAAGTAGGGTTTACTCCGGCATAGTTGTTTTAAAACAGAAAACTGAAAATACTTTAAACGGATGCGCCACACAAAATTAAATTTATTAACATCCCCAGGTTTTGTTATCGGTATTTCGTTGTTGTTCCTGAACGATTTTTACCTAAAGGCTGAGTTGCACAACTGGTTTACAGGAAAACTATCCGATTTTGCAGGTCTGTTTGCGTTTTCTCTTTTCTTTTTATCCTTTTCTAAGAAAGCGCAAAAACCAATAGTATTCATTATAGGTCTATTGTTTATACTATGGAAATCTCCTATAAGCGGTTCGTTTATTGGGTTATGGAATACCTACGCACCCTTCACAATTGCAAGAGTTGTTGACCATACCGATCTTTTCGCTTTGAGCGTTCTCCCGTTAGCCTGCATGTATGCCAAAAAAGCATACGTTTTATCCAGTTTAAAAATTTCTAAAGTACTAGCTTTAGGAATTGCTGTTTTTGCATTCACCGCCACTAGTCGGGTGGATGACCAAGTAAATGAATTCATACCATTGGACAAAAGCTATATACTGCCATACGGCATAGATACGGTTCGTGCGAAATTTGAGGCACTTACATCTGCCGAATACCTGGAAGATTTAACGAACGAAAACAATCAAACCTTTGGAATCATTACTTTTCAAGTTGAGTCGTGCACGGGCTTATTCGAATACTCATTCACTTTTTTGGAAAACGAAAATAATGAGACCGAGTTGTACCTTTCAGATGTTCTTTACACCTGTGAAGATGAATACTTTACTGCAGATCAGCTTATCGTTTTTTTCGAAACCAAGGTCATCGATGAAATAAATTAAACGTGGTTAATTCTGCGCCCTGCGCAAACGGTCATTAATGCTACTTCCCAGACCTTCTTCAGGGAAGCGTTCCGCAATAATCAAATCGAGATGTAGGGTGTCGAGTTCATGTAAGGTAGCAAAAAGCACTCGTGCGACTTCGTCAAGATTTTTAGACGGTGATAATACTTTAATAATTTCCGCGCCCGAAAAATCGTCGGAATAAAAGGATAGTACGCCAATACGCTTATTGTTATGGGTAATAAGACTTTGTTGAATGTCATCACTTATGATCAACGGGGTGCTTGGGGAGTAATGTTTTAACAGCATCCCGGGCGCTTGGGGTGCGGTGTCGTTTTCGGTCAGCACGGTTACCTTGCCGACCACGTTTTCTATGGATTCAATTGAAATTCCGCCTTTGCGATACACCACGGGAGTATTCCCGTCAAAACCGACAATGGTAGATTCCAACCCTACTTGGCAAGGCCCGCCATCCAAGATTGCAGGGATGCGAGTACCAAAATAATTTGCTACATGTTCCGCTGAAGTTGGACTCACACGTGTAAAGGGATTTGCGCTTGGAGCCGCCAAAGGAAAAGGTAATCCCTTTAATAATTCCAAAGTCATGGGGTGGTTCGGCATCCGAACGCCCACAGTAGGCTTACCTGCTGTTATGATATCAGGAACAGTGGCTTGTTTGGGTAAAATCAACGTTAGGGAACCGGGCCAAAAGGCTTTTGCCAATTTTAGGGCCTCCTCCGGAATGTCTTTTGCCAAGTCCTTTAATTGACCGGTGTCATGAATATGAACGATCAAAGGATTAAAATGCGGCCGACCTTTCATTTCAAAAATTTGGTTCACGGCATCCGTATCAAAAGCATTCGCTGCCAGTCCGTACACCGTTTCTGTGGGGACGGCCACCAATTGGTTGTCTTTTAACAATTGCTGGCAATGGGCTATATCTTTTGTGATGACATTATGCATGACCACAAAGGTAGTGTAGTTGGTTGGTATTTTATAGCATACATCTTCTTTGGTTTTGATTGGCCGCGCTACTTTTTATGTCAGAGTAATTACGATTATATTTGTAATAACATAAGTTATGTACAACAAAGACCATCCAACTTTTATAATTAAAGAATCTCTTCATAAGCCTATTTGGAGATATATGGATTTTTGGAAATTTTTAAATCTTCTTGAAACTAGTTCATTGTATTTTTCAAATGCTGAAAATTTAGGAGACAACTATGAAGGTCGCATCCCAAAGATTGTTTACGAACTGATGATTGCAGAGGATAAAGAAAATGGGAATACTAACAACCAAGACACAAATGATTATTTAGAATCACATTTAAGAAAAGAGACATTAATTTCTTCATGGACTTACGACGAGAAGGAATCTTTTGCGATGTGGAAAATGTATGCTAAGGACAAAATGGGAATTGCAATTAAGACAGACTTCGTTTCTCTTATTAGTTGTTTCAATAAAACTGAAAGAGATATTTACATTGGAGAAGTCAGTTATTTTGATGAAGAAAATTTTCGATACCCAACCAACAATTTGTACTATCCTTTTCTGGTAAAACTTAATTATTATAGTTCTGAGAAAGAACTACGTTGTATAACCTCTTGCAGACATGACGAAGAGCATGAAAGTAAATTAGTAGAAGTAGATTTAAATGAACTTGTTAAGAATATTTACATCTCGCCAAACTCAAAACCTGAATTCAAAAAAATGCTCTCATTGCTTAAAACCGAATACAAACTGAATTTTGAAATAAATTTTTCTGAGGTTAACGATTCATGGCTGTGATAAAATAACTTATGTTATTACAACTTCTAAATTTTAGAATTAACCTCAGGTTTGCGCATTTTTATAAAAACTACAGCATCCCATTTTATCGGAACATAGAAATAAGTAAACCTACACCACCCAATGACCAAAACCCCAAAACACGAAAAAACAAGGGATAGCTTTTCTGTTTTCACAACCACGGTAGAAGTCGAGGTAGGGCAAACACGCCCGCTTACCCTAGAGGAAATGCGCTACGTTAGAAAATCCAACTGGGTTCGGATATTGGCTTTGCTCGACTATGTTTCCTATTTGGCCATTGTATTTTCAATTCTTTTTGGCCTATGGCTCTTGATCGGGATTTTTCTGGGCACATTGATTTCGTCGCCCCTACTATCCGGTTTGGTACGCTTTGGAATTCCCTTACTGCTCTCCTTGGGCTTTATCGCCTTAACGTGGAAACGCTACCCAAAACGGACAAAAATATGGTTGTCCCTAAAGCATTTGGAGGCGGTAGAACTTTCGGGACAATTGGGAATTCAGATAGACCCTGTGGGCCATACCGAAAAAGTGTACAAACTCAACAATACCCACTTTCAAATACCCCCGCACTGGCAACCCTACATTTATCCCATATTCAAAGATGAAGAACTGCTGCCAAAATTATCCTTGTGGGCCGTAAGGCGCAAAGATGCCTCCAATACCGCCTTTAGCTATCTGTACCGAATAAGAAACATAGGCACAAAAATGAGCCGCTTTCAAGACTACCAATACCAAGCTCTTTCCTGTGGGCCGCTCAGCGTTAAGGAAGATGTAAGACAGGGATTGCCGCTTGTCAGGGGACATCATTTTTGGTTGGCCTTCGCTTTCGTAGCTGCCATTGTGGGCGTTTTTGGGTCCATTTACCTTTCCACTCAACTGGAAAACAACAATAAAGAGGTGCAAGCCCTTGAAAACACGGTGATGCACCTGGAAGCGGAATTGAATTTGGGGCAAGCCATTAATGCCGAAATGCTTGCGGAACGCGGTTTGCCCCTTTTTACGGAAGATAGCACCTATGGCCATCAGGTGTTGAGACCCACCGAACCGTTTGACTATGTTGATGTCAGTTTCGGCCACAACAACCGTCCGTTCCTACTTACGGTGGAAGAGTATAAGATCATCATGCGCGTATCTCAGGTGCAACCGGGCGTTTTGCTGGGGCACAAGCCGGCATCGGCCAAGATCTTGGAAGACTATCGCATGGCGATCATTGGGGCCATTGCCAAAAGTACGGACGTATCCGAGGCTTCGCGAGAAAAGGCCAAGGCCAGTTTGTTGGGTGTGGACAATGCCACTTTGGAACAGCAAATAAGAAGTTATGGCGATCGCTTTCAACCTGATGTGGCCTTTGCGTCCCATTTTTTACCCATTCCGTTTATCTATATGCCTGAGGATAGGATGAATGCCCTACGAAATTGTGGCGATCGCCATCTGTTTTGCCTTAGGCCGAAGAATCAAAAGCCGATGGACACCCAGGATATGGCCCTTATCAACACGAACAAGGCCCAACATAACAAAGCGCCAAGTTTTGAGATCGTACACGTTCGGAAGCTCGCCAAAATAGCGGAACGGAAAAAACAGAGGGATGCCATGTCCTATATTGCTCCAGTGGATTTCTGGACACAGGATAAAGGGGTTGTTGGGATTTTACTCTTTGTGATAGCGGTGGTTATCTTTGCATCCTTTTTCTTTGCCAACGGACAAATCAAGAAATACTACCGCCAAAAGTTGGCTATGTAATGCTGCTGAATAATTAATAAGCCACTAGAAACCAAGTACTAAAACGAAACCAAAGTATGTTTAAAATTGCCTTTCATCCTATCTACCAACATCCCTTACCGGAAGGCCATCGATTTCCGATGCTCAAGTATGAACTCTTGCCAAAACAGTTACTGTACGAGGGGACCTGTGAAATACATAATTTTTTTGAACCTGAAATCCCCAACGATAAATATATCGTGGCGGTACACGACCCTGAGTATTTTTATGATTTATTGAATATTAAGATTCCGCCAAAAGAAGCTCGGAAAATCGGTTTTCCGCTGACCGAAGATTTGGTAGAACGAGAGCGCATCATCGCCGATGGCACTATGAAGGGCTGTGAGTTTGCTTTGCAACATGGCGTAGCGATGAACATAGCAGGAGGCACGCACCACGCGTATACGGATAGGGGCGAGGCCTTTTGTATGTTGAACGACCAAGCCATTGGCGCACGCTACCTACAGGTTCAAAAACTAGCCAAAAAAATACTCATCGTAGATTTGGATGTACATCAAGGAAACGGCACCGCGGAGATTTTTAGGGATGATGCATCGGTCTTTACCTTTTCCATGCATGGTGCGTCCAATTATCCGTTCAAGAAAGAACGGTCCGATTTGGATATTCCCCTGAAAAAAGGCACATCGGATAAAGAATATCTGTCCATCTTAAAAAATACACTCCCAAAACTGATCCAGGAAGAACAACCTGATTTCATTTTTTACCTCTGCGGCGTAGACGTCATCGCGACCGACAAGTTAGGCACCTTGGGATTAACGGTCGAAGGTTGTAAAGAGCGTGATCGCTTTGTGTTGGAAACCTGCCAGAAGCTTGGAATCCCTGTGCAATGTAGTATGGGCGGAGGCTACTCCCCGGATATCAAAACCATTGTAGATGCCCACGCCAATACGTTTCGGTTGGCACAGGAAATCTTTTTTTGAGTCCTACTTTTTTTTTGCATCGATCTTAAAAATACATCAAGCTCGTTACCTAAAAATAATATAGGTGCTAATAACCACCAAGGTGATGACAAGGCCCACGGGTTTTACATATTTCCAAGCGGTAATGTCCACCTCCTTGGTATAATCCTGCACATAGTCTGTTTCCCTTGGATTTAATTTTCCTATAACCAACATCAAAATAATGGTAGATACAAAGGTAATCGCCTGCACATCCAGCATGTGCGGTAGCCATTCTACACCAATACCTCTCGATAGAACGATGTAGGCGACATAGACTATAAAAGCGAAGGCAATTCCCGTTTTCGCCGCAATGGCGGGTACCCGTTTGGTCAAAAACCCTACGACAATAGCTGCTAGGATAGGCACGCTATACGCCCCGTTTACCTGTTGTAAATAACCGAACAATCCGCTGGATGCATAGTATAAAAACGGTGCAAGTACCATGGCGAAAAGGGCCAGGCCGATCCCGAACTGTTTCCCTTTTTGTACCACCAAACTCTCCGGGGCCTCCTTATTGATGTATTGTTTGTAAATATCCACACCGAACAAGGTGACACAACTATTCAAGGCGCTATTAAAGGAACTTAAGATGGCCCCGAAAAGTACCGCTGCAAAGAAACCTACAAAAGCCGGGGGCAGAACCTCGGCCACTAATTTGGGGTATGCCTGGTCCGGCCGTTCCAACTGTCCGTCGAACATGTGATAGGCTATGATACCTGGCAACACAACAATAATGGGTCCCAATATTTTAAAAAATGCGGCCAACATAAGTCCTTTTTGGCCTTCTACGAGATTTTTTGCCCCAAGCGCACGTTGAATAATTTGTTGGTTGGTACCCCAGTAAAAGAGCTGTACCAGCACCATACCCGTGAAAATGGTGTGGAAGGGAATACTGGAAGATTCGGAACCGATGGCATTGAATTTCTCGGGATGCTCCGCGGTTAATTTTGTGATTCCTCCTAAAATACTACCGTCGTCGCTTATCGCCAAGAGTCCGAAAACAGGAATTAGGAGTCCGCCCAACAATAAACCGATCGCATTGATGCTATCGGATACCGCAACCGCTTTTAGTCCGCCAAAAATTGCATAAATACCACCAATGATACCAATGGTCCAAACACAGAGCCAAATAGATGCCCACTCGGAAATACCCAGCTTACCGGGTAGATCGAACATGCCACTGATGGCCAAGGAACCTGAGTAGAGCACAATGGGTAATAAAACGATTGCATAACCACTTAAAAATAGTCCCGAGGTCATTGCTTTTGTCGTGGTGTCAAATCTACGTTCCAAATAAGTAGGTATGGTGCTTATGCCCCCTTTTAAATACCGGGGCAGTAAAAATATGGCGCAGATAACCATGGCGATAGCCGCTAAGGTTTCCCAGGCCATGACCAAAATTCCGTCCCTGTAGGCGTCTCCATTAAGTCCAACGATTTGTTCTGTAGATAGGTTGGTTAATAATAGGGAGCCGGCAATAACACCCGCGGTAAGACTACGCCCGCCCAAAAAGTATCCGTCGGATGATTTTTCGTTCGTTGATTTTGTGGAATACCAAGCTATAATGGCAACCAAGGTGGTAAATCCTACAAAAGATAAAATCGCTAAAAAATCCATAAAATAGAGGTTGTTTGGTTTGTTGATCAGATTTCAAGTTATTCCGGAGGCGGTTTAAGCTCAAAGAATAGACGTCATAACGTAATTAATAGGGTCTAATATAAGACATCCATAAGAAGCACACCAACTTTCATGGGATTAATAGCGGAGCTGAAAATAGGTTTAAATTATGCTATGTCTTCCGTACTATTTGAAATTAACGCAAAAACTAAGAAATAAAACGTTCCCTATTTGTAGAGCGATCACCAATTGAAATTATGATACAAAAAATAGTCCTTCTGCTTTTCTTATCTGTATTTACAGATATCCTGGAGCAAACGGCATCTATAAATCAATCGCCGAACCTAATAGAGGGTTTGGACGTGCCGGCCTATTTTGTGGAAGTGATTTCCGAAATGACTTTTGATGATGTTCTGAAAACCAGGATTTTTGCACCCTTGGGGATGGAAGCCCCTTGGTTCTGCCTCTTAAGAAAACCAGGACCGCTTGGTTGCTGGACAGCGTAAGGAAGGAAACAAATGGGTAAAGTATCGGGTTACGTTTTACGACCCCGATTACCCCTTAAAAGGCGCTAAAACCTTTTTTTTCGGTTGCGCCGGATTCTCCAGTACCGCTAACGACTACACCACTTTTTTAAAGATGTGCCTTAGCAAAGGCGAACTGAAAGGCGTACGATTACTGAGCCGGACTACGGTCAACAGTATCATGAGCAACCAGTTTGAAGTTTAAGCAAATGGTATTTACTGCTGTGGATGATTGAGGCCAAGTGGCTATTTGGTGCTTTCTGTTGCAGAACGTTCCCTCAAGAAATCTTTGAGATTCAACAAAACTCCTTTTTGATTTTATCTACCACGGTCTGCGCCAGTTTTTTCTTGCTCTCCACTGTCCACCCTGCTACGTGTGGGGATAACAGTACATTGTCCAATTTTAGGAGTTCTTGAAAAGCGCTGGGCATTTGGGTATTGCCCGTTGCTGTTTTGAACATATCTTCAAAAGAGGTTTTTTCATATTCCAGCACATCTAGGCCCGCGCCAAGAATTTTACCGGAGTGCAATGCGGCCACAAGGTCTTCCGTTCGGATACATTTGCCCCGTGCCGTGTTCAAGATCCAAAAAGGACGATGGAATTTGTCTATGAATTCCGTATTGATCATACCTATGGTGGCCTCGGTTTGTGGTACGTGCAAACTCAGTATTTCCGTTCGTTGGTGCAGTTCCATAATCCCTACCTGTCGCGCGTTTTCGTCCTCTACACCACCTTGGATGTCATAACAGATGACCTCTACATCAAAACCCCGTAGTTTTTTGGCAAAGGCCTTGCCCATATTCCCATACCCGATGATGCCTACGGTCTTTCCGTCCAGTTCTAGACCTCTGTTGCCTTCACGGTCCCAGGTACCATTACGTACCTCTCGATCCGCTTTGTTGAGTTTGTTGAAAAGGGATAGCAGCATTCCCAAGGTGTGCTCCCCAACGGCGTTTCTGTTGCCTTCAGGTGCGGCGGCCAAGAATATTCCCTGTTCCTTGGCAAAACGGGTATCTATATTTTCAAGACCGGCACCCAAGCGGCCAATAAACTTTAACCGGGTCGCTTTTCTAAGAAAGGACTCGTCTATCGTAAACCTACTGCGGATGATGAGTCCGTCATAACGGTGTATTTTTTCTTCTATTTCAGCTTTGGTGGCCGTGTAGTCCTCATCATTGGTAAACCCCAGTGCTTTAAATTGTTCAATAATCAAGGGGTGGTTTATATCTACATGTAATACCTTCATCTGGCTTAGATTTTAGGGTAGTTGGTTTGGGTGAGTTCATGCTTTACCGCTCCGGTATGTGCGGTGTCCAGTTTTTCAAAAAGTAATAAATGTACTTCTTCATTATTTAGTGTAGCAGGGCAATGTTCCACGCCTTTGGGCACGACTATGATTTCGCCTTCCTTGACCACTTCTGTACGGTCCCTGAACTTCATGTACAAGGTACCTTTCAAGACCTGAAAAAGCTCGTCCTCGTTTTCGTGCGCATGCCAAACGAATTCTCCCTGTACCTTAGCCAATAACACCTGCATGTTGTCTACCGTGGCGATTTGATGTGGGTGCCATTGCTTTGAGAACTGGGAATGTTTTTGTTTAAGGTTGATGGGTTTCATACTCTTTTTTTATGTTAGACCGCTTTTGGTGTATTTTAGTTGCTAGGTACGGTATTTTTTTGCATTAGGGATAGGAGCAAACTACCGTGTAGTGCGTATAGCCCGGCCGCACCTTTTTTGGTGCGGAATGCCCTAAATCCCCAAAACCATCTTGGCGATCATAAAGTAAATAAGTATTCCAAAAATATCATTGCTGGTGGTGATAAAAGGTCCTGTGGCAATTGCCGGATCTATGCCTCTCTTGTGCAAGAAGAGTGGCGTAAAGGTGCCTATGAAGCCCGCAACTACGATAACGGCAATTAGAGAAAGGGATATGGCCAAGGCCGTGAGAAAATCTCCTTTCCAGACCCATGTAAACAGCAACAGTAATGCAGCTAAAATTACACCGTTGAGAAGTGCCAAGAGCATTTCTTTTACGAGCCTGCTCCCAATACTTCCTTTAATATCATCATTTGCCAAACCTTGTACGATGATCGCACTGGACTGCACGCCTACATTACCGGCCATTGCCGCAATTAAAGGCGTAAACAAAAAGAGGATGGTGTATTGCCTGAACATTTCCTCAAAACCTCCCATGATAACTGCCGCACCTGCACCGCCAAAGAGCCCTAAAATAAGCCAAGGTAGGCGTGCACGTGTCAATTCCCATATACTATCGTCCGCTTCTACATCTTGCGAGATACCTGCGGCCATTTGGTAGTCTTTATCTGCTTCTTCACGAATTACATCTACAATATCATCAATGGTAATTCGCCCTACCAATCTGCCAATTTCATCAACTACCGGAATGGCTTCCAGGTCGTATTTACTCATGATCTTGGCAACCTCCTCCGGTTTCTCGTTAACGTTTACGGAGTCTACCTTAGGGATGTATACATCTTTTATTTTGGAGGTGTTCTTAGCGGTTAGCAAATCCTTTAGGGATAGGCGGCCCATAAGTATATCATCGTCGTTTACTACATAGATAGAATGTACGCGGGTAACGTTTTCTGCTTGTTCGCGCATTTCTTTTACACAGGCCAGGACGTTCCAACTGTCATGGACTTTTACAAGTTCCTTTGCCATGAGTCCGCCTGCGGAATTTTCATCATAACGTAAGAGGTCTACAATATCCTTGGCATGTTCCCGGTCCTCTATTTCGGAAATGACCTGCTGTACAATTTCTTGGGGAAGTTCTCCAATAATATCGGCGGCATCGTCCGTATCCAGTTCCTCTAGTTCCCCTGCAATCTCTTTGGAAGACATATTCCCCAAAATGGCTTCCCGCACATCTTCGTTAAGTTCGGTAAGAACATCGGAGGTTTTATCGCTATCCAGTAATTTTATAAGATAGGTGGCTTCGTTTTCGTTAAGTTCATTGATGATTTCTGCAACATCTGCATAATGCACATCTTCCAGCAGAGAATTGAGCTTTGTATCTTCTTGAGATATAATGAGCTGCTCAATTTCGTTTACAAGTTCATCGGTGAGTTTAAAGGGTGTCATCTGCTATCTTCTTGGTAAGTGCTATAAAATCGGCAACGGCAAGTTGTTCTGGGCGTTGGTCAAAGATAGTATCTTCTTTAAGAATATCTGAAAGATCAAGGCTCTTTAAACTGTTTCTAAGTGTTTTCCTACGTTGGTTAAAAGCCGTTTTCACCACGGTATAGAACAGTTTTTCGTCGCAGTGCAGTTCAAAATCCGTTTTTCTGGTAAGCCGTAGGACTCCGGATTGTACTTTGGGCGGTGGATCAAATACCTGTGGATGCACTGTAAACAAATATTCCGCCTCATAAAAAGCCTGCGCCAAGACCGATAGAATACCATAAGTTTTACTACCGTGGAGAGCGCAAATTCGCTGTGCCACTTCTTTTTGGAACATACCGGAAAATTCAGGGATGTGCTGGCGCATTTCCAACATTTTAAAAACGATCTGGGTAGAAATGTTATAGGGAAAATTACCTGTGATGGCAAATTGTTCATTGCTAAAAAGGCTATGCAGATCATATTTTAAAAAATCGGCTTCTATGACCCTAAAGGATCCCTTTCCTTGCATGACTTTTGGATGCTCTAACGGAAAGCTATGGTTAAGGTAGATTATGGAGTCCGCATCGAGATCCATCGCTACAAGGTCTATCTCCTGTAATAAAAGGTACTTGGTAAGCACGCCGGTTCCTGGACCTATTTCTATGACATTGGTA
This sequence comes from Maribacter chungangensis, assembly GCF_042676845.1. Lineage (NCBI taxonomy): Bacteria > Pseudomonadati > Bacteroidota > Flavobacteriia > Flavobacteriales > Flavobacteriaceae > Maribacter > Maribacter chungangensis. The sequence continues at coordinate 469,986 of NZ_JBHTHY010000003.1, forward strand.
CTCTGTTCCAGGCTTAAGGTTTCGGCAATCTGTTTTGCGATACCCTCGTCCTTTAGAAAATGCTGGCCCAAGTGTTTTTTTGCTTTTACCGGCCCTTTGTCTTCGTGTTTTTTACGGAAAGGTTCGCCCTTCTTTTTTTTCTTTTTACCCATGATGTTGGTTGCTTCCTAACTGTTCTTGGCTTGGTACGCCCATGCTTTCCTACCGGAGACCAATGTGATTTGTATACGCTCGTAAGCGGCTCCTTCGTAGGCATCTACTTGTTTCAGTTCTTCCGGACTTACGGTATATACTTGACCTGTTATTTGGTCTTTCTCATTTTTTGTGTGCTCTAGGGTGGGGTAGCGATCGGCTACTTTTTTTGATGCTATTTTATACTTGGGCAAGGTATCGCAGCTTCCGTGCAATAATCTTGAAAAAACACCGAGCTGTACCGCTTCTTCCTGTAAGGTACCGTAGGTAAATAGCAAATGTGTGGCACTGGGGCGCAGGACATGCTGTTCGTTCACTACCTCTAATTCCGTCCTAAAAGCTACGAACCGGCCAGCGAACAAGGTGTTGGTTTCTTTGCGTAATCTCGGAGCATCCTCGTCGTAATATTTTTGGAGCATTTCCTTGTTCGCTGCCGTGAACTGGACGGAATAGGTGATACCGCCCATATCCTCTTCCACAAGTACCTTGGTCATTTTTGCGCTAAGGAACTTACCGGTATCCAATACATCTGGAATATGTTTTTCCTTCATCCAATGCAGCCATTCTTTTTCCGCACTTTCTTCTATGTTCGTGGTTACGTTGTATATGAGCATGTTTAGAAATTAGTTGTTTTCCTAAAAGTGGAAATCTTTTATGGGTTCGGTGTTATTTAAGGTTTCGTCTGTTTCAGGTTCGTCAATGATACCCTTTTGGTGACCGTGCTATCTGTTGTATAGGTGTTCCAAAGTAACAGATCGCTTCGTGGTACCTCTTCGCGAAGACGTTCAGTGAACTTCATGCTATAAACTTTTTGCCAATTACTATTCACTCATCCTACTGCTACTGCAAACTGCAGCTGCATATTTTTTACTACCGACTAACGCCTACCGACAATCCACTAATTAACAACATCCCCGCGTAACATTCTAAAATTCTTGCGGGCCTGTGGAAAATAGTAACTGTCCTGGTAATTGTAAATGATTTTTTCGTACTGTGCTTTTGCCCTATCCGGCTGGTCCAGGATTTTCCTGTAGAGTTCGCCCAAGGCAAAATAGGCATCGTCTGCTAAAATACCGCTCCCATAAAATTCTATGATTTTTATGTAGTTCAATTCTGCTGCTTCATATTTTTTTTGGGACTCGAACAGTTGTGCCTGTTTTAGCAGGGCTTCATCCTCTATTTTTTCCCCTTTGTGGTTTTGAAGTATGTCTTCTAAGGCTTCTACAGCTTCCTGCGTTTTGTTCTGGTAGGCTAAAAAATCTGCTCTTGCATATTTTTTAAGCGCTGTTTGGGTGGAGTCTTCCAGCGAGTTGTCCGAAATTAAGAGGCTTAACTGCATGGCATCGTTGGCGATAAGTTGCGATGTGGAACCTCTTAAGACTTTCAGCTGTGTTAAGGCCCATTCAAAATCGCCCTTGTAAAAACTGGTTTCGGCCACTTTATATCTTGCATTCTGGCCCAGGATATCATTTTTTAATTTTTGCTGTACTTGGGAAAAGTAAATCAATGCCTCGTTAAATCTTCTGTTGTACACCAAAATATCCCCCAATGCTAATTTTATGTAGGCCATACCTCTTTGGTTCAACGGCAGTTCCAAAGAATTTTTTAATAGGTTAATGGCGGGCTCGGGATCATCTTTGCGAAACGTGAGAAAATTAGCGTAGGCCACTTGCAATTGCAAGGTTTGGGTCTTGTATCCATTGGTTTCGATCAATACCTCGTATTTTTTTTGGATGGTTTCCAGTTCATTTTTATTCGCGTCCAGTAAATCAATATCGATAAGGTTTAGCTCCGCGTCCAACACAGTAACCATATTGTTGGATTCCTTAACGATATATTCGAAAATGTCGCGAGCAATATCGGTCTCGTTTTCTTCCAATGCAAGTTTGCCCAAGTTTTCCAAGCGCAGGGTATTGCCGTCCTCCATACGTTTGTAGATGGCCTTCTCCTGCCTAAATGCACTGCTGTATTGTTGCTGCTGTACAAAAAGCCAGCTCAACAGTTCGTTCCATATTACATCTGGATTTTTCTGTACGTTTTCCAGCAAGATAGTTTTTAGCGTTACGTTATTATAACTTTCCGGGTCGGCCGTTACAAAAGCGTCAATACTTCTAAGGATATTTGATTTGGAAGTTCTGCCGTTCTGCATGAGGTTGAGGTAGGAACGGTACATTTTATCTACATTGCCCTGCTCCCCATAAATGCGTGCCAGTTGAAAGCTGTAGTCTGCTTTAGGGTTGAGTTCCATTGCTTTTTGATAGGCAGAAATCGCATTGTCCAACAAGCTATATTTTTGAAATTGGTAGCCCAGGGCGTACCCATAATTAGGGTTTTCGGTTATTATATCCAATGCTTTGTCAAAGTAGGTGTTTGCCTGTATCGTAGAATCTTGGAGCGTAAAATTATAACCTAGTTCCACAAGTAATGTTGGATGCGCGTTTTTGTCCTCTAAGCGTTCCTTTAAAAAATGTTTGGCGTCTTCGTAACGTTCCAACTGCTGGTAGCAAGCCACGAGACCTTGAAGATAATCCGTTCTTCTGGGATTTTTTTTCGTTAGTTTTTCATAAAAAACAACGGCTTTTTCAAAATCCCCATCGTCAAAGTATTGCTTGGCCAAGAAATCTTCTTGGGCAGCTATGGTGTTGCACACTGCAAAAAATACAATTAGAAAAAGATAAAAACGCATACCCAAAGATAAGGAGAATGGGATAAGAAGGTGTTAAAGAAATGGGAAGTTTACCATAGAAAATTAGTTGAAATAGGAGGGTTACGCCCATTTATTTTGATTGTCGTAAAACAAGGTAAAAATATGCTCTTGTTTTTTTCAATTAAAAATCGATTGTGCCATAAATCAACTAAAACGAACGCACATAAGTGCAATAGGCATTCCAAACCGGTGAATAATTATCTTCTAGATACCATTCCAGTCGTATCTTGGTAATGGTCTGGTTATTGAATTTCTCCCCATAAAGCGACATACTTTGGTCGTTTTCGTGGGCAAGCCAGGATATAAAGTAGGTTTGTGAATCAAAACTTGCAACAGTACTATCGGGGCCATAGCCATCGTTTACCGTTGCTAGTGTAAACAATCCATTTTCATAAAACAGACCCAAGCCGCAATAATCGCGATGGGAGTGGTAAAGGCCATGATGTGCGTCTTTGGATTTTATCAGTTTTTGGCTAACACTTGTGGCCAGGGCGTTCCCATAAGGAACCGCGTTTAAGTTGTGGTATAAGGCAAGTTCTTTTTTTGTTAGTTTTTTTGTTTCGATCTTTGGTGCGAATAGCTTCATGGGTTCTAGGATGAAAAAACTAAGCCTAAGGGATGATACATTTCATACCCCTTAGGCATACTATTTCTTGATTGGAAAATATGTATTAAATTCTTAATCTATCACGTCAAATCCGCAATACGGAACTAAAACTTCCGGAATTTGAATGCCATCGGCAGTTTGGTAGTTCTCTAGGATACCTGCCAGAACACGGGGCAGTGCCAAGGAACTTCCGTTTAGGGTATGTGCGAGTTGGCTTTTTCCGTTTTCATCCTTGTAACGCAATTTTAGACGGTTGGCCTGGTAGGTTTCAAAATTGGAGACCGAGCTGATCTCCAGCCAACGGTCCTGAGCGGCAGAAAACACTTCAAAATCATAGGTTAGTGCTGCGGTAAAGCCCAGATCGCCCCCGCAAAGTCGCAGTATTCTGTAAGGTAGTTTTAGTTCGCGTAAAATGTCCTTTACATGCGCTACCATCCCGTCCAAGGCTTCGTAAGATTTACTTGGATGTTCTACCCGTACAATTTCTACTTTGTCGAATTGATGCAAGCGGTTTAGACCTCGAACATGGGCGCCATAACTTCCCGCCTCTCTTCTAAAACATGGTGTATATCCGGTATAGGTTACCGGAAAATCACTTTCGTTTAAGATAAGGTCCCTGAAAATATTGGTCACGGGCACTTCCGCGGTTGGTATCAGATAGAGGTCGTCTGCGGTAACATGGTACATTTGCCCCTCTTTGTCAGGGAGCTGTCCGGTTCCATAACCGGAAAGTTCATTTACTAAGTGAGGTACTTGTATTTCGGTGTAACCGGCGGCAGTGTTCTTGTCTAGGAAGTAGGAAATTAGTGCGCGCTGAAGTCGTGCTCCCTTGCCTTTATAAACAGGAAATCCCGCTCCTGCAATTTTAACGCCGAGCTCAAAATCTATAATGTCATATTTTTTGGCCAGTTCCCAGTGGGGTAGGGCATCCGTTAGTAGTTTTGGTATATCGCCCTCCGTGAAAATTTCCTCGTTATCCGCTTCTGAATTCCCTGCCGGAACAGAACTATGTGGTACGTTCGGAATTTGGTAGAGTAATGCTTGCAAAGCATCTGTAGCGGTGCCAAGTTCTTCGGTCAATTGCTTGGATTCTTCCTTTAAGGCCGCTGTTTTTTCTTTAAGAACATTAGCTTCTTTCCCTTTACCGGACTTGTACAGGATACCTATTTCTTTGGAAAGCGAATTGGACTCCGCTAAAACGGAATCTAAACGTGTTTGCGTAGTGCGTCTTTTTTCATCTAATTTCAATACATCTTCAAGTAGCGCACTGCCGTCAATATTCCTTTTTTTGAGCGCCGTGATCATTTCTTCCTTTTGCTCTCGAATAGCCTGTAACTGTAACATGGTTTTGCTGTTTAAGTGTGCAAATTTAAACTAATCTTGCGATTTAAAATAGATACCTTCGCTCTGTATAACGATCAAACAGGTAGCTTATGGTTTTTGAACATTTTGCAGTAAACGTAACAGATGTTAAAAAAGTAGTGGAATGGTATACGGACAATCTTGGACTTACCATCGCATCCCAACAAAAAGAGCCTCCGTATATGAGCTTTTTGGCAGATTCCACCGGAAGAGTGGTAATAGAGTTCTATCATAGGCCGGATGCCGTGATTACAGATTTCAGGACAGCTCATCCGCTTACATTTCATGTGGCTTTTGTTTCCGAGAATGCACAAAAAGATAGGGAGCGCTTGGAAATAGAGGGTGCTGTTTTCGTGGAAGAACTAAAAAAGGAGGATGGAACCCATATAGTTATGTTGCGAGATCCTTTTGGAATGCCCTTACAGCTTTGTCAACGAACGGTACGGTTTTCGGTAAAAGGTGTTGGCAATGGATAAACCTGTTTCGTTTCTAAAGTTTTAGAGGCCTACCCGTTATTTGTCTTCCAATTGTGATGGTAAAATCCACTCATGATGGGTAAATCGTAACCATGGCGTATTGGCCAAATCTGTCCTTGAGTCAATAAAAGGTGCATAAGGCCTATCGTTTATGCTAACTTGAGAATTTTCTAGATATACCGATATGTCTTCTCCATTTTTAGAATATTCTTTTTCTAGATATCCTGCAAATTGCCATGCAAAGTCCGGATAGGCAAAAACTTTACGTTGTTGGCTACTGTTTAAGAATTCTGCGGGCTTTATGATCGTTTCTTTTCCGGTGTCATTGTTAACCAACTTAAACTGTCCTTTTCCGGCCCTGCTCCTTAGCATCATTCGCCAGCTAAGTCTATGCCCTTCTTCTGTCCATAATACATTATCTGCAATTAAATGGTGCCGTACCGGGAGTAGTAGTTGTATGCTAAAATATATGGACATTACCGCCAATAGCGTGTTGTTGTACTTTGGAATTACAAGTTCATTTGCGGTATAGGCCTTTTTTTTTCTGAAAAATAGCTTCCGTATCGTTTTTGGCTCAAAGAAAAAGACATTGAACGCCAACGATAGAAAAGGGAAAATACCGATCTGAAACACAATGGCGTTGAACAAATGAAAAAAGATGGATAAAAAGAAAGCCGTCTTGCGCGTACGCCTCCAGAGTAGTGCAGGAATAATCAATAGGTCAAATAGAATACCCGTGGTGCCTATAATTTTGTGCGCCCAGTCTTGTTGCAACGGTTCGCCTATGAAAGGATAATCCGCCACGGGTTGCATTAAAATTCGAATCATACTAAAATCCAGCCAATCTCCGTATAGTTTTGCAATCGATGCGTATACATAAACGATAAACAATTGTAAAACGATAAACCACTTCACATAGGAGTACATAGCGTCGGTTTGTTTTTCCTGATGTTTTTTGGTATCAAGGGAATAGTTTTTGTTCGCCGGAACAAAACACATAAATAGTGAAATTAGCACCAATAAATAATAATGATTGTTATAGGCCGTCTTTTGCATAAGATAAACCGCAGCCCAGAGTATGGTGAACAAAATGATGCTGAATCTGTATTTGTAGCCTAAAGCTATGAAGAGACCCAATAGCCCCATGACAGCAAAGTAGATGTACATTCCAACACCAGGTAAGGGTTGCAGCCAATCAAAATCAATAAAAGGAAACGTGAAACGGGGAGCTATCAGATTTCTGTGCACCCAACCTGTTGCGATGGCACCAAAACTTTCACAGGCGACCAAGAATCCGAAAAATATCCGAAAGATGATCAACGGGCTGTTGTCCATCTTCCGAAATAACCACCTGTTCCACATAATTATTGGGATATCAATCGAAGAGATCTTTCTTTATCTTTCGCTAATTGTTCTTTTAGGGCCTCCAAGGAACCGAATTTTTTTTCGTCCCGTAGCCTTTGTAACAAATCTATTTGAATCGTTTGGTCGTACAGGTCGCCATTAAAATCAAAAAAATGGATTTCTATGGTCTTGAATTTTCCATTCACTGTAGGGTTGTAGCCAATGTTCATCATACCGTAGACGTCCTTTCCATTTATGTTGCTTTTTACAGCGTACGCTCCTGTTTTGGGAATGAGTTTGTAGGGCTCGTCAATGGTAAGGTTCGCCGTTGGAAAGTTAAGTTGTCTACCCAAACCTTTCCCTTTTTTAACCGTGCCCGTGAGCATATATTCATAGCCTAAATAAGCGTTGGCAGTGTCCACGTCTCCTTCTTCCAATGCCTTTCTTATTTTAGTGGAGCTAACCGAAACCTCTTCTATTTCCTGTGCCTGTATTTCCTCTACGGAAAAATCCAGGGCATTGCCAAAAGCAATGAGGTCTGTTATGTTTGCGGTGCGATTACGTCCAAAACGGTGGTCATACCCTATGATTATTTTTTTGGATTTTAGGTTGTTCACTAAAAGGTCCCTTACGAATTCGGTAGCCGTTAGTCTGGAAAATTCACGCGTAAAGGGGTGAATGACCAAAACATCCAGTCCCATTTTGGCAAGAATGGCCTCCTTTTCCGCTATGGTGTTCAATAATTTAATGTCCGTATCTTTTTGAAGCACCATTCTAGGATGTGGAAAAAAGGTAAGTACCGCCGATTTTAGATGCGCTACTTTGGCATGGTTTATGACTTTTTCAAGTATTTTTCTGTGACCTATATGTACGCCATCAAAAGTGCCTATGGTAATGGCAACAGGTTCTAGTGCTTTGTATTCGGAAATGCTATGGAATGTGTTCACTTATGATGGAAAATAAAAGAACTATATTTGAAACTGAGATAAAAGCCCCTCAATGAGTACAAAATTACGCTTAGTTTTTTCAATTACCATGGTATTTGTATCCTTTTATGGAGCTGCACAGACCAATTATTGGAAAGATACTGATTTGACCCGGGCCCAAGAGCGGGCTATTTTAAAGGAGTTCGGAATCCAAAAAGTAAATTCCTACACCCTAGATGAAACCCGTTTTAAAAACCAGTTGGTAGGCGGATCTAAGTCCCGAAGAGGCAACGGGGTTGTTTATTTTCCTGACGAAAATGGGACGCAGATTCCTTTTGAGGTGATCGAGGCCAGTACGTTTTCCGAAGAATTAGCACAAAAATACCCCGGTATTAAATCTTATAAGGGCAGAAGTACCCTTGGTGACGGAAAACGAATACGCTTTAGTGTATCGCACAAGGGAATCCATAGTATGATGTCGGCTGTGGGTAAAAGCGGTTCTGTTTTTATGGAGAAAGGAAAGAAAGGCAACTACGTCCTGTACCATGCCAAAGATCGTGCTGCTAAAGAAGCGTTCGTTTGTAATACATCGCCTCAAATATCGGCACTGGGAAGTGGTTTGGCCGCCCGGTTGGTGAACGATCAGGTATTGCGAAAGTTTAGACTCGCCGTAGCCGCCTCCGGTGAATACACTAATTTTCATGGGGGCACTAAAATTGATGCTTTAGCGGCTATAAATGCTACGGTTACCAGGATCAATGAAGTTTTTGAAAATGATTTCGCCGTTACTTTGGAGTTAATAGGGAATACGGATGAAGTCATTTACCTAGATGCCGAAACTGATCCCTTTACAGGTAGTTTAAGTTCCCAGACGCAGAATACGCTGGATTCCGTAATTGGTGATGAAAATTATGACATTGGGCACCTTTTTAATCAAAAGGACGATGCCTTGGACGGCAATGCAGGTTTTGTAGGGGCCGTTTGTCGCACTGGCAGAAAGGGCAGTGCGTATAGCACCTTGTCATCGCCCCAGGGAGAGTCTTTTGCCATAGACTTGGTTGCCCACGAAATGGGACATCAATTTGGGGCAAATCACACATTTTCCCATATTTCCGAAGGAACTCTGGCCCAAGTAGAGCCTGGTAGCGGTACTACTATTATGGGATATGCCGGTATCACCGGAACAAACGATGTAGCTCCGAACAGCGACCCTTATTTTCATTATACAAGTATTGTACAGATCCGGGATTTTTTGGAAACCGTTACTTGTGGTGAAGCAATACCCTTGATTAATATGCCGCCCAGTCTGGTTCCTGTTGCCGATTTCACTATTCCAAAAGGAACGGCATTTGTCCTTACCGGAAATGCATCCGATACAGATGTTGGCGATGCATTGTCATACACTTGGGAACAAACCGATAATGGAATAGTAACCCAAGCTACTTTTGGGCCCAATAGCCCAACAGGTGCTTTGTTCAGGTCTCTTCCGCCCAATGCCTCGCCCACTCGTTATTTTCCAAGATTGGACCGTGTAGTAGCTGGAAACCTAACACAAACCGCACCGGGCTTGAACGAGGCTTGGGAGACCGTGCCATCGGTAGAACGGGAACTGAATTTTGCGGTTACCGTTCGTGATAATGCTTTGAACGGGGGACAGTTGATTTCTGATGAGGTATCCGTATTTGTTACCAATGATGCCGGTCCGTTCCAAGTAACCTCCCAAGATACGTTTGCGACTTACGTGGCAGGTGAGGTACAGACCCTTACTTGGGAGGTCGCCGACACGCATTTGGCACCTGTTTCTGCCCAAACGGTAGATGTTTTTTTATCTACGGATGGCGGACAGACCTTTCCGGTCACCGTTGCCGAAAATGTTCCTAATACCGGGGTGCGCAACATTGTAGTGCCCGGCCTGCCAACTACAAATGGCAGGTTCATGGTAAAAGCTTCCGACAATATTTTTTTTGCTATTAATTCTACAAATTTTAATATAACACCATCGGAGGTGGTGCTAAACTTTACAGAATTGGATTATGAGGTATGTCAACCGGGCGATTTGGTCGTTGATTTTACTTATGAAACCTACTTGGGCTTTGCAGAAGAAAGCGTATTCAGTGCCTCAGGACTTCCTGCAGGATTGACTGCCGTATTTTCTGATACGACCGCCGTTGCAGATAGGGTTCCTGTAAACATAACTTTTTCGGGTACGGGGAGTTTGGCCGTGGGCACCTATCCTATACAAATCGTATCAACATCGCCGAGCGTAACCAAAGAAATCACCTTAAATCTTACTGTTTACAATACGGATTTTATAGATGTGGTTTACACTGCACCTTTAAACGGAGCTACCGATGTTTCTACAGATGTGGTTTTGGCATGGGAGGGTAATGAAAGAAACACGGAATATGATGTTGAAATTGCTACGGATATGGCTTTTACCAATATTGTGGAGGCCGTAGGTGTTTCTAATCCCTTTTATATTCCAACGAACTTGGAGAACAATGCGGCTTACTTTTGGCGGGTAAAACCTAAGAATAGTTGTGGTGAAGGTGTTTTTGGATTGCCATTTGGTTTTAACACCATAGTTTTTAATTGTGATACCCAAGCTGCTTTTGATGTGCCATTAGAAATATCCCCTGTAGGCACGCCGACCATTACTTCAAAAATTGTATTCTATGAGGACTTGCCAATAGCGGATATTAACGTATCCTTGAATATAGAGCACAGTTTCTTGGCAGATTTACAGATAAGTCTGATCTCACCCGCCGGCACTACGGTAGTGCTTGCCTCTAGCTCGTGTAACGACTCTAGAAATATAAATGCTGTTTTTGATGATGATGCCCCGGAATTTGTTTGCGGTGGAAACCCGGCAATAAGCGGAACGGTTGCGCCATTGGGCTCATTGGGCTCTTTTAACGGAGAATCTATACTAGGGGAGTGGACCCTTGAGATTAAGGATAATGCCGCATCCGATGGGGGTAGGTTAAATTCGTTTTCATTGGAAATTTGCGTTGAGGGGGATTTTAGACCGGATTTGGATAATGACGGTGTTTTTGATGATGGAGATGATCTGTGTTTGGATACGCCCGCCGGACAAGAGGTGGATTCATCTGGATGTCCCATATATAGGTTTACGAACCAAAATTTTAATATCAGCCTTGAAAGTGAAACCTGTAGGGCTAACAACGATGGTGTGATTACAATTACGCCAAAGGTGGGCCTTGCGTACGAAGTTACGATAACGGGCGCAGGAGTTGATCAAACCCAAGGTTTTACAAATATGTTCAGCTTGGACGAATTAAGTTCCGGTACTTATGATATCTGTATTAATGGTACGGATGGTACTATAGTTTATGAGGAGTTCTGCACCCAGGTGGTCATCTCTGAACCAGACCCGTTGGGTGTTACCTCAAAATTATCGGAAGACGGTACAAAACTTACCATTGGTCTGGCCGGTTCCGATGTATATAACATAGAACTTAACGGGCAAGTTGTTCAAACGCGGGCATCAAGCATAGTTTTAGACCTAAAAAAAGGAATCAATAGTCTAAAGGTATATACCGATATTCCCTGTCAAGGAGCGTACACAGAGCGATTTGTACGTTCCAGCAAGCCCTTAATAGTTCCAAATCCGTTTACGGATATTGTTGGGGTTTATTTTGGAGGTCTAGGAGCAAATGTTTCCATGCAGATATTTTCTGCAGATGGTAGATTGGTAAAAAGCATGATGCTGGATGTAGATGTTACCGGCACCCAAATAGATTTGGGTTCAATGGCAAATGGGATATATTATGTAAAGTTTAAAGGAGAAGGAATAAAGGGAACTGCTAAAATCATAAAGAAATGACACGGACTATTCTCTTGTTGTGCGCTATTTTGACCTTGTCTTTAGGATGCAGGAAAAATCGGGAACCTAAACCTCCCGGTCAGGTGCAATTGGTGTTTCCGGATAAAAATTCGGAATGTACTACGGGGCAATCTTTGGGCGCGACTACAAGTCGGGTAACATTTAGGTGGCAAGAGGCCGATAATGTACAGACCTATGAGCTAAGGGTAACCAATCTAAATACGGGCAGCACGCAAACCATTAGCACGGCGGCAACATCTGCAAACCTTCCAATAGAAAAAGGGACCCCGTTTTCATGGCAGGTACGATCAAGAAACAACCAAGTGCAAGAAAGTGTTTCCAGTGAGGTATGGAGTTTTTATAACTCAGGGTCTACCACCTCTTTTGTGCCATTTCCGGCGGACATAATAAGTCCAAGAATGTCTCAACGTGTTTTTAAGGATATCAATAACGAAACAATCCTTTCCTGGTCCGCAAGCGATCTTGATAATGATATTGATAGTTTTGAAGTATATCTGTCAACCGAGAACCCACCGGAAGACCTGAAAGCTACCTTGGGAGCCAACACATTGCAACTAAAGGTTTCCGTGGCGTCCAATACCGTTTATTATTGGAGTGTAATTACCACGGATGCCCAAGGCAACGCCACCAGCTCTGGGGTATATACCTTTAAGATATTGTAGTTTTAATTGATTCCCTGGCGGCTTAATCTCATGTAGAGGTGGTTTCCATAAATCCCTTATTGGGTTTTATGAGTTGTTGAATTGGTTCATGGTTCGCGCAATACCTGCCAATACAAAAGAAGTCACTACCTCGGTAGATTTCTTAAGGCGTTCGTCCATTTTTGCATTTTCCTCTTCGTTAAATTTTCCAAGAACGTATGCTACCTGTCTCCCTTTGCCAAAATCTGACCCAACACCAAATCGGAACCTGTTATATGCAGTGCTTTGAAGAAATAATTGTATATCCTTTAACCCATTGTGGCCACCATCACTACCTTTGGTTTTAATACGTATGGTTCCGAAAGCAAGGTTGATATCGTCTGTGATCACCAGTATGTTTTCAAGAGGAATATTCTCTTTGTCCATCCAATATTTTAGCGCTTTTCCGCTTCGGTTCATATAGGTAGATGGTTTTAGGCAAAGTACGCTTCGGCCTTTTGCTTTGAACATTCCTATAGCTCCCAATTTTGCCGTTTCAAAGGTAAACCCTTCTTTAGCGGCCAAGGCATCTAAAATGGTAAAGCCAATATTGTGGCGTGTTTCCTTGTATTCGTCACCTATATTACCAAGACCTACGATCAAAAATTTCTTCATGGGATCTTCTTCGTTTAAATAATCGTGATTTTTTCTAAAGAGGGATTTAAGGAGCTTGCGCATTGATTTAAATCGTTTGTACAGCTGTAAAAATACAAAAGCATCCCGATACCAGTACCGGGATGCTTTTTGTCGCTCTTTAAAAATAACTTAAGGTTATTCTTGTGCTCCTTCTTCCGATGGTGTTTCGGCTGCTCCTTCTTCACCTTCGCCTTCTTCATCTTCTTCGTCATCTGCAACAACGGCCGTACGTGCCATTTTAACTTGTACAACGGTTGTACTGTCTGGGTGTAGAATATTAAAATCGTCGTTCAATAGGGAAGCAACGCTAATGTTCTCGCCTATCTTTAATTTGGAAATATCAACATCAAAGAAATCGGGTAATTTGTCCGGTAGGGCTTTGATCGCCAATTTTCTTTTTCTGAACAGTAAGCGCCCACCATTTCTTACACCTGGAGAATTACCTTGTAAACGCACAGGAATATCCATGGTAACTTCCTTGTCATCGAATAATTGATAAAAATCGATATGCAAAATCCTATCCGTAACCGGATGAAATTGAATGTCCTGCATAATAGCTCTTACCTTGCCATCGCCTAAATCAATTTCAACGGTATGCGCAGCTGCGGTGTACACTAAATCCCTAAACGCTAGTTCTGGTGCTGAAAAGTGTAGTGGTTTATCCCCTCCGTATACTACGCAAGGAACCATTCCAGCATTACGTAAGGCCTTTGTTGACTTCTTGCCCACGCTTTCTCTTTCTGATCCTTTAATTGTAATTGACTTCATTATATATATTAAAAATTAATAATTCTTGCTTTGATTTCCCGATCTACATTAGAAACTTGGAGGAAATGGAGTTGTTGTTATGTACCTTGTCCATAACTTCTGCGAATAGGTTTGCACAGCTTAGGACACGGACTTTATCACTTTTTATTTCGATAGGAATAGAGTCTGTAATGATCAGTTCCGTAAGCTTGGATTTTTCTATTTTTTCATAAGCATCACCAGATAGCAGTCCGTGGGTGGTAATAGCACGAACGCTTACAGCACCGCGTTCCATCATTAAATCGGCCGCTTTTGTTAATGTACCGGCGGTATCTACCATATCGTCTACCAGTACAACATTCTTGCCCTGAACATCGCCAATAAGTTCCATGTGGCTTATAACATTGGCTTTTGCCCTTTGCTTGTAACACACCACAACATCGCTTTCCAATGCTTTGGAATACGCGTAAGCTCTTTTGGAGCCGCCCATATCCGGAGATGCTATCGTAAGGTTTTCCAGGCCTAAGTTCTTTAAATAGGGCAGGAATAATGTAGAGGCAAAAAGGTGGTCTACCGGTTTTTCAAAAAACCCTTGGATCTGGTCTGCATGCAAGTCCATCGTAATAATCCGTGTTGCCCCCGCGGTTTCCAACATTTTGGCAACCAGTTTTGCCGCAATAGGTACTCTTGGTTTGTCTTTTCTATCCTGTCTTGCCCAACCAAAGTAGGGCATTACGGCAGTAATGTGACGCGCAGAAGCTCTTTTGGCGGCATCTATCATCAATAACATTTCCATCAAGTTTTCTGAACTTGGGTGTGTGGAGCCGATAATGAAAATCCTTGTGCCCCTGATAGACTCCTCGAACGAAGGTTGAAATTCCCCATCGCTATATCTAGAGAACAGCACATTGCCTAGCTCTGTGCCGTATGCCTTGGCAATTTTTTTGCCAAGCTCCATACTCTGGGTGCAGGCAAAAATCTTTGGTTCCGGAACTAGGTATGCCATAATTTACAAAATTGAGTCTTTAATGCGATATAAGTTGGTTCTTAATACCCCTGATTTCTAAGGAGGTGCAAATTTAAAAATTAAAATGGGTTGCTAAACTATAAATGTCAATAATTTTGTAGCTGTAATGGATTATTTTTTTAATTTTGCAGTCCTACTTTTAAAATGCCGTTAGTTACGGCAGCTAAGCTCGAGTGGCGGAACTGGTAGACGCGCTGGATTCAAAATCCAGTTCCTTTGGAGTGTGGGTTCGATTCCCACCTCGAGTACATTTTAACCCTGTTAATCTAATGATTTTCAGGGTTTTGTGTTTTTTGAAGTGACGGTTGAGTGACGGGTTTTTAAATATAAACCTAATTTTTACCTTTTATTTTCCTGAAAGGAAGATATTAAAATTGCTGCTAGTTATTGATGTTTTATTTAATTCAAATTGAAAATGGTGTCGATATCTAAAACATATTAAAGCATCTTAGGTAATGCTAAATGTAAAAAACCGACATCTATAGCAAAACCAAAGATAAAAAAGTGAATGCAGCGGCTAATTTGATTTCTGAATTGAATCTAAATATTGGTCAAAGCCTTTACAAGTTTTTTTTGTGTCAATAACTGTCCCGTAAAAGGTTAATTAACGAGAATACTAAAAGAGACTAAGAAAGGGACACTACGAGGTTAGATTTTGCACTTTGTCGAAACTGTCCCGTAAAGCCGCCGTTTTACAGTAAGTAATTAGTGCACCTAATAATTATTCCACCTTAACATATTAACCACAGAAAAACGCTAGTCATTCTTCTAATAGTAATCTACTTATAGCCTCAGACTCATCAATATTTCATGGGTACCGTTATCTATATTGCTGATATTATTTTCTAGAGCAATTTCATAGGCATAGCCGATGTCGATCCAGTTAGTTTTGATCATAAATAGTCCACTAATGCTTTCATTGAGACGATATGCGGCTCCTAATCCGAATTTTTGATTGAACTCTAAGATGCCTGTCATGTCTACTGAAAGAGGGGCTGCTTCGACATAACGAATGGATGTCGAAGGTTTTAGCATCAAGTTGCCGCCTAGATTAATATCGTACGCTCCTACTAGGTACATGTGGGGCTTGTCCGTTCCCAGTCTCGCAAGGCCATCGTTCTGCTCAAGGCGATCTGGAGTCAATATCTTGGGAATTGATAATGAAATGAAGTAGGATTCGTGCTTGAGGTAAACACCTGCCCCAACATTGGGATTGAACCGCCCGTCAATATTCATCAACGAAGCATCTTGCATAATTCCATAGGTCAACAGGCCATCTGTATTGGCATCGTAGGAAGTAAAGCCTCCCTTTACACCAAAAAAGAGATTATGGCTCTCACTCAATTTTAATTTATAGGATATGTCTAGAGCGATTGCCGTTTGGCTTTCGATAAAGGTTTTGTCGTTGATTACCGAGAGGCCGATTCCTACATTTTTTCCAAGTGGAGTACCAAAGATGAAGCTCTGCGTTTCAGGAGCTCCCTGTACTCCTGACCATTGGCTTCGTAGGTTAATGCCGAAATCGGTCGTTTCGTCCGCACCTGCAAAGGCAGGGTTAATCAGGTTCATATTGAATCGGTAGAAGGAATAATTAGGATCTTGTTGTGCTGATACCCTGCCTACGACAAGAAGCGTAAAAAAGATAAAAAATCGATATATATGGTTGGTCTTCATTTAAGTATTTTTAGTATTAATAATTGATAAATATCCACCCCTGTATCGGTGCGCTACCGTTGCCTAGGTCGATAACGTACAGATAGGATCCTGGGGGCAGCAAATCGGAATTCGAGCTGTAGTTACCTCGCCAGTCGTTGCGATAGTTGACAGCGGAAAAGACCTCATGACCGTACCGGTTGTACACCATTACCGTGGTATTGGAGTAGTTGTCGATACCCGGTATTACCCAATAATCGTTAACCCCGTCACCATTCGGTGTAAAGGCCTCAGCAGGTCTTAAGACCGGTTCCTTGTTGGTCGGGAAATCGTCTTGTATATCCGTGACACCATCGTTGTCATCGTCGTTATCCGCATTATCCCCCGTTCCATCGGCGTCCGAATCGGTATCTTCATTTTCATCCAGTGGGAAATCGTCTTCCTCGTCGGTCGTACCATCATTATCATCATCTTCATCCGAGTTATCGCCAGTGCCATCACCATCCGTATCGGTATCCTCATTTTCATCTAAAGGAAAATCATCTTCACTGTCCGGGACACCATCGTTGTCGTCGTCCTCGTCCTCGGAATCGGGAATACCGTCATTGTCACTGTCCGTTGAGTTTTTTGGATCACTGTCCTCCGCATCCGGAATACCGTCATTATCGTCATCAGTATCAGCATTATCTCCTATACCATCACCATCAAAATCGGTATCTTCTTCATCATCCAATGGGAAGTCGTCATCCGTATCGGGCGTACCGTCATTGTCGTCATCGGTATCTACGTTGTCTCCGGTTCCGTCACCATCGGTATCGGTATCCTCGTTCTCATCTAATGGGAAATCATCTTCAGTATCGAGCGAACCGTCATTATCGTCATCAGTATCGGCATTGTCGCCTGTACCATCGCCGTCCGTATCGGTATCTTCTTCATCATCCAATGGGAAGTCATAGTCCGTATCGGGCGTACCGTCATTATCATCATCGGTATCTGCGTTGTCTCCGGTTCCGTCACCATCGGTATCGGTATCCTCGTTTTCATCCAATGGGAAGTTATCGTCCGTATCGGGCGTACCGTCATTATCATCATCGGTATCTGCGTTGTCTCCTGTTCCGTCACCATCGCTATCGGTATCCTCGTTTTCATCCAATGGGAAGTCGTCATCCGTATCGGGCGTACCGTCATTGTCGTCGTCGGTATCTGCGTTGTCGCCTGTTCCGTCACCATCGGTATCGGTATCCTCGTTTTCATCCAATGGGAAGTTATCGTCCGTATCGGGCGTACCGTCATTATCGTCATCAGTATCGGCATTGTCGCCTGTACCATCGCCGTCCGTATCGGTATCTTCTTCATCATCCAATGGGAAGTCATCGTCCGTATCGGGCGTACCGTCATTGTCGTCATCGGTATCTACGTTGTCTCCGGTTCCGTCACCATCGGTATCGGTATCCTCGTTCTCATCTAATGGGAAATCATCTTCAGTATCGAGCGAACCGTCATTATCGTCAT
The DNA here is from genome assembly GCF_042676845.1 of Maribacter chungangensis. Lineage (NCBI taxonomy): Bacteria > Pseudomonadati > Bacteroidota > Flavobacteriia > Flavobacteriales > Flavobacteriaceae > Maribacter > Maribacter chungangensis. Next base: position 487,723 of record NZ_JBHTHY010000003.1, read on the forward strand.
CAGTATCGGCATTGTCGCCTGTACCATCGCCGTCCGTATCGGTATCTTCTTCATCATCCAATGGGAAGTCATCGTCCGTATCGGGCGTACCGTCATTATCATCATCGGTATCTGCGTTGTCGCCTGTTCCGTCACCATCGGTATCGGTATCCTCGTTTTCATCCAATGGAAAGTCATCCTCCGTATCGGGCGTACCGTCACCATCGTCATCGTCATCACAAACATCTCCCTCGCCATCTCCATCTGTATTAATTTGGTCGGCGTTGGCAATGGTTGGACAATTGTCCACGTCATCTTTGATACCATCATCATCTCCATCCGTTTCTTTGGTTACGGTATCAGTAGATGAGCTTCCTTCATTTCCAACGGTATCCGTTAAGGTCACCTCCAATGTTACTAAGCCATCACTTAAACCGCTTAGGTCTACACCGCTAATTTGATCGGTGGGAGTGCTAATTGTTCCACTTCCCAAAACGGAGGTTCCACCTCCATTGCTGGTAAATGCGTAATTGTAAGTTGTCCCGACTTCGGCTCCAGAAAAAGTGAATGACGCCGCGGTTTCATTAGTAGTATCGATAGGGTCTTGGTCAATTATTACAGAATATCCAGAGGGAGCTGTAGTATCCTTTGTTTTTGTATCCGTTGACGTATTACCTATGTTTCCTGCGGTATCTGTTAGGGTAACGGAAAGGGTAATCGATCCATCTCCCAAACCACTGAGGTCCAACCCTGTTATCTGATCGGTAGCGGTTGTAATGGTTCCCGTTCCGGTAATAGGAGTTCCGCCTGCATCGCTAGTAAAGTTGTAATTATATGTTATTCCGATTTCTGCTCCAGAAAAAGTAAAGGATGCGTTCGTTTCGTTTGCAGTATCAATAGGATTTTGGTCAATGACTACGGCATATCCAGAGGGTGCCTCAGTATCTATTGTTACCGATCCGGTATCGCTATTAGTAGTACCACAACTACCATTTACAATGACCGCTCTAAAAAGGGTGGTTTCGACTAAATTGGAATATGTATATGTACTGTTGGAATTAACTATGTCAGACCAAATTATACCATTATCGGTCGATTGTTGCCATTTCTCAACAGTTCCCGTATGTCCAGTCAACGTTAAGGTTCCGGAATTACTTGTTGAGTTATGTATGCCAGAACTTACTTGACCTCCAACGGGTGGGGTGCCTGAAACAACAGTGATTTCTTTCGAATCGGATATAGCTGATGTTCCACACTCGGATATTTCCGTAATGGCACGATAGTACCAAGAACCCGTTGAAGGAATAGTTTCTTCTAAGGTAGTTGTAGTAATGGCAATATCCACCCAATTTGAATTGTCGTCTGAACGTTGCCATTTTTGAACATCACCTTCTTGCCCAGAAACGAAGAGTTCAACGTTGGATCCAGCGCAAATAGTGGTATTTTGGGCCAATACGTTTCCGGCATCCGCTTCCCTTACAAAAATTGGTGTACTGGAAGTGGTCAGATTACTACAATTTGTCGGGGCATTCGTATTCACGATTGCCCTGTAATATGTTGTTGTGGAAATATTATTGACCGTTAATGTTGTCGTGGTATTACTAATAACTGTTGGGTTGTCGATAAAGTTATTATCCGAACTCTCCCAACGGATTACCGAACCATTTAGACCATTCAGTGTCAGCGTAGTACTGTTGGTGCCAGAGCATACAGACACCTCTCCACCGCTTATATTGCCGCCTGGTGCTCCATTAATTGTGATATCTTTTGTAAAGAAAGGAGTTGCACTTAATTGGTCGTTTGGCATATCGCCAAATTCAATTATTCCAAAAATACTAGAACTATTGGGAAAATCGTTCCAATCGCCGGCACTGGAATATACATGACCGAATGACTCTCCAGGATTTCCATTATTGTAATCGTTTGGCTCGCCGGACCGCCAGTTTTGGTATACTCCGGGAACTCCATTCCCGTTACCGTTATCCGTAGTAATCTGAGTACCCCTTTCTGGGCCGGTAACCCAATAAAATTTTCCTTCAGAAGCATTTGTATCCGCAAATAGATTATATCCCAATGCTTCGTTAATCTGGTTATGGTCGTCCGAAGCTCCCATCCAAGAATTTTGACCAACAATTCTAGTGACAAAAATGTTCTCCGCATTAGAGGTCAGGGTTACCAAATAAGCCTCCCTGCCAAAAAATGAAAGTGAAGAGGCGGCCGCCTTGGTTGCTGTCCATGAAGTTTGTGTATCTGTGACCCGATAATAATGGTCGTTCAAGGGATTATAGAAAGTTTCTTCCGCAACAAAGGTGACCTGCCGCGTTTCTGGTGAGCAAATTGGGCCTGAGGTCATCGTCACCGTCCTGAGAAATGTCTGCCATTCTGATGCAGATAAAGTGCCTTTGAAGACTATCGACCGCGTATTACTGTTCCAGCCACTTGTGGTCACTCCGGAAGGTAATGTACTATTATAGCCTAGCTGATCTGTCGTGGTAAAGGAGTTGGTTATGGAAACAGTAAAATCCGTTATATCTGTACTCGAGGTAATTGTCAAATTGGGTGCTATAACAGTAGATATAGTGGCTTCAACACCTATGGATTGATTGTCGCCGGAAACTTGAATCATTTGCGCTCGTACGACAAATAAACCAAAAATCAGAGTTGCAAAGGTTAGGTTGGTTTTTATGCTCATTTTAGTAATTTTATTACTGGTTAAGAACACAAACCTATTGATATTAGTAAGAATAATACTACTTATGTTGTAATCTAAATGGCTTTTGTTGTATAACTCTAATTTTGTGTTGTAAGCATCACTAATGAATCTATTTTGATAAGGACAAAAACCAATATCATTCGAGAAAAAGAAGTTTTATTAAAAGAGTTCTGTAACACCAACTTTTAAAGGGGTAGCATTCCTAATTATATTGGAAATTTCTTAAAATAACGATTATGTAATCGACTGCTCTAAAACAACAAAATCGATTCTTCTCAAGCCAGATTTTTCATATTTAGCTATTTTAAATTGTTAATAACTCAAAATCCCGCCATTTTTGACAACATTCAAATGATACTATTTGAAGCCATTTGAAACCCAATCTATATTATTATATTTAATATAGTTTCATTTGAATTTATATGACGTAAATTATTGTATATCAGTTTTTTGTGAATAACTAAAATCACAAAATCAAGGGTTACACCTTCCTTTATTTTACCTTTATACCAGGAATTCTTCAAAAGAAAACAAAAGCGCTTTTGTTCATTTAGTAACCTTAAAAAGGAAAACAATGGACAATTATTTAATCCTTGAACGACTTGATCGTTTGGAGCGGCTTTTAATAGCCAATAAGGAAGTACTCACCTTTGAGGAAACCTGCGACTACACCGGAATATCCAGAAGCTATCTATACAAATTGACGGCCTCTGGAAATATCCCGCACTCAAAACCCAATGGCAAGATGCTGTTCTTTGAAAAGGCCAAACTCAATGCGTGGCTTCTTCAGAATAGCAGGAAGTCAAATTCGGAAATCGAGACCGAAGCCTTGGACTATACCTTTAGAAATAGACGTAGATGAAAGGGGATGAAATAAGCTGGCAAAAAGCCCGAGCCATCTGCATCGTGAAAACGATGGCAAAGGCAGGGCACTTTCCCTGCAGGGAAACAAAGAAAGAAGCTTGGTTTCTAAGTCCGTTCCGGCTAGAAAACCATGCCTCTTTTAAGGTATCGAAAATTAAGAACCTTTGGTTCTACCATGGGTCGGGCTTCGGTGGTAACACGCTCGATTTGGTCGTCCGGCTTTATGACTGCCGTTTACTGGATGCGCTTGACTTCCTTTCCGATATACCGCCCTCTTTTTCTTTTCACCCGCAACCTTTTGTTCCGCCATCAAACGATAAATTGATTATCAAAAGTGCCAATCCTATTTGGCATTACGGGCTGAAAGTTTACTTGAAGAAAAGAAACATAACCCTGAAAACCGCAAATAAATACTGTAAGGAAGTTCATTACTCTCGAAAAGGAAACCACTATTTCGGTATCGGACTACAGAACGATTCGGGCGGTTGGGAACTTCGCAACATGTACTACAAGAGTTCTTCCTCCCCAAAGGACATTACCTATATTTCAAACGGATGCATGCAGTTAGTGGTAACGGAAGGAATGTTCGATTTTTTAACGGTCACCAACTTCTGTCACGATAACATGACCTTTCTCATTTTGAACTCGCTTTCCTTTCTAAAAAAGGCCATGAAATATATCGAATTGTTCAAGGATGTGAAACTGTACCTGGACAATGATAAAGCAGGAAAAGAAGCTACGGAATGGTTGATGAAAAACGATAAAAGATGTATCGATAAATCCTATTTATATGAAGGTTATAAAGATTTGAATGAGATGTGGATAGGGACAAATGGAGGAAACGGTAGGTAGGTGTAGAAATGCGTCTGAGTAAGAATTCAAGATGTGTCATTGTCATGACAAATCTTGCTTTTACTCCCGTTGGTCGCAAAAGGATAGGAACTATTAAATGAGTTTTCGATATATAATTTAACAAAGTGTAATTCGATTGAAAAAGAGTAAAAAAAACCTAAAGTGAAAAAGGAATTTGTACAATTTCGATGTTCTATTTATGAGAAGAAGCTGCTCAAAATCAAGGCCAAAAAGAGCGGACTCTCCATAAGTGAATATTGTCGGCGTGCTGCCTTTGACCATCGAATTGTCGAACGATTTTCCGAGGAACAAATCGATGTATATAAATTACTGGTGCAGTATCAAGTCAACTTTAAACGTATCGGAAATATGTACCGGAAAAGAAATCCGAAACTAGCTGATGAAGTGGTACAGCTGGCAAATGAAATACGTAAACATCTTTACAGTTTTAAGAAATGATAGGCATGGGAAAATCGATATCGCATACGGGAGCGTCCATGGGTTATGGGTGGAACGAAGAGAAAGATGCCAAGGTGGTTTATCGCGAACATTTAGCAGGAGACAATCCAAAAGAGATTACACAGGAATTCAAAATCATTCAAACACAAAACCATCGATGTAAAAAGAACACGCTGAGTTTCGTCCTTAGTCCCACGATAAAAGATGGACAAAAATTAAAAGAAAAAGAACTAAAGGAAATCACGGAAAGATTCATCAAAGAAATGAAACTACAAGAACGACAGGCGATTGCCTTTGTGCATCAAGATAAAAGTCATCGGCATATCCATTTATATGTAAACCGTATCGGTTTCGACGGCACGGCATACAAGGACAGCTACATCGGAAAACGAAGCCAACAGGCAGCAGAAAAAGTGGCTCAACAAATGGGATTGACAACGGTAAGAGAAGTGCAACAAGAAAAACTGAACGAAATTAAAAATGTACGCCACGAAATAAAGCATGTCCATGAAAAGGTTATTGCAGAAATGAAACCCAAAGATTTTGACCAATACATCAAGTATATGAAACAAAGGAATGTCGAAGTCATTCCAAGCATCAATAAATCGAATCAATTGCGGGGTTTCCGTTTTGAATACAAAGGCCAAAACCTTAAAGGAAGTGAAGTACATCGTTCCATGTCAATGAGGCGAATCGCCGAAAGGATTGGCTTTAATAGAAATGTTGCCCAAAAAATAGTCAAGGAAAACTCACTATCAATACTAGGAAAAACTGTAGGGTTATCCCCCAACCTCGCAGCTAATATTACAAAAAAGGCAATTAAAATGGCCGTTAAGAAAACAATTGGATTAGGAATGGAAATATAATATCATGGCAAAACTAGACGAAATAGCAGAATTGCTAACGGAGGAAATCCAAGAGTTTGAAAACTCGGTCAGTCGCCTGGAAGAACTACAAGCTTTTTTGATGAACTACAAAATCAAGCCCGACACTACGGATATTGACTTTATTTTGAAGCGATACAATGACCATCAAAAGAAAGTAATTGATGACCACCATAAACTAATGGGGAACGTGGTCTACTATATTAAAAAGTCGTTGACTTTTCCGAAATGGGCCATAAAGCTGTTTTGGGGTCTTTTGGTAATAATCTTTCTGGTATTGGGCTTCTCCTTTTACAGGGTCTCCCGAATCCCTGAAATAAGGCAAGAGGCTTATGGACAGGGAGAAGAAAATGCAATAGGGCATTTCAGGGCTTTCTTCGAGGCCAGCCCAGAGGCCAGCGAACTCTACCAAAAATGGCGAGAACCCCAAAGCAAAAAGTAGGGTGCGCCCTATCCGGTTTTTGCTTTACGCTAATCTGCCGGAATCGCTGCAAAAACCGGACAGGATCCACGCGCAAAGTTTTTGGGTAAGATTTGGGGACACGCTGTTTGCTTGAAATTAGAAGTGCTTGGCGTCCCAGTAAAAGTTCATCGTTTAAAACTGAACAGCAAATCTTCAAATGAGTATTAGTATCTAGTCTATATTATAAAGTTCTGGTGTGTGTACAAATTGAAAAGCTATAGTAATAGTTACATCAGATTTCTCTGATAAACGAAAACTATAATTAGACCATCCTTTTTCATACTCTTTAATCTTACTAATATAATTCGGATGCTGTTGAATAGTTTTTTCGGCACTATCCAAGACGTGTGAAAAATCGTCATTGGGTACAAAGTTCAGTACGGCTGATTTGGAATCTCTCCAAGTCAAATATTTCAAAATTTGATTTATTGTTTCAAGAAGAGTTTTAGGCCCTTTCCAAATCTTGCATTCTCCAATAAATAGATTTGTATTCTCATGTTTAATTGAAATGTCCGTTTTACCTTTCTTGTTATAGGCTTCGCCTGCAACTACGGCAATAATGTTGGGCACCAATACAAACAACAATTGATCCCTTAAGGTTTCTTCATCCCTACCCTTATATAATCTTGGATATTTTTCCCACATCTTGCCACAATCATGGAGTATTTTTAAAATATTAGCGTAATCATCTTCGGTAATATACCACTCATAAGCAGGAGTGTCCGGAGTTATCTTTTTAGGTTTGGGTTGAATTTTTTTTGATTTAAGAACCTTTTTAGGTATAAAAAAATCGGTTAGATTTGGGTCGCTAACTATGGGGAAGACAAGCTTTGATTCATATTCCTCATCCCGTTTTGACTTTTCAATTCTTTGATTTACAAGTGAACGTAAAACATTGGGTAAATTAAAATTATACTCTTCAATTGTGGTTTTTAACCCTAAGTAAAATTCATTGAAAATTTTCTTGTCATCAAAAAACGTTTCATTGGTTTTTTCTGGATTTTGCCAAAGGTCTATGTATGTAAATTGAAGTTTGTTGCCATCAATTACGTACGGCACTCCGACTGGATTAAAAGCCTTGGTAGAATAGCTCATACTTCCCACGAAGGCTTTATTATAGTCTATCTTGTCTTGCCTGTAGACCATTATGTCGTGTCTGCCATCACTCATTGGTATAAAGAAGTCGATTTTTTTTCGCTCAATCGTGCCATTAAAACCTCTGTCAAAAGAACTTGGTAAATCCTGTGAAGTCAACTGTACATTAGATATTTTGGTAGTTCCTTTTTCCCAGAAAATGATTGGTAAATCGCCAATTTTATACTCTTCAAAAAGGTCATTAACAATATCATCAACACTTTGCGACGAAAACAAATTATCAGGCATATCTTTAATTTGCTTGACAAGTCGACCAGTTGTTACTTGAAGTAGTTTCCTAAACGGATTTTTGAAAAGAATATTTAATCTCTTATGTGTATGTAACTCCATCTAATAGCTGTAATATTTTGAGTAAATCTATGGATTTCTAAAGCGATATAGTCCAGTTTAAAATAGCCAATCGTTTAGATACATTAATAATTGTATCCAAAACATTTTCTTCTTTTGGCAACTCTCCATAAACTAAATTCTTAAAATCATCTTGATATGTTACTTTCAGTTGGTTCCAAGTTTCTTCCGGTTCTTTGAAAATCAATGCTTCTTTAGGGTGGTGCTTTAACCAATCGTTGTTGTTCTTAAAACTTTGTACGTCGTCATGAGCCACCTTTAATAACATTGTATCAAAAGCAGCCGAAGTGAAGAATTCTAGAACTGTTTCATCTGTCAATAGCTGATGAATATCATATACGTGCCTAATTTTAGCATTCAGGTCGATAATTGGTTTTTTAGTATGTGAGAACCGAACCAAACTCATTATCTTTTCACAAAGCGTTCTTCGAGAATCCAGAACAAGTGCTTCAAAAGGCCGTAGGTTGTATTCTTCCGCCAATGTCGTTTGATTGGTGGCATTCATCATATCATAGATATAGGTATTCAAGACTCGCTTAGTGTATGGTTCAAAATAGCCCAACCATGTTGCTTCTATGATAATTGCATCCCGTACCTGTCCGTAATTTCCTTTGAAAATTTTGGGGTAGTTATATGCTATCTTTCGAATCATTCCCATTTTGTTGGTAATCCCTTCCATTTCTACCTCTACGAATGGTGCAGTTATTTCCTTAGTAATTTTTTTGAGCTTCGTCTTTAGTTGGTTCCCTGTTTCTTCTTCTCTGCGTAATACGACTAAATCAATATCCTCGGAAAAACGTTCGATGAATTTATAACACTTTGACAAGGCCGTACCTCCCTTAAATATGACTTCATCTTTGATTGCACTATCAAAGATTAGTTTTAAGGCATAGCATACCCAATAGTCCTTTTCGATATAGATATCTAAAATACCCATTCGCTCTGCGGTTACCTGTACCGCTTGCCTGAAAAGTGGTTCGTTCTCGTGCAGCTTCATTTTATATTCCAGTATTTAGCATTTGACAATACCTTTTCAGAAATATCAAAATTATAAATCGTTATTGGGTTTAAACTGTCTTGAAGGTCTCTTAGTTCAGTCTCCGCCTTACAACCAATTTCGCTTAGCAACGCACCTAATAAAGCTCTGGTTGCTGGAGAATATTTAAAAGCCAATTTTATTAGCCTTATTTTTTCGCTGGTTTTCAATTCGCCCAATAATGCCATCAATCGGATACAGCTTTTCTCAATGATGGTATCGGGTATTTTCTTGATGTAGCGTATGGCATCCAACAATTGTAGTAAAGGAATATTTTCCTTATTAATGGTATTCTTTTGTTTGATGAACGAAATTCTAAAACGTCCTCTTTTAAAAGAGGGGCGTATCTCCCGTTTGCCTATCTGTATCGTGCTACTTACTTGTGTAGTTAGTCCCAAAGAATTATAAACGCTATACCCCGTAATATATCCGGCAAGTTTTCCATTTTCCTCCAACAAGTCTTTTACAATTTGATGTTGGTCTGGCAACAACGTACCGAATACCGTTTCTTGCGGCTTGAAGTATTTACCTTTGGATAGTTTGTTTATCTTACCGGAAGCAGCCATTCTATTCAAATGTTTAATGATGGCTTCCCTTCTAGTCACCTCGTTCATAAAATCCATATAGGTAAACACATACCCTTTGGGTAATTTATTAATCTTATCTTCAATGTATTCAGAGGTTTTCATTGGAAGCTATTTTCACAAAGGTATTCAAAATGTCCAGTTTATTTGTTAAAAAACTGGACATATTTTAATAAGTTTTGATATTTTTATTCGCATTGCCCATGTACCCTTTTTACCTTGCGAGTGCCTTTGTTACTCGCAAGGTAAAAAGGGTACAGTATTACTCCTCTCGTTCTCGGACTACCTTTTGATTTTTTTGCTCTAAAAACGGGACTAGAAGTCTAAAATGTCAAGTTTTTTGCGCAAAAAACTTGACTTACTACTACTGAAATAAAAAAGAGCTTTTATCCATATAAGTCCATGTACCTGCGGAAGTTAAAAAACCTATGGGTTTTCCAACACCCTCGGCACCGTGCATAATAGCATGGAGCGCGAAAAACGCTCCATGCCCTTATCTTGCCCACGCTCAATATGGGCTATTAATTAAGCAATTTTTAAAGCTGGGAGATTGTCAATGGCCTCGTCTTGCAGCTTGTTGATGAAGTTTAAATATTTTAATGTGCTTTTGGTAGAGCTATGCCCCATAGCATCGGCTACCGTTTTTAGGTTTGCACCATTCATAAGCAACAAACAGGCAAATGTATGTCTGGCACAGTAGAAAGTAATATGTTTATTGATTCTCGCCCGCTGCACCCAATAACCGATTGTTTTGTTGAGACCATTAATACTAAGGTCTTGAACATTAAAAACAAAATCGTCCTTTTTTTTAGGTGTGCCGAGTATAGCAAGAGCAGTCGGGTTCAATCGATTATTAATCAATTCACCTGTCTTTTTTCTATCTGTAATTAAACGACTTTTGTTGATGTTCCCCCAAGTTAATTCTCTAATTTCGGCAAAACCTAATGAAGTATAACAGGCGAACAAGAAGGCTTTCTTTACTTCTGAATTGCCACAATGTGTATTAGCAAGCTTTTGCAATTCTTCTCCGTCAAGCACCTGTTTTCTTAAAGTATCATCCTTATTAGGGTTCGAAAACCGAATATCCTCGGTAGGCATTACCTTTAAATATCCTTGGATTTTAGCAGACCGTAGAACTTTCTTAAACCTTGTGAAGTAATTATGGGCCGTTTCCCCCGCAAGTCCGGCGTCATATACTAAATAGTTCTTATAAATTTCCATTACTGAAGGGGTAACTTGAGAAATTTTTAACCTTGGGTTATCTATTGCCAGTTTAAATTTTTCAACTGCACTAGCCACAATTCGAACATCTTTAAACTTGTATGTCTTGATGAAGTGTTCCGCAAATAAATAGAAGTTCTGATTTTTTAAATGTTGCGGTACATGCCCGGTTTCATCAGATAGTATTTCCAATTCACGATTTGCCCTAATTTTATCCGCTAACCTTTTCTTTTCAATTCGGTCAGCATCTTTTGGCGACAATCTAATTTTGAGAAATTCCCGCCATCGTTCTCCATTGTGATGTATATCCAAATACAAACTTTTTTCTCCAGATTTTAGCTTCCTACTTCTTAATTGTACAGACATAAAAGTGACGGTTTAGTGACGGTTTTCATCTAAAAATAGGAAATAAAGGGAAAGCAAACCAAATTTTTAACATTTTAAATAACTGATTTACAGTTATTTGTATTCATATGGTTTCATTTGGTATGAAACGGATATTCCCGCCCCGAGTACTGAAAAATAACCTTCCCATTTCGGGGAGGTTTTTTTGGTTCTGGAGGGTGTGGGTTCCCCCGAGGCTTCGGGGCCACCTCGAGTACAGAAAAATAACCTTCCCATTTCGGGGAGGTTTTTTTGGTTTTGGAGGGTGTGGGTTCCCCCGAGGCTTCGGGGCCGCCCCGAGTACTGAAAAGAAGTTCTTTGTAAAAAGTGCCTCTTTTTGATTTAACTGAGGCTATGGTCTTAAAGGGAAATTTTACTTTTTAACACTTATCATGACCGCCTCACAGCTTTCCAAGTCCGAATTAAGTATAATATTCTCAGATTTGGTGCCATCTGAAATTTCAATGGATACGGTGTTTGGTGGGGAATTGCCTAAGTTGTGGGCATATAGAAAAAGGTCATTGGATTTGTAGGGGTCTAATTCTATCTTAAACTCCCTCTTGTAATAGGTTAGGTAGTGTTTGTTGACAACGGAGGCACCATTGAGGTATATAGAAACAATATCCCCGTCCTGTCTTCCGTGATCCCATATTTTTACGACAATACTTGTGCTGTTAAATTCTAAATCCTTGGTATAGGATATTTTTCTGCCTTCAAACTCTTCTCGTGCTTTTTTGGTTTCTATGGCTACTTTGTTTTGGTTTTCTGATGGTAGTGCCTTTTCTTTTTTCTTTTCTTGTGTTGATATGTTCTTTGTTACCAAGGGTTTTTCTTCCGCTTTTTTGTTTTTTTTCTTCCGTTTTTGTTTTTTCCTTTTTGCAGGCGTTTTTGTTATTTCTGTTGCTTTTGCCTGTTCTCGCTGTTTTTTGCGTTCATCGGAGGCCTTATTGACTATTGTAAATAACGGACTTATGAATTTAGCGATCTGAAATTTATCTTCTGGGAATAATTCTATGCCTACTACTTGGTACCGGTCTCCGGAACCAATGTTTTTCGCCAATACGATATCTTCTGCAATGCCCTTGTTTTTAAAGGATCCTAGTTCTTGTACTACCATCTCGTCCCTGATCAGAAAGAAACGGGTAGATTTTTCCGAATCGATATTTTTTACGGACCATTCCAAGGTAACCATGTCGGGGATTGACCATATAGTACCTGTGGTGGGTTGCGTTATGGTAATTTCCGATTTGCCATTTTGGGAAAAACATGTCGATATACCAATAACAAAGAGAGAGAAGTAATTTAGTAGTGGGGATGTCATAGGGGATAGATAGGATTCAAAAGACACTTTTGATTTAATAACATATCGATTTACCTAATCTAAATTTAATTAATATAAAATAGTTTATCACTAGCATAACGTTAATTATGCTAAAATGTTGGATTGAACACTTTTATCAAAAATCTTAATCATTTTTATTGGAATAAATCCAAAAAATAGGAATTAATCCATAAATTAGCTATCCCAAATTTCAGGATAGCAATGCAAAAAACCATTTTACATATCGATCTAGATACGTTTTACGTGTCCGTTGAGCGACTCAATAACCGGTATTTACAAAACAAACCCTTGTTGGTCGGTGGTACCGGGGACCGTGGTGTCGTAGCTGCCTGTAGTTATGAAACACGTGGGTTTGGGGTGCATTCCGGTATGCCTATGAAAATGGCCAAAGAGCTATGCCCGGAGGCTTTTGTGATCCGTGGCAATTCAGGAGAGTACAGTAAGCATTCGGATATAGTGACCGAAATTATAAAGGAAGAAGTGCCCCTTTTTGAGAAATCCAGTATAGACGAGTTTTATGCCGACTTAACGGGGATGGACCGTTTTTTTGGTTCCTATAAGTTTTCCGGTGAGTTGCGTAAGCGTATTATTAAAGAAACAGGATTGCCCATTTCCTTTGGACTTTCCGCTAACAAGGTAGTGTCCAAAGTAGCTACGAACGAGGCCAAGCCCAATAACCATTTAAAGGTGGACGAAGGTTTTGAGAAGTCCTTTTTGGCACCTTTGTCCGTAAAAAAAATACCCATGGTAGGGGATAAAACCTACCAAATACTCCGTAACCTAGGATTGCGCCAGGTGCGTACGGTGCAAGAAATGCCAATACATGTAATGCAGCGGGTATTGGGCAAAAATGGGGGTATTATATGGAAACGGTCCAACGGAATAGACAACACCCCGGTGATTCCCTTTTGCGAACGAAAATCGATATCTACCGAACGTACCTTTACCAGGGATACGATCGATGTTGTAAAACTAAAAGGTATCCTTATTGCCATGACCGAGAACTTGGCCTATCAACTACGTAGGGGCGAAAAGTTGACGGCATGTATCAACGTTAAAATTCGATATTCGGACTTTAATACCTACTCCAAGCAATTGCGGATTCCGTATACGAGCGCAGACCATATTTTGATTCCCAAGGTTTTGGAGCTGTTCAGAACACTTTATAATAGGCGTTTGTTGGTGCGTCTCATAGGAGTTCGGTTCAGTCACTTGGTCACAGGTAATTACCAGATAGACTTGTTCGAGGATACCGAAGAAACGCTTAACCTGTACAATGCGATGGATACGATTAGAAAACGGTATGGGGACAAAAGTGTACTAAGGGCAGCGGGTATGGATGCCAAAACGATAGGTAGGATGAACAATCCGTTTGACGGGAGGCCGCCGGTGGTGTTGGCGCACAGGAAGCAATGACTTAGAGGGTAGTTGGTTGTCTTTAGTCGATAGTAAAATAGTTTTTAGTATGCAGTAGCGGTAGGTAGTATTTTGTATTAAGTAAAAAGTAATTAGTAAAAAGTGTGCAATAGCGATAAAAAATGCACGTCCTCACGAGGAGGTACGACGAAGTGATCTGTAGTCTTGGAACCTCTACACAACAGATTGCTTTGGCCGAAAAGGGCCTTGCAATGAGGTTCGTTTGAAAATATTAACTAAGTCATTCCCCTCCTCGGGAGGTGCTAGGGGAGGTTTTTGGTACAGAAAGTATACTTTGTTGAATTAAGTGAAATATGGCTATTGGCCAAGATAACCGCCATCAACAGATTGTTTCGTCGCGAAAATGCTCCTCGCAAAGACGAACGATAGAAAGTTGGTAGTCTTTAGAGGATAGAAAAAATGTAAAGGCAAGAATTGTATTTGTGTTTAATATTTGGATTTGTATTTAAAAAGAGGGTACTACATAAGCTCAAAGTCTAAGTGTTAAAAATACCTATTCCAGGTCAGAAACCATCCCCCTCCTTGGGAGGGGCCAGGGGAGGCTTTGAAACAAAAGAAACTTAAAATAAGACCCAACATCCAACAATAAAATAAGTTTAATAGCTAAAAATCCCAATACTACTATCTATCTCAATTGCCATACATATTACAGCTTGCGTTACGGTACTTTTTCAGAGGTGGCGCTGCTGCAACTGGCGCAAGAAAATCAGGTGGCCCAATTGGCGCTTACCGATATCAACTGTACTTCGGCGGGATTAAATTTTGTAAGAAAGGCACAGGAATTGGACATTAAACCTATTTTGGGAATCGATTTTAGAAATGGGGTAGAACCCTGCTTTGTGTGCATCGCAAAGAATAATCATGGCTACCTGGAACTCAATGATTACTTGTCGGAACACTTGCACCATAAAAAGGATTTTCCGGTCAGGCCTCCCAAATTTAAGAATGCTTATGTCATCTATCCTTTTGAAACCGTGCTACAGCACGAGATAACAAACTTTTTGGAACATGAGTTTATAGGTATTTCCATTGCCGATTTAAGACGTTTACGTTTTTCTAGGTTGATAGGTCTCAAGGATAGACTGGTAGTACAACAGCCCGTAACTTTTAGGAACAAACGAGATTTTAACGCCCACCGTTTATTGCGTGCCATAGATAATAACACCTTGTTGAGCAAGCTTTGTGTTACTGAACAGGCCGATCCAGAGGAGAAGATGTTTCCGATCCAAAACCTAGCGGCAGCCTTTTCTGAATACCCCTTTATACTGGAAAACACGGAACGTTTCATGAAGGCCTGTTCCATTCATTTCGATTTTTCCAAAGGACGAAAACCTCAAAATCTGAAAAATTATCTAGGTAGTCAGGCCGAAGACGAGCGACTGTTGGAAAAACTCTGTGAAGAAGGGCTACCGTATCGGTATCCAGAAGTAGGCGAGGACGTGCGCGCGCGCTTGGAAAAGGAGCTGGACCTCATTAAGCAAATGGGTTTTGTTTCCTATTTTTTAATCAATTGGGATATTGTAAGTTATGCCCGTAGCCGCAATTTTTTCCATGTAGGAAGGGGCAGTGGTGCCAATAGCATCGTTGCGTATTTATTGCGTATTACGGATGTGGACCCTATGGAGCTGGACCTTTATTTTGAGCGTTTCATGAACCTGTACCGCGCCAATCCCCCCGATTTTGATATCGATTTCTCACATCATGATAGGCCCATCATGACCCAATATATTTTTGAACGTTTTGAACATGTGGCCCTATTGGGTACCTACGTTACCTTTAAGTGGCGCGGTATGGTGCGCGAATTGGGAAAGGTATTTGGCCTGCCCAAGGATGAAATAGATAAATTATGTGATGGTAATTTTAAAGATGCCAGACTGGACGGTGTTTCTTCCTTGGTGGTCAAATACACCAAACTTTTGGAAGGCATGCCCAATTATCTGAGTATCCATGCCGGTGGTATTTTGATCAGCGATAAGCCTTTGCACTGGTTTTCGGCAACGCATTTGCCGCCCAAAGGTTACCCAACAACGCATTACGATATGGTCATTGCAGAGGATGTAGGCTTGTACAAGTTTGATATTCTAGGGCAGCGCGGACTTTCAAAGATCAAGGAATGCATCACCATTTTAGAGGAAGCCAGACCAGACGAGATTGCCCAGTGGGATATTCACGACATCAAACGGTTCAAGAACGACCCCAAGATAAACGGGTTGGTCAGGACCGCGCAGTGCATGGGTTGTTTTTACGTGGAATCCCCAGCTATGCGTATGCTGCTAAAAAAGTTACAGGTAGCTAATTATTTGGGCTTGGTAGCGGCGAGTTCCATCATTCGTCCGGGGGTCGCTAAAAGTGGGATGATGCGGGAGTATATTTTACGCCACCGTAATCCAGGTAGGGCAGAGAAGTTGGCACATCCTGTAATGTTGCGCATTATGCCAGAAACCTATGGCGTTATGGTCTACCAGGAAGATGTGATCAAGGTGGCCCACCATTTTGCAGGGCTGGATCTGGGCGAAGCAGATGTGCTGCGGCGTGGTATGAGCGGTAAATTTAGGTCGCGTGCAGAGTTCCAAAGGGTAGAGGAGAAGTTTATTTCCAATTGCCGGGAAAAGGGATACGCGGATACGTTGATTTTTGAAATCTGGAACCAAGTGGCCAGTTTTGCCGGCTATGCCTTTGCCAAAGGGCACTCTGCCTCCTATGCCGTAGAGAGTTACCAGACGCTGTTTCTGCGAGCCTATTTTCCGTTGGAATATATGGTGGCCGTACTCAATAATGGTGGTGGTTTTTATCGGTCGGAATTTTATATCCATGAGGCGCGTATGTTGGGGGCTATCATTCATGCTCCATGCATAAACAATAGCGATGCCAGGAATCGCATCTATGGAAAAGAACTCTATTTGGGTTTTATGTATTTAAAGGAATTGGAGGTTCGTGTAGTAGACCGAATTTTAAAGGAACGGACAGTAAACGGTAGCTACATTTCTTTGGAAGATTTTTTAGATCGTGTGCTCATATCCATAGAACAGGCAAGTATTCTCATTCGTATCGATGCCTTTAGGTTCACGGGAACCAATAAGCACGAACTCTTGTGGAAAGCACATTTGTATTTGACCAAGAACGTTAAAATAGACCATCCTAAATTGTTTAGGCCCAAGCAGCAGGATTTTCAAATTCCCAAATTGCATACCACGGATTTAGAACAGGCCTTTACCCAATTGGAACTGTTGGGGTTTTGTTTGTGCAGCCCCTATGATTTATTAGTGGAACCTCCTAAGAATAGTACGGGATGTAAAGATTTGGAACGCTACCTGAACAGGCATATAGATATTTATGGGTATATCGTTACGGTTAAAAATACCAAGACCCATAAAGGAAAACGAATGCAGTTTGCTACTTTGGTAGACCAGCAAGGCGCTGTTTTTGATACGGTGCTGTTTCCTCCCGTGGCAGCGGTATATCCTTTTCAAGGGAGGGGGATCTATCGTTTTTACGGCAAGGTGGTGAGCGAATTCGGGTTTTTGAGTATCGAGGTAGTGAAAATGCAAAAACAGGACTATGTGCAAGACCCTAGATATGCCGATATGAAAACGAGCGCCAAGGTATTTGGCAAATCAAAGAACCCGTTGGCGAATTAAAGATCAAAAATAACTTACGGACTAGTGCTGTTTTTGTCAGGTTCATTTTTATGTTGCGGTTGTGTTATATTTTCCATCCATATAAAAAACACTAGTCCTATAAAGTATAAAATAACATCAATAAAATCAGCCGTATATCGATCATTGAATTTTGGAAGTAGCACCTCAAAGTAGATAGCGTATAAAATTGTAACCGTAACCGAAAGTTTTACGGGTATGTTTAGGTGTTCATCCCTTTTGATAGATCGAACAGCATATTGGCATAGTTTCAATACAATGGGCATGCAAAGTAAATCGTTGAGGTAATTGTTTATGGGATGGTACAAGGGGAAAGAGAGCTGCTGTGCCCCATACACTACAATAGCGATACAGGCAAAAACCAAGAAGTACCATCGTCGTATATTGGTAATGAGCATAGGGTAAGTGTTAGGCCGCTATATAACTAAAGAGCAGTGCTAAAAAAGAACCTATAGCGAGTACAACGATCCAAATACCGTAAAAGAAACGGGCAATATATTTTATAAATACATTATCGTGGTCCTTTACGTTTTCCAAGAACAGCGTAACCGCACTTTTCTTTTTTGGATCATTGAGTTCCTTGATCCGTTGACGTGCTTTTTCTTTTCGTTCCAGTTCCCGTTTTAAGGTGATATTAACAATACTGCCACACGCCGGACAATAGTCTTGGTTTAAAGACATTTTTCCACAATTAGGGCATCTTCTGTATGTTTCGCCGGACATGGTTTTAATTTAAGAACGCAGTAATACCTATTTAACCCTTATCGTAATTAATGTGATAGCTTAGAAATGGCGTTTAGGTGCTTAAAAGTAGCTGTTCTATATTCTTACGCTTATTAGTTCTCAAAGGTACTAATAACCTAAGTTCGATTAAAAAAGGATAAGCTGATTAATCTTGACGGCGTGCTATTTAACACTTGTTTTTTTAATCAAGAAACTATAATAGACTATTGCTCCTGTCATGATAGCATAAAGGGAGTTGTCAAAATTCCTGTACCTTAACTATTCTATTTGGTATATGTTCTTGGGTTCGTTGTTGACCGTTTCCATGACGGAGCGTTCTCTTATTGCTATTTTGTCGGACATGGTCATCAGGGATTTTTTTATATTCTTCCTAATTTAGGTTGTAAAGTGTACCTCGTATATGAGCTATATTTCCGTAAGGCTCATTCCTAATATAGCGTTTAGCGGTTAAAAATTTTACAAAGAGTTTATACAGAAAACGTTCTACTTAAAGTGGTCCCCTAACCTACAGGTTTACCTAGGTTATCGCAAAGTTCAGTATAGCCCCTTTATCGTTTATGATAATGAGCAGTTAGAAACTGCGGAACCATCCCACGGTGGAACACTCTGTGGTCGCGATACCTTTGATACCAATTTAAATTCTAGATGTCGCATAAAACAAGTTTCTTTTTTACTCATTTGTCGTCATAAAATAGAACCATAGCTAATGCTATGCTTAGATTTCATTCCTAAACTGAGAAAAAAATAATTCAAATTTTCAATACGACATTCAAAACTTAAATTGGTTTGAATACTTTACGGTAGGTTACACGTTTGTTCTTACAGACCCCGACCGGGGTCGAGTCGATGAACGAAATCCCGGCGCGATTCCCCAAACAAGAGGTGTTCAGAAAGAGGATCGCCTGCATAAGGTTTCCCTGCATGAAGTCGGTAAACCCGTTATAGAAGATGGTTCTCGGTAAATCGTCTTTCATATTTAGCAAGTATGTGTTTGATTAACAGTGCAATGAACTACTATTAAGGGTGTTAGAGTTAATAATTTTTCAGCTTGTACGTACAAGTAATATGGTTTATCTTTAGGGAGCATTTCTTTTAAAAACCAGTTTATGAAAAGGAACTATAGTGCTAATCCAACCAAGGCCATTTTTTTAACAGCCGCTTTTGTTTCAATTTTAGCGAGTTGTACGGATACCAGATTACGCGAGTATAGTACCCCAACTCTCGATTTTACCACAACCATCAATAATGGGTTCGTTGTTCCTAAGGATTGGGAGGTAAAACTATGGGCGGAATCACCAGATCTTTTCAATCCTACAAATATGGATGTTGATGCCAAAGGGCGCGTATGGGTAACGGAGGCCGTAAATTATAGGAATTTTAATAATAGTTCGGAAACACATCTAAATTTCGAGGGAGGGGACAGAATAGTAATTTTGGAAGATACGGATGGCGATGGCGTAAGTGATTCCTCAAAGGTTTTTGTACAAGACGAAGATTTGGTCGCTCCTATGGGAATCGCTGTTATTGGCAATAGGATTTTTGTTTCATCCGCTCCAAATTTACTAGTATATACAGATGAGGATGGCGACGACGTGCCGGATAAAAAGGAAGTGTTCCTAACTGGTTTTGGTGGATTGGACCATGATCATAGTCTACACTCATTGATTGTAGGTCCGGACGGTAAATATTATTTCAATGCCGGCAATGCTGGCCCGCATCTTGTAACCGATCGATCTGGATGGACCTTACGTTCCGGTAGCGTTTACACCGGCGGTAGTCCTCATAACCTCAAAAATGAGCCCGCCCAGGTAAGCGACGATGGCCGTGTTTGGGTAGGTGGTCTTGCATTGCGCACAAACAAAGACGGCGGCGAGTTGGAGGTTATGGGGCATAATTTCAGAAACTCGTATGAGGTGGCGTTGGATTCGTATGGTACCATGTGGCAAAACGATAACGATGATCAGGTGGTCACGTGCCGGGTGTCCTATGTAATGGAAGGAGGAAACGCCGGATATTTTAGCGCGAACGGTAAAAGGACATGGCAGGCGGATCAACGCCCTGGACAGGAAATTTTTACTTCGCACTGGCATCAAGAAGACCCTGGTGTTATGCCCGCAGGCGACAATACAGGTGCCGGATCGCCAACAGGGGTCGTTGTTTATGAAGGAGATGCTTTCGGTGCCGAGTTTGAAGGTATGCTACTGAGTGCAGACGCGGGAAGAAATGTCATTTTCGCCTATCAGCCTTCGCAGAACGGTGCAGGTTTCCACTTGAACAGAAAAGACTTGATTACCTCTACTCAAGAATCTACGGAGGACTATGTTTGGAACGATGTGGACAGTGACAATCGAAAATGGTTTCGTCCTAGCGATGTAACCGTAGGTACCGATGGTGCGATTTATATTGCAGATTGGTACGATCCCGTAGTGGGAGGGCATCAAATGATGGATACCTTGGCTTATGGCAGAATCTATAGGATAACCCCAAGAGGAAAAGTACTTAAAACCCCGAAAATCGACCTAAGTACCATTAAGGGACAAATCAAAGCGCTACTTAACCCTGCCATTAATGTCAGGAATTTGGGCTTTGAAAAACTAAAAAGCCAAGGCACGGCCGTAATAGGTGAGGTGAAAAAAGTATTGGAATCTCCACGTTCATTGCACCAAGCCAGGGCCGTATGGCTTTTGTCCAATTTGGGTGAGCTCGGTATCTTGGAAGTGGAGTCCATTCTTAAATATCATCCAGACCCGAGACTCCGCGTCACTGCATATAGGGCACTTAAAAATAATGAAGGGGACATCTTAAAATATGCCCAATGGGCTGTAGATGATCCAGCTCCAGAAGTTAGGAGAGAGGTTGCCATTTCTTTACGTGACGTGGCATGGCTAAAATCTGGATCGCTTATTCAAAAACTATACGAAGGCTATAACGGTACCGACCTTTGGTATCTTGAAGCATTGGGTACCGCAATGGAAGGGAAAGAAGAAGAAAGTTACGCTGCGCTATTAGAAGGGCAAGAGAAGGATTATGCACAATGGTCAGATACTTTTGCAAATGTAGTTTGGCGAATACGCCCCAAAACTGCTATTGAAGCACTTAAGGCAAGGGCAACGGAAATATCCCTTTCGGTCAAACAGCGGAAGCAGGCCATAGATGCCCTGGCTTTTATACAGGATGAAGATGCGGTAGCGGCGATGATAGAGATACAAGAGGTTTCCGATAGTGATATAATAAAAGAGTGGGCAGATTGGTGGTTGGATTTTCGGAAAACCAACGATTGGTTCTCGCTATGGAGTTGGAAGCCGGAAGACGGTGTAGCATCTGAGTTACCGCAGGCAATAGATTCGCTGAGAACCGTCCTTGAGAACAATAACAATGTTAAGGACAAAGTGGGTGCGGCCAAGGCCTTGTCGCAAGATTTGGTTGGAGCGCGTATATTGATGGCGATGGCTCATAATGGTGAACTAGACCAAGAACTTTTGCCTGAAATTGCCAAGACTATATTTGATAACCCATATCTTGAAGTACGCACCTTGGCAAAAGTCTATTTTAAGCAAAGCACGAGTAGAGAGGTATCATTGGTAAAGTCCATTGCCTTGAAAGGAGTGCCCGCTGATGGAAAAAACCTGTTTATGGCAAAATGTGCCAGTTGTCATAAATCCCCTGAAGGTGGTAATGATATTGGTCCCGATCTTAGCCAAATAGGGAATAAATTTGATAAGACCGCAATGCTACAAGCGCTAATAGAGCCAAGTGCTTCGATAGTCTTCGGATATGAACCTCTAATGGTGAAACTTAGAAACGGTCTTGTCTTTTACGGCTTTTTACTTTCGGAAGGCGAAACAATGGTCCTAAAAGATGTGTTGGGCAATAAAATAATTTTGGATCCAAATGATGTCATAGAAAAAACACGTTTACAGCTCAGCCTAATGCCAGATGCGTTTACGCTAGGCTTAAAAGAGCAGGAACTGTCCGATCTATCATCCTATTTACTTACCCTAAAATGATACCACTATGAATACCACAGTTACAAGAAGAGAGCTCTTGAAATCGGCCCTAGGATTGGTAGGAATATCCTATCTAACGGCTTATGAAGCCTTTGCAACGGAAAAAAACAATCGCTTTCGCATTGGGGCCTGTGATTGGTCTATCAACCAAATGGCTAACGTAGAAGCTATGGAGGTTGGCAAACGGATAGGGTTGGATGGTGTTCAAATTAGTTTGGGGACCCTAAAGGACGATATGCATCTTCGTAACAAAAAAATACAATTGGCCTATAAGGAAGCTTGCAAGGAACTGAACATGGCCATTGGTGGTATAGCCATAGGCGAATTGAACAACGTTCCCTATAAATCCGACCCAAGAGCAAAGCAATGGGTCATGGATAGTATAGATGTTGCAGTTGCTTTGAACGTTAAGGTAGTTCTTTTGGCCTTTTTTAATAAGGGTGATCTTAAGAACGATGCCAAAGGCACACAAGAAACCATAAAACGGCTCAAAGGAGTCGCAAGAAAAGCAGAGGGTCAAGGAATAATTTTAGGAATTGAATCATGGTTAAGTGCAGAAGAGCACTTGGAAATCATAACCGAGGTAAACTCTCCCAACGTTAAGGTGTACTATGATGTGGCAAACTCCAATAAAATGGGTTATGATATTTATGAAGAAATCCGGTTGTTGGGGAAAGAAAATATATGTGAATTCCATGCAAAGGAAAATGGTTTTTTACTTGGGCAGGGTCCGGTAGACTTTGCCCAAGTATATAAAGCCATGACCGATATTGGATATGAAGGCTGGGTGCAAATAGAAGGTGCCGTTCCCGAAAATTCGGATATGATGGAAAGTTACAGGCACAACAATCGATATTTACGTGGAATCTTAAAAACGTCCTAGAATATAGAACAACACAAACCTGATATTTAGTGCGATTTAAAGTGATTGTAAAGTTTTATATGTTTTTATCGCTAGTCTATGTTCTAATTTTATGGCAAACAAATTAAAGGACGCTCACTTGTATTTTTTTAGGCTTCTCCCATAAGAAACGGGTCATTTAATTCCCTTACAACAATTAGTTTTGCTAATTATTTATCAACTCTGAAATCCCATTGACACCATTTAATCAGTTTTAGTTTAGGAAACTGTTTAAAGAAACTTAGGTTAAAAACATAAGATCGGTGTTAAGCTTTTTGAAACACCTAGATACATTAGGGAATATAAAATTACAACAGCACCAAAACCGGCAAGATACTTATCCTATTATTATTTTAAGCTCTAGTTAAAAACAGCGATGATTTACCAAATCCATAAACGTATCGTTTAAAAGGGTTCGCTAAGGTTCGAAGCCCTGTGGGCTATGGGTCGCTTGCGCATATTTCTTGACAGGAACTCCTTTTTTTTTGAACAAACTGTTCCCATTATGGTTCCTTACCCTGCAAAGGGGAAGGAACACAGACCGAAAATGAAAGTGTATAGCGATAATTTCAAAAGGTTCTATTTTGCTTAGTACAACATAAAGCTGTCAACGCAAAATTAAACTACAGTCTTATTTTGTTATTTGGAATTACGTTGACGACCAATACCCAGTTTGGGAAAAAAGTAACGTACCGCGCCAAGGAAGCTGCAGAACAGACAATAGAACGTAAGGTTTCTGTGAAGACAGAACGCGAAACGGATAAAACCTTTGATACGGCCATTAATGATAAGTGTAGGCTTTTTAAAAAAAATAAGGCTGAAAAATTGGATGGCTACAGTTTTAGTCATCAATATATCATGGAAATAACAAGTGATACGTATAATGCTCATATTATCTTTGCTATTTCAGACTCCAACAAAGAACCATGAAATACGTTATGTGCTTATTGCCCCGTAAAGTCTTTTAGGAAGAAACGATATATCTTCTTTAGAAGGAATGAAAAGCGCGGGTATTGATACAAGCTGTTATGAAGAGGTGATGGATTATTTAGAATTGGAGTATTAACACAACGTACTTACAGTCGTATTTTGGTAGTGTAAGCTAGCTGGTTTACTTTTAAATCATAAGGGTTTGGAACTTAAAACCATTGGGGATATTCTTTAACGTTTAGGTTGCCAAAATAGCAATAGGAAGCCAATCCTAGAAGAACAACTAAGGATTTAAACATTGGATTCCTATAACAGTACCTAACGCTCATCCTTTAATTGCAACGTTCTTTAGCTTTGCATGTTCGTCGTTGGTCGAATTTTTTTTAGTCCACAGGGGTAAGTTCTCACTTTTAAGCGTTAACTTTATCTTAACAAGCTAATTTTAAACTAAACTCAACTTTATGAACAAAAAAATCTTTAGTTTTTTGACATTAGTGTGTGTTCTCTTTTCACAAGGGGTACTAGCACAGAATAGCACGGTGTCTGGTACGGTAACCAGCTCCAGTGACAATATGCCGCTTCCAGGTGTAAACGTCTTGGTTCAGGGAACTACAAATGGTACACAGACCGATTTTGATGGAAATTATACGATTTCCGCTTCCACGGGAGATGTTCTTGTATT
This sequence comes from Maribacter chungangensis, assembly GCF_042676845.1. Taxonomy (NCBI): domain Bacteria; kingdom Pseudomonadati; phylum Bacteroidota; class Flavobacteriia; order Flavobacteriales; family Flavobacteriaceae; genus Maribacter; species Maribacter chungangensis. Next base: position 512,364 of record NZ_JBHTHY010000003.1, read on the forward strand.
CTCTTATTTAGGGATGAAACAACAAACGGTAACAGTTGGTTCTTCTAGTACGGTTAATGTAATCATGGAGGAAGACGCAAGTCAACTAGATGAGGTGGTGGTAACTGCTTTGGGTCTGGAAAGACAATCCAAGTCGTTATCCTACTCTAACCAGCAGGTAGAAACCGATGAGCTTACCAAAGCGCGTTCGGTAAACGTATTGGAAGGTTTAAGTGGTAAGGTTGCCGGTATTTCGGTAACACGTTCTGCTTCGGGTGTTGGTGCTCCTACCAAGGTGGTTATGAGGGGTAACAGGTCTATTGGCGGTAGCAGTCAACCGCTATATGTAGTTGATGGTATACTTTTGTCAGGGGACATTAACAACATAAGCCCTGATGATATTCAAGAAATATCGGTCTTAAGAGGTGCAAATGCCGCTGCACTTTACGGAAGTAGGGCATCTAACGGTGCAATCGTTATTACTACAAAAAGCGGTAAAGGTGCAAAATCAGGAGTTTCGACTACCATAGGATTCGCATCTACAATTTCAACACCAATAAATTTATTGAAACTACAGAACGAGTATGGTCAAGGTGCCGGAGGTTCTTATTCTGAGGTGGCAACTACATCTTGGGGTCCGCGTTTTGATGGTAGCCAGGTAGCGCATTGGTCCAATAACCCTGAGAACCCTAATTTTGGGTCTACGTACGCCTACGAAGCCCAGCCTGATAACGTAAACGACTTTTTTGCTACAGGTCATGAATTGGCGACCAATTTAGGTGTAAATATGAATAGTGAAAAGAGTAACGTCTTTTTAGGCTATACGTTTACAGATGCAGGTGGTATCGTGCCAGGAAACAACTTGGACAGGCATAGTATCAACATTAGGGTAAATTCTAACATTACCGACAAGCTAACAGTAGATGCTAAGGTGAATTATATTCGCGATAATTTCTCCAACTTTTTGGCAACAGGTGAAGGTTTTGATAATCCAATGCGATATCTGTACAAAATACCAAGGAATATTCGCACCGAGGATTTTCAGGATTTTCAGTTCATTAATCCTGAGGGGAAACTAAGGCAACATTATTTTTTACCACAATTTAACGGTGGTGGTAACCCGTATTGGACCATTAATAATAGAACCAATCCTAGATTGAACGAACAGGTACTTGGATTGCTTTCATTTAAATATCAGGTTAATGATGATCTATCTGTACTGCTTAGGTCGGCTTTGGACCGTACCAGTGCTTCTCAGGAAACATTCTGGTATAATGACACCTATACAGTGGCTCAATTTGGTCAGTATCAAAAGGTGGCAAGTAATCAGTACGATTGGAACAACGATGTACTGGTAAATTATAAAAAGCAGATTTCTGACGATTTTAAAATTGATGTAAGTGCAGGAGCCAACCAAAGAATTTTCGAGAGAAATCGTTTACAAGGTCAGGGAAATAATTTTACCATTGAGAATTTCTTTGCCTTGAGTAACACGCAGCAGCCCTTAGCTACTGAGGAACTGGAAAGATTTGAGGTGCAATCCGTATACGGTTTAGCCGAATTCTCTTATAAGAACGCCATCTTCCTTAACGCAACGGCAAGGAATGACTGGAGTTCTACGCTTCCGGAGGCCAATAGGTCTTATTTTTATCCCTCGGTGGGTCTTACCGCTGTAGTAAGCGATTTGGTGGATGTAAGTAGCACGCCATTAAGTTTCCTGAAATTAAGGGCCAACTGGGCAGAAGTTGGTAATGATACAGACGCTTTTAGTTTGTCTAGACGTGCGGATATTCGTTTTGGTAGTTTGGATATTAACCCAACCCAGCCAAATGCAGATTTAAGACCTGAAAGCACACAATCCTTGGAACTTGGTTTTGATTCCCGTTTCTTTGAGAACCGTCTTCGTTTTGATTTGACGTACTATAAAACAAATACCTTTGATCAAATTTTTGCCACTCCAACCCCAGTTGGTTCAGGTATAGCAAGTCGTTTCCAGAATGGTGGTGATATTCAGAACCGAGGTTTTGAGATAGTTTTGGGAGGTACTTTGATTGATAATCCTGATTTTTCTTGGGATTTAGATCTGAACTGGGCAAGAAACGTGAACGAGGTATTGGCGATTGCGGACGGTTTTGACAGATTAACGGTAAATAGCGATTTTATTAGGGATTATGTCCTGGAAGTAGGAGGCCAGTTTGGTGATATTTATTCCAGGGGCTATGAGCGTAATGCTAACGGTGATGTAATTGTGGATGCTTTTGGTCTTCCAATAATTACACCGGGTCGTGACGCGGTTAAGGTAGCCAACTTTAATCCTGACTGGTTGGGCGGTATCAGAAATTCGTTCCGTTACAAGAATTTTAATGCGAGCGTTTTGATAGATATTCGTCAAGGTGGTAGCGTAACTAGTTTTTCGGAAGCTATTTTAGCTCGTGATGGTGTATTGGATTATACCACGGAGGGTCGTGATGGAGGACTCGTTTTTGGAGATAACTTCTTTAGTGGGCAGAACGCTGTATTTGCAGATGGTACGCCAAACAATATCGCTGTTACGGCAGAAGATTTCTGGAACCGTGTAGGGGGTAGGAACACACCTGTAGGGGAGGCCTTCGTTCGCGAGCTTTCTAACGTTCGGTTAAGGGAATTGGTTATAGGTTATTCTGTGCCACAAAGCTTTCTTTCTAAAACCTTTTTAACATCGGCAAATGTATCTTTAGTTGGAAGGAATTTATTCTTTTTCAGTAATGCGGCCGAAAATTTTGATCCTGAAGTTGTAGGCGGTACCGCCAATGATCAAGAAGGTCGTGAGTCCTTTGCATTGCCAACGACACGAAACATCGGGGTATCTATTAACCTTGGATTCTAAAAATAAAATTGTAATTTTAAAGAAAAAAAATGAAAAATAAATTAAAATTAATAGTCTTAGGGCTTGCCATTACGTCTTTTGGGATTAGCTGCACGGATGACTTTACGGAGTTAAATACCGACCCCAAAAACTTTACGGAAGATGCAGTAACTTCTTCGGAATATGGTTTATTTGTTAAACGTGCCTTGTATACACCCAATTTTATGCCTTTTGATCAGGCTAGAGGTCCGTTTCAATTATCACAATCTCTTTTTGCAGATGTGTATTCCAATTACTTTGCAACCACCGCACCTAACTTTAACAGTGATCAATACGAATTGGTAGGCGGTTGGCTAAACGGTGCGTATCGGTACTTTTATCAGCGTGCTGCGACCAACATCAAATTCAGCGAAGATGCCGCCGCAGATTTGGACTTTGCTTTGGAGGGCGCTATGATGAAGGTTTGGAGGGTTTATGCCTACCATAGAATCACTGATTATTGGGGTCCTATTCCCTATTCTCAGTTTGGGAATGGAGAAAACGAAGTGCCTTATGATTCTCAAGAAGCTATCTATAACGACTTTTTTGTAACACTTGACGAAGCTGTCGCAGTACTTAAAGCGAACGCCGGCGGTACGTCTTTTTTGGCAGGAAATGATGTAATCTATGGAGGTGATGTAGATTCATGGTTAAAATTTGCAAATACGTTGAGATTGCGTTTGGCTATGCGAGTAAGATATGCCGATGCCTCTTTAGCTCAAACAAATGCGGAAAAAGCTGTTGCCGATGGTGTGTTTTTATCCAATGACGATAACGCAACAATAGATACGAATATTAACTTTCAAAATTCCTATACCACTATAACACAATGGGGTGAGTTTAGAATGAGCGCGGATATGGAAAGTATTCTAAAGGGATATCAAGATCCACGTATCGCTAGCATTGCCGCACCGGCCGGGGAGCCAGACCCTACCGATGATCCTGCAGGGGTACCTTTTCCTTATGAAGGTATGAGAAATGGACAAACTGCTGAAACAAAAGCAACTACTAATTTTAACGCACTGGCCTCAAATATGGCTGCTCCTTATACCTTGGGTGGAGATCCAGGGCCTACGGTAAGGATCATGTCTTCCGCAGAAGCCTATTTTTTAAGAGCGGAAGGTGCTATGATTGGTTGGAATATGGGGGGCTCTGCTGCTGATTTATATAATCAAGGGATAGTAGAAAACCATGTGCAGTTGGGGTATGATGGAACTAATTTATCTGGAGACGATTATGTGACCAGTACGTTAACACCTGCTTCTTATGATGGCACTACACCTCCTGTTTCAACTGTTCCGGTGGCGTATAATGCTGCTGGCTCCGAGGAGGAACAGCTAGAGCAGATCATTACACAAAAATGGATTGCTCTTTGGCCGGACAGTAAAGAAGCCTATGCAGAACGCAGGAGAACTGGATATCCTATTCTTTATGACCGTATAAACACCTTGAATCCAGATATCCCAGTGACGGAGATTCCAAGAAGAATGACGTACACAGCTACCGAATATGCCGATAATAATGCGCAGACGTTAGCCGCTGTTGCCAACTTATTGGGTGGCCCCGATTTAGGGACAACCAAACTTTGGTGGGATAAGAAGAACTAACTTAATTATATTTTAGTAAAAAAAAGACCGCTGCCGCAGCGGTCTTTTTTGTACCTTTTAGTTTGTGAAATTAGAATTGGGATTTTAAAAAAAAGAACTTTTTAGCATGCGAAAGTGTAAAATGATTATGTTATTCGGAGTTGTAATGCTCTTCGTATCCTGTGGAAACACAAATGATGATAAAATGTTTACGCTTTTGTCTTCAAACCAAACTGGGGTCGATTTTAGGAATATCTTGAAAGAAACTGAAGAGTTCAATGTTTTAAAATATGGATATCTATATAATGGTGGTGGTGTCGCTATTGGTGATGTAAACAATGACGGACTACCAGATATTTACTTTACCGGTAATATGGTGGGTAGTCATCTATACATCAATCAAGGAGATTTGGAGTTTAAGGAGGTAGCCAAGGACGCCGGAGTTTTTGCCGAAGGGTTATGGAATACAGGGGTAACTATGGCCGATGTAAATGCAGATGGCTTTTTGGATATTTACGTATGCCGTTCTGCCGCACCTGCAGCCAGTAAAAGAAAAAACCTGTTATTTATTAATAATGGAAATCTTACTTTTACAGAAAGCGCTGAGGAATATGGGATAGCGGATTCCGGATACTCAACCCAGGGTTCCTTTTTTGATTATGATAGGGATGGAGATTTGGACTTATATGTATTGAATCATTCAACCCAGGAGTATGCCGGTTTTGGACAAATAACAGCCTCGTTGAAAAATAGAAAAAACAAGTCGTATTCAGATAAATTATATAGGAACGATAACGGAAAATATAAAGAGGTAAGTGATGAGGCCGGACTCATTTCCAATGTATTGGGTTTTGGCTTAGGTATAGGTATTTCTGATTTGAACAATGATAATTGGCCGGACATTTATGTCTCCAACGATTACAACGAACAGGATTATTTGTATATAAACAATCAAGATGGCACGTTTACTGAAAGTTTAGAACAGTTTGTTGGGCATACCTCCCTATTTTCAATGGGGTCGGATATCGCCGATATTAATAATGATGGGTTTATGGATATTATGACCCTGGATATGCTTCCAGAAGGTAACGATCGCCAAAAAATGGTTTCCGGACCTGATAATTACGATAAGTATCAACGACTCGTAAACTCAGGGTTTTACAATCAAACCATGAGGAATATGTTACAGCTCAACAACAAGGGCATGTCATTTTCTGAAATAGGACAGTTTTCTGGAATTTCCAATACGGATTGGAGCTGGGCATCGCTTTTTGCGGATTTGGATAATGATGGTTTTAAGGACTTGTTCATTACCAACGGCTATAAAAAGGATTATACCAATATGGATTTCATGAACTATGCCGTACAGGAAAAATTAAACGAAAACAAAACTGGACAACAGACCGCGATAATGGAGCTTATCTCAAATATTCCTGCCACCATAGAAGAGAATTACACCTATAGGAATAATGGAGACCTAACCTTCGATAAAATGAACACCACATGGGGCCTGGACCAAAAAACACTTTCCAATGGTGCTAGTTTTGCAGATTTGGACAATGATGGCGATTTAGATCTTGTGGTGAACAATATTGATGAACGTGCTTTTGTGTATAAAAATAATAGTAACCTAAAAAACACCAATAATCACTTAAAACTAAAACTTTTGGGAAATGGTGGCAATACCTATGGTATTGGAGCAAAAGTGGAACTCCTTGTTGCGGATAAGCTATTGGTGCAAGAAGTATATCCTACTAGGGGCTATCAATCTTCTGTAGATTATGCTCTGGTATTTGGTTTAGGCCTTGCAAATGAAGTAGCTAGTGTTAAGGTAACCTGGTCTAACGGTCAAGTACAGGAAGTAAGTGATGTTCCCGCCAATCAAATAGTGGTATTGGCGCAAAAAGATGCTGCTCACGGGTCAACCATAAAGGAACAAAAACAAAACACCTTTTTTTCCGCCGTCTCAAATGATAGTATAATCACCTATAGTCATCAGGAAAATAATTATAACGATTTTAAACGGGAACAACTTTTACCACACAAACTCTCCACACAAGGCCCTGCCCTAGCTACCGCCGATGTCAATGGAGACGGGTTGATCGATGTGTTTATCGGAGGGGCTAAGGGAACATCGGGCACCTTGTTCATACAAACTACCTCAGGTAAATTTGAGGCATCTACCCAAATACCTCTAACCCAGGACAAAGATTCGGAAGATATTGATGCCCTTTTCTTTGATGCGGATAGTGATGGTGACAGTGACCTTTATATTGTAAGTGGCGGAAATGAATTTGAAGAAGATTCCAACCTGTTGCAAGATAGACTGTATATCAATAATGGCAGTGGCGCTTTCAGAAAGAAAAATAATTTATTACCGCAGATGCACACTAGCGGCTCATGTGTAACTGGCGTTGATTTTGACAAAGACGGAGATGTTGATTTGTTCATTGGTGGTCGTTTAGTGCCAGGTAAATATCCAGAATCACCCATGAGCTATATTCTCGAAAACGATGGTGGCGGAAATTTTATGGATGTGACAGAAAAAATTGCGTCTTCATTAAAACATGGGGGTATGGTGACCGATGCTATCTGGAGCGACTATAATGGTGACGGAAAAGAAGATTTGATCGTTGTTGGAGAGTTTATGGGGGTTCGGGTATTCGAAAATACGGAAGACATCTTAGTGGAACAGAAATTGAACAACGGTTTACAGGATTCGGAAGGTTGGTGGAACAATATAACTGCCGGAGATTTTGACAACGATGGCGACCAAGACTATATTGTTGGCAACTTGGGACTTAACTCTCAATTGAAGGCCTCGGTCAAAGAACCTATAAGCCTATATTATAAAGACTTTGATGCAAATGGTTCTATAGACCCTATCCTTTGTTCTTATATTCTAGGTGAGAGTTATCCTGTATTTTCTAAGGATGATATATCCTCCCAAGTTAATGGGTTAAAAAGTAAATATGTAAACTATTCGGACTATGCCAATGCACAAATCCAAGATATTTTCTCCGCTGAAGAACTAAGGGATGTAAGTGTTCTAAAAGCTAAAATTTTGGCGACAAGCTACATAGAGAATTTAGGGAACGGTCAGTTCAATATCTCGGCCCTGCCTAATGCGGTCCAGTTTTCTCCCATATACGGTATACTTGTAAAAGATGTGAATAAAGATGGATATCTAGACATTGTAATGGCCGGTAATTTTTACGGTAGTAGGGTAAAATACGGTCGTTATGATGCTAATAAAGGTAGTTTGCTGCTTGGTAACGGTAAGGGAGAATTTACGACCGTAACTGCGGATATCAGCGGTTTGGATATAGCAGGTGAGGTAAGGGATATTGCCAGTATAAAACTGGCAAGCCAAGGTGAATTTATTGTTTTTGCTAAAAATAATGATGCACTGGAACTTTATGAAATCAGTAAAAATGAATAGCATAGTATTATGAAAAAGCTAGCCTTTATTCTGCTTGTATCATTATTGGGTTTTAACGTCTACGGGCAAAAAGCAACGCTGGCAGAGGAGATAGTATCTATAGATACCTACGGCTTTGGAAAGCCGAACCCGGTACCGATGCTAGCGGACAACCCTAAAATATTCCCATACTTTAAGTTTGAAGAATACGAACATAGATCCCAAAAGAAAAATTGGAAGGTAATTACACTTGAAAACGATTACATACAGGTCTTTATATTACCTGAAATAGGTGGGAAAGTTTGGGGAGCTATTGAAAAAAGTACCGGGAAAGAATTTTTGTACAAGAACAAAGTAGTTAAATTTAGGAATATTGCCTTACGTGGGCCCTGGACCTCTGGCGGTATTGAGATGAATTTTGGGATTATTGGACACCATCCCGGAACGGCAACGCCGGTAGATTATACCACCAGAGAAAATAGTGATGGCAGTGTCAGTTGTTTTGTGAGCAATACGGACCTGCCGTCCAATACACGCTGGAATGTTGAAATACGTTTGGAAAAAGATAAAGCTTATTTTGAGACCAACGCATCTTGGTACAATGCTTCTCCCATAACCGAATCCTATTATAATTGGATGACAGCAGCAGCGGTCGTCTCGGAAGACCTACAGTTTTTTATCCCGGGCAATGCTTATTTGGAACATGATGGAACTGCGCATACATGGCCAATAGACGACAAGGGCAGGGACTTGTCCTTTTATAAGAATAATAATTTTGGACCGGCAAAGTCTTATCACATCGTTGGTGAGTATAATGACTTTTTTGGTGGATACTATCATGATAGAAATTTCGGTTTTGGTCAATGGTCTCCTTATGAAGAAATGCCGGGTCAGAAGCTATGGCTGTGGTCCTTGGCACGTTCTGGGGGCATCTGGGAAGATCTGTTGACAGATTCAGATGGTCAGTATATAGAATTTCAGGCGGGAAGGCTATTGGATCAATACAGTCCCGGAGCTGTCAATCCCATTAGCCAAGTAGGTTTTGATCCATACATGATGGATACGTGGTCCGAGATTTGGTTCCCGTTCAAGGATATAGGCGGCATGGTAGATGCATCGAAACATGGTGCGTTAAACGTAGAAATGAGAACCAACGGACTTTACGTTGGACTCAACCCCTTTCAAAACCTTGATAGGGAAATGGAGGTGCTCGTTAACAACGAAGTAATCTTTAGTACAGTCTTGGATTTGAAACCCATGGAAATCTACTCCAAAATTGTGCCAGCAAGCAATACCGATAAAATTGAAGTTGTCGTTAAGGGAACAGAATTGTATTACACCAACGAACACGAAAAAAATCTCTTGAAAAGACCGTTTTATCCAGATACGGGCCTAACGGTTTCTGAATCGGAATCTTACTTTCAAGAAGGCTTGGAGGCAATGGAATTTCGGGAATATACAAAAGCCCATGACTTACTGTCAAATCTAATGATGCTTGATTCGTCCCATAGAGCTGGACTTGTGAAGCTGGCGGAATTGGAATATCGAAAAACAAATTATGATACAGCACTAGAACATGGTAATGCCGTATTAAAAATGGATACGTATGATGCCGGTGCCAATTATATAATGGGACTAAGTTATCGTGCGACCAACGACAAATTAAATGCTTTGGAATCCTTTGGCTGGGCAGCTAGAGATATAAAATATAGATCGGTCTCTTATGCGCAAATGGCAGAATTATATATAGCATCGGAAAACTACGAAAGGGCAAAACTTTATGCCAACAAAGCTTTGGATTTCAACACCTATAACTTAAACGCAAGAAAAGTACTGGCGGTTGCAGCTAGAAAAAATAATAATAGTATCGATTTTAAAAACCAAATAGACGCAATTTTAAAAATAGACGCGTTAAACTTTTTTGCTCTTGCAGAAACGAATTTCATGAACTCAGAACAGGAATTACCAAAAGTACGTGCTGGCATGAAAAATGAATTCTCCACGGAGTCTATTTTGGATTTAGCCATACAATACCAAAGCCTTGGATTGGCAGTGGAGGCAGCTAGAATAGTATCGCTGGACTTATCACAGGCCAAAAACAAACTTTGGCTGTCCTATCTACTTAAAGATTCAAATCCCCTTAAAAGTAAGGCTTTGCTGGCCCAGGTAGAAGAGAATGATATCGATTTTGTGTTTCCCTTTCGTCGAGAAACTGTCCCAGTATTAAAATGGGCGGTAGCACGGCAACCCGATAGTTGGAAGCTCACCTATTACCTAGCTCAAAACTATTTGGCTACAGGACTAACAAATAAAGCAAAATCCATGCTCCAAAACCTTGGGAACAAACCCGATTCCGATATTTTTTATAGGTTTAGGGCTGGGGTATTAAAAGAAGAAAATAAACTACTGGCGGCAGAAGACTATGCCGTAGCTCTAAAACTAAACCCTAAGGACTGGAAAATTTGGGAAGAGAACATTCGCTTTGCATTGGATTCGGAGACATATCAAAAGGCTGCGGACCTAAGCAGCAAGGCATTCAAACGATTTCCGGAAAACTATAGTATAGGGTTGCTAAACGCCCAGTCTTTGGTCTCTACCAGGAAATACAAAGAGGTGCTGAGGATATTTGAGAATATTCAAATCCTCCCTTTTGAACACGCAAACCAAAGTAGGAAAATATATGAACGTGCCCATATTGGAATCGCAATCGATATGATGGAAAATAAAAAATTCAAAGAAGCTGTTCAAATTTTAAATAGATCTAGAGAATGGCCGGAGAACCTTGGTGTTGGCAAACCATTTTCCCCTGACGAACGTATGCAGCAATACCTATTGGCCTTATGTCACCAAGCGCTGGAAAACAGAAAACAGGAAGAAGATTTACTGGAAGAAATAGCACGTTACACCCAGGAAAACGAGTGGAAAGAGAATATAAACAATCTATTTGGATTGTTATCCCTGAAGAAGTTGGATAAGCAACAGGAATTACAAAGCAAGCTGTTAAAATTAGAGAAGGAAACAGATAGGGATAATTTAAAACATAGACTGGTATTGGCCTTGTTTAACAATGAGGAGAAGGAACTGCAACGCTTAAAGGAAAAGCATTTATTGACCCAGGATATGTGGAAAGCCTTTTTGTTCGCATCAAAGTAAGACATCGTTTACCCTTTATTGTCACAAAGCTTAAACTGCCTAAACATAGTACACGGAATACAGTTTTTTATTTTTAACTAAACGAGTTTTAACTTACTGGATATAAATACATTAGCGTAGGTAAAGTAGAATCCATAAACATGAGTTCAAATGAATAAATTGATTATGAAAAGAATCTTGGTAGCTGCTTTTTTATGTTGCTTTATTAGCTGTAAAGAAACAAGTAAAAAGCGCACAAATGAATCATCCACAGAAATAACCATAAACAAACAGCAGTTTAATTTGGAAAAGGCCATTGCTGATTGTGAGGCACAATTGGAAATTTCGGTTCCAAAACTGACGGATTTAACAGTACATCCTAGGCTAATTGAAACTGGGGAAACCGAGTGGAAAGAAGTTCCTAATGGGAGGTTAATGTGGACTTCAGGTTTTTATCCGGGCATACTTTGGTATATGTACGATCTTACCAAAGATGAAAAATGGAAACTAGAAGCAATTAAGAGGACCAATGTTATGGAGGAGTTTAAAACCGTGGATGAGCATCATGATATTGGTTTTATGATGTACCCACCATTTGGACTAGGTTACCACTTGGCAGATATACAGGCTTATAAAGATATTCTATTGACCTCAGCGACATCGGCTGCTAAACGATTTAATCCTAATGTAGGCACTATTAATTCTTGGAATACAAAAATGCATCCGCGATGGCAGCAACATATCACGATTATAGACAATATGTTAAATTTAGAACTATTGTTCTGGGCCGCAAAGAATGGTGGTGAGCCAAAACTTAAAGAAATTGCTATACGTCATGCGGAAACAACAATGGAAAACCATTTTAGGGACGATTATACATCTTGGCATGTACTGGAATATGATTCTATTAACGGAAACGTACTAAACAGGCACACAAAGCAGGGGCTTCATGACGATAGCCGATGGTCTCGCGGTCAGGCGTGGGGCATATATGGATTTGTTATGGTTTATAGGGAGACAGGCGACAAAAAGTTTTTAGAATTTGCCCAAAAATTAACCGATGCTTATTTAAAACTACTGCCCGATGATTATATACCGTACTGGGATTTTGATATTGATACTACAAAGGACAATGACCGTGATGCATCCGCAGCTGCTATTGTTGCATCTGGATTATTAGAACTTAGTACACTTGTTTCCAGCAAAAAAGACCAGAAACGTTATTATAATGCCGCTATTCAAATGTTAAGGTCATTACATTCTCCAGCGTACTCCGCCGTAGGCAAGGCCGATTCTTTCTTGTTACATTCAACTGGAGCAAAATCATTGGGGCACGAAATAGATGTTGCTCTTATTTATGCCGATTATTACTACCTTGAGGCTTTGAGTAGACTACGGAAAATGAAAAAATAGATTATGGGCAAGAGTTCTTTTTTTTATGCTCCCTATCTATTTTTTACAATACTAGTCTCGGTGCTCTCCTGCGAAGAGGAACCTAAAATAATAGTTCCGGAACAGCCTAATTTACTGTATATTTTTCCTGACCAGTTCAGGAATGCTTCTTTGGGGCTGCATCATCGCGACCCAGTTCATACGCCTAACATGGATAAGCTAGCCTCAGAGGGCCTAGTTCTGACAAATGCGATCAGCAACTTTCCTTTATGCAGCCCTCACCGAGCCATGTTAATGACCGGTAAATTACCGTATAACAATCAAGTATTGACCAACAGTAATAGCCAACGTTATAAATACAATAATTCTTGGCAACGGCACGATGTAAGCTTCTCGGATATTTTAATAAGGAACGGGTATGATGCTGGTTATGTTGGGAAATTACACCTTACCTCTCCCCGGCCCATAGCCGGAAAAGATTCGATAATATGGGATGCCTATACCCCTAAGGAGGATCGTCATGGTTTTAATTTTTGGTACTCCTATGGCACTTATGACCAACACTTTACACCTCATTATTGGATTAATGATGCAAAAGAAGAAGAACTTACGTATATAAACGAATGGTCACCTAAACACGAGGCGGATATCATTATAGAGTATATAAAAAACAAAAAGGATACCATGAGGAACAAGAAAAAACCTTTTGCCCTTTTTTGGTCCATGAATCCGCCACATCCACCCTATCAACATGTACCTGAAAAATATTTAGAGCCGTATAAACACAGGTCTTTGGAGGAGTTATTAATAAGAGTAAATGTCGATTTAGATACAAAAGCTGAGCATTTAGCTTTTCATAAAGGAGCTACAAGGGGCAGAGCGCAATTAGCAAAAGAACACGTGCGCAATCATTTTGCTATGATTACTGGGGTAGACGAACAGATCGGTCGCGTGCTACAAGCGTTAAAGAAAGAAGGCTTGGATGAGAATACCATTGTGGTCATCTCCTCGGACCATGGTGAAATGATGGGAAGTCATGGATTAATGTCTAAAAATATTTGGTATGAAGAGGCTATCAATGTACCTTTCATCATAAAGTGGCCTAAACGCATAGGAATGGGATTAAAGAATGATATCTTGTTAGGTACTCCGGATATTATGCCAACATTAGTAAACCTCATGGGAGCAACGAAGGGTGTACCCTCCGATCTGGACGGACAGGACTTATCAGATCAATTGCTTACGGGAAAAGGTGAAAGTCCGTCATATCAACTCTATTATTATATCGAAGAGGGTAGGCCGGAATCTGGGCATCGAGGCATACGCACAAAGCAATACACCTATGTAGTTGCTATTGAAAATTCTGGAAATATCCATAAATATGTATTCGATAATTTGGCAGACCCCTATCAAATGCAAAATTTGGCAGCAAGAAATATCTTGTTACAGCAGGAACTTCATGCTAAACTTTTAGATGCACTTGAATTGAAGAAAGATCCATGGCTCAAAAATTTTAGATAGCTCAGTTTAGCCAATTAATTAAGTGATTGTTACGGCATTTCTTTTAAAGAGCGTAAAGGATGATGCAATTAAGCGTTTTTGATTTTAATAATGGTGATTTCCGTATAGGATGTCACTAAAATTATTTTCCCCACCTGCTAAATCCTTTGTGTCCAAAGATGTAGATAGGAATTAAAATACTGACATGGACAACAGCACTAATATTTTGGAGAAGCTAAGTCCATTTGTGAAATCCTCAAGTAAAATATGGTTAGGGTATAAGCGCAATGGTACTATTGCTAAACATTTCGCTTATTAAGGCTAACAGCTTAAATAAATTTGTGAAAATATCTTTACCGCTAAAATATTTGTTCAAAACAAACCAAGTGGTGATGAGATAGTGTACTGAAAGTAAAAAGTGCTGAATTTCAATATTTTAACGTATAGGTTTACCTGTCTTAACCCATTCTATGACCACCGGCCCCTACGTTTCCTTTAAACTTGTAAATAGAAGTATCTAGATTTTAATAATATGTTACACATAAGACATATATACTAAAACGTTTTCGTAATTTGCTATTTGACTGTAATCTGGCGTTATTCGTCGAATATTTTCTTTATATTATTAGTCTGTCATCAAATTCGATGTTCAATGAAATTTTGAACAACTAACAGCAAAACTAAACTCCATCTCTATGAACAGAAAAATCTTTGGGTTTTTAACACTTGTAGCCTTACTACTCTCACAAACGATTTTGGCGCAAGAAACCACGGTTTCAGGAACCATCACTGACGAATCGGGCATGCCGCTTCCGGCTGTGAATGTTATTGAAAAAGGCACTACAAATGGAACTTCCTCTGACTTTGATGGGAACTACTCCATAACGGTATCAAATAACGCGATACTGGTATTCTCCTCCCTAGGTTTCACCTCCAAGGAAGTGGCTACCGAAAACAGGGCTACCATAAACGTAAGTCTTACAGAAGATTCACAAATGTTGGATGAAGTTGTTGTAACGGCCTTAGGTATCAAAAAAGAAAGAAAAGCACTAGGCTACGCGGTACAGGAAATAAAAGGTGGTGAACTTTTGGAAGCAAGAGAGACCAACCTGGTTAACGCCATGTCCGGTAAAGTATCCGGTCTTCAAGTAATACGTGGTAGTAACGGTCCTGCTAGTTCTTCTAAAATTGTGTTACGTGGTAATAATTCACTTACCGGAGATAACCAACCCTTGATTGTTGTAGATGGTGTGCCCATGGATAACTTTACGGGTGGTAATAACGAAAGTTTTTTTAATCCCTCAGCGGATTTGGGTAACGGTCTTGGAGACATTAATCCAGATGATATTGAGTCAATGTCGGTATTAAAAGGTGCATCGGCAGCCGCACTATATGGATCGCGTGCAGGTAACGGTGTAATTTTGATTACGACCAAAACCGGAACAACAAGAAAGGGTCTAGGGATTACCGTTTCTACATCAACTGGTTTTCAAAATGTATTCATGAATCCGGAATTTCAAAATTCCTTTGGGCAAGGTGATCGCGGTAACTATGATGTACTAGCGACCCAAAGTTGGGGGCCACAGATCAATGGTCAGACCGTGCAGGATTGGAAGGGTGACTTGGTTACGTTACGATCGCATGATAATCTTAGAAATTTTTACAATGGTGGTTTGACCAAGAACTATGGCCTTTCCTTTCAACAACAGGTTTCTGATGGGACTTCACTCTATTCTTCGTTAAACTATTTGGACGACAGGGGCAATATTCCAAATGCTTCTTTTAAAAGGTTCAACTTCACCACTAGAGCCGTTTCAAATTTTGGTCCGAATAAAAGATGGACAACGGACGTTAAAATTCAATATACAGCAGCGAATGCTCAAAACCGACCGCTAGGAGGTGAGAATATAAACAACGTTCATCGTTCGATAATAGGTCTTCCAAGAACCCTAAATCTAAACGATTTCAGAAACCCTGTAGATGAATTCGGTAACATGGTTTGGTTTTTGGAAAGCAACTCAGTAAACCCATTTTGGGCTGCGCAAAACAATCTTAACCAAGATAGCAGGGATCGCTTTTTATTAAACGGTGCAATAAAATATAAGCTCAACGACTGGATAACCGCAGAACTAAGAGGTGGTGCGGACATGTATACAAACAATGCAGAAACAAAACAATTTTCAGGTAGTCCACTTTCTCCCAATGGCCGTTTTAGTTTAAGTAAGGACGTTTTTATTGAAGAAAACTACCTGGCTATTGTAAATGGTTCCAAAAGTGATATTCTTGGTAAACTAGGTTTCTCCTTTACGGCGGGGGCACAGTTAATGCAACAACGACGTGACGGCATCAGTGGTAACGCTGGGGAATTGGAGGTTCCAAATCTTTTCTCGCTGAATAATGGTATCAACCAGGCATCGGTGGGGCAAAGTTTTAGTCAAAAGAAGATAAATTCTATGTTTGGCTCCATAGGTTTTGACTACGATGGTATACTTTTTATGGATGTAACCGGAAGAAACGATTGGACTTCCACATTAAGTCCTGAGAATCGCTCTTTTTTCTACCCTTCGGTTAATGGCTCCTTTGTTTTCAGCGAGCTGCTAAATACCTCCGCAGAAGGATGGTTCAATTTTGGTAAAATCCGCGCTTCTTATGCTACGGTAGGTAACGATTTGGCTCCTTTTCAGCTTTTGAATGTGTTTTCTATTGGTAATGACCCCAACAATAATACAACGGCAGGAACAAACAATACATTGAACAATCCGGATTTGGTAAACGAGTTGATAAAATCTTCCGAAGTTGGTGTGGAAGCGCGTTTCTTTAACAATCGCCTATCGATAGATGCCGCTTGGTACCGTACGAATTCTACAAACCAGTTATTGGCCATTCCATTAGACCCGCTAAGTGGCTTTAACTCCCAAAGAGTAAACGCAGGCGACATACAGAACGAAGGTTTTGAAATTACCTTGAACGCAGATGTTTTCCGCAATCCAAATGGTTTCTCTTGGAACACCAATGTCAATTTCGCAAGAAATAGAAACACAGTAGAGGCTCTTATAGACGATGTATCTCAATTTCAATTGGGCGGTTTCGATAACTTAGCTGTAATTGCCCCTGTAGGAGGACTATATGGTGAAATCTGGGGAACTACCTTCCGCCGGATAGAAGATGAAGCTAGTCCTAATTTTGGTAAAATAGTTGTAGATGGAGATGGTCTGCCGTTGCCTTCCGAGGGTAATGTAACTTCTAAACTGGGCAATCAACAGCCAGATGCGTTGATCGGTTGGTCCAATACGTTTGCTTACAAGAATTGGTCTATAGGTTTCTTGCTTGATGCTAGTTTGGGTGGTGATATTTTCTCTGGAACCAATAGATTCCTGCAACGCTCCGGTAATGCAGCAGTAACTGTAATAGATGGTGGCCGTGAGGACATCGTTGTAGATGCTGTAGTAGATGATGGTACGGGTAACTTTGTTGCGAATACTACCGCGGTAACACCACAGGATTATTGGACCGCGCTCGCCAATAGGTCAGGAAACCTGGGTATTGCGGAAGCCTTTATTTATGATGCCACGCACGTACGTCTTAGAAACGTAAGCATTAATTACGTACTTAATTCTAAATGGCTTAAAAACACGGGTATTCAAAGTGCTAAATTTGGCCTTTCCGCTAATAATGTTTGGATGATACATAGCAACCTGAACGGCGTAGACCCGGAATCGGTTTTCGCTACACGATCTAACGCCACTGGATTTGAAAACCTGTCACCTCCAACAGTACGATCGTTGTTTTTTAATGTTTCCTTATCTTTATAAAAAATAAAAATTGAAAATTATGAAAAAAAGTAAATTATTAACTAAAATGGGGCTGTGCATCAGTAGTCTCGCTTTAATGGTTTCCTGTACGGAAGACTTCGAAGAAATCAATATTGACCCACAAGCGGCCAACGCCGATCAGGTGCAAGTAGAGTATTTTATCAACGCCTCTATAGGTGGAGCGCAACAGAATCCGCACATTGCAGAGCGGGTATTTATATTATACTGGAAGGCGGCCGGTAGAATGGATCGAATAGGAACCCTGCCCGTGGGAGGTGACAGCGATAGCTGGACAACGGATTATTACAATGACTATATTTCTAGGTGGTTACGAAACATAAACACGGCCATAACCGTAGCCGATGAGAAGATTGCAAATGACAATATCCGTGAGTATACGAATAACCTAAAACAAGTAGCACGTATATGGAGGGTATATTTAATGAGCGAGATGTCAGACAACTTTGGACCTATTCCGATCAATGGTTTTCAGGGTATAAATCCGGATTACGATAGTGTCGAGGATGTTTATTATTTTATGCTGCAAGAGCTTAAAGAAGCCACCGCGGCACTAGACCTTGACGTAGTAAACCCTAACGGACTGGCAGACCTAGATCCGGCCTACGGATATAATTATGCACAATGGCAAAAGTATGGGAACTCATTACGAATGAGACTTGCTATGAGGCTTTCAGAAGTGGATCCGGCAAAAGCACAACAAGAATTTGAAGATGCTGCCAGTGGTCCTATTTTGGCTACACCTGGCGATAACTTTAAAGTTGCGGAACTCGGTGGCTGGAACGATTACTCTGGAGTTATGACCAGACCATGGAACAATCAATATTTATCCCCTACCCTCAACAACCTTATGGTTGGTTTAGGCGGTGTGGAATCTACGACTACCTTGCCTGCGGATAAGCATGCCAGTATAAAGCCAGAAAATTATTTAGGCCTACAATTTGAAGACCACTTTACTAAATTGACTAACGATCCCTCCGCCGGTTTCTGGTTTGATGGTCTACATGCTAAAATCGATCCAAGAGCTTATAGTCTTTTTCCAATCCCTGGGGATACGGACAATACAGACTTTAACTCTTTTCCGCCATGGAACTCTGCAGCGACTACTACGGAAAGAAGTCTTATAATCGGTGAAGAAGACAATGATGAAAATGGGGAGACTAACGATATTGTCATAGATGGTGCCTTCTCATGGAACGCCCCTGTTATAGGAGAATGGGGAGAAAAAGGAAGTCGTAATAGATTAAGGTATCCAGGTACCCTTCCAAGATTGGGTAATAAATTCCGAAACAGTGCAGCCGAGCGAATCTTCTTTGCTTCATGGGAAACACATTTCTTAATTGCAGAAGCCGCCGTAAGAGGATGGAATGTACCAATGAGTGGACAAGCTGCTTACGAACAAGGAATAGCGGACAGCTTTGAGTATAATGGTGTTTCTGAGCACTTAGGGGCCTATTTAAGCTCTCAGGATTACAACAGGGCAGGTACATCTGTAAGTTGGAACCATACGGCAGAACCACCAGCGACGGTTACTATGGACTATGTGGACGGTTATACAGGTACGCCCGGTACAACAACCTTCGCATATCCAACTAATAATATTTACATGGGCGGTAGTGTTAAAAACGATTTGTTAAATAAAATTATAACACAAAAGTTCATTGCCCAAACCCCATGGCTACCATTGGAAACTTGGAGCGACCACAGAAGATTAGGGCTTCCTTTCTTCGAAAATCCTGCCGTAGAGGCGCCGCTTCCTGTAATGCCACAACTTACACCTAGTAATGTAATGACCAATAGTGTTGGGGTTTTCCCTCAGCGACTTAGGTTTCCGTCAGGATTCTCTAATAATCTGCCAACCCAATACGGGCAGGCAGTTGGAGCACTTGAAGGTGAAGATGCAATATTCACACCACTGTGGTGGGCAAAACAAGAGTAGCTGTTTTTTAATGATTGTTGAGTTAGTTTAATTTTGATAAAGCCTTGGGAATTTTCCTAAGGCTTTTCTTTTTGTACAATACCTATTGTAAGGAACTCGCAGGGTGAATGCTATGGTACTAGGGATGATAGTAAAAAGTATATAGTGATCTATCCGGCCCATTACACAATTGCCGTACTTCTTTCGTAAATAAAAGTTTGAGTTTTTCAGTTTAATGGTAGGGTATGACCATAGGTTCGATCATAAAGTTAGGTGTGTTATTATGATTCCATCCATGTCGGAAATTCTTCGCGATACTATATCCGTTTCACAGTGCTATTTGTGAAAACCTCAATTTATAAACCATGCGAAATGATTATGACCAGAGTCTTGGATTTGAGCATTAATTTACAACGTAAAACCAGCTACTATCAAAGAGTGTGGGGTAAACGGAACATGATTATAATATTACGGTAAGCAGGTTACAAATCCAGATAAAGCCCCACTAAACCCTCTGGAGTACTTACTTGAATAGTCTTGTTCTCCCTATCGACCTTTGTAATAATGGCATCGGTAATAGGGATAAGGAGTTGTTTATCCCCTTTTAAAACCTCAAATAATGCCTGAGACGTGCTATCGTTTATACCTTGTATGGTTCCAATGTCGCCATGTACGGCATCCATTACCGTAAAACCAATGACCTCATGGAAATAAAATTTATTTCCTGTCAATTTAGGCAGCATGGTAAGGGGTAAATAAAGTTCGGACCCCATGATGCGGTCCGCATCGGACTCCGTCTTCACCTCCTCGAAATCTATACGTAACAAATCGGATTTATGAAGGCGACATCTATCAATAAAAAATGGAACCAGGTTGTTTCCTAAAGAAACGAACACTGATTCCAAATTTTGATATATTTCAGGGTCATCGGTATCTAACTTTACAAGCACCTCTCCCTTAAAACTATATTTTGAAACGATTTTGCCTAGGTAGAAACAATCTTCCTGTCGCATATCGTTTGTATTTTATTTCTCTTCTGATGGTGTGGCAGCATCACCTTTCGCTTCTTCAACTGCGGCATCAAGAGCGGAAACAGGAGCTTCTTCAGCTGCCGTTTCCTCTACTTCTTTCGCCTCTTCGGCAACCGGTTCTGGAGCTAGGGCAGCGGCAGCCTCGGCAGCACGCTTTTCGTTTACTTCTTTCTCGGCCTTCAAGGCAGCTGCTTTGGCATCAGCCTTCTGCTTATCCAAACCACCGACCTTGGCGGCAACGGCAGCTTCTTTTTCTGCTAACCAGGCATTGAACTTTTCCGCTACTTGCTCCTCCGTTAGCGCACCTTTGCGTAAACCGCCCAATAAGTGATTCTTTAGCATCACCCCTTTATAAGAAAGAATTGCACGTGCAGTATCCGTAGGTTGTGCACCGTTCTGTAACCACTTTACGGAATTATCAATGTTTATTTCAATTGTAGCTGGGTTGGTATTAGGATTGTATATTCCTAATTTTTCCAAGAATTTACCATCTCTTTTTGCTCTTGCATCTGCTGCAACTACCCAATAGAATGGTTTTCCTTTTTTACCGTGTCTCTGTAATCTAATTTTTACTGGCATATCACATTAATTTGTAGGGTGCCCGACCCTTGATTATTAATTCTATATTTTGCTTTATCGTAAAGCGGATGCAAATATATAACTTTCGGCTATAACTCTTCCATATTTGATTACAAATTTATTTTCATCATTTGAAATCAATGTGCCGCATGTTTTTAATAACCTTGCATCCGTTAGGAAATTTCAATTCTCGGCTTAGTTTAACCTTGTGAATGCTTTTACGGCCGACTATTATAATCAACCTTACAATGAGCATCAAACCACACAAACAACCACTATTCCCGTTCCGCCAACTGATCTTTTCCTCGAATGAGCTTGGCCCTATGCCCGGAAACAAGTTCGTTAATGTTACTGAGTACTTCTGGATGACTGTCGGCAATATCAAAACGTTCACTTGGATCAAACGCAACATGAAATAGCAATGGTTTTTTATGTTCAATACGCGCACCGAACTCCCCATAAGCACCTTGGGTTATAAAATGCGCCTTGTAATCGCCTAGACGTGCGGCGAACAATTCAACTCCCCTATAAAACAGCACGCTTTTTCTGGGGCTGGGAAGACCTTGCAACAGGGCGTCCGTCAGGTCAAGACCATCCATAAGCCTGTCCTTGGGAATTTCTTGGTTTGCCATCCTGCTAAATGTGGTGAATAGATCCATGGTGGAGCCCAAATCGGAAACTACGCTGGGTTTGATCTTGCCGGGGCACCAAAAAATCGTGGGTACGCGCATGCCTCCATCCCAAGTGGTTCCCTTTCCCGCCCTTAACAGGCCTGCAGTACCGCCATTATTTTTGAACGGTAACCACGGCCCGTTATCCGAGGTAAAAATAACAATAGTATTTTCCGCAAGACCATTTTCTTTAAGGGCATTGATGATTTTACCGACCCCGTCGTCAATTTCTTCAATTACATCACCGTATAAACCCCTTTTACTTTTTCCTAAAAAATCTTTGGATGCGAACAACGGAATATGCGGCAGATTATGGGCGAGATACAAAAAGAATGGCTTTTTGCCTTGCCGATTTATAAAACTGACCGCCTCGTCCGAATAGCGTTTAGTGATGTTGTTCTGGTCTGCTGGCCGTTCTACAATCTTGGTGCCACGGAGCAAGGGTACGTTAAAATGCTCGGTCTTTATGGAATCGTTGGGCTGCTCCCAATAGTTTTGATGCCCCTTATTATTAATATGGTCCATGTCGTTTGAATAGGGAATGCCAAAATAGCTGTCAAATCCATGATTCGTGGGCAGATATTCCTCTTTATGCCCCAAATGCCACTTGCCTATCGCCGCCGTGGCGTAACCTACCTCCTTTAGTTGCTCGGCCAAGGTGATTTCGGACGCTGGCAATCCATTTTTGGAATCTGGGAAAAGCACGCGATGTTCGTTGCTGGCCATTCCGCTCCTTACGGGCAACCTTCCTGTTAATAAACCTGCCCTACTTGGTGTGCAAACGCTTGCAGCTGCATAAAAATTCGTCCATTTCTGACCTTCGAAGGCCATACGGTCCAAATGCGGTGTTTTTATAGATGGATGTCCGAACACGCCTAAATCGCCATATCCTAGATCATCGGCAAAAATGATGATGAAGTTGGGAGGTCTATTGCCCTCTTCTTGTCCATACGTACAATTACAAGTGAACATGCATCCCAACACGAAAAACAAATAAAAGCCTCTGGAAATTGTAGTTTGAATCATGGTTAAATGGATTTTAGTTTTAACAAGGTACTAAATATAAAAACGCCCTAGGTTAATAACTCTTGGTAACTCCTCTTTTTAAGCCAAGTCCTTTTACGTAATTTTAACCTCCCTTTTTTTATGAGTCCAACTCTTAATCCTAGGGCGCCCAAAACCGTTAGAACATACCCTATGTACCTAATCTTCGATACCGAAACCACCGGCCTTCCCAAACGCTGGAACGCACCTTACACCGATACCGACAACTGGCCGCGTTGTATACAGATCGCATGGCAGCTACATGGCGAGATGGGCCAGGTGATAGCACATGAGGATTACTTGGTGCGCCCGGACGGATTTAATATCCCTTATGATGCGGAACAGATTCACGGTATTTCTACG
The DNA here is from genome assembly GCF_042676845.1 of Maribacter chungangensis. Lineage (NCBI taxonomy): Bacteria > Pseudomonadati > Bacteroidota > Flavobacteriia > Flavobacteriales > Flavobacteriaceae > Maribacter > Maribacter chungangensis. The sequence goes on from NZ_JBHTHY010000003.1 coordinate 535,694, forward strand.
GAGTTGGCGGCGCAAGAAGGCATTGCCCTTACCGCGGTGTTGGAAAAGTTCAATGCCGCCATGGCAAAGACCAAATTTATTGTGGGTCAAAATGTAGGTTTTGACCTCAATATTATGGGTGCGGAATTCCACCGTTTAGGGGTCGCAAATCCCTTGCACGATTTACCTGTGCTGGATACCTGTACCGAGCATACCGCGCAATTGTGTCAAATTCCCGGGGGACGTGGCGGAAAGTTTAAATTGCCTACGCTAACGGAGCTCCATCAGCATTTATTCGGAAAACCGTTTGGAGAGGCGCACAATGCCACCGCAGATGTCGAGGCAACTACCCGTTGTTTTTTGGAGTTGGTGCGTTTACGACAGTACACCGCGGAACAGTTGGATGTACAGCCCGACTATTTTAAGCGGTTCTCGGAGGCGAATCCCAAGGAGATCCAGCTCATAGGCCTAAAGCACATCAACCTTAAAAAAGCCTCCAAAAAAATTGCCGATGCCCTTTGGGAGAAGGATACCGGCGGTGTTAGTCAGGCAGAAATAAAGGAAAACATAAAAACACTGGAAGATGCCACGTTTGTGCACCTTCATAACCATTCCCAGTTTTCGGTACTGCAATCTACCATGAACATAAAATCCTTGGTAAAGGTTGCGGCTGCGAATGACATGCCAGCGGTTGCGCTCACCGATCACGCCAATATGATGGGTGCCTTTCACTTTGTAAAAGAAATTGGCAGCTACAACAAAGCGGTAAAAGAAAAGAACAAAGAGGCGCTGGAAAATGGGGATGAAGCCGTTGGAAAAGAAATTACGCCCATCATTGGTTGCGAGTTTTTCGTCTGTGAGGACCATACCAATAAGAACATAAAGGATTACGGCTACCAAATCGTTCTCTTGGCTAAGAACAAAAAGGGCTACCACAACCTGGCCAAAATGTCCTCTATTGCCTATACGGACGGATTTTACTATGTACCAAGAATCGACAAAAAAGTGATTCAACAGTACAAAGAGGATATCATTGTGCTTACCGGAAATTTGTATGGCGAGGTGCCCGGAAAAGTATTGAACGTTGGTGAAAACCAGGCCGAAGAAGCCTTATTGTGGTGGAAGGCCCAATTTGGGGACGATTTATATATAGAAATGATGCGCCACGGTCAGGAGGATGAGGACCGCGTAAATCAGGTCTTACTTGAGTTTTCAAAAAAACACGATGTTAAACTCGTGGCCACGAACAACACCTATTATTCCGCCAAGGAGGATGCCGATGCACATGATATCCTACTCTGTGTAAAAGACGGAGAAAAACAGGCTACGCCTATAGGACGCGGACGTGGCTACCGTTATGGCCTACCCAACCAAGAGTACTATTTTAAGTCTCAGGATGAGATGAAGGAACTCTTTAAGGATGTTCCGGAAGCTATATTGAACGTTCAAGAAATCGTTGATAAGATCGAACCTTATGAACTGGCACGTGATGTACTCTTACCCGTTTTCGATATTCCCGAGGAATTTAAAGATCCGGAGGATGCGGTGGATGGCGGTAACCGAGGAGAGAATGCCTATTTGCGTCATATCACCTACGAAGGGGCCAAAAAACGCTATCCGGAAATTACGGACGATATTAGGGAACGAATCGACTTTGAGCTGGATACGATAAAAAACTCTGGCTATCCCGGGTATTTTTTGATTACGGAAGATTTTATACGCGAGGCGAGAAATATGGATGTTTCCGTGGGTCCCGGTAGGGGCTCGGCAGCCGGTTCCGTTGTTGCCTACTGTTTGACCATTACCAACATTGACCCGCTAAAGTACGATCTGCTTTTTGAGCGGTTCCTGAATCCGGATAGGGTGTCCATGCCCGACATCGATATCGATTTTGATGATGAGGGCCGTGGCCGTGTGATGGACTACGTGATCAATAAATACGGAGCCAACCAAGTGGCGCAAATTATTACCTACGGTACCATGGCGGCAAAATCCTCCATTCGAGATACCGCTAGGGTTTTGGACTTGCCATTAGGGGATGCCGACAGGATTGCCAAACTCATTCCTACCATGTCCAAATTGGGCAAGATCTTTGGTCAGTCCGATGCCGATTTAAAAAAGAAATTTCGTGCCGAGGACCTGGAAAAAATACACGAGCTATTAAACATACATGAAGGGGACGACCTAGAAGGGCAAACGCTTAAAATGGCCCGGACCTTGGAAGGTTCGGTACGTAATACGGGTATCCATGCCTGTGGGGTCATCATTACACCCAGCGATATTACCAATTTTGTGCCCGTAGCCACGGCAAAGGATTCCGATTTGTACGTAACACAGTTCGATAACTCCGTTGTGGAAAGTGCCGGTCTGCTAAAGATGGATTTCCTGGGGCTAAAGACATTGACCTTGATCAAGGACACGGTTAAAATCGTAAAGGCCAAGCACAACATAGACTTGGTGCCGGACGATTTTCCGCTGGACGATGAAAAAACATACGAGCTGTTCCAAAAAGGGGAAACCGTAGGCGTGTTCCAGTACGAATCCCCAGGCATGCAAAAACACATGAAGGACCTAAAACCTACCGTGTTCGATGACCTTATTGCCATGAATGCCCTCTACCGACCCGGACCTATGGAGTACATCCCCAGCTTTATTGCCCGTAAGCACGGGAGGGAGGAAATTGCCTATGACCTTCCGGATATGGAAGAATACCTAAAGGAAACTTATGGTATTACCGTGTACCAAGAGCAGGTGATGCTCTTATCGCAAAAATTGGCAGGCTTCTCCAAAGGTGATGCGGATGTTCTGCGTAAGGCGATGGGTAAAAAGATATTTGCCGTACTGCAAAAAATGAAGCCCCGATTTCTGGAAGGTGGCGCCGCGAACGGACACCCTACGGAAGTGTTGGAAAAAATATGGAAAGATTGGGAAGCCTTTGCAGCGTATGCCTTTAACAAAAGTCACTCTACCTGTTATGCCTATATTGCCTATCAAACCGCATATTTAAAAGCCCACTACCCTGCCGAGTATATGGCGGCTGTACTGAGCAATAATATGAACGACATAAAGCAGGTAACTTTCTTTATGGAAGAATGTAAGCGGATGGGCTTGGATGTACTGGGCCCGGATGTAAACGAATCCTATTACAAATTTGCCGTAAACCAAGAAGGGGCGGTGCGTTTTGGTATGGGCGCGGTAAAGGGTGTTGGTCGTGCCGCGGTAGAGACTATAGTGGAACATCGAAAAAAGGACGGACCCTACCATTCCGTATTTGATTTGGCAAAACGCATCGATCTACGTTCGGCCAATAAAAAAGCCTTTGAGAATCTGGCGGTTGCAGGTGGTTTCGATTCTTTTGGAACCACGCATAGAGCACAATATTTCCATACCGAAGGTGACAACATTACCTTTTTGGAAAAGGTAATCAAGTCTGCCGCTAAATACCAAGAGAACAAAAATTCTTCACAGATGGATATGTTCGGCGGCATCAGCGAGGCGCAAATCCCCGAACCTGTGGTGCCGCCTTGCGAAGAATGGGGTACTATGGAAAAACTAAAAAGGGAAAAGGAAGTCGTTGGTATTTATATTTCCGGACATCCATTGGACGATTTCAAAACTGAAATAACGGCCTTTTGTAACGCTGGCATCTCCCATTTGAACGATATGGAGAGTTATGTTAACCGAGAACTTACGGTGGCCGGGGTAATTACAGATGTACAACACCGTATTTCCAAAAACGGGAAGGGCTGGGCCGCATTTACCATGGAAGATTATACAGATTCTTTTGAGTTTAGGATTTTTGGGGAAGAGTATCTGAAATTCAGACATTTCTTGATGGTCAATTCCTTTGTGTATGCAAAAATATTTATCCGGGAGGGATGGGTGAACCGCGATACGGGCAAAAAAGGAGATCCAAGAATGCAGTTCAATGGTTTTTTATTACTTCAGGAAGTGATGGAAACCTATGCCAAAAAACTGACCATAAAGCTAAACATTGATAATTTGCAAGAAGAAGGTATTCACGAGTTAAAAGATACCTTAACAATGCATAAGGGAGATCATGCTATCAATTTTGTGGTGTACGAGATGCAGGAAGAAATCAAAGTCAACCTATCCAGTAGAAAACAAAAAGCACAGATCAGCAGCGAATTATTACAAGAGCTGGAAAAGCAGCAGGTACATTTTAAGTTGAACTAACCGGTTGTGTTTTTTGAAAAGTGTTAGACCTAATTTGGGATTGATTTATTCGAAAAGTCTTTACAATGAGGAAAATAGTAGGGTTCTCTAGACTTTTACTTCTTGGCAAAACGCTTGTAGGGCATCACTCGAACCGATATGATTACCATATTCATCAAAAAGAATTATGACTTTTTTAAATTAAAATCCATTTAACAGATTAGTTTAAGAGGCACTTCCATACGCAACTTTGATACTTCTTATGCTTAGACGTAACTTAAAATCAATAGTATTACTGCTATAAGTTAAAAGTATCACAATCTTTTATCACAGCAATACCAATTTATATAATTTCGTTTAAAATTAAAACAGTATGATCAAACGGTTTTTTATCCTTTTAATTTTTGTGCAATTGAGCACTAATTCATCCGCACAGGTAGACGAATCCCAAACAGGAGCATGGTACATGTATTTTTACAACCTGCAGTTCAAGAATAGCCAATGGGGAATTCAGGGAGACTTTCAATATCGCGACTGGGCAGGTCTTGGCGACATGGAACAATTATTACTGCGTAGTGGATTAACATTTCGCCCTAAGGAGGCAAACGTTCTTTTTACGCTCGGTTATGCCAACATCACCTCAGGTGTTCCTGGAGAAATCAGTGATACATCCGGTGAGAACAGAATATACCAAGAAGCATTGATTCCCCAGAAACTGGGAAGTCGTTACTTTTTAACCCATCGGTTTAGATACGAACAACGATTTGTAGAAGATCAGGATTTTAGAACACGCTATCGATATATGCTCTTTTTTAACGTGCCCTTCAATAAAACAGCATTGGAAAAAGATGCTATTTATCTTGCTCTGTACAATGAACTGTTCATAAACGGACAAACCGACCTAGGTAATGGAAGAACAACGGAACTTTTTGATCGCAACAGGACCTATTTGGGTCTTGGTTACGTCTTGTCGCCCAAAGTGCGCGTGCAACTTGGTTGGATGAACCAAAAAACGGTGAATTGGGGCAAAGGACAGCTTCAGTTTAGTTTGCATCACAGTTTATGAACAAGTAAAAAGTAAAAACAATATCTTAAAACAGAAGTTATGAAAAATAGAAAATTTGCAGCAGTAGTGGCCATGATAGCTTTGTTTGGGATATCGTGTAAAGACGCCAAAACAACAGGTGTATCCAGTGAAATGGTTAAGGAAATTGCCAAGGAAGTGGCCAAAGAGGTCGCCATGACGGAAGCGCCCATTAAAAGTATTATGACCGCTGAGGAACAGGAAAACATGTCTCCGGATGAAATCATAGGTCGGATGAAAAAGGGGAACGAAAATTTTGCAGCGAACAATCTAACAAGAAGGGATCACTCGGAGCAGCGCAGGATTGCCATGATAGGCCAATACCCGTCTGCCTTGGTACTTTCCTGTGTGGACAGTAGGGTTCCCGTCGAAGACGTATTTGACTTAGGCATAGGTGATGTATTTGTAGCGAGGGTTGCGGGCAATATTGAGAACGCTGATATTATCGGGTCTATGGAATTTGCCAGTGCGGTAGCTGGATCCAAAGTGATCATAGTAATGGGTCATTCCTCTTGCGGTGCGGTACACCATGCGGTAGATGCCACGGATGCCGGTTCTATGGGTATGGCATCGCTTCAAAATTTGTTGGATGAAATAAGGCCGGCGGTAATTGCGGAAAACGGGGAGGAAGTGAGTTCTAAAAATAAGGCGTTCGTGGACAAGGTCATTATGACGAATGTTAAGAAAACGGTAGAGGACATTAGGGCGAAGTCCCCAACCATGAAAGGCTTGGAAGATGCCGGAAAATTAAAGATAGTTGGTGCGGTCTACGACATGGAATCCGGAAAAGTAAACTTTATAAACGGAGCGAAATAATGCTTTGGAACAACGCTTTAAAAGTAGTGTAATGATCAAAGACCGTAAACTGTACATACGGTCTTTTTTAGTTTGGATAACGTCCTAAATTTAATCTTGTGCATATATACGAACATAAAGAAGCCTAGCCTTTGTAGGCTATAGGCTTAACCAATACGCTCATAACCAAAACATATACAACCACCGTAAGGAACAACTAAAATATTTGACTAACTTTGTATAATCAATAAAAGTAAATTAAAATGGCATTAGAGATAACAGACGCTACTTTTGACGAGGTAGTTTTAAAGAGTGACAAGCCCGTAGTAGTAGATTTCTGGGCAGCTTGGTGTGGTCCCTGCAGAATGGTAGGCCCGATCATAGATGAAGTAAGCACGGAATACGAAGGAAAAGCTGTAGTTGGCAAGGTCGATGTAGATGCCAATCAAGAATTCGCGGCTAAATATGGTGTGCGTAATATCCCAACCGTTCTTGTCTTCAAAGGAGGGGAAATCGTTAGTAGGCAAGTAGGGGTTTCTCCAAAGAAAACCTATACGGACGCTATCGACGCTTTGTTGTAAAAGCACCTTAGCCCAAAGGGCTATATGAACGCACTGTTAGATACAAAAAATCCTATCCGTCCAGATAGGATTTTTTTTGTTAATGTAACAAGCAACATCAAATTGATGGTAAACGACTTGTTCGAACCACCGATATAATAGCTATCTTAGAACTATGAACCTGCAGTCCGAATTAAACAAAGCTTCCCTGTTCCAAAATCTGGAACTCCTGGCCAAGCAAATTGTAGAGGGATTTATTAGCGGTATTCATAAAAGTCCCTTTCATGGATTTTCATCGGAGTTTGCCGAACATAAAATTTACAACAACGGTGAAAGCACCAAACACATAGATTGGAAACTGTATGCAAAAACCGATAAGCTCTACACCAAGCGGTATGAGGAGGAAACCAATCTAAGGTGCCATGTGATCTTGGACAATTCCGCCTCCATGTACTACCCTAAAGTAAAAGAACTAGACTTGGAAAATCTAAACAAAATAGGTTTTGGGGTACTGGCAATCGCCGCCCTAATGAACGTATTAAAAAAACAACGGGATGCTGTAGGGTTAAGCATCTACTCCGATACGTATAACTTTTACGCGCCGGAAAAAGGGAGTGAACGGCATTTTCAGATGTTATTGGCCAAACTAAACGAAGTGAGCCTTGAAACACAACCAGCTAAAGAAACGGCCACATATACTTACTTGCATCAGATTGCGGAAAAAATAAAAAGGCGCAGTCTGATTTTTCTCTTCACGGATATGTTCCAAACCCAGAAAACGGACGAAGAACTTTTTGATGCCCTACGCCATTTAAAATATAACAAACACGAGGTGGTAGTTTTTCATCTGCTGGACAAGGAACACGAAGTTAACTTTAACTTTGACAACACGCCAAAACGATTCATAGACGTAGAGACCGGGGAGCAATTGGATTTATATGCCGACAATATAAAAGAGGGTTACACCAAAGGTCTGAACGACTATATATCGGCTATAAAACTCAAATGCGCCCAGTATAGAATCAACTATTTGGATGTTGATATCAAAGGTGATTTTTCCACAATCTTAAATACATTTTTAACGGAGCGAAATAAATTTCTCTAGGTATCCGAATATTTTAAAAGAAAATGTTTGTGCAATTGAATAAACACCATATATTTGCACACGCTAAACGCCACGGTCTGGTAGTTCAGTTGGTTAGAATACCTGCCTGTCACGCAGGGGGTCGCGGGTTCGAGTCCCGTCCAGACCGCAAGTAAATAAAGGGCTTTCGAGAAATCGGGAGCTTTTTTATTTTCCGGTTGCACGCAGATTGCACGCGGTTTTTATCACTTTTTAAAAGCTTTGAAATACCTCTAAAAGGCCGTTATATCCGTTCAATAGTTACAAAATCATCGTATTCATTTTTTTCTATAGTTTTCTTCAAGGTTATAATGAATTTATTTAATTCCCTATCCAAAATCAATCTATAATCATCAGTTTGATTTTTGTAGTCGTTAGGGAGTAAATTTGAAATCGCATGATCAATACCGGTTAGTGTGGTTGGAAAATCCAATAAAACAAGCTGCCCATTCTCAATTTTGACATCCACATGTACATTTCTAACCCGTCCCGTGGCACCGAATGAAATTTTTTCGACTCCAATCTTATTTTGAATTTTTTGGAATGCCATGTTCAAATCATTCGGAAGAGTTTTCGGTATCATTATTTTGAACCTACAATCGTGATACAGTATATTTTTGAAATCGAATCCTTTATTGGTAATGAAGTGTTCACAAACGTACTTGATAAAGTTCTCATAATATGCATAGGCCAACGTGCTTGAAGGAAAAAAATTCATATCTATTTCACTGGAATTTTGAAACATCTGTCTGACCTCCTCAACCTTATCCGCAAGGTTGTTTTTATTGAACATTGCCAGCTTGACACCTCCCAAATCACTAGGAATCTTTACTGTATCGTCTACAAGAAAAGCACACTTGTCCAATCCTAAGCGTCCGGTGAAAAGGCCCAATTCGAACAGAACATTGTCACGGGCCTGAAGCATTTCCTTGCCCCTATAATCTACCTTGTCATCAGGGGAACCGATTAAAATCCCGTAATCAAACTTTAGAGTTGCGGTCAACAAATTTGATAAGAAATTGCGATTTAGTTTAAAAATCGATTTATTCCATAATGCCTCATCCCAAATAATAACCTCAAAATCTTGCTTTAAAATCGCCTTTACAATCTTGGCAGTAACCAATTCTTCACTTGAACTTCCAATAAATATTCTTTTCATGATAAAAACCTTTTAACCAAGTTATCTTTAAATAAATCTTCTCTTATTATACCCAGTTCATCGAGTAATAGCTTTAATTGCGCAATCTTTTCTGGTTTATACCCGAAGATATGTTCGGATTTGTCAATAGATTGAATGCTATCCCTATAGACCGAGTCCAAGGCAATTTTCGATAATTCCTCAAACAGTACGTGAACCAGCTCATCATACGACTTATCAAAATATTTGATTTTGTCTATGTTATAGCAGACGGAAGAGATGTCAAAACTAGAGAAGTCAATTTCAATATTCGAATCTGCTTTCAAGGTTTTCAAAAAGCGAATCATTTTCTTCAATCGACCGTTAACTTGCGAATCTTTAGTTTTAAGCAGATGTATTTTCAAGAACGGAAAATCTGCCTTTAAACGCTGATTTTTTGCCTTATTATAGATTTGAATGCCTTTTTCGTAGTCATTGGCACTTACAACAGCCTCCACGGACTTATACCAAGATGCCGTAACTACATCTACCATTCTTTTTGGGTTGGTTAGATTTACTTCAATGGATTTGGCCTTTATTATATTGACCTCTTTATAGACCTTCGCTAGAACCTCTTCAGCATTTAATCTAATCTTTTTTAAATCCTCATTTGCATTTCCCAAATAGGGTGCTCCATTTATTACTTCGTTTAATCGAATCTTCTGGTCGTAGCTTAAATTTGACTTTTGGCTTTTTGCGATAAAATTTGATTTATTATCGTGCGCGTAAAAGCCACCGCTAATTTGCACTAAATCTATATCGCTGTACCCTTTGATGTGCGTATTTGACGGTACGGAACCTTGATATTCATAGTCTAAGTTTGGATACACATTTTTCAACTGAACCTTTACTTTGTCCCCGGCCGCGAACGTGTTGCTAGTATAAACAGCTTCTACTCCCTGCATAGCCCGCTTTATATAGACAAGAACCTTTTTATCATATAGGCCCCTAAGCTCTGCACTAAAGGACTTTTCCAATAGAACTGATTCATCGATTGCGCCAGGATTGGATCTTTGCTTTACTCTTTGAATGAGCTGTTCGTAGTTTTTTTTCATAACAATTATCCTTTTGATTTTTTAGGGTCTTTTGATCTAGGATAAGTTCTTTCTTCTTGAAACCCTCCCTTGTTTTTGTGTATTTTTAATGACCCACCCCCTTGTTCGGTAATGAAATCCCGTGCTTCTTTAATAGCTTCGGTCTTGTTTGCGTCAATGACTTTAGATGCTCGTTGAGCATTCTCTTTTTTGAGTTTATAAACCCCGTCTTCCTGAACCAAATGAAAATTTTTCATCTTTAGTAGTATTTCATTTATGCCATCTTTTTAAGGTGCTGGCAATTAGACCTTTATTGAACTGATGCAAAGATGACGCGGATGTATGCAACCTATCTGCACACATAAGAATTAGAAGTAAAATCAGGTAGTTTTTTGTAGGGTAATAAGAATTAAACGGACTGGCTACCGTTCAAGTTTTCGATAATTTCGAAGATGGTATCTGCTTGGGTCTCGTCGAATACGCCGTCGATACCCATGGAATGATAGTTTCTGAAAGGGGAGTCGTAAAGTTTAGTCGGGTCTATTTTTCCATTCTTGGTTAAGAACAGTTTGATGGTATCTAAAAATTGAATTTGTACCGAATTGAGTTGATACAGATTGATGAAATTGGCGAAAGCTTCGTCAACCCGATCAGCCGAAAGACCCATAAGCGAGATAACAAACTGAACAAGGTTAAACCGCTCGCCTATTTCCTTTTCAATCGCATCTTTTTGGATTCCGTCAGTAAATAGGATAGTTTCCAAAGACTGCAATTCTTTTTCGGTTATCGTCTCGCCCTTGCGTATTCTTGATATGGTCAAGTTGTTTTTGTTTGCCCGGATCAGCTCTTTTAGTCGGTGCAGATTATTGGTAAACGGTGTGCTTAAGGTTATTTGTGGTTCATTGACATAATCGTTGGTGGTAACCTGACTTTCGTCTAGGCTGTCCTCAAAATCGGTAGTTACATACTTCTGATCGGAAGGGTCAATGTACTTTACGAGGTTGCGGATACCTTTTCGTATTTCTTCCAGATGAGCGATTCCATCTTTTTTCCAAAAAACTTCTTCCAAAGGTTTTGTTATAAGGCCTTCTTTTTCTTTTACCTCTGGAATAGTCGTTTTCTTTAGGAGTTTTTTGGAAATGACGGCTACTTTGGAAATGGGTACGGTAAAAGAGGAAACAAATTCGGCTCTATTGGGGGTTTCCAAACCTTTTATCATCAGCGTGTACAATAGTTTATCGTAAAATCGAGCCAGATCAACATCGCCTTTTGCTGGCCTGACCAATGGGGCCAATGCTTCTCCGATAATCTTAATATCCTTTTTCGAGAGATGGTTCCAAAGTTTACGATTTTCGCTACCGTACTCCAAAACAGTCTGCATTCGCATTTTTACGTCAAACCTATCCTTGTTGAGGTTGGAAATTTCCGAATGCAACGTATTCAATAGTTCTGTTCTAAATTGTTGTAAATCCGCTTCTTCGATAAACGCATCGGTTTTTAGGTATTCTGCCAATCGTAGCTTTAAACCAAAAACGATTTCGGTCAAACTTTTTTGGGAGCTGGTTTCTATGCCTTCCGGATTTTCCTTAAAAAACTCAAAGTTGCCGCAGAGGTCGAATATCAGGAATCGCTCTTTGTCCTTTCCTACACCGAATAGATCAGGCCGCAGCCGCGAACCTCTACCGATCATCTGCCAGAACTTGGCAAACGACTTTACAGGTTTATAGAATACAAGGTTTACGCAGCTAGGTGCATCGATTCCAGTATCCATCATATCCACAGAAATGGCTATCTGGGGCAGACGGTCTTTTTCTTCATCACAGAAACGCTGAATAAATTCTTCGGCTTTGGGTTCACCATGTGTAATAACCTTTACATAGTCGTTGCCGAAACGTTCCTTATCCAATTCCATGAAAATATCTTTTAAGAACTTCGCGTGCTTTTTATTTCGAGCAAAAAAGATGGTTTTTCCGAGTTCTTCTCCACCACGTTTTTTAATGCCGTTTTTTAGGATAAACTGTAACGTTTTTATCGTGGTATCTCTATTGAATAGCCATTGGTACAATTCATTGGATGATATCCATTCATTGCCCGTTGCCTTTTCCCCATCTAATATTTCTTCTTCGAATTCTTCTTTTTCTTCGTCGGAAAGCTCATCGTAGCGAATGCCTTCCCTCAAAAATTTGGTCGGTGCGGAAACGGTTCTATAGGGGACTAAATGTTTATTGGCAACTGCTTCTTGAAAAGTATAGGCATCGGTAGGAGACTTGTCCGCCAAACCAAATATGGAGTATGTATTTTTATCGATACTGTTTTTGGGCGTTGCGGTAAGTCCTAAGAACAAGCCGTCAAAATATTCGAATATCGCTTGGTACTTTTTATAGATGGAACGATGTGCTTCGTCTACAATGATCAAATCAAAATGCCCGACCCCATAAAAACGTTTGTCATCATCTTTTGAGCTATCGATCAGCCCCATCATGGTCTGATAGGTAGAAAAGGCAAAACGAGCATCTGGATTATCTTTTTCCTTCAATAGATTTACGCTGGAATGCTCAGGCAGAAATTTCACAAAATTGCTCTTTGCTTGTCGAACCAAACTTTTTCGGTCTGCCAAAAAGAGTACACGCTTTACCCAATTGGCTTCCAACATCATTTTTGAGAGGGCGATGGATGTTCTTGTCTTTCCCGTACCTGTTGCCAAAACCAATAAGGCTCCACGGTTTGTTCCGATAAGGTTTCCCGTTGCTTTATCGGTGCCTGCAAAGTGTTCGGCAATGCTTTTTATGGATCGTAATTGATACGTTCTACCTGCAATCAATACATCTACTTCCGCCGTTCTAATATCTGTGCGATGGTTACGGCGGTACATTAGGGTCTGAAGTTCCTGTTTGGTATAAAAACCATGTACGGGTCGTGACCTTTTATAAAATTGGTCGTCCCAGAGATAGGTTTCGAATCCATTGCTATAATACATTACAGGCCTTCGACCGTACATTTTCTCTAAACTATCGGCATATAGTTGGGCTTGGTTTTCGCCCTTGCTGACACCTTCTAAGGTTTTTTTTGCTTCTACCAAGGCCAATGGGAGGCCATCATCGTCCCACAACACATAGTCTACATATCCGGTTTCGGAAGTGTTTGTAGATTTTGGCATGTACTGCACCTTAAATTCTTTATCCTTGATTCCTGCTAAATCCCAACCCGCTTCCCTCAAAAGTACGTCTATGAAGTATTTGCGCGTTTCATATTCGTTTCGCGGATGGTGTATTTCATCCTGTGTATTGGCAACAACCTTGTTCGCTTCGATTTGCTGCTGTAAAGCTTCCAGTTGTTTTCTGAAAAGTTCGTTCTTTTCTTCCAACAGCCTATTTTTCTCCGCCGATTCTTCCAATTGCTTTCGAAAAGCGTTTTTTTCGGTATCCAGTTTTTCCTGAAGTTGTGCCAACTGTTTTTTGGAAAGAGCATCCTGTCCTTCTTTAGGAATCAATTCCCAATCAAAAAGACCTATGGCTGACGGAACTTCTGTGGCATACGATTTTGCAAACCACTTGGCAAAATAGAAAAGGTACTCTATAACGGTATGCGAATCTACATCGGAAACCCTTTTGTTGTGCAAGGCCAGATTGCCCGCTTTTCGGATAAGGTGGATTTCATTGTACAGCTTGTGGTTGAACTGTTCTTTAAAAGTTTGGTCTGTGATTAGGCTGTTGAGCGAGGTGTCGAAAGGCAAGTTCAGCTCTTCGTCGTTTGCGTACATCCAATTTATAGCAAGTTCTAAAGCCATTCGCGAATAGGCTAAAGAAGCACGCGGGTCTGTAATAACCAATTGCTCTGCCTTGGTAGCCCTCTCAAAGAAAGTGCTCCATTCAGCAGACAAAAATTGGAAATTTGTACTCATTTGTTTGTTGTTCGTATTTTTTAAAACTTACTTTACTCCGAACTTTACTCCGAACTTTACTCCGAACTTTACTCCGAACTTTACTCCGAACTTTTAAAATAACCTAAGTCTTACTTTATTTCATCCAAAGTAAAACTGCTGTTCTATTCATTAGTCTCATTTACCTTCCAGTAGCCCGTTTTATCAGATCCTACTCTTTCCAGCATACCCTGTTTCTGTAATTTTGCTATTTGCTTTTCTACAGCTCTATCAGATATCCCAATGATTTCAGATAATTCTTTGGCGGTTCTCTCTTTATCTTCTTTTAAAAGGATTATAATTTTATCTGACGTTTTCCCCGACACTTTCTCCGACGTTTCCTCGCTTATTTTTTCGCTAAGCGGAATTATACTCTCGAAAACATCACCTTCGGTAAAAGTAGGTTTCGCTCCCGGGGTATATAATTCTGTGTATTTATAGGTGTTACGTACACCTGAACCCAGTTCATCTACCCACCCGATTTCTTTGAAAAGTTTCGCAATAATCGGGTTTTTCGGATAGGGCGAAAAATTGGCCGGGTCTATATTGCCCTGACCATGGGGTTTGTTCCAATTTTCTGCACGTACTTGATCAGCTTCGATGATAAATTTTGCCGGAAAGGCATTGGTGTATTCTCGATGTACCAACATGTTGGCGATGACCTCCCGAAAAAGATTGTCCCTTACATTGATGCGCTGTGTATTTATCAAATGAAATTTCTTCGACAGGTGCTTTGCCGTAAATGCCATTAGCCGGTCATAACTATCAAAAAGATTGGTGCGTATATCGTCGCGATCGTCATAGCGGTCGATATTTTCCTTACGGGCAATAGCGTCCGTTTTGTAGTGCGGTACTACACTTTGTATGGTCTCATCTTTTCCAAAGAGTAGAACGGCTGCGAGCGTATAGCCTGATTGCCCTGTTTTCATGTCTTTTTTATACAGTCCTGCGGAACGCAACAGTTCTTCATTAGTCATCGCGAGCCAAGGATGCTTGGACTCTATATTTCTGACCAGATTTCGCACCTTTTCAAAGAGCGAATCTTTAAAATCGGATAGTTCAACGAATGGATAAACCTGATTCTCGGAATAGGTATTCTGCTTGCGCAAATATAGTTGCGACACTTGGTCTGGCTGATTGGTAATATTAAAATCGCCGTCTTGATTGCGATCGTAGATACGCCCATTGGTGGCATGTACCTGTGAACTTTCGGGTACATAGACTACAATGATTTTTTTGTTATTCATGGTTATGACCTCTGGGGAAACATAATAAGGAGGATTCAGTTTTTGAGGATTATTGGCATTCGTAACAATAACGTCAATAATGCCTTGTACTTTATCTTCTTGTACCCCATTGATAGTACCATCATTCTGAACCCCTAATATCAGATGCCCGCCGCTACGGTTTAAAAAACCACAAATAGAATCAAAGGCATCTTTATTGAGCGCAATACTAGCCGTCTTGAACTCAACAGTCACGCCTTCGCCTTGGTCTAGTATGGTTTGTAGTCTTTCTGCGGTCATCTGTTGCTAATTTACCAATTCCCCCTTAAACGCTTTCTGCAAAAGACAATTGAACAAATCTTCACTTTCTTTTAGTTCTTGTTTTACCAAATCTTTTTGTTTTTCGATTAAGAAGATTTTTTCTGCGAATTGGTTTTGGAGTTCTATTGGCGGAGTAATAAATGGAAATTTTTTGAATGCACTCATAGGTGGAAAATTAGGAATACCCGCACCCCTATTTGCGCCAAAATATTTATTTCTGAAGTTCTTTTGGGTAAAATGAAAAGTAAAAAAGTCTTTGCGCATTATTGTTTCGTCAATAGTAACTTTAAGTAATGCTTGATTGATAATTCCTTTTTTAGCATTCTCTGGAATAATAGCTAACTTTCCTAAGTAAACACCAGAGCAGCTTATAATTATGTCACCAGATTTGACTTCAAATCCCTTCAGTCTCTCGAAATCTCGTTCATTGATGAAATATCTTGCAAAAGTAAAATCATTGTTCAAGGCGTGGTATTGCTCGTAGACCAAATATCCTTCATCAACAAAGATTTCTTTTTTTAAAGCACCGCCAAAAGGCCCTCTTTTTATTGAACCCTTCGATTTAACTACTAGTTCCTCTATTGTTAGTGTGTTCCATTTTTTAGGGTTGGTTACAACACTACCAAACATCTCCAAAAAAATAGACTGTGCCAGCAGATCATATTCGGTTAAAAGCTGTTGGGTCTTGTCACGTAGGGCGGCGGCATCGTCCAAGATTTGGGCAATGCGTTTTTGAGTTTTTAGGGGTGGTAGGGGGATTTCAACTTTCGAAAATTTAGAAATCCAATATCGCTTATGTAAGGCAGTGTCAATCCTTACCCTCCCCATTCTATAGTAAAGAAAACGCAAATCAGCTTTGTCTTCATTGGCCTTTAAGATTTTCATTGCGGAAGACTTCACTTTAAAAGGAAAGTTCACATAATGAAAAGCCGTCGTAAAATCATCAAAAATAATTGCCGGTACATCTCGGAATATTCCGGTTGTTTCGTTTGTATGACCTAAAAGAAAAGATTTTCCGGCAGTGAGTACCGGAGTTTTGAAACTATCATCATAATCTGTAGTTTCCACAATATATTTCGTTGGTTGTTCATAATCCAATACCTGATTCAACCTTATTTTGTTCCATTTTCTCATATTTATTGAATCAAGCTTTTTAGAAGTATATCTCGTTCTCGGTTCAGTTTTTTTATTCGATTTATTATAATCTCAGGTGCATCATACTCCACTTCCTTATATACTATCTCTTTGTAGCGGTTGATAGACAGGTCCCAATCATTACCCTTTATTTCTTTAAACGGCACTAAAAAAGATTGCGAGGTACGGTCTTTATAATTGTGGGTACAAGTATTTTCTAAAAATTGGTTAAGCCCCAAATTTTCTGGTAAATCGTGCACATGCAACAATTCTCCATCTTTAGCGTGCATTTTATTAAAATAGGGGCTTTTCAGATACCGGTAATGATCCAACAACTGCGGCAGATTGAATTTTTTATGCGCTTCTGCTGCACTAAGTGCCTTTGAACCGTCGCCAAAAGCAAAGTCGTCGAACAAGGCTTCGTCTACCAATAGATTTCGTTTATCGTCCAATGATTTGCCATCTTGCAACATATCATAGAACCATACATAATCTGTACCGCCTGAACCTGTTTTGGTAAAAATAATAATGGCCGTACTAACCCCTGCATACGGTTTAAACACACCGCTGGGCATCGAGATTACGACCTCTAATTTATGGTTCGCCACGATTTCTTCACGAATACTTTTATGCGCCTTGCCACTACCAAAGAGTACACCATCAGGTACGATGACGGCCGCACGGCCACCCGTTTTCAATTGGCGTAGCATCAGGGCTAAAAACAACAGCTCGGTTTTGGTGGTATTGGTTACGTTTTTGAGTCCGGGTGCTATGCTTTCTTTGTCAATTGTACCCTTAAAAGGTGGGTTTGCGAGTACTAAGGTATAGGCATCACTAATTGTATTGTCTTTAGAGACGGCATCCACATCGATAATATTCGGTTCTTCTACACCATGCAGATAAAGGTTCATAGAGGCAATACGCAACATGGTAGCATCGAACTCCGTACCGTTGAACATTTTCTTATTGATAAAATCGACATGTTTGTCTAATTCGGTTACGCTATGATGCGTATCAATATATTCCTTGGCGGCAACCAAAAAGCCTGCGGTGCCTGCGGAAGGATCACTAATTATATCTTCCAAAGTAGGCTGCATTAGCTCTACCATTAATTTGATGATATGACGAGGTGTACGAAACTGGCCGGCAGTTCCACCGCCTTCAAGCTTGGAAAGCAGATACTCGTAAATATCGCCTTTGGTATCTTGATTTTCCATGGGCAGCCTTTCGAGTTTCTCGATGACTTGATCAAGAACGGCAGGTTTTGAAATACCGAAAGTAGCCCCTTTCATATAAGTGCTGAAAAGGCTTTTATCTTTTCCCAACGAACGAATAAAGGGGAATACCCCATCTACTGTATTGCTAAAAATAGCGTGACGTGGATTAACATCCATCTGGCGAAGGTTTTTCCAACGAAAATCTTGTTGGTCTTCGCTAAAAATAGGGGTGTTCTTAAATCCACGTTTGGCCTTTAGCTCATTACGCGTCTCGGTCTCATCGAGGTTTTTAATAAAGATGAGGTATGTCAGTTGCTCTACGATGGTAATGGTGTTCGTAATACCGCCTGTCCAAAAGGTATTCCAGATTTGGTCTATTTGTGATTTTAGGTCTCCTGTGATCATTTATCAAATTATTTTTGTTCAGGGTTTAACCAGAAATTATCCGGTTTTGCGATTAGCCTAGCATTCTGATAAGCATCTTCTAATTCAAGAATTGTTTCAGGCTTGTAGTAACCACTATCATGGTCAAGTACTAAGGCAAAATCAGGTAATTTATTAAATGTTGCTCCTAAATAAATGGGCATCAAGTATTGAATTTTGTCTTCTTGCGGACGGTACTGAGGAACTACCAATTTATAATTTCGCTTTGAAAGCTCATAAGAACATTTAATGGCTGTATCTAGGATTACGGCTAATTCAGTAGTTGAACGTTCTTGGTAGTTGTCGGGAAATCTATTTTTGCGTTCTTGGACAATATGCCTAAGCTTTTCATCATCAGGGTCATAGAACTCGGGTTCTGGTTTGAACACTATTTCATTTACACTATTATAAAATTGAGCTGGTTCGGGCATTATTTTATTAGATATGGGGTTTCCGTTTATGGTAAAGGAAATTTCGGCTAACGTTGTTCTCTTTTTCAGAATTATTGGATTAGCATAATATATTCCATTACTTCCTTTCTTAATTTGGACAACAATATAAATAGGCTTGAAATAGATGTTTAAGAGACCTGAATTAAATAGGGCATAATTTTTATTGTCGTCAATTAAAATTTTCTTTCCTCCATCCTCTTTGGTTAATCGGATAAAAATATATTCCAAATATGATTTTAAGATTGGATGCGGTATCGTCGAGGAATGAGTTCCATAGGTCCATTTCTCAGGAATTGCGGTAGTGGCCAACTCTTCAATAAAATCAAACCCGTCTTCCCAACTTGTCTCAGGATTATCAAAGCAAATCAACCCGATGTTGAAGAGCAGATTTTCCTTGACTAAATTCTGGACACCATTTAGGTTGAGAAAGTAAATTCCTTCAAAATTTCTATTGAGTGTTTTCCTTTGGAAAAAACCGTAAATTTTTTCACCCTCTTTATCCACAAACCCCGTTTCATAATAGGCATAGTTGGCATCATCTTTTTCAATCAAATTATCACCTCTATCTTTTTGATAACCATATTTATTTAAGTATATAATGTTTTTGTTTAATGTGACATGACTGTAAAAATGCTTGTTGAATTTATCAAATTCTGCATATTGACTGGTGCCCTCTAATATTGAGTTTAGTTCATTGACGAAGGTTCCACTATTGTTGATGAATCCAAAGTCAAAAATTCCAAATTTTGATGTGGCCATATTAATTATCTTTTTTGCAAATATCAATTAAACTTGTGCAGTACAGTTGCACTAGTCAAAATTTTCCAATTGAGTTATAACTCTTAGTTTCATTTTTTCCTTAAAATTAGATGGGCCAAGAATCTTTATGGCTTCACCATAAGACAACAATAGTTGCTCTAATTCGAAGTTGGGGATTACCTCAATAGAAAAGCGATATCCATCTTCTGAGTCTATAATTGTCTTTTGTGAACCGTGTAGAGGTTTTGTTTTAATATATGGGGCAAGTTTCTGGGTGGCTTGCAATTCTATTTTTATCGGTTTCTCTTCTAAAAGTTTAGATACGCCAATAATGTCTTCGAAATACTCATCAAAGTCTATAGCACTACTTTCAAGATATTGTGTTTCCGAATTTTTAATGTCCTTTATTCTATCTAAAGCAAGATTTGTGAGGTTTTCATAGCTGCCACTCTTTCCAAATAAAAACCAACGGTTATTATAGTTTTTCAAGTGGTACGGATGGAATACGATTTTTTGTTCGGTATCACTTTTAAAAGATTGATAAGTTATTTGTAATGTTTGCTTATAGAGGATGGCATTGAACAGAGGGGTTAAATGTTCGGTGCCCTTTAAAAATTCATTACGGTCAAAACTGATGATATTATCGGAATGATTCGATAATTTAAAAGTATCATCAAGTTTGGGAAGTAATTCATTGATCCATTCAAATTGTGGCATTCCCTTAAAGCGTCTCAATACCATCATCGCAGATTTCAATTGTTCGGCCTCCAAGTCGTTTATCGGTTGATTGTTTATCGAAAAGGACAAGTCTTCATAGCGGAAGTACTTTTTTCTTCCATCTTTGATTCTTTCTAATGGAATGTTCCAACCTTGGGAAGATTCCATAAAAGTAATATCGTCGTATAATTGCCGCCTTTTTATACCGGAAGAATTGGGATCTAGTTCGGAAATGGCTTCATTACAAATTTCTAAAAGGTCATCTATGTAAAATCTCCTTCCCGGATTTCTGAAGCACCTATCCAATGCTTGATAGCGGATTATTGCGTTTTTAATAATGGCCATTCGGTTAGGTATCGGTTAAGCCTTAAAAATATGAAAACCTGTGCAGACAAACTGCATAAATTAAGGACTTAATCATATCCTGAATAATTACCCTGCGAAAAAATATGTCATTTCTCATTGACTCATTCTAACCAAATCTAGGTAGCGACGAAGAATATCTCTATCAATTTTAAAGAGCAATTAGTTTTCTCCCATAAGTACTTCGGTGTAACGTGAAAATATTAGGGGGGTCTGACGGCAAAAGTGCGACAGTCATAGAATTATTCTATGAAAAATCGAGAAGCCGATTTTCAAAACTGAACCTTCTAGTCTTAATTAAACAAACCCTTTTTTAAAATGATTCGTGTCCAATATCCAATCATCCAGGCCCCACAACGAATTAAAGAGTGATTTGTCGAAATCCAAGACCCTAGTTTAATAGAAAACATATCTTCTGGCTTTCAAATCGTATTTATGGAGGTCGTCCTATTGGAAAAAGAAGCTTTTTTCGCCTTGTTCAGAAAGGTGGTCGAACATGTTGAGGCCAATAGGAAGGATACCGAGGACAAATGGATCGACGGGGCGGAGGTAATGTCCATACTAAGGATAAAGTCCACGACCACATTACAAAGATTAAGGGACGAGGGAAAAATCAGGTATTCCCAACCCCAAAAAAAGATTATCCTTTACGATAGGGACTCCGTTATGGAATATATCGAGAAACACGCCCGAGAAACCTTTTGATCATGGAAGAAGAAATCAAAGTCGACGAAAAATTTAAAAGTGCCTTTAACATGGGCTACCGTGTGGCAAAGGAGTTAGATCTGAAAACCCAAATAATCAAGGATCAAGAAAAACTGATGCCAAATAGCCCGATACATATGGGTATGCAACAGTATATTGATGAAGCCAAACAGTCCATGAATATTAAGAAAAACGAATCTTTGAATCAAAGTATGAACGATACCCTTAAAAGGAAGAAAGGCAGATCACGCGGTAAAGGGCCGAGCCTATAGTTCCTCAAAAGTTTTGCGCTGTCAATTCATTGCCGAACAATACATATCGATAACCTCTAGAATATTCTCATAGGTATATTCATCCACCAACGACAAATCAAACTCGCTAGCGAAATTGCATAAGAGTAGTTTGAGTTCTAAAATAGTATCCTCCTCCAATCCACTGGCTTTAGGTTCATAGATTTTGTAGGCAAGAGACCTGCCAAATTCCTCGTCGAATTTCTTTTCCGAATAGGTATCGCAATCAGCTAAATAATGCTCGAAATAGCACATGTATTTTTGGTTTATGCCCCAAAAGTACAGCGCTGTAAGTTCGTCCTTTCCAAGGCCATTTTTGAACTGCCATAGCATCTCAAATAGGCCAAGTCTGATTTCATAGGGCAAGTCAAACCCATAATGATTGACGCTTCTGAACAAGTCGGTAATCGTGCTATTGTTTGATAGCGGTTCGAAGGAAAAAGCCATCAAAAGTTCGCGAAGAACCGATTTTTTGAAATAGGCTACGGTAGTCGAATTGACCTCTTTTGTAATGAACATTCTGTCGCTGATACTTATCAAAGTGCTTTAATTTTTTTTCCTGTTTACACGATAGGATTTTGATATTGCCCAAAGATAAAGATACGGAGTACGCATTTTAACGGAGGAGGTCGTACGTTTTTTAACTTTTTTAATTCATCCAAGCATTCCAAAGCCGCTGCGGAAGTCGTACAAAAACTCCACTCCAATCCTCCCCGTTCGGACACGCTCCGCTGGTCCGCCCGTGAAGTCTTTCCGTTCCGATTTTGCACGACACCCTCACGGCCGCGCAAAAGCCCAAGCGGCGGAAATGCCGCTTGCCCTTTTTTCTCCCTACCCACAAAAAACCTGGACACTTCCGTATTTCTTTCCATTTTTTCAATGTCATATCGAACCAGATAAATTTCGTAATTGTACCCATTTGAACCTATATGGTCTTATCTAATTTTGGAAGTTAAATAATTGACTATAAGATAGTTATAATCATATTTCATTGATTATATTTATCCGTGAAACGGATAGCGAGGTGTATTCTAAGTAACTTAGAATTGTCTACTTCTGGCGAAGTGTTTTGCTCCGAAAAGCAAGAAAAATGGAACAACGAAAAAGAGGTCGAAAACG
The DNA here is from genome assembly GCF_042676845.1 of Maribacter chungangensis. Lineage (NCBI taxonomy): Bacteria > Pseudomonadati > Bacteroidota > Flavobacteriia > Flavobacteriales > Flavobacteriaceae > Maribacter > Maribacter chungangensis. The sequence continues at coordinate 558,267 of NZ_JBHTHY010000003.1, forward strand.
ATTGGGAAACAAGAAGCGGTACCATAATATCATGCTGCGTTTCAACGATACGGAATATGAAAAATTGGGGCAACTATGCGAATCGTACCAACTAGATATTTCCAAAAGGGGAACGATAAGTCCGTTGCTCAGAAGATTGATCTTGCAACAAGGGGCAGAGGAAAAAGATAAGCTCCCCGACACTTCGAACCTTGCCTATCATTTCAATAAAATTGGGAACAATATCAACCAATTGGTCAAGCTGGCACACCACAAAAATTTGAGAAGTCCGAACAGTAGTTTGCAAAACGAGATACAAAGAACCAATGAATTGCTTTATCGACTCTTGGAAATTACGAACGAAGAAAAACCGGGATGATAGCAAAGCTGATTTATGGGGATACCTGTCAAGGAATAATGAAGTACGTTCTTGGAAAAGAGGGCATGCGAATACTCGGTTACGGCAATATATTTTCGCAGAACATAGCGCCAAAGTTCTTTGAAAACGTACTCCATTTTCAGGGACAGCGCAACGCTACAAAAAACCGCTATGTGCACATCAGCCTGAACCTTCCCCATGGGGAACACCTGGACGACAAGACCTTCCTAAAAATATCCGAAGAGTACATGGAGAATATGGGTTACGGGGAGCAGCCCTACGTCGTTGTCAGACATACGGATACCGAGCATGAACACGTCCATATCGTAACCACCAATGTAAAGGAAGACGGACAGGTACTAGGCATCTTCAACAGCCATAGAAGGAGCATGGCGACGCGGCAACACCTCGAAAGGAAATATGGCCTATCCCTAGCACCCACAACAAAACAGAAAAGCCAGCTGCCGATATACCGATTGCCGGAACTACAGTTCGGAATGGATGCGGAAAAGGGGACGAAATATTACTTACAGGATGTACTCAACAGCATCAACCAGAAATACAAGGTGCGGAGTTTCGAGGAACTGGAAAGATTGGTCAAACCCTATCATATCGAAATCAAACGGACCAAGAACGAATCTGGAAGGATAGGGGTAAAGTACGGACTGGACAACCAAAAGGGATATCGGACAAATTTCATCAACGGCTCCGAGGTACACCGTAACCTAAGCGGTTCGAAACTGCAAAGGGTATTCGACATCCATTCTAAATCGAAGCTGTTGCCGATGCAACGGAAACGTCTGTTGAAACAAATTGAAACTACCTACGGCCTTTTCAAAACCATCCGTCCGCACGACCTAATAGATGTGTTCAAGGGGTATCAGGACATCGACGTCAAACTGGACAAAAAAGGAGATGTTATAGAGGGATACACCATCTTTGATAAATCTCGCTATGTCTTCAGGGCAAGGGAACTCGGCAAGAACGTTCGGATGCAGAATCGTTTGGATATTTTCGGCAATAGGGAGGAACCCACCCAAATCGATACCGAAAGCAGACAGTTCAGATTGGAAGTCCAAAAAGTTATAAAAGAGGCATTGACGACATCCTATCTGAAATCCCAGAAACAACAAGGACTGTTATCGGAATATATCATGACTATTAACTTCAGCGATATAGTTCCGAGCTTGAAGGCCTCAAAAAAGCATAGTTTCCTGGAACGCTACATCCCAAAAGATAAAAGGACGGAATTCAGGAAAGCCGTAGAAAAGATATTTCCGATTGTCAGGGAAAGGTTATATATAGTTGAGACCAAGAAGGAGAAGGTCGCTCTGCAAGACAAAGTCAATCTCATAGGCAAGGTATTGAAAAATAAAATCTTCGATATCGGCACAGAGCAGGGAAGCGTTCGTCTTTTGTTTCAGGTCTTGGGCGTAAAATATCGTAACGAACAATTGTCCTATACGAATTCGGACAGGCATACAATTCCGGTAAAATTGGGCAAACTAGCTTTTCCGGAAGCTATGGAGAACTATGTGTCCTCGAGCTTTGTCCGTCAAAACCATTTGATGCTGGAAATGCTATCGGAACGGTCTTCCGAAAGCGGTCCGAAGCTGACGGCCACCGCTATGTTCTTGCCGATGATATTCCCTAAGCTTTATAAAAGATTGAATCCCGAGTACAGAAAGCAATACGATAGCTTGGCGTTAAGCGCATATATAAAAGATGCAGAACGGATGCATGCGCCCTTTGAAAAATCGGCAAAGGACTACATCGCCTTTTTTAATGCCAAGGGGTTCTATTTTGTAAAAGGGGAAGAAGGGCTAAAAATAAAGTCAATTTATACAGGCAACGACTCAAGTCATGCCCTTTCCAAAAGAACAAATCTTTATCTAAGTTCGGTTTCCGATTTGACAAGAGTCTTTCAGAAACAAAAGCCCATCATCCAAGAACTATTGGAAGAGGGCAGGAACAATCTGAAGAATCTATGGGCAGGGCATCTGATGGAAAGGGGAATGTACGACAAGTTCGCATTCATGTTAACAGCTGAAAAAGTCTATCCGAACCTGCATCGGGAAATGGTGCAGCACCATATGGATAACGGACTTCGCGAAAGCGTAAACGTAGCATCAGCAAGGTATTCCAATATCCAACAAAACCGAATGCTCAGAAAAGGCGTTTATGCCGTTAGCTCCTTATTGGGTGGTAGCGGCAAAAAAACTGAAGAGATGTATAACGGGTTCAAGGACGAGTTGACCGATTGGTCGAAATATAAGGGTAAAAGCAGAGGAGTTTCATTCTAAAATCTGTAGTTTGTTTCATTACTGAAACGGGTTCCTTTTCCTGGAGTAATTTTTGTCACGTCAACTATTTTGAACTACAAAGACTCTAATTGAAAATATCTCAACTTTAGATTTTTTTCTTTAAAACGTCTACCTCTATCTGAAAAAAGGTACCAAGCCTATTGCTTCCGTATCTCGGAGCAATGGCATCTTCGGCCATTAAGGTCAGGAAAAACTCGATTGGCCCGTAGGTCTTGGAAGAAGTAAAGGTCCGTAAAGCCCAAATAATAGACTTTCTCAACCAATGTGGAAAATGTATGACATTGATGGGTTTCCCACAGGCCAAAAGTGCCAGTTCGGCTACCTCGTTATGGGTCAGAATATCGGGGCCACCGATATTGATTTCGGTTTTGGGGGATGCTATGGCATCGACACAGGCAATGGCGAGATCTCTTCCGTGGATGGGATTGAATTTCTGCTCTCCACTTCCAAAAAGATAGACTCTACCTTTTTTTGCCATATCCAAAAAATCCTTCATGTCAGAGAAAAATCCATTAGGACGAATGATGGTATAGTCCAAACCAGAAGCAACCAAGTCATCTACAAAAGCTTCTTTGGCTTCACAGATTTTAAGGTTCCGATGCAGGTTGCCATTCAACACCGACACATAGATGAATTTTCGAACTCCGGCCCTCATTGCCTCATTTAACAGATTCACGTTTGCTTGATAATCGACATCCCAATACGTAAGTCCGTCTTTTTGACGTGTGATACCGACTGTAGAAATCACGGTGTCCACACCCTCGAAAAGTCCTTTTAAGGTTTCAGGCTGGGTAAGTTTAGCTTTTACTATGGTTGCGGTTTCCGAAATAAGTTGTGCCGCTTTTTCGGTATTTCTTACCACTATTTTGGTCGGTATTTGTCGTGTTTCCAACTCTTTGGCCATATGGCCGCCTAGATAACCGGTTGCACCAGCCAATAGAACAGTTTTATCCTTCTTCATTGTCCTTTCCTTTTTTTAAACTTTTCAATTGTGCGAGCACCTGCATCATAAAGACGACGTGCTTTTTTTGGTAAGCGGTCTGGTTAAAGGTGCCCGTGAGATACACATCCATTTCAGGGCAGTAGTACATAAACGCACCAGAGGTACCTGAATGTCCGATCAACGTCAGTCTTCCTAAAAGGGGATTCAACTTTTTTAATTGGAACTTCCGAAGGCCATAGCCATATTCCAATCCAAAGGATTCCTTGACCCATTTTTGCATTTGGCGCAGGCTTTTTTTGGAAACCAATTTTTCTTCGTTCAACGCCTTATGAAATTTCAAAAGGTCTTGTGCGGTCGTCGCCAAGCCCCCTCCTGCCCAATCGGCGCTCAAACTTTTGAACGAACTGATTTCGGCATCGTCAACATACAACTCGGCCAGTTTGCCCGTGGATTCATCCAAAGGTTGTGAACGCAAATGCATATAGGTATTTTGCATGTTCAACGGACGGAATAGTTTCTCGGATAAGACTTCATGTAAAGGCTTTCCGGTCAGTTCCTCTATCAACAATCCCAATAGAACATATTCCGTATCCGAATAATGATACCCCTTGCCCGGTAGAAAATGAGGGGTCAGTTTCGACTTCGCAAAATCGATGGTTTCCAAAGGATTCCACATCTTTTCAGGGTCTGAAAACAATAGTTCCATAAAGGCTGGGCCTTCGTTTGGGGCGTCCTCGAAATAATCCGGGAGTCCGGATGTGTGATTCAATAGCTGTTTAATTCGAATTTGTTGAGAATAATCAACGTCTTTGTAAATATGTAATCCTTCTATAATGTCTGAGGGCAAATATTCGGCCAAGGAGTCGTCAACATCCAGTTTTCCTTCTTCTTGCAATATCATTACCAAAGTAGCCGTATAGGTCTTGGCGATACTTGTGGAAAGAAAAGGATTGTTCTCAGAAACGGGCGTTCCATCTTTAAAATTTCCTTGGGCGTAGTTCCAGTCGATTCCCAGTCTATTCGAATGCACGGTCAAGAAGGCGTTGTGGACATTTTTTTGCCGCAACTGCTTTTGAAAGAGGGAATCCACTTTTTTATGCGCTTTTTCCAGTTTTTGGGAATAGGTCAAGCTACTTGTTAAGAGCCACATGAGTAGTATTGTTTTGAGATTCATAATTTTTCTATTTATAGTGGAGAAAGGATGCCAAATCAGTCATTCATTTATCATTTGCACTTTTGGTATCCTATCTCCTAATCCTATTAATTACTTTTCAAAAAGGCTTGTATTCCTTCCTCTATCTTTTGTTTTACCGTTTCCCATTTTCCTTCGTTCTCTGTGAAGGTGCCATCAATATTGCTAGTTATCACAAAACCATAACTGCCGTTATCCGCAATTTCCATGTGCGATGAGACGCCCAAACTGTTACCGCCGTGCATCCATTTGCCGTTTTTGGAGTACCAGTAGAGTCCGTGGTTTTCGGCGAATGCATTCGGCACTGTTCCATCGGGGAGTTGTTCCGTGAACAAAAGCTCGTAAATTGAAGGTGCAAATAATGTTGAAGATTGCCCCTTGATGCCACGGGTCATATCCAATAAATAGTTGCCCAAATCTTCATTGGTCGTATGCATACTTCCTTCGGGATAACCGTGATTGCCATAAAATGGAAGCGGTCTGGCCGTGTCGATATATGGAATCGCTATTTTGCTAAAGTCTACTTCTAAAATATTAAAAGTGGACGAATTCATCTGTAATGGTAATAGGATATTCTCTTTTACGTAGGCGTCAAACGATTGCCCAGTTGCCGACTCGATAACAAATCCCATCAATGAAGTGGCCACGTTAGAATAGGACCACGAACTGCCCGGTGCAACATTGCTATAGGTGTCGGCTCCGTAGAAGACACCATCCTCCAAAAAGTATTCTCCAAGGTAATCTGGCAGCGAAATGGGGTTTGAAACTTCCAATCCGAGACCGTTTAGCAGAATACCTGCCGCCTCGCCGTTTAAATCCTGATCGGGCAACACCACATAGTTTCCTACAATATAATTGCTGGGGTTATCAATAATACCAGAGCTATGTGTCGTTAAATGCTTGACCAAAATGACGGCCTCCGGTTTTTGAAGGTTTACAATTTCGACCGGTAATATATCATTTATAGGAGTCTCTAGCGTAAAATGGCCTTGTTCGATTGCCTTGGCGGTCGCGGCTCCAACAAAGGTTTTGCTCAAGGATCCTATCCCATTTTGGGTTTGATTGGTATACGCTTTCTGATTTTGTATGTCTGCAAATCCAAAGCCGCTTTGAAAAACGATAGCGTCATTTTCAATTATTGTTACCGCAAAACCGGGGACATTCTCAGTTTCGATAAGCGTTTGAAAATAAGTGGTCAATTCAGCGGTGGTCATCGTATCCGATGGTTCAGAAAGCACTACCACCTCATTGTCGTCACTTGAACAAGAGGTCAATGTGACGAATAAACTCAATAATAATAATCCGATTATTCTAGCTAATGTTGTCATAATTGTTTTGTTTTTGTACCCTCTCGATTAGTGGTCGAGAGGGCGACTGTTGTTAATTGATTGATGTTTGTTTTCGATATGAATTGTCTCTTAATAGCCGTAGTTCCTGTATTCGGCCCAGCGGACACGTTTGCTATTCCTAAAACTGGAGAAGACAATAAATCTTCTTGATGTTGTGGGTGTTTCTTTTACTGATAATTTCATGATGTTATTTTTTAATGATTTATGATTGTTTATTTCGTTGCAAATATGATTTGGAATTAGCTGCCAGTCGTTCGCATTTATGATTTGGGACTTTTTTCACTCCTTTAGCTAATAGATAAAAACAAAGTGAGAACTCCCCTAAATCAGCTGGTAGGGTAATCCATTCAGATAGGGCTTTGCTTTCCGAAGGAAAAAGGAAATACAGGACAAAATCCATCAAATATCCGAAGCAACCCAGTATCAAAAGGACGCCGATACCTTTTGGAAATAGCTTTGATGTAAGGACCAAATAGCCCAGTGGCAGCAACCATAGCCCAAAAAAGAGTTGCGCGATACGATAACCGTTACTGTGGAGATTCAGATGGAACAACACCTGATTTTGTACTTGTTCCGAATTGAATCCTTCGCCGTTGAGTAAAAGTAATGGCGCATAATGGTTCAACATATTGATGCATAGGATTGCCACGGCTACCGAAACACTTAAGACCATAATCTGTGCCAACCATTTATTGGTTTCCTTTAATATTCGAAAGAGTACCAGGGGCAATACGAAGTAGGCCAGTTGCATGAGCAGGTCGCTTATAAACCCTAAGCGGAACAACAATTCATTTCGGGAAATAGTTGCTACGGTCTTCGCCCCATCGGTCAAATCGACCAAGGTGGCACGGACGTACTTTTCCGCGAAAATGCCACATAGAATTACTATGAGATATAATACGCCTGCTACCCTTGCTGTTTTTTTGATTGATTGCATGATGAATAAACTCCTTTGTTTTTATTGGTATTCGACAGGAAAAGGTTGGTTGTCGATTTCTTCCCAGAGGGCCATATCCTTCTTTTTTGCCTTGGCCAGCGGATTGTTCTTCCACTTTTTAGCCAATAGCAAATTCATATTGAAATAGCGGTTGTAGAGGTCCGTGCCATTACCCATATCGACCATACCATAGTGATACCGAAGGTCAAGCAGTAATCTGGACTTCTTCAGTTGAAATTCATAGCCCAGGCCGAATTGTACTCCGGCATCCCAACGGCTGTACGAGTCTGCTCCCGAACCGAATTTCATTCTCGTTTTGCCTCCGGGTAAGGTTTCGTTCGCTTCCGTTTTTACTCTTCCGTGAAGGTTATAACTGACCACGGGTCCGGCATTTACATATAGATTGCACAGATGCAATCGTGCCAGTACGGGCAGATCCAAAGTGTTGAAACGGATACGGGTTTCTTGCCCCGTAAGCGGATTGTTGTTTTCCAACTTTGTCCCTTTCATCACAAAGTAGAGTTCGGGAACTACGGAAAAGTAATCGTTGACCCCCATTTGAAAAGAGGCTCCGGCCTGAAGCCCCCAATAGCCCTTCTTGAAATCTTTTAGGGCATTGTTGTTGTCACCAAAATTCATTGTTGTGGGCGTGTAGTTAATGACTACATCTAAATAGGTTTCTTGGGCGACAGAGTTTAAGACCATCAACCCGATTGTCATAAGTGTTAGAAATTGCTTTTTCATCTTTTTGATTTATTGATTTATAAGAATTGATGGGACAAAGATGAAAAAGGATGGTAGGGGCAGACGCCCGTACTTATGAATCGGAACTTTTTAAGTGAGATTTGGAACTTTTTTGGGATTGAATTTGAGAAGAAAAATGAGACTACGGATTTCAAAAGTTCATGTTACACCCATTCCGAAATCAATTCCCTTAATTGCGAATCATCAGGTGGTTTTTTTTGTTCTTTTTTTAACTAAAGTCAATAAATACCTTGGCTGGCAGTAGTCGGACACTAGTTGTCCTTTTAAATGGAAGAGGGGTAACGTAGATTGTAATCAAAATACTGAAAAATGGAAATCCATATAAACTGGTCTTGGTGGGAAGCGGCTTTTTTCATTTCCTTCCTAATCTTAATTTCAAGAATTAGTGGAAAGAAAGCGGGTAAAATAGTTAAGAACGTTTTACGCAAATGGTTGTCAAAAAGCTAAATGAATATTTATTTTTAAATGTAACACAATCAATGATTAAATTACATTGATAAACTGAAGCGCTAATCAATGAAGCTATCCGCCATCACAAAAAGAAATATCGTTCGGATCATTCCTTTCGGGATCATCTGGCTGGTCTTCGGGGCCTTGTTTTTATGGGTGGAATATGCCGCCATAGGCAATCAGGAGAATATCCCGGAAACCGCGGTTCGTCTCGATGCCGATATACTGACGTTTGCTTTGACCGGCATCACACTTATCGGCCTGTTAGTGGGTTTGCTAGAATTACTTTTCTTGAACCGCTTGTTTGAAAAGAAAAGCTTCTCGGTAAAAATAACCTCCAAGTTTCTGATCTATGCGGCTTTCTTCTTGATACTGATTTTTATCACTTTTCAGATTGCGGCCAGTATGGAATTCGGAACCTCGGTCTTCGATGAACGGGTATGGAAAAAATACGTAGCCTTCTTTTTCAGCATCACGAATGTAAGCACGATGATACAGCTATCGTTTTCGCTATTGGTCTCATTGCTCTATGCGGAAATCAGCGAAAACCTTGGACAAAATGTATTGCTCAATTTCTTTACTGGTAAGTACCACAAGCCCGTTGCCGAGACCCGAATTTTCATGTTCGCCGATATGAAGGACTCGACTTCTATTGCCGAACAGTTGGGGCACATCCGTTATTTTGAAATGTTGAAGTCCTACTATTTTGACCTATCGAACGCTATTGTCAAGAATTACGGCGAAGTTTATCAATATATCGGAGATGAAATCGTGATTTCTTGGAAACTGAAAAACGGCATAGCTAAGAATAACTGCATCCATTGTTACTTTGATATGAAAGCGGATTTGTTAAAACGAAAGGATGTTTATTTGGAGAAATACGGACGCTTTCCCGATTTTAAAGCGGGGCTGCATTTTGGCGAGGTTACAACCGGCGAAATCGGAGCGTTGAAAAAAGAAATCTTCTTCACGGGAGATGTGCTGAATACCACGGCCAGAATACAAGGGTTGTGCAATGAATACGGAGTTGACCTACTTGTTTCCAAAGACCTTGTTGACCAACTTGATTTGGAGCATGGATATTCCGTTCAAATTCAAGGAAAGCCTCAGCTCAAGGGAAAAATCGATGCTTTGGATTTGGCAACGGTAACTTTGAACTGAAGTTCGTTTTTACGATTTCAGAGAATATTTTTTCGAACACAATTCGGAAAAACTAGACTGAAAAACCTAATAAGAAACAATAACTAAAAGTGAAAATAGTATTCCTTTTGTTTAAAATTTAAGGCTATGGAAGTACTACGGATACAGAAATGCATCGATAATTACAGTGACCATTTGACTAAAAAATCACGGAATGCTATTGCCGATTTATGTGATGAACATACTTTTAAAAAGGGAACTATTTTATTGAAGCCCAATCAGACCGACACCTCAGATTACATTCTGTTAAACGGTACTGTCCGAACCTTTTTAATAAATACAGAAGGGAAAAAAATAACATTATATTTTTTCGAGGAGAATACTATTATTCCCCCACACGTAACTCGTACCGAAAAAGGGAAATCACTTTTGTACTGTGAAGCTTTGACCGATTGTATTATCGCCAAGATGGATGCCAGTGCTTTTGAGGCGTTGATGATTACTAATCTTGAAATTCGAGAATTCGGGAATTCCGTTTTGCGTCAAGAATTAGCAAACAAGGTTCAGAAAGAAATCAGAATGGCCTCATGGACAGCTAAACAACGTCTCGAACAGTTCCGTAACGATTTTTCCATGCTCGAAAATCGCGTGCCTCACCCTATGATAGCCTCTTACTTGGGTATTACCAACGTTTCCCTCAGCCGATTGCGAAAACAGGGCTGATTTGCTTTTTATCATTTGTTAATGTAGCGTCGAATTTTACACTGTTCCTTTGTTACATAAAATCCAAGGGAAATGAAAACGTTCGAAAAAATTATCAGAAACCATCTTCAAGGAAGGAAAGTACTACTACTATTTATAGTAGCCAATATCGTTTATGTACTTATGCTCACTGTTACGATTCCCAATGTTATGGAGCATACCGAAGGAATGAAGCTATTGGATATGATGCCGATGGGATACGATTCGGAATATGTCAATACCCTTTTCAGTACCCTTGGCCAAACGGGACGCAATACCTATCTGTACCTTCAAATTCCCATAGACATGGTATATCCGTTGCTCTTCGGAATTAGTTTTAGCCTATTGCTCGCTTATTTTTTAAACAAACTGAAAAAGCTTAAAACACCATTTCTTTATCTGTGTCTTCTGCCTATATTGGCAGCTACGGCCGACTATGCAGAGAATATTGGAATTATAACTTTGTTGAACCACTATCCGGAAATATCGAAAAATACCATAATGATTACCAATAGTTTTTGTCTGCTGAAGAGTTCCTTCACCACATTAAGCTTTGTAGTTCTTATCTTTATCTTGCTTACCCTTGGCATTAAAAGTTTCAGAAAATTAAAAAGTAGTAGCGCCTAATCTTTGCAGTATTCTTTTTGCGCATTTATTCGTAAGGTCAGAATGGTACTGGTAACGACTTATCTTAAAGCCGGAATCATCATTTCATGTAATATATTTAGGGTCGGTTTTCAAAAAACAAGCCCTAACCGTACCAATTTTTTAGTCTTTATTGCAAGTGATTGTTAAAGGAAAGACAAAATATATTCTCATTCTTAAATCAAAATTACCCCTCAGATTTTATATGCCCAATTCATTCTGGGCAGCTAATTATATTGGTATCCACCTTTTTAATTTGTGGTTAATTCTTTAAATTGAATTCATTCAAATACCGTAAGAATTGAATTTTAAAGAATCGCATCATCTTATACTCAATAACGTATCTCGGTTTATCGATTTAACCGAGCTGGAAAAACAGAGGTACATTTCTTTATTGACCGAAATTGAGGTTCGGAAGAAAGATTTTCTTATGCAAGCGGGCGAGATTGCCAAGTATGAGTACTTTATAACAAAAGGATGCTTGAAAGTCTATACCTTAGATGAAGATGGGGCACCTCATATTTCAATGTTTGCTATTGAAGATTACTGGACTGGTGATTTGTCTAGCTTTATGAGCATAGAACCTTCCAGATATTATATTAAAGCAACTGAACATTCTGAACTATTGGGAATTTCAAGGGCAGACTATGATTTGCTGTTTCAAGAGATTCCAAAATTTGAACGATTTTATCGCATCTTATATCAAAAATCTTTAATAAGTTACATCAGACGCTCAAACCATGGCATATCGCTAACCGCGAAAGAAAGATATATCAATTTTAAAAAGAAATATCCTCAGATAGTGAATAGGATTACCCAAAAAGATTTGGCCGGATATATTGGGATTACGCCAGAATTTATGAGTAAAATTATCACAAAGGTTAACCACAAATAAAAGTCTTAAACTAGTTCATTTTTTTTCACACCGCCTCATCGGAATTTTGAAGTGTGAAAGAAATAAGACTCATATCGGTAACAGTAATACTAGGTTTTGCAAGTACTCTGCAAGCACAGTTTACACAATTAGAACTGTTCTCAGGTTTTGATAAAACAGACTTCACCTTATTCTCTAATTATCCGATTAATGATAGTAATACCTTAAGCATTGCTACCCTCGCTTTCTTCCAGAAATTTAGAGAAAAAGAAAATCAAATTTTTGATGAAGTAGGCGTACAATCTACATTATTCTGGAACGTCAACAAGACTATTGCTCTAGGACCTTCCCTGTACTATAATAGCTTTGGAGGATTTTCGGAAAGGCTTTCGGCTAAGTTCACCCTGAAGAATTCGAGAGCTTTGGTAGTGGTCGTTCCTACGGTAGCCTATTCAGAAAAGAAAGATGCGGGCCTGGGCGAAATATTTTCCCAATTTCAATTCCACGTACCACTCAATGAAAAGGTTTGCTTGTGGTTAGTTGGGCAGTTCTTAACTGTTTGGGATAAGTTCAAATCACACTCTAGAAGTTTCCAACAATTACGTTTGGGCGCAGCCTATAAAGACCATCAACTTGGACTTGGGGTGGACTTTGACCAATACGGAACTGAACCAATTCGAAAATCGAGTTTCGGAATCTATTATCGTAACACATTTTAAATCTTACATATTATGAAAAAAGTAATCACAATTGCAGGCAGCAATAGTCAAAAATCAATCAACAAAAGTCTTTTAGGTCATACCGCCAGCTTGTTGAAAAATGTAGAAATCGTATCTATCGATTTAAATGATTATGTACTTCCTATCTACGGCGAGGACTTCGAGGCAGAAAATGGCATTCCTACAGCAGTAAAAAGATTGGATGAGCTAATTAATACAGCAGATGCCTTTATCATCTCATTAGCAGAACATAATGGTTCGTACGCTGCGGTGTTTAAGAATGTGATAGACTGGTTATCGCGTATGCAAATGCAAATTTGGAGAGAAAAGCCAATGCTATTGATGGCTACTTCACCCGGAGGAAGAGGCGGCGTTACCGTCTTACAGTCAGCTGAGGCTAGTTTTCCATTTCTAGGGGCAAAAATCATCAAAACCTATTCACTACCCTCATTTTACGACCACTTTAAAGAAGGTAAAGTAATAGAAGAACAATACAGAAAAGAGCTAGAAGATAAAATAGCTGCATTTTCTAATGAGCTACAAAAGAAACCTTTGGAAGCTTTATAATAGTTCGCTTCACAACATAAAATTTGGAAAGTTGCCTAACGCACTTTTGGAACAAATCATACTTCCGCTCGAATAAATGAAGGGCGGCATAATTGCACAACTTTGTGTCGTCATAATCAAAAAACCATACGATGATGATAACTATTATAAAATTGCTAATCGGAATTTGTTTAACGCTATTGGAGGCATATAACAAACCGGAAACGATTAATGACTACAAGCCTCTTGGGTACACAGCATCTATAACTGAAGATCCTGTTAAAACAAAAGCGTTTGAGATTCTCACCAATAAATGTAATGTATGCCACGAGCAACGCAATCGCAGACGTGTCTTTACCGAGAACAATATGAACAACTGGTCAAATGACGTGTACAAACAAGTGTTCATTAAAAAAAGAATGCCAAAGGGCAAAAAAATTAAACTCACTAGCGAAGAATATCAAGATTTACTCACTTGGATATCATCCTTAAAAAACAATCAAAATGGAAATCAACTTTAAAATTATCGTATTGATGCTAGGTATCTTATTTACAGGACTTACAGCAGGATTATGCTTTACGTGGTCTAACGCGATAACACCCGGCGTTGGGAGACTAGATGACTTAGGGTTTTTACAATCGTTTCAAGCAATGAACCGAAGCATTATCAACCGTAGTTTTCTTATTGTTTTCTTTGGCCCCGTGGTGCTTTTATTTATCAATGCCTTTTTATATCGCAATGCACATCCGACGACATTTTGGTCATTTATGCTCGCGGCAATTCTATTCCTTTTTGGAATAGGGTTGATAACGGTTTTCAAAAATGTACCGCTCAACGAAATACTCGATAAAACCATTCTCGAAAATCTTTCAGCACTAGAGCTTAAGGAACTACGAACCAAATTTGAACAGCCTTGGAACCGCTGGCACATCCGGCGTACTATATCCTCATTTACATCATTCGCATTGCTGTTAATAGGCTTGATCTATTTAAAATAATACAGCAAACACAATATTCATTCATCAAAAAACGAACAGTTATGAAACTAGTAAGAGCAATTAGCATTGGGATACTTATTTGGATAATCGGCGTGAGCCTATATGCGTCGTCCTATTATGTACAACTTTTAGAAAACGCGGAACAGCAAGCCAATATATGGCTGTCCATAGTGATAATTCCTGTGGTCTGGTTGGGGGCAAAATTATATTACGGAAAGGATATTAGTACTCATGGGCTTTGGGTGGGACTTACTTTCTTTATGATATCCGCAATTTTAGATGCCCTCATAACCGTACCATTTACCATACTTCCCTATGGAGGAACGTATTATGATTTCTTCGTCGATTTCGGCTTTTGGTTCATTGGACTAGAATTTATCGCAACGACAATTTTGTATTGGTATCTCAAAGTACATCGCAAAAGAATTACCGCAACTTATTAGTAGAAAATAATATTAGAAACTTCAAGTATTAGAAGCATAATCAATATCAATTAAAAACAAGTAAAAATGAAAACAGAAAACATCTTAGTAATCGGAGGAACCGGAAAAACAGGAAAGAGAGTGGTTCACCTTTTGGAAGAATTGGGTCAGAACGTGCGAATAGGTTCACGTAGTGCTTCGCCAGCATTTGATTGGCATCAGCCTGAAGGTTGGGCCAAAGCATTGGAAGGAATGGACAAAGTGTATATTACCTATCAGCCTGATTTGGCAGTTCCTGGAGCATTAGAAGCAATTGAACAACTTGTAAAAGAATCAAAACGCGCCAAGGTAAAGAAACTGGTTATCCTTTCAGGAAAAGGAGAGCGTGAAGCGCAACTCTGCGAGCAGGTTATCATCCATTCAGGATTGGACTATACCATTGTTCGTGCCAGTTGGTTCAACCAAAACTTTAATGAAAACTTTTTGCTAGAACCCGTTCTGGAAGGTGTGGTAGCATTGCCACAGGCCGAAGCACAAATCCCTTGGGTCGATGCCGATGATATTGCGGCAGTGGTTACCAAAGCCTTAACTGAAAATGAACACAATGGAAAAATCTATCAACTTACTGGTCCGCGTACCCTAACTTTCAAGGAAGCTGTAGCCGAAATTGCCAAAGCCAGTAAACGTGAACTTACCTTCATACCTATTTCAGTTAAGGAATATGGTGATGGAATGAGAAAAGCCAGTATTCCTGAAGATTTTGTCTGGCTCATCGAATACCTCTTTACCGAAGTATTGGGCAATCCCGAATTGGCCGAAGTGACCAATGATGTTGAAAAAATATTGGGTAGAAAACCCATCGATTTCAGCGAGTATGCTGCTAAAGTGGCGGCAACAGATATTTGGAATCAAAAGAGTTTAGCATAAAAAGTATAAACTAAAACAAGGCTGTGTTCAACACATAAGTTTAACACAGCCAATTAAAAAACTTATATGAATAAGAAATTGACGTTAGGATTGATTTTTGGAGCAGGAATTGGGCTTTGCGCCGGCGTCTTAACTGGTAGTATTGCCATAGGGCTAGCACTTGGAGCTGGCATAGGTTTGGTATTTGGAGTTATTTCTAAAAAATAAAAATGACACGTTTTTTAAAATATGCTTTTTTATCACTTGTACTGATTGTTGTATGGCTGGTAGTTATTTTTCTGTCACACTAAAGGTATGACATTCCACACGCGAGGCACTCTATTTTATTTGGCTCGGGCGATAACCGAACTTTTTGGCAAAAGCATTTGAAAATGAACTAAGGCTATCGTAGCCTACTTGCCATGCGGCCTCTTGTACGGTGGCTTCTTTTTCGCTGATTAGCTTGTGTGCAGAAGAAAGCCGCTCGTTTTGAAGGTATTTGAAAACAGGAACTCCAAAAATGGCTTTGAATTCCTTTTTGAGTCGAGTCGTGTTAAAACCAATGGCCTTTGAAAGCTCTGAAAGTGAAGGTGGATTATCTAAATTTTCCAGAAGAATCTCTTTTGCCTTATTCAATTGCTCTCTATGCAGTGGTTTCGAAGCTTCTTGTTGTTTAAGGGCCAGTTGGCCAAAGAAATGAGATAACAAAGCAGTAATCTGGCTTCTGAAGAACATCATTTTGGTCTTGCCGGTGTAGTTGTTCGAGAAAAAGGCATCGACGATGCGTTCCATTTCCGGAGTCATCAAAAAACTTGGTCCCTCTACATAATGATCGCTCGGATCTACCAGTTCTTGAAGCAGTTCGGCGAAAATCTCTCCCTCATCATTGGGCAAATGGGCCAAGTTTCTAGGAGCGGTCGCCACCACGATACACTCCAAGTTTTTGTTAGGGGATACCGTATGTTCAAATTCCACTTTTTCATCCGCATAAAAGGAAAGGGCCAAACCTTTGGTGTGGTTAAAGTTCTTTGTCTTCTGGTCGTATTTGACAGCTAGGTCAACGTTTCCCGATCCGTAAAAAGCAACTGCGATCAACGGTTCTTCAAAAAAACAGGCATCCACTTCTACGGTATCGGAAGTTGCTTCCTCCACCAAAACCACAAAGTCATTGATATGGATAAAATCACGGGTCATAGTAGCTTAAAGTTACAAGTTTTATGGAAAAAAGATTCGTGTTATTTCCTCTCGGCCTAACGCTTTGAATTTCATTTTACCCATAAATGCCATATTTCATCCCATTACAAAGTTAAAAGTAGCCTTGCCAATACATAGCATGTCGAAATCGTCATCACATGTATTAGTGCTTTGAAGGGAAATATAAACTTCTTAAGTGAAATTTTGGCAAAGTCCTCCAGTACAACTACAAAAGCCATTATGCCAAACCATATCGTGATGATAAAAGACCCTTGCCCGGTTATAAGCAATACTGCTACATCGTGGATACCGCCCGAAACAAGAAAAGTCGCGATAATAGCAACTTTCTCCGGGAAAAAATTACGCAAGGGTCTATAAACAAAGTATCTTAAATAATAGCTCCATATAGGATTCCAATACCTCCAAAAAGAGGAGAATGAATTCGCTCCAAGGGAATTATTAAGCATGTTTCGCAACGATTTGGAATGGCCTAACGGCACTCCGTTAACGGACTTCACATAATCAGAAAGGCTATTTCTCTTGGACATGGGCTGCTGCATTATGCAGCGACAAGTTACCAAAAGGTATTGTAAGGGAAAGGGGGTTATATCACATAACCTTAAAAAATTCACACTTTTCCTATAGTAAATAGTATAAAGGTTTTTTTGCATCGATTATGCATTGCATTTCAATCTAAGGATTGATTTAGAATAGATTACGGGAATTTGTCCTTTCCAAGCATTTCATACTACATTATCCATAATCAGTTGTACCATGAAATGGGCCACATTGATACGACTGACTACACCCGCCCTAAAAATCCCAAATTTTCCGAAAATGCGCGATATGATGAGATTTGGGACTTCTATATAATAATCGGAACTTTCGATAGGGCCCAACTTCCCAAATTGCAAATGCTTGAAAATATTCTCCAAAAAAAATATCCCAAAAAGTGTGATTTTTTTTAAAGTGTTGCGAATAATAGAGTAAAGGATGATGGCAAACAAAAAAGACAGATTCATAACCCTGATAGATGAACATAAAAAAATCATCTATAAAATTGTGAATTCCTATTGCCCGAACAGAGCGGATCGGAAAGATCTGGAGCAAGAAATCATTATTCAACTCTGGAAGGCATTCGACAAGTACGATCCAGATTATAAATATTCCACTTGGATGTATCGAATCGCTTTGAATACGGCTATCTCCTTTTACAGAAAAGAGAAAAAATGGTATACCAAAACTGACTTTTATAGCGATGATTCCATTTTTATCTTGGCGGATGAAGACAATGACGATGGAGTAGAATTGAATCAGAATATCAAATTATTACAGGATTTCATCCATAATTTGAAGGAACTGGATAAAGCCTTGATGTTATTATATCTAGAGGACAAAAGCTATGAGGAAATCGGCGAGATCTTGGGAATCACAAAAACGAATGTGGGTACCAAAATCGGCCGAATCAAATTAAAACTGAAAAAGGAATTTATAAAATAGGGAATCATGGAAACAAACGAATTAAAAGAACTTTTTGCGGCATACGATGCCAAACTAGATCGAGCATTACAATTGAACGAAAGGTCGCTGAAAAAGATAAAGTTGGACAAAATCCAAAAACAGACCCGCTGGATAACTGTACTTAGAAGTATCGAGGTAGTCTCGTTCTCAATATTGGTCGTTATGCTCTGCAGCTATATAGCCGACAACTGGGCCGTTACGCATTTGGCCGTTAGCGGGATCATTATTCACGTTTTTGCGTTGATCGCCCTTGTAGGAAGTATCGGTCAGTTGGTCTTGTTACAACAAATCGATTACGTAAAGCCGATCGTAGAAATCAGAAAAAAAATCGAAAAGGTCAATTCCCATGCCTTATTATTCTTGAAATTGGTATTTCTTTCGGCACCGGTTTGGTGGGCATATCCCTTAGTGGCCCTTGACTATTTTTTCAATATCGACCTGTATCCTCATTTGGATCCCGATTTTGTGCTAAATTATGTTGTGGTCAATGCTTTGTTGGTTTTCCCTCTTCTTTGGTTTTTAAGTAAATTGGCCTATAAAAACCTGCATATCAAATGGGTGCGAAAGACCATTGGCTTTTTTACCGGTACAAAAACAAAGAAGGCCTTGGAATTTTTAAATGAAATAGAGGAATTTGAAAAATAACGTCACATTGCTAAATCCGAATAAAATGAAAACTAGAAAGACTATCGCCGTTGCCTTTATTGTATTATCAGTGATACTTGGCGTTGTCTTCTATTTGAAAATCGACTATCCGGAAAACTTTGTAGGGTATTTCAAGAAATCATATTACGGCCAATTTGGACCTTTGGCAATCTGTGTTGAGTTACTGATTGGCGCTTACTATCTTTTTATTGGACATAAAAAATCGAATTTTGCCTTGGCGTTGTTCGCTTTTACGGCCCTGCTGGATATTATTTTCAATCTAACAGGCGTGTTTATAAGCGGAGTGCCCCCTTATGCCATGGTTATATTTTTCATTTGTGCCACAATCTCTTTATGGATAGCCTTTTCAAATGCATTTAATCTGGGAAGAATAACTATTTTTTGGGTCATAACTAGTCTTGTTCTCGGCAGTGCTATCGAATTTTACTTCAACTATTTTTAAAAAAGATTTCCGCTTAAGGTTGCCCCTTCCAAATATTCCATAATTCGTCATCTATGATTAGTTGCGCCATGAAGTGGGCTACATTGATTTGTAAGCTTACATTGTGTGTTGTTTTTGACTTATTTATTAGATTCAATGTCCATTCAGAAATTCCAAAATCTGCATAGGGTTGTTTGAATAATTATATATTTTATTTTTCATCTGTTATTTCTCACAGTAATGTTGTAATACGCAAGCTGCCAAGCAATTGATTATATACGTTTTTGTTGTATGCCGTTTTAATCTAATTTTACTCATTACTAGGTCTTATCCCAAAAATCAATAAATAACCGATCATCCAAAATTCTCCAATACTTGCGGGTAGAATAAGAAATCTATTGAAGCTAAGATCAATTCCTGCGTAACGTATAACGGTGGAAATTA
Source organism: Maribacter chungangensis (assembly GCF_042676845.1). Classification (NCBI taxonomy): domain Bacteria; kingdom Pseudomonadati; phylum Bacteroidota; class Flavobacteriia; order Flavobacteriales; family Flavobacteriaceae; genus Maribacter; species Maribacter chungangensis. The sequence goes on from NZ_JBHTHY010000003.1 coordinate 577,823, forward strand.
GATAGCCTATACCTCCTAAAATAATAACTCTTCCCAACCAGACAGGCATTCTTTTAGATTTGATGACTATGTATCCCATGGGAAACAGCCAAAGCCCAAAGAAAAGACCACCAACTCCCCAAGCATTTGAAATTATATTTTGAAGAACCTGAATGAGTACAACTTTGTCTTCCATAGCACTTACATTAGAATTGGCAATACCTATTGCGGAGGCGATTGAAATTGCACTTATCATAATGGCCAAAGCATTTACCATTCCCCATATACCCAGAGTCCAAGCTTCCCATTCATACTTACCTTTGAATAATTTGAAAAACCAAACTGCAGTCAGGGCCTGGGATAATACGATAGCAAACTCTAAGAGCAACCTAATTCTTGCAGTAGATTCTAATTCTACTAAATTCGTTAGCGTTTGTTCAGGGTTGCCGGACACAAATATTTGAGAATGAAAGACCATAAAACCTAAAATTCCTGAAATAGCCATCATTAAATACCATACTCCGGTGATTCTTGCAGTTTTAATCAATTGTTTTTGTTCTGTATTTACGATCATAATGATTTGATTTTAATATTTATACTAATTCTGACGATGTAATAAGGTCCTTGTTACCGTTTTGCGCAAAGGGCATACAAAGGGAGTCTGCTCATAAACTCCATTAGGACTTCGATACTTCGAAAAACCCGAAAGCAAGGGAAGCCTTCAAATGGAACTTCTACACATCTTACCTTTTTCATGAGTTTTCTTTACGTCTCAATATTTTTACAATACGGTTGATTACAATCTCCGATAGGTTCCATTCGTATCCCTCAAAATCGGTTGTATTTATTAATTGAACGACCACGGTATCGATATCTTCATGGTATTCTGCTAGACTCTGATAACCTACTACTAGACCGCCATGTTCGTACTCATAAATGGCAGAATAGATTTCCTGTTCGCCCTCCTTAAATACAGAGCCATCGTTCAATGCCCTAAGAAAGATGCCTACATCTTCTGCCGTAGCCAACATCCCGTATTCCCTAGCTTTAAAATCTTCCTCATACCCAACGTAATAGCCGCTCATTACATCGTCCAAATTAACTTCCTCAAGTGAAAAGAAGGTATTTTTTAGCCCAAGGGGTGTGATAATTTCTTCTTTGATATACTGTTCATGACTATACCCTATCACTTTCTCGATTATCCGACGTAGTAATAAATAGTTCGTGTTTGAATAGCCATAATCCTTATCAGGCTCAAAGTTGGCTGGCAAATCAAGAGCAAACTCAAGCGCTTTTTTGCCATTTTCCTGTTCGTTTTCCCAATATGCAGGATTATCGGTAAAATTGGGAATACCACTTCGGTGTTGCACCATTGATCTCAACGTGATTTTTTCTGCATTTTCAATTCTTCCAACAAGTTCAGGAAAGTAATCGGCGAGCGTTTCATCTAAGGACAAACGGTCGTCCTTGGCTAGTTTGGCAATGGCAACAGCTACATACAACTTGCTGATACTGGCTATCTTGAATAAAGAGTTCGGGTCGGCAGGTATTTTGTTTTCTCGGTCTTTCCAGCCACCTGTATAAAATGCGGGTGGTTTGCCCCCTTCGTCCCTATAAACTATCATGCCATCAAACCCATGCCCGATGGCTTCGTCTACTTGTTCTTGGACGGTATCGGGTAACGGTAATATCCATGCCTTCACCAAAATCCATGGTACAAAGTATAACGAGCCTATGCTTGCCATAATGAATAGGATTCTAAGTATTTGTTTTGTGTGTTTTTTTGCCATGAGACCCTATTTATATTACGATTTCAATGACCACATTGCCCCTTTTTCGTCCGGAATCAACATATTTATGGGCGTTTCTGATTTCATCAAGCCTAAAGGTTCTATCGATAAAAGGGATTAGTTTTCCTTGTTCCGCAAGTTCTTTTATGTGTTCGAGGTTTTCGGTTTTCTCCTTGGTCAGCATTTTAATGGTGACGAATTTGCCCTTGGCATTCAAAACTTTTTTCGCCTTTGCCTTGGTGGTGTTGCCCACGGCATCAAAAACGATATCGTACTTCTCGCTGCCCTCCGAAAAGTCTTCTTTCTTATAATCAATTACCTTTTCCGCGCCAAGGGATTTTACCATCTCAACATTAGAACTACTGCAAACGCCCGTGACTGTCGCCCCAGTTAGCTTTGCAAGTTGAACGGCATAACTGCCCACACTTCCGGAAGCTCCATAGACCAAAACCCTTTGTCCATTTTTAAGATTTGCCTTTTCAAGCAGGAACATAGCAGTCATTGCTCCTACAGGTAAAGCGGCGGCTTCCTTAAAACTTAGATTTTCCGGTTTTAGGGCTACAACACCGTTATTCCATTCCTGTGGTAAGCAGATATATTCCGCATAGGACCCGGTTTTTAGCATTGTGGTCGTACCGAATACAGAATCTCCAACTTTAAATTTTGCAACTTTTTTTCCGATGGCTTCTATGGTACCGGCCAGTTCATGCCCTAAAATTTTTTTCTTGGGTTTAAACAATCCGAATATTAGTCTTGCCGGAAGCCAGAACAAAGGCGGGAAATCAGAACTCCGCAACCGCACATCGCCCGAAGTGACCGTCGCTGCATGAATTTTTACGAGCATCTCATTATCTCTCGGCTTCGGTTTTTCCGTTTCCGTGACTTCAAGGACATTTGGCGGCCCATACTTTTTGTAGACTACTGCTTTCATATTTATTTTTTTTCATCTGTTGATATTTATTGTTTTTAATCGGTCAGATGTAATTCGCCAATCAACATCTCGGTTGGTATCTAGATTTGTTATGGCTCATTTCATATTGGGAATTAAGGTTGACCTCTTTTATAAAAACTTATTTAGGTTTTGAATATTCAATCAATTCCTCTACGTACAGAAAATCACCTTGATTCTGAGTGAGTTTTATAAAGTTTTTTACAGCAGGTGCATACAACCAAACCTCCTCTTCATTTGCGCTATATCCTCTTGAATTCGTGGTTTTACCGGCGTATTTTATGGTGTAAGCCATGAATGTTCCAGCTTCTACTGTTTCTTCTTGATATGATAAAATCTCAGCGTCATGACTTTGGTTTCCCGTTGTTCCATCCTGACTTGTCCAATTGTTTTCATATTTCCACTTTTTACCCACTACCAGAGGCCAGTCATACTTGGGTGTTTCGCTTTCTTCCGGCTTCACAATGTCAGTAATTGGAATGGTATCATTTCCGATCGTCATGCCTAAAACTCCATCGACACTGACTATTTCTCTTGTATCTTTTCCATTCGAGCGTACTTCTCCTTCCGTTGTTACACCTTTATATTTCCATACCCATTTTTCGCCAACTTGATAATCGTCTAAAGTCGGTTGTTGGGTGATACCAGATTTCTTAGAGCTGTTACAAGCACTAAGCATTACTATTGAGAAAAATATTACAATTTGAATTTTCATGTTAGATTATATTTTAAATGTGCTTACTTATCTTTGGTGATGTTTTTCCCATTTGTTCAGGCCGTTATTTAATAAATTCTTACTCTAGTTTTAACCAAATTGAAGAATTTTTATTCCTTGTATTCTCAGTTCAGGTTCGAGGTCGAAGTTTTTACCTTTTCAGTTTTTTTGGAATACCATTTCAATCCGAATAATGGCCGTAGAAAACCAATCCTTCTAAGCAAGAATTCATAAATAAGAAAGCAACCTGCACCTGTAAAAGCTACGATACCTATGAACTTCAATGAGATAGGAATTTCCAAGGGTAATATAAAAAAAGCCCCTGCGTACAAGACAAACATGTGGATGATATAGACAGGATACGCTGCTTTGCTTAGGTAGCTAAGTGTTTTACTGGGTTTGTTCAAGTATTTATACCCAAGGCCGAAAACCCCAAAAATCCAGCAATTTGATTCGATGGCCGTAAGATAACCTGGCGCTTCCGTAGCGTAAATAAAGTATCGGATACCGAACAAAACAGCGGCCAATCCAATATACAACCAGCGCCATTTTAAAACGGTCTGCCAGAATGCTTTTCCACTGTACACAAAAAGGAAACCGAATAGAAAGGCCAAAAATCCATTAAAAAACCCATGCCAAGTCTGGGCGTACAATGCAAACATCTGGGGCTTTACCAACACAACTTCTAAGACAAAAAATAGGGATATCAACAAAGGTCCACCGGGATGGCCCATGAGAGACGATAACATCCTTTTGATTTTACCGTTTCCATCCTTTTTCAGGTAGTAAAAAAACGGTAAAAGTATAAGTACGTACAGAAAGATATTTCCCAAGAACCATAAATGGCCTTGATGGGGAAAATAACCTAAAGGCATATTATAGTACATCTGAAAAACAAACATGTGTAAGGTTGTTATGGCAACAATACCAAATAGGAAAGGCAAGAGAATCCGCTTTGTGCGCTCCAAAAGCAATTGTTTCCAATTTCGTTTGCGCATCGCAAAGTAAAGTCCCATTCCCGATACGTAAAATAACAATGGAATTCGCCAGACGTTGAGCATGGTCATCGGTTTCCATAAACCCTCTAGGAATTCATCACTCTTGATAAAGCCAATGAACATGGCCCATGGTTGAAATATGATGGCTATATGATAGATGAGTAGCAAGCCAATTGCTATGACCCGCAACCAATCAATATCGTGTCTTCTTTCCATTGTCATTGTAGTATAAGTTTTAAGTGTATTACTGTAACATCATCGCAATGACCGGACGGGTTTTTTCGATTTCCGTCAAATCAATGTGTAACCCTATCGGCCCTAATTGTTGCTGAAGCATTTCATATATGGGCTTTATTTCGGGAAAAGGCCCCATAACACTTTCCCTTGGTGTCATTCCAAAGTTGTTCTTTGCGGTCTTATCGGCATTGGCATCAATAAGGGACTGTACGACTTCGACCCTACAAAAGAATGCGGCCGTGTGCAAAGCTGTCGCCCCATCGTTATTTTTGGCCGTTAAATCGGCCCCGGCATCAATAAGGACTTGGGCAATCTTGTTTTTTCCAAAACTCGCGGCAGTGATCAATGGTGTGGAGCCGCTCATGGGGTATTTTTTGTTCAAGTCTGTTCCCGTTTCGATATGCTGTTTTACCGCTTCGATGTTATCGGATAATATTGCGGCTTGAATATCGATTTCCGGTTTTGCAACTGCCGACTTGACTTCAGAAGTATTGGTAGCCTCAGCTTTTGTTTTGTTGCTGGACTGACCACAAGCCGATGTGAGTAAAAGGAGAACTAATGACATGTTTATTAGTACTCTCATTGAATTGGTTCTAACTGTTTTACTAATGACCATGTCATTAATTTTTGATTTGTATTCGTCTATCTTTGATTTCATGATTACATTTTTTTTGATTATTGATATTATTTTTCTTTACTAATTAGAACCAGCTAAAGCCAATTCCTAAACTAAATTGCACTGCATCTCTGTCAATGTTATTATCTAGCTTTACACCGCCCAGGAGTACTTTAGATTGAACGTTCAAGGCAAATTTGTTTTTTCTGTACACTTCATAACCTGTACTCGCCATAACTGCTATCCCTGTATTCCAATCATCATTTACATTGTCTTTAATATCATATAATGCAGGCGAATCTATGGCTAAACCAGCACCACCATGTATCCACCATCGGTCTTTTACCCAGTACTGAACAGAAGGTATGATGCCTCCAAAGTGTCTGTCATTATCATTAAACGTGTAAATCATTCCAGGTGCAGAAACGGTAATGGCTAAACGGTTATTTAACATATAACCGAGCTTTAATTCAGGGAAAGTACCACCGCCCTGCACATCATCAAAACCTTGAGGTCCAGCATTATCTTCTATACTGATAATACCACCACCTAGACCAAATTCAAACATAAAACCATCTCGAATAAAATTGTTTTGGGCATTGGAATTGTTTTGAGCAAATGCCATTGCAGAAATTAAGGTAAAGGCAGTACACGCCATTTTTAGCATTACTTGTTTTTTGATTGTTTTACTCATGACTTTGTTATTTAATTTTAATAGGTATTCGTGAATCTTTGATTTCATAATTATATTTTTAATTGTTCGTTATAATTTTTGTTATGACAAGGGATAGACGTTGATGAGGGTCTATCCCTTTTTTTAATCCTATGAAGTAGAATTCTTAATGAAGGTATTCTTTGGGTGTTGCCCAACGGATTCGCTTACTGTCCTTTAAGTGGGTAAGGAAAGTGAACCTTCTAGATTCCGTTGGCGGTTGATTGATGCTTGTTCTCATGACTGTATTGTTTTTTGATGTTTTCTTACTGATTATAATTAGCGGTTAAAGTTTCTGTACTGCGCCCATTGGGTTCTTTTGCTGTTGCTAAAGGTTGAGAAGTACTGTCCTGTTCTTGATTCCGTTGCTGTTCTTGTAATTGATGCTTTCATGATTTATATTTTATGTTATTAATAATTGTTTTGAATCGTGATTAGCGATTAAAGTTCCTGTACTGTGCCCATTGTACTCTTTTGCTAGTGCTTAGTGAAGAGAAGTACTGTCCAGTTCTTGATTCCGTTACTGTTCTTGTGATTGATGCTTTCATAATTATTGTTTTAAATTGTTCGTTATGATTTTTGTTGGTACAAAGATGCCATGGAACTTGAAGCAAGCCCTATGAGCTATGTAGCGAACTGTGTAAAGTTTCAGGAGGGTATAAAAACTATGGCGCAGGCATATAAATTATGACGCAAAAGATGTCATTTCCGTTAAATGGCCAGCCTTCGGGATAACGGGTAATTCCTTAGATTTTCACTAATTTAGAGCTTGTATAAAACAAAATGTCAAGCTCATTGTCCAACAAATCGACCTTTATTGAACAAGCCGAAGCCATAATTCTGAAGAATTTGGGCAACGAGCAATTTGGGGTATCCGAATTGGCCGAGGCTATGCATATGAGCCGATCTAACCTGCTCAGAAAAATCAAGAAGCGTACTAAACTTTCCGCAAGTCAGTTCATTCGTCAAGTTCGCCTTAAAGAAGCTATGGACTTACTTAAGGAAGGCTCCTCGACGGTTTCCGAAATTTCATATCAAGTAGGTTTTGGAAGCACCTCCTATTTTATTAAATGCTTTCGGGAACAGTATGGATATCCTCCCGGGGAGGTCGGAAAAATCACGGTAGCTGTTGAAGAGGAAAAGGCTCAAACATACTTTTTAAAACGATATAGGTGGCCTATCGTTGCTGCGACATGCGCAGTAGTGCTATTGGTTTCCTACTTGCTTTTCAATAAGGGGGATGCTGTAGAAAATGCCTTAGAAAAACCAGAAATTGAAAGATCCATAGCCGTATTGCCTTTTAAAAATGAGAGTGCGGATTCCACCAACCTTTATTTCGTAAACGGACTTATGGAATCTGCTTTGAACAACCTGCAGAAGATTGAAGATTTGCGGGTCATTAGTAGGACTTCGGTAGAGAAATACAGAAAAACGGACAAGGGTATTCCAGCCATTGCAGAAGAACTTAATGTGAACTATTTGGTTGAAGGTAGTGGCCAGCGTGTCGGCAATCAAGTCCTGCTCAATATTCAATTGATTGATGCTTCGACGGATACCCCTATTTGGGTAGAACAATACAATCGAGAAGTAGAGGACATTTTTGCGTTGCAGAACGATGTAGCCAAGAAAATCGCGGATGCCATAGCAGCAGTGGTAACTCCTGACGAATTGGAGCAAATCGAAAAAAAGCCAACCGAAAATCTGCTGGCCTATGATTTTTATCTTCAGGCATTGGACCCTTATTATTCTCAGACTCCGGAAGGCTTGGAAAAGGCCATCTCATTATTTGAAAAAGCCATAGAACAAGATTCGGAGTTTGCCCTGGCCTATGCCAACATCGCTATCTCATACTATCTCCTCGAAATCCCTCAAACAGAGAAAAAATACACCGAAAAGATTAACAACTATGCGGATAAAGCCTTGCTTTACGATTCAAAATCCGCCGAAAGCTTGGTTGCCAAGGCTTTTTACTACATACAAACAAAGGAGTACCAACTGGCATTGCCCCATCTTAATAAGGCACTGGAATATAATCCAAATTCGTCCCTAGCGGTTCAAATACTTGCGGATTTCTATTTTCGCATGATGCCCAATACCAATAAATACCTTGAATACGCCTTGAAAGGAGTTCAGCTCAACGTTGCTAGTGATTCAGTTACTCAGAGCTATACGTATTTACAACTAAGTAATGCACTTATGTTTTCAGGATTTGTCGACGAAGCGTTAAAATACATCAACATGTCGCTAGATTACAATGCTGAAAACTATTTTTCACCATATGTAAAGGCATCTATCCTGTTCGCTAAGGATGGTAATGTTGAGCGAACTAGAAATCTGATGTTAGAGGAATGGAATAAAGATACCACCAGGCTTGATATTTTACAGAACGTAGGACAGTTTTATTACATTGAAGAAGACTATGATTCGGCCTATTTTTATTTTGAAAAATTTGTCAAAGCAAGAGAAGCTAACGATCTAAACATTAATTTACAGGAAAACGTCAAAATTGCAACGGTCTATAAAAAGATGGGGTTAGATACAAAGGCTGAGAAAATTTTTAGTGATTTTTCCGAATATTGTGCGGCGGACAAATCTTCTTATAGAAGTGTTAATCTGGTTTGGAAATATGCCTATGAAGGGAATATCGATGAAGCTATCGAACAGCTCAGAATATTTTCCGAAGCAGAAAATTATATCTATTGGTTTTTGTTAATTGAGGATGACCCGCTGATTCAACCGTTAAAAGCGCACCCAGATTTTGATGCCATTATGCAAAAAATCAAAGACAGCTTCTGGGAAAATCATGCTCAACTTAAAACCTCTCTTGAGGAAAAAGGGCTTATTTAAGGGAATCAATTATTCGCCTTGACCCATTGCTTCGGGGTCATGCCGGTTTCCTTTTTAAAAAAAGTATTGAAAACAGTTTTGGAATTAAAACCGCTGTCATAAGCCAGACCGAGCAAAGTAATGTTTTTGTTTTCGGGGGTTATCGCTAGGCGCTGGAATTCTTTTATGCGATATTGATTGACAAAATCATTGAAGTTTTTTCCGAAATGATTGTTCAGCAGCCATGAAAGTTTATTGGGGTGCAAATCGATATCGGCGGCCAGTTGCTTCAAACTAAGTTCTGGATCCGTAAATCTTTTGTCGGAGTTCATAGCCCATTTGGTGGCGGATACATATTCCTGAAGTTCGTCGTTATCGAATGGCACCGAGGAAACCGCTTTTTTGTCAACGGACTTGATTTCCGGTAGCATGGCATCGTGGAATACCGATGCCTCTATTTTTTTATATTCTTCATAATCTCGCAATGGGTCTAAAAAAAGGTCGTTTTTAAAGGCGAACAATTGCCCCGACCGCGCATTGACCCTTTCTTTTAAAATAGCCAGTGCCTTTTTGTGGTTACCTCGACACACTTCAAGATAAAGGTCCCAAGCCCTTAAGCTATATTCTTTTGCGGTACAATGCTCCAATTCGAGTTCTGTTTCGGAAACTTCAAAATAGGATTCCCCGTGCTTCAAGTCATAGATCGCCATACAGCTTTTCGGTCGCTGAAGTTTTGGCGATTCTGCTATATGGCGCTTTAACGCCTCTTTTTGTTCATCGAAAATAAAGGCCGCGGCTTTCATTTCCAACGCCAAGGGAAAATCAGGGGCCTGTTCAAGGGCTTTGTCAAATAGTTGAATGGCCGCTTCAAAGTCCTGTTGAAAATACCGCATATTGCCCTGCGTAAAGTGGACACTCGCCGCCAAGGGATCGATGCGAACTGCAATTGCATTGTTGCTAAGGGCTTCGTCGATTTTGCCCAATCCTGAATAACAATCCGCCACAGCATCGCGTACTTCGGCGGAATTAGGATTGATTTCCAATGATTTTTGCAAATGTTCAAAAGCGTCCTTATAGTTCCAGTAGCCCCAAAAACTGATAGTACCCTTGGCATAATGTCCCATGGCGGAATCGGGATTCAGCTCCAGACCGATATCGATATGGCGGTTGGCCTCTAAGAGTCCAGCCTCCCTATTTTCCCAATAGCCCCAACTGGCCAACATTCCGATACACCATCCTCTTTCGAAATGAGCATCGGCGTAAGAGGCATCGAGAGCGATACTCTTATCAAAACTTTTGATGGCGGCAAAAACATCTTGGGCATTCCAGCGCATGCGCAGTTCACGACCTTTGAGTAACTGCTTATAGGCTTCAATATTCTTTGTCGGCGCGGCGACCAACTGTTCCTGTAGTTCAAAATGCCCAAAATTCTCCCTGATTTTATCCGCTATCAACAAACTGATTTCATCCTGTAGTTCGAAAATATCGGAGAGGTCGCGATCAAAGTTCTCAGACCAGATATGAAAGCCGTTATCGGTACGGATTAACTGGGCCGTAATGCGAACGCGGTCTTTGATGATACGTGCGCTACCTTCCAACAAGGTCTCTACCCCAAGTTCATTTCCTATTTTTCTCGCATCTAGCGGTTTATTCTTATAAAAAAAGGAAGAGGTACGGGCAGTTACTTTGAGTCCCTCGATTTTGGTCAAAGCGTTTATGATTTCCTCCGTTATTCCATCTGAAAAATATTCGTTCTCATCTTTTCCAATATTTAGAAAAGGGAGTACGGCGATGGATTTTGAATTAAAGCCTGAATACACAATTAGTTTATTGATTTTAAAAAAACGGGAATCTAAATCTAAAATACCAACATTTCTTCAATCAATAAAGTGACTTCTATTAAAAACGAGACCACCTAAACGATGTAATATTGTATTCTTGCATGGAATAAAATATCTAGAAGTAGGTCTTTTAATTTTAACTATAGCACTGCCCAGTATATTATGAGCCATTTCAAAATTGAATGAAAGACTTTTGTTTTCTACTATTTTGTGGGTAAAATATCATTCCAAGCATCCAAACCTTTTTGTTGTACATTGATAACCGGGACTTGTTTCAAAAGATATTATTGGGTAAAGGAAATAGTAGTCTTATTCGCGTCCGTTTCAAGGAATCATCACGAAAAAAGTTGAACAGTTTATTTAATTGTGCTATTTCTTGTCTCAATAGGCGTTTTATAGGATTGAAATCTTCACCTAATAAACAGGAGTTGCAATTTTGAATTTACCGCCCTTTCGGGCGCTTTTTTTGTGGATAGGGAGAAGGAAGAGAAAGGCCGATTTTCAGCACGCCGACCAAGAACAGGAGCTATCCCGAAAGCTTGTCCATAATTTCGTCTTGATACTCGTCAATCTTGGCTTTCTTAAGTCCGGCCAAGTAGGCCTGCGTGGTGCTGATACGCTTATGTCCCAACATCTGGGAAATGGCCGTTAAGGGAATTCCCATATCGTTTGCACTTGAGGCAAAGGAATGACGGGCCGCGTAGCTAGTAATGTTCTCCTCGATACCGGCCAGCCCGGCCAGTTTTTTCAAATTATCGTTATACCGCTTTCTTGCCCAAACGATCTGGTTGTAGCTTTCAATAGGATTTTCACTCTTGACAACACTTAACAAGTAGTCGCTTCTTTTCTTGCCTTTGGTAAAATAGGTCAACAAAGGTTTGAGTTGGTCATGGATTTTTATGTTATAGGGTTCATCTGTCTTCTTTCTTGAATATCGGATGCGACCATCGACAATATTGGACAGTTTAAGATGGGCCATATCCACGTAGGACATGCCGTTGAGCAGGAAGCTCATCATAAAAATATTCCTGTCCCTGAACAGGGCGGTATCTTTCTCCAAATCAAGCTCTGCGATCTTGCGAACGGAATCGAGGGGAATGGCTCGTTTTTCGGGTTTTCCGCTTCGGATGACATAATCATCAAAGGCATACCCTTCCTTGTCAGCGACCCCTGCTTTTATTGCTTTTCGGTTAATCGCTCTTATGGTTCTAAGGTAGACACTTAAACCGCCCAATTTGTTGCCCTTGGCCAAATGATGTTTTTCAAATCGGTTCAGAAAATCTAGGTTCAGTTCATCGAATATAAAATCCTTGTCGTTTCTGAAATTCTTGACCGCTTTTAAAGCATGTTTGTAGGCCCTTGCATTTCCAATACGGTTCGCTTTGATCAGGTCGGCTATCTGCTTCTCGGCAAACTGATAAAAAGTAACTTTTTTGGTAGTACGGGTAATATGACTCCTTACTTCGGACACGCTCATATATTTCAATTTGTCACCATCTTCCAATTTCGTAAGGATATCTACCATGCGCGCCATTTTCTTTTGCAGAAGATTGTTCAAACGTGAAGGTGATTCTGTGCCTTTAAATGAAGGTCTTATTTTTTGCCTTTTTTCGTCCCATTCGGAAGTCGCTAATTTATGCCCTGTTCCTATACTTGTAGATTTTCGATTGTGGGTCAAACGAAAAATTAAAGGGAAGGTTTTGTTATCTTTCCTTCGTGTATCCAATGAGAGTTTTATATAGGTGGCCATCTTTAAATGTTAAAATCTGCGTGCACATGTGCACGCAGTTTGCACGCAGAATGTGGTTTTTTATGGTCTTAAATGTACCTAAATATACAACTAATCACTGAAAACCCCCGTATTTATTGGGTTTTTAATTCATATGAATTTAATTAAAATCTGCCTGTCACGCAGGGGGTCGCGGGTTCGAGTCCCGTCCAGACCGCAACTTAGGGATAAGCCTTTCAAGTAATTGAGAGGCTTTTTTTTTGCGATTACAGCCCAGGTGCTTCTACAGCACTCCGAAACTTTTTGTGTTGGGCCTTTCTAAATTTATCAGACCGAAAAAAAAGAGTTAATTTTCAAATTGATATAAAACTAAATTATGGCAAGGTATAGTCTAACGGCACAAGAATCCTATTTTGGAAGAACCTCAGGGCAAAACCTTTATTTGCACGAAAAGATTTCCTGTGTTGATATCTCCGGTATAAGACCGGCCAAGGGCAAATGTTTTGGGCTGCTCGCCTACGCTTGTGACGAAGGGGTAAAGCGTAATCAGGGCCGTGTGGGAGCTCAAGAGGCCCCCCAGGCAATTAGAAAACAATTAGGTAAATTACCTAATTCACTGGAAGCGGAAACACGAGTTTTGGATGTGGGAACCGTAACATGTATTAACGGCGAATTGGAGGAGAGTCAGAATGTGCTTGGTGAGAAGGTCCGATTACTGCTAGAAGCTGGGATATTCCCTATTATCCTTGGTGGTGGACACGATATCGCCTATGGTACCTACCATGGTATAAGAAAGCACTTTTCATCTTCTAAATCTATAGGCATCATTAATTTCGACGCTCATTTTGATTTACGTTCCAATACAAATGGCAATACTTCTGGCACCCCTTTTTATCAAATTGCCAAAGATTGTGAGAAGTTGGATGATACTTTTCAATACTTGTGTCTTGGAGTTAGAGAGGATGCCAATGATAGGGTGCTTTTTCAAACGGCCAAAGAATTGGAGGTTAAATATATTTTACGTGATACCTTTCGTATCGAGTTCCATAACGAGATCAATGCGTGGATCAATGCTTTCATTGCTAATGTAGATGTTGTTTATGTGACCATAGACTTGGATGGTTTTTCCTCTGCTTATGCGCCAGGTGTTAGTGCCCCGTCTCCAATGGGATTTACGCCAGATGTTGTTTTGGAATCCTTGAAGACCATAATCAATTCCGGTAAATTGTGTGCTTTGGATATTGCCGAACTTAACCCGGTCTATGATATAGACGACCAAACAGCACGGTTGGCCGCATCTCTGTTGCATACACTCATGCACAGCATATAGTTATGGAAGAATTTATAATAAGAGCAGACCCACAACTAAAGATTGTTTTATTCGATAATCGTTTTGAAATCCATGAACCTGAGGAAGCAATACGTGCCTACATGTTAAAGGAAATTGATTCCCTTCAAGTTGGAAAAAGGGTCAATTGGTTCATAAGCGCAATTTCTGTCGTTATTGGTTTTTTTATTGGAGACGCCGGTGATATCTATAAAGAGCGTGACCAATTGAAGTTTAACCATAAAGGCAGGCCTGCCATTGTTTCGTTAAGGGGAGGCGACCAAAACGTAACCCTAAAAGTCGCGGAGTGAATAAACCAAAATATAGGGGAAGCACTTAAAAAGTGAAGTAAAACAAAAAAAGCCTCCCTTTATGGAAAGCCTTTCATTGGATACGACCGATTAAAAACCGGTCCACACAATTTGCTCCGAACCTTGTTCGGAACACAACACAACGGGGTAAAGATACTAAAGGTTTTTAATATTTTTAACCTAGTCCTGTTTTTTCTTATTCGGACGAGCTGCATTTTTTCTAGCTAAAATCAACAAAAGCGATAAGCTAGTAGGTAGTTGAAATACCTTTTACCCGGTCGTAAGGGAAGTGTGGCGAGACTTGTCCTATTTTCTTTGTAACTAATCGATATTCAATCGGTTGCATAGTATTGCTTGCTACCTTGGTAGTCCCAACATATAGTAGAGACCTACCTAGTTATGAGTTTTCGATTATCCCTTTTTGTTTGTTTGGCAATGCTCTTTTTATCCTGTGAAAAAGACAGTGTTACGGAGCTTAATGTATTTGAAGTTACCCAAGAAATACTGCCTAACCCGCCTAAAACCAATAATTCCAGTAGCTTGGATACCCCCGTTATAAACTGGGTAGTAGGAATGCAACATGATTCTGGATTACTAGAAAGTGCAGCCCATACAAATTTTGTATCGCTTTACGATAATGCCTTGGCCACCATTCTTTTTATAAGTATAAACAAAAAGGAAAAGGCGGAAAAAGTGTTGGATTTCTATCAATCAAAAATGCAAGAGGAAGTGTTGCGGAACGGCGGCTTTTATCAGTTTAGAAATATAAACGGAGGTGAGGGTGAGCGCATTTGGATGGGAGATAATGCGTGGTTGTTGATTGCGATCAATCAGTACAAGGAAACTTATGGTAGTACCAAGTACGATGCTATGGCCAGTGGATTGGACAAATGGCTGCGGTCCTTGCAACTGGAAAATGGTGGCTTGCGTGGCGGCCTAGATCAAGATGGGTCGGAAATTCCTTTGGTTACAGAGGGGATTATAACCGCTTTTAACGCGGTGCAGGGCTTTGATGATTTTCATGTAAATATCTTAAATTATCTTAAAAATGAACGTTGGGACCCGGAAAACCAGATTTTTTTATCGTGGCCGGAAAATCCTGCTTATGCCTATGCGATGGATTTACATTCCTTAAGTAGTATTATGTTGGATGGGTTGTCTACCAACGTTCTTATACAGGCAGACAGGTATTTAACACAACAAGAACTTACGGTAAACGGAGAAATGATATCCGGCTATTGTTTTGACGAGGATAGGGATGTGGTCTGGTTGGAAGGTACGGCACAAATGGCCGTTGCGTTCCAAGCCCAGGGAGACCGGGAAAAAGCGGAGACACTAATTAAAGAGTTGGAAAAATCCATTATTTCAAGTACCATGTTAGAAAATGCAAAGGGTATACCTTATAGCAGTAACCACGGTACTTCTTACGGGACTGCCATGTTATGGGACCATGCAGACACTACGCCGGCACTGTCGTCTACGGTATGGTATTTATTTGCAAAAAATTATTTTAATCCCTTACAATTGGGTAAAAAAAACGACGTTCCCGAATCCTTTAAATTTTGGAGCCAGGAACCGTCTAGTTAGAAAAGGATGTTTCTTGGGTCTTTTTCTTTACCGATGTTCGCAAGCTAAGTTCCGGAATTACCAATAGCGGGGTATTGGTATGGAAGGCTATCCTCTTTACGACCGGTTCTCTAGTTAAACGTTCCATATAACTATGCTGGTATTGTAGCATGGCCAGAAGATGAATATCCAATTCCTCTGCAAATTTTTCCAAAGTTTTGGAAACGGAGTTCAATTCGGATACCGTATGTACGTAATGCTCAACATCGCCCAAGTATTTACGGAGCATACTCAGGTTAAATTGTTGTAGTTCGGTCAATGCCTTAAGTTCATACTGTACATGTACAATGCGTACGACCGCGTCAAACGATTTAGCGAGATCTATAACAGGTTTTAGTTCGGAAATGGTATAAAACCGGTTAAAGTCAGTTGCAAAAGCAATTTCTGTAGGCTTAATGTAGTCAAAGTTTTGTGGAATAGCGAGAACGGGACAATCCTTGACCGCTTTGATTATCCGAACGGTGTTGCTTCCCATGAACACTTCTTCAAGACCACTGGCACCTTTGGTTCCCAAAAGCACTAGATCAATATTATGTTCCGATACGGTTTCCAGCACCTCGTCTATCAACAGGCTAAAGGAAGAAATAGTTTCAAATTTATGTTTGTTGTTAACGTGGGTATCCGTTATTCTTTTCAATACCTTGGCCAATCCGTTTTTGGAACATTCGTGGGCAGCGTTTGTAAGTACCCCGTCTTCAAAAGAAGTGGCCATAAACCTGCTATGGGCTATTGCCGGGGTGTAGGTGTTAAGTAGGTAAAATGTACATGCTTCCTCTTTAAAAAGTGCTAAAGCGTACTGTACGGCATTCCAGGCATTGTCCGAAAAGTCTGTGGGAATCAAAACTCGTTTCATGTGTTTGTTTCATTAGTTGCCAATGTCACATTCAACCCTTGTGTGCCCGCGAACAGGTTTGCGATTCTTGATTACTACCTGCGGTAGCATATCATTTTAGCAAATGGGTTTCATCTAATCTTAGTAAATTACATGGTAAAATTAGCCCTAAGCTTAATCGCAAACTATGATAATTGTCAGGTTTTAATGGTGGTTTATGTTAAAAACCATCTACCATATCCTGTAGTTTTTTTTCGTTGCTAATGCCTATTTTTTTGCCGGAAGTTTTGATCAAGCCTTTTTTCTTAAACTCGGAAATTAAACGGATACAGGACTCCGTTGCCGTTCCCACAATACTGGCAATGTCCTCCCTTGAAAGTGTTAAGACCAAAAAACCGTCTTTATCTTCCCCATAATTGTTCTTTAGGTAAAGGAAAGCTTCTGCAATACGCTGCTTTACGGTTTTTTGACTCATGTTTACTACCACATCGTCTGCTTCTTTTAGGTCGTGCGCCATGTGCCGCAATACTTCTAATGTGAAATTAGGATTATTGTGCAGGGTATTCACGATGCCTTCTTTGGGAACAAAACATACTTCCATATCGCTCACGGCGGTAGCACTAAGGTTTACCTGCTCTTCTGCGATGACGGAGCGTTGCCCGATAAGCTCTCCTTTGGTAGCTAGTTTTACAATTTGGTCCTTTCCATTGGGACTAAGTTTGGCCAATTTAGAAACTCCGTCACGAACGCAGTACACTCCGTTCAGTTTTTCGCCTTCCGTAAAGATGGTTTCCCCTTTTTTAATTTTCATCGTGGTCTTTGAATCCGAGACCTTTTTGAGTTCCTCTTTGGTCATTGCCCGTAACGAGTTGAACTGACGAACGATACAATTCTCGCAACGCGTACGCATTTCTTCTTGCTCCATACCTGAATAATTTTACTCGATAATCGAGATTTAAAATGCCCCGACGCTTGTGTCGAAATCAATGCTGATGCTCCTTTTAACTTCTCGTGGGCTTGCCCCGAGGCTATTTACTAGCAAAAATACAAGTTAACAAAAATATACAACCTTTAAAATTAAAGGTTTTGTATTTTTATATTAAACAATTTTTAAAAGTTCTTTTTCGGATAATATCAGTATTTTACTAGGGGCGAGCCCAATTAAGCCTTGTTTTTTGAAACTGGCCAATAAGGTAATTACGTATTCGCTAGAGGTACCCAATACGTTTGCCATGTCTTGTCGTTTTAAGGGTACGATAAGACTGCCGTCCTGCTCCGAGCCAAACTTTTTCTTCAGATAGATTAGTAGGCCTGCCAATCTTTTTTTAATACTTCGTTGATTTTCATATAGGCCCATTTTCAAGTGTTTTTCCTCTTCATCTTCAGCAAATCCCTTTATCATATCCAAACAAAAGGTATTGTTTTTTGACAAACCTTTTAATAGGGATTCACTGTCTACACAGCATAGTGTGGTATCGGTAATTGCCGTAGCCGTGACCATGGCCCCTTTTTTGGTAATAAGGGAACGGCGTCCCATAAGGTCGCCTTTGCCTAAAAAGTCGGTAACCACTTCTTTACCTCTATCATCTAGTATAGAGAATTTACAGGCTCCCTCGCGAATGCAGAATAGGGACTGGAGCAAATCGTCCTCTGCAAATATCACGGTTCCCTTTTTTATTTTTTTTGAGCTACTATTCGCATGTAAGCGTTGCTTCTCCTTTTTGGATAGATTGTTCAAAAAATTAAGTTGTTTCGCAATACTAAGGTCACAGCTTGCCATATCCTCTGTTTTAAGATCTTCAAATTTAAAGCTACGCCCAATTTTAAAACCTGATATATGTCATATTTTAAACAGTGTAATAGTAGCAACTTTGTACAAGGTATAAGCATATTGTTATGGATAAACACAACTGTTACCATTGTGGTGATGACTGTGGCAGCGCGGTAATTGAATTTGATGAAAAAAACTTCTGTTGTAATGGATGCAAAACCGTTTACGAGATTTTTAGTTCCAATGATCTGTCCTATTATTATGATATACAACAAGGGGCGGGAGCCACTCCAACGGAGATTGAAGGAAAGTACGATTTTCTCGATACTCCTGCTATTATTGAAAGACTAACGGAGTTTAACGATGGTGATCTTCAAATTACCAATCTCTACATTCCCCATATTCATTGCAGTTCCTGTATTTGGATACTGGAAAACCTAAATAAACTTAATCCGTTTGTAAATAGCTCGCAGGTAGATTTTCCCGAAAAAACGGTGCGTATCACTTATAATAGCGGTAAAACCTCTTTAAAGGAAGTGGCCATACTTCTATCCCGTATCGGTTATGAACCTTATATCTCCTTAGACGATTTTGACAATGATAAAAAGGGCAAGGATAGGAGCTTGATCTACAAGCTAGGTATTGCGGGATTTGCGTTCGGGAACGTTATGTTCCTATCGTTTCCAGATTATTTTGACCTTTCTTCCAGTGCCGCATCGGGTGGGGAATTTTGGCTCAATCAATATGAAAACGTGTTTCGTTGGTTGATGTTTATTTTTTCGTTGCCAGTAGTGTTTTATTCGGGAGTGGGTTATTTTATATCGGCATATAAAGGACTTCGTTCTAAAATATTGAATATAGATGTGCCCATTGCCTTGGGTATTTTTGTGCTTTTTGTTAGAAGTACCTTGGAAATTATTTTTGATTGGGGCCCAGGTTTTTTCGATTCCCTTACCGGTTTGGTTTTCTTTTTGTTGCTGGGTAAGTTTTTTCAGCAGAAAACGTATTCTTTTCTTTCTTTTGAACGTGATTATAAGTCCTACTTCCCTATTGCGGTAACGCGAATTTCAAAACTAGGAAAGGAAGAAAGCGTGCAGGTGCATGAAATTGAAAAAGGAGACCGGTTGCTGATCCGGAACGAGGAAATAATTCCGGTCGACGGTATTTTAATCAGTGCGAACGCAAGACTGGATTATAGCTTTGTTACCGGTGAATCGGAACCTGTAAAAAAAGCTTCGGGAGATAAGCTGTTCGCTGGCGGAAAACAGGTACAGGGCGCTATGGAGATGGAAGCTTTGAAATCGGTTTCCCAAAGTTATTTGACACAACTGTGGAGCAATGCCGTTTTTCAGACCGATAAAGCTACCCGTTTCCAGACCATAACGGACAGTATAGGTAAGCGTTTTACCATTGGGGTGCTTTCTATCGCCTTTACGGCATCGGCCTTTTGGCTCTACCAAGACCCCACTAAGGTCATGAACGTTTTTACCGCAGTCTTGATTATTGCCTGCCCCTGTGCCATTGCCTTGGCGTCTCCCTTTACACTGGGGAACATGCTTCGCATCTTTGGACGAAAACAGTTTTATTTAAAGGACACGCAGACCATAGAACAACTCGCAAAGATAGATACGGCAATTTTTGACAAAACAGGAACCATTACTACGGTGCAAAAAAGTACGGCTACCTATGAGGGCATGCCCCTTACCGCAGAGGAGGAATCGCTCTTAAAGAACACCTTGCGCGCTTCTAACCATCCGTTGAGCAGAACCTTGTACGCTATTTTAGCGGAACAGAACATAATTACGTTGGATCAATATAACGAACATTTGGGCAAAGGACTGGAAGCTAGCAAGGGGGCGGATCATCTAAAGGTAGGTTCGGCAGATTTTGTGGGAAATCCCGAGTATAAAGACTCCTTGGATACAGCGGTACATATTGCAAATAATAACGATTACAAGGGAAAATATATATTTCACAACGAATACAGGGCCGGTGTTGCAGAGGTCTTTAAAGCCATGGGCGACACTTTGAGCTTGGCTATTCTATCAGGGGACAACGAGGGCGAAAAAGTACGATTGGAAGCCTTGCTCCCCAAACTTACGCCCTTATATTTTAACCAAAAACCTAAGGATAAACTGCGGTTTATAGATGCGCTCCAGGAACAAGGTAAGAAAGTGATGATGGTCGGTGATGGTCTAAATGATGCAGGTGCCTTGGCACAAGCGGAAGTGGGTATTGCCATATCGGAGAACATCAATGTGTTTTCACCCGCATGTGACGGTATACTGGACGCCTCTAAATTCACACAGCTATATGCGTATATATTGGCATCCAAAAAAGCGATGAAAATCATTAAACTAAGCTTTATGCTGTCTTTGGCCTATAATGTTATTGGCCTCTATTTTGCGGTTACAGGGCAGTTAGAGCCCGTAATAGCTGCCATTCTAATGCCGTTGAGCTCTATAAGCGTGGTTGGCTTCGCAACCCTTACGACCAATATGTTAGGTAGAAAACTGAATTAACCTTTAAACCAAACTAAAATGATGGAAAGATTAAGGCAAAACAGTTTATTGAAAATTTCGATCGGTATTATTTACCTCTGGTTCGGAGCGCTGAAGTTTTTTCCCGAATTAAGTCCTGCGGAAGGCTTGGCAACGGATACGATCACAAAACTGACCTTAGGTATTATCCCTGCCGATGTTTCTATTGTTCTCTTGGCCTTGCTCGAAGTGGGTATTGGAATCTGTTTTTTATTACATATTCAACCGAAAAAAATTGCGATAATAGCCTTGGGGCATTTGGTATGCACCTTTGCCCCGCTTTTCTTTTTCAATGCCATTTCCTTTAACGGGTATCCTATTTTTTTAACATTGGTGGGCCAGTATATAATTAAAAACCTCATTATCATAGCCGCTCTTGTATCCATTATAAAAGAAAGCGAGGCGCAAATTGGGCAAAGAAAAACGGTAGAAAATTAAAATAATCGGCAAACCTGACAAATGTCATATTTATTCTTTTGGCATCCCATTAGTTTTACACCAGAATTTAGGTAGGTATGAGCGTAATTTATATTTTATTAGCAATAAGTATAGCAGTAGCTATACTCTTTTTCATAGCCTTTATTTTTTCGGTAAAAAGCGGACAGTACGATGATTCGTATACGCCATCCGTTCGCATGCTTTTTGAGGACGAAATTGTGAAAACACAAGTGGGTGAACACCTACCTACATTTGACAGCAAAAAAGAACATACTAATTAATCAACTATGGAAGTACAACAGTTCTATTACGATAACAAGATCGTAAAAAAGTTTATCTACGCCACTATGCTGTGGGGAATCGTGGGGATGTCCGTCGGCCTTTTGCTGGCATTTATGTTTATGTTTCCCAACATAACGGACGGTATATCATGGTTAAGTTTTGGCCGTTTGCGGCCTTTACATACCAATGCCGTTATTTTTGCATTTGTAGGTAATGCCATTTTTGCCGGGGTCTACTATTCTACGCAGCGGTTGCTAAAAGCAAGGATGTTTAGCGACTTCCTCAGTAATTTTAATTTTTGGGGCTGGCAATTGATTATCGTTGCAGCGGCCATTACCCTGCCTTTGGGGTACACGACCTCTAAGGAATACGCCGAGCTAGAATGGCCTATTGATATTGCTATTGCCTTGGTTTGGGTAGCGTTTGGTGTAAACCTTATCGGCACCATGATCAAAAGAAGGCAGCGGCATTTATATGTCGCCATTTGGTTTTACCTGGCCACTTTTGTAACCGTTGCGGTACTCCACATCTTTAATAGTTTGGAGCTTCCCGTTGCTGCTTTAAAAAGTTACTCGGTATACGCCGGGGTTCAGGACGCCTTGGTGCAATGGTGGTACGGACACAACGCGGTAGCCTTTTTCTTAACGACACCGTTTCTGGGTCTTATGTATTACTTTGTACCCAAAGCGGCCAACAGACCGGTATACTCCTATAAACTATCCATTGTTCACTTCTGGTCCTTGATCTTTATTTATATCTGGGCGGGACCTCACCACCTGTTGTACTCTGCCTTACCGGATTGGGCCCAGAACTTGGGTGTTGCTTTTTCCGTAATGCTTATCGCTCCGTCTTGGGGTGGTATGATAAACGGTTTATTGACCTTGCGTGGTGCTTGGGACAAAGTACGTACCGACCCTACCCTAAAATTTATGGTAGTAGCGATTACCGGTTACGGTATGGCCACTTTTGAAGGGCCAATGCTGTCCTTGAAAAACGTAAACGCAATTGCCCACTTTAGCGATTGGATCATTGCGCATGTACATGTTGGCGCCTTGGCTTGGAACGGGTTTTTGACCTTTGGTATGATTTACTGGTTGGTGCCAAAAATGTTCAAAACCAAATTGGCATCCAACGGCCTGGCCAACTTCCACTTTTGGATCGGTACCTTGGGTATTATCCTTTATGCGCTCCCAATGTACGTTGCAGGCTTTACACAAGCCCTAATGTGGAAAGATTTTAACCCCGATGGTACTTTGGTTTATGGGAACTTCTTGGAGACCGTTAACGAGATTATGCCTATGTACTGGATGCGTGCCATTGGTGGCAGTATGTACATTATCGGTGCGCTCGTTATGGTATACAATGTTGTCGTAACCATTAGAAGCGGACAAAAAGTAGAAGACGAACTTGCAGAGGCAGCTGCACTTACACGAGTGTCAAGCAAGAGGACGGCTGGCGAAACCTTCCATACTTGGTTGGAGCGTAAGCCAATTCAACTTACAATTTTGGCTACCGTAGCCATACTAATTGGAGGTATCATCCAAATTGTACCTACCATTTTGGTAAAATCCAATATCCCCACCATAACCAGTGTAAAACCCTATACTCCGTTAGAGTTGGAAGGAAGGGACCTTTATATTCGTGAAGGATGTGTAGGCTGTCATTCGCAGATGGTACGCCCCTTCCGTAGTGAGGTGGAACGGTATGGCGAGTATGCCAAAGCAGGGGAGTTCGTATACGATCACCCGTTCCTATGGGGGAGCAAACGTACCGGACCGGATTTGTTACGGGTAGGCGGAAAATATTCGGACAACTGGCACTTTAACCATTTTTACGATCCACAAAGTACGTCGTCCGGTTCTATAATGCCATCCTATTCCTGGTTGATAAACAACGAGCACGATCGCAGTAACGTTCAGACCAAGATGAAAGCAATGGTGACCTTGGGCGTACCTTACAGCGATGAGGATATAGCAAACGCGGATGCGCTTATGGACGAACAGGCGACCAAGATCGAAAAGAACCTGTACTCCGATCCGGATTTTGCCAGTAGTTACGAAGCATCCAAAAAACGTGCCGCGGAAAACGGGAGCGAGTTCGTGGAAATGCGTGATAGGGAAATTGTATCCATGATCGCTTATTTACAGCGTCTTGGAACCGATATTAAAATAAAAGAAACGGACGAACTGATTTCGGAAAACAAATAGAAATAAAGAACCAAGAGTCTAGAGCCAAGAGCCAAGACCAAAACAAAGAGTCTTGTCTCTTGATTCTTGCCTCTAAAATCTAAAATATCATGTTAAAATTTGTAAAAGGATATATGGAAAGTATAGATGGGGTCGCCACCTATCCTATGATATCCCTCTTGATTTTCTTCATCTTCTTTGTAGGGCTTTTTGCTTGGGTGTTTACCGCATCCAAGGAACACATAAAAGAAATGAGTGAAATTCCACTAGATAAAAACAACCAACAAAACATAGACTTATGAAAAACATGTCTCCTTGGTGGATAAGAGTTCCACTTCTATTTTTTACGGTTTTTGGATTAATGGAGTATTTCATTGACTCCGGAGATCAACCGGCCTTCATCGCTTATCCGATTGCGTCCCTATTCCTCGTTTTTGTATTGCTGTTATTAATAGGGATAGAGGTTATTTTGGCCGCTATAGAAAACGTTATGTTCCAAACCCTTTCGGAAAAAGCAAAGGAACGTTATATGGCATCGGCCTCCAAAAAATGGGAATGGACCTGGGGAAAAGAGACCTACAACAAATTGTTGGGATCCAAGCCCATGGAAGCGGAAACAGAGATTATCCTGGATCACAACTATGACGGTATACGAGAATTGGACAATAAACTTCCACCTTGGTGGGTGTACATGTTCTATGCTACGATAATTTTTGGGATAGCCTATATGGTGCGGTTTCACGTGTTGGGCGACTATGACCAAGATACCGAATACCTTACGGAGGTGGCAATAGCCCAAGCAGAAATAGAGGAATACAAAAAAACGGCCAAAGACTTGGTAGACGTGAATACGGTAGAATTATTGACCGATGCATCCGATATAAGCGCAGGTAAGGCCATATATGAAGCCAGTTGTGTAGCCTGCCACATGCCAGATGGTGGAGGAGGAATTGGACCGAACCTGACCGATGCAAATTGGATCTTGGGCGGCGGAATCAAAAATGTATTCAATACGGTTTCCGAGGGCGGTAGGGCCGGTAAGGGAATGGTAGCTTGGAAACAAAGTTTAAAGCCCTTGGAAATGGCACAAGTGTCCAGTTACGTCCTTACCTTTCAAGGAAAAACTGCGGCAAACCCTAAAGAAGCGGAAGGGGATATTTGGATAGACCCGAATATGAAAACAGAAGCACCTGCCGTAGATTCGGTTAAACCAGAGGTAGAAGTAGAAACCTTGGAAATCCAAGAAACTACCGATGCTACGGAATCGGTTATTGAATAGGCCGATAGTTAGAAAAATAATACCTAAAGATCAAAGACCTTGTCCCAACCAAAGGCAAGGTCTTACATAATAGATAATAGGGTTGCGTACATAGAAAAGAGCGACCCGGTCACCACCAAGTCAAAAAACAACCTTCCCTTCATAACTTGTTTTAAATAAAGGACCAATGGCACAGGATCAAGAAAGTTTCAGGGATACTATAGGCACCATAAACGAAGAAGGAAAACGAGCTTGGGTATTTCCAAAAAAACCAAGCGGTAAATGGTACAACTATCGTAAATATGTTAGTTACGTTTTGTTGGCGTTTCTGTTTACGGCACCTTTTATAAAAATTAACGGAAACCAATTTTTAATGTTCAACGTGCTGGAACGCCGTTTCAATATATTTGGATTTCCATTTTGGCCACAGGATTTTCATCTGTTCGTGATATCGATGATTATCGGGGTTATTTTTATCGCACTTTTTACCGTTGCGTTTGGTCGTATTTTCTGTGGGTGGATGTGTCCACAGACTATCTTTATGGAAATGGTCTTTCGTAGGATCGAATATTGGATAGATGGTGATAGAGGTGCGCAAATAAAACTGGACAGGCAGCCTTGGAATGCCGAAAAAATTAGAAAGAGAACGATAAAATGGACAATATTTTTTATCATTTCTTTTCTTATTGCAAACATATTTTTAGCCTATTTAATAGGCAGCGACAAGCTTATGGCCTATGTTACCAACGGCCCACTTGCACATTTAAGTACTTTTATATCGCTGTTGATCTTCACCGCGGTTTTCTTTTGGGTCTTTGCATGGTTCAGGGAACAAGTTTGTATTATTGCCTGCCCTTATGGCAGAATGCAAGGGGTGCTATTGGATAATAAATCCATAATTGTAGCTTATGACCACAAAAGGGGAGAAGCTGAAAACGGGAGAAAAAAATGGCGCAAGAACGAGGATAGGGAGGCCTTGGGCCACGGCGATTGTATAGACTGTTTCCAATGTGTAAACGTGTGCCCAACGGGAATAGACATTAGAAACGGAACACAGTTGGAATGTGTAAACTGTACGGCGTGCATAGATGAGTGCGATACCATTATGGAAAAGGTAAACCTGCCCAAAGGTTTGATACGATATGCCAGTGAGGACGAAATAACCAAGAAAGAAAAATTCAAGTTTACGCCTCGGCTTAAAGGCTATACTGCAGTCTTGTTGATCCTTACCGGAATTCTTATAGGTATGTTGTTCTTGAGAAACGATCTGGAAGCGAATATTCTAAGGTTGCCCGGGCAACTGTACGAACACAAAGAAGGCGATATTATAAGCAACGTTTATACTTTTAAGTTGTTGAACAAGACCACGGATACGGTTGCCGACGTTAGCTTTAAATTGCTGTCACATAAGGGAGAAATAAAAATGGTACGCAAGGAAGAATTCCTTGTTCCTGCCCAAGGTAGGGCAGAAGGAACCTTGTTTATAGAAATAAGTAATGCCGCCGTAAAAAGTGATAAGGAAAAAGTGAAGATCGGGGTGTATAGCGGTGATAAATTAATAGAAACTACCTTGACCGCGTTCTTGGCACCTCGAAGTTTTGATTAGTCCGTAAGCGGTAGTAATAGGTAAAATGTAAAAAAGGAATTTTCTCAGTACCATCGCTAATAAAAAATAGTATCCCTCCTGCGAGGGAAATAAATAAAAATTTTAATTATGAAAATTAACTGGGGAACCGCAATCGTACTTTCTTTTATCGCGTTTATCAGCTTTATCCTATACTTTGTGATTCAGATGAACGTGGACCATAAAGCCAATCATGATTTAGTAACGGAGGACTATTACAAGGATGCCTTGAATCATCAGACCGAGATAAATGCCGAGGTAAATGCCAACAGGCACGAAAAAGTCACCCTTGAAAAAACAGGAGAAGGATTGATTTTACATTTTCCTTCAACCATCGATTTTAAAAAAGCAAAAGGAACAGTGTCCCTATATAGACCATCTAATAAGCAATTGGATTTTGACTTACCCGTAAGTTTATCCGACGCAAATTTGCTCATACCTGACAAACGTTTGTTAGATGGTCGCTGGGACATTAAAATAACCTGGAGCCATGATGGCGAAGATTATTTACAAAAGGAAAGTATAACGTATTAGATGTGAGACGTGAGATGTTGAATATTACGTCCTCCCCTTTTTTTCAAGAGGAGATGCCGAAGACGGAGGGGTTTCGTCAGGAAGCAAAAGTTCGTAAAATGTGCTAAACCCTTGAAATAGCGGGCTAGAATAATGTGCAAGGAACTTCTAACGAAAGTATTAAATTGTTGAAAAAATAAATTTGAAGTCGTGATCTTAGCGCTTAGTAAATCTTGCCTATGATAGGTTTGGAGTCTAAAATCTAATATCTAAAATCTAACTATGTTGTTGTCGGCCATTTTATTGGGATTTATGGGAAGTCTGCACTGCGTTGGCATGTGTGGCCCCATTGCATTTATGCTTCCGGTAGATAGGCAGAATCCGTTAAAAAAAGCAGGTCAGGTAGCCCTGTACCATTTAGGCAGGTTGTTTTCTTATGCTATCATTGGATTGGTTTTTGGTCTTTTGGGCAAAGGGCTCTATGTTTTTGGAATGCAACAAAAACTGTCTATTGTTATAGGAGCCTTAATGATTATATTGGTACTCATACCTGCAAAAACTTTTGCCAAATACAATTTTTCCAAACCTGTCTATAAAATTATATCAAGGGTCAAGAGCCGCTTGGGCCAAGAACTCAAAAAGAAAACTCCAGATACTTTTTTGACTATCGGAGTTTTAAACGGATTCCTTCCCTGCGGATTGGTGTATATGGCGCTTTTTGCCGCCATTGCCATGGGAGATGTTGCCCAAGGGAGCCTGTATATGGTTTTGTTTGGATTGGGAACCGTCCCTTTAATGACTACTGCCGTTTATTTTAGCGGTTTCTTAAAGGGCGGTATGAAACAGAAAATCCAAAAATTGATTCCGGTATTTGTTGTGCTTATGGGAATCCTATTTATCCTTAGGGGGCTTGGATTGGGTATTCCCTATGTATCTCCCAGTCCGGTATTGGACTCGGTTTCGGCACAAATAGAATGTCATCCATGAAATAGGCTATGAAGATAATCCCTAATGATATCGTTCTAAGACCCAGGTTCCAATTGGAGCTTTCTGGAGATAAGGAACTAATTTTGGGGGCTTTTGAGCAAGCGCAAAAACCACCTATCGTTGTTAAACGGATGGAAGATCATGTTTTTATCAAATTCGATAAAAAGGAGACCAACTTCTGGACACCGCAATTACAGTTGGAAATTAACGACATAGACGATAGGAACTGTAAATTGTATGGGCTTTTTGGCCCCAATCCTACCTTGTGGACATTTTTTATGTTTTTGCATTTTGGAGTGGCTACCCTGTTCATTGTTCTGGCAATATGGGCTTATGTTAGTGCAAGCTTGGACAAACCTTATTTTTTTCAAACAGTACTCATGGTGCTGTTAGTGCTAACATGGATAGGACTATATATCTTTGGCCGGTTGGGGAAACGAAAAGGGAGGCCGCAGATGGAAGTGTTACACACCTTTATGATGGAGGTTCTTGTAGATGAATAGCAACGGATATGTGAGCTAATAGGACGCAAATCACCATGGGCAGACTACGGCACCCAACGTGTTCTAGTACCGTATGCTCTTAAAATGTGGGGTTTGAATCGAGATAAAATACCACTACCAATGGATGAAGTTAGGGTTTTGATTAAAAATAGGACAGATGTTTCCCTCTTGGTTAGGACCTTTTATGCCAAAGTAAGGCAAGAGAAGGTTTTGGGCCCCATATTCAACAGCAATATTACGGACTGGGAAGCCCACCTAGAACTGTTGACGGATTTCTGGGAAACCCAACTTTTTTTAAAACGGCTTTATCACGGCAACCCCGTTACCGCCCACCAGGAAGTGGACGAAAAAATGAACCATAGCATAACCTCCGAACACTTTGGGCTGTGGCTGAACCTATGGTTTGAAACCATAGACGAGCTATTTACGGGAGATGTAGCCTGGATCGCCAAGAACAGGGCACAAAAAATGAGTACAATGTTGTTTATGAAAATGTTTGAGAATAGGAAGTAATTGTGCCGTGTAATTTTAAGCCTATTGTACTGTTTTCAATTCAACATCCTAAACTCGTTCGGCGAATGCCCTGTTTTTTGTTTGAACAACCGACTGAAATGCTGCGGATATTTAAAACCCAGTTCATACGCTATTTCACTGACCGATTTCGAAGCATCGAACACCTTTTCCTTGGCCACTTCGATCAACTTGTTTTGAATGTATTCCTGCGCCGATAGGCCAGTTTCTTTTTTAACCAAGTCCCCAAAATAATTGGAAGACAAGTGCAGCCGTTCCGCAAAAAAGCTCACCGATGGCGTACCGTGTTTTTTGGGGGTATCGGATGTAAAATAGTCGTTCAACAGCGTATCAAATTTCTCCAATGAACCTTGATTCTCAAGTTCACGGGTCAAGAATTGGCGGTCATAGAACCGTGTGCAATACTCCAAAAATAGCTCTATGTTGGCCACGATCAATTTTTTGCTGTGCTTGTCCAGGTTCTGTTCCAGCTCAAACTGTATTTTTTCGATCAAGCTCAGAATCACTTTGCGCTCTTTTGTGGAAAGGTGCAGTGCTTCGTTGCTGGAGTAAGAGAAAAAACTGTAGCCATGTATCTTTTTCCCCAATTCAGTGCCCCAAAGCAAGTCTGGATGAAACAGCATGGCATAGCCCTTGGGCACGTAATCGGGGTCAAAACCACCCAGTTCTATCGTCTGTCCGGGCGCCATAAAGACCAAGGTACCCTCGTCATAATCGTATGGTTTGCCCCCATAATGTATTTTGCAGCCCTTGGCATCCTTTAGGAAAACGGCATAGCAATGATAGCGAAAGGCATCATAGGGTTTGTTGGTATATTTGGTCAAGTCAATTTTATCAAAATCCAAAATGCTCACCAAAGGATGCAACACTTCATAATGCCGCAGTTTGCAATAATCCGATACCGCCCTTATCTCTAAAACGTTCTTCATTTCAACGATAAATTTAACTAAAGATAGAGCATTGGTTTCCAGTAAATCAAATGGCAATTACAAAATCCGTAATTCTGGTAGGTTTATCCGTAATCTGGGTAGTGTATGGCCAGGCCCAATGAGATACTTTTGGGTATCTTAAATCTGCGAAGCGAACTAATGAAATTTCTTGCAATCAAAATAATACGAGTAACCAACCGGTTTCTTTTTAAAGGGGTGGTCATCGGTTTGTTCTTTACATTCCCCAAGATGATTTGCGCCCAGGAAAAAGAAACTTTTCTAGATGAGGTTCAGGGCACCCTGAGCGTAACCCATAACGGCATTGCCCTGGTACCATCTTTTTCATTGGGCGAACCTGCTTTGCTGGTCGATTTGAAATTTAGAAAAGGAAAGTTCAGTTTTGAGCCCGATATGCGGTTTGCCTTGGAAGGCAAACCGTGGTCCATGTTGTTCTGGTTTCGCTACAGGGCCATTGAAAAAAAACGGTTCAGTCTGCGAACGGGTATTCATCCCGCCCTTAATTTTAGGACGGTACCAGTAATTCGCAATGGAGCCACGGAGCATATTCTGGAATCGCGCCGGTACCTGGCAGGGGAGCTGGTGCCCAATTACAAAATATCCGATAAGGTGAACGTTGGAATGTACTACCTTCACGGAAGGGGATTTGATGAAGGGGTAAAACAAGTGAATTTTTTGGTGCTGAACGCTACGTTTAGCGAAATGCGCCTATCGGAAAAATTACAGCTTGCTTTTACGCCACAGGTCTATTATTTGACCTCGGATAATGACAAAGGCTATTATACGGCCGGTTTTTTGACGCTTTCGAAAAAAAAGTTCCCCCTGTCCCTCACGGGTATCGTAAACAAAGCCTTTGCCACAGAAATAGCACCCGAAGATGATTTTATTTGGACGGTTTTATTAAACTATAAAATTTTATGTGCATCGCGAAAAATGATGCGCCTCATAGAAAATTGATGAACTTTAAAACAGGATGGAAATGACCATTTTAAAACTTTGTAGGTACGTAGCTTTACCAATGTTTTTGATGCTGGGCATTTCCCATAATAGTGGCCATGCCCAGGACAATGCCTTGGCCCAAGAATTGAGTGCGTCCGAAAAAAGCATCACAACCATTGCGTCACTTACCGCCAAAGGTGATCTGGCGAACCTTGAAACGGCCTTGGAAGATGGTCTGGAAGCGGGTCTGACCGTCAACGAAATCAAGGAAGTGCTTGTCCATCTCTATGCCTATTGCGGATTTCCGCGAAGCCTTCGGGGACTGCGAACTTTTATAAAGGTTTTGGATCAGCGCAAGGAAAAAGGAATCCAGGACACGCCAGGTGCGGAAGCCACGGTCATGGATGACGCCCGCTCCAAATACGACCGGGGCAAAGAAAATTTGGAAACCTTGATACAACGAAAATTGGATGGCCCGCCAGCGGATTATGCAGCGTTCGCCCCCATTATCGAAGTCTTTCTAAAGGAGCATCTGTTCGCCGATGTTTTTGAACGCGATGTGCTGGATTATAAGCAGCGGGAACTGGTCACTGTTTCCGTGTTAGCTACCATCGGGGGCGTGGAACCCATGCTGCGCTCGCATTTGAACATCTGTTTATCCCAAGGGTTTACGCCGGAGCAATTGGAAGCGTGGGTGTCGTTAGTGGCTAAAAATGTGGACAAGCCCAAAATGGAATCGGCCAAGGAAGTCATGAACGAAGTATTGGAAACTAAAAAATGAGCAATATGAGATTTGAAAATGGGTTACTTGTATTTTTTATAATGGCGTTGCTGCTTTCTTGCAAGGAGCAGAATACTACAAAAGAAAGAGCAATGGGAATAGAAGCTGAGGTTGTAGAACCAAAAGCACCCCTATTATTTTCCAAAGGGAACAAAATAACCAACGACAATTTTACAGGCACGGCCTATGTAAGCATGCTCGTGCGTGCAGATAGTTTAAACCAAATGTATGCGGGCAACGTCACTTTTGAGCCGGGCGCACGTACCCACTGGCATTCCCATCCCTCGGGACAGATTATTTTGGTGGTCGATGGCAAAGGGTATTATCAAGAAAAAGGAAGCCCCAAACGGGTTTTGCAAAAAGGCGATGCCGTAAAATGCCCGCCGAACCTGCCGCATTGGCATGGGGCCAGTACCGACAGCGCATTTATTCAATTGGCCATTTCAAGCAGTGCAAATGGGCCAACGGAATGGCTGGAGGCCGTTTCGGACGAAGACTACCTTAAATAGAACGCAATGGACCAGTGAGCACGTTACAACTCATCTCACCGCTCGCACTAGAAACTGCGACTGGGTTATAGAACGATTAATTTAATACACCATATAACTTTTAAACACACAGAAATGAAATATTTAGTAATCACAATCTTTTTGAGTCTAATAAGTGCGTCATCTTTTGCGCAAGGCATCGAAGAGCAAATAAAAGTACTATCCCAACAAAAATGGCAATGGATGGCCAATAAAGATGTGGATAAACTGGCATCTCTTTTCCACGACAAATCGAAATTTGTGCACATGAGCGGTTCGTGGAAAAAGGACCGAGAGCTGGAAATCATAAAAACGGGAAGCATTTGGTACAAAAATGCCGAGGTACATGATGTCGCTGTAGAAACGTTCGGAGACGATACCGCCATACTTTGGAACCGTATTACCCTCACTGCACATGTTAGGGGAAATGATGTAAAAAACGAGTTTACCGTAACGGAATTCTATAAAAAGGAAGCAGGCGATTGGAAATTGTTGGACCTGACCTTTAGCAGTGTACGGGATACCCATAAAATTGAACACTAAAAAATAGGATGATGAACAGTAAACTGATTTTAGGCGTGCTGATTGCTTTTTTAAGCGCACCAATGGCTATGGGCCAATCCAAGGACATTGAAAAGGAAATAACCGAACGCTCTCAACAAAAATGGCAATGGATGGCCGATAAAAACGCCGATAGCTTGTCCGTACTTTTCCATGACAAGGCCAAGTTCGTGCACATGGGCGGTACTTGGGGAAAGGATCGGGAGGTGGACATTATCAGGAGCGGCGGCATTCACTACAAAAAGGCGGATGTGCATGAGGTCATGGTGGAAGTGTTGAACGAAAACACGGCCATCCTTTGGAACCGAATTACGCTCCTGGCCGTTGTTGGCGGAAACGAGGTAACCAATCCCTTTATGGTTACGGAAGTCTATGTAAAGGAAAATGACAACTGGCAATTGGCCGATCTTACCTTTAGCAAACTTCTTACCCGGGATTAGATGAATTTAGTACCATGAAGTTAACCGTCTCCATATGCTTCCTGTTTCTTTCTATTGGCTTAGCCGACCTAGAGGAGGAAAAGTTTGGCGCAATTGCAAATTGCCAAAGTCCCGAAAGGACATTGATACGCTACCTTTCCCGCACCAACAATACCAAGGCAGTTGCCGAAATGATCCAAAAAGAAGTCGGGGGCGATTTGGTGGCCGTGGAATTGCAGAATCCCTATCCGGAGGATTACGATGCCATAATAAAACAAGTGGCCGAGGAAAATGAAAGTGGATTTTTGCCTCCCTTGCAAACGAAGGTGGATATGGCGAAATACGATACCATCTTTTTTGGATTTCCTACGTGGGGCATGCAACTACCACCGCCCATGAAAAGCTTTTTGAACGAAAACGATTTGAAGGGTAAAACAATCATTCCCTTTAACACCAATGCCGGTTACGGATTGGGCAGTAGCTTAAAAACAATACGGAAACTGAGTCCCAAAAGCGCAATTTTGGATGAATTTTCGGTAAAGGGCGGAGTGGAAAGGGACGGTATTCTATTTGTGATGAAGGGAAAACGAGAAATCCAGGTCAGGGAGGCAGTTCAAAAATGGCTGAAACGAATACTAGTGGTAAAGGATTAAATACTGTATTTTAAAGAAATGAAAATCGATAATAACAATGGTATGAAAGATTTAGGTTTACATAATTTTTGTTTAATAGTACTATGTAGTATGATGACCGCTACTGTTTCCGGCCAAAAAGAGAAGTCCGATAATCAAGCATTCGAATTGGAAAACATGATGGTCCGAATCGCCGAAATTGAAGTGGAAGCGGATTACCTTGATGAATATGTTTCCATCTTGGAAGCCGAAGCGGAAGCCTCCGTAAGATTGGAGCCAGGGGTCATCTGTATCTATCCTATGTTCCAAAAAGAACATCCGACCCAGATCCGCTTGTTGGAAATCTATTCGGACAAGGCCGCCTATGAATCGCATCTGCAGAGTCCGCATTTCAAACATTATAAAGAGTCCACGCTCCCAATGGTAAAATCATTGCAATTGGTGGATATGGAGGCGATCGACAAAGAAATCATGACAAGTATCTTCAAGAAGATGAATAGGGACTGAGGATTGGAAAAAGACATTTGACTATAAACAAATTAACATAAAAGGTACAGTATTTAAATTCCTAAATCACATAAAATCAGTAACTTTAAGACAGTCTCTAAAACAAAAATATTATGGCAAACTTCACGCTGAATATCAACGGAACCGTACAAGAGGTGGATGTAGACCCCAACACACCGATGTTATGGGTACTGCGTGACCACCTGAAACTTGTCGGCACAAAATACGGCTGCGGCATCGCGCAATGCGGGGCCTGTACCATCCATTTGGGAGACAATGCGGTACGCTCCTGCCAATTACCGGTATCCTCGGTGGCCGAACAGAATATCACTACTATAGAGGGGCTATCCAAAAATGGCGACCATCCCGTACAAAAGGCCTGGTTGGAAATCGATGTCCCCCAATGCGGCTACTGCCAGGCGGGACAGATCATGACCGCCTCGGCGTTGCTGAAACAAAATCCGAATCCCTCGGATTCCGAAATAGAAAGCGCTATGAACGGGAATATCTGTCGTTGTGGAACGTACATAAGAATTAAAAAGGCCGTTCAACTAGCTGCAGGTACCGAAACCAATTCCTAATTCTAAAAATACAGCATCATGACACGCGTAAAAACAAACATAGGAAGAAGGGCCTTTATCAAAAATACCGGTTTGGCAAGTGGCGGTTTGATTATAGGTTTCAGTTGGTTAAACTCCTGTAAGCCGAAAGCAATACCCGAAGAGGATATGGCTTTGGAAATGCCCAAGGAATGGTCCGAATTCAACAGTTATATTAAGATCGGTGAAAACGGGGTCGTGACCCTGATGGCACCAAATCCTGAATTTGGATCCAATGTAAAAACCTCATTGCCGATGATTTTGGCCGAGGAACTGGATATTGATTGGAAAATGGTCATCGTGGAACAGGCCAATTTCCATCCCGAAAAATTCGATCGCCAATTTACGGGAGGAAGTCAGGGCGTACGTAGGGGCTGGCCCGGACTTCGGGTGGCAGGGGCAACCGCACGCCAAATGTTGTTGCTGGCAGCAGCCCAAAAATGGAACGTGCCGCTGTCCGAATTAACGACGGATATGGGAACCGTATTTCATGAAGCCAGCGGACAACAAGTAAGTTATGGCGATTTGGCTGCTTTGGCCCAAAATATCACGCTACCCGAAGATGAAGAAGTGCCGCTTAAAAAGGTAAGCGACTTTAAAATAGTAGGCTCCTCAAAAAAGAATGTCGATACCAAGGACATCATCACGGGGAAGCCCTTGTTTACCATGGATTTACAAGAGGAAGGTATGTTAA
Organism: Maribacter chungangensis; assembly: GCF_042676845.1. Taxonomy (NCBI): domain Bacteria; kingdom Pseudomonadati; phylum Bacteroidota; class Flavobacteriia; order Flavobacteriales; family Flavobacteriaceae; genus Maribacter; species Maribacter chungangensis. Next base: position 613,550 of record NZ_JBHTHY010000003.1, read on the forward strand.
CGGCAATGGTAGCAATTCCGCCCTTTGGTATGAAAATTAAATCCGTAAACGCTTCCGTAGCCAAGTCCATGCCGGGCATTAAGGATGTGTTTACCATAAAAACATTACAAGAGGATTACGAACGAAACTTTTTTGATACCGCTTCCCATACCGAACTGGCCGTAGTGGTAGGAAACAGTACTTGGGAGGTATTACAGGCAAAAAAAGCATTAAAAACGGAATGGGAGGAGATAACGGATTCCGAATTCGTGATGGCGGGTTTCAGGGGGGGCAAAACCACGGTCAAGGTGCCCGCAGGTCTGGAAAGTACGGAAACCCACAATCTTAGAATGGAAGAAATGTCCCAAAAAAAAGCGGATGTATTGCGCAGGGACGGAAACCCGGAAAAGGCTTTTAAAAATGCCGATAAAATTTTGGAACGCACCTATACGGCACCCTATTTGGCCCACAACTGTATGGAGCCGGTCAATTGTTTTGCCCATGTTACAGAAACCGAGGCCGTACTTTATGCACCCATTCAGGCTCCCGAAATGATTTCGGGCACCTTGGCCTCAAGATTGGAACTTCCAGAGGAAAATGTACACATCAACCTTACCCGCATGGGAGGCGGTTTCGGTCAACGCGCCTATGGCCACCATTTGGTGGAAGCGGCCGTAATCTCCCAAAAGATAAAAGCTCCGGTTAAACTCATGTACACCCGTGAGGATGATATGACCTGCGGAATATACAGGCCTACTTACACGGCAACCTACCGCGCTGCTTTGGATAAGGATAACAACCTGATCGGCTTTCATGTTCGCGGGGGCGGTATTCCGGAGCATCCGGTCGCTGCCAATCGTTTTCCTGCCGGAACGGTGGATAATTATTTGGCCGAGGGATGGGCATTGGAATCCAATATAACCATTGGGGCATTCAGAGCGCCCCGTTCCAACTTTATCGCAGGTGCCGAACAATCCTTCTTGGACGAGCTGGCCGAACTGATGGGAAAAGACCCCATCGATTTCCGTCTGGAACTCTTGGAAAGAGCCATTGAAAATCCAGTTGGAGAAAATAATGATTACGAAGCGGAACGCTATGCCGGTGTTTTAAAACTGGTGCGGGAGAAATCAGGATGGGATACCGGCGAAAAACCAGGAATACATCGAGGGGTTTCGGCCTATTTCTGTCATAATAGCTATGTGGCGCAAGTCCTCGAACTGTCCATGGACGGGCAAACCCCGAAAATGGAAAAGGTAACGGCGGCTATTGACTGTGGCATCGTTATCAATCCTGATTTTGCCATCAACATGGCAGAAGGGGGCATTGTAGATGGTATAGGAAATGCCCTGTTCGGGGAAATGTCGTTCACAAATGGAGTTCCCGATCATAAAAACTTTGATACCTACCGCATGATTCGATATAGCGAAGCACCGAAAACCATAGATGTCCATTTTGTACAGAACGAAATCGACCCAACGGGATTGGGCGAACCGCCTTTCCCTCCTATTTTCGGAGCCTTGGCAAACGCTCTATTTAAAGCTACGGGACGGCGCCATTACCGACAACCATTTACGGTCGATAAGCCGCCATTGGTGGGATAACTCTTTAGATCTGAACCTGTCAAGTTGAAAACCTTTGAGGTGGATATGAAAATCATGGTCGCTGGAACCATGCCAAAAAGCTTCAAGAAATTTTGGTATTGAGTTTCAAATAAAAAAGCCAATTTTAAAGGATGAACTATAGGAAACATATTAGAATAGATTCCGAAATCCGTTTTGGAAAGCCGATTGTAATCGGGACTAGAATCTCGGTCTATGATGTATGGAACAGGCTTTCGAACGGAATGAGCAAGCAAGATATTATTGAGGATTTTCCGGAACTGAACGAGGAAAGGATAAATGCTTACCTGGCATTTGGGGGCTGATTATCGATAAACATAAGATCGCCATTTTCTTCTGTTAAGACCGTTAGCGCAAATTGCCCCATAAAAGGTCAATTATCGAAACCACTAAAAAAGACCAAGATTGGGACACTTTAGGAAAAGAAAAACCGCTTTGCCGAAACTTTGCCTAAAAACGGCCGTTTTATAGAACAAGCAGTACTTAAAAACGCTACATCAATCGAAGTAGTTCCAAAAGAATTGTGTGTCCGTGCAAGAGCTATTTTTAGTCAATTTCATCCTTCCGTATTACAAGAGTAAACGATTAAAATCATTAAAAAATAACATTAGTAGAAGTTGATAAAATAAAAATTATCTTACTTTAGCAATCGTGAAAAATAAAATGCACATAGTAGCAGGAATTTTGGCACTATACATGTTGTCATTACCCATTGCTTTGTTTTTTCACTCTCAAACGCATGCACAGAACATTACAAATATCGTTCAAAGCGATTTTGACGATATAACCACTCAGGGCAATTCAGAATGTCAAATCTGTAGTTTTTACTTTGATCAACAACTGTATGTTCAAAGCTCTTTTGAGTTTCAATTAGACTTTCCCACTTACTATTTTGATCAAAGCATAGTAGAAATACTTTTTGTTGTTTCCCGAGAGCAGCAGTATCAGCGAGGACCTCCCGTAGTCTAACATCTTTCCTTCGTATAATGAATCTTTGGTTTCCTATGGTTGCCAAGAATTCTGAGGTATGCGTCCAATTGCAATGTTGGGTGCCCTATTTATTATTCACAATTTACATAGTTTCAGATGTTAGAAGCAATCAATCTTACAAAAAGATATGGTGGGCATGAAGCATTGAGCGATTTGAACCTTTCTGTTGCTCAAGGTGAAATATTTTGTTTACTCGGTCAAAACGGTGCCGGTAAAACCACCACAATAAATTTATTTCTCGGTTTAATAGGCGCTACCAGCGGTAAGGCCCTAATCAACGGTGTTGAGGTAAAACCGAATAGCAATGCTACCTCAAAAATGATTGCCTACATACCTGAAGTGGTACAATTGTATGGTAATCTTTCAGGATTAGAAAATCTTGATTTTTTCAGTCGAATTGCTGGGTTTCGATATTCTAAAGATGCGTTGACTGGGTATTTATTGAAAGCGGGGCTTCAAGAAACCGCACATAGCAATAAGTTAGCTTCCTATTCCAAAGGAATGCGGCAAAAGGTCGGTATCGCCATTGCACTTTCCAAAAATGCGGACTTCATATTCATGGATGAACCCATCTCTGGTCTTGACCCGAAAGCTACAGTGGAATTTAGCGCAATCTGTAAGGAGTTGAGCCAAATGGGAAAATCCATCTTCATGGCGACGCATGACATCTTTAATGCTGTAAACGTAGGTACAAAAATCGGTATTATGAAAGAAGGTCGTTTGGTGTATACATCTGAAACGAACGCCATTAATGCCAACGAACTACAAGATCTCTACTTAAAAACAATTTAAAAACCTAAGAATCGAAACCATTGAAAACAGCATTTCCCTTCAAGGGGGTATTATTTTTTAATCGGATGGATTTCAAGGTTACAATCAAAATAAAACACAAATGAAAATCATAAGAATTCTATTCATAATATTCCTTTTTTGTTTTACAGGAAACATCTACGCCCAAACCATAGTATCGGGTTCAGTTACTAACCAAGAAGGCAACCCGGTTTTCGGAGCGACCGTGTCCCTGACCAATACAGACAATACTTTCGGAGTGCTTACAGATGGAGACGGTGCCTTTGAACTAATTGTGCCGCAAGGCTCCTACGATTTTGAAGTTCGTTATTTGGGTTATGCATCCAATCAGCAATCCATTGATGTAGATTCCCCTTCTACAGTCAAATTAGGAGCAATCGTATTAATCGAGGCTGCGGAAAACCTACAAAATGTTGAAGTTATAGGAAGAGCTCGAACCGACTATAATAGCGACTATTCATTTTCGGCAACCAAGGTCGCCATCAAAAATAAAGAACTACCGCAAGCGATAACCTCCGTAACAAAAGAATTGATGACAGACCGCCTAGCTTTTCAACTGCCAGATGCAGTAAAAACGGTTAGTAATGTAGCGGTTACAGGCTTATACAATCATTATAATATTCGTGGTATTACTCAAGGAGATGATGGGCAAGTCCTGAACGGGATGCGCACCCGCCAATATTATTTTCTACAACCCATTACCTCACACCTTGAACGTGTTGAAGTCATAAAAGGACCATCATCCGTAACTTTTTCAAGTGCAGACCCAGGAGGTACCGTAAATATGGTGACTAAAAAACCATTAACTGAAAAGCGTAGTGAAGTTTCCTTAACAACCGGAAGTTTTGGAACCTTAAGAGCTACAGCAGATTTCACCGGACCTTTAAACCCATCAAGAACCTTGCTATATCGCTTTAATGCCGCTATTCAAGAGGCAGATTCATTTCGGGATGTTGTAAACAACAATGCGATTTTATTTGCACCGTCTTTAAGTTATATCCCCAATGAAAGCACATCACTTAACGTAGAGATGATTTACAGCGATGCGGAAGGTAATTTAGATAGGGGCCAACCCATTTTTGGAGCTATAAATGGTGAATTTGATTTGAATAGTACTCCCATTACAAGAAATGTCGGTGCATCAAGCGACCATTACAAAAACAAAGAATTTATTTTCATGGCCAACTTTAGTAAAAAGTTTGGGGACAACCTAGGTTTCAATGCGCAGTACATGAAACAAACTTGGGATGAGGATCTGGCCGAACATAGAGTTGGGGGCACCGTGGTCGATATTGAGGGTAATGTGATTCCTACCCTAGCACGATTGCGATATGATGAGAGACAACAATTTTGGGAAACAAATAATTTCAGCACCTTCTTTACCTATGATATCAAAAGTGATAAGATTACCAATAAAATATTAGTTGGCTATGATGGTACGCGTTGGGAGCGAAAAATCGGAGCCGGATTTCTACGTGCCAGAAGATATTTAACTGTCGAGGGAGGTCAGTCTAATTTTGACCCTGATAATGCTGATAATTTTCAACAAATTGTTGTTGACGGTGTCACGATACCGAAACCTGCTGCAGCTTTTTTTGATTTAGAAAATCCTTTTAACGGTGCTAGAAATGTTAATGATTACGGTCTTGCACAATTATCAATTCCGGCAAATTTATCGACCTCCGATGGTATCTATCTTCAAAACCAATTTAAGGTGGGGAAATTTTCAGCTTTACTGAACTTAAGGTACGAGTGGTTCAATGACGTCTTCAATTATAAAGGAGATGAAGAGGAATTTAAAACGAGTGCTTTTGTGCCGAGAATAGGTTTAACCTATGAGATTACGAATGATATAAGTGCATATGCAACGTATCTAGAAGGATTTCAACCACACACAAATACAGTTTCATTATCACCAACTGCTGAAGGTTTCTTTTGGTCTACCTCACCAAGTAGGTTTGACCCTCTAGAAAGTAGCTTAACAGAAGTTGGTGCGAAAGGGGAGTTCTTAAACGGAAAATTATTTGCCAACCTTGCCATTTTTAATATTACTCAAAAGAATATTTTACTGGGTGACACCTATGATTTAGATAACCTGACCACACGAGGTGAACAAAGAAGTACCGGTTTTGAAATGGATATATCGGGTTACATATCACCAAACTTTCAACTTACGGCATCTTATGGTTTCTCAGATGCAGTAATTGTAGAAGATGCTATAGTAGCGTTTATTGACCAACCCATTGGAGGAGCTCCAAAACATAATGCTAATTTCTGGGGCCGTTATGATTTCATGGGTAACACCTTAAAAGGCATTGGTGTAGGTTTTGGTGCTCAATATATGGCCGAAAGATTTACCTGGTACAATCCTACTTACGATACGAATAGGGTATTATTACCAAACTACACCGTTTGTGAAGCGGCAGTTTTTTATAAGCCGAATAATACAGGTATTCAATTGACACTTAAAATCAATAATCTATTTGATGAAACCTATTGGTTGGGTGGTCTTAATCCTTCGAGATTAGGCCCTGGAGCTCCAAGGAACTTTTTGCTAAATGCAACTTATAAATTCTAAGAATCATTAAAGCTCAACCTGTCTACTAACTAGGCAGGTGGGTCTTTTATGAAAAGTACAACCACGAATAGCAACATCAGATAGTTTGGCAAACTACCTCGGGGCAAGCCCACGAGGTATTCGCAGGAAAACAACCTTTGGGTTTCGAGGCAAGCCTCGGAACATTTAAATCTCGATTATCGAGTAAATTTGATATAAAATGAAAAAGGCAAACATCTTTCTATTTACGAAATATTTCCTTAAAAATGCTTTTAAGGCGAAAGTCATTTATGCGATGTTGATGATTTTTATCCTGCTGACTGCCTATGCGTCGGTTAGTGGTATTCATAACTATTCGGAACAAAATGCGATTCGGTTGGAACATCAGCAGAAAGCACGACAAAGTTGGGAAGCCAATCCCGATAAACATCCACATCGTATGGCACATTTTGGTTCTTTCGCTTTTCGTATGAAACAACCGCTGAGCATGTTCGACTATGGTATCGAAAGTTTTACGGGCAATGCCGTTTTTTTGGAAGCTCATAGACAGAACAGCGTCAATTTTTCTGATGCCGGATTTTCAACAGGCACCCTACGTTTCGGAGAGTTGAGTATGGCCATGCTGTTACAATTGGTATTGCCCTTGATTTTGTTTTTTCTAGGATTTTCTGTGGTGGCTGGCGAGCGCGAAAATGGCACCTTGAAAATACTCTTGTCACAAGGTGCACAATGGAAAGAAATTTTACTCGGGAAATCCCTAGGATTGTTTGTTCTAGCACTTTTATTCTTTGCACCCATTGTCTTGACTACTTTATTTTTTTTGTTTTTTGGGGATAGTAGTGCTATCCCATCTGATTCATTGCTACGTTTTTTATTGCTGTTCTTGGGGTATGCACTCTTTTTGCTCATTTTATGTTTCATTACTATTGCGGTATCTACCACGTCAAGGTCATCAAAAAATGCACTGCTTACTTTGTTGGGCATTTGGTTGTTGCTAGTGGTATTGGTGCCAAAAACTTCGCAGGCAATAGCAAGTTCCGTATATCCTACCCCTTCAAAATTGAGTTTTCAATCGGCGGTAGAACGTGATGTTATTAAAAAGGGAGATAGCCATGACCCTAACGACCCTTATTTTAAAAACTTGAAAGATTCGGTTTTGGCTGTTCATAAGGTTGATTCTGTAACTCAACTTCCCTTTAATTATGGTGGTTTTGTAATGCGGGAAGGGGAGAAAACAAGTGCCAAGCTTTACAAAAAGCACCATGATAGTTTGATAAACGTGTACAGAAAACAAAACAATATTAGTCGGTTTACTGCATTATTAAATCCGTTTGCTGCCATTAAGACCATATCCATGGCCTTTACAGGAACTGATTTTAAAGGCTATGTAGATTTTCAAAATCAGGCCGAAACATATCGATACCAATTGGCACAGGAAATGAACGAGTTGCAAATGGAATATATAGGGGCTACAGTAAATAGTTCCGAAGGAAAAAGCAATGTTGTCGGACATGAACATTGGGAGGAATTTGCAGATTTTGAGCATCAAATGCAGCCTTTGAAAAGTTCAGTAAACGAAGCCTCGTTAGGTATTTTCTCTTTGTTAGGCTGGCTATTGTTCTCCTTTTTAGGACTAGGCTATCTTTCTAAAAAAGCAAAAGCGATATAATCATGTACAGACTTCTATTTTTACAGTTTTTAAGGTCGCGGGCGGTTATCGCAAGCGTGGTTCTCATCTTAATATTGGGCGCGATAAGTATCGGCATAGGCCATCAATTTTTATCCCAAAAGAAAGCTGCTATCGAACAGGTCAAAAGCCATCAAAAAAGCCATATCGAACGAAATGTGGAATTACATAAAGACGATTTAGGACTTCTAATGTATTACCTCAAATTCGCTTTTGTGAACCCTCCGAATCATCTTGCCGGACTTTCGATCGGCCAAAGCGATATCAACCCAAATGTACAGCGAATAACCATTAAAAATCTGGAAGGTCAACGATACGATACCGATTTGGTCAACCCCATGAATTTACAGTCTGGTAATCTCGATTTATCCTTCGTGTTGATTTACCTTTTTCCACTTTTAATCATCGTTTTTACCTTCAACTTATTATCTGAAGAAACTGAAACCGGAACTTGGCGTTTGGTTTCCGTACAGGCACCATCAAAACTAAAATATCTATTAACAAAGTTATCCGTACGGATGATACTGATATATGTTGTTTTAGGGATATTGCTTACCACGGCGAAAATCGCACTATCGATTCCGTTGGATACTAATTTTATGATGTTCGTCCTCCTATCTTCCTTGTATGTTTTATTTTGGTTCACGCTGTGCTTTTTCGTCATAAACTTTAAAAAGAATTCTGGGTTCAATGCCGTGCTGCTATTATCAGTTTGGTTGCTACTACTCATATTGTTTCCTGCAGGAATCAATGCTTATGTAACCAACAAGTATCCAGTTCCGGAAGCTTTGAGTACCATGATAAGTCAACGTGACGGCTACCACACTAAATGGGATACCGATAAAAAAGAGACCCTGAAAAAGTTCTACGACCATTATCCACAATTCCAAAAATTCGGATACCCGACAGAGGGCTTTAACTGGACATGGTATTACGCCATGCAGCAAATGGGTGATGATGAATCACTAAAAGATACAAGGGCGTTTCGCCAGAAAATAAATGAACGTGAAAATACCAGCAAACAATTATCCGCATTTTTACCAAATATGCATTTGCAATTGGCATTCAATGAACTTTCAGGAACCAGCCTACATCAACATTTAAACTTTTTAGATGCTACTGGTGATTTTCATGAAGAATTACGTTTGTTCTTTTACCCGTCAATATTTGAGGAACTATCCGGGGACAAAATAGATTGGAAACAATTTGAACCAGAATACTTCAACCAGAAAGTAAATCATAGCAGTTTGGGAACGCTACCTCCCTTGGTGCTAGCTTCCATTCTAATGTTTATATTGTGTACAGTAGTAGCGAAAAAGCTGTAGTGAGAAATACTTTTTCATTAACATGGTAATTTTAATACATTGGTAATGCAACAACAATTAATCCAGGACTAAAATCATTCATAATGCCAAAATTTATTTTAACAGCTTTAATGCTTTTTTCCTTTCATACATTACTAGGACAAGATAACGTTCAGGATATAGTTTCAAGCGACACAAGACCCCTTAAAGAAAACATTCGTATTGGATTCCAAGATTCTCGCAACAACCAAACCTTCTTGCCGGTATCCATATTGAAAGGAAAAAGCGAAGGGCCTGTTTTTACAATTATAGCTGGGGTTCATGGGTTTGAATATCCACCTATTGTGAGCGTCCAAGAGCTCTTAAGAGAAATAGATATAGATAGCTTAAGTGGGACTATAATCATCATACCTATCGCAAATACAGCTTCGTTTTATTCACGGACCTCCATTGTCAATCCGAATGATCAAGTGAATCTAAACGGTGCATTCCCCGGTAAATCGACCGGTAGTGTTACTCAAAAAATAGCAGATTTCATTACTACAACGATAATACCCGCGAGCGATGTTTTTTTGGATATACATGGTGGTGGTGTCAATGAAGACTTGATACCGTTTGCACTTTTCTACGATAATCAGAATTATCCACAACAAACAAAAAAGGCTAGAGAACTTACGGAGATTAGCGGATTTGAATACGTGGTTTCATATCCTTTCACTCTAAGGGATGATGAACCAGCAAAATATGTTTTTAAACAGGCTAGTCAAGATGGCAAAGTGGCGCTTAGCTTTGAAAGCGGTAAATTGGGCAATGTACAGCAAGATGCAGTAAGCTTCATAAAAAACGGGGTGTATAATATGCTTGGCAATATGAAAATGTATAACAAAGGAACTGGACCAAGCCCCAGCCTTATTCAGCTTAATAATCCAACGTACATAAACTCAAATGAAAAGGGTATTTTTTACAGTAGTTATAAGGCTGGTGATGCTGTGAAAAAAGGTGATGTCGTAGGTTATATCACTGACGAATTTGGTGAGAAACTCGAAGAGTTCAAGGCTGATGCGTCTGGCATCATTTTGTATAAAATTTCAACACCGCCGGTAAATGTTGATGATACTTTAATGTGTATTAGTTCTGGTTTATAAAGAGTATTCAATATGCTCAACATAGCAAAACATAACGTAGAAATACTGATAATTTCTATTAAAAATTTGTATAAATCATAAACTGACCCTTAAGAAATTGTCTTATTCAAGTCTCATTAAACCAACTTTTTATGGAACTCTTGCAACTTTTCCCCCTCTTTCTTTTAATGCCCTTTTTGTAGCTCAGGTTAGAAGGTCTTCGATTAGAAAATAAGTTCAGTATCGCTAGTTTTTTTTCCGAACCAATTTTTCGACATCGCTACGAAAAGTCTCCCCAACGGACAACTCCTTATCCCCCAAAAAGATACTGTTCTTCCGAATGGCCGTGATTTCGTTAACCGCCACGGCGTACGATTTATGGATGCGAAGGAATTTGTTAGGCGGCAATTCCCGTTCCAACTCCTTAAAACTGGTGCGCACCACCAATGGATGTTCGGCACTTTTTAGATGGAATTTGATGTAGTCGCCGTAGCCTTTCATCCAAATAATATCATTGAACTTAATTTTCACTTGGCTATAGTCGGAATTTACGAAAAAATGGTCCTTGGCCGGGCCAGCGGATAGAGCACCCTTGGTGGACTTCAGTTCGAAAAGCTGCTTGGCACGATTACATGCTTTTATAAAACGCTCCAAAGCCACGGGCTTTATCAGGTAATCCACCACATCAAGGTCATAGCTTTCCACCGCATATTGTTTATAGGCCGTGATAAAGATGACCAAGGGTTTCCTTTCAAGACTGGCGATAAATTGCAGTCCGGTCAGACCGGGCATCTGGATATCGATAAACAAGAGGTCGATGCTTTCCTTCTGTAAAACCTCCATAGCCTCGAAGGCATTGTTGCAAGAGGCCGTCAAATTCAGAAAAGGTACTTTACCAATGTTGTCTTCCAACAACCCTAGCGCCAAAGGCTCGTCATCTATGGCAATACAGTTCATCAGGATTCAAGTTTTAGTTTCAGGGTTACGGAATACCATCCGTCGGACTTATCGATATCGAGGCCATGGTTCGCACCATACAAAAGTTCCAACCTCCGTTTTACATTGGCCAGGCCTATACCGGAGATCTTGTCCTTGGCTTGGTCATTGTCGACATATTTGTTCCGTACCGTAAAAAGGAGCTCATCGTTGACTGCTTTCAATGAAATGGCAATCGTGGGGGCTTCCACCATTCCTGTACCGTGCTTAAAAGCATTTTCTACGAAGGGAATCAACAGCATAGGCTCTATGGCGTGCCAGTCTTCCTTCAGATTCAAATCGACATCCATATCCAACCGATCGCCGAAGCGCAGTTTTTGCAGGTCGATATAGGTGCGCAAATAATCGACCTCGCTCTTTAAAAGTACTTTCTCATCATCGGTTTCATAGAGCATGTACTGCATTAAGGAGGATAGTTTTAAAATGGTGGGTTCCAATTTGTCACTTTTCATCCGTACCAGGGCCACCATGTTGTTGAGCACGTTGAACAGAAAATGCGGACTGATCTGTGAGCGTAGAAAAGCAAGCTCCGTTTTGAGGTTTTCGCTTTCCCGTTCCTTTGCTTTGCGCTCCAGTTGCAAACGGTCGCTTACCGTTTTAAAGGCAACGGCCATCAACACAAAGAACAGAAAAGGAAGCGCATTGTGCAAAAGGGCCTTGTTGATCGAGTAGGGATACTTGAACACCAGCGTCTCAAAGACAAAGCGGTTGATCAATAATATAACGGCCAATAGCCCTAGGTTAACCGCCAGAAAAACCAAAATGTTTCTGCGATATAATAAGCGAGGAACTAAAAATTGGGTATTCGAATAAAATGTTGCTGCCCAAAAGAGGTTCATTATGATGTTCAGAACGAGAATCTTACGGGCAAATTCCGTGGGTACGCTGTCCCCTTCCCACTGTAATGAAAAAATATACGGTAGCGAGAAAACAAACCCCCATACCAGCAGATGTATGATTGTCGCTTGGTACTTTTTAAATGATTTTAGTTGAAGCTGCATAAAAATTATTCTTCTCTATTGACAATATACTTAAAACTTAGATACCCAATCTTCTGACTATCCAAGAGAAAATATAAAGTAATGCGAAAACGGCCTTTCATTTAAGTTGAAGACCGTTTTCTACTAACAAACAAATTCATTAGACAACCGTTTGTAATCTAGCCAACAAAGATAGAGTGATAATACCTTTTTTTGCCGTCTTTTACCGTTATGCTATAGTGCCCTTTTTTAGCTTTTTCAAAATTGAACGCTTTGCCGATTATCAGTTCGCCTTTTGTCGATTCTATGAAAATAATATTGTCATGGTTATCCACTATTTCTATGGTAACTTTTTGCCGATCGTCATTGAACAGGTTTATTGAAATCCTATCGCCAGTTTGTCTGAAAACCGGCTTGGTTGTGTTCTCTTTCTTTTTCTCTATCTTCACTTCTTTTCTGTTCACATCAAGGGTGTATACTACAGCTGATAAGTCGTTTTCAATAGAAAAATAATACGTGCCAACTTCAAGTTTTTCAAGGTTAAACTTTTTTGTATAATTCTTGTTCAGAATATTTTCCGAATAGATGATCCGCGCATTGTTATCGGTCATTTTTATTTTCGATTCCAATGATTGGGCATCCATTTCAAATACTAGGCTCTTTGAATTGATACCTGATGTCAAACTCATGTTGGGGTCGTTTGCCATTCCTATAGCGGTTGCTAACAATATGGCCAGTGTTGCGGTACTTTTTACTAATTTTTTCATGATGTATTAATTTTAGGTCTGCTTAAGTACAGACGGTTATTACTGATTTGCAGGACAAACTTACGCCCCGTCACCGGACATTTTTTGAGAATGCGATGAACCCGAAAAAGTTTGCGATGAATCTTGGAAGTTTGTCTGTCAGGTATTTGCTACGTTCTTTTGGGCTTGCGGTTTTGCCGGTCAAGACCTAAATGGTGTGGTATAAATAGGAAAAAAGGAAATATTTTATCGGGATACTACAAATGAGCTAAGGGTACTTTGGAGCCATAGGAAGCATAGTGGCTTATGAGCCCCACAAAACGTTTGTACTGTTCGACTGATTTTGGTAGATGATAAGAAAACAGCACAATTTAAGTTAGGACTTTAATACAATAGTGTTGAGAGGCCTCAAGGTTTTCAATATCTTTTGGGTATTCTCCTGCGGTTTTCTATATTCATTTTTACGCATCGCCTTAATTATTTTTTTGTGTTTTAGTACAAATATGCTAAGATTACCAATAGTTACTTTTTTTGGAGACTGACTGTCATAGTAGGATTTCAAATACCAACTAAGCCGCCCCCTTCATGGCAAGTACCGTAGTAACCCAAACAATTACCGAGGAGAAGAAAATACCAACTGTGTTAGCGGCAAAAGCCCGCTTGCGCTCCATTTTAAAAAGGTAACTGGCTATACTGCCCGCGTAGACCCCTGTGCCGGGAACAGGAAGCATTACAAAAAAGATAAGTCCAATAAAACCATATTTTTTGATTTTATCACCAGACCCTACTTTAGCTTTACGGGCAACGTAAATGGCGGATTTTTTATAGTAGTGCCATTTTAAAAGGTATTTATTGACTTTTGTAAGAAAAACATACATTATCGGGTATACCAATACATTGGCAAAAAAACACGCCACAAAAACCAGATAAATATTCACGCCTTGATAAATTCCATAAGGAATTCCGACCTTCGCTTCTCCGAAGGGAGAAAGGCTCCAAAGCATTGCTACTATTAAATCTATAATCAAATCTTCAATTTTATCCGGCTGCAAAATTACATTCTTGAATTTGATAAATAGCGTACAAAATCATAAATAAACATTAAAAGAACGTTTACTTGTACCTATTAAAATAGTTACTTTAGTGGCACTGGTGTACACTAATCTTTACCATAATCCGTAAATAATGTCAAAAAACGAATCTAGAAGATCTTTTATAAAAAAAGCTTCGCTAACTACTGCGGCTCTAACCACGACACCCTATGTATTTGCTGCCCAAGAAGAAACGATAACATTATCCAGAACATATTCCAACACATCGTACACCGCTAACGATCATATTACTATAGCGCTTATTGGTTCCGGTATTCAGGGAATCTACGATACCAAGAGCGCCTTGAGTGTTAGCGGAGTAAAACTGGTTGCCGTTTGCGACCTTTATGACGGGCGTTTGGACCGCGCCAAGGAATTATGGGGAGACTCGATATTTGTGACACGCGACTATAGGAAAGTACTGGAGCGGAAAGATGTAGATGCGGTCATCATAGCTACTCCGGACCACTGGCATCAAAAAATTACGATAGCAGCCTTGAAAGCGGGCAAGCATGTGTATTGTGAAAAGCCGATGGTGCAGAAATACGAGGAAGGACAAGCAATTATCGATGCGCAAAGAGAAAGTGGTAAAATATGCCAGATAGGTAGCCAAAGTATGGCTTCTTTAGGAAACGAAAAGGCCAAACAGTTGTACGAAGAAGGAGCAATTGGCGATATTGTTATGTTGGATATGTACAACGACCGTTATTCTGCGGAAGGAGCTTGGCAATACCCGATTCCTCCCGATGCAAATCCCGATACGATAGATTTTGACCGTTTTCTTGGTTCCGCACCAAAAGTGCCTTATGAACTAAAACGCTTTTTTAGATGGAGGAACTACCAAGATTATGGAACCGGAGTGGCAGGCGATCTTTTTGTTCATGCATTTTCAACCTTGAATCATGTAATTAGCTCGCATGGCCCAAATAGGGCTTTAGCTACTGGCGGACTTAGATATTGGAACGATGGTCGTGATGTGCCGGATGTTAGTATTACGCTATATGATTATCCGAAAACAGCTACCCACGCAGCTTTTAACGCTGCATTCCGCGTTAATTTTATTGCAGGAAACGGAGGTGGTGGTGGGTTTAAGTTGATAGGTACCGAAGGCGAAATGGAAGTAGGTCAGAACAAAGTTACCTTAAGGCGCTCCAAATTGGGTATGGTGCCAGGCGGGTATTCATTGATTGCCTATACGGAAGAAACACAGCAAAAGATAAAGGCAGGTTACGCTACTACTGTACCATCTTCTAGAGAAAAATCATTAAATACCGGGGTAACGACATGGGAAGCTCCAAGAGATTATAAGGGTGGTCATTACGACCATTTCAATAATTTCTTTACGGCCATTCGACAAGGTACGGAAGTGGTTCAAAATCCAATATTTGGCCTTAGGGCCGCAGGAGCAGCCCTATTGGCAAATGAAAGTTATTATAAAAAACAGCCTGTAGATTGGGATCCTACAGCCATGAAAATGTTGTAATAGTTAAATTTTAAACGTGACCACTGGTAATGTGGAATGGTTGGCAACATCTTCGCCAATACTACCAAGAAAGAAATGTGATAAGCCTTTTCTGCCGTGGGTGGGTATTCCAATAATATCAGCACCGCTATCGGCACCAAAATTTAGCACGCCATTTTCTACGGAGTAGTCATTATAGATAGCAATAAGAAGTTCAAAGCCAACCTTATCGCAAAATGCCACTATTTTTTCCTGAATTTCCGAGGTACTTAAAAAAGCATCGCCCGGAGTGTTTACATAGACCAATCGCAGTTCTGCAGAAAAAATCTCCGCAATATATTTGGCACGTTGAAAGGCATGGATGTTCTCATCCTTTAAATCACAGGCAAAAACCATTTGACTTGGGTTAAAATCATCTATTTCTTCCTTGATTACCAATACGGGTATGTCCGAATGGCGTACTACTTTCTGTGTGTTGGAGCCTACAAAAATTTCCTTTAGCCCTTCGCTGCCATGGCTTCCCATTACGATGAGGTCGGCATTGTGTTCCTTGGCTACGTTGTTTATCTCACTAAATACTTTAAAGTGCTTTATAATGGGCACTACCTTCACATCTTTGAGAAAGGGTTTGTCCAAGAACTCCTTCAAACGCTTCTCCGCAAGCCTAATCAAAAAAACTGTATGCTGCATTTGCACACCTTCGTTTGAAGAAATCAGAGCTTCGCTGAGTTCCAGCATGTGTAGGGCGTATAAGGTTGCACCGTGCTTTTTTGCAATGGACGCTGCTACCTTGAAGGCGTATTCTGATTGACTTGAAAAATCAACGGGTACAACTATATTTTTCATATCGATAATTTTTTAAGGTTACTGGTGATTTTTAAATAGTCATTGAGAACAATCTCGTATCGGGAACTTTTTGGTGCAATCTTAAATCGAACGCCATACAGACATTACGTACAAAAGGTCTTCCTTTGGGCGTAACTTTTAATTGATGCAAATTCAATTCGATAAGTCCATCTTGTTTCATCTTATCCAATCTGGCAAGCACAAGCGGTAAATCTGTAAAAAGCATCTGTTCGTTGAACCAAGAAGTTTCCAGGTCGCACATAAGGTTAAGAATATGCTTTCGTATAATTTCATCTTCGGAAGAAAGAATGTGTCCTTTAAAAACGGGTATCACATTATTGTTTACCAATTGCCGGTATTCCTCTATATTCTTTACATTTTGGGCAAAACCGTACCAACTATCGCTAATGCTAGAAGCGCCCAGGCCTACCATTAATTGTGTTTTGGAAGCGGTGTACCCCATAAAATTACGATGTAAGCGCCCTTCTTGTGCAGAGATGTACAGTTCATCGGTATCAAGTGCAAAGTGGTCCATTCCTATTTCGGCGTAGCCAAGCTGGCCAAGTAAGGCTTTGCCTTTCTCATACTGTTGTCTCTTTAAATCTGCCGATGGCAGGTCGGAATCCTTGTAGCCTCGCTGTCCGTTTCCTTTCATCCAGGGTACATGGGCATAGCTATAGAAAGCCAGCCTGTCGGGGAACAAGGACTTTGTTTTTGTAATCGTCTCTATTACGTGTTCCATGGTCTGGTGGGGCAGGCCAAAGATAATATCGTGTCCAATGGAGGTATAGCCGATTTTACGTGCCCACTCGGTTACTTTTTTTACATTCTCAAAAGGTTGTATCCTGTGTATGGCCTTTTGTACTTTTTCATTGTAATCCTGTACCCCATAACTTACCCTTCTAAAACCTACATCGTATAGTACCTGTAAATGTTCTTTAGTGGTATTGTTGGGATGGCCTTCAAAACTAAACTCATGGTTTTTAGCCTTTGTTGCCTTTTCGAAAATACCGTCTATGAGTATTTTTAGGTTTTTTGGGCTAAAAAATGTGGGTGTACCACCTCCTAAGTGCAGTTCCTTAATAACCGGTTTTTCCGAAAAAAGGGCTACATACAGATCCCATTCCTTTAATACGGTGTTTATGTAAGGTTCTTCCACTTCGTGGCGTTTTGTTATCCTTTTGTGGCAGCCACAAAACGTACACAAGCTTTCACAGTAGGGCAGGTGTATATAAAGACTTATGCCTTCCGTGCTGTTGGATTCTGAAAAACTCTTTTGAACGGAAGCCTCCCATTTTTTACTTGAAAAAGAATCTATATCCCAGTAGGGCACCGTAGGATAGCTCGTATATCTAGGGCCTGGGACATTGTATTTTTGAATAAGGCTGCACATGTACTTTAGGATTTGGTACAAAGGTAAACCCTGCGTTGGTGAGAAAACATGACAAAAGTCATACATGTAGGTAGCAGGTACATGGGTAGCGTGTCTAGAGAAGCTTCATCTTTGCCAAGACATCAAAGTGCCTATCCTTTGATATAATCGTAAAATTTTTGTTTTGAACAAACTTTTTATTTTACGTGTATACACCTTTATCGACCCAATATAATGACCATATATCCAATTTGATATTATTTTTTGACCACATTCCTTACTTTTGCACCCTAAATACTAGAACCATGACATTACTTTTAATGGCTGCCGGCAGCGGCAGCAGATACGGAAAACTAAAACAGTTCGATGAGCTTGGCCCAAAAGAGGAATTCTTAATGGAGTTCGCTATTTATGATGCCTTAAAAAATGATTTTAAACAGATCGTCGTTATTACCAAGAAAGAAAACGTTAGCTTTTTGAACGATTATTTGAGTGCGCGATTGCCAAAAGATATAAAGCTGAATGTGCTGGCACAAGAACTAACAGATTTGCCGGATGGGGCAAGTTTCACGGGAGAACGTAAAAAACCTTGGGGAACCGCACATGCCGTTTGGACGGCAAGAAATGTGATCAACGGTGCATTTGTAGTGATCAATGCAGATGATTTTTACGGACAGGCAGCTTACAAAAAGGCAGCCGATTTTATGAAATCCGATGACAATGCTTACGCGCTATTAGGTTATACCCTAAAAGATACCCTTTCGGAACACGGATCGGTATCCAGAGGTGTTTGTAAGGTTGCTGGGGATGATTTGCTTTCTGTAGAAGAGCGGTTGAAGTTGGTCCAAAAAGGAGATGTCGTGCTAGATGAAGATACCGGTCTGGAATTTACGGGAGACGAACAAGCGAGTATGAATTTCTGGATATGCAGACCGTCTATTTTTTCGAAAATAGAATCGGAATTCAAAATTTTCCTGAACGACGCCGATCGTATTGCCAATAGCGAACTCTACCTGCCCTTTATGATACAGGAGATGTTGCAAGCTAAGGAGATTACGGTAAAATGTATCCCTTCCGGTGGCGATTGGTTCGGGGTAACCTATGCCAGTGATAAAGAAAAGGCGATGGAAAGTTTACGGAACAAAACAGACAAAGGACAGTACGTTTCCCCCTTATGGAACTAAAGGATAGTGCATACTCCCCGGAACAGCTTCAAGAACTTCTAGGGCAGTTTGTGGTTGAGGAGCGAGAATTCAGCTTTAAACCACTGCATATCGGTTTAATAAACGATACGTTTTTGGTTTGTGATGGTGATACCCCTATGTATATTCTACAACGCATCAACCATACTGTTTTTTCGAACGTAGGCGGATTAATGAACAACGTTTCCAGTGCTTTACAAGCACTTAGGGCATCGGACTACTCCGAAATCCAATTAATAAAGACAGTTGACGGTTCCTATTTCACTAAGGCGGCCTTGGGTTATTGGCGTTTGATGAGTTTTATTGCAGATAGCACCACATACAATACTACTACGGTGAAAGAAACTGCCTTTGAGGCGGGACGCGTTGTCGGAAAATTCCATTTGCTCCTAGAAGACCAGGACCTTTTGAAATACACGGATACCATACCACGTTTTCACGATTTAACCTTAAGGGAGCAGCAGTTTGCAATGGCAATAGCCAACGCGGATCCTTTAAAGCTAAAAACAGCAAAGGAGCATATCGCATTTGCGAAAGAAACATTGAACACTTTAAAAGGAATAGCCATAGATGCCTTAAAACCGCGTGTATGTCATAACGATACCAAGCTAAACAATATTTTATTTTCCAAGCAAACAGGAAAAGGCCTGTGCCTGATCGATTTGGATACCATTATGAAAGGCTATTTTTTCTATGATTTTGGCGATGCTATCAGAACCGTGGTCAATACGGCGCCGGAAGATGAGAAACAATTGGATAAGATTTGTTTTAAAGAATATTTGTTCATCGCTTTCGCAGAAGGATTGGCCAGTAACCCTACTTTTTTAAGCAGGGCAGAGCTTGAGTCCCTGCCTATGGGGGCGGTCTTTATGCCTTTTATTCATGGCTTAAGGGCCTTAACGGATTATTTGGAGAACAATAGGTACTACAAGGTTGCTTATGAAAACCAGAACTTGGATCGCTGCATAAGTCTATTCGATTTTTCAAAAAAAGCATTGGACAAAATTCCCTTTATGGAAACGGAATTACAACGCTTGTTTCCTGAAATCGACTAACTACAACGTTGCGACCAACCCTGGCATGCAGCGTTTTTTAATCAGGCATGTCAGTCCAAAACGTATAGAACTAAAAAGAGTCCGGCTATTATAAACCGGACTCTTTTACGAGAACACTATATGAAAATGAAAAATTGTTTGTCTTTATTACGTTGTAAAACTACCATCTTTCTACCTGTTCATAAACTTATTGTTGTGAACCTAGGGAATTCTGTGGTGAACAAAGGGGAAACTGTTTTCTACCTGTTTTTTAAGAATATATATATAGTATGTTGATATGCTAAAGGGGTTGGCGTACATTTTTGGAATGCTTCACAGTTGCCTAACGGAACATTAACTTTGTCGCACAAAAAAAGCCGATGCTCCCATCGGCTTAGACTAATTAACTAACTCAAACTTTGATTTTAAATAACAAGATAAAATTACTTTTTTTTTAAATTAATTGTGTTAAGATAAACGTATCTCTCTGTTAAATAATGTTATAACTTTAGTTTGCTGGTCTATATTTACGACCTAATTTTTAAATAGAAATGTACCTCTTGTTCAGATACCATGGAAAAGAAATTTAAAAGTGCTGTTTTTTTGATGTTTGTATTAAGCTTTGTCTTTCAAGTATACGGGCAGGAAGCAAGGGAGGATGTTGTCTTTGCCGGTAGGAATTTTACTTGGGGCATGAATATGGGAAGTTATGATTTGGCAATTTTGCTACGGGAAAACGGAACCTTTTGCGAAAGTCTGGACGCACCGGACTGGCAAAATAAAGTGGAGGGAAAATATAGGAAAGTAAAAGACGGGATTCTTTTGGACTATATGGACAACACCATGGAGAACGACACCATTTTCATAGAAAAGGATAGTTCGGATGGCTATGAAGATATAAGATATGGCGGGGCGCAAATGATAAAAATGCATTTGCCGAATACGATACCCGAGGGTTATTATGAGCATAAAAGTGCATCCAGTTCCGGTGGTATGGGTACGGGCATGGTTTACGTTGGCACACAACAATATGACGGTATTCATTTTTATGCAGACGGTACTTTTGACAGGAATGCTTCCGGTGGAGTTGTTTTAAGTGGCAGTGATATTGGTGGCGGCACTAGTTCGGACAAGGCTGCTAGTGGTACCTATACCATAGATAAGGGACTCCTTACAATGGTGAGCAATGATGGTGAGGTGGCAAAGAACAGTTTTTTTTATAGTGAACCTGATGATGACGGAACGGTTACGGTAGCAATGAACGGTGCTATCTTTTTTTCAGAAGGTTCCGAAAACGGCACATCTCAAATCATGGTAAAGGAAAATAAAAATACAACTAACTTGACTTTTCCAGATGTTGAAGCTGAGGATAAAGACCTTCTTAGGAAAATTAAGTTGGCCCACGGTGGTAGCGCAGTAGATAGTATCGTTACTGTAGAAGCTATTATGGAAACCTCTGGCATAGCGTTTAAAGTGCGGCTGGACCTAAAGCGGAAGTTTTTACGATTAGAATCGCTTTCACCTACCTTCCGTTATATTGAACAATTGGAAGATGAGTCGGGGTGGATATATCAAGATGAACAAATTCAGGAAATGCCGGAAAATCGGGTTGCGGAGGTCCGGAATACTTTTTACTCCGGACTGTTTCTTTTACAAACCCCAATTTTGGACCGCATAAAGGTTGTGGACGTGCGGGATAACGGAAAAGGGTTTAAAGTGCTAAAGCTCAACTTGGACGGGAACATAAGCGGTATGGTAATGGATTCTGGAAACAACCGATTGGTAGGAACTGCAAAATTCAACGCTTTGGGCAATGAGATTACTTATTTGTCCGACTTTAGGGAGGTTAACGGTATTCTGGTCCCGTTCAGGGAAGAAGTGGAGACCGATGAACAAAACGTCCTTATCCAAAATAATTCCTACACGATCAATCCTATATGGGATAGCCATGCTTGGGAACGACCGGATTAATTCTTTTTAAGATGCTTATAGTAGAAGTTGGGTTGTTGACAAAACGGTTTGCTATGAAACCCTCAGGTCACTCAGAACTAAAAACAGTATCAGCGTAATATCTCCGGTTATTTTCGGGAATTACGATACTGCTGTGTATATGAAGCTGTACCTAATGGTGGGGCAATTATGGAGCTCGATGTTATTTAAAAGCAGTGTGTCCTGTAATATCGGCACCAGTAATCAAAAGATGTATATCGTGCGTTCCTTCATAGGTAATCACGCTCTCCAAATTCATCATGTGGCGCATAATGCTATATTCTCCTGTAATTCCCATACCACCAAGTATCTGGCGTGCTTCTCGGGCAATGGTAATGGCCATCTCTACATTGTTGCGCTTTGCCATGGAAATTTGTGCCGTTGTCGCTTTGCCTTCGTTTTTTAGTTGTCCTAATCGTAGGGCCAAAAGTTGCGCCTTGGTAATTTCGGTGATCATCTCGGCCAGTTTCTTTTGTTGCAACTGAAAAGCGGCAATGGGTTTTCCAAATTGCACTCTCTCTTTTGCGTATCGCAAAGCGGTATCGTAGCAATCCATAGCGGCACCAATAGCGCCCCATGCGATACCGTAACGTGCAGAATCCAAACAACCTAAGGGTGCGCCTAGACCTGTTTTGTTAGGCAATAAATTCTCTTTAGGGACCTTTACATTATCAAAAATGAGTTCTCCCGTGGCCGAAGCACGAAGCGACCATTTGTTATGCGTTTCAGGAGTAGAAAAACCTTCCATTCCCCTTTCGACTATAAGTCCGTGTATACGACCTTCCTCGTTCTTTGCCCAAACTACGGCAACATCTGCAAAAGGTGAATTTGATATCCATAATTTGGCGCCGTTCAATAGATAATGGTCTCCCATATCCTTATATTTTGTTTCCATACCGCCTGGATTAGACCCATGATTGGGCTCCGTAAGTCCAAAACAACCCATCCATTCGCCACGGGCCAGTTTAGGCAGGTACTTGTTTCTTTGTTCCTCTGTGCCATAAGCAAAAATTGGATACATCACCAGAGAGGATTGTACCGATGCTGTTGATCGGACACCACTGTCCCCTCGTTCTATTTCTTGCATGATGAGTCCGTAACTGATTTGGTCCAAGCCGGCACCGCCATAGGCCTCGGGAATATAAGGGCCAAAGGCACCGATTTCTGCGAGTCCCCCAATAATCTGTTTTGGAAATTCGGCCTTTTGTGCATACTCCTCTATAATTGGAGATACATCCCTCTTTACCCATTGGCGTGCGGCATCGCGTACCAATTTATGTTCATCGGAAAGTAAATCGTCTATATGGTAATAATCTGGAGCTTCGAATAAATCTGGACGCATAGCTTAAATTTTTTAATAAAGATAACTAAAGAAACGTTGTCTAGTAACGGATAATTGTAATTGACCGTGTCATAATCCTTAATCTTTGGCAAAATTAACCAAATATCTTTTGTTTTGTATGTAACATTAGCAAAAGCTAATGTTACATTTTTAAATAAAATGCTTTAACAAGAGTTTTATAAGCAGTTGTATAGTGATGGCGCTCTGTTTCGATCGTTAACGTATCGGTTACCGTAGTTTCCTTTTTAAAAGACAGTTCCAACAAACTTCGCTTTATTGGAGCGGAAGCATTTCCTTTCACATGGGTAATTCTATTTGGATATAGCCCTAAAGTTTCTGCTAACGTTAAGATCGTAGTTTCTTCTTTGTTGGGAATGATTACGGCAAACAAACCTTTGGGGGCCAATAGTTGAGATACGGCTTGTAAGAGTTCATCAAAAGGTAAGGAACTGTTCTGTCTGGCGACATCTCTTGGAGTATTGCCGCTAGAAACGTCTTCGGCATAAAATGGCGGATTGGATACGATCAAATCGTAGGTTTCATCTATCTCGTCTACGAGTTCATCCAGGCCCGCATGAAAGCAATACAAACGATCTCCCCAGGGCGAGCCCTCAAAATTCTCAACACATTGTTCATAGGCCGCGTCATCTATTTCTATTGCTTCTATACTTTCTGCGTTACTCCGTTGTGCGAGCATAAGCGCAATTACACCCGTCCCTGCTCCGATATCCAAAATGGAATTTGGTTCATTTTCCACAGATGCCCAGGCACCCAGTAATACCCCATCGGTGCCAATTTTCATGGCGCATTTATCTTGGTTTACGCTAAACTCCTTAAACTTGAAACTATTGCTCATTTTAATTTTCCCGCTTCCCTTGTTTCAGAACCCTCTAATTCTAGAAGTGAATCGCCCAAACGATAACGCATATCGTTGGCCAATAATTTTATTTTAGTGACGATTTCCTGATGCTCGGATGCTATATTCGTGGTTTCGCCAATATCGTTTTTTACATCGTACAGTTCTATTTCTTCTATACTTACCATACGATAATCGCCGGGTAAACCATCCTTTCCAAGCTCTTGCCCCTCCATAGTTCTGTAGGTATGGGGAAAGTAAAGTTTCCATTTTCCATAACGTACGCCGAACAATTCGTTTACACGATAATAAAAGAAATAGGCTTCCTGAGGTCCTTTTTCCTCGACTCCTTTTAACAATTGGAGCACACTTTTACCGTCTATTGTGTTTTGGGGTAGTATCGCATTGGTTTCTTCCGCTATGGTAGGCAATATATCTATGGCCATTACGGGTTCTTCTATGACCTGCCCTGCGGGAATTCCTTTTGGGTATTTAATAATGAACGGTTCCCGCTGTCCCCCTTCCCAGGCGGTTCCCTTGCCTTCTCGCAAAGGGTAGGCACTCCCGGCATGATTCCCGTAGGATAGCCATGGACCATTGTCCGAGGTGAAAATTACGATGGTGTTTTCTTCCAATCCGTTTGCCTTTAGGGCTTCGTTGATTTGACCAACGGACCAATCTATTTCCATAATAACGTCTCCGTACAAACCTCTTTCGGACTTCCCCTTAAACTTGTCCGATACAAACAGGGGAACATGCGGCTGTGGATGAGGTACGTATAAAAAGAACGGATTGTCCTTGTTCCTGTTGATAAAGTCTACACTGCGTTCCGTGATTTGGGTGGTAAGCTGCGATTGCTCCTCTAAAGTATCTATCACTGTTTCGTTCTCATATAAGGGAAGGTCCGGAAAATTGAAAACAGGCCCTTGCTGCGGATGGTAGGGCCACATGTCATTGGAATAGGGAATACCGAACCACTCATCAAAACCATGGCGTGTGGGCAAAAACTTTTCATGGTGTCCCAAGTGCCATTTTCCAAATATCGCGGTCGCATATCCTTGAGATTTAAGCATTTCTGCCAAAGTGGTTTCCGATGCGTTTATACCGTGGGTGTTGCCGGGACCCAAGGCATTGTGGATGCCTATACGGTTGGGGTAGCAACCAGTGAGTATGCCAGCTCTTGAGGCCGAACATACCGCCTGGGCGGCATAATAACTGGTGAGCATTGTCCCCTCCTTTGCCATTTGGTCCAGATGTGGGGTGGCGATATCGCCCGCACCAAAAACGCCCACATCATTATATCCTTGGTCGTCCGTAAATATTAGTATGACATTTGGAGGCTGTACCACGACCTCTTTCTTGGTTTCATGACAACTGCTCGTTAAGGCCAAAATAACAAGGCCAAGTAAATTATACTTGATATTAAAGGGTGATAAGTGCATTTTTATAAATTAAAATTGGGTAATATTCTACTTTTTGCTTCGTTCAGATAGCTTCTGCCAATAGTATATCTTAGTCCGCCAACTTCAACACTATTCCCTTCAACCACGCTAACCTTATCAATGGCAATGGTATAGGATCTATGTATTCTTAGGAAACGGTTAGAAGGTAGGTCGTCCGTAAAACTACTTAGTGTACTATGTATAATGTATTTAGAGGTAGGGGTAATAATACGGATATAGTCCTTAAGGCTCTCTACGACCATAATCTCGTCCAGGAATATTTTTTGAAGTTTCTTTTTATCTACCTTAACAAAAATACTGGGCTTTTCCTTTACATCATTGCCCACGGTTTTTACCGCCCCTTGTTTTAGGCCAATTACCCGATCTACCGATTTCAGGAACCTAGGTAGGGATATGGGTTTAACCAAATAATCTATGGCCTCCAATTCAAAACTTTTTAAGGCATGCTCTTCATGGGCGGTTGTCATGATCACAAAGGGCTTCTTTTGGAGGGTGCCTAAAAATTCCAAACCGTCCAACATGGGCATATTAATATCTAGAAACATAATATCTACCTGGTGATCCCTTAAATAGGAGGAGGCATCGACTGCATTAGAAAAAGTTTCTACAAGTTGTAGCTGTTTAACTTTTGAGATATAGTTTTTTAATACGTTGATTGCCAAAGGTTCATCATCTATAGCTATAACTTTTAATATCATATTACTTTAAGTTTCAATAGTACATTAAACATGTTGTCTTCTTCAAAAATAGTAAGATCGTAATCGTTAGGCCTATAACCAAGCTCTAAACGTTTTTTGACATTGGATAAGCCTATGC
This sequence comes from Maribacter chungangensis, assembly GCF_042676845.1. Lineage (NCBI taxonomy): Bacteria > Pseudomonadati > Bacteroidota > Flavobacteriia > Flavobacteriales > Flavobacteriaceae > Maribacter > Maribacter chungangensis. Next base: position 639,815 of record NZ_JBHTHY010000003.1, read on the forward strand.
CGCCAGCCCTAGTGGGTAAATCCCTAGATTTAGTTGCGTTGGGAATGGTGTTGGCTATCTTAAATGTCATAAATCCGTTGGAAACTTCAAGGTGCATGTCAATGTGCATTTTTCCAATATTTTTACTCGCCCCATGTTTAAAACAGTTTTCTACCAACGGTATTAAAAGCATTGGTGCAATTTTGCATTTATTTAGCTCCCCTGAGATATTCATATCAATCTGTAAAGAGTCGTCAAAGCGTATTCGCTCCAGGTCAATATAGTTTTGAATACACTCTATCTCACTTGTAAGGTTCTGTTTTCTCTTTTTTGTAGCATAGAGCAGGTACCGCATTAGCTCCGATAGTTTAATAATAACCTCTGGTGCCTTATCCGACTTCTCAAGGGTTAGGGAATAAATGTTGTTCAAGGTGTTGAAGAAAAAATGTGGTGATACCTGTGATCTTAGAAATCGAAGTTCCGTTTGTAACTGTCGTCTTTCCAGATCATTGATCCTACTGCTCTCCCGGAGCCAGTCGATTGTTAGCTTTATGGCCGTAAAAAACGATACAACATACACTTCTCCGATCATCGTTTGCACGGCATAACCTAAAGTGAGACTAGTGGTTTCTACCGGGCCTTCCGGCCAAACATCGGTCCCTGCCAAATAATAGGTAAGGTTGTACTTCACTAAAAGCATTGTTATAAGTGACGCAATGAAGTAACCCGTGTAAAGCAGGTATTTTTGTGTAAATACAAACCGTGGCATTAAGAAGTAGACATTAAAATAGGCCAAGATGATATGAATGGGAAAACCGATGAGGTTGGTCTTTAAGGAGTACAAAAAATCGTCGTGAATACCACTCCATCTTAGCGTATTGAATAGAAAGTAAACTCCCCAAAATATAATATGATGCCAGTACTTTACTCCATAATTGGAGGAAGACCCTGTTTTATTTAAAAAATCCCCTACTTTAGTGTTCAGTGGCATACTTCAACAATATATAGTCTTCAAAATCGAACCCTTGACACTACTGCGCTATCATTGGTCTATATATGTTTCTTGCCCAATAAAAAATAGTAAAATCTCCATACCAAAGAAATAAAACTTGGTAGTATGTCCATGTTCAAATTGCAAGTGACTAAAGTACTTAAAAACAATAGAATAAAAATCAAGTAAATAAGAAATTCCTGTTTTTGATCATGATATGTTAATTGCCAATAAACCACTATTAAAATAGTAGTCAGCTATAATTGATGTTTGATTTAAATCAATTTGTTCCTATGTATAGTCTTTTACCAAGCGAATACATCTATGTACAAGCTTGCCCATTTGAATTGGTTTTGCTTGTCGTATTCAATGATTTGGTAAAACTAAGGATAGGTGGATTATCTAATTGACAATGAAATGGTAAAGTTTGTATTCATGTCAGTTTGAGCGCTACCGAAGTTTTGGGGTGAACCTTGGAAGGCTAAAATTGGATTTCGACTGCCCTCAGCCTGATATTTGTGTTGTTAATTTGATTTTAGATAGGCGGCTATTTACTAACCAATAGAACATGAAACCTTCATTCCAAGGCAATAAAAAACAACCCGTTCAAGCAAGCTACTGCGTATGTTGTCCATGCGCTTTAACCTAACATACACATTAGAAAAACGATTACAGCCCCGAGCTGCTGCGAACACTACCGTTGCGCTTGCCATAGCGGTGCTATGCTAAAAATCGATGCAACCCCAGTAGTATTCATTGTATCTCGAAGATTCATAACGAAGTTTCAATACATAATTTGGGTTAAAACAAGGTATCCAGTAGGTCATTTTCCACTAAATTAGGTACGGTAACCTTTAACTCGGGTGTACGTTCCATTTCTCTTTCAATGGCAAAAATAGCCTCTTTATTGCGCGCCCAGCTCCGTCTGGAGATACCGTTGTTGACATCGTAAAATAGCATGTTTTTCAGTTTTCTGCTCGCTTCTAGCGAGCCATCCAATAGCATGCCAAATCCGCCGTTCATTACTTCGCCCCAGCCCACGCCACCGCCATTGTGTATAGAGACCCAAGTAGCTCCACGGAAGCTATCGCCGATTACGTTGTGTATGGCCATGTCTGCCGTAAATTTACTGCCGTCATAAATATTGCTGGTTTCCCTGAACGGGGAATCCGTGCCGCTTACGTCATGATGGTCGCGACCTAAAATCACGGGAGCTGAAAGCTCACCGGAGGCGATCGCTTGGTTAAAGCCCTCCGCAATTTTGGCACGGCCTTCTGCATCGGCATATAAAATCCGTGCTTGGGAACCTACGACCAATTTGTTCTCTTCCGCTTCTTGTATCCATTTGATGTTGTCCTGCATCTGCTGCTGAATTTCTATTGGGGCTTCTGCTTTTATGGCTTGCATTACTTTTAGGGCAATGGCATCCGTTTTTTGCAGGTCTACCGGAGTGCCGGACGAACAGACCCAACGGAAAGGGCCAAAACCATAATCGAAGCACATAGGCCCCAGGATATCCTGAACATAACTAGGGTACTTAAAATCGATTTGGTTCTCCGCCATGACCTCCGCACCGGCGCGAGAAGCTTCTAATAAAAAGGCATTACCATAATCAAAGAAATAGGTGCCTTTGGCCGTGTGGGCGTTTACACTGGCCGCATGTCTACGTAGGCTGTCCTGTACCTTGTTCTTAAAACCTTCAGGATTTGCACTCATCATTTCGTTGGATTCTTCAAAAGATAGCCCAACCGGATAGTAACCACCTGCCCATGGATTGTGCAGCGAGGTTTGATCGGAGCCTAGATGTATGAAAATGTTCTCTGAATCAAAACGTTCCCAGACGGCTACTACATTGCCTATAAATGCCAAGGAAACGACCTCTTTGTCCTGAATTGCTTTCTTCGTACGTTCCACCAGCGTATCCATATCGGATATAAGTTCGTCTACCCAGCCTTGCTCATGTCGCTTTACAGCTGCGGCCGGATTCACTTCTGCACATATCGTAATACAACCTGCAATGTTTCCTGCCTTTGGTTGTGCACCGCTCATGCCTCCAAGACCGGCTGTTAAAAAGATTTTGCCGGCAGGAGTTTCATCGGCCTTCAATACTTTTCTGAACGCGTTCATAACCGTTATCGCCGTGCCATGAACAATACCTTGCGGACCAATATACATATAGGAACCCGCCGTCATTTGTCCGTATTGGGTAACGCCCAGCGCATTAAATTTTTCCCAATCGTCCGGTTTTGAATAGTTGGGAATCATCATGCCGTTGGTCACCACTACCCTTGGCGCTTCTTCGGAGGAAGGGAACAGTCCCATGGGATGACCGGAATAGATATGAAGGGTTTGCGCTTCTGTCATCGTTGCCAAATACTGCATGGTAAGCAAGTACTGCGCCCAGTTTTGGAATACACCGCCATTACCACCGTAGGTAATGAGTTCTTGTGGATGTTGTGCTACCGCGGGATCCAAATTATTTTGAATCATGAGCATAATGCCCGCTGCTTGTGGCGTATTCGCCGGATAGTCCTGTATGGGGCGTGCCAACATATCGTACTCCGGCATAAAACGGTACATGTAAATTCTGCCAAAGTCCTTTAGTTCTTGTGCAAATTCTTTGGACAGCTCCGAATGCCATGTTTTTGGGAAATACCGAAGGGCATTTCGTATGGCCAGTTTTTTTTCTTCCAGCGATAAAATTTCTTTTCGTTTAGGGGCGTGACTTAGCGTTTTAGAGCGCTCTTTTTTTAGGGGTAATTCTGATGGTATTCCTTGTAGTATTTGTTCTCTGAAGTTCATGCTGATAAAGTAATTAGTATATCGTGAAAAGTAATCGGTAAAAGAGTCTATTTAGTGGAGCGGACTATTTATGTTTGTCAAACACCTTTGCACCGCGTTTAAAAACAACGCAAGGCTTTAAATTCCCTTGGTTGTAAAGGATTTCTTGATAATTATTGGTGTGGAAAAGGCTAAAGTCGGCCAGCATGCCTGCCGCTAAGGTTCCCCTATCGGTCAGTTTTAATGCGGCGGCGGCCCTAAAGGTGATGCCTGCCAAGACTTCGGCATTCGATAGCTTTTCAAACGTACCTAGAATGGCGGCTTGGGTAAGTAAATCTCCCATAGGTGCGGAACCGGGGTTGTGGTCGCTTGCAATCGCCAGGGCACCACCGGCATCCAATACCTTGCGGGCAGGTGTAAAGGCACAACCTAAACCAATGGAGGCTCCAGGCAAGGCCGTAGCAATGACATCGCTTTTGGCCAATAGGGCTATTTCTACATCGGTACTTACCTCCAGATGGTCCGCACTAAGGGCATTAAATTCCACCGCGACCTTGCTGCCACTGGTGGAAAACTGATCTGCATGTACGGTAATATCAAAACCCATGGCTTGCGCTTTTTTAAAATAGGGCGCTATCTGCGTGGCGGAGAAGGCACTTTCCTCTATAAAGGCATCGATACGGTTGGTGAGGTTTTCCGACTTTAATTTTGGAAAAAGGGCAGTGCCGATTTCCTCTAAATAGGCTTCTTCACTTCCGCTATAATCTTTTGGGAGCATGTGCGCCGCCAGGCAAGTAGCGATGAGGTCTGCATTAGAGACGGCGTCCGCTTCTTTGATGGCGTACAGCATCTTTAGTTCTTCATCAACAGATAGGCCATAACCACTTTTTACTTCTAGGGTGGTAACCCCGTTTTTTAGATGTCGGTTGGCACGTTTTACGGTACCCTTTATTAGCGAGTCCTTACTGGCTTTTCTGGTTTGTGTTACGGTATCCCATATACCACCGCCGGCCATGGCAATTTCCAAATAGGTTTTCCCTGCATTTCGCATGGCGTAATCATTGGCGCGCGAACCTCCAAAACAAATATGGGTATGGGCATCTATAAAACCAGGGAGGCAGGTATGGTCCCCTTTAAGTTCCTGAATTTCTGCATCCTTATATTTTAATTTCAGTTCTTGGAAATCCCCGATTTCTTTGATGAGCTCGCCTTGAATGAGCATGCCTGCGTCTTCCAAAACTTCAAGTTGAACATCGTTTAGTGCGCCCTTTAATGGCAGTCCGGTGAGGGGGACAAGTTGTTTAAATGGGCCAATGAGTGTTACGTTCTCCATTATTTAGTTGTCTTTATGTGATGCCGAGCGTAGTCGAAGCACTTTTTTTTGGTATACAAAGCTATTTTCTGAATCATGTAGCGTTTGAACTTGGCGGTTCGTTGTGCGTATCGTTCAAAACATGATGATCATTTTGTTTTGCTATCCTTTAAAATCTAGCAGGTATTTGGATTGGGTTAATAGGTTTCAAATTCTTCTGAGAACTTCGTCCGTAAGGATATGCCTTCTTTCTCGCTGATACGTTTGATCAGTTTAATGATGGTTTTGTCCTTTATAAGTTCGATTCCTTTTTCAATATCATCGGCAAAAACCCGATCCTTATCGGCAAAGGATACCTTTTTTCTGATTTCCTTGTGAATCTCCTCTAAAAACACACCGGATTTCATCGGTTTTCTATATTCAAAGGCCTGAGCCGCGGTCAATAGTTCAATAGCCAATATTTTTTCAACATTGCCGATTACCTGTACCGCTTTACGCCCACCTATAGAACCCATACTAACATGGTCTTCTTGTCCAAGTGAGGTAGGTATGCTATCCGCACTAGATGGAAAACAAAGTCCTTTGTTCTCACTGGCCAAGGCCGCTGTTGTATATTGGAGAATCATGTAGCCGGAATTGATGCCCGTATCCTTCATTAATAATTTAGGTACACCGGGACTATTGCCTTCCAGGGCCAAATAGATGCGGCGATCTGAAATATTACCAATTTCCGAAGCTGCAAGGCAGGCATAGTCCAAGGCCATGGCCAAGGGCTGTCCGTGAAAGTTGCCCCCACTAATGGTGAGTTCTTCATCTATGATTACCGGATTGTCCGTTACGGCGTTCAGCTCCACTTCCAAGAGTTCCTTTAAATGAAGCCAGGCATTACGCGATGCACCATGTACTTGCGGAATACAGCGCAAGGAGTAAGGGTCCTGTACCCGTTCGCAATCAATATGGTCTTCCATAATTTCCGACCCTTTCAACAAATTTTTTACACGTTTGGCCACATGGATGTTTCCTTTAAAAGGTCTTAATTCATGTAGTTTTTTATGAAATGGTTTTATAGATCCTTGTAATCCCTCGATCATCATAGCGCCAATGATATCTGCCTGTGATAGTACGGAATGTAGTTTCTCTACCACTTTTACCGCGTGTGCGGCTATGAACTGTGTTCCGTTTATAAGGGCCAAGCCTTCTTTAGGGCCAAGGTCCAGGGCAGAAAGTCCGGTGCGTTCAAACAGTTGGGCCGTGGTTATGGTTTCGTTCTTATATAGCACTTTGCCCAGTCCTATGAGCGGTAGAAATAAATGTGAAAGAGGCGCCAAATCTCCCGATGCACCTACCGAACCTTGGGAGGGAACCACTGGAATGGCATCGTTGTCTATATGCCAAATAATGCGGTCCAAGGTAGCTTCGGCTATACCGGAACAGCCTTTTGCCAAGGAATGTGCTTTTAATATCAGCATGAGTTTGGCAATGGTTTTTGATATGGGTTTCCCTACGCCTACACTATGGCTCTTTAGAATGTTCGTTTGAAGGATATTGGTTTCCGATTTTGAAATTTTGGTCGTACAAAGCGGGCCAAATCCCGTATTGATCCCGTAAACGGGATGCCCCTTCTCCACAATACGCTTTACAATGTCCCAACTCTTTATTACGTTTTCTCGCGTAGGTCTAGACAATGAAATTGTGGTACTGCCCTCTGCTATTTGTAGGGCAGTACCTGCGGTAAGCCAATCCTCTCCTAAATTGAACGTTTTTGACACGGCTTTCATTTGAACTTATTTTAGTTTCTGAAAGATAATATTTAAGTTTGATACCTACCAATACCATTTTGGTGTATAATCAATAACTATGAGTACTCAAATAGAATTGCGACATCTCACATATTTCTTGGCAGTGGCCGAAGAGCTACATTTTAGGAAAGCCGCGGAAAAACTCTTTATTTCCCAGCCTGGTTTAAGTAGGCAAATTAAACAGATGGAGGAATTGTTGCAGGCGAAGCTTTTTTTAAGGAACAATAAAAAGGTAGAATTGACTCCGGCAGGTCATTATTTAAAGCAAAGGGCGGCCGATATTTTTAAGCAATTGAAAGAAACACAACGGGAGTTGCAATTGATAGGAGATGGGGATACCGGAGAATTGCGTATCGGATTTTTGGGTTCCGCCATGCAGAATATAATTCCGGACTTGTTGGTAGCTGTCAAGGATAAGTATCCGAAAATAAAAACTTCACTGGAGGAGCGTTCCAATTTAGAACAGGTAGATGCTATCTTGAACAACGAACTGGATATAGGTTTTGTTCGGTTAGATCGCGTTCCGGCCGATTTGAATATGCAAACGGTATTTGAAGATACTTTCTCGTTAGTGTTACCGGAAACCTATCCGATGCTTACAAGAGAGTACACAGGTATGGCCCGTTTTGCCGAGGACAACTTTATATTGTTCAGTCAGGATTACAGTCCGTATTACTACGATACGATTATGGGAATTTGTGCCGATGCCGGTTTTAAGCCAAGGGTGTCTCATAAATCCGTTCATGCGCACACCATTTTTAAGTTGGTAGAAAACAAGCTCGGCATTGCTATCGTACCCACGGCCTTACAGGCAGGGTTTCAAATGCGGGTAAAGTTTATTGAACTAAAGGATGTGAAACAACGTGCCTTGCTATCTGTTATCTGGAAGAAGGAAAACGCTAATCCTGTGTTAAAAAATTGTATGGATTTACTTTTAACAAGATCTTCAAACAAAAAAAGGAATGTGTTATGATTTTTGATGTAATAAAGAACCGTCGTTCTGTTTTTCCAGCACAGTATATAGACAGGCCCATTGCAAAATCGGTTATTGAAAAAGTATTGGAAGCCGCCAATTGGGCGCCCACCCATAGAAAGACCGAACCTTGGCGTTTTAAGGTGCTACAAGGTGAGAAATTAGCGGAACTAGGCGAGTTTTTGTCCAACACCTATATCGATGTTACGCCAAACCCAAAACAGATAAAGGCCAAGAAGTTAATTGAAAATCCCAAAAAGGCCGGAGCAATTATTGCCATCTGCATGCAGCGAGACCCTATGGAATCGGTTCCGGAGTGGGAGGAGATAGCCGCTACGGCCATGGCGGTCCAGAATATGTGGCTCGCCTGCACGGCCATGGATATTGGTTGTTATTGGAGTTCACCCGCGCTTATTTCCTATATGGACGAATTTTTACCCATGAACGAAGGGGAGAAGTGTTTAGGATTTTTTTATATGGGCTATTACGAGGGCGAACTCTCGGAGCAGGTACGAAAACCAATAGCGGAAAAGACAATATGGATGGACTAATCAAAATAAGGGAAAAGAGCCGCTTTGTATTCCCATGCCGTTGTAATATATAGTCCAAGAAAAACGATGGTCACCATAAATTTTAGAAACGTACCGGTTAAAAATCCAAGAAAAGAACCGAAAGCGGCCTTTGTGGCCGTTTTTTTATCGGCCTTGTTCAATAATTCCCCCACAAGTGCGCCCACGAACGGCCAGATGATGATGCCAAAAGGACCAAGAATGGGTAAGAATAGCGCGACCAACAGGCCTATGGTGGTACCTATCATTCCCGCTTTGGTACCACCGAATTTTTTGGTTCCCATGGCAGGTATCACATAATCCAATGCAAAAACAACAAGGGCTATGACGAGGGTAATACCTAAAAGCCACCAATTGTCTGGTACCGCTTTGGTAAGGTAAAGAAGTAAAAGTCCTATCCAGCTGATAGGCGGCCCGGGCAATACGGGCAAAAAACTACCTAAAATGCCAATAAGCATAAAGAGGAAGCCAATAATCAACAAAGCAATATCCATGTAGTCTTTTATTATTGGACTAATATAATGCTATTTTGTTACACCCTTGACGCCACGGACCTTTCAGTTTTTTAAACCTGAAAAGTCTCTCGTCCAAGTTTTTTTGAGGTAAGACCGTCCTTAAAAAGACATGATTTCTAAATTCTCAAAAGGTTACATCTATCGCGAATAGTAACCTTTAAGGGCTATTTCTGACCGAATATTCATTTTTTAACTAAAATATTAGTTTAAACTAAATAATTAGTTATATTTGTTGTTGAGATAAACTAACAATTTAGTTAAATGAAACAACTAACAAAGGCAGAAGAAGAGGTGATGCAGGTATTGTGGCAACTGGAAAAATGTAATGTCGCAGCGGTAATAGACCAACTTCCGGAACCCAAACCGGCCTATAATACCGTGTCTACCATCGTCCGGATTTTGGAGGACAAGGGCTTTGTAAGCCATGAAAAAGCGGGAAGGGGATATTTGTATTTCCCCTTGGTGCAAAAGGCCGATTATAGCAACCAAAGCATCAATAAATTAGTGGACGGTTATTTTCAAGGCTCCTTTAAGAGTATGGTATCATTTTTCATGAAAAAGAACGATATGAGCCTTACGGAACTGGAATCCATCTTAAAGGAAATAGATAAGGAAGCGAAATAAATAGTAGGGCCAATAGATTAGAATCAAGAAACATGACAAATAGTGTTGTTGGTCTCGCTTCTTTTTTCTTGCAGTCCGCCAAAGGCGAGACGGTCTCAAGTCTAACATCTCATATCTAAGATTTAAATTATGATACAGTATATCCTAGAATGCATCGCCTTTCAATTGGCCTTTTTGGTCATCTACGACTTCTTTCTAAAAAAGGAAACTTTTTTCCAATGGAACCGGGTGTATTTGATAGGGACATACCTATTGTCCTTGGTCTTGCCCTGGATAAAAATAGAGGCCTTAAAAACAACGGTTCCCGAACAGTATGCCGTTTATCCGGAATTTCTTTGGAACATGGACAATGTTGGGGTTGCCGCTGTGGGACAAGCAAGTCCCGGGTTTCAAATCTCGTGGCAGGAAGGAATTTTGTATGGTGGCATGTTAGTGGCGGCCGTATATTTTGCGTATAAACTAGTTCAATTATATAGACTGAGCAGGAACGGCAATTTGGAGCGTTTTCCGAACTTCACCCGTATTGTCATTGCCAATAGCGAGATGGCGTTTTCATTTTTCAGGTCGATATTTTTGGGGGATAAAATACTGGAACGCGAACATAGTAGTATTATCAAACACGAACTCGTACATATAGAACAGCGGCATACGCTAGATCTTTTGATTTTTGAATTCATGCGCATTGTGGGCTGGTTCAACCCGCTGGTGTATGTGTATCAAAACAGGATCGCGGAACTGCACGAATTTATTGCCGACGCCCAAGTACCTAAAAAGGAGCGCAAGGCGCATTATGACTTGTTGTTATCGCAAATATTTCAGACCCAGAATATCTCTTTCGTCAATCAATTTTATAAAAAATCATTAATCAAAAAACGAATCGTCATGTTACAAAAATCAAAATCGAAGAAAGTCTTTCAGTTAAAGTATTTGTTGATATTACCGTTGTTGGTAGGAATGTTGGTTTATAATTCTTGCGGAATGGTTTCTCAAGCCAAAGAAAACCTCCATAAAAGTTTTACGGTTTCAAATTTGGAACAGCTTAGCTTAAAGAAAACAAATCAGCTATTTACTCAATTAATAGACTTGTCTTTACAATCACAAGATTGGTCAATGGTTGTCAAGGATACATATTCTACAGTTACATTTTCAAGAGCAAATAAAGGATCTGGTATTTCCGGGCCGGACGGAGCGATAATACAAGCTAAAATGCAAATAGAGTCTAAAATCTTGGATGATGACTTTGAACTTTTTAAGGATGATATTATTTCTTTGTCACGAAGAATAATTCAAAGCGATGGGAATAAAAAAGTAAATAATACAGATGTAGCGATAATCCCCTTCGCAGAAGTAGAAAAAGTTCCCGTATTCCCCGGCTGCGAAAACGATGCGGATAAACGAGGGTGTTTTTTTGAAAGTATGAGGAATCACATACGTAAACATTTCAATTACCCAAAAGAAGCACAGGAAAAGGGTATCCAAGGCCAGGTTAATACGATGTTTGTTATCGATGAAACCGGTGCTGTAACAAAAGCAAGATTTCGTGGGCCAGATTCCTTGTTGAAAAATGAGGCAAAGCGCATCATCTCACGTTTGCCTAAAATGCAACCCGGAGAACACAAAGGGGAGAAAGTGCAAGTGGCTTTTTCCATTCCTATCTCTTTTAAGCTCAACTCAAATACACCTACAAAAGAGGTAGTGCCTCAAAACTATAATGAGGCTATGGACGTTCCTTTTTCCGTGATAGAGGAAGTCCCCATCTTCCCAGGTTGTGAGGGAGCAACGGACAAAAGAAAATGTTTTAACGAAATGATGCAAAAACACATCGCCAAAAATTTCCGATATCCAAAAGAAGCACAGGAAAAGGGTCTACAAGGGCGAGTGAACGTATTGCTTACTATTGGTAAGGATGGCGTAATCAAAAATTTGAGAATGCGAGGGCCAGATGTGCTATTGGAAAATGAAGCCAAACGAATCATGGATTTATTGCCAAACATGGTTCCCGGTAAAAAAGATGGGAAAGAGGTAAATGTTCCTTATTCTATTCCCATAACGTTTAAGTTGGATATGGACTCGGATACAACAAATAATATGACTGTTATGTACAATGCCTTGCTAATGGAACGCAAGCGATTACTTAAAAGTGCCGATGCAGAAAACCCGATCATACAAAATTTGGATAATCAAATTCAGTCATTGAAACGTTCTATAAGGGCTTCTGAGGAGCTTGCGCAACAAGCCAAAATAGAGAAAGAAGCTATGGACGTTCCTTTTTCCGCGATAGAGGAAGTCCCCATCTTTCCAGGTTGCGAGGGAGCAACGGACAAAAGAAAATGTTTTAACGAAATGATGCAAAAACACATCGCCAAAAATTTCCGATATCCAAAAGAAGCACAGGAAAAGGGTCTACAAGGGCGAGTGAACATATTGCTTACTATTGGTAAGGATGGCGTAATCAAGAATTTGAGAATGCGAGGGCCAGATGTGCTATTGGAAAATGAAGCCAAACGAATCATGGATTTATTGCCAAACATGGTTCCCGGTAAAAAAGATGGGAAAGAGGTAAATGTTCCTTATTCCATTCCAATTTCTTTTCGTTTGGACTATAATGCTGATGAAACCGCTAATTGGAAATTGGATACAACAAATAAGAAAGAAGAGCGTATAGGGGATGATACCCCCCTTTTTATGGTCGATGGAAACGAATACACTAAAAAGGATTTTATAGACTTCGAAAAGTCTAACCCAAATAACATTAAATTTATAAACGTTATTAAAGGCGATGCCGCTATTGAAAAATATGGTGAAAGAGCAAAAAATGGAGTCGTTGAAGTAGTAACTAAGGATAAAACAGGGTTGACTAAGGATAAAGATGAAAATCCAATCTACTTCCTTGATGGTGTTGAAACAACTAAAAAATACATTGAAACCATCAATCCAGATTTCATAGCATCCGTAAATGTCCTCAAAGGCAAGGCCGCAGAAGATAAATATGGAGAAAAAGGTAAGAACGGTGTCGTAGAAATCACTTTAAAAAAGAAAGATTGATAAAGTATAGTGCCCTAGGACTATTATTTTTCACCTTGCTGGGCCGAGGTCAGTCGGTATCAATCATCGAAGCAGACAGCCTATACGCCACCGGAAATTATACCAAGGCGATCAATGCCTACGCAACACTTGGAACGTTACGTGCTGGCATACAAATAGCACGCGCTTACAGTGCCATTGGCAATATGGATAAGGCAATTGCACAGTATCAGGCGGTGTTGGAAGGAGATGCCAAGCAACAACTCGCACATTTTGAACTGGGGAAGTTGTTTTTAAAATCCAAGGCGTACGATGAAGCGCGTAAAAGCTTTCAATTCTTGGTATCCACTGCCGGGGATAATCCCGAATACCATTACTATCTGGGCGAAGCGTATCGCAACTTAGAGCAAGCTGGTAGTAGTCTGGTTTCCTATAAAAATGCCGTAGCAAAGGACAGCACCCATCTTAGAAGTCTGTTTCAATTGGGTAAATATTTTACCGTCAAAAGAGAAAAGAACCAGGCACTTCATTACATAGATCAAGGCCTGCGTTTTTACGAAAACGATGTGGCCATGGTAAACCTAAAGGCCTTGGTCTTGTATAATGATGGGCGGTATGCAGATGCTATCCCGTGGTTGGAAAAGGTGTTGGCCTTGGGCGAACAGAAGGAATATGTGTATGAAAAATTAGCCCATAGCTATTATAAGGAATGGGAATTTGAAAAGGCTAAGTCGGCGTATAGGGAGCTATTGAAATTTAACGATACCCATTCGGACTATTATTATGCCTTGGCGGAAACCTATCGTAAGAACAAACAATTGGATTCGGCCACCATACTTGTAAAAAAGGGAATGGACATCCAAAGGCCTGTCTTGGCCAAGGGTTTTATGGCACTCTCGGGCTTGGCAAGGGAAAAGGAGGATTTAAAAATGGCCTTGGAGTATTTACAACTGGCGGTAGCCGAAGACCCCAACGACGGGATGCTGTATTTTAGATTATGTACATTAATTGACCGATTTTACAAAGATCCCGTTATAAAATTAGAGTACTACGAGCGGTATGTGAAACGCTTTGGTGCCGAGGTGCCTTTCTTTTCCGGGACGGCCAAAAAACGGATTTCCGAACTCAAGGAACAAATACATTACGCCAAGGAGCCGACTGATTAAAAATTCGTAATTTTCGCCATAGATTAGGCATAATGAAGCGTCTTTGTATCGTTTTGGTTTCTTTAAGTCTGTTTTCTTGTCATTTCTTTGAATCAAAGGAAAAAAGAACACAGGAATTGATCGACTCCGAACTTCGGGAAATCGACTGGAACTCCATAGACACCTATCCCCTTTTTTTGGATTGTGATGAAACCGCCACAAAAGAACAACAGCGGCAATGTTTTGAGCAACGGATAACCGCACATTTTGAGGAAACCCTGAACGAATTTGAATTTATTGTAGATTCCGAGGATAACCCTACCGTAGCCGTTATCTTTGTAATCGATGCAGATGGGGAAATAGACATTTTGGAGATAGAAAAAGACCGATACATTCTAAAGCAAATGCCGGAATTTGATGGTATTGTAACGCAAAGTTTAAAAACGGTTCCGGAAATTACACCGGCACTCAAAAGAGGTATTCCGGTGAGTACCAAATTTAGGATTCCCATTCAGTTAAACACCAAGTAGAAAAGGTTGGCAAACGAAAAAATAATACTAGGCATAGACCCGGGAACTACCATTATGGGCTTTGGGCTCATCAAGGTAGTGGGTAAAAAGATGGAGTTTATTCAAATGAACGAACTCTTGCTTCAAAAATATAGCGACCCCTACACTAAACTTAAGCTCATTTTTGAACGTACCATAGAACTCATAGACACCTATCACCCGGATGAAATTGCTATAGAAGCACCGTTCTTTGGGAAGAATGTACAATCCATGCTCAAGCTGGGTCGTGCCCAAGGCGTTGCGATGGCAGCCGGACTCTCCCGACAAATTCCCATAACGGAATACCTGCCCAAAAAAATAAAAATGGCGATCACCGGAAACGGAAACGCCAGTAAGGAACAGGTCGCTAAAATGCTGCAAAGCGTACTTGGCCTAAAAACACTGCCCAAAAACCTGGATGCCACGGACGGACTCGCAGCCGCGGTGTGTCACTTTTATAACGAAGGACGCGTAGAGGTAGGCAAGAGCTATTCTGGGTGGGGTTCTTTTGTAAAGCAGAACAGCCCCCCAACCCCCAAAGGGGGAGTTAAGAACTCTTTACAGGTTAACCTTCGGAAAAATAAAAAATAGACTGTTTTGACAGAATTAAAAGGTTTGAACACCGCAGTAAAAGTTCCCCCTTTGGGGGCGGAGGGGGCTGGCATCTACATCCACATACCGTTCTGCAAACAGGCGTGCCACTATTGCGATTTTCACTTTTCTACCACTATGGGAAAGAAGGAAGCGATGGTATTGGCTTTATGTAAAGAACTGGAGCTTCGGAAAGATGAATTTGCCGGTATTATGGTAGAGACCATTTATTTTGGTGGCGGAACGCCTTCGGTTTTGGATACGGAGGAGATAGCGCAACTTATAGCTACCGTGTATACAAATTACTACATAGCGGAACATCCAGAAATTACCTTGGAGGCCAATCCGGATGACCTTACGCCAAAGAAGATTTTGGAGCTTGCCAAAAGTCCGGTCAATCGGTTGAGCATTGGAATACAATCTTTTTTTGATGAAGATCTAAAGTTGATGAACCGCGCGCATTCTGCGAATGAGGCCATTGCGTCGTTATCCCTGGCAACACGCCACTTCGATAACATTTCCATCGACTTAATTTACGGTATGCCCAACATGAGTGCCGAGCGATGGAAGGCCAATATAGAAAAGGCATTGTCCTTTAATATTCCGCATATTTCCAGCTACGTGCTTACCGTAGAGCCTAAAACGGCGCTTTACGATTTTGTAAAAAAGGGTTTGGTTAAACCTGCTCCGGATGAGGTGGCACAAGCGCATTTCGATATTTTAAATGAAACGCTAACTAGGGCCGGGTACGCGTGTTATGAGATTTCAAGTTTTGGGAAACCGGGTTACTTCTCCAAAAATAATTCAGCCTATTGGCAACAGAAAAAGTACATTGGTATTGGTCCGTCCGCACATTCTTTTGACGGACAAAGACGTGGGTGGAACATCAATAACAATCCAAAGTACATAAGGGCATTGAACAACGGGGAACTGCCCATGGAGGTAGAGGTATTGTCCACGACCGATAAATACAACGAGTATGTGATGACCGGATTGCGCACCGTTTGGGGCGTTTCGTTGGATAGGGTAGCGCGGGAGTTTGGCATCAAATACAAGGAGTACCTAATCCTACAGGCCGATAAATACATCAACGAGCACCTGTTGTTTACGGATGGAGACTTGCTTTTGGCAACGAATAAAGGAAAGTTTCTGGCCGATGGGATAGCGGCCGATCTGTTCATTGTAAAAATGAAGTGAATACCTCCAAAATTACTAGGTTGCGTTGTTGCGTATTCTAAGTTGATGGAAAGAACGATGAATAAGTACTCATTGATATGGTATTTGAAAGTAAACTACCTAGGGGCAAGCCCACGAGGCATCAATAAGAAACTGATTTTGAATTTCGGGGCAAGCATCGGAGTATCAAACCCTTTGGCGGTGCCTATGACGATAGCATCTCCCCTTTTTCAAGGGGAGGTGGATTCCGACCTCCCGATAGCTATCGGGATGGCAGGAAGACGGAGGGGTGCCCTGCTAAGCTATACATTTATGGTATTTAAAATTGACGATGATTTCTATATCAAATGAAATCAAGGTCTTTTTGTATTTGCTTGATGAAAAATAAAGTAAATTTGAATTAGACCAAGTATTATGAAGGCAATCATAAAACATAAGAAAAACGAATACCAAATCAACCTGGCCAAACCCTTGGACATCTCCATGCCCTTGCGGGGCAATGCAACAAATGTAAACGCCTGGTACGTGGAACATCCACGTATTTTACCGCATACGGATGGCGATTTTGTGGGCAGTATAGAAAAAGGCGCCAGTACCAATTTCAACGATATCTGGTTTAATCCGCATGCGCATGGCACGCATACGGAATGTGTAGGTCATATTACTCGGGAGTTCGCCTCTGTTAACGATAGTTTACACCGTTTTTTCTTTTTTGCCCAATTGGTTACCATTGCGCCGGGCAAGTTGGGAGACGATTTTGTGATTACTAAAAAGCAATTGCAAAATGCTATTGGCGACAATACGATGGAGGCCTTGGTCATTCGCACCTTGCCCAATACGGAGTCAAAAAAATCGAGACAGTACGCCCATACGAATCCCCCATATTTGCTCGAAGAGGCAGCACAATTTTTAGTAGACCTAGGCGTGCAGCATTTGCTGATAGATTTGCCTTCGGTAGATAAGGAAAAGGACGGTGGAGCCTTGTTGGCCCATAAGGCATTTTGGGGGGTGGACGCCGCTGTCAGGAAAGAAGCAACGATAACCGAATTCATTTATGTGCCCAATGCCATTGAAGATGGCCGCTATTTTTTGAATCTACAAGTGGCACCTTTTCAGAACGATGCCAGTCCCAGTAGGCCCGTGCTGTATAAAATAAAAAATGAATAATGTACTTTCTTAGTAACTTTACCAAATGGATAGTATGTTAGAACTGTTTCTTGGCCTCATCTTAGGGGGCATCATCATGTATTGGCTGTTTTCTTTTTTCAGGAAAAAAAAGAGTAAGGAACTTACCAACCACCAGTCTACCGTATTGTTGGAAAAGATAAAGACCGTCTGTAAATTGATTTCGGTAGAGGGCGATTTTGCCGAAATTTATAAATACGAGAATACCAAAGAGCGTTTTCTAAGTTTGGTCAGTAGTAAGAAAAAAGCGCTCATCGTTATAAAGGCCAAGGCCCAGATCGGTTACGATCTTCAAAAAATACTGATGCATGCCGATGATGGAAATAAGAAAATTGTACTCACCAGTTTTCCTCAGCCCGAAGTGCTGTCCATACAACCGGAACTGGATTTTTACGATATAAAGAACGGTATGTTCAACACCTTTACCCCAAATGACCTAACGACATTGAACCAAGAGGCGAAAAAGCATATTCTGGAGAAAATTCCGGAAAGCGGCCTTATGGATACGGCACGGAAAGAAGCCCTGCAGACCGTTTTGCTCATAGAACAAATTGTGGAGACCATTGGTTGGAAATTGGATTATACGGCCTTGAATATTACGGAAGAGCAAAAGAAAAAGATTGAAGGTTAGTTTGTAAAAGGAAATATGGTATCAGGTCGGTGTTTTTTTTAAACACTTCAAGTAAACTAACTTCAAATTTCGGCCATTTACAAGTTTTTATCCTAGTTGTTGCAACAATTTATCAGGGTCTTGCCGAGTATCAAAGAGCGTGATAATTTCAATTTCTTTCTGTGCAAAATTCACACGGTAGAAAAATGTTGTCTGTTTTGTAACTACACATTTATATATACCACCAAATTGTATTGACTTTTGGCAACTCACAGGGTGTACAGAGATATGTTCTATTTTTGAGGTGAATTTTGTTAAAAAATCTTTTTTGACTTTATAGCCCCATTCGTCCAATAAATATTCGGTAAGTTTTTTTAGTTTGTATGCTGCACTTTCGGATAAAAAACGTCCATTAAGATATAGTTTTGAGCACATCTTTATATAGCATTCGTTTTCCTTGATCTAGTTGCGCTATTCCTTTTTGGATTTCTACCTGTTCAGATTCAGTCAATTCATTCCAAAAGTCGGATTTCTCATTAGTGACGAAGTCTAAGACCTTCTTAATAACTGTATCGTTATTGATATTCAATATCATTTTAACAAGTTCTATTTTTGATGCTTTGATATCCATATCTTTATTCTTTAACTCAAAGTTACTGAAAATTCGTATGTTGAGCATAATTTCTCGAAGGAGGGGATGTAATCATGAAAAAACAATAAATGAAAGCAATTATAACTTTAGTATTTTTAATGACGATAGGAACGGCAATAGGCCAAACAAACGAAACCATGAACGAATTTGATTCCAATTTTGCACATACCGTATATTTCTGGTTAAAGAATCCCGATAGTCCGGCAGACAGAAAAGCCTTTGAAACCTCCTTACGTACCTTTTTGGACAATTCGGCCTATGCAAAAACACAGTTTATTGGCAGACCGCCCAAGGCTAGCAGGGATGTGGTAGATGGTTCGTTTACCTATTCCCTCATCGTTACGTTTGAATCTGCCGAGGCACAGCAGCTGTACCAAGATGAAGCCCCGCATAAAAAATTTGTGGAGGAGTCCAGCGGATTATGGACAAAGGTTATTGTCTATGATTCTACATCAATTTGATGTAAATGATTTGCTTTAGAACTCCTGTTGAAGGCGATTACAGGAAGATTGCGGAATTGCACGCAAACAGCTGGCAAGAAAACTACAGGGGCACCTTCAGCGATGATTTTTTGGATAATAAAGTGCACCGTGAGCGTCTAGCGGTTTGGAAAGAACGTTTTTTGCATCCGTCAGAACATCAATATATAGTTTTAGCGGAGGAAGAGGGAACGCTCCTTGGTTTTTGTTGTGCCTATATAGATCAGAGTACGTATTATGGTACCTATTTAGATAATCTGCATGTAAGCACAAAGGCAAAAAGAAGGGGATTGGGAACGGTATTAATACAAAAGCTTATCCAGGAAATTAGGCAGCGTAATGCGACGGATAAACTCTATTTATGGGTGTTGGATACCAACGAAGAGGCGATTAATTTTTATGATACGTTAAAAGGTAGGAGAGAAGAGCCTATAAAGGACGATGATATTGGGGACGCCGAATTTTGGAAGATCAGATATGTTTGGGATAGTCTCCGAATTTTAGAAGAGTGCATCCTTACAAAATTGGAACGATATGAACGTCGAAGAATTTAGGGACTATTGCCTTGGTAAAAAAGGGATCACCGAAGAATTTCCTTTTGATGCCGTCACTTTGGTTTTTAAGGTGATGGGTAAGATGTTCGCCTTGTGCGGTCTGGAACGGACACCAACACAAATAAACTTAAAATGTGATCCCGAGAGAGCCGTGCAGCTTCGTGAGGAACATGAGGACATAATTGAAGGCTGGCACATGAGCAAAGTGCATTGGAATACCGTTTATATAGAACGTTTAAACCCTGAACTGACCAAAGAACTCATAGACCATTCCTATGATCTGGTGGTATCCAAATTCACAAAAAAGCTGAAGGCGGAACTGGATGCGCTCCCTTAAGTCCCTTATCCATATCTTTGCGCTTTAATTGCAAAACCGTATCGCTATAATGCAGGATGCCGCTTCTTTTTATCAATCTCAAATACAAAAATATAGTACCGAGCTTTCCAAGTTAAAAAAGCAATTGTTCGCCTCCAGCATGGTGCGTTTGTCCGTGTTTTTGTTGGCTGTTTTCGGGGTCTACCTCTTGTACGGCAATACCAAATGGGTTGCGGCAACCGTATTGGCTGCTGTGGTGGCCTTCTTGTACTTGGTGTCCCGTCATACAGATCTGCAAAAGAAACGGGACAAGGTCAAGGAGCTCATTCGTATCAACGAAATAGAATTGCGGGTGTTAGAACGTGATTTTCACGACTTGCCCGACGGTGAATCGTACAAAGACCCCTTACATTTTTATAGTCAGGATATTGACCTTTTCGGTAAGGGCTCTTTTTATCAGTATATCAATAGAACGGCCTTACCACAGGGAAGTGATGCCTTGGCGGCACTACTTACGGAGAACAAGATAAATAATATAGTACAAAAGCAGGATAGTATCGCGGAATTGGCCAAGTATCCGGAATGGCGACAGGATTTTTCGGCAACCGCTGCCTTGGCAAAAGCCGAGACGGCTACAAGTGCCATCGTATCTTGGTTACGATCGTATACCGCTTTTATGCCTAAGGCAATGCGGTATCTTCCATGGGTCTTTGGCGGATTTTCCGTGCTTTTTGTAGTGCTGTACTTTATGGGTATCGTTTCGGAATCCATGCTTGTGTATTGGCTCTTTTTTGGGCTCTTGATTTCAGGATTTTTTGCCAAGAAAGTGAGTAGGTTGGGGGCGGCCACAGGTCAAATTCAATCTACCTTTCAGCAATACAATCAGTTGTTAAAACTTATAGAGGAAAAGGAGTTTACATGCGATGTATTACGGGCCAAAAAAGAACAAATTTTGAGTCAGGGAAGAAAAACATCCTTGGTCTTGCACGATTTCTCCAAGCTCTTGTCCAAATTGGATCAGAACAATAATGTAGTCTATCTTATTTTCGGAAACGGATTGTTCCTAGCCAGTTTGGCCACAAGTCTAAAAATTGAAAAGTGGATTGCAAACCATGGTGCATCTGTAGAAAAGTGGTTCGATATCATTGCTTTTTTCGATGCCCGGAACAGTTTGGGAAATTATGTTTTTAATCATCCAACGTACACATTTCCAATTATAGTTGAAGAAGGAACTGCCTTGAAGTCCAAAAACGCAGGGCACCCCCTTTTAGACCCCAAAAAGAGCGTATTGAACGATTTTGAAATAAAAAACCAGGAATTCTTTATTATCACAGGTGCCAACATGGCCGGCAAGAGTACCTTTTTACGAACGGTATCCCTGCAGATCGTGATGGCAAATGTAGGCTTGCCAGTCTGTGCTACGTCGGTAACCTATGTCCCCATAAAGCTGATAACCAGTATGCGTACCACCGATTCCTTGACGGACGATGAATCCTACTTCTTTTCAGAATTAAAACGTTTAAAGTTCATTGTAGACGAAATTCAGCACGATCGTTATTTTATTGTGTTGGACGAGATATTAAAAGGAACCAATAGTACCGATAAGGCCAAGGGTTCCCGTAAATTCGTGGAACGTTTGGTAGGCTCCAAAGCCACAGGAATCATAGCTACCCACGATCTAAGTCTTTGTGAGGTGGCAAAAGAACTGCCCCAAGTACAAAACCACTATTTTGATGCAGAGATCATAGCTAATGAACTGCATTTTGATTATAAATTCAAGGAAGGTATTTGTCAGAATATGAATGCATCCTTCCTGTTGAAGAAGATGGAGATAGTTGAATAGAGGGTAGAGGTTAGTTGTTAGCGTGTAGTTGTTGGAGGGTAGTTTTTAGGGGGTGGAAAAAAAGATAGTAAGAAGTAAGAAGTGAAAAGTAAAGAAGTGCAAAAGTACAAAGTGCGCTTACTAAAGACGTTTTTGCGAGGAGCAAAACTTGAGTTGAAGTATAGGAAAAAAGGTTTTTGCGACGGTAAAATAATTGGTATAGGGTAGTTTTAGAATGTAGAAATAATGTTACTAGTTTCTGTTGTTTCAGGTAAAAAAGTACTATCCCATACAAACTTTGTTGTCATGATTAGTTTGAATTGATAACCAGCAGCTTCATTTTTGCATTTGTTTTTGAACTTGAACTTAAATAATTAATTCCCCTTTTAGGGGCTAGGGGGCTTATGGATTCATTAACACAAATAGTTTTAGGCGCGGCGGTAGGCGAGGCTGTTTTGGGAAGGAAAGTCGGTAATAAGGCCATGGTCTATGGCGCTATTGCGGGTACCATCCCTGATTTGGATATCATTGCCAGGTATTTTACCGATACGGTGACGGCAACGGAAATTCACCGTGGGTTTAGCCATTCCGTCTTTTTTGCGATACTGATGTCACCGGTGTTCGGTTGGTTGGTGTGGAAAATTCATCATAGCGCAAAGGCCACGTGGCGCGATTGGTCCTGGCTTTTCTTTTGGGGACTTTTTACGCATCCTATCTTGGATGCCTTTACTACCTGGGGCACACAGTTGTTTTGGCCTTTTGATCTGCGGTTGGCATTTCAAAATATATTCGTCATAGACCCTTTGTACACGCTTCCTTTTTTATTTTTCTTGATTTTAGCGGCATTTCAAAGGAGAACACTGGCAAAGCGGAGTAGGTTCAATCGCTTGGGGCTCACCATTAGTACATCGTATTTGGCATTGACCTTGGTATTGAAAGCGGTGGCCTATCGTGCTTTTACCAACAGTTTGGATGCACAAGGAATCGTCTATACCGACATCAACATACGACCATCCCCTATGAATACGATTTTATGGACGGCAAATATTGACACTAAGGACGCCTATCTGATAGGGAATTATTCCTTTTTTGATAGTCAAGAGATCAGTTTTCGATCCTACCCTAAAAATCATTCGTATTTAGGGGAGTTAAGGGAAGAGGATAAAATTAAACGGCTCATAAATATTGCCGAGGGCTGGTACACCATCACCAAGAAGGAGGATGAACTGTATTTTAACGATCTCCGTTTTGGATTAATAAGCCTGGACCCGACCGAGGAAGAATGGGCCTTTAGTTATCTCTTGCAGAAAAAGGACGGGAATGTAACGGTGACCGAAAAACCAAAGTTCAGAAGAGATGCCCAACGGCTGTTGTCCCTCTTGTGGGACAGAATTTGGGGGAATTAGTTTAGGCTATCTTCATTTGTGTCTATCGAAACCAATTCATACACCAATTGACTCATCTATACTTTATTACCTTTCGTCTACGGTACTTTATAGCTTTATCGAATCTTGTCCATTTTACCATGGTTAACAGGGTAACTTTGCTTAAAAATCAAAGCAAGATGATGACTAATAAACTCAAAAAAACCAAAAGGCACTTAGGATATTTACAAACAAGTGGTTCTAAAAAAGTATATCAGATATGTGATGTAAGCATCACCTCAAAAGAAATAATACTAAGCACACTTACCCCAATAGCACCGTGAGGGTAGTTGCATGATGTAAAGATAGTTCCCCCGAATCTATTGTAAAGGCCGGTATTCGTATCGGCTTTTTTAGTTTGCCAATAACCCAATAACCCAATAACCCAATAACCCAATAACCCAATAACCCAATAGCCCAATAACACAGTAACCCTATAACCTAATAACCCAATAACTTATTCTAATCCCTTTACTTGAATGTCATGGAATGTATCTGCCTGTAGGCGTAACAGTTCGGCAGCCTTTTTCTTTTTGTACCCGTAGAGCTCTTCCTCGCCCTTTAAATCTTCATAGATTTGCTGGTTCATCTCCCTATCGGTTGTTGTAATAAGCGCTCGTTGCGCCATTTTTTGAGCGACCCAAGAGGCCAAAATGCTTTCTGCTTCTTCCAATTTAATGTCATATTCCCCTTTTGGAGCCAAAAGCTTGGCAATAATGGGCGAGGTTTCAATGGCCAGGAACAGCAGAAAAATGAAGAAGGAAGGTAGCCACGGCAGAGCATCCAAAGCGGTGATGCGTGCCATGAGTCCGTCATAACCATCTATAATAGGTTGGGAGGTATCCACGACCCGGGCATATTCCGCATCTAAAGTTGCAATTTGTGTCTCTAGGTCAGCTATTTTCTCCTTGTTGGCCAATTTTAAAGCTTGCAGCTCTGCCAATGCCGCATCGTGTTTTTCTCGTTTTTCTGCGTACACCGGACCTTTTCCAAGGAGTTTAGTGCCAGCCGTTCCTTCCGCCTCGGAAATGTAGGTGTCATATAGCGCGTTGGTTTCCGTTTCCTTGGTATCTACCTCATCTTTTAGCGCACTTATTTTTTCATTTAGCGCATCAACTTTTGGTGTGTATTGTAAGGCCAATTGTTCTTTATTGGCAAGGGTGAGCTCATTTTTTTGTTCTAATAATACTTGGTTGATTTCCTTTTCAAATATTTTCATTTCCAGCGGTTTGGAAATGACTATGGCAATGATAATGGCTAACACTATACGCGGTGCCGCCTGTAGGAGTTCGTTTTTAAAACTGTCCCTCTTTTTAATGGTAGAGACGATAAAACGATCCAGGTTAAAGATAAGAAGGCCCCAAATAACACCAAAGAAAACAGCGGTATATACGTTGTCGAAAACCGTAAAAAGCGCATAACTACTGGCAATAAAGGCCATAACGGCGGTAAAGAATACCGTTGCACCAATACCGGCATATTTGTTCCGTTCCCCTTTGGAACAGGTTGCTAAGAGCTCGGAATCCGCTCCCGAACAGAGAATAAAAAAGCGTTGTAACATGGTAATTCGTTTTTTGATTGATGCTGAACTTGTTTCAGTATTAATGCCTATTAAGTCCAGTATTGATGATTGACTTACCTGTTAGAACGCTATTTCTAGGATATTGTTACACTTGAACTCGTAAAATGATGTTTTTTGCGAGTTGCATTGGTTCAGGATTACCTGTCCTTGCTAGAAGGCGGCATATCTTGAAATCACCTGTTGTTTTAAGTTGCCGAAACAATTTATTTCCTTGGGCTTATATTTTATTAGGAATCCTTCGGTGCCCGAACGGGGCCTTCGAAAGACATTCATT
Organism: Maribacter chungangensis; assembly: GCF_042676845.1. Taxonomy (NCBI): domain Bacteria; kingdom Pseudomonadati; phylum Bacteroidota; class Flavobacteriia; order Flavobacteriales; family Flavobacteriaceae; genus Maribacter; species Maribacter chungangensis. The sequence goes on from NZ_JBHTHY010000003.1 coordinate 664,740, forward strand.
CTATTTCAATAGGTGAAGCAGATATTTTTACCACAGGTCGTTTTCCTTTGCTTGCCCTGCTGTCTATATTCAAATCTTTATTGTTTTTAAGAAGTTTTATGGCTTTATCGGAACTAATTTCTTTGCCTTCATACAGAAATTGCGCATCTTTTTTGGCCATGGCAATGACATGGTCTAAGGGAGATATCGGTTTTGGTGGTAAGGGTGGCGGTGGACTATCGCTAAGCTTTCTTTTTACAACTTTTGGCGCGCTTGGCGGTGGTGGAATAGTTCCTTTACTTTCCGATTTATAAATACGTACCTCAGGTTGTTTGTTTTTATAAGGCAGGGTTTCGATCTTGATGTCTTTTTTGTTTTTAATGAGTTCCAAGCCTTTTTTTGATGAAATTTTTTCCCCTTCAAAATAGAATTGGGCATTTTTTAGGTCATCACTGGCTAAATGGTCTACAAGTCCTGAAGGAGTTTTAGGACTACTTCGACTGTTGCGGATGTATACATGTGTATTTTCTGGAAAAACTACTTTTTTACCTTTGGTATTTATTCTGATTCCCGTGTTTACGACATCATACGGATCTTGCTCTTCAATGATTTTTTGAATCGTATGTGCAGCTTCCTCTCTTTCGCTTAAACCGTTTGGTGCCTTTGGTGCAGGTGGCGGTTCCGGAAAATCCGGAAAAGGTTCGGCGTTGGACTTTTGCTCGTCAGACATTTTTGAGAATAAGTATTCTAGTCGCGCTACGTCTTTTTTATAGATTTTCATCTTGTTACGTGGCATGCGGTTATAGTGCTTGGCCAGTTTGTTGTATTCCGCTACTTGTTCAGGAGTGGCTAGTGGCCCCGTTATTTTTATTTCCATTTCCGGACCTACTATGTTTATCGTTGCCACGCCATATTCCATGAATGCGGCATCTATCCGGTCTATTACTTTTTGTGGCGTTCCTAAAGGGGCAAACACCACGGCACGTACCATTTGTTGTCTTTCTTGTTTGGTAAGATGTGGGTTGATTTTGGACAGGGATTGCTGCAAGTCCTCCACTGGTATCTTATCATTTTGTAGAAATAATTGTCCGTTTTCATCAATATTCAGGATTAGTTCTTTAATAGTTGTCTTATCTTGAAATGTGTTTGTTGTGAGTATAGCTTCCTTAAGTGTTGAATTAAAGCTTGATTTCATCTCTTTTAATGGCACAGCATTCATTGATATCTTCCATCCTGACGGGAGACTAATTGTATCAATTTTGGTTGGGTTGGTTTCTTGTTCTTGATAAATCAATTTGGCTTCTTCTAGGGTTTTACCATGATACCGGCTGCTATTAGATTTTTTATAAATATTTAGTGCTTTTAAGGTGTTTATGTTTGAAATAGACAGACTGTAAATATTTGACTTTAATAATTCGTTTGTAATTCTTGAAACAAGTTCTTGTTGGTTGTCTGTTTCAGTTAAAATAGATGCGTTTACGTATTTGGTATTTTGTTCTTTCGTAAGGTTAGGATTTAGTTCATTTATACTTAGTTGAATATTTTCTACGGATATTACCTTTTCGTTCAAGGTTAGAGTGCCGTTGGCTGTTATTAAAAAATTAAGATCGGTGATCGTGGTACTACTATTTTGGAACGATCGATTAATTTGGGGTGGGTTTTCGGTGGAAGTTTTGGTTATTTTCTTGGTTGTGCTAAAGCCAAACAGCAGTAGGGTTCCGAGAGGTAGTAGTAACAGACTTCGCAGTAAGATTGCAGGTTTTGATGTTCGTGTTTTCATGATGTTAAATCGTTTTTTGATTGATGAATAGGATGAGTAATTGATGGGATTCACTAAAGGTGATGGATGTTGGTTTTCGCTATCCTTTGAAAGGAAGGAAAGCAAGGTATTTTGATAGGCGACTGTTGAAATATTTTTGTGAAGCACCGCTTCGTCGGCTAAAAACTCATGGTTGAGCTTTATCGCTTTTTTGATGAGGAAGATAAAAGGGTTTATCCAGAATATGACTTGTAAAAACTCAACAAATAAAATGTCGTAACTGTGTTTCTGAAATGCATGCGCTTCCTCGTGAACCAATACTTCCTCTGGGATTTCATTTGCTTCGAACTTTTGCCTATTTAGGAAAATATAGCTCAGAAAGGTATGCGGAGGCAATGGATCTTTTAAGAGTACATAGATAAATCGATTCCACTTTTGCCTTGGATTATTACGGATTCGTCCAAGAATTTGATAAAGGTTTTTTAGGAACTTTACCCCAAAGAACAGTACTCCTATAAAATAAACACTCCATAGTATAGGTGCTACATCTATAATAGTATGTTCCGATACAGTATGTACGCCCACAGGGCTAGCTGTTCTTTGGGATGTGGTATAGTCCTCCGCTGGGATATTGGAGACCGGTGTTACTTCTACATACTCGGTAAATACGACTATTGGGATGATCAAAGCGGCGGCTAAAGATGCCAAAAGGTACACGCGTTTAAAGGTGTGCATATTTTCATTTTCCAAGCATACTTTGTAGAAGACGTATAGAATGGCTAAACAGGCCGTAAATTTTAGCAGGTAGATACCCATGATTATTTCTTTTGAATTTCGTTGTCGATCAGTTTTTTCAATTCCTCCAGTTCGGTTTTGCTCAGGTTCGTTTCTTGGGTAAAGAAAGAGGCAAACTGACCAGGGCTGTCGTTAAAAAAGTTTTTTATGAGTCCGTTTACATGCTTTGCGAAATAGTCCTTCTTTTTTACCAAGGGATAGTACTCCCTACTTCTTCCGGCTGTTTTATACCCTACGAAACCTTTGTCCGCCATACGTTTAAGTAGCGTAGCCACGGTGGTTGTGGCGGGCTTTGGTTCCGGGTGCGCCTCTAGCAGATCCTTCATAAAGCCTTTTTTTAGCTTCCAGATAATATTCATTAATTCCTCCTCGGATTTTGATAGCTGCATCATGTACGTTCGATTATTTGTTCTACAAACATAGAGCAATATTTTTAATTCTACAAATGTAGAGTAGTTTTTGTTTCGGATTTACATGGTCATTTAGTCTGATCAGTGTTATTAAAGAGTTGGTTACTATGAACTTTGAATTATGATTTTAGCGTTAGGGATAGCCCCGAGACTTCGGGGGAAAGCCCGCATTCGCCTCTTTTGGCGAAGCGTACTTTTAATGGATAGCCCGACCCCTTTTTCGGGGTAAGGCCCAAGGATTATAAAGTCTTTTGAAAAGGCTAAGTTTGCAGAACATTAAATAAAAAGACATGGATGTAGCGGAACAGTTACGGGATAGAAGTGGCGGAATTTGTGAATTATGTGCGGCAAGTACAGATTTAGAGGTATATGAGGTGCCTCCAAAATCTACCGGAGGTGTGGATGGGAGTGTTTTAATCTGCGAAACATGTAGATCACAAATAGAGGATACGGAACCCATGGATGCCAACCACTGGCGTTGTTTGAACGATAGTATGTGGAGTGAGCACGATGCAGTAAAAGCCGTGGTGTGGAGATTGTTATCGCGGTTAAAGGGAGAAGGATGGCCAAAGGATTTATTGGACATGATGTATTTGGACGACGGTACCTTGGAGTGGGCAAAAGCCACGGGAGAGGGATTGTTGGAAAGCGAAAAAATCATCCATAGGGACGTAAACGGTGTTATCTTACAAAATGGGGATTCCGTTGTTTTGATCAAGGACCTAAAAATAAAAGGTTCTAGCCAGGTGGCAAAGCAAGGTACGGCGGTGCGCAGAATTTCCGTGGATCGGGAGAATGCGGAATATATTGAAGGTAAAGTAGGTCCTACGCAAACGGTGATTATCACCAAATACGTGAAGAAGATATAAAGTTGGTGCTATGGTAATACCGGTTAAAAAGCAATAATTACTTGGTTTAAAAGCGTATGCTAAGGGGTAAGACTTCAAAAATGATTGGTGTAAATTGTAGGATAATAAATAACCTGAGCTGTCTATTTAATTGAATAATAGGTACTTGATGTGTTTTCGATAAACGGATACAATAAAGCGTTAGCTCTGCAAGTTATAAGTAAGAATAAACTTACAAAATATAAGTGTTGATTAGCCTTGTATTTTAACGGCTGGTAAAAAAAGTAAAACGCCGTTTTGTAACTTTAATTGGTAAGAGCATGAAAATATTAACCATAGACGATCAGCTTTTAGTCACGTTTTCCGTTCAGCGTATATTAACGAACCGCGGTTACGAGGTACAAACCGCTTCCGATGGTTTGGAAGGGGTAAAAGTATTTGAACAATTTCAGCCAGATTTGGTTATTGTAGATTACCAAATGCCCAAAATGAACGGGGTGGAGGTAGTGGAGTATATAAGGGTAAAACGAAAATCCAAGGTTCCCGTTTTGATCATGTCCGGTAGTACGGATATTACCATAAAGGAAAAGGGGTTTGAACTGGGTATTGCCGATTATTTGGCCAAACCGGTAGATTTGAACAAGCTGGTTACCGTAGTTTCCAGTCTTTTTGAGCGTGCACGGATTGCAATTTAATAGGCACCGCCAAAGGGTGTAATGCCTTAAGCTGGTTTGTTAGCGTCGCATACTTCTTGGGGTCAACCTAGTGGTATCCCATTTGTTTTTTGGTTTCCCGTTGTTTGTTATCCAGCAAAAACGATTGACCTATCCTTTGTTCATTTCCGTAAAATACTGATAAAAATACGGAATGGTCTCTATCCCTTTTAGGTAGTTCCATACCCCAAAATGTTCGTTTGGCGAGTGAATGGCATCACTGTCCAAACCAAAGCCCATTAAAATGGTCTTGCTGCCCAATTCCTGCTCAAAAAGCGATACAATGGGAATACTACCGCCACTACGTTGTGGAATCGGTTTTTTTCCAAAAGTGGTCTCAAAAGCTTTTGACGCCGCTTTATAGCCAATAGTGTCTATTGGGGTTACATAGCCCTGACCACCATGGTGCGGAGTTACCCTTACGGTTACACCTTTCGGGGCGATGCTTTCAAAATGTGTCTTAAAAAGTTCGGTAATTTCTTCCCAATCTTGGTTGGGTACCAGTCGCATGGAAATTTTGGCGTAGGCCTTACTTGCGATGACCGTTTTTGCCCCTTCGCCGGTATAGCCGCCCCATATACCGTTTACATCCAATGTAGGGCGTATGGAATTGCGTTCATTGGTAGAATAGCCCTTTTCGCCGTAAACCGCTTCAATATCCAAGGCTTTTTGATAGGCGGCTAGGGAGAAAGGCGCCTTGGCCATTTCGGCCCGTTCTTCAGTGGAGAGTTCTTCCACTTTATCATAAAAACCGGGAACGGTGATGTGGTTGTCCTCGTCATGTAAGGAGGCTATCATTTTCGTTAAAATGTTGATGGGATTGGCCACGGCCCCGCCATATAGTCCGGAGTGCAGGTCCCTGTTCGGTCCTGTAACTTCAACTTCAACATAGCTCAGTCCCCTTAAACCTGTGGTAATGCTCGGTACATCGTTGGCGATCATTCCCGTATCGGAAATCAAGATGATATCGTTGGCCAGTTTTTCTTTATTTTCGGCTACATAGATAGCTAGGTTGTTACTGCCCACCTCTTCTTCGCCCTCGACCATAAATTTCACGTTGCACGGCAGCTGGTGGGTATTGACCATGAGTTCCATGGCTTTTACGTGCATGTACATCTGGCCTTTGTCGTCACAGGCGCCCCTGGCGAAAATAGCACCTTCCGGATGCAGTTCCGTTTTTTGTATGACCGGTTCAAACGGGGGCGAGTTCCACAGGTCTAGTGGATCGGGCGGTTGTACGTCGTAGTGTCCGTAGACCAAAACCGTAGGAAGTTTTGTGTTAATGATCTTTTCTCCATAAACTATGGGGTAGCCTGCCGTTTCGTGAATCTCTACGAGGTCGCAACCTGCTGTTTCCAAAGCTGTTTTTACCGCCTTGGCCGTGTTGAGCACGTCTTTTGAAAAAGCGGGATCGGCACTTATGGAAGGTATTTTTAAAAGTGCTATAAGTTCGTTTAGGAAACGTTGTTTGTGTTGGGCAATGTAATCGGGTATATTTTGCATTAATGTAGCTTCTGAATAAGCCTTAAAAGTACAAAAACAAAGAAAATTAAAGCCGTAAAATTTAGAGAATTCAATTTTTACTTTATATTTGCATCCCGTTTTAGAACGGATATGCAGGCGTGGTGGAATTGGTAGACACGCTAGACTTAGGATCTAGTGCCGCAAGGTGTGAGAGTTCGAGTCTCTCCGCCTGTACAGACGAAAAGCTTCTCTTAAACGAGAGGCTTTTTTTTTGAGACTATGTTCAACATTTCCGTGTTGCGGAGGGACGAGTAGCTTGTCCGCCTTTTTTTGGAGGAAGTCTCTCCGCCTGTACAGACGAAAAGCTTCTCTTAAACGAGAGGCTTTTTTTTTGAGACTATGTTCAACATTTCCATGTTGCGGAGGGACGAGAAGCTTGTCCGTTATTTTTTGGAGGAAGTCTCTCCGCCTGTACAGACTAAAAGCTTCTCTTAAACGAGAGGCTTTTTTTTGCGACTATTTTCAACATTTCCATGTTGCGGAGGGACGAGAAGCTTGTCCGCCATTTTTTGGAGGAAGTCTCTCCGCCTGTACAGACGAAAAGCTTCTCTTAAACGAGAGGCTTTTTTTTTGCGACTATTTTCAACATTTCCATGTTGCGGAGGGACGAGAAGCTTGTCCGTTATTTTAATGGTAGCTCTCTACAACCTTGTACATAACTATTTTTTAGAACTTCAAAGCCTTGGCATTTGTTCTACCGCTATGGTAAATGGTAATGTTTATCTATTTGCCACAAGTTAGAATAGGGTAAAACTTGGTAAGTTATGTGCTGTTGGTTAAACCTATCCAACCCACCGTTTTGGATTAATGATGTAGCGTGTTAAACAGCATTTTAAACGTAGCAAATGTCTGACCACGCCATTGCGGACTAAAACCGAAGAGGACAACGGTGCCCTTTCCCTGTTTTACCTCCAAAGCGGCAGCGTTGCCACGTAAATGATCTTCTCCCATGAGATAGCCTGATCTAAGAATAGTTCCTGTTTCCGGATAGCTCACGAGAACATTGCCTTCAAAACCTTCTTTGGTCTTAAAAACCGGACTGTTGTTAAAATAGATGTCCGCTTCTTTGGAAACACCGCTCATCATAGCGTTATCTTGATTTATTTCCGCTCTGAACAATGATCCACTACCAAAGAACTCACTACGTTCCTTGCCTTTTACCACATCTTCTACCGGAAGGTTTAAATGTTTAATCGCAAATTCCACACTGGCATTCAGGAACACCAATTTTCCACCGTCCGATAAAAAGGTTTTTAATGTATTAAGGCCTTCTTGTTCAATTCCTCCGGCATATTTGTCAAGCGTTACATCCTTGGAGTTGCCGTGCAAGATAAAACTGTCTGCGTCCTCGCCGGCACCTCTGGCAGGTCCAATAGAGGGAAAGATTACGACATCGTATTTTTTTATGGTTTTACCATCTTTAATATCCGTATTGTAAAGTAGGTCCACCTCGTATTCATGGTCTTCCAAAAGCCACTGCGTCCAACCCACATCATAATAATTACCGTGCCAAGGTTGGTATAGCCCTATTTTGAGTCGATTTAACTTTTTACCGTTTTTTATATTCGTCCATTTACCGGATATGTTCAACTCCTTTGCCCAAGCCATCAGGGTGTTTTTGTTGATGCCCGAAACAACATAGGTTCCCTTGGAACGTGAATTATAACCGGTCTGATCATATATTACTTTTCCCCTGTTCTTTAGCGCGCGATTCATAAGGATATAGGAGTTGTTCACAGTTGGATCCAGTGCTAAGGAAGATCCTGAACCCTCCATGGCTCTGGCAGGATAAACGATACCGGCAGCGACAGGATTGGCGGTTAATTTTGCCTTTTTGTTCTCGTCCCACGTTGTTGGCTCGCCTTTTACGGCTTCCAAGGCTTTTAGTACCTCGTCCGCTAGGGGCTTCGCTACCGGTTGCACGGCAACGCCCATAGAATAGGGGAGTGTCCAGCCCGCTACATCGTAAGGGAGTTTAAGTTCATCGCCCCGCATAATATGCGGATAGTTCTGGATTCCAAGAACTTCGGGGACAAGATTTCCAAATTCTTGATTCGTAGGAATTACCCATGTTCCTTTCGGATAAGAAGTGCCTGCTATGGCCATTTCCTTGGTAAGTTGATGAATTTTTACACCGTTAAAAGCCAATCTGCGCAGCATGGTTATGGCATTGTTCGGGTCTTCTTGATCTTGTGGTATTATATAGGCTGTTGGTGATGATTCAGGATAGTTCTCAATGGTTTCCGTACCTGATTTATAGCGGTTGTAGAGAATGTCTTCCCGGTTGTGCTTTGCATATTTTAATACGCCGTAATTTACGGTCACCATATATGCTACCTGATCGCTTAAATTCCACTGTCCACCTTTCCATGGGCTTACCAATAGGTTTTGAGCACGGAACGACCCTAATTTTTCCAGCACTTTTTCCTGTGGAACGTTATACGGTTCTGCCCATTGGTTTTGACCCCCGTCTACCTCTGTCCAATAGGCTATGGAATTGTGGTACATATTTATATAATCGTTATAACCGGTATAGTAAGCGTCGTACATCTCCCCTATATGTGTTGCCCCTCTAAGTCCCCTAGTTTCCAATTCTTGCGCCATTTGCATCCCTAAGGTATTCATCTGCCTCAAAATTCGGGGAGGCGTATGCACCCCAACAGGAGTAGCAAATGGGGGGAGCCACATTCTGTGAAAATCAGTTCGCTCGGAGCCGTGCCCCTGCTGATGGTGCACATGCAGGATCTCCGGTTCCCAATTACGCCATGTATGCGCCAAAACCCGCGATTCTTGCATATTCAGCATATAGCCGTCCCTATTATTATCATGCCCTACATATTTTTGATACACTTTGTTCAGGGGCGCAGTGGGGTGATCCGTGTCCTTGATCTCTTTGTACCAGTCCACCACAATGTTCTGACCATCCGGGTTCAAGGTTGGCCATAAGACCAAAACAGTTTTGTCAAAATAGCTATTGAACTCATCCTGATCCATACGCAACAGTTCGTAGGCAAATTGGTTAGTATGCTGTGAACCCGCTATTTCGGCGGCATGCAGACCTCCATTGATATCTACGATTACAGGCTGGTCTTTTATTATTGTCTGCAAGTCTTTTTCGCTCAGCCCTTCAGGATGGGCTATTCGCATGGTATTTTCCCTAATTGCGTCTAAATTTTTTAAATTCTCGGGAGTGGAAATAACACTAATATGCCAAGGTCGTCCTTCACTGGTATGCCCCACGTGCATCATTTCCATACGGTCACTTGCTGCGGTCAACTTTTTAAAATAATCAATGGATTGTTCATAATTGATCAAGTGATAGGTAGCGCCAACCTCATGACCAAAAACGGATTCCGGAGTAGGAATGACCTGCGCTTGCAGATGGGTTCCTAGTAAAAAGCAGAACAATAGTAATATAGGACAAATGCTTCCTGGTCGTACGAACTTCTTGTTTTTCTTGCTTGCCATAGTATTTCGTTTTTAATTGGAGGTTGTTAGGTGTGTTTTAAACCAAGTGTTTCCAAACCCGAAAACTCGGTGTTCCTATCTTGGATTCTTAGCTGTTGTTAATGGTTTCTAAAGTACATGAAAACCCAATAGATATAACATCTAAGCCAGTGTATTTACTATTGGTGATTTCTAGTCCTCTCAAATATAGCGAGTTAGTTCAATGGTTGTTCATACTAAATATGTAAAGAGTTGATAATTATAGGTTATCGATAGGTCTTGTATTTTCTTGTGTCGGTCGGGCTAATGGATTTTGATTTGATTAATTCCTATTTAGCTCCCAAACGGCAAAAAACTATTTGTAGAAGTTCTGAGTTCCGGACATAATGGGTTCGAAGGCTGATTAAAGGACAAAAAAGTCTTTTATTTTAACTTTATGACTTTTGTCATATTATCCGTTTTAAAACGGTCTTAAATTTGCTCCTATGAAAAGTACGGTAATCCTTTTTGTAGCGGTAACGATGCTCCTAAAGCCCCTGTGGCCCATAGTGGATTACATCGTTAATTACGATTATATCGTAAACGTGCTTTGTGAAAACAAGGATGAGCCGGAACTTAATTGCGACGGTAAGTGCTACCTGACTCAAATGTTGGCCCAGGAAACCGGTCAAAATGATGAAAACCCCTTTAGCGAACGCCAGGCCAAAAGCGAAATACAGCACGTCGTGTTTGTGGAGGCATTACTAAACCATCACTTCTTATCAATAAATTCACTTCAAAGACAAGATAATTTCAACACGGCCCCAAAGTTTGTTATCAGGCTTTGCGGTTCCGATATTGCCCACCCACCAGAGGTAAGCTGATTTATGTATTGTACGGTTTTCTCACCGCGGTAGTATCAATTACCGGTGGCAGTCCGTACCCCGAACATATTTTAAATCAGTTTTAACTCTAATCGAATGAAAACCTTCATATCGGGTACAGGGTGTCTGTTGATGCCCGCCCCAAACAAGTATCGTTGCCGCCTTTTCTTTGTTTTTTGCGCTGTGCTTTTGACGTTCTCGCTAACAGCACAGGAGCAGGAAGTGGTGCTTTTTAAAGATTCAATTTTACCTATCCATTTAAACGAGGTCATCGTAATTTCTTCATATCAGAAGGCGCTAGAGCATGCGGCACACCATAAACCCTTGTCTACGCTGGACGAATATTTGGAGTCTTCCAAAAAAGTAAACATGGTAAAAAGGGGGGCTTACGCATGGGAACCCGTACTTAACGACATGACTACCGAGCGCCTTTCCATAACCATTGACGGGATGCGCATTTTTGGTGCTTGTACGGACCGTATGGATCCTGTAACTTCTTATGTAGATGTTTCCAATGTATCGGATGTACATGTTGCCAGTGGGCAGCAAGGCTCGGAACATGGCAGTACAATTGGTGGTGCACTCGATATGCGTTTGGAGAAAAGCAATTTTAGGCCACTGGGTTGGGTTACCGCTATAGAAACAGGTTTTGAGAGTAATAATAGTGCCCAGATTATTGGTGGGGAGCTCAATTATTCCGGAGAACGTTTTTACGCGGATACCGATATCATTTACCGTAAGGCAGAAAATTACCTTGCGGGTGGGGGTCAAGAAGTGGGTTTTTCCCAGTTTACCAAATACAACCTATCCGTGAATTCCGGTTATAAAATTGCGGACGGACAAAAACTTTTGGCCAGTTTTATTTTTGACGAAGCGGTAGATGTAGGCTATCCTGCCCTACCTATGGATGTTTCCCTGGCACGTGCCTTTATAGGTTCGGTGAGTTGGGTGCAGGATGATTTTATAGGTGGCCTTACCCAATGGGAAACCAAGTTGTACGCAAATTCCATTACCCATATTATGGACGATAGCCAACGCCCGGATGTGCCCATTCGTATGGATATGCCCGGTTGGAGCGACACCTACGGTTATTATACGCAGGCAAGATTACTAAAGGATAACCATTCTTTTTTGTTTAAACTGGACGGATTTTATAACCGCTCCTTGGCGGAGATGACCATGTATCCCAACAATCCCAACGAAAATGCCATGTTTATGCTTACCTGGCCAGATGTACGCACAATAAATACCGGTGTATATGCGGAAGATGTATGGAAATTGAAGGAAAGTACCATAAAGATCTCCACACGTTTGGCAGTACAAGGTTTTAACCTTAGGGACGAGTTTGGGTTCAACAGTCTACGGATTTTCTATCCGGAACTGGCGCAGCAACAAACACGATTTCTAAAGAGTGTGGGCGCCCAGTACCAAAAAAAGACGGATAAAATGGATTTTAGGGGTGGACTATCCTTTGGCGACCGCGCGCCATCGGTTTCGGAAGGCTTCGGGTTTTACCTCTTCAATAGTTTTGATAACCATGATTACATTGGGGATCCCAACTTAAGGAACGAGCAGGCGCTGGAAGCGAACGCCAAGATAGCAATTCCGGTGCAGCAGTTGAAACTAGGGCTAGAAGGCAATTTCTTCCATACCCGCAATTTTATCATCGGAGAGATAGACCCTAGCTTAAGCACAATGACCATAGGTGCGGACGGCGTAAAAATCTACAACAACTTGGCGTATGCCAACCTTTACAATGTTTCTTTGGACGGGGAGTACGATATTACGCCACAGTTACAACTTAGTGGCTTGGTCTCCTATCACCGGGGTACGGACCAAGACGGTCGCAACCTGCCGTTTATAAGTCCGCTTGCCTATAGCGCAACCTTGCAGTATACCCAGCAGCGGTTTACGGGGGCTTTTAATATGAGAGCGGCTTCGGATCAGGTGAACTTTAACCCGGAGTTTGGAGAGGATCGCACGGACGCCTATATGGTATTTTCCTTATCCCTAGGAAAAACATTTACCTGGAACAACGATAACATCTTTGTAAAGGCAGGGGTAGAAAACATTTTTGATGAATTCTATTCTACCTATACGGATTGGAACAATATCCCAAGAATGGGTAGGAACGTCTTTGCGACGGTTTCTTATGCCATCAATTGAGCTAAAAATACATCACAGAAAACAGTCAAATTAAATCTAATACTACATACAAAATTCCCGCTTTTGCCAAGAATGAATTACCTACAAGGGTGGGAAAATAAATTAAATTATCAATTATGAAAACAATAAAACTCCTATTCGCAATCGCTTTTTTAGCCATGGTTTTTACCTCATGTACCGATGAAAATGACGACCCGATTACGATCACCGAAAACCCATTGGAGGAATTTAATCTGCTAACCTCCATAGATGCCAATAATCATATAATAGAAGTGTATTCAGAACAAAATCAATATACTATCGGTTATAACGAACTGTTTTACCGCATTAAGGATCAGGGTACTGCAAGTTATGTGTCCAATGCCGAAATTAAACTTACCCCTGTTATGCACATGGTTTCCATGATGCACTCCTGTCCAAAATCGGCCATTGTGAAAACCGAGGATGCATCGGTGTACAAAGGGTACAGTATTTTTCAAATGCCCGGAAATGCAGATGAGTATTGGGAATTCAATTTTGAGTATACCATAAATGGGCAAACCTATGAGGCCTCCGAGCGGGTTGCGGTAGATGCCCCTACAGATGGTAAAAAGCGGGTTTCCAGTTTTATGGGCGCCGATGACAAACGGTATATCATAGCGATGATGCCCATAGAACCCGAGGTAAAGGTCAATGATTTTTCTGCCATGGTCTTTACGATGAAGAATATGATGCAATTTCCGCTTGTGGAGAACTACACTATATTAATAGACCCCAGAATGCCCGGTATGGGCAACCATAGCTCTCCCAATAACGAACATCTGAACTTTGATGCCGCAACGGGAATGTACACGGGAAAACTCTCCCTGACCATGACCGGCTATTGGAAAATAAACCTAAAACTGATGAGCGCGGCAGATGAAGTTTTAAAAGGAGAGGACGTTACGGATGAAAATGAGGGCAGCAGTCTTTATTTTGAGCTAGAGTTCTAATACCATTTCCCTATTTAAAATCATCTGATAAATTGTTTCTTTTTTAGGCCCTACTTCAAAATAGAACTGGTATAAAAGCAATTTTTTAATTCTATAGAAAGGCCGCCCTCTTTAAGGGTGGCCTTTTAAATGTTTGAATGTTAGTTTTTTTCAGGGAAATGGGTGTTGTGTACGCCGTAAACGTTTTTGCGTTACCTATGTTCTATAAAAATTAAAGAACAGCTGCTAGCCATGCTCTGGGCAGTTTTCACAGGCACAATCGTACCCATTACAACTGCAATTGCCGTCTTGGTGAACGGAGCAGGTTGTGCCGGCGGTGTCGGACACGGGTTTCAGGTCCATGTTGCACACGGTACAACTTCCTGTGTGCGTATATGTTTTGCCGTCTTCGCAATCCATGGGGCACCGGTACTGGTTTGCCGCCAGTGTTTGGGTCTTGGTTTCCTCGGTCTTTTCTTTGGTCTTGTCCTTGCAAGCGCTGAGACCCAACAAAAAGGTGCATGCTACTAGGAGTATGGAGGCTTTAAGTTTCATAGGATATGATATTTGATGTAAAAGTAAAGAAACCAAGTATTCTAAAGCCGATATATCTAGGTTGTGTTTGCAGATTTTTTAACTGCTGACGTAACATCAAGAAACCGGGAAACGATTTCAAAGATGTAAAAAGCTCTTTCCTTCTTTAATGTCGGCCACGAGATCTTGTACGGTATTTTTTTTTAAGTTTTTTACAAAACTGGTCTTAGTGTCGCCCACAAAATGATGGATGGGGCAAGGGTTATCGGCGTCACATTTGTGCAGACCCAGCATACAGGAGGTAAGCCTATTGTCGCCATCGATTAGGGTAACGATTTCCAATAGCGATACGTTTCGGTTTTCATCGGTAAGAAAAAAACCGCCATTTGGACCCCTAACAGAGGAGATAAGATTGTGTCTGGTAAGTTCCTGCATCAATTTTGAAAGGTATGCCTGCGGAATTTCGGTCGACTTACTAATTTCTTTTGCCAATAATTTTTTTTCGTTCGATGAGTGTACGGCCAGATATAACACCGCATTTAGGGCGTATTTGGAGGAATTTGAAAGCATGGAAAAACAATTTTTTTACGAATATAAAGATTAAAAGACTTTTTTGTCCTTTATATGATTTTTATCATGTTTTTTGTTTTAAGTCCTGTCTATTTTTGAACTGTATTTAAAAAACGATGCCTTAAATACATCAATTTTTAAAATCAATATTAAAAAAAACAAATAATCAATTTTAAGGGTGCAGTAAGAACAATAAAAAACGAAACAGATGAATACAAAGGTTTTAATTTCAGGAATATTATTTTCCTTTTTGCTGATAGCATGTGGAGGAAAAGAAGAAAAAAAGAAGGATGGGTTTAGCGTGGACCGTCAAAAAACAAAGGAAAAGGTAGAGACCCCGCCCGCAGTCAGTGATATACCTCCCTCCCAACAAATTACCCTGGATGAAAAAGGTGTAGGCCAAATAAAGGAAATTACCTTGGATCCCGTAATCGATCAAGAGATGGCGGCAGCGGGTGCCGAACTTTTTAAGAGCAATTGTACGGCCTGTCATAAGTTGGACAAGCGTTTTATTGGGCCTTCCCCTGTAGGTATTATGAAAAGAAGAAGTCCGGAGTGGATCATGAACATGATTTTAGACCCTCAGTTGATGACCTCGGAAGATAGATGTGCGAAAGATCTTTTGATAGAGTTTAATGGTGCAGCAATGGCCAACCAAAATCTAACGGTAGACGAGGTGCGGTCTATATTGGAATACTATAGAACCTTATAAAAAGATAGGAAGAGATAGTAAATTAGATAGTATTTTACTTTTTCTGATATAACTCTTTCTTTTTAATGCTATTAACGTAAACTATATATTATGAAAACAACCAATTTAAAATTTTTAGTAGGATCGTTCTTAATGCTGCTGTTCATTTGCAGTTGTAAAGGCGAGACCAAAACCGACACTACAAGTGAGCCTGCGGCAACAGAAGCTGTGGACGCTCAAAATAAAGGTCAGGCCTTTATTGAAGACGATGGATCAAGACCCAATGTGTTACAAATCGCTATTGGCTCACCTGACCACACCACCTTGGTGGCTGCGGTACAGGCTGCAGGACTTGAGAATTCCTTGGTAAATGCAGGTCCTTTGATGGTATTTGCGCCTACCAATGCCGCTTTTGATGCCTTACCGGCCGGTACGGTTGAGAATTTGTTGAAACCTGAGAACAAGGATGCCTTGGCACATATACTAAAGCACCATGTAACCGCTGGTAATTATACCATGGACCTGATGAAGAAAATAAAGAAACTGGGACAGGCAAGTGACCTGAGTACCACAGTGGAAGTAAAAGGAGAGGATATCTATGTGGGCGGTGCCAAAATAATAGGCAGTGTAGATGCCGGCAATGGTACTGTCTATGTGGTAGATAAAGTAATCTTGCCTCCTTCGGAATAAATTAAACCAATAGAAATATATAAATATACACAGAATGAAAAAGTACACATATCATTTATTTGCACTGCTAGGGTCGGCCTTGATGCTTACCGGTTGCGGTAACCAAAATGGAAAATCTTCCTCCAATGGAGCGCTGTCTTCCAGTGCCGCTGAGAAAGTTTACGTAGCGCCCGGTGAACAAGATGAGTATTATGCCTTTATGTCCGGTGGTTACAGCGGTAACCTTACCGTTTATGGCTTGCCTTCCGGGCGTATGTTCAAAGAGATTCCGGTGTTCTCTCAATTCCCTACCTCTGGTTACGGGTATTCCGAAGAGACCAAACCTATGTTGGAAACCTCTTTTGGTTTTGTTCCTTGGGACGATTCCCATCACCCGGATATATCCCAGACCAATGGAGAACTGGATGGTAGATGGATATTTCTTAACGGAAATAACACGCCCAGAATTGCCAGAATTAGTTTAACCACTTTCGAGACCGAGGAAATTATAGAAATACCCAATAGTGCGGGTAACCATAGTTCTTCGTTCATTACCGAAAATACGGAGTATGTAGTTGCCGGAACACGTTTTTCCGTTCCAGTTCCACAGCGCGATATGCCTATAGATGAATACAAGGGTAATTTTAAAGGTGCCCTTTCGTTCCTTAGCGTAGATCCCGAGCACGGCCACATGGATATCAAGTTCCAGTTAATGATGCCTGGTTTTAACTATGATCTTGCCCATCCTGGACGTAACCAATCACATGGCTGGTTCTTTTTTACTACCTATAATACAGAGGAGGCCAATTCCTTGTTGGAAGTTAATTCTTCTCAGAACGATAAGGATTTTATTGCCGCTATCAACTGGAAAAAAATCGAGGAATATGTAAATAACGGCGGTGGTACTAAAATGCCTGCCAATTATGCACATAACATTTACGATGAGGAAACCCATACAGCGACTACAACCATGAAAAAGGAAGTCCTAACGGTAGATCCATCGGACGTGCCAGGGGCTGTTTATTTCTTACCAACCCCAAAATCGCCCCATGGTGTGGACGTAGACCCTACAGGAGAGTATATTATAGGTAACGGGAAGTTGTCCGCAGATTTAAGTGTGCACTCCTTTAGTAAAATGATCGCTGCCATAGAAGCCGAAAAGTTCGATGGGGAGGCGTACGGAATTCCAATTTTAAAGTTCGAGGACGTCTTGGGCGGAACGGTTAAAAGTGGTGGTTTAGGCCCCTTACATACCGAGTTCGACAATAATGGAAATGCGTATACTACGTATTTTATTTCCTCTGAAGTGGTGAAATGGAAAGTGGGTACATGGGAGGTATTGGATAGAAAACCTACCTACTATTCTGTTGGTCACTTAATGATTCCTGGAGGGAACTCAAGAAAACCTTATGGCAAGTATGCCGTGGTCATGAACAAGATTACCAAGGATAGATATTTGCCAACGGGCCCCGAGTTGGAGCACTCGGCGCAGATATATGATATTTCAGGTGATAAAATGGAGCTGCTTTACGATTTTCCAACGCATGGAGAGCCTCATTATGCAGCAGGTATCCCTGCCGATATGTTAGCTTCAAACTCCAAAAAAATCTACCGTTTGGATGAAAACAAGCACCCGGACGCCGTAATTACACCAGATCAAGCAAGGGTAGAGCGTAAAGGTAACGAGGTGCACATTTATATGTCCATGATCCGCAGCCACTTTACCCCGGACAATATAGAGGGTGTAAAAGTGGGCGACAAGGTATACTTCCACATTACCAACCACGAGCAGGATTTTGATGTACCGCATGGTTTCGCCATGATGGGTCAGAATACCTCCGAATTGTTGATTATGCCGGGACAAACAAAGTCGTCTGTATGGGAACCTAAAAAGGTTGGCGTATGGCCATTCTACTGTACGGATTTCTGTTCTGCATTGCACCAAGAAATGCAAGGATATATTAGAGTATCCCCTGCAGATTCCAACATAGATCTTTCTTGGTCCTTAGGAGGGGACTAGTAACTTAGGTTTAGAATCATTTTTTCAAACGAAAAGCGGGTAGCGCGTTAAAACCTGCCCGCTTTTTTAGATTAGTACAAAAACGACCATCCAAAATGTAAATCGATTTGTACATAATTTAAAAAACTAAATAATGAAAAAAGCAAGTATAATAATGATGTTGGGTTCTTTGTTGTTGTTGGGGTTGTTCGTCTTCCCTTTGTGGAACATTGAATTGGGCGCCCCACAGTATCCGGAACCTTTGGGTTTGGATATTTATATAAACGGTATACAGGGGCAAAATGAGTTTGATATACAGAATATAGATGGCCTTAACCATTACATTGGGATGAAAACCCTGCCAAAACCGGAGGATATGTGGGAGTTTAGTGTTTTTCCTTTGGTCATTGGTGGTATGGTGGCCTTAGGCGTATTGTTTGGCATGCTGGGTTATTTGGATAAAGTATCTTATAAATGGTTCTTTGGATGGTTTGTTTTGATGTCCGTATTGGGTATTCTGGGTATGTACGATTTTAATGCTTGGATGATAGATTATGGAACCAACCTAGACCCTAAGGCTATTATGAAATTGGCCAACCCGGACGGTACACCCATGAGTTATAAGCCACCACTTCTAGGCCATCAGAAAATGTTGAATTTTGATGCATACTCTTATCCAAGATTGGGTGCCTATATGTTATTTCTGGGAATGATCTTAACTTTGGTTGCAGGTTATTTGGGTTTTAAAAAACCCGATGCCGCTTAAAGAAATCGTAAAGAATTGGAAATACGAACTTGCGGCAACACATTATCCGATGCGGATAAGTATTTTTTATAAAGACCTGATATGTAAGGTGGACAGGTGAACCCTCAAATTATAAATGGAATAGTCTCTGTAGTTGAAAAATGAATTGAACAATTATGAAAATGAAAAAATATAGTATAATGTTACTTTTATTGGTAGCACTTGTAATTTCATGTACCAACACGCCTAAACCCGTGGTGTATGGTTCGGACGGATGTCATTATTGTAGCATGACCATTGTGGGCAAGCAGCATGCAGCACAATTTATGACCAAAAAAGGTAAAACCTTTTCTTTTGATGCTACGGAATGTATGCTGAACCATTTGAAGGAAGTGGACATGGAAACGATTGAAGTATTCCTTGTAAACGATTACAATGCGCCTGGCGAGTTTGTAGATGCCACAAAAGCCACCTATTTGATCAGCAAAAATATTCCGAGTCCCATGGGTGAGTTTTTAACGGCATTTGCCACATTGGAGGAGGCTAAAACGGTACAAGCGGAACAGTTAGGCGATATGTTTACTTGGGAAAAACTTAAAAAAAGATTTAATCTCTAATTTTTGGTTTAAGTAGATTTAGCGGTAAACTCAATGAAGCCATTATCATGGAACTAATGGCCTTGTGGAGTATAATCTATAATCGGAATAACACTGTTCATACTGTTGGTTGGTGAGAATAGGCATGGTATGTCTAGTAATTGATTACCCCTTTCTTATCAATATAGTATCAAATAAAAACATATAAAGAATGTATCACGTAAAGAACACTATAAAGTCGCAGGGTTTCGATGCCCTTCAAATACAGAAACTGGTAAAAAACGATGCCCTTGAAATTCTAAGTATTAGTTTGGAAAAGGGAGCTATATTTCCCGAACATACCTCCCCTACCGATGCTAATCTTATTATGTTGGAAGGTGCTATTGTATTCCATATCAACGGGGAGGATTATTCCATGGAAGCAATGGAACATTTAAGTTTTGCAAAGGAAGAAAAGCACTGGGTAGAAGCCTTTAAGGATTCCAAGTTTTTGATTGTCCGTTAACATGTTCAGAACCCTATTTTTTATACCTATTTTAGTGGTAATCGCAGATTTTAGCTGAAGAAGTGCAGGATTTTATGAAAAAGAAACAACCTTTAGTAATGCTCATGGTTTATTTGTTCTTGGTTTGCCAAAGTCTACGGGCAAATACCATAACTATCTGCCAGGACTGTGAAGTTAAATCTATAAAAGAAGGTATTGCCCTGGCTGCCGATTTTGATACGCTTTGGATAAGAAAAGGGACGTATAAAGAGTTTAATATTCTGGTAAACAAGCCTTTGGTCATTATTGGGGAGGAGCATCCTCTAATCGATGGCGACAAACAAGGCGAAATTATTAGGGTAGCGTCGGATAACGTTACCTTGGACGGATTGCACCTTACCAATGTTGGTGTCAGCTATACAACGGATTACGCTGCTATACGAGTAGTGAAAAGCCAAAATTATTTAATTAGGAATATGGTGCTGGAAAAACTCTTTTTTGGCATCTATTTAGAAAAATCGGATAACGGAAGGGTATTTCATAACAAGATTGTAGGAGAGGCCAAGGATGAATATAACTCCGGTAACGGAATTCAATTGTGGTACTGTAACAATGTTCATGTGGAAGGCAATATTGTACAGGGTACGAGAGATGGTATATATCTTGAATTTTCGGACGATATTACCATCCATAATAACCTAAGTAGCAATAACCTTAGATACGGATTACATTTTATGTTCAGCAACAACGATGTATATTCCAATAACACCTTCGAGGACAATGGTGCGGGTGTAGCCGTTATGTTCTCCAAACATATACGAATGGAGAACAATTTGTTCAGGAAAAATTGGGGTGCTGCTGCGTATGGCATGTTACTTAAGGAAATTGGAGATGCAGAAATCGTTGGGAATACTTTTGAGGAAAATACGATAGGAATAAAAATCGAAGGCTCTAACCGCATTACGTACAGGCAAAACAACTTTGTTCATAACGGTTGGGCCATAAAAGTGTTGGGTGCCTGCTATACCAATGTTTTTGAAAATAATAATTTTATGTACAACAGTTTTGATGTGTCCTACAATAGTAATTTGAACGACAATAAAATAGCAAGCAACTATTGGAGTTCCTATACGGGTTATGATTTGGACAAGGACGGCGTGGGCGATGTGCCCTACAGGCCGGTAAAGCTCTTTTCCTACATTGTTAACCGTACACCGGAAACCATTGTCCTGTTGCGAAGCTTGTTCATGGATATTATAGATTTTTCCGAAAAAGTATCGCCCATTTTTACACCGGACAACCTATTGGACGAAAGTCCCTTGATGAAAAAAGTGGATACGGGAAATGCTGTGGTCGGAACCGACCTGTAGGAAAATTTGTAGAACGGAAATTATACGGTTACAAATGATAATTAAAACTTGTAAGTTGAGAATAGTATATAATCGGATCGGGTATAATACTATTGGATTTCAGCAAACCAATACTAAAAATGAGGAAGGTGGTTTTGATTCTTACGGATTTAGATATAAGTAAAAAAAATGATTTCCCCAGCGGAGGTGCGCATGGTGTGAGGGAAAGGGCAAGAATTGACAGGAAGACAAGAACATGATACAGATAGAAAACCTACATAAAAAATTTGGAAAGAACCAAGTACTCTCTGGTCTTGATCTCACCATTGAGAAAGGGGGCATTTTTGCCGTGCTGGGACCTAATGGCTCAGGCAAAACAACACTCATCAAAAGTATTTTGGGAATGGTAGTGCCCAACAAAGGCAGTATTTCCATAAACGGAGAATCCATAAAAAATAAATGGAAGTACCGTCATGAAATAGAATACCTGCCACAAATAGCCAATTTTCCCGGTAATTTAAGGGTGAAGGAGTTGATACGTATGATCAAAGACCTACGGCAAAGGCCCAGTGAAGAGGATGATTTAATTGCACTTTTTAAACTGGAACCTTTTCTAGATAAGAAATTGGCCACCCTCTCCGGTGGCACCAAACAAAAAGTGAACATTGTGCTGGCCTTTATGTTCGACAGTCCTTTACTTATCTTGGATGAGCCTACCACAGGATTGGACCCCGCGTCCCTGATCAACCTTAAAAACCTTATAGAAAAGGAAAAAGCGAAGGGAAAGACTGTTTTAATTACCTCCCACATTATGCAGTTCGTGGCCGAGGTGGCAGATAGTATCATATATCTGCTCGAAGGAAAAATCTACTTTAAGGGAAGTATAGACGAACTGCAAAAAAAGACCCAACAGACAAATTTAGAACATGCCATAGCGGCCATTGCAACAACCCCAGCCGATGCTTAAGATACTTAAATACAGTTTTTACGACCTTGTCCGTAGCCGATGGAGCTATGTATATTTTCTGTTCTATCTCTTATTGGGCTTTGTACTGCTCTTTTTGAACAACGACGTTTCCAAGGCAATTATAACCCTCATGAACATCATTATTGTGCTGGTACCTTTGATCGGTACCATATTTGGCATTATGTACTTTTACAATTCCAAGGAGTTTACGGAGCTGCTTTTGGCACAGCCTATAAAAAGGAGTTCCATTTTCTTGGGGCAATACCTAGGGGTGGCCGGTTCCCTTGCACTTAGTTTGGTGCTTGGCCTTGGTATTCCATTCTTGCTTTACGGACTGTTGCGAAGCGATGCCATATTCGATTTTTCATTGCTCTTGGTCGTAGGAGCCTTTCTTACCCTCATCTTTACCGCGTTATCCTTTAATTTGGCGTTGTCCAATGAAAATAAAATCAAGGGATTTGGCTATGCTGTGCTATTGTGGCTGTTTTTGGCTGTAATTTACGACGGTCTTTTTTTAATGTCCCTCATGTATTTTGAAGACTATCCGCTGGATAACTTTTCGCTTTTGGCAACCATTTTTAACCCTATTGACCTTTCCAGGACCTTAATTCTATTAAAGCTAGATATTTCTGCGCTCTTGGGGTATACGGGCGCTGTATTCAAACAATTCTTTGGTACCGATCAAGGCCTAATTATTTCCATGCTAATGCTTGTACTTTGGACCGTATTGCCAATATGGCGACTTCTGGCAAAAAGCAAGAAGAAGGATTTTTAGCATATTGAAAAAACCATAATAGGTGCTGATTTAGAAGTCCATAACAAAGTTCGGTTGTTTAAACTCAAATTATGTATCGGAACTTCGTTATGAAGCTTGGAAATGCAATGAATATTCGGGTAGCATCGATTTTAGCATTGCACCGCTATGGTTACATCGTAAAAAAGTAACGCAGCGGTAGTATTCGTAGTAGCTCGGAACTGTAATAGTTTTTCTAATACATATTTTGGGTTAAAAGCGGGCCGTTCTTTCAATAGCCTTTTAATTAAGGTGCTAAGGTTGGTTTCAAAACGGATTAGGATACAAAACAAAAATAGTACGGCCAAGAACATCCATTTAAAAAGGAACGTTCTCGGCCGTATTACTACGTTAAATCCGCAGTATTATTGAGTGGTATTCTAAGGTTGAATCTTCACATCAAACTCGATAAAATCGTTGTTGTTGAACCCTTCTTCGATATCGGTTATCAGTATCAGGCCTTTTTTGCCATAGTTGTCTACGAACTCTATTACATCGCCAACGGCAAGATTATTTATTTTTTGGGAATCACTTGCTTGTATATTGGCCAAATCGCCGGCTAAAGTCACCCCTTCAAAAGCAGCTTCGTCTAGTTCGGAAGCCATAAAAAAGCCTTCGTTCAAGGTTTCATTTTCAGCATCAGGTTCTTCTGAAGTTGGTTCCAAGCCCGCTACGGGGAATCCGAACGAATCGTTAAATTGGGCCGTTGAAGCAAAAGAGGCCTCCTCGCCTGCCGAGACGCCCGAAGCACCAAAATAATAGCCAAAATCCCAAAAAGCCCTGAATTCCGGACCCTCGTTAATACGGTAAACGGTCTCGTCCAAAAGTGAAAAGAAACTACGTGTTGTGCCATCGGCGGCAGGTGCAAAAAGTTGAATACCTTCAAAAGAACGTACCTGGGCAGCCGGATTAGTTCCATTGCCTACAGTTACTGTTATGGTGCCCACCCCAAGAAGTTGTCTCTTTTCCGGATCTCTAAAATCACCCTTGCCACTTGTGGTCCAAAAGCTGTAGACAATCTCACCATTGTCCAAAGCGGGTACGGGCAGTTCAAAAGTAAAATCCACTGCATTTCTTGTGGCTCCGTCCAGATCAACGGACCCATCTGCCTTTAATGCCTTGCGCAGGTCCGCACTTTCCAAGTCAAAATCATTGAACGGCATATCTCCCGCACCACCAACATTCTGTGTAATATATAAACGACGTTGTTTCGTTTCTGCACTAGTAAATACTACGCGTCCGGGTATGGTTGCCCCAACTTCTCCCGATGCTTCGGCGCTAGGTTCATTTAGGTTCGGGTCTTCTGCATTAAAAATTATGGTGGCCACTTCCGGGCCGGGATCTGGTTCCCCGGGATTTTCACTATCGGGTATAGG
This sequence comes from Maribacter chungangensis, assembly GCF_042676845.1. Taxonomy (NCBI): domain Bacteria; kingdom Pseudomonadati; phylum Bacteroidota; class Flavobacteriia; order Flavobacteriales; family Flavobacteriaceae; genus Maribacter; species Maribacter chungangensis. Next base: position 688,967 of record NZ_JBHTHY010000003.1, read on the forward strand.
GGTTTCAAAAATGGAGCCTTCATCGTTACTGCATGCGCTTAGAAATAAGCAGACCACGGCACTTGCCATAACTGATTTTAACATGTTCTTTTTTTGCATTTTAATGGTATTTAGTGTTTATGATAGATGTTGCGAATGCTTAATCACATTCTGTTAAAAGCGAAATTAAAAAAATAAGGTGATTTTTGCTATGTACCTCTGCTATACGGTTTATTGCCGCCAATGGGCATTATTTTATGAAATTTCATATTCTTCATAGTTCTAAAACAGAGCAAAGCTCAACTCAAAATTTTTATACGATTGGGTTGTACTACCATTTCCCAATTGAAAATAATACCAATTTAAGTTTTGAATGTCGTATTGAAAATTTGAATTATTTTTTTCTCAGTTTAGGAATGAAATCTAAGCATAGCATTAGCTATGGTTCTATTTTATGACGACAAATGAGTAAAAAAGAAACTGATTTTATGCGACATCTAGAAGTTAAATTGGTATAAGCCGATAAATCGTGTCTTTTTACGTCCTGCTTCAAAATAAAAATAAGCTGTAGCTAGGCTATGCCCGATTTTTCTTTTTCGCAGGCCAAAAAAACAATTCAATTTCTTTGGCTGAATTTTAAACACGAACTGGTATAATGTCGCCTGAAAAGGGTATCATGGGAAATGGGAGAATTAAAATGCAGGAGCCCAAAGAAGTGTTGATTTTGTGCGATTATCCTTTTAAATTGTAATAACCCTGGCTAGCGTGCCTAAATTCATAAAAAAAGTCAAACCCCTTTAAAAGGGGCTTGACCATCATGTAAATTTTTACCTATAAAAATATTTTAAAGGTTAAATTACCCCTATAAGGGACAATAAAGTTCCAACTGCAACGACAGCCAAAAAGGCATGCATTGCAACTACAAGTACAGATAGATAAGAATCTACCCCAGTCTTAAATGATAAATGGTTCATAACATTACCTACTTTAAAGTTATATGAGTCCAATTTATCCAATCTATTCGCTAATTCATTATTTATGTTGTAAAGTCCTACATGACCGATGCTAAAACTTCATATTTTGTGGTTTGATTTTTTAAAAAAGTGTATTTCGTCGCTTAAATACTACTTTACATCGGGTTTTTTACAACTTTGCTCATAGATTTGAAGTGGAGAGCAAGATGAAACGTACTAAGGTTGTTTTATTACGTTCCTACTAAGGCTAAAATCCTTATGATTTGGTTATTTTTCTAGTACGGGATAGGTGCTAATGGATATTTGCGTTTGTGTATCGGTGGTACATAACGCATGCGCACGCTAAGTTAGTCGTAAATATAGTTTTGATAATAATGAGCGGATTTAGATGATTCCCATCCAATCCAATATGAACGCTAGGGGTATCGCTATCAATATAACGACTAGGCCAGCAACCATAATTTTCAAAAAACCATTTAATATTTTTGTCCCTAATGTAATTTCATGTTCCATATCCATATAGTATTGTGGTTGTCAATGTATATAATATTGTATAAAGCAGCGTTAAAAGGATTTATAAATCGATAAAAAGTCGAAAACCACCTCCTAATGAAACTTTTTCTTCACTTTGTCGATAGACTCCATAGACCAACGGTTTGGTTTTAAGGTAGTAAATTAGGCGATGTTTTTCAAGTATTTCATCAAAAAAATAGGGATACCCCACCTGTCCTAAATAATTTGGATTGTTTGAAGGTTAAGGGTTTACGGACGGATGTTATGTGATGTATACTACAAGGTAAAATACGCAGCGGGATAAATGAATGCAAAGTAATTGGGAAATTAAATATATGGTACCTTAAAAGCAATGGAGATAGATACGGGATACATAAAAACTAACCTTCAAGGATTTAGAAGATTTGTGATGTCCTCCATGATCCTAATGCTCGCCCCTTTGTTTTTAGAAATATAGTCCGAGTTTGTTTTGCCTGATACCGTTCTACTATTCTTGTCCGACCGAAGTTCGTTTATCGTTTGGTTGAGCGCTGTTTGGGAGTTGACCGAAAGAATGCCCCCCAAGGCTATTAGGTCTTCCGCCTCTTTAAATCCTTTGTATTTAGGGCCTGTAATTACAGGTATGCCAAAAACTGCCGGTTCTAGGGTATTGTGCAAGCCGGTAGCAAAACCACCACCTACATAGGCGATGCTTGCGTAGCTATAAATTTTGGTCAATAGGCCAATGGTGTCTACAATAAGTACCTGACTATCCTGTAGGTTTTTACCTTTTTTTTCCGAATATAAAAGTGTAGGCTTGGTAATGGAATCCTTTAAACGCCTGCTATGTTCATGTTTAATATTGTGCGGGGCTATAACAAATTTCATGTCACTAGTGCTTAAATTTATGTAAGCCACAAGGAGCTTTTCATCTTCGGGCCAAGTGCTTCCGGCAACCAAACAATGGGATTCCGTGATAAATTCATCCATAAATTCCAAGGTATTATCCGCATCCAAAATTTTCGAAACCCTGTCCAATCTGGTATCACCGGTTACGGTGCAATTGTTAAATCCGATGGTTTTTAAAAGCGATTTGGAATTCTTGTCCTGCACGTAGAATGTGTTAAATGTGTTTAGGGCATTTCGCATAAAACGGCCATACCATTTAAAATAAATCTGTTCTTTTTTGAACAGGGCGGAAACCAAAAGTGTGGGGACATTTCTTTCTTTAAGTGCGGACAAATAGTTGGGCCAAATTTCGTATTTGATGAACAACACCAATTTTGGGTCTACAAGATCCAGGAACTCCCGTACGTGTTTTTTTGTGTCCATGGGCAGATACGTTACCACGTCCGCGGCAGGGGTGTTTTTTTTTACCTCATATCCAGAAGGGGAGAAGAAGGTTAAGAGTAGCTTGTGTTCGGGATACCGAAGTTTTAGCAGTTCTAAAAGGGGCAGACCCTGTTCATACTCTCCCAAGGAAGCAGCGTGTACCCAAATAACAGGGTCGCTCTTGGAAATGTTTTTTCTTATAATTCCTAAAGTGTGTTCCCTGCCCTTTACAAACAGTGAAAGCTTCGTGTTTACCTTAGCGAGTAACCGTAAGACTAACCAAGAAGTGGAAACAATAAGGTTATATATAGCGTACAAAAGAATCTATTTGTGGCTAAATTACATTTCTTTGGATAAATTTAGTGTCGGGTGTTTCGTATTTTTGTGCGAAAGGAGCTAATATCAAAGAATGAAAAAAATACAAATGGTAGACCTTGGTGGTCAATACCAAGAAATTAAGGAGCAAGTTAATACCTCTATTGCGCAAATTTTGGAAACTTCGGCCTATATAAACGGCCCCGAGGTTCATGCGTTTCAAAAAGAGTTGGAGGCGTATTTAAATGTAAAACATGTGATTCCGTGCGCCAATGGTACCGATGCTTTACAGATTGCGATGATGGGACTAGGTCTAAAGCCCGGAGATGAGGTCATAACCGCAGACTTTACATTCGCTGCTACTGTTGAGGTAATCGCATTGCTACAATTAACTCCGGTATTGGTAGATGTTGATATAGAAACCTTTAATATAGATATAGCTGCTATAGAACGGGCCATTACACCAAGAACCAAAGCTATTGTACCAGTTCATTTGTTTGGTCAGTGCGCGGATATGGATGCTATTTTGGCACTTGCGGAAAAACATAATCTGTATGTAATAGAGGACAATGCCCAGGCCATTGGAGCTAAGCATTTATCCAGATCCGGGGAAAAACGAATGGCCGGCACCATGGGCCACGTGGGGGCTACTTCTTTTTTTCCGTCTAAGAATTTGGGCTGTTATGGAGATGGCGGTGCCATTTTTACGAATGATGATGCCTTGGCGAATACCCTTAGGGGTATCGTAAACCATGGGATGTACGAGCGGTACCATCATGACGTAGTAGGGGTCAATTCTAGATTGGATTCTATGCAAGCAGCGGTCTTGCGCGCCAAGTTGCCAAAATTGGATAGTTATTGCGATGCAAGGAGAACGGCAGCAAGAAAATATTCGGCTGCGTTCGGTAACAATCCCAACATTCTAATACCAAAAACGGTAAATGGCTGCGAAGGTATCTGTGATACCTGCGATTGTCATGTCTTTCATCAGTACACCTTGAGGATAACGAACGGAAAAAGGGATGCCTTGGTAAAATATCTGAACGAACATGACATACCGTGCGGAGTGTACTATCCTATTCCGCTGCATAGGCAGAAAGCATATTTGGACGATCGCTACAAGGAAGTTGATTTTCCGGTAACGAATCGGTTGGTTGCCGAAGTTATCTCACTACCTATGCATACGGAGTTGGATGATGAACAGATCAACCATATTACGGCTATGGTCATCGGGTTTATGAAAGGATAGCCTATAGATTTTAGTAGCTTTAAAAAATATCAACCCAAACAAACATACATGAAAAAAATTCTCGTTACCGGAGGTATTGGCTTTATTGGTTCGCATACCGTGGTAGAATTACAGGAGAAGGGTTTTGAGGTCGTTATCATTGATGACTGCTCAAATTCAGATGAAAAGGTACTCGATGGCATCGAGGCGATAACCGGTAAGCGGCCAGCTTTTGAAAAACTGGATTTAAAGGAACGGGATAAAGTCGAGGATTTTTTTAATAGAAATACGGATGTAGAAGGAGTCATACATTTCGCCGCCTCCAAAGCAGTTGGTGAAAGTGTAGAGAAGCCGTTGTTGTATTATGAAAACAACATTGGAACCTTGGTCTACATATTAAAAGAGTTATGTAAAAAGAACAAAGCGAGTTTTATATTCAGTTCGTCTTGTACCGTTTACGGTCAGGCCGATAAAATGCCGATTACCGAAGATGCTCCTGTGAAAGTTGCGGAATCTCCTTATGGTAACACCAAGCAAATGGGAGAGGAAATCATTGCGGATACCTGCAAAGTAACGCCTTCGTTGAATGCTATCGCTTTGCGGTATTTTAACCCCATGGGCGCACATCCAAGTGCAGAGATCGGAGAGCTTCCTGTTGGCGTACCCCAAAATTTAATTCCGTTTATTACACAGACCGGTATAGGTCTTCGGGATCAGCTATCCGTTTTTGGGGATGATTATCCAACTTCGGACGGTACGTGTATACGCGATTATATTTATGTTGTAGACTTGGCAAAAGCACATGTAGTGGCATTGGAAAGATTACTTGCCGGTAAGAATACGGAGAATTATGAAGTGTTTAATGTAGGTACCGGAACCGGAAGCACTGTTTTGGAAGCGATACAGAGTTTTGAAAGAGTATCTGGAAAGAAACTGAACTATAAAATAGTAGGGAGGCGTGCAGGCGATATTACCACTGCTTATGCAGATACGACCAAGGCCAATAAAGTGCTTGGATGGAAATCTGAATACAGCTTGGATCAGGCCATGAAGTCGGCCTGGGTCTGGGAGCAGAAAATTAGAGGTTGAAACAAGGTATAGTTTAATTGAGAAAGAGGAAGAAATAGCGTATATTTCTTCCTCTTTTTATTTGTATTAATAAAAACATGTTCAAAAACTTCTGATGTAAACGAAAATCAAATTTTGTATTTGGGATCGAACTTCACATTAGAAGAGGTAGGATAGCTAAAAAGACCAAACCATTTTCAATAAAAACTAAACAAACTAAGATGAAAAACAGGATTACATTTTTGATGCTTGTACTAGGTACGATACAAATCTTTGCTCAAGACACCTATTTGCAATGTGGCGAGCTGTTCGATTCCGAAAACGGAAAATTTTTAAGTGAACGTACCATTGTGGTATCGGGAAATAAAATAAAAAGTATCGAGAAAGGTTTTTTGTCGGGTACGGATGCCGATACCGTGGTAGACCTACGCTCAAAAACGGTGCTTCCCGGTTTTATAGATATGCATGTGCATATAGAAAGTGAATCCAGTCCTACGAGATACTTGGAGCGCTTTACCAACAACGATGTAGACGTAGCCTTCCAGTCTACCGTGTATGCGAAACGTACACTTATGGCCGGCTTTACCGCCGTTAGGGATCTAGGTGGTTCGGGTGTGAATATTGCGTTGGGAAAAGCAATAAATAAAGGAGTTGTTATGGGGCCAAGGATTTTTACCGCAGGAAAGGCCATTGGCACTACAGGAGGCCATGCAGACCCTACCAATGGGGTTAGAAAAGAATTAATGCATGATCCAGGACCAAAAGAAGGTGTGGTCAATTCTCCCGAAGATGCCAGAAAAGCAGTTCGCCAACGGTATAAAAATGGAGCGGATGTTATAAAAATAACCGCCACCGGTGGGGTAATGAGCGTTGCCAAAAACGGTCAAAATCCACAATTTACTGCAGAAGAATTAAAGGCGATCGTAGAAACCGCCAATGATTATGGAATGCTTACCGCTGCCCATGCACACGGGGACGAGGGTATGCGAAGAGCTATCATTGCAGGGATCAAGACTATTGAGCATGGCACCTTAATGGAAGAGCCTACCATGGAGTTGATGATAAAGTATAATACCTATCTGGTGCCTACTATATCTGCAGGTAAGGCCGCCGCCGCTATGGCAGAAATCCCAAATTTTCTCCCGGCTGTTGTGGCTAAAAAAGCGAAAGAAATAGGGCCTATAAGTGAAAAGAATTTTAAGAGGGCCTATGAGAAAGGTGTTCCTATTGCATTTGGTACCGATGCGGGAGTTTCCGCTCATGGGGATAATGGTAAAGAGTTTACCTTTATGCACGAAGCGGGTATGCCTGTTGTCGCAGCACTGTTATCCGCAACGACTACGCCTGCAAAACTATTGGGTATGGACAAGGAGCTGGGAATATTAAAAGTGGGCTATTTGGCAGACATTGTTGCGGTAGACCAAAATCCGGTAAAAAATGTAAGAACATTGGAATCTGTAAGCTTTGTGATGAAAGACGGTAAGGTTTATAAGCAGTAGAAGCGAAAACACAAACGGTGTACTATGAACGGCTTGGTTTTTTCGGACAGTAAAAGTGTAATGGAGTATGCTGCTGCCCAAGGACTATATGAAGCTTTGGTCGTGCAGGTTAAAAGGGATTTTACGCGGGCTAATCTTACTGTTGCCTTTGATGATAATCCACGGCCAAAACAGCTAGAAACCTACATTCGTGAGAAAATTTACCTATTGCTTATGGAGCGTTTCCCAGAATATCTGAACCTCATGTATGCGGTAGACATACCGGAACGGGCATTCAAATTCCTATCAATAACGAATACGGTAGCCGTTGCGGAACAGGTAACGTTTTTAATCTTAAAACGGGAACTGCAAAAAGTAGTTACAAAGGAAAAGTATAGGTCCGGCAACTAAAAAAAGAATCGGACGAAGGGCATCAGGGCATCGGCGTAAATGCTATCGCTTTCATCAAAAAGTACATTGTATCGTAGGCCTACGGTGACATTTCTGGTAGTGAATCCCAGTCCCATGAACAATGCAGGAGACCAGTAGTTATCCTCCAAGCGATTAATGCCCGATCCAAAAGTCCTGTTTACCCTCAATTGTTCCAGCTCTGCCGATACTTGTAGTTGAGGTATAGGATTGTAAAGCGATACTAAACTCCCGCCATAAGCCAAGAACTTGGAATCGTTAAATTTGGCATAATTCAGATTTAAGCTTACGCCGGCCGCAAAATCATCACTTACCGGGTAAATGGCACTAGGGGCAATGGAGGCGTTGAGGTTGCCATTGAAGAAACCAATACCAATGCCACCGCCATAACGCACTTGGCTCCAAAAATCGCCTTGGCCAGTTGCGTACTGTGCTTGTGAAAAATGGAATAAAAATAGGCTTAAGGCGATAAAAAATATGTTTTTAAGTCGATTGCGATTGTTTTTCAGAGAAACCTTCATTTTTATTAATATTAGATAAGTTCTTTCATTTAAATATTGTAAATGTTGTATTTTTGATGAAATTTATTCTAAAGATACAGAAAGTAATTCATGGATAAATATTCCTTTTTAAATGCAGCGCATACCTCTTTTTTTTCAGAGCTATATGAGAAGTATTTAGTCAGTCCCGATAGTGTTGAGCCAAGTTGGAGAGCCTTTTTTCAAGGCTTTGATTTTGGTATGGAAAGCGCCGGCGATGGTCTAGATATAAGTGATGAGCTTGTAACCTCTATGGTAAACGGGAATCAGGTAGAAATGCCGGAGTCTCTCCAGAAAGAATTTCAGGTCATACGCTTAATAGATGGTTACCGGAGTAGGGGCCATTTGTTTACCAAAACCAACCCTGTTAGGGAGAGAAGACAATATATACCTAGCCTTGAGATAGAGAATTTTGGCCTTTCGCAGTCAGATTTGGAAACTGTTTTCAATGCAGGTGATATTATCGGGATAGGTCAAAGTACGCTACAGCAAATCATTAACCATCTTACCAGTATCTATTGTGATGCCATTGGGGTGGAGTATATGTATATAAGAAAGCCCGAACGTGTAAAATGGATTCAGGATTGGATCAATGTTAATGACAACCATCCTAATTTTAGTCCCGATAGAAAAAAACATATTCTTAAAAAACTAAACCAGGCCGTATCGTTTGAAGGATTTTTACATACCAAGTATGTAGGACAAAAGCGATTTTCTTTAGAAGGGAACGAATCGTTAATTCCTGGATTGGATGCCATAGTAGAGCGCGCTGCCGAAATGGGGGTAGAGCAATTTGTCATGGGTATGGCCCACAGAGGTAGGTTAAACGTACTGACCAATATTTTCGGTAAATCCGCCAAAGATATTTTCAGCGAGTTCGATGGTAAGGATTATGAGCAGGAGATTTTTGACGGTGATGTAAAATATCACCTAGGCTGGACATCGGACCGTATGTCCGACAATGGCAATAAAATAAAAATGAACATAGCCCCAAACCCGTCCCACTTAGAAACAGTGGGTGCCGTTGTTGAGGGTATTGCAAGGGCAAAGCAAGATGCGCACTACCAAGAGGATTTTTCGAAGGTGCTTCCTATCGTACTCCACGGAGATGCGGCTATCGCTGGCCAAGGCTTGGTCTATGAAGTGATACAAATGGCCACGTTGGATGGGTACAAGACCGGAGGTACTATCCATATTGTAGTGAACAATCAAATAGGGTTTACGACAAATTATTTGGATGCTAGGTCCTCTACCTACTGTACAGATGTTGCAAAGGTAACCTTGAGTCCGGTATTACACGTTAATTCGGATGATGCAGAGGCAGTAGTGCACGCTTCACTATTCGCGTTGGAATATCGTATGCGTTTTGAGCGCGACGTCTTCATTGATTTGTTGGGTTATAGAAAGTATGGGCATAATGAAGGTGACGAACCAAGATTTACCCAGCCAAAACTATATAAAGCGATAGCCAAGCATAAGAATCCGAGGGATATTTATGCAGAACGATTGATTGCAGAAGGCATTATCGACGATAGTTATGTTGCGGAATTGGAAAGTCAATACAAGGAAGCTTTAGAAGAAAAGTTGGATGCCTCCCGTAAAGAGGACAAAACGGAGATTACGCCATTTATGGCAGATGAGTGGAAAGGATTTGCCAACGTTCGTGAGTGGGAAATGATGGAGAAGGTTGATACCACGTTCGACAAAGACAAACTTACATCCGTTGCCAACGTAATTACCAAGCTGCCAGAGGGGAAAAAATTCCTTCGTAAAGTAGAGAAGTTGGTCAACGATAGGAGAAAAATGTTCTTTGAGACCGATACCTTGGACTGGGCCATGGGAGAACTTTTGGCATACGGTTCTTTGTTGCAAGAAGGGTATGGTGTTCGCATGTCCGGACAAGATGTGGAAAGAGGTACGTTTTCCCATCGCCATGCTGTGATGAAGGTAGAGGAAAGTGAGGAAGAGGTGTTATTGCTGAACCATGTTTCCGAAAACCAAGGAAAATTTCAGATTTATAATTCCCTTTTATCGGAATACGCGGTAGTAGGTTTTGATTATGGCTATGCCATGGCAAGTCCTAATACCTTAACGATATGGGAAGCACAATTTGGGGATTTTAGTAATGGTGCCCAGATTATGATAGACCAGTATATTTCCTCTGCGGAGGATAAATGGAAATTACAGAACGGTTTAGTAATGTTACTGCCGCATGGTTACGAAGGCCAAGGTGCGGAACATTCCTCTGCCAGAATGGAGCGTTACCTACAACTTTGTGCTAGGGACAACATGTATATTGCCGATGTTACTACGCCTGCCCAGATGTTCCATATTCTGAGAAGGCAGATGAAGGTCAACTTTAGAAAACCACTGATCATCTTTACACCAAAGAGTTTGTTAAGACATCCTAAGGCAGTTTCAAAGGTGGCCGATTTAACCAAGGGTAGTTTCCAGGAAGTCTTGGACGATACCGAAGCGGATGTAAAGAAAGTGAAAACAGTAGTGCTCTGTACGGGTAAATTCTATTACGATTTACTTGCGGAGCGTGAAAATCTGGAACGGGATGATGTTGCACTAGTGCGTGTAGAACAGTTGTTCCCCTTGCCGGAGAATCAAATGATCGCTGCAATGAAGCGCTATAAACATGCCGATGATTTTGTTTGGGCCCAAGAAGAACCACGTAATATGGGGCCTTGGAGCCACATGTTGATGCATTTTAGCGATGCCCAGAAATTGAGGGTAGCATCAAGAAGGTTTTATGCGGCCCCAGCTGCTGGTAGTGCAGTTCGGTCTAAGGCACGGCACCAACAGGTAATAGATTTTGTCTTTGATAAATCAAAGGACAATATGACCAGAAAACAAACGAAGAAGTAAAATATCAAACTTTAGAAAGAATGATTCTAGAAATGAAAGTCCCGTCACCGGGAGAGTCCATCACGGAGGTAGAGATTGCTGAATGGCTGGTAGAAGATGGTGATTATGTAGAAAAGGACCAGGCTATAGCCGAAGTAGATTCCGATAAGGCAACCTTAGAATTGCCGGCGGAAGCTAGTGGGACAGTAACCCTAAAAGCAGAGGTCGGTGATGCCGTTGCCGTAGGTGCGGTCGTATGTTTGATAGATACAAGCGCTGCCAAGCCGGCGGGCGGTTCCGAAGCTAAAGCCGAGGCTCCCAAGAAAGAGGTCGAGGCAGCTGCCAAAGCAAAAGAAGAGAAAGCCCCAGAGGTAAAAACATCCTATGCTACTGGAAGTGCTTCTCCGGCAGCGAAGAAAATACTGGACGAAAAAGGAGTGTCTGCATCTACTGTAAAAGGTACGGGCAGGGACGGCCGTATTACAAAGGAAGATGCCGTAAAGGCGAATCCTTCCATGGGCTCGCCGATAACAGGGGGAAGTCGTGGAGAGAGCAGAACAAAACTTTCTATGCTACGCAGAAAAGTGGCGGAACGTTTGGTTACGGTCAAGAATGAAACTGCGATGCTTACAACGTTTAATGAAGTGGACATGTCCCCTATTTTTGCCTTAAGAAAAGAGTACAAGGAAACTTTTAAAGAAAAGCACGGCGTTGGTCTTGGCTTTATGTCGTTCTTCACACTGGCTGTGGTTAGGGCTTTGGAGATGTACCCTTCGGTAAATTCGATGATAGACGGTAAGGAAATGTTGTCTTATGATTTTTGTGATATCAGTATAGCCGTATCAGGACCTAAAGGATTAATGGTGCCTGTAATACGAAATGCCGAGAACCTAAGCTTTAGAGGTGTTGAAGCTGAGGTGAAACGTTTGGCCATTAGAGCAAGGGAAGGTGAAATTACTGTAGATGAAATGACTGGTGGAACCTTTACCATTACCAATGGTGGGGTGTTTGGTTCTATGTTGTCTACACCGATAATCAATCCGCCGCAGAGCGCTATTTTAGGAATGCACAATATTGTAGAGCGACCTATCGCAAGGGATGGTGCCATAGCAATAGCACCAATTATGTACGTTGCGCTTTCTTATGACCACCGTATTATCGATGGAAAGGAATCCGTGGGGTTTTTGGTAGCCGTGAAAGAAGCTTTGGAGAATCCGGAGGAGTTATTGATGCACGGAGATGTTAAAAAAGCTTTGGAGCTTTAAAAAGTGCAAATACATGAAACAAAAAAATGCGGAAAGCATAGCTTTCCGCATTTTTTTTTGTTTGGTATGTAGGCCAATCTATATGCAGTCCATGTCCTCTTTGGATTGTTGATCTGCATTTGGGAAACATGCCCCTGTAGGAAGTCTATCTGGAACATAGCGCTCTAGATTGTCGTCAAAGAGGCTGAGTTCCACAAAATCGGTGAGCTGGTCAATTTCTATTTCGGTAAGTCCAAGTGGGACGAACGCTGGGTCCAAGTTTTCTTCAGGGACATCTTTGTTTTCCGCCTCCGCTTTGTTTTTGTATTCTATTACCTCGCGCACGGAACTAAAGCTGCCCCCATGACCTAAAAACCTCAATCCTTTTAAGTTGTATAATGTGGGTGTCTTAAATGCGTAATTATCCTCCGGATTTTTTGTAAAAGCGCCCCTTCCCAGCTTATCGTTTATCCCTGGTTTTAAGTGAATGTCTTCTCCGCTAAGATCACCCATACCCAGGGCATGGAAACTCATACCGTTCATGCCCGGTCCGGAATGGCAACTGTAGCACTTACCTTTGCCAAAGAAAAGCATGGCACCCTTTTTTTGACTTTCGTCCATTGCACGCTCATCACCCTTTAACCATTTTTGAAAAGGGGCTTCCGAGGCAACTACCGTTCTTTCGTAAGCGGCAATGGCCAAACCTGCGTTTATTTTGGAATAGCGTTCCTCTAAGGGAACCTGCGGGAACGCACTATCGAACAAGCGTTTGTAGGGGCCGCTGGCAATCATTTCCGGGTCAATTTCCAATCGATGCACTCCAAGTCCTGCGATAGCTTGTATTTCTACGCCTTCAAACCCAAGTGCATTCGTTTCTTTTGGCGTGCCTGCGGTCCATTCGGACTCAGTGCCTGCATTCGTTTTTGTGGCCCCGAACTGTCCGTTCCATAACATCACGTCTTGGTAGGCTACGTTAAGAATGGTAGGTGTTCGTATGGGTTGTACGTCTATTATTGTAGGGTCGTAGTCCGCATCTATTTTTCTCATTTCACCGAACAGTCCAAATCCAAATCCACCTTCGCCTATACCTTGTTTCATACCACTTTGGAAACCAGCTTTTACATGATGGCAGCTCGCACAGGAATATGTTTCTTTTCCTTTTTCTTTTTTTGGGGCCAGACCTATGCCGGTTTCATGAAATAACAACTTGCCCAAAGCTACTTTTTCGGCAGTGATAGGGTTTTTTGGGTCGATAGGAATATCTAAAATAGTATTGTCCGGTAATAGTAGTGTAGTAATATCTACAACAGATTTTATTTGTTCCTTCAATGGTTCTTCCTGCGATATTTCCAGATATAGGTCCGTGTCAGGGGCACAGGAAAAAAATAATGAAATGAGGAAAATTGAAAGTGTAGGTCTAAGTGTAAAAAATTTCATTGGGGATGATTTTTTTACAAATAGCGGGTTATTTTCTTTACAACTGTAGTTTACTCGTTGTTAAAAAGGTAAAATTCGTTTAAACTACTTATTGGGCCACAATTTCAGCAGTTTTTTATCTATGAAGTCATTTAAACTTTTTCCGTTAGCTAAAAAATTACTCTTTTTTGCCCATTTTTTGTCTTTTTCTCTTTCCATAGCTATGCTATGCAACTCAAAAAAGCCTTCAAATGGTCATAAAATTTCTAATTTTCGCTTGAACGCGAAAAGTTTAAACCACTTCTATTTTTTTGAACTTAAATAAACACGTTTCGCATTATAGTCTATAATCGCTTTGGTTTGGTTCAGGACATCTGCCCCTATGATTCCATCCACTTTTGGAACGTTGTGGGCTTCCAGTGCCTGGTTTACATTGGTAAGGTCGAACAAAACTATTTTCAACTTCTTTTGCTTCCATTTTCCTATTTCAATCTTGTTTTTTGAAGAAATGTGGGTTTCCATATCTGTGGCTCCCGCCCCGGCGGCTTTTATGTCGGACACCTTGGACGTAAGGTTGAAATGTTCCAATTTATCAAATCCTATACAAGTGTTAGAGGCGCCGGTGTCCAAGATAAAAACACCCTTTATGCCATTGATTTTTGCCTTTACCTCTAAATGGTTGGTAGCGGTAAGTTTTAATGGAACGGTAACGTACTTATTTTTTTTTATAAATTTTTTAAGGGTCGACATATAGAAAATTAAGTGTTAGTCCTCTTTCCTTGTCTAACAGTCTATACTGTGAAACAAGACATGGATATGGGTTTTAGTTTACAAAGATAAGCCTATTTTTGTCGTATGATTGTTACGGATACACATACCCACTTGTACAGTGAGGCATTTGATGAGGATAGACAAGTGGTTATAGCGGAAGCTATAGCCAATGGTGTAGAACGTTTTTTTATTCCTGCCATAGACTCTAGCTATACAGGGCGAATGCTGTCCTTGAAGAATTCCTACCCTAATAATGTCTTTCTAATGGCAGGATTGCACCCTACACATGTAAAGGGTGATTTTAAGGAGGAGTTGCAGCATGTAAAGGAAATGTTGGGAAAGCACCCTTTTGTGGCTATTGGGGAAATAGGGATAGACCTTTACTGGGATGCAACTTTTTTAAAACAGCAACAAGATGCTTTTAGAAGTCAAATCAGGTTGGCAAAAACTCATAAATTACCAATAGTTATTCATTGCAGGGACGCTTTTGATGAGATTTTTGAAATTTTGGAAGCTGAAAAAGGTGAGGGGTTGTTTGGTATTTTTCATTGTTTTACAGGGAATTTGGAACAGGCACATAAAGCTATTTCTTATAATATGAAATTGGGTATTGGCGGTGTAGTTACTTTTAAAAACGGTAAAATAGATAGTTTTCTGGATAAAATTGACTTGGAACATATTGTGCTAGAGACAGATTCACCCTATTTAGCACCGGTTCCTTACCGGGGCAAAAGAAACGAAAGTGTTTATATCTTAAGGGTTTTGGAAAAAGTGGCCTCGATTTATGGTAAAACAACGGAGCAAGTGGCGGCGATCACTACGAGAAATTCAAAATTGGTATTTGGTATTTAATAAAGTAGATATAAGGGTATGGCAGTAATGAAGACCAAAATATTATTGATTTATACCGGTGGTACTATAGGAATGGTAAAGGACTATGATTCCGGTGCGTTAAAGGCTTTTAACTTTAAGGAGCTGCTGCAACGTATTCCAGAGCTAAATCAACTAGATTGTGCCATTGATACTTTGTCATTGGACTCCCCTATAGATTCTTCGGATATGCATCCGCGCCACTGGGTTGCTATTGCATCTATAATCGAAGAACGATACCATTCCTATGAGGGTTTTGTGCTGCTTCACGGCAGTGATACAATGAGTTATACGGCATCTGCATTGAGTTTTTTATTGGAAAATCTAGATAAACCTGTGATATTAACAGGTTCGCAATTACCAATAGGGGACTTAAGAACAGATGCCAAAGAGAATTTAATCACTTCTATTCAGATTGCTTCTTTAAGGGAGCACGGTAAGCCTGTGGTGAAGGAGGTTGGCCTGTATTTTGAGTACAAGTTATATCGGGGAAACAGAACAACGAAGATCAATGCAGAACATTTTCAGGCGTTTGCTTCTTTAAATTATCCCCATCTAGTAGAATCAGGGGTGCATTTAAATATTTTTAAAGAATATTTATGGCCTTGTAAAAGAAATAAAAAACTAGTTGTCCATAAAGTTATGGTCGAAGATGTAGCTATTTTAAAATTATTTCCGGGAATTAGCTTAAGGGTTTTGGAAAGTATATTAAATACCAAAGGTCTAAAAGCCTTGATTCTGGAAACTTATGGCTCGGGTAACGCGCCAACGGATACATTGTTCTTGGATTTACTAAAAAAAGCGATCGGCAGGGGTGTACACATAATTAATGTTACGCAATGCTCTGGCGGTAGTGTTATCATGGGGCAATATGAAACGAGTACGGCACTTAAGAAAATGCAAGTGATTAATGGTAAGGATATTACAACGGAAGCTGCCGTTGCAAAGGTGATGTATATGCTGGGCAGTGGGGTGTCCGCAAAATTATTCAAAACGGTTTTTGAGACTTCCCTGCGCGGAGAAATGAATTAAAATTAACCGCTGTTTAATTTTATTAACTAACATTTTTTTTGTTATTTGCCCAACCTTTGAAAAAAAAGGAACTAGAGAGGTGGCCGAGTGGTCGAAGGCGCACGCCTGGAAAGTGTGTATACCCCAAAAGGGTATCGAGGGTTCGAATCCCTTCCTCTCTGCAATTATAAGTTTTACTTTTTTTATATTGTTTTTTTTTTATCTTTAACCCTATTAACTAACTAATTTAAGTTTGAAAAAAATGAAAAAATTATTCCCAAGCCTAGCAATCGTTGGCGCATTTGTAGCAGGTACAAATATGGTAAGTGCAAAAGTAGCAACGGTAGCGCTAGTAGTTCAAGATGCTCCTGCAGAAGCGGAGAGAGGTTTTACTCAGTTGTTGAAAGAGATGTTCATTACCGGTGGAGCTGGATTTATGGGTATCGTACTTTTATGTCTGATTTTAGGATTGGCCGTAGCGATTGAAAGAATTATTTACTTGAACATGGCCAGTACAAATAGTACAAAATTAAAACAACAAGTAGAGGATGCATTGGCCTCCGGTGGAGTAGAAGCGGCCAAGGAGGTTTGTAGAAACACAAAAGGACCTGTAGCTTCCATCTACTATCAAGGTTTGGATAGAGCAGGTGAGAGTGTTGAGTCCGCTGAAAAAGCTGTTGTAGCCTACGGTGGTGTTCAAATGGGTCAGTTGGAGAAAAACGTATCTTGGTTGTCCTTGTTTATCGCTATTGCGCCAATGCTTGGTTTCATGGGTACGGTAATCGGTATGATTGCGGCCTTCCAAAAGATTGCTGCCGTCGGTAACTTAAGTGCATCCCTTATTGCTGGAGATATCCAAGTGGCGCTTTTAACAACGGTATTTGGTTTGATTACGGCAATTATACTGCAGATTTTTTACAACTACATTATCGCCAAAATCGATAGTATTGTAAACGACATGGAAGATTCTTCTATCACATTGATAGATATGTTGGTAGACCACAAAAAATAAGTTGCACCTTTTAATACCTAAAATATTATGCAAAAAATTATAAAAATAGCATTATTTGCTGTAGGTGTGCTAAGTGCTGTACTATGGTATTTGTTGCCAGATTCTGATATGCCGGTGGCAGAGGCAGCGCAAAGTGGCGCCATGAATACCATGTTCATGATCACCTATGCGTTGTTGGGCATAGCTGTGGTAGCCAGTTTGGTTTTTACTTTAAAGAATCTGTTCTCTAATCCACAGGGTCTTAAGAAAACACTGTTCGTTGTTGGTGGTTTTTTATTGGTCGTCGTAATTTCCTATGTAATGGCCAGTGGTACCGATGTTGATCCGGTATACGCGGCAATGACGGATGAAAGCACGGTAAAGTATATTGGAATGGGACTGAATGTCTTTTTCATTCTTACGGCTGTAGCCATACTCTCCCTGGTTGTGCCAGGCATCAAAAACATGTTCAGTAAATAAAAAAATAGATAATTATGGCTAGAAGAGCAGGAGCACCAGAAGTAAGTGCCGGTTCCATGGCGGATATTGCGTTTCTACTGTTAATCTTTTTCTTGGTAACGACTACCATAGAAACTGATGCAGGTTTAGATCGTATGTTGCCACCTTGGGAGCCGCCAACCGAGGATCCTCCAATTATCAAACAGAAGAATATATTTACTGTTAATATCAACAGGAATGGACAGCTTTTGGTGGAGGACGAAATAATTGAAATAAAGGATTTGAGAGAAAAAGCAATAGCTTTTCTTGATAATGGTGGAGCACCGTCGGGAAGTCCGGAATACTGTAACTACTGTCAAGGCTCCAGGGATGCAACTTCATCCGATAATCCTACAAAAGCGATTATTTCTTTGAAAAACGACCGAGAAACACAGTACAGCACCTACATAACCGTTCAAAATGAATTGGTAGGGGCATATAACGAGTTAAGGAACAGAGAGGCCATGCGATTGTTCAAGAAGAACTTTGTGGACATGGAAGCGGAGTACCTTAATCCTGAAACCTCGGATGAAGTAAAGGAAGAGTTGAAGGAGAAGGTGAAACGTATTCAAGAGTTGTTTCCACAGAAGTTATCAGAGGCGGAGACTTCTTCAAATTAATAAAGATAAATTAAACACTATGTCAAAATTTGCAAAGAAAAAAGATGGAGATGTGCCCGCGGTATCAACCGCATCACTTCCGGACATTGTATTTATGCTCTTGTTTTTCTTTATGACCGTAACGGTAATGAAGGATAGTTCTTTAAAGGTGGAAAATATTCTTCCCAACGCCAGTGAGATAAAAAAATTGGAGAAAAAGGATAGGGTTATTTATATCTATGTTGGTAAACCTACTAGAGAATATGAGAAGACTTTTGGTACCGAACCTAAAATTCAATTAAACGATAAGTTTTCCAATCCTTCCGAGGTTGGTGATTATATATTAATGGAGCGGGCAAAGAAGTCACAAGAGCTTCAAAACGTTTTAACTACCGCGCTTAAAGTAGATAAGAACGCCAATATGGGTATCGTTTCCGACATTAAGCAAGAGCTAAGAAAGGTAAATGCCTTAAAAGTAAACTATACAACATACGAGGGAGATGCTTTTAGAAATCTTCAGTAAGTAGGTTATGTTTTCAAACTTATTAGGACGCTCCAATGAAAATTGGAGCGTTTTTTATTTTACTAACTTTGTAAGGTATGGGAAAGTGGTTGCTATTTTTTGTGCTGTTCAGTGTTCTACATGTTGTAGGGCAAGTTCAGGTAGATTCGATCAATGAGGATAGTCGTTATTTTGAAGACCAGTTTTATCTAGGGGTCACGTATAATATTGTTCGTAATAGGCCAGATGGGGTGGCACAACAAAACTTGTCCTATGGTTTACAAGTTGGGTTCATCAAAGACCTCCCGTTAAACGGCCGTGGAACAAGAGCTTTGGGTATTGGTTTAGGTTTAGGGCTAAACACGTATTATTCCAATTTGCTAGCCGCAGAAGGTCAAAATGGCATATCCTATTCGTTGGGAGATAGTACTACGGGCTTTAAACGTAGTAAACTGGAAACACATTCGGTGGAGTTTCCGTTAGAATTTCGATGGCGAAATTCCACGTTGGAAGAGTATAAATTTTGGAGACTATACGCCGGAATAAAAGCAGCTTATCTTTTTGGCGCCAGATCCACTGCCATAATAGACGGTGCCAGAACTGGGTTTAATAACACCGATGTTGAAAGGTTTCAATATGGCCTTATGTTAAATGTGGGCTATAACACCTTTAATATACACGTGTATCATGCGCTAAACGATTTGTTCAGCGAAGGGGTTACGGTAAATAATCAAATCATTGGATTTAGTCCGTTACGGATCGGTGTAATTTTCTATATTTTATAGCCAGTAATGTAAGGTCATTAGCTGGGAAAGAATACCAATAAAGAGTCCTATGGCTATCTCTGGTTTGGTATGTGCTTTTAGATATAATCTAGAAGAGGCCACGACTCCGGTAATGCATATAAAAATACTGATGCCGATTATAATGTTCATTTCAAAGTGAACACTAAGGCCAATAAGGTACATTAGGAGCCCTCCAACGCCTACTAGGTGCAAGCTTGCCTTTATGTTGAAAAAGAGTAATAGAAGACACGTAAAGGACGCTCCTATCAATCCGACAAAATAAAAATAGAGTTCAATAATGTAGTTATTGGGTATTACCTTGTAAAGTATCATTAACAGGAGCACTATGTGAATCACAATAGGGTATTTCCTTTCGCTCGTGGTCGGCATAAAAATAGAGTTTACAACGCCAATATTCTTCAATATAAGATAGGTGATTATTGGAATGATAACGGTTAAGATAAATATGGGCAATATATTGCCGGCCTGCAATTCTATAGGTGTATGTTTTGGTGTGATAAGAAAATACGCAACCGCACCGCCGACCGGAATAAATATAGGGTGGAAAAGGTAGGAAACAATGGTAAGGAATATTCTCATTAAATTTCTTTGCGCAAGCGAGCAACGGGGATACCGAGTTGTTCGCGGTATTTTGCTACTGTTCTTCTGGCAATAGGATAGCCTTTCTCTTTTAGGATTGCTGCAAGTTTGTCGTCGGTCAGGGGTTTTCGTTTGACTTCGTTTTTTATGACCGTTTCCAGTATTTTTTTTATTTCTTTTGTAGAAACATCCTCTCCTTGTTCGTTCTTCATCGATTCCGAGAAGTATTCCTTTATGAGTTTAGTTCCATAAGGTGTGTCTACGTACTTACTGTTGGCTACTCTAGATACGGTAGAAACGTCCATTTTTATTTCGTCTGCAATATCCTTTAAGATCATGGGTCTTAAATTGCGTTCGTCACCGGAAAGAAAATATTCTTTTTGATATTGCATGATAGCGTTCATGGTTACAAACAAGGTCTGTTGTCGTTGTCTAATGGCGTCTATGAACCATTTTGCGGCATCCAGTTTCTGTTTTATGAACATTACGGTATCCTTCTGTGCTTTTGATTTTTCCTGAGATTCCTTATACCCTTTCAACATGTTATTGTATTCTCTGGACACGTGGAGTTCGGGGGCGTTTCTGCCATTAAGGCTCAGTTCCAGTTCCCCGTCTACAATGCGTATCGAGAAGTCTGGCACCACATGTTCTACAATCCTATTGTTGCCGGAGTAGGAACCTCCCGGTTTGGGGTTTAGTTTTTCTATTTCGGAAATAGCTGCTTTAAGCTCTTCTTCATCAATATTATGTTTTTGTATCAGTTTTTGATAATGTTTTTTAGAAAACTGGTCAAAAGATTTTTTTAAGATTTCAATGGCAAGTTCAATAGACGGGGTCAGCTCCTTTCGTTTTAATTGTATCATAAGCGATTCTTCCAAGGAACGCGCCCCTACACCAGGTGGGTCCAATTCTTGAACAATAGAAAGCACGCGAGCTATGGTCTTTTCCTCGGTATATATATTTTGGGTAAACGCAAGGTCATCTAAAATATCGCT
Organism: Maribacter chungangensis; assembly: GCF_042676845.1. Classification (NCBI taxonomy): domain Bacteria; kingdom Pseudomonadati; phylum Bacteroidota; class Flavobacteriia; order Flavobacteriales; family Flavobacteriaceae; genus Maribacter; species Maribacter chungangensis. Next base: position 709,936 of record NZ_JBHTHY010000003.1, read on the forward strand.
TATGGGCCTTCGTATATAACCGCTTTCATCAATACTTCCGATCAAGAATTCCGCAATCGCCCACTCTTCATCATTTAGATAAACCGTGTTCATTTGGTTTAATAGGTACTGATTAAAAGACGTGCCAGCGGCATAAGGAACACTTTTTTCTTCATCATCCGAACTGTAATTGTTGGCTTGGGTGCGATAGTCCGGTATTTCATCATCGCTCAGGTAATCATCTACGTTTATATCCTCCGCCTCTATGGTTTCATTGTCGTTTACCTCATAATCATCTTCAAACTCGTCTATGTTCTCCAATTCCTCCTTGCCACTTTCTAACGCAGGGTTTTCTTCCAGCTCTTGTTTTAGGCGCTGTTCAAAGGCTTGCGTAGGCAATTGTATCAGTTTCATCAACTGTATTTGCTGCGGCGATAGCTTTTGCGATAGTTTAAACTGTAAGTGTTGTTTTAGCATCGATTCTTTCTACTGACTATAAATGTAACGAAATGCATTTAAAACTCGGCATTTTGCGGTGTTCTGGGAAACGGAATAACATCGCGTATATTACCCATACCGGTGGTAAAAAGGACAAGCCTTTCAAAACCTAGACCAAAACCGCTATGTTCTGCCGTTCCGAACTTTCGTAGATCTAGGTACCACCACAGTTCTTTTTCGTCTATATCCAGTGCCGCCATCTTTTGTTTAAGTATATCTAGGCGCTCTTCTCGTTGTGATCCACCTACGATTTCCCCAATGCCCGGAAACAGGATATCCATGGCACGTACCGTTTTACCGTCTTCGTTCAAACGCATATAAAAGGCCTTTATCTTTGCAGGATAATCGAACAGTATCACAGGACATTTAAAGTGTTTTTCTACAAGGTAGCGCTCGTGTTCGCTTTGAAGATCGGTACCCCATTCTTCTATAGGATATTGGAATTTCTTCTTTTTGTTGGGCTTACTGTTCTTTAAAATATCTATAGCTTCTGTGTAGCTTACTCTTTTAAAGTTGTTTTCCGTAACGAACTTTAATTTTTCTAACAAGGGCATCTCGCTTCTTTCGGCTTGGGGTTTGCTTTTTTCTTCGTCCAAAAGACGTTTTTCCAAAAACTCCAGATCTTCTTTACAGTGTTCCAGTACATAACGGATAACGTTTTTTATGAAATCCTCTGCCAGGTCCATATTGTCATTTAGGTCATAGAAGGCCATTTCCGGCTCTATCATCCAGAATTCTGCCAAGTGTCTGGCGGTATTTGAATTTTCGGCCCTGAACGTGGGGCCAAATGTATATACCTTGCCTAAGGCCATCGCGTAAGCCTCAGCTTCTAGTTGGCCGGAAACTGTTAAGTTGGTCTCTTTGCCAAAAAAATCTTGCTTGTAGTCAACGGTGCCTTCCTCTGTCAATGGTGGGTTTTTGTCATCTAGTGTAGTTACGCGAAACATCTCCCCTGCACCTTCAGCATCGGAACCGGTAATAATGGGTGCATGAAAATAGTAAAAACCATTTTCCGTAAAATATTTATGAATCGCAAAAGCTAAGCTGGATTTTACGCGCATCACCGCGGAAAACGTATTTGTCCGTATCCTCAAATGTGCTTTTTCCCTTAAGAATTCCAGGGAGTGTTTTTTTGGCTGTATCGGATAGGTCTCTGGGTCCGCGGTACCATGAACATGAATGTCATTAACCTGAATTTCAACAGATTGTCCACGGCCTTGGCTCTCAACTAAAGTTCCGCTAATTTTAAGCGCGGCTCCTGTACTAATTTGTTTTAGAACTTCTTCGTCAAATTTTTCGAAGTCTACAACACATTGTATGGTATTTATGGTAGACCCGTCGTTCAAGGCAATAAACCTATTGCTTCTAAAGGTTCGTACCCATCCATTTATGGTTATGTCCTGTAGCAGTAGCTTTCCTTTGAGTACTTCTTTTATGGTTATTGGGTGCATGTTCGATCAATTGAAAATTAAAAGTCCAAAGATAGCTTTTTGACAAAAAAGAATGAATCTATACACCCCTAAAAACCGTTTGGGGTTTTATAAGTTATTTTAGTCTAGGTCCTCTTCTTTGGGAAGTATATCTATCTGTGGTTTTTTGAGTACCGTTTTGTTCGATATACTCCGCTCCAAAGAAATCAACAGTGAAGGTAAGAGGATAAGGTTGGCCAACATGGCAAATAGTAGGGTAGCGGAGACCAGAGCACCTAAAGCTACCGTACCGCCAAAGTTGGAGATAACAAATACCGAGAAGCCGAAAAACAACACGATAGAAGTATAGAACATGCTTACGCCCGTTTCTCTTAGGGCTGCATAAACAGATTTTTCTATGCGCCATTTACTAGCCGTCAGCTCTTGACGGTATTTGGCCAGAAAGTGTATGGTGTCGTCTACGGAAATTCCAAAAGCGATACTGAATACCAATATCGTGGACGGTTTAATAGGAACGCCTACAAAACCCATAACTCCTGCCGTTACCAAAAGCGGAAGCAAATTGGGAATCAAGGATATGATGATCATTCTAAAGGAGCGAAACAAATAGGCCATGAACAAGGCTATAAGACCAATGGCCAACGCCAAGGACATCACCAGGTTTTTTACCAGATACTTGGTTCCCTTTAGAAATATAAGCGCACTACCCGTCATGTATACGTTATAGCGTTCTTCTGGGAATATTTTCGTAATGTTTTCAAGTAGGCTGCGCTCTATTTCTTCCATACGCTCGGTTTTTACATCGCGCATAAAGGTGGTCATTCTTGCGGTTTGCCCCGTGCTGTCTACAAAACTTTTAAGAAGGTCGCCATTGTCCGATGACTTTCGTGCAACATCCATAATAAAAGTATTTTCCTGACTGGTGGGGAGTTGGTAGTATTTTGGAATACCGTTGTAAAAGGCTTGTTTTGAATATTTTACCAGGTTCACTATGGAAACCGGTTTGGAAAGCTCCGGTGTTTCGTCTACCACTTGGCCAAGGCGGTCCATGCGTTTGAGGGTAGCGGGCTTAAGCACGCCTTTTGGGTTTTTGGTATCTATGACGATCTCGACTGGCATAATACCATCGAATTCCTCTTCAAAAAATCGGATGTCCTTAAAAAAATCTGCATTTTTTGGCATGTCCTCGATCGGACTACCGGAAATATCGATTTGATATATGCCGATGATGCTAAGCACGAGTAGGGCTATAGAGATAATATAAACCGATATTCTTTGTTTTCTAACAATCCCTTCCATCCAGCTGACAAAGGCGTCGATCCATTTTTTGTTTAAATGTTTTAAGTGCTTCGTCTTGGGAAGTGACATAAAACTATATACGATAGGAATAATAAGTAGGGATAGAATAAAAATACCGATGATATTGATAGATGCGACAATACCAAACTCCTTCAATAGTTTACTGTCCGTAATAATAAAAGTAGCGAAGCCGGAAGCCGTGGTAACATTGGTCATGAGGGTTGCATTTCCAATTTTGGAAATGACACGTTGTAAGGAAAGTGCCTGATTACCGTGCTTCTTTACCTCTTGTTGGTATTTGTTTATGAGAAAAATACAATTCGGAATCCCAATAACAATAATCAATGGCGGAATTAGGGCGGTAAGAACGGTAATTTCGTACTGTAGTAGACCAAGAACACCAAAAGCCCACATTACTCCTATAATTACAACGAACATTGATATAAAAGTGGCACGCACGCTTCTAAAGAAGAAGAAGAATATAATCGATGTAACTCCTAAAGCTGCTAAAATAAATTTTCCGATTTCGTCTATAATGTTCTGGGAATTCATCGTTCGCACATAAGGCATTCCAGATATACGGACATCCAAACCGGTTTCTTTTTCAAAACTATTCACCAAACGCATCATATCCTTAAGCACAAAATCCTTTCGAACGCTCGTGTTTATAATATCCTTGTCCATATACATTACGGTACGTATGGTACTGCTTTTTTTATTGTAAATAAGGTTATCGTAAAAAGGAAGGTTGTTGAACAGGTATTGTACGATACTGTCTACTTCTTGTAGTGTTTCCGGTTGTTTCTTTAGTAAAGGTTGCATAACAAACTCCTGTTTGTCACTATCCTTTATAAGTTCCTGGAGATTGTCTACGGAGAGCACAAAGTCCACTTCGGGGAATGCCCCTAACTGCTTACTGAACTTGTTCCATCGGTTAAAATTTGTAGGGCTGAACAAGGCGCTGTCTCGCACGGCAAAAACCACCGCATTGCCCTCTTCTCCGAACTGACTTAGAAAAGAGCGGTACTCTTGGTTTACCGGATGGTCGTCCGGTAACAAGTTTGCCGGAGAATTGGAAAACTGCATGTTCTTCCATTGCATCCCTAAAAAAACCGTGACGGCGGCAACACCTAATAGAATGAGAATTCTATTCCTTAGAATAATCCTTGCGGTCTTTGCCCAAAATCCTTTTGTGAGTTTTGCTACCATAGCTTTTTTAGCAGGATGCAAAGGTAACTAATGTGTACAAGTGTTCCTAGATTGAAGGATTTAAAATAATCAGTTCCTTTGTAAAAAATAAAAAACGGCCTAGGCCGTTTTTTATTTTTTGAAATCCTAGTAGTTTATACCTTCATGATTTCGGCTTCTTTCATTCCTAGGAAGTCATCGATTTTTTTAACATATTTGTCCGTAAGTTCTTGAACATCGGCAGTTGCGTTTTTTTGTAGGTCTTCGGATACGTCTGCATCCTTAATGTCCTTATTGGCATCTTGTCGTGCACTTCTTACACCTACTTTGGCATGTTCGGCCTCCGCTTTTGCCTGTTTGGTCAGTTGTATACGGCGTTCCTCTGTTAAGGGCGGTACATTTATGATGATCATATCTCCGTTGTTCATCGGATTAAAGCCAAGATTTGAGTTCATGATCGCTTTTTCGATTTCCTGTAGCATATTTTTCTCCCAAGGCTGAACCGATATTGTACGACCGTCCGGAGTATTTACGTTGGCTACCTGCGATAATGGGGTTTGAGAACCATAATAGTCTACCAATACAGAGGACAGCATGGCGGGGCTTGCCTTTCCTGCGCGTATTTTTAGAAACTCGCGTTCTAGGTGTGAAATTGCGGCCTCCATGCCTTCTTTGGCTGCATCTAAAATAAAATCTATCTCTTCGTTCATAATACAAATTTCTAAAGTATGATCATAAATTATACCAAAATTACATATTCACCGTGGTACCAATATGTTCTCCATTCACGATTTTAAGTAAGTTTCCCTTTTTGTTCATGTCAAAAACCACAATTGGCAGTTCATTTTCCTGACTTAGGGTAAAGGCGGTCGTATCCATTATCTTCAAGCCTTTGTTAAGTACGTCTTGGAAGGTTATGGTGTCAAATTTTGTAGCCGATTTGTCTTTTTCCGGGTCGGAGGTGTAAATTCCGTCTACACGGGTTCCCTTAAGAATCACATCCGCCTCTATTTCGATGGCGCGCAATACCGCGGCAGAATCTGTAGTGAAATATGGATTTCCGGTGCCTCCGCCAAAAATAACCACGCGTCCCTTTTCCAGATGGCGCATTGCCCTTCTTCTAATAAAAGGTTCTGCTACCTCGTTTATTTGTATGGCAGATTGCAGTCTGGTCTGTACTTCCTGCATTTCAAGGGCACTTTGTAGTGCAAGTCCGTTAATGACGGTAGCTAACATTCCCATGTGGTCTCCTTGCACGCGGTCCATACCGGTGGCTGCCCCGGCCAGTCCCCTAAAAATGTTACCGCCACCGATTACAATGGCAACCTGTATTCCTTGATTTACCACTTCCTTTATTTCGGTTGCATATTCATTAAGGCGATCGGAGTCTATTCCGTATTGCTTCTCGCCCATTAGCGCCTCGCCACTTAATTTAAGAAGTATTCTTTTGTATTGCATGGTTATAATAATTTCAAAACAAAAATAATGAAAATAATCTATGGGAGCGTTAGGTGATCACAGCCGTTCAAAACATAATTATTTCCTAATATTCAAACACACGGGTTTATGTTTTGATATTCTTTTGTAGTATTGGCAATTAACTGGAAAGAACAGGGTTTTAAAAGGAGTTTTTATGAGAAAAGTATGGGTTTTGTTGGCGGTTGTAGGTGTACTGTACAGTTGTGGTTCAGGTAAGTTTCTGGTGACTATAGATACCGTTCCCATAATTGCTTCTCTGGATTTGGTCAATATCAAAAATGACAAAGTGGCCGTATCTATAGATCCAGGAGCTTTTACAAGTGATGTTGTTTCTTTTAGAATTCCAAAAACTGTACCCGGCACCTATAGTTCGGATGACTATGGTACTTATATTCAGGATTTGGTTGCTTTGGACTACAACGGCAAACTTATGGAAGTGGTAAAAGAGGATGTAAATACTTGGCGTATTGCCAATGCCAAGAGTTTGGATAAAATTACGTATTGGGTAAATGATACCTACGATACGGAAAAGGATATGGAAGATCCTGTCTTTTCTCCGGCAGGAACCAACATTCTTGAAGGTGAAAATTTTTTACTGAATTTGCACGGTTTTGTGGGGTATTTTGATGGGTATAAGGAGATTCCATATTCCATTTTGGTGCAGAAACCGGTTGGTCTGGTTGCTGCCACTACATTGGCACAAGAGCCCGATAGAAAGCCGGATGCTGGGTGGGACGGATTTGTAGCCAATCGGTATTTTGAGGTTATCGACAACCCTATTTTATACGCCAGGGAAAATATCGAAGTATTCAAGATCAATGATATCGAGGTTACGCTGAGCGTTTATTCGCCTAACGGAGTGTATAGGGCATCGGACCTAAAGGAACGAATGCAGGAGATGATGATGGCGCAAAAAACGTTTCTTGGGGAGGTGGACAGTACCAAAGAGTATGCTATTTTATTGTATTTATCAGAGCTGGACAAGGCCGATGCCCAAGGTTTCGGAGCTTTGGAGCATCATACATCTACCGTTGTGGTATTGCCAGAAAGCATGTCCAAAGAACGCTTGGAGCAAGCTATGGTAGATGTGGTATCCCATGAATTTTTTCATATCGTAACACCCTTGAGCATACATTCCAAGGAGATACAGTTTTTCGATTTCAACGACCCTAAAATGTCCAAACACTTATGGATGTACGAGGGTACTACCGAATACTTTGCCAATCTTTTTCAAATTCAGCAGGGTCTTATCGATGAAGCAGCGTTCTATGAGCGTATTATGGACAAGGTGGCTAATGCAAGAACTTACGAAGAGGATATGTCCTTTACCGTTATGAGCCAGAATATTCTAGAACCTCCCTACGATGATAATTTTGGGAACGTTTATGAGAAAGGAACCTTGATCAATATGTCCTTGGATATTTTGATAAGAGAAAAGAGTGGTGGAGAAAAAGGGGTGCTTTGGCTTATGAAGGAACTCTCTAAGAAATATGGCAAGGATATTCCATTTGAGGATGATATGCTTATTCCGGAAATTGTGGCGATGACCTATCCGGAAGTCGGTTTGTTCTTTGAAACCCATGTAATTGGAAAAGTACCCATAGATTATTCCGTTTACCTGGCCAAAGTAGGTTTGGCAATCGTAAAGGTCAAAGAGCAGACCGGTTATTTCTTGGATGGAGAAATACCTTTCATAGATGTAGACCAAGAAAATGGGAACACTATTTTTGTTCGGGAGAATATTGGGTTAAATACCTTCTTTACCGGACTTGGGGTTCAAAATGGAGATGTAATACAGCGTATTAACGGTACCGATATTAGCTTGGAGTCTATACGACCTATTATAGCTGCAAGTTTCAATTGGACGCCAGACACTAAAATTTCAATGGATGTACTACGAAATGGTAAGCTAGTCAGCTTAAGTGGTGTAGTGGGGACACCGGAATTGGAAGTGGATAGGATTATTTCGGTTGATGGTGTTTCGGATGATTTCTATGCATTAAGGAACGCATGGCTAAAACAATAAAATACCGATTTAAGTTTTGACTGTCATATTGAAAATTTGAATTATTTTTTTCTCAGTTTAGGAATGAAATCTAAGCATAGCATTAGCTATGGTTCTATTTTATGACGACAAATGAGTAAAAAAGAAACTTGTTTTATGCGACATCTAGAAGTTAAATTGGTATCATCCCATTGGTTGCAAAGAAAATCCCCCTTAAGCGAAAAGCGTAAGGGGGATTTTTATCTAATGCGGTAAAAAAAGGATTAACCTACACTCGCACGTTTAAATCCGGTAACGGAAACATCACCATAGGATTCAACATAAGCTGCAACGCTCATTTTCTCATCCTTGATAAAGTTTTGGTCCAAAAGACATTGCTCTTGATCCAAAGTAGTGTTGTCAGAAACGAATCTGTCCATTTTTCCAGGAAGAATTTTGTCCCATATCTGTTCCGGTTTACCTTCGGCCTTTAATTGTGCTTTGGCATCTTCTTCGGCCTTGGCCATAACCGCAGGGGTCAATTGAGCCATGGAAATATATTGGGGAACATTTTTTAGTGTTTTCCCTAAACGTACCAACTCTTCGTTTTCCTTTTCTATCACCGCGATTCTTGCTTCGGTTTCAGAGGCTACAAAAGCAGCGTCAAAATCCTTGTAAGAAAGGGTAGTTGCCCCCATGGAAGCTACTTGCATGGCCAAGTCTTTAACCAAGACCTCGGCATTATCCACTTTTGCGGACAGTCCCACCAAAGCTGCTATTTTATTAATATGTACATAGGAGCCAACGTAAGGTGCTTCCAATTTGTCAAAAGCGGTAATCTCTAATTTTTCTCCGATAACCCCAGTTTGTTCAATAAGCTTGTCGGAAACCGTCATGCCTCCAAAATCGGCTGCTAAAAAAGCATCCTTGGTATCATGGTTTAGAGCTATTTCTGCAAGTTCATTAGCAAGGGCAACGAACTTTTCGTTTTTGCCCACGAAATCGGTTTCACATCCTAACACGATAGCTACACCTGCGGTTTTTTCTGCGTTTACTTTTGCTATAGCAGCTCCTTCGGAAGATTCCCTGTCAGCTCTTTTTGCTGCAACTTTTTGACCTTTTTTGCGCAGTACCTCGATCGCCTTGTCAAAATCACCTTCGGCTTCTACCAAAGCATTTTTACAATCCATCATTCCGGCACCTGTCGCTTTTCTTAATTTATTTACTTCTGCGGCGGTAATTTTTGCCATAATTAATTTTTTTGTTGTCGTTCCCGCCTAGCGACGGGAATTTGTTTTTTAGTATTCTTTTAAATTGTAAAAGGGGTTATTCAACACCGCCTTTAACGTTGTCTTGCCACTCCTTAAGTTCGTCCCATTTACCATCGGCAGCCATTTGCGCTTGCTTTGGCCAGGAAGTTGGGTCTAAGTGCGCCATTCTGGAGCTGGCTTCTGTTAGGATTTCCTTGATTTTATCGGCATCTCCTTTGGCAAGGTCCGTAAAACTTCCCATACCTGCGTTGGTCAACGCTTCTGCCGCTTTTGGCCCTATTCCCTCAATTTTAGTAAGGTCGTCAGCTTTAGCTTTCTTAGGGGCTTCTTCTTTGACGGCATCTTTAGTGGCCTCAACTGCTACTTTTGGCTCTGGCGCATTTTCAACTACAGGAGCTGGTGTTGTGTCGGTCTCCGCTGGAGCTGGTTCCAATGTTGCCTTAGGAGCTTCCTTTACTGCCTCTTTTTTAGTTTCTTTTGCCTTTTTTGCATCGTCACCGGCACTTTTTTCCGATTTACGTTCTGCAAGACCTTCCGCAACGGCATTGGTTACTTGTGTCATGATAATGTCAATGGACTTAGAGGCATCATCGTTGGATGGTATAAGGTAGTCAACATCCCTTGGGTCGCAGTTGGTATCGACCATCGCAAAAATAGGAATGTTCAATTTTTGGGCCTCTTTAACAGCGATGTGCTCGCGCATGGTGTCTACGACGAAAAGAGCACCTGGTAAACGGGTCATTTCAGAAATAGAACCTAGGTTCTTTTCTAATTTTGACCGTAAACGGTCTACTTGCAAACGTTCTTTTTTGGATAGTGTAAGAAAAGTTCCGTCTTTCTTCATCCTATCGATCATTGCCATTTTCTTAACTGCCTTACGGATCGTTACGAAATTGGTAAGCATACCACCGGGCCATCTTTCTGTAATGTACGGCATGTTTACATTCGCTGCTTTTTCGGCAACAATGTCCTTCGCTTGTTTTTTGGTAGCTACGAAAAGAATTTTTCTTCCGGATGCTGCAATTTTGCTCAAAGCCTCATTGGCTTCATCCATTTTTGCAACTGTTTTGTAAAGATTGATAACGTGTATCCCATTACGCTCCATGTAGATGTAAGGAGCCATGTTCGGATTCCACTTTCTGGTAAGGTGTCCAAAATGCACACCTGCCTCTAATAATTGTTTTACTTCGACTTTCGCCATGTTTAATGTTAGTTTACGTTCTTATGAATTAGCAACAATGAAGTGGTATTTCGCAATGCGAAAAGCCTCCACTGTTTAGATGCTAAACTAATGTACTTCGAATCTAATGTTCGAAATGTACGCTCTTGTCGCTTTAGAGGGCGATTAAGAGACTTTTAATTGTCCCTTTAGGGACTTTCAATGAACTAGTTAGAAAAAATATAATTTAAGGCGCCCATTTAATAATGAGCGCCTTGAAAATTCTGTACTGGATATTAACGTTTGGAGAACTGGAATTTCTTACGTGCTTTCTTCTGACCGAATTTCTTACGTTCCACCATTCTTGGGTCTCTGGTAAGAAGGCCTTCGGGCTTTAAAGTACCTCTATTTTCCACATCTATTTCACAAAGTGCTCTTGATATTGCCAAGCGTATGGCTTCCGCTTGCCCGGTAATTCCACCACCGTAAACGTTTACCTTAACATCATAAGTACCTTCTGTCCCTGTTAAGGCAAAAGGTTGATTAACTTTATATTGTAGTGTAGCTGTAGGAAAATAAACCGACAAATCTTTGTTGTTTATCGTTACCTTGCCATCTCCTGAGGATAGATATAAACGTGCTACCGCCGTTTTTCTTCTACCTATTTTGTGAACTGTCTCCATTACTTAAGGTCTTTTACGTTTACTACTTTTGGTTTTTGGGCTTCCTGTCCGTGTTCCGAACCGGCATATACCTTTAAGTTTCTGAAAAGCGCTGCGCCCAAACGATTCTTAGGCAACATTCCTTTCACAGCTCTCTCAACGATACTTGCAGGATTTTTTTCCAATAACTGTATTGCAGTGGTCGAACGTTGGCCACCTGGATAACCAGTATAGCGCAAGTACGTTTTTTCTGCCCATTTGTTTCCGCTAAGCGCAACTTTTTCAGCATTGATAATGACAACGTTGTCACCACAATCTACATGTGGGGTAAAGCTTGGTTTGTGCTTACCTCTCAATAAATTAGCTACTTTGGAGGATAAACGACCTAGCGTTTCTCCCTCGGCATCAACCAACAACCACTCTTTGTTCACAGTTGCTTTATTGGCAGATATGGTCTTATAACTTAATGTATCCACTACAAATATTTTTAACTATTAATCTTTATCACTCCCGATAAATGGGGTGCAAATGTACAATTATAAACTTGAATTGCAAATAGTTGTTTCTTTTTATTTTGTGCTTTTGATAATGTTGGGGAAAAGTGGTTTAACAAGGGCTAAATAATTGGTTTTATTGGGTTGTGGTGTTAACCTATATTCATTTTTGTTAAGTCTATTGATTGACTTCGATAAAAATAGAATTTATTTTGCTTTTGTTTTACAAGCGGTTTAATATTCGATAACATAGGATAGGTAAGGGTAAAATAATTATGACAAAAATACGTTTGAACCCTTTAACCAGTTAAAATTTATAGAATGAAGGTAAAGGCAGTTTGTATAGTTATGGTTTGTTTTTCCATTTGGTCTTGTAGTTCGGATGATAATGGAGGTACATCTGGTAATAATAGTATAGTTGGGACTTGGGATGCTACCGAATTGATAATTAATGAAGATACTGCCAGCGACGAGGCGGTTATTGGTAGTCAGATACTTAAGCTGTTGTCCAATGACGATTGTTATATCATAACCTTGAAGTTTAATGAAGACCTCACCGCTGAAGCAAGAAACAGTATTACCGAGGCAATTTCAACTGCTACTTTTGGAGCTGGTGGGTTGGATGTTCCATGTCCTACGGATTTTGAGGTAGTATCGAATTCCTACACGTTTAGTAACGGAACCATAAGTTTTTTAAATGATGATGGTGAAACGGTAAATGTAGCGGTTAGTATTAATGGGGATACCATGACCGTTGATGCTCAAAGTTTGCAGCTGCCAGAGGTAGATGAGCCTGGGGAACTTGTTTTTATAAGGAGATAAGTAAGTGTCATAATTATGGCTTAAAAGCTATGTACATTCGCAGAATTTTTGCCATAAGATTGTTCTTCCATGTAATTGCGTTCGCCTACTGTTTATAAAATTTGCTATGCACGCTTTGTTCGGGCGATCGAATGGTTAATAGGTACATTCCTTTCTCCAAATGGGCAACCGGAATATTTAGCGCACGGTTTTTTATTGTCCACTCGTGTTTAAGTATTAAATTTCCATAAATGTCCGTAACTGCGATGTCTGCTTTTTCAGTATCGACTAAGTCTAAAATAGTAATGACGCTTGTAGCTGGGTTAGGGAAAATTTTAACCTTGATTTCTTTTTGGACGATTTTCCTGTTTTGATCCGATTGTGCCAAACCATGACCTAGACAGCCAAATACAATCAAAATAAACCATAGGTGCTTTTTCATTTTAATAGATTTTAAGGCTACTTAAGGATACGCCTCTTATACCTAACGTTTGATTAGTTGTTCTCTTGTGTCTTTTTGAAATGTTTAACATGGAGGCAAACAGCCCTGAGGGAATAGGGTGGTACAAGTTGACAGTCAATTCGTTAGCCCAAATCGTATTGTATCCGAGTTTCTGATTTATAAAGACCGGAGGCTTAAAACTTTCGTTTGTATTCTTGCCTGCAAGCACCGTATATAGTGTTGTTTACGTTGCTATGGACGTATTGTTTCCAACCCATGTTGTTGCTGTTTTTGTGTTAAACTGAAGTACGATCAGTAGTGCAGCTAAAGGTGGTTTAGTGTCTCTTAATGGGCCTCCAACCAGTTCTGCCCCAAGCCGACTTCAACATCCAGTGGAACGGCCAAAGTATAGGCCTGCTCCATTTCAGACTTTATCATGGTCTTTAGTTCCTCCAATTCCGGTTTGTAGACGTCGAAAACCAGTTCATCATGCACTTGTAAGAGCATTTTCGATTTATAATTACCTTCTTCCAGTTTCTTATGGATGTTGATCATTGCTATTTTAATGATGTCCGCTGCGGAACCTTGTATGGGAGCATTAACGGCGTTACGTTCCGCTGCACCGCGAACTATGGCATTACTCCCGTTAATATCCTTCAAATACCTGCGACGGCCCAGCACTGTTTGCACGTAACCATGGTCACGGGCAAAATCTACCTGCTCGCTCATGTAGTTCCTAAGTTTTGGGTAGGTTTTGTAATAGGTGTCTATGAGTTCTTTTGCTTCTGATCTGGACAAATCTGTCTGGTTGCTAAGCCCAAAGGCCGATACCCCATAGATGATTCCAAAGTTGACCGTTTTGGCATTGCTTCGTTGTTCTCTAGTGACTTCATTTAGAGGGACATTGAATACTTTTGATGCCGTGGAGGCGTGAATGTCCTCGCCGTTTTTAAAGGCTTCGATCATGGTAGTTTCTTCGCTCAAGGCCGCAATAATGCGCAGTTCTATCTGGGAGTAATCCGCTGCCAATAAAATATAGTCTTCGTTACGGGGAACGAAGGCCTTGCGTACTTGTCGCCCACGTTCTGTTCTAATGGGAATGTTCTGTAGGTTTGGATTATTGCTACTTAGCCGGCCTGTTGCGGCTACGGTTTGCATATAGTCCGTATGTACTCTTTTTGTGCTTTCCTCTACTTGCAATGGCAGTGCGTCTACATACGTGCTTTTGAGTTTGGCGAGGCCACGGTAATCCAATACGTGTTGTACGATTTCATGGTCTTTTGCCAGATAGGATAGCACGTCTTCCGCGGTGGAATATTGACCTGTTTTGGTCTTCTTGGGCTTGTCTACCAATTTCATCTTATCAAAAAGGACCTCTCCCAGTTGTTTGGGCGAGCCGATGTTGAATTCGGTGCCAGCGGCCACGTATATCTTTTTTTCTAAGTCGGCAATATCGTTGTTCAGATCTTCGGAAAGCGAATTAAGAAATCGTTCATCTAGGTTGATGCCTTCAAGCTCCATATCCGCCAGTACACGTAACAAAGGAATTTCAATGTCCTTAAAGAGTCCGTCCGTTTTGGCCTCTGCTAATTCGGGTCTAAACTGTTGTGCCAATTGAAAGGTGATGTCCGCATCCTCAACCGCGTATTCCGTTATTTTTTCCAAGGGAACATCACGCATGGACAATTGGTTCTTTCCTTTTTTGCCAATAAGTTCCGTTATGGAAACCGGCGTGTAGTTCAAGTAGGTTTCCGCTAGTACATCCATACTATGGCGCATATCCGGATTAATAAGGTAGTGTGCCAACATGGTATCAAAATAACTGCCCTTTACTTTTATGTTGTACTTATCCAAGACCTTAATGTCGTATTTAAGGTTTTGCCCCACTTTTTCAATGTTTTCTGATTCGAAGAACGGACGTAATTCCTCGATCAGTTTTTGGGCCGCCTCTTTCTCTTCTGGAAACGGAATGTAAAAACCCTTGGTGGCCTCCCAGCTAAAGGCAATACCTACCAATTCTGCCGTAAGCGGATTTAATCCCGTAGTTTCGGTGTCAAAACAGACCGAGGTCTGCTTCATGAGATTCTGTAAAAATAATTTCATGGCCATGCCCGGTGCTACGCTTTGGTAGGAATGCGGTACATCTGCAATCGTTTTTCTGCTGGAGCTGTCTTTTATGGTGGCAGGTGAGGCGCCGTCCCCGCCGAATAATGAGAATTGACCACTTCCTGCCGAGGAAGCTACTTTTTTCCCTGTTTCTGTACCCGTATTGTGAGCTGTTGTTCCTTCTTCCTCGCCCGAAAATATTTTGATGAACTGGTCTTTTAACCTTCTAAATTCGAGCTCTTCAAAGATTTCCTGTACTTTTTCGTTATCCGGAACCGACATTTCATAGTCCTTGGCATTAAAGGTCACATCAACCTCCAAGGAAATGGTAGCCAGTTTTTTGGAGAGCAGGCCTAGTTCCTTATTGGCTTCAATTTTCTCTTTCATCTTTCCTTTTAACTGGTCTGTGTTAGCTAAAAGTCCTTCCATAGAATTGAACTGCTCAATGAACTTTTTTGCTGTTTTGTCGCCTACACCTGGCAGACCAGGAATATTGTCGCTGGCATCGCCCATCATGCCTAAGTAATCTATTACTTGTTCCGGACGTTCTACGCCAAACCGTTTTTGTATTTCTGGTATTCCCCAAATTTCTATCCCATTGCCCATACGTGCCGGGCGGTACATGAAAATATTTTCGGAAACCAGTTGTCCAAAATCCTTGTCCGGCGTTACCATGAATACTTTGTAATCTTCCTTTTCGGCCTGTTTGGCAAGCGTGCCGATAATGTCGTCCGCTTCCCAGCCTTCTAAAACCACGCACGGAATATGCATGGCTTTAAGAATGTCCTGTATGTAAGGAACGGCAATTCGTATGGCGTCCGGTGTTTCGTCCCTATTTGCTTTGTACTCGGGGAAAAGTTCGGTACGTTCCGTACTTCCGCCTTTGTCAAAACAAACCGCCAAGTGGTCCGGTTTTTCTCGTTTTATAACATCGAACAGGGAGTTCATAAAGCCCATGATGGCACTAGTGTCCATGCCCTTGGAGTTAATTCTCGGATTTTTTATCAGCGCGTAATAGCCTCTAAAAATGAGTGCGTACGCGTCTAGTAGAAATAGTCTTTTTTGTTCTGCCATGATAGGAAATTAGAAATACGAATTTAGCGGTACGAAATTGAAATTGCTAGGTTTTTTATGAAGGATTATTGGTTAGGGGAATAATAGAAAGGGATTTTCCATTCTTTTGTATTTTCTGATGTGAGGTTTTTTCTGACCTTTACACTGTTGTTGCCTTTTTGTAGTCCTGAGACATCAAGATATGCTACGATACCAAATTGCCCGGTATGCGGGTGTGTTGTTTTTAGAAAGTCCGTTTTTACGGCCACCCCGTTTAAGAACAACAAATGAGATTGGGCGTAACAATCTAAATATGCTTTGTTTTTTTTCGCTCTTAGGGTTCCATCTTTATCTTCCATGGTAAACATGCTTTGGAGCTTACACTCTTCGCGTAATATTCTTACCTCATGTTCTAAAATGGGTATAAAAATGGATAGAGGGCTTTTGGTGATCACAGCGTTATTGATTTCTGGATTCAGTAAAAAGCGATTATTTAGGTTGTTCTCCCTGTAGAAAGACAATTGCATGGTGGTCGTATCTTGCTTTCTGTCATAATTTAACAGATATCGATAATCGGAATTGACTAATTTCATCGACGCAAAACCAACACCGATTGAAAGCATAAGTAGTATCATTTTCACCAAGCCTTTTTTACGTTTAAAATTTGAGCCAAAGATCATGGTGATCTGTAATATGCTTTTGTGGAGAGGGCCATAGAATACATACGAGGTCCACTTGGAGAACAGAAAATAGAGATTTTGAACGGTTTCATTTTCCCGAAACTTTTTTATGTTGGCAGGTATGGAAATCAAAAAACCCAGTATGAATATCAGGCCAAATAACAGTAATGGAATCCATAAAATCCAAGTGAGATTTTCTGGTAAAAGCCCTTCTAGGACGTTGAACAGGATAAGGTAAAGAATCGTTATAATGGTAACGTAGCCATAAAGCAGCATAAGCCCAAATGCAGCAGAGAAAATAACACTGCACAATTCATCTACCTTTGAGATGCTCGTGGTTAGTTTTGGTAATATCCCCAAGAGTTTTTTTGTGTAAATAGGAGAATAGGCGCTATCTTCCAAACTATAGTCGGGAAATACAGAGTTTAATCCCACAAGTCCGATCCAATAGGCGCGGAATGCAAAATGTATGGCGAACATTGCGGCAAGAACACCTACGGCCAAAAATCCAAAAACGTCCACGAAATAGCCAATCTCATATTGACTTGGGTTTAAATAGTCCAAGAATTGTATGATGAGCCAATCCAACATCGAAAAGGACTGTAAAATAGCATAAATCGCCACAGCCGACACCAACAGCTCCGCCTCCCAACTTTCATCCTTTAGGCGTTGTAGCCAATTTGTTTTCTTTTCGGAAAGTTCGGAATTCACTTCGTTCATATAGATGGTCGGTGTAATGAGAATAAGGTCAAAAGATAGGGATTTTTTAAAAGTTCGGGTAGGTGCTCGTTTAAATTAGGCAAGGAAATATGATCTTCTGTCATGGATTGCCCTTGATTTACCGGAGATGCCGCTGACAGAAATTCAGATTCACTTGGTGGCATAAAAGAACTTGAAGCCGCTTCACTTTAGACAGGCAATAGGAGCCTAAAACTTTTGATTGAAAAAAATTCTCTTATTTTTCAAACATCAAACATCAAACATCAAACATCAAACATCAAACATCAAACATCAAACATCAAACATCAAACATCAAACATCAAACATCAAACATCTGAAATCTAGCTTAAGAAATATAACTCTCCGACGGATTATCTATGTGTCCCTCCTCGGAATACGTGCGATAGGAAAACCCAGCTTGAATACAATACCCACCGGTTTCCCCTTGTTTATTAATGGCGATAAAACCGATCTGAAAATCGTTCCGACCCTCATTTTTTGCCATAATCCGTTTTACACCTTCTTCGCAAGCCTCTTGGGGAGACTTTCCCTGTCGCATCAATTCAACAATCAAAAAACTGCCTACTGTGCGAACCACTTCTTCTCCAACGCCTGTAGCGGTGGCACCGCCCACTTCGTTATCAACAAAAAGTCCGGCCCCTATTATGGGTGAATCTCCCACGCGCCCGGCCATTTTATAGCCCATACCGCTGGTGGTACACCCTCCTGCAATATCCCCGTTTTTATCAATGGCAAGCATGCCAATGGTATCATGGTTCTCTATATTGATAATGGGTTTGTATTCCGATGTTTTTTTCCACTCCAACCATTCCAATCTGGATTGTTCCGTCAGGAGGTTTACCTTTTCAAAACCCTTTTCGTATGCAAACTGTTCCGCTCCTTGTCCGGCGAGCATTACGTGGGGAGTATCTTCCATCACCTTACGCGCTACAGAAATGGGATTGGCTATGTTTTGCATGGCCAGTACCGCACCGCAGTTGCCGTCCTTGTCCATGATACAGGCATCCAAAGTTACGTTTCCGTCCCTGTCCGGTCTCCCGCCAGTACCCACGGTCTGGTTGTTTACATCGTCTTCCTCTACTTTAACCCCTTGTTCAACGGCGTCCAGAGCCGTGCCGCCGGAATTTAACACCTCCCATGCTTTGGCAGAGGCGTTCATAAAATTCCAGGTACAGATAACAATAGGATATAGGGCTTTTGTGTTTTTTACTGTTTTAGCAGGTTTTGCATCTTCTTTACAGGATGTTAAAAATGGCGTAGCGACCAAAGCTGCGGTTGCGGTACTGGAATTTTTAAGAAACTTTCTTCTTTCCATAGTCAGGGTTGTTTACTTTTAGGGGTCTAAATATAACAATATGCTTGTAGAAGTTTGTGCCAATTCCTTACAATCTGCTTTAATTGCCCAAGAGGCCGGAGCTGATAGAATTGAACTCTGTTCAGAACTTGCCGTTGGTGGCATTACACCATCTTATGGCTTGCTCAAGGCCGTTGGTGAAAAAATATCAATTCCTGTGAACGTATTGATACGCCCCAGAAGTGGGGATTTTACCTTTTCCGATGAGGAGTTTGATATTATGAAAACTAATATTGCCTTGTGCAGGGAAATGGGTTTTAACGGTATCGTTTCCGGCGCGCTACATCCCGATTGTTCCTTGGATGTAGAACGAACCAAGGAGTTGATAGCAGCTACGGGCGACTTGAACTTCACTTTTCATAGGGCCTTTGATTGGGTCACTGATCCTCATGGAGTTCTTGAAGTATTGGAGTCACTTGGCGTACATTCCATTTTAACTTCCGGACAACAAACCTCCGCACCTATGGGGTTAGCTTTGTTGGAAAATTTGCATCAGCAAGCCAAAAATTGCGTCATTATGCCCGGTTCCGGTGTAAACCAGCATAACGTACATCAGTTTAAAGAAAAAGGATTCAAAGCGGTGCATTTATCCGCTGCCAGGTTCTGTAAAACCTTAAAGGAAAATCCTAAGGTGCCTATGAATTCCGCTTCGTTTTTATATGATGACGGTATTGCGGTTTCCAATTTGGATATCTTAAAAGCTGTAGTTAAAACTGTAAAATAAAACCTAAAAAGGCATCGGTTTGGGTCGGTAAAAATATCTTTGTAAAAAATTGGTTATGCTACGTTGGGTTTTATTCGTTATAGTTTATGTTGTTTTGAGCATTTATGTCCTGCAGGCTCTAAAAACGGCTGCGAGGCAGCCATGGGTCTACTACGTATACATGTTCCTTGCTGCTCTAGTAGCGGTTAATTTCATTTATCAATTTACGATTGGCGAGGCCGATGGAAGGGTGCTCAGTGTTGCTAAAAGTTACGCCTTTGGTTTTTTGTTAACAATGCTTACGTTTAAATTGATTACGATTCTTTTTCTGTTTTCGGAAGATTTGTTCCGTTTTTTTTCCGGTGGATATGAAAAGCTATTTGGTGCTTCCCGTGAGTTTTCAATGCCGCAGCGTAGACGTTTTTTAAGTTCTATTGCCCTTGGTTTGGCCGCTATCCCTTTCGGAGCGCTGTTGTACGGAATGTATAGGGGTAAATATAATTTTAAGGTCTTAAAATACACTTTGGAGTTTGATGACCTGCCCGATGCATTTGATGGGTATCGCATTACACAGATATCCGATATCCATAGTGGTAGTTTTGATAATCGAAAGATGATAGAATACGGTATATCCCTAATTAATAAACAGAAAAGCGATACTATTCTTTTTACGGGGGATATGGTGAACAACAAGACCGAGGAAATGGAACCTTGGGCAGACTTGTTTGCAACCTTGCAGGCGAAAGACGGCAAATTTTCTGTTTTGGGAAATCATGATTATGGGGATTACATACCATGGGAAACGGAGGCTCTAAAACGACAAAATTTACAGGACTTAAAGGACCTGCAAAAAGAAATGGGTTTTGACCTATTGCTGAACGAGCACCGATACCTTACCAAAGGTGATGACAAAATTGCACTTGTTGGGGTAGAGAATTGGGGTAAAGGCGGCTTTAAAAAAGCGGGTGACCTGCAAAAGGCCGTGTCTGGAATAACGGATGCCGATTTTAAGATATTAATGAGCCATGACCCATCCCATTGGGAACTGGAAGTAGTCCCGGACGAGAAACATTTTCATTTAACATTGAGCGGACATACCCACGGTATGCAGTTTGGTATAGAAATACCCGGTTGGATCAAATGGAGCCCGGTAAAATGGCGTTACAAACACTGGGCTGGTATTTATAAAGAGAAAGGACAATTTATAAATGTAAACCGAGGTTTTGGCTTTTTGGGATACCCTGGCAGGGTAGGTATTTGGCCAGAAATTACCGTGATTACCTTAAAAAAGAAGTCCTTAACATGATTTTAACCCCTTGCTTCGCTACAAAAACGGCGCAACCTCCTGTATTTTAACATTTTTTACTACATTTGACTTTCAAAGTAAAGCCTGTTATATGTCTAAATTTGGTGAACTTATAGATTTGAATATTCCGGTTCTATTGGATTTTTATGCCGAATGGAACGAGCAGTCTACCGCAATGCATCCGGTTTTAAGGGATGTTGCCGCAGCTTTGGGTGATAAAGCCAAGGTCATAAAGATAGATGTTGACAAAAACAAGGAGCTTTCCCAAGCCTTACGGGTCAAAGGACTCCCAACCTTGATGATTTACAAAAAGGGTGAAATGGTATGGCGCCAAAGTGGGGAACAGGATGCAAATACACTTGTAGGTATTTTAAGCGAATACGCTTAACGATACCGGGTGTTCAATCTTATATTTTGGACTACTAGGTTCTTAATGGTTCTCCAATAAGTTTGGTTTTAAGCCTACTTATTAGTTTTTGACAGCTTAGAATAGCGCACTCAAGGAGGATAGATAATGCAAGACAAAGGCCAAATAGTTTTTACGGTGCTGTCCTGAGCATTAACAGATGTACCACTGCAACATAACAGGTCAAAACCACAAGTTCCCTTAATTTAGGTAATACCTTAGAAATGACCTTTGGTAAGCATAGCCGCAGAACTTTAGTTTACGGTAGGTGGTGTTGCAATCGTATCTTCTAACACATCTGTTTTAGTATTGTCCAATTGAATGGTGTCCTGTTGCATATCTGGATCGGTACCCGGTGTTGTTTCTGGAATTTCAAAGTCGTCCTCGTCCGTGTAAAAGTGCTGGAACTTATCAATATACTCATTGAATATGAGGGTTTCTTTTTCGGCCATCTCCCGATCGTTGTTGTTTATTAGATTGTCTATATTACGCCTATAGGCTTCCATATCGGCAATAATTTCATCGATGTTGCTGTATTGCTCGTCCAAATTGGTTCCTGCATAGTACTCCAAGCGTTCTTGGTATATGGTCTTTAATTGATCGAACAAGGCTCTTGCCTTTTCCGTTTCGCCTACCTTGTAATAGCCGTCTACAAAAGGCTCTACCAGCGTATAATATCCGAATTGGTCTACAGGCATATTGTTCAAAGAGATTTCTATAATTTCCTTGGCCTTATCCATCTTGTTCTCTGCAATAAGGGCTTCCATTAAACGTGCAAGATTAGCTCTGTAGGATACACTTTGGATTCGTGTTTGTGTGTCATGATAGATGTCTGGACTACCAGAATTGCCCCAGTCCCACTTGGTAACGATATCGTACATCAATTCGGTATCTATCCTACCCATTTCAAAGGAGTTGGGACGTTCCGTTCTAATGGGAACGAGTTTATAGGCCATGCCATCTAGTTGTAAATAGTCCTTCATCCATAGAAATTCAGCATCATCGAAACTTCCGCCGGAGAAATAAAGAGGCCTTTTCCAATCATTATTGGCAAGGATATCCAACATCATCATATTTTTTTTGGTAATGGCTCCTGGCAATTCAATATCTATAAAATCTACGATCAGGGCAGAATCTTTAGCTTTTACCAGTCCGCTTTCCAGAACGTTTTGCTTGTTCACAGGTACCCGAATTTTGTCCGTTGGGTAATAGACCATGTTCTGTGTGTTTTCATCGTAGTTGTTGGGGTCTTGTCCGTTCTGTTCAAATAGATATTTCAGCTTGGTTCTTGGCTTATCGCTATCTATCCAATTGATAAAGTCCTTAACGGACCATCTGTTGTCCGTCGCTTTTTGAAAGTAAAGTACATCTCTATTTCCTTGGCGGTATTTCTCGTGCGTTATCTGTGAAGGAATGGGATCGCTTTCATAGGCTTTGTGTTTCATTTGGTCTACGTACCAATCCGTTTCAAATAAACTGGTACAGACAATACGCACATCGGTCCGATAGCCCTCTATTTCTTGGGCATACCAGAGTGGAAAAGTATCGTTGTCACCAATCGTAAACAGAATAGCGCCTGCATCTTCTTGGCAAGAATCCAAATAGGCCTTTGCAGAGGCGTTTGCCGTGTAGCGACCGGAACGGTCATGGTCGTCCCAGTTTTGCACTGCCATTACGGTGGGTACCGCTAGCAGACAAATGATAACAACGACAGGAGCTAAAACTTTAGGTTTTAGCCAATCCTTGAATCCGTCAAAAAGTCCGTAGACGCCTAAGCCGATCCATAAGGCGAACACATAAAAAGAACCTACCAAAGAATAGTCGCGCTCCCGAGGTTGAAAAATATAGGGATTCGTGTAGAACTGAATGGCAAGCCCCGTAAACAAAAAGAAAACAAACAACACCCAAAACTGCTTTGGATTCTTGGAAATCTGGAAAACCAAGCCGATGATGCCCAATAGTAACGGTAAAAAGAAATAAGTGTTTCTTCCTTTGTTGTTTTCAACGTCGCTGGGGAGGTTGTGTTGGCTGCCTAAGCGCCAGCTGTCTATAACCTTAATGCCGCTAAGCCAGTTTCCGTTATTATTATATCTTCCTTGAACATCGTTTTGCTTACCAACAAAATTCCACATGAAATAACGTAGGTACATATAATTGAACTGAAACTCTACCATGTATTTTACATTGTCCCATACAGAAGGTGGTTCAACTTCAATATATTCATCAAAACGCTTAAGGAAACCAATGTATTGATCGGCATCTATCTCTCCATTGGCAAAACCTGTTTTTACTTGGTCTACCGCTTTGCGTAATTCTTCATTTGGTTTTGTTATCCTAAAGTCCAGAGGGCCAAAGTGTCGCATGTAATTTTCGGCATGCTGCGAACTCCACATTCTTGGGAGAATACCCTGGTGTTCCGGATTGGGTCCTACATCGGCATCGATATATTTGTTTACGATGATGTATTTGCCAAGTGTGTAATCTTTTTCGTATTTGGGTTTTGCATCCCGCGATTCGCCTTGGGAGGCAAACATCTCCGAATAGTAGCTGCCGTAAATTGGACTATCTACGCCCGGGTATTGTTCCCGGTTATAATAGGCCAAAAGTGCTCTTGCATCCGAGGGGTCGTTTTCATTGATTACAACCTTGGCGTTTGCGCGTATGGGCAACATGATCCAAGAGGAGAATCCGAGAAATAGAAACATGAGGCATAATACAATGGTATTGCCAGTTCTAAAGTTGTTCTTTCTAGTGTAGCGTAGGCCAAAGTAGAATGCTACGATAAACAAAATACCTATTATAACGGAGCCCGAGTTAAAGGGAAGACCAAATGTGTTGACAAAAAACACCTCGCCCCATCCAAACAGGACTAATACGTATGTCAAGGAAAACTTGTAGACGAGCATCAAAAGCCCTATCACGATTACATTCGCCAGTAAAAAATTCTGTACCGTGGTCTCTTTATATTTTTTGAAGTAGTAAAGCAGACCAACGGATGGGATCGCTAAAAAACCCATGAACTGAACTCCAAATGTCAATCCCACAACAAAACAGATTAAAATAAGCCATCTATTGCCTCTTGGGTCCTCTAAGTTATCCGTCCATTTTAGTCCCAGCCAAAGTAACAAGGCCATAATGAAGCTTGCCATGGCATATACCTCTGTTTCCGTGGCATTAAACCAAAAACTATCGGAATATGTAAATGCCAGGCATCCAATAACGCCGCTGCCCAAGATAGCTATAGCTTTGCTATTGGTAAGTTCTTCCCCCTTGTCCATTAATTTTTGGGCGATGTTGGTAATGGTCCAAAACATGAACAAGATGGTGAAGGCGCTAGATATACCAGATACCAAATTCACCATCATGGCAACTTGGTTGGGTTCTAGCGCAAACATGGCAAAAAAGGCACCTATCATTTGTAATAAAGGAGCGCCCGGTGGGTGACCTACTTGTAATTTGGCGGCGGTTGAAATATATTCACCGGCATCCCAAAAACTGTTCGTAGGTTCAACGGTAATATAATAGGTAATGAAAGCGATAAAAAATACGGACCAGCCAAGTATGGTGTCCCATTTCTGGAAGTTCTTTGAAAACATGTAACCTTTTATTAAAGCTAAGGGCGAATTTACTAATTAAAATAGATAACGGACTACAATTTTCATAAACCTTTAACAGGCGTGTATATGTGTTTTTTTTGATTAATGTGTCAAAAAATGTTTGTGCAAACCAAACTTTGTTTTAAATTTGCACGCTCGAATGCAAAACTTATGTTTTGTATCTAGAGATTGGCCCATGGTGTAATTGGCAACACTCCGGTTTTTGGTACCGTCATTCAAGGTTCGAGTCCTTGTGGGCCAACCATAGTTCACACTTAATCCCGATATTGTTATGATATCGGGATTTTTCTTTTAAAGCTAGTGAAGCACTCAAAGCTGCCCTAAAAGTATTGCCCCGATCAAAACGTATGGCAGCTATGAACATGGTTTATAATTGTGGCAAGGGTTTGTCTATCTAATTGCTGTAGGTTTTTAACGACAAAATAGGTCGCCTTATCGCTAACCTTGTCGGCCGGATGAGATATTTTGTATATTGTGGTCCCTAAATGACAAAAAATGTATTGCAATAGCTGTATTCTTCTCATATAAAGAGGAGCTAATTTTAACCAGCTTTTAAACGCACTTAATTATGAATTTAACCGCAAAGCATCTTAAAATAGTACTTGTATTGGTTATTGTGGGCTTTTGTGTTGGCATTTATCTACAGGACAAAGAACATCAGAAAAGTACGCAGCACGCTTGGAAGGCCAACCGATATAACTTGGAGCGGTTCAATAAGATTACTGAATTTAATGAATCCATGAATTCCACAAATTGGAGATTTATGCGGGATAGTATCGAAGCAGAGCTAGATACCTTAATGATTCTTAGGTTTAGAAAAGAGTTTGATAGTTTGCAAACGAACAAGGAACGTATGGCGCAAAACGCTGGTGTCATTTCAGCATCTGTAGAATAAATTAGCAGAAGTGTTCCTAAGTGTCCGGTAGTAAGATTGGATGCTTCATTGTCCAAATCATGCTTGTCGGTATTATCTTCTAGTTACTGTTGCGTTGGTAGCGTTTCTTGCTGGCTGTTTTGCCCAGTATATTCCTTAGCAATTTCCTCTGTTGGCGGATTTATTTTCTTTTTATCCTTTAACATTGCCCAGGTCATAATTAAGCTTGTGGAAATAATAATAAAGAGTAAAAATCCAGATTCAAAATTTACGATTTGTGCTTCTTCCCGGATGGCGTAGAACAATAACACGGTAAGTAACCCCCTTGGCGCTACGAATAACCGGGGTAAAATATCGTTTACTTCAAACACTTTCCATATCACAAATCTAATGGTATAGATAGAATTAATAATGCGTAGGCTGATCAAAGATACCTTAAGGTTGAGGAGCGATGTAATAACAATACTTGGTCCAAAAACGACAAAGAAAAAAGTACGCACTACGAGCGCTGTTTCCAAGGTGATGATGTGTAGTTCGTGATAAATCTGATTTATTTTTTCATGCGCAAGGAGTACGGCTGTTTTCCCAGGAAAAAATAATCTGACATTTGCGATTACCAAACCAAATAGTAATATGATGATTAAAGAGGAGAGGTGGAATTTCTTCCCTATAGCTTAGGGCAGAAGCAATACGGCAATTAAGAGGAAGAGTTTTGCCTTGCTTTTTATTTGCTGGAATGTTAAGATTATAGCGTAGCTAGCAATAAGACCTATAACTATAGTCAAGACTAGGTTGCCTGCAAAACCTGCCATGCCGCCGTCTTTTGCAGGATTTAAACCGCCAATCAGGATAGTAGAACATCATAATTCCCAGAATATCGGAAAAGGTGCTTTCGTAAATATGAAAATCCTTTTTGTTATTTGATAATCCACTTACGCTTGGTATAATGATCGCGCTCGAAAGAATGGATAATGGCGCGGCATACAGCCACGCGGATTGCATGGTCATGTCCGGTATGAACTAGTATAGAATGAGCGCCGATGCGTAAGCAGAACCCAAAAGCCCTGAAAGTGCCACGGCCATGGATTTTAGTATGTGTAATAGCTTTTAGCGCTTGAGTTCAAGTTCTAAAGCTGTCTCCAATACAATCATTATTAATCCAATAATTCTTAAGAGATTTAATCCGCCTGAAAAATTCAGTGCTTCCGGAACAAAATACTTCAGTACCTATTGTAAAGTGATACCTAAAACGATGAACATTAGCACCAACGGAATATTAGTTCTCTTTGAAATGCCGTTGAATTGGAACAAAAGTATGAAAATTACAGAAGCTTCAATGATAGGGTTGTTAAGACGAAAGGATATCCATGTGGTTAGTTTTGGTCTTGTTGGTCGTTGTGCTTAAAAATAGGTCCAAAACATTAAAATATGGTGAGCATTACGTTTAAAAATTAAGATAGGGGCACATCATATAAGTAAATCGTTTAATTGTAAGGGTCTGCAGTATTGTAGAAATTAAAATTATTGTATATTTGCATCACTGAAAGGATATTTGAGTATTCATGAGGGGACAATTTGTCCCCTCTTTTATTAGCAAGAAATTACTTTATTGATATATCCATTGGTTGGTATTGAAACTGTTATTATGTTGCAGAGTAAGGTCAAGGAGTTATTGGATGCCGGATTGGAAGCCGATGATTCACTTTTTTTAATCGATTTTTCTATCGGTTCGGACAATAAGATAAAAGTCGTCATAGACGGCGATCATGGGGTAACCGTGGCGGATTGTATAAAAATAAGTAGAGCTATTGAGCATAATTTAGATAGGGAAGAAGAAGATTTTTCCTTAGAAGTGGCCTCTTCGGGTGCCGCGTCTCCTATTGTTTTGCCAAGGCAATATAAAAAGAATATTGGCAGAAAATTAGAGGTAGAAACATTGACCGCTTCTTACGAAGGCAATTTAACTGCCGTAGAAGAAGAGCATATTGTTCTGGAATGGAAGGCAAGGGAGCCTAAGCCCATAGGTAAAGGCAAGGTTACCGTTCAAAAAAGGCAGGAAATTGATTTTTCTGACATTAGGAAAGCAAAAGTTGTATTAAAATTTTAATTTTATAGTAGAAATGGAAAATATTGCGTTAATAGAATCTTTCTCGGAATTTAAGGATGATAAGTTTATAGATCGGGTAACGCTTATGGCGATTTTGGAAGATGTTTTCAGAAATGCGTTAAAAAAGAAGTTTGGTTCGGACGATAATTTTGATATCATTATAAATCCGGATAAAGGGGATTTGGAAATTTGGCGTAATCGGATCGTAGTTGAAGACGGTGAAGTTGAAGACGAGAACGAAGAAATTTCTTTAACGGAAGCAAGAAAAATAGAGCCTGATTTTGAAGTTGGAGAGGATGTTTCGGAAGAGGTGAAGCTGATAGATTTAGGAAGACGGGCAATCTTGGCGCTACGTCAAAATTTGATTTCTAAGATACATGAGCACGATAATACTACCATCTACAAGCACTTTAAAGAGCTGGAAGGTGAGATTTATACCGCGGAAGTACATCATATAAGGCATAAAGCAGTTATTCTATTGGACGATGAAGGAAATGAGATTATCTTGCCTAAAGACAGGCAAATTCCCTCCGACTTTTTCCGTAAAGGAGATAATGTTCGGGGAATTATAGAAAGTGTTGAGCTTAAAGGTGCCAAACCGTCGATAATAATGTCCAGGAGCGCCCCTAAGTTTTTGGAGCAATTGTTTTTTCAAGAAATACCGGAGGTTTTCGACGGTTTGATTACGGTTAAAAAAGTAGTACGAATTCCCGGTGAGAAAGCCAAGGTGGCCGTAGATTCCTATGATGATCGCATTGATCCCGTAGGTGCCTGTGTTGGAATGAAAGGTTCACGAATACACGGTATCGTTAGAGAATTGGGAAATGAAAATATAGATGTAATCAACTGGACGGCCAACCCACAGCTGTTGGTAACTAGGGCATTGAGCCCTGCAAGGGTTTCCTCTGTAAAGTTGAACGATGAGAAAATGACAGCTCAGGTATATCTTAAACCAGAAGAGGTTTCTAAGGCTATAGGAAGGGGAGGCCATAATATTAGATTGGCAGGGCAGCTTACAGGATACGAGATAGATGTATTTAGGGAAGGCGTAGAGGAAGATGTGGAATTGACCGAGTTTAAAGATGAAATCGATGCTTGGATCATAGAAGAGTTCAAAAAAATTGGGATGGACACGGCGAGAAGTGTCTTGGAGCAAGATGTGAGCGATTTGGTAAAACGTACCGATTTAGAGGAGGAGACGATAGTAGAAGTTGTTCGTATCCTCAAAGAAGAATTAGAAGATTAGCTATATATTAGCACAAGATTAAAGAACGGGAATCAGTATTTATGGCAGACAATGCAACAATAAGACTTAATAAAGTTTTACGCGAACTTAATATTTCCTTGGATAGGGCCGTGGACTTTCTTAGCAGCAAAGGACACGAGGTCGATGCTAGGCCTACGACCAAGATATCCGATGAGGTATATCAGGTGTTGCTCGATGGGTTTCAAACCGATATGAGCAAGAAAGTAGCGTCAAAAGAAGTCGGAGAAGAAAAGCGTAAGGAGAAGGAGGCCATTAGGATTCAGCTAGAACAGGAGCAGGAAGCCCGAAGGCTTGTCCGTGAAAAACGAAATGCGGAGTCCGAACGGGTAATCAACACCAAAGTAGAGCTCGCCGGCCCTAAAATGGTAGGAAAAATCGATCTGGATGCAAAAAAGAAAAAAGCCGATGTTGCTCCCAAAGACAAAATCGAAGCCAAAAAACAAAAGCATGAGGTTTTAAACGAAGAAGTAATCGTTCCCGACGCGGAAAAGAAAACGGTTGTTAAGGAAGAACTTTCAACTAAAAAGGAGATAGTCGCAGAAAAGGAATCGGCTGCAAAGAAAGCAGTACCCGTAGCAGAGGATAAGCTTGAAACCGCAGAGTCCGTTGCAAAAGAAAGCACTGTTGCTGCAGAGGATAAGGATTCCACTTCGGTGGCTAAGGATGAAAATGAGGCGAGCACCGAAGAAAAGCCAGAGGAGCCCAAAACAATTGAAACACAATATCAAAAATTATCCGGCCCAAAGATAACCGGTGATAAGATAGACCTGTCCAAATTTCAGAAACCTAAGAAAAAGGAAGAAAAGAAAAGCGATAATACGGATCGTAAAAAACGCAGAAAACGTATTATTAGTAAAAATACCGGTTCCGGTTCAGGGGCCAGATCTTCCGGAGGCGGCAGCACAAGAAGAGGCGATGTTAGGCGATTAGTACCGGTAAGTAAAGTAGAGCCTACGGAAGAGGATGTGCAAAAGCAGGTACGGGAGACTTTGGAGAAGTTGCAGGGCAAATCCAAGAAAGGCAAAGGTGCAAAGTATAGAAGAAGCAAAAGGGATCAGCATAGAGAGCAGACAGAAAAGGATTTAGAACAGCAAGAATTACAAAGCAAAGTGCTTAAGGTAACCGAGTTCGTTACGGCGAGTGAGGTAGCTACGATGATGGAAGTCTCTACTACGGAGATCATTTCTGCTTGTATGTCCTTGGGTATTATGGTGACCATGAACCAGCGTTTGGATGCTGAGACCTTGGCCATTGTTGCAGAGGAGTTTGGCTATGAGGTAGATTTCGTTACCGCGGATATTGAAGAAAGTATCGTTGAAGAAGAAGATGCTCCAGAAGATTTAAAACCAAGAGCTCCAATCGTTACCGTTATGGGTCATGTTGACCACGGTAAGACCTCTTTGTTGGATTACATTAGAAAGGAGAATGTTATTGCCGGTGAAAGCGGAGGTATTACCCAGCATATAGGTGCTTACGGCGTTACCTTGGAAAACGGTGAAAGCATATCATTTTTGGATACGCCTGGCCACGAAGCGTTTACCGCAATGCGTGCTAGGGGAGCCCAAGTAACGGATATAGCTATTATCGTTGTGGCGGCCGATGATGATATTATGCCTCAAACCAAGGAAGCAATTAGTCACGCACAGGCAGCCGGGGTTCCTATTGTTTTTGCTATAAATAAAATAGACAGGCCAACTGCCAATCCCGATAAAATTAAAGAAGGTCTTGCGCAAATGAACTTGTTGGTAGAGGATTGGGGCGGAAAAATTCAATCCCATGATATTTCTGCTAAGACCGGCGCTGGCGTTAAAGAGTTATTGGAAAAAGTGCTTTTGGAGGCTGAATTATTGGAATTGAAAGCGAATCCGAACAAGGCTGCGACAGGTACAGTGGTCGAGGCATTTTTGGACAAGGGTAAAGGGTATGTGTCAACTATCTTGGTGCAGGCTGGAACCTTGAAAATTGGAGATTATGTTTTGGCCGGTACTACGAGTGGTAAGGTCAAGGCAATGCAGGATGAACGCGGAAAGAATGTATCCGCAGTTGGGCCCTCGAGACCTATTTCGATTTTAGGTTTGGATAGTGCACCGCAGGCAGGGGATAAATTCTATGTTTTGGCAGATGAACGCGAAGCAAAGCAGATTGCTTCCAGGAGATCGCAGTTGCAGCGCGAGCAATCTGTTAGAACACAGCGGCATATAACCTTGGACGAAATTGGAAGAAGAATTGCGCTAGGTGAGTTCAAGGAATTGAATATTATACTTAAAGGCGATGTAGATGGTTCCGTGGAGGCATTGACAGATTCGTTCCAGAAGTTGTCTACCGATGAGATTCAAGTAAATATTATTTACAAGGCGGTAGGACCGATCACAGAATCGGACGTTTTACTTGCATCGGCTTCAGACGCTGTTATCATCGGATTTAATGTTAGGCCAATGGGTAACGCCAAATCTATTGCAGAGAAGGAAGAGATAGATATCCGTATGTATTCTATTATTTACGATGCGATTAATGATCTTAAGGACGCGATGGAAGGAATGCTTTCTCCTGAAATGAAGGAGGAGATTACTGGAACGGCTGAAATACGTGAAACTTTTAAAATATCCAAGGTAGGAACTATTGCTGGTTGTATGGTAACAACCGGTAAGCTGTTTAGGAATACAAATATTCGTCTAATTAGGGATGGAGTGGTTATTTACACCGGTGAATTCGCTTCTTTAAAACGATTTAAGGATGATGTTAAGGAAGTGGCGAAAGGATATGATTGTGGAATCCAAATAAAGAATTATAATGACATACAAATAGGAGATGTTATCGAAGGATTCCAAGAAGTAGCGGTAAAGAAAAAGCTTAAGTCCAAGTAAGCGGACGGAAATAAACAAGGATAAAAAAATCGGCCTATTAGGCCGATTTTTTTGGTTTTAACAACATGGCGTTCGGGTATTTCTCCCGTACTTCATTAAATTTTCGTTCTGCCTCCATTTTGGTTTTGAATTTCCCGACCCTTACACGGTAAGTGGGCGAGTCAAAATCTATGTTGGACGGAAGATTTGGAAAATCCACTTCAACATCCGCCTTAATGCGTTCTGCTTGGGCATGGGTACCAAATCCAACTTGTATTCTATAATATTGTGACGTTTTAAGTGCATCTTTATACAAAGTCAATAACTCCGAAATATCCTGATCTTGCTCTATACGTATTTGGCCTTCTTGGGCGTATGTTAATTGACTGATCGCCAAACAAAAAAAAGCGTAAAGTAATTTATTCATAGGGGTAATATTTTGGTTTTGTGCAAGTTGCAAAGGTAAATTTTTTGCAGTTTAGGTGAAGCGTTTACACGCCTATTTAGAACAATTATAAATTATAAATTATAAATAGATTAACGTTTTTTCAAATAAAGTCTATGTCGTATTTTTGCATCCAGTTCAGGCATTTGATCGGTTGTTACATCAATTCATGTCCACAACCGTGCCAAGTATCCGATTGAAACATTTTATATATGAAAAAGGTTACATACCTAAATCAGTTTTCTAAGGCTTTTGCCTTGGGCATAGTGTTTTTCCTATTTTTTTCTACTGCGTTAAGTGCGCAAGAAGAAGTTGCTGAGGGTTCTGGGGATCCTGTAGCCGGGAAAGCTTTGTTTAATCAGAATTGTGCCGCTTGTCATGCGCTAAATCGCAATATGACGGGGCCGGCGTTGGCAAATGTAGAGGAAAGGCTGTACGGAGAGGAAGGTTTGGATAAGGAATGGATGTATGCTTGGATTCGCAACAGTCAAGGATTGATCAAATCCGGTGATGCGTATGCGGTTAAGATCTACGAGAAGTACAACCAAGCTGCAATGACCGCTTTTCCTACGCTTTCCGATGCGGATATAGATAATATTTTGGCATACACGGCCGCTCCGCCCCCGGCGCCTGTTGTTCCTGCTGCTGATGCTGCTGTTTCAGTTAGTTCCGGCGCATCTTCTGGTGGTATTACGAATGAGGTTATACTTGGTGCCTTGGTTCTTGTTTTTGCCCTGTTGGTGGTAATGTTGGTTTTGGTTAACATGACGCTCAGAAGAATCGCAGATGCGAATGGTGTGGTTTTGGAGAAAGAGAAGGCTGAGAAAAGAACTCCTATTTGGAAGGCGTTTGCTCAAAATCAGTTTTTGGTGTTGGTTACAACGGTAATTTTGCTATTGGGCAGTGCTTACTTTGCATACGGATGGATGATGCAGGTAGGTGTTGATCAAGGGTATGCCCCGATACAGCCCATACATTATTCCCATAAAATTCACGCTGGTGACAACAAGATAGAGTGTCAATATTGCCACTCCTCTGCAAGGGTCTCCAAGCATTCGGGGATACCTTCGTTGAACGTTTGTATGAATTGTCATAAATCTATCTACGAATACAAAGGAAACCCGGAGGGTCCTACTGCCGAGGATTTGGCGAATGGGTATACGAACGAGTTTTATACCAATGAGATAAAGAAATTATATAAGGCCGTAGGATGGGACGAAGAGAACCAAAGATACACTGGTGAAAGTCAACCAGTAGAATGGGTTCGTATCCACAACCTTCCCGATTTTGCATATTTTAATCACTCGCAGCATGTTTCGGTTGCAGGTGTGGATTGTACAACGTGTCACGGTCCTGTAGAGGAGATGGAGATCATGTACCAGTATTCTCCTTTGACCATGGGGTGGTGTATAGATTGTCATCGAGAAACCGATGTAAAGGTTGAGGGTAATGAATATTACGAAAAGATTCATGCGGAGCTTTCCAAAAAGTATGGTGTTGAGAGTTTAACGGCGGCCCAAATGGGTGGTCTGGAATGTGGAAAGTGCCACTATTAATAAATTTAAGAAGCTAAATTACTTATATACGTATGTCATCAAACAAAAAGTACTGGAAAAGCGAAGCGGAGTTAAATCCTAACGATTCCATTGTTGAGGCGCTAAGACAAAACGAGTTTGTTGAAGAAATTCCTGTCGGAGATTTTTTGGGAGACAAAGAGACCTTGTCTACAACCAATACTAATCGTAGGGATTTTCTGAAATACGTTGGTTTCAGTACTGCTGCTGCTTCTTTGGCGGCTTGTGAGGGACCTGTGGTCAAATCTATACCTTATGTTGTACAGCCAGAAAATATTGTACCAGGGGTGTCAAATTATTATGCCACGTCCATAGCTAACGGTTTTGACTTTGCTAGTATTCTAATTAAAACAAGGGAAGGCCGTCCTATCAAGGTAGAGAACAACACACTGGCCAAGGTTAATGGTGGGGCAAATGCAAGAGTGCAGGCATCCGTGCTTTCGTTGTACGACAGTACAAGATTGCAAGGGCCAATGGCCAATGGAGAGCCTGTGGACTGGGAGGTTTTGGATGCTGCTGTGAAAAACAAAATGGGTAGCCTTAGTGCAGGTAAAAGATTGGTCTTTTTAACACAGACCTATGCCAGTCCATCTACGAATAGGTTAATGGCCGAGTTGATGGCTGCTAACGAAAATGTTAGTCACGTAACGTATGATGCAATTTCGGAAGACGCTGCCTTAACTGCATTTGAGAATGCTTACGGGGAGCGTGCGCTGGCCGATTATGATTTTGAAAAAGCACACCTTATTGTGTCTTTTGGAGCGGATTTCCTTTCCGATTGGCAAGGTGGAGGTTTTGATAGTGGGTATTCAAGAGGACGGGTGCCTAAAAAGGGAAAGATGTCACGTCACGTGCAGTTAGAGGCCAATATGAGCTTAACAGGTGCTAATGCGGACAAGAGAGTACCGTTAACTCCAACTGCCCAAAAAGTTGTTCTGGCTAAGCTGTATGGAAAACTAAGTGGCGTATCCGTAGGTGGGAACACCTCGGAGTATGAAGCGATTGTGGATCAGCTTGCAGCAGAGGTTAAAAAAGCTGGTTCCAATGCGGTGGTAGTGACCGGACTGGACGATGTAAATGCTCAGATGGTGGTTCTGGCAATTAATAAAATGTTGGGTAGCACGGCCTTTGACGCTACTGCCCCTAGATATGTCAGATTGGGGAATAATAATGCCGTAAATGCCCTTATTGCCGATATGAAAGCGGGAAGGGTTGGAGCCCTTATCATGGATGGGGTGAATCCCATGTATTCCTTGCCTAATGTAGCCGAATTTAAAGAGGGTCTGGATAAGGTAGACCTTACATTGGCATTTTCTAAGAATTGGAACGAAACTACAGAGGCTGTTCAGTATGTTGGGGCCTCTAACCATTATCTCGAGTCTTGGGGTGATGTTGAGATAAAAAAGGGTCATTATACCTTAATGCAGCCAACCATACAGGAACTTTTCGATACGAAACAGTTGCAAACGGCCATACTGGGCTGGATGGGAAGTGATAAGTCATACTACGATTATATAAAAGAGACGTGGACAACTTCCATTTTAAATGGCGCTGATTGGGGTCAAACCCTACAGGATGGTGTTTTTAGTACATCTGCCCTTGCGTTGGAGGATGAGCTGGTCGCATTGGTGAGCGAAGAGGAGAATGCTCAGGGTGCTGAGACGGTGCCTATGACTGGTGCATTGCGGAGTTTGGCAAATGCAACGAGTGACGGGATGGAGCTTACCTTGTACTCCAAGGTAGGTATGGGTGATGGACAACAGGCAAGCAATCCTTGGCTTCAAGAGTTTCCGGATCCTATTACCAGGGTTTCATGGGATAATTACGTTACGGTTTCTAAATCGGATGCGGAGGCCATGGGATTAGAAAATGTAAATGTTGCCGATGGCGGTATGAACGGTAGTTATGTTAACTTAACGGTGAACGGCACTACCTTAGAAAATGTACCGGTAATTGTGCAGCCAGGTCAGGCTAAAGGCTCTGTTGGTCTTTCTTTCGGTTACGGAAAATCGGTAGGATTGAAGGATGAAATGATGACGGGCGTAAATGCTTACCGTCTTTATGATGGGTTTACGGCGAATCAATCCGTGAAAATTGAGAAAGCCTCGGGTGTTCATGAATTTGCCTGTATTCAATTGCACAAAACCCTAATGGGTAGAGAGGATATTATAAAGGAAACTACGCTTGAAATTTTTAATACAAAAGACAGTGCGGAATGGAACCACATCCCGCAAGTGTCATTAAACCATCAAGAGGTGCCGGCGAGCTCGGTGGATCTTTGGGATAGTTTCGACAGGTCTATAGGGCATCATTTTAATATGTCTATTGATTTGAACGCTTGTACCGGTTGTGGTGCCTGTGTTATAGCCTGCCACGCGGAAAACAATGTTCCTGTTGTAGGTAAGGCAGAAGTAAGAAAAAGTCGCGATATGCACTGGTTGCGTATCGATAGATATTATTCTTCCGAGGAAACGTTTAAAGACGATATCGACAAGAAGCAGGCCTTTGATGGCCTTTCTGGAGATAACGGATCTTTAGGGGGCTTCGGAGAATTGGAAGATCCTTCCAATAATCCTCAGGTGGTCTTTCAGCCGGTGATGTGCCAGCATTGTAACCACGCACCTTGCGAAACAGTATGTCCCGTAGCGGCAACTTCTCATGGTAGGCAGGGACAAAATCAAATGGCCTACAACAGATGTGTAGGTACCAGATATTGTGCAAATAACTGCCCCTACAAAGTAAGACGTTTTAACTGGTTCTTGTATAATAACAACGACGAGTTCGATTTCCACATGAACAACGATTTGGGCAAAATGGTCTTGAATCCAGATGTGAACGTACGTTCTAGAGGTGTTATAGAAAAATGTTCTATGTGTATTCAAAAAACACAAAAGACTATTTTGGATGCCAAGCGCGACGGACGCGTTATTGAGGACGGTGAATTTCAAACTGCTTGTTCTATGGCATGTAGCAATGGTGCTATTGTCTTTGGGGATATCAATGACAAGCAAAGTGAAGTTGCCGAGCTTAAGGAGAGTGATAGGATGTACCATCTTTTGGAGTATGTGGGAACGCAGCCCAACGTATTCTATCACGTAAAAGTTAGAAATACCAACGAAGCATAACAATACTAGAAAGTAATTATAACAGAAGTCTATGGCGTCGCATTACGAAGCTCCTATACGAAAACCACTTGTACTCGGTAACAAAGGCTACCATGATGTAACCGTGGATATTGCCGCTCCCGTTGAGGGAAGGGCGAACAAACATTGGTGGATTGTCTTTTCCATTGCATTGGTTGCGTTTTTATGGGGAGTAGGGTGTATTATTTATACAATATCTACAGGTATAGGTACTTGGGGATTGAACAAAACAGTGAATTGGGCCTGGGATATTACCAACTTTGTATGGTGGGTAGGTATCGGCCATGCCGGTACGTTGATTTCTGCAGTGCTGTTATTGTTCCGTCAGAAATGGAGAATGGCGATCAACCGTTCAGCGGAAGCAATGACCATATTTTCAGTTATCCAAGCAGGACTGTTCCCGATTATTCACATGGGTAGACCATGGTTGGCGTATTGGGTACTTCCCATTCCTAATCAATTTGGCTCTTTATGGGTAAACTTTAATTCGCCCCTCCTTTGGGATGTGTTTGCGATCTCCACATATTTATCGGTTTCATTGGTATTCTGGTGGACGGGATTGTTACCTGATTTTGCCATGTTAAGGGATAGGGCGGTATTGCCTTTCCAAAAGAAAATCTATAGCTTATTGAGCTTTGGATGGAGTGGCAGGGCCAAGGATTGGCAACGATTTGAAGAGGTGTCATTGGTATTGGCTGGTTTGGCTACGCCTTTGGTACTTTCTGTGCATACGATCGTATCTTTTGACTTTGCTACCTCGGTTATACCAGGTTGGCACACGACTATCTTTCCGCCGTACTTTGTCGCTGGTGCTATTTTCTCTGGTTTCGCCATGGTAAATACCTTATTGATCATCATGCGTAAGGTGTGTCATTTAGAGGCTTATATTACGGTGCAACATATAGAGTTGATGAATATTGTAATCATGCTTACGGGTTCTATTGTAGGTTGTGCTTACATCACCGAGCTGTTTATGGCCTGGTATTCTGGAGTGGAATACGAACAGTATGCCTTCTTGAACAGGGCGACCGGTCCTTATTGGTGGGCATATTGGTCCATGATGACCTGTAATGTGTTCTCTCCACAGTTTATGTGGTTCAAAAAATTGCGTACCAGTATAATGTTCTCCTTCTTTATCTCCATTGTGGTGAACATAGGAATGTGGTTCGAACGTTTTGTAATTATCGTTACTTCATTGCATAGGGATTACTTACCGTCTTCTTGGACAATGTTTTCTCCTACATTCGTGGATATCGGGATTTTTATTGGTACGATAGGATTTTTCTTTGTACTGTTTTTATTGTACGCCAGAACCTTCCCTGTAATTGCACAGGCCGAGGTGAAATCAATATTAAAATCCTCTGGAGAAAAGTATAAGACACTTAGGGATTCAGGTAGGCCAACATATCAAATAGCAGCGGACAATGTGGTGGTCAAGGAGTCTATCACAGATGATGTGGTGATGGGTGAGGCGGTACCAAGTGCGGAGGATACTGCTGGGGTATCGGAGTTGTTGAGTAGCATCGGAAAATTTGATGCGGCGAAAGACACGGCAGACGACTTGAAAAAGGTTAAGGGTATTGGTCCACAAATGGAATCGACCTTAAATCAAATCGGTATTTATACGTTTGCCCAAGTTGCAAGGATGACGGAGAAGGAGTACAATTTATTGGACTCGATTACCGGTTCCTTTCCAGGAAGGGCACAACGTGACGATTGGGCAGGTCAGGCGACACTATTATTAAATAACAAGAAATAAATATGGCATCTAAAGTTATACACGCTTATTACGACGATGATGATGTGTTAATGCTTGCCGTTAAGAAGGTGAAAGCAGCTAAACTACATATAGACGAAGTGTATTGTCCATTTCCTGTTCATGGTCTTGATAAGGCAATGGGACTGGCACCAACAAGGCTTGCAATAACATCCTTCCTTTACGGATGTGTTGGCCTCACTGTTGCAACGGTCATGATGAATTATATCATGATCGAAGATTGGCCGCAGGATATTGGTGGTAAACCTAGTTTTAGTTACATTGAGAATATGCCTGCCTTCGTTCCTATTATGTTTGAGCTTACCATTTTTTTTGCAGCTCATTTAATGGTAATTACTTTTTATTTGAGAAGTAGGTTGTGGCCGTTTAAAAAAGCTGAAAATCCGGATGTAAGGACGACAGATGATCATTTTCTAATGGAAATAGAAATCCATGACAATGAGCAAGAGCTTAAGGATGTACTTGCGAATACGGGAGCTGTAGAAATAAATATATCAGAAAAAAACAGTCATTAAATATGAACAGTTTTAAGAAAATAGGAATTATAGCATGTTTAATGTTCGCTTTTATTGCCTGTCAGGACAATGCTAAGCCTAACTACCAATACATGCCTAATATGCAATATCCCGTGGGTTATGAAACATATCAGGAAGTGGACTTTCTTCCAAACGGTTCACAAGCGATGTTGCCACCTGCAAATACCATAAATAGGGGTTGGTTGCCGTATGGTATAGAAAATTCACTGGAGGGCAGAGAATTGGCTAGATTGAACGAAAGCCCCTTGGATTCTGCCAACGCAGTGGATAATTTAGCCCGAGGTAAGGAAATGTACGATGTGTATTGTGCAATTTGCCATGGGCCAAAAGGAAAAGGTCAGGGTACCTTGGTGAAACGGGAGAAGATACTAGGAGTTCCAAGTTATGCAGATGCAGGTAGAAATATTAATGTAGGTTCTACATACCATGTAATCTATTACGGACTCAACTCTATGGGCTCGTACGCCTCACAAATGAATACAACGGAAATGTGGCAGGTTTCGGAGTATGTAATGAAATTGAAAGAAGATTTAACCAAATAACAGGTAAGCAAAACTATGTATACGTTTTCGAATAGACTTAAAATAGGTTCCGTAATTCTAATGGTTGTAGGCTTACTTGGAATAGTTGGCGGCTTTGTTATGGCACCCGCCACGGTAGAAGAGGCAAAGGCGATGGTTGCAATGCACGACGAGGGCCATTCTGAAGCTGCGTCGCACGCTTCTGGAACACACGGTGAGGCTCATGATGCATCGCATGATGAGCACTTGTTGCACCAACTTCAAAACAAACCTTGGGCGGCACTATATGTTGCAGCGTTTTTCTTTATGATGATTTCACTTGGGGTTTTAGCGTTCTATGCTATACAACGAGCCGCACAGGCAGGTTGGTCTCCACTGTTGTTTAGGGTCATGGAGGGCATTACGGCTTATTTGGTTCCGGGTGGTATTGTGGTTTTTGTTATTTTGCTGCTTTCCGCATTGCACATGAACCATTTATTTGTTTGGATGGACGCTGATGTGGTGGCACATGATGAAATTATACAGGCTAAGTCCGGGTATTTGAATCCCACGTTCTTTCTTATTAGGGCTGCATTTTTCCTGGTTGGTTGGATTGCCTACCGAGAATATTCAAGAAAACTATCCATAAGACAGGATGAATCGGATGACGATGCTAACTTCAAAATGAATTTTAGAGTTTCGGCCGCTTTCTTGGTGTTTTATTTGATTACGGAGTCTATCATGTCATGGGATTGGATTATGAGCGTTGATCCGCATTGGTTCAGCACCCTGTTTGGATGGTATGTTTTCGCAAGTATGTTCGTTTCCGGAATTACGGTGATTGCATTGATTACGATTTACTTGAAGTCAAAAGGCCATCTATCGGAAGTCAACGATAGTCATATTCATGACTTGGCAAAGTTTATGTTCGGTATTAGTGTTTTTTGGACGTATCTATGGTTTTCCCAATTCATGCTTATCTGGTACAGTAACATACCAGAGGAGGTTACGTATTATGTAACAAGGATAGAGGATTATAAATTGCCATTCTTTGGCATGGTGGCGATGAACTTTTTATTTCCACTACTGCTGCTTATGAATAGCGATTTTAAACGTGTTAATTGGTTTGTAGTAATGGCAGGTGTTGTAATATTGGCAGGACATTATTTAGATATCTTTGTTGCTATTATGCCTGGTACCGTAGGAGATCAATGGTATATTGGAATTCCTGAAATTAGTTCCATATTGTTTTTTGCCGGATTCTTTATATTTTGGGTTTTTAGAGCGCTTACAAAAGCACCATTGCAGCCCAAAAGAAATCCGTTTATAAAAGAAAGTAAACACTTTCATTATTAGTAAGTAAGTTTAAAGTATAATATTAAATCATACAATGACGACATTATTAATTTTAGTTGTTTTAGCACTCGTGGCAATTGCTGTTTGGCAAATGACCAAGATTTTTGAGCTGTCTCAGCTCAAAACAGCAAGCACGGAAATAGCCACGGATAAGGACAACAAGTATAACGGCTATATGCTGTTTGCTTTTTTAATATTTATTTATGGCATAACCATATTCAGTTTCGCAAAGTATGCAAAATTCTTGTTGCCTACCGCAGCTTCTGAACATGGTGCGGAGGTAGATCAATTAATGTTTGTCTCCATGGTCATTATTTTCATTGTACAAACTATTACTCAGGCGTTGTTGCATTACTTTGGGTATAAGTACCGTGGTGAAAAGGGAAAGAAAGCACTGTTCTATGCAGATAACGATAGGTTAGAGTTTATTTGGACTATTATTCCTGTGATAGTATTGGCCGGTTTAATACTATGGGGTTTGTATACTTGGACAAACATTATGGATATTAACGATGACGATGATCCTTTGATAGTTGAACTTTATGCACAGCAGTTTGGTTGGACAGCAAGGTATGCCGGTAGCGACAATGTACTAGGTGGTGCCAATGTTAGAATGATCGATATCGATAGGGCTAACATTTTAGGACTCGACGAGGCAGATTCGTATGCTGCGGACGATATTATCGTTAAGGAACTTCATTTGCCCGTAGGGCGAAAGGTAAACTTTAAAATGCGTTCACAAGATGTGTTACATTCTGCTTATATGCCGCATTTTAGGGCACAAATGAATTGCGTACCAGGTATGATAACGGAGTTTTCTTTCACTCCCGTTTACACTACGGAGCAGATGAGACAGGATCCCGATGTAGTGGATAAGGTTAAAAGAACAAATATTATTAGAGCGGAAAAGTCCGCAGAAACTGGGGAGATTATCGACCCTTGGGAGTTTGATTATGTATTGCTATGTAATAAGATTTGTGGTAAATCACACTATAACATGCAAATGAAGATTGTTGTAGAGTCGGAGGAGGATTATAATGCGTGGTTGGCGACTCAGCAAACATTTCAGGAGACGATGGCTTCTGTGACACAATAAGATTAGGCTATAAAAAGGAAGTTAAATAAAAATTTATTCGATTATGTCAGCAGTAACAGCACATGCCGATGATCATGCTCATGACGACCATGGGCATCATCATAAGGAAACGTTCGTAACAAAGTATATATTTAGTCAGGACCACAAAATGATTGCCAAACAATACCTTATTTTAGGTGTTTTGGTGATGGGTTTTATCGGTATTGCCATGTCCCTCTTAATGAGGATGCAGTTGGCTTGGCCAGGAGAAGCATTTTTAGTCTTTGATACCTTTTTGGGGAAATGGGCTCCAGACGGGATAATGGATGCCGATGTATATCTTGCACTCGTAACGATGCATGGTACCATAATGGTGTTTTTCGTTTTAACTGCCGGATTAAGCGGTACCTTTAGTAATCTGTTGATACCACTTCAGATAGGAGCACGAGATATGGCTTCAGGCTTTCTGAACATGGTTTCCTTCTGGTTGTTTTTTCTTGCGAGTGTGATAATGATTATATCACTTTTTGTCGAAGCCGGTCCAGCTGCCGCGGGATGGACAATTTATCCACCATTAAGTGCGCTACCTATGGCCCAACCTGGTTCAGGTATGGGGATGACCTTGTGGTTGTCATCTATGGCCATATTCATCGCTTCCTCGTTATTAGGATCTTTAAATTATATCGTTACGGTTATCAATTTAAGAACAAAAGGTATGTCCATGACAAGGTTGCCGCTAACGATATGGGCGTTTTTTGTTACGGCCATTATTGGTGTGGTGTCCTTTCCGGTTCTGCTTTCGGCGGCATTAATGTTAATTATGGACAGGAGCTTCGGAACCTCGTTCTTTCTTTCTGATATTTTTATTCAAGGGGAAGTGTTACATTATCAAGGCGGATCACCGGTGTTATATGAACACTTGTTTTGGTTCTTAGGACACCCTGAAGTGTATATCGTATTATTGCCGGCATTGGGTATTACTTCCGAGGTAATGTCAACTAACGCTAGAAAACCGATTTTTGGTTACCGGGCAATGGTTGCATCAATTTTAGCGATAGCCTTTTTGTCCACGATTGTTTGGGGCCATCACATGTTCATCTCAGGGATGAATCCGTTCTTGGGTTCCGTGTTTACCTTTACCACACTGCTGATCGCAATTCCATCAGCTGTAAAGGCCTTTAACTATATAACCACCTTATGGAAGGGTAACCTCCAGCTTAATCCTGCGATGTTATTCTCCATTGGTTTGGTGTCTACCTTTATTACTGGTGGACTTACGGGTATTATCTTGGGTGACAGTACATTGGATATCAATGTTCATGATACTTATTTTGTAGTGGCACACTTTCATTTGGTAATGGGTATATCCGCACTTTACGGGCTGTTTGCCGGTGTTTACCACTGGTTCCCTATAATGTTCGAAGGAAGGATGTTAAATAAGAATATGGGATATGTTCATTTCTGGATTACTGCGGTTTGTGCTTATGGTGTTTTCTTTCCAATGCACTTTGTAGGTATGGCCGG
This sequence comes from Maribacter chungangensis, assembly GCF_042676845.1. Lineage (NCBI taxonomy): Bacteria > Pseudomonadati > Bacteroidota > Flavobacteriia > Flavobacteriales > Flavobacteriaceae > Maribacter > Maribacter chungangensis. The sequence continues at coordinate 753,609 of NZ_JBHTHY010000003.1, forward strand.
TGTACCAAGACGGTATTACGAAAATACTGCTTTTCCGATGTTCGATGAATTGGCGGACGTTCAGGTTCTCATGACGGTATTTGCATTAATTGCAGGGGCTGCTCAATTAATTTTTGTAGCGAACTTTGTATACAGTATGTTTTATGGTAAAAAAGGACCACAGAACCCATGGGATTCCAACACCTTGGAATGGACCGCTTCTCAGAAACACATTCATGGAAACTGGCCAGGTGCTATCCCAGAAGTACACCGTTGGGCGTACGATTATAGTAAGGTAGATGCAGATGGAGAGTACATTATCCCAGGGCAGGATTTTGTTCCACAACACATACCGCTCCAACAAGACGAGGAAGAATTGAACCATTAATAATGGTAATTAGTACTTTAAAATGCCCGACTTATGAAGTTGGGCATTTTTTTTGCTCTGTAGGGCTTGGCATAAAAGTTGTAATATTTATAATACCTTTAGAATCATAATTTAACGGAATGTTTAAAATAGTGATATGAAAAGAATAGTATTGATTGTGTTTGTTTTTTGCATGGGTTTTCAAGCCTTTGCTCAAAGAAAGCCTAAGATTAAGGGCAGTAGGAATGTAGTTGTAGTTTCCGAGAATCTACCTGCTTTTAGGGCGATAACACTAAGTGATGACATTGAGGTAATGATCGAAAAGGCATCGTTAGAAAGTATCACCTTGGAGGCAGACGACAATTTGATCGATGTCTTAAAGTTTAACGTTTCGGATGGAGTTCTAAATATTTCTTCCTTTTACAATATTACAGCCAAGAAAAAATTGAACATTACGGTGTATTATACCGAACTTGATGCTTTGACGGTTAATAATGGCCTGATAACTATGAAAGATGTCATAACTACTGATAATTTTGATCTAAGGACATCTGGTGCCGCTAGGGTAGTTTTAAATGCATCTGCCGATGTTATAACTATACAGATGGAGGGAAACAGTTCTGGAGATTTCAATGTGGCAAGTGATTCCTTAAATCTAATATTTAGAGATAGAATAGATGCAAAAGTATACGCGACCGGGCAGAGTAATTCGTTGTTTATGTATAAAAATGCTTCTGTAAAGATGGAGGGCAACACCGATTTCTTTACCGCTAAATTATATGGTAATAGTAAGCTTAATGGGGAAGAGTTTAGGTCCAAAACAACACGACTTTTCTCGGAAGATTCGCCAAACGCCAGGGTATTTGCGATGGATGATTTTGAGCTTAGCGCTAAAGGCGCTTCTAAAACCAGTCTCTACGGTAATCCAAAAATCACCATACTAGAATTTTTGGATACGTCTCAGTTACATAAGGAAAACAACTAATGTTCGATACTTGCAACAGATATCGTAGGAGCTCAATACTTATTTCCACATTCATTGTTGCAATACACCCGAGTGTTATTAGTTCATAAGGGTTTACCCGGATATTGAATTACAAATTCTATTACGGCTGTAAATCCCTGTGATGTCGATCGCTGCGCCGTCTCGCGCTCAATCACCGTAACGCTAGCTATGCTTCAATCGCAAAAGTCTTGATTTTATTGAACTTTACATCCTCATTAGGAAAGTCAAGTGCATAGTCCGGATTTAATTTGCTATTGGTGCCGAAATACAGTGATCTGGAATGCCAAAACCGTCTACCAAACTGTTTAAATGAGGTCTAAGCTCCGTACACAGCCGTTCTTGGCGTTGGCGAATCGCTTTTGATTTTGTGCTTCCGATATACCCTTGTTCCAAATACCATGAGGCATCCTTTCGAAGTTCTGAAAGGGCATATAAACTACCTAATTTTTGAAATAGCTCCTTATTCTTTTCATCGGCGATAGTTTCGGTAAAAGTATGAAAGGTATCATAGGCCAACTCAGTGCTATATGCTTTTCCCAAGGCTAATAAATGGGTCTGTACTTTTAGAAACGCTTGGTACGAAGGGATTCCTTTTTTTATGTAATCCCTTATTCGCATGGCCACAGTATAGGTGAGCCTTCTGGTTCTATGGTTGAAGGCGTGTTGGTGAAATTTAGGATTGAGTAAATGTTCCTTATCCGTTTTGTTGGTGTACATAGGGTTCACCGTGGCTAATTTATCGCTCAATTGTTGGCTCAACAGTTTAAGTACCGTTGTGAACCCTGCGCTATTGAATTCTGCCTTAAAATCCGATAACACGCCTTTTGCGGCCAATTGCAGCAACACATTGTTGTCGCCCTCAAAAGTGGTAAAAATATCCACATCGCCCTTAAGGTCCGCAATCCTGTTCTCCAAGAGATAGCCTTTGCCGCCGCAGGCTTCCCTACATTCTTGTATGGCGCTGTTGGCGTACCATGTAATAATAGATTTTAATCCTGCAACCTGGGTTTCTACCTTACGTTTGTCCGGTTGGCTTTCATCGCAATAGATTTCCATCATTTTGTCAAGCGTAACATGGTATATGTATGCACTTGCTACTAATGGTGTAAGACGTAATTGGTGGCTGGGGTAGTCCATCAGTAAATCTTCTTGAATCTTTACGCTATCATTGAACTGCCTTCGTTTTAACGCGTGCTTAATGGCTATGGTCAAGGCCATTTTAGCACCGCCGAGACCGGCTCTGGCCACACATATCCGACCTCCGACAAGTGTTCCCAGCATGGTGAAAAATCGTTTGTTCGGGTTTTTGATTTCGGATTCGTAAGTTCCCTCCGGTGTTATATTCCCATATTTGTTCAAAAGATTTTCTCTAGGTACGCTTACTTGATGGAACCAAATTTTTCCGTTGTCGACGCCGTTTAGTCCCAGCTTATATCCGTTGTCCTCTATTCTGACTCCTGGTAAAAGGTTGTGGTTTTCACCTCTTATGGGAACTAAAATAGCATGTACTCCTTCGTTTTTGCCGTTTACGATCAATTGTGCGAAAACCGAGGCCATAGTGGAATGTAGGGCATTGCCAATATATTCCTTATTGTCATTCTTTCCCGGCGTATGTATAATAATACTATCCGTTATTTTATCGTACGTAGCGGTTGTTTTTATGCCCCTAACGTTGGAGCCATGACCCGTTTCGGTCATTGCAAAACAGCCCAGTAATTCTGCTTTTCCGGTTTGCTGTAAATAGGCATCGTGGTGCTTTTTGGTCCCTAGTTTTTGGATGCTTCCTCCAAAAAGTCCAAATTGAACCCCGAATTTAATCGTAAGGCTTCCATCTACATACATCATGTTTTCAAAAATGGTGGCATAGCCTTCCATGTCTCCCGTGCCGCCATAAGCTTCTGAAAAGGCCATGGCGCCATATCCTTGCTCGGCCAGGTAAACCACCTGGTCTAATACTCTGGCCCTAAATTTTTCCTTGTCCCTATGGACCTCCCATTTGAAAATTGGATGGTTTAAGGCAGTTCTGAAATCATCTACTACGGCCGCATTTTGCCCTTTTAGGATTGCATCGATTTTAGTGGCGTCATAAAAATCGGAAGAAATCTCCTCAACTACTTTTACATCAAAAAGATGGTTGTAATGGTTGGGCTGTATGCCTAAATTGATTTCAATATCCTTTAGACTCATATTGAAAGGGCAGGTGTCATAGTAATGGCACACGACCTTCTGGCTAAAAGTAGCCAAGGGATAGGTCTCACTTTCGATCAATAGAACCTGCGAACTAGAAATCGTATGTTTCCATTGTTTGAAGGTATGGTCCGTAGGCGGCTTATCCTTGATTAACCACGAAAGCAAGGTGCGCTTTTCGATTTGGTCCAAACTTACATCGTTATTGATGGAGTTCTCAACAACGTTTATTTCCGATGCGGATACCAGATCATCCGACCAGATGACATAAAAAAAAGGAATATATTGAAGGATTCCGGGGGTGTATAGTTTCTTTTCCATGGCCTGAAATTACAAATTTCTGTCTTAAAGTGTCCTAAATAAAGGCGGGGTTTCGTGAAAAAACTTCTTTACGGTTTACGTATCTTTGTTGGGATATGAACGAGTATTTAGATCCCTCCTCGGAGGGTTTTTCCGATGCGGAACTGGACATAGAAAAGGCCTTAAGACCTGTTAATTTTGATGATTTTACAGGCCAGGATCAGGTTTTGGAGAATCTGAAGGTTTTTGTAGAAGCGGCCAACCAACGTGGTGAAGCCTTGGACCATACTTTATTTCATGGCCCTCCGGGTTTGGGAAAGACCACTTTGGCCAATATTTTGGCAAACGAACTGGGCGTAGGTATCAAGATTACCTCTGGTCCTGTGTTGGACAAGCCGGGCGATTTGGCCGGGCTATTGACCAATTTAGATGAGCGCGATGTTTTGTTCATTGACGAGATACACCGGCTAAGCCCTATTGTAGAGGAGTATTTGTATTCTGCCATGGAAGATTACAGAATAGATATTATGATCGAAAGTGGGCCAAATGCCCGATCGGTGCAAATTAATTTGAGTCCCTTTACCCTTATAGGCGCCACTACGCGTTCCGGATTGCTTACAGCCCCCATGCGGGCTCGTTTTGGCATCCAAAGTCGGTTACAATACTACTCTACCGAATTATTATCAACAATCGTGGAGCGCAGTGCCGAGATTTTAAAAGTACCCATTACCCAGGAGGCGGCTATAGAAATTGCGGGTCGTAGTAGGGGAACACCAAGAATCTGTAATGCCTTGTTGCGCAGGGTGCGGGATTTTGCCCAGATAAAAGGGAACGGAAGTATAGATATGGATATATCCAAGTTTAGCCTGAAGGCATTGAACGTAGATGCGCACGGCCTGGACGAAATGGACAATAAAATACTCACGACCATTATAGATAAGTTCAAGGGAGGTCCGGTAGGTATCACTACCTTGGCCACCGCGGTATCGGAAAGTTCGGAAACCATAGAAGAAGTTTACGAACCGTTTTTGATACAGCAAGGTTTCATTATGCGAACACCAAGGGGTCGCGAGGTGACAGAATTGGCCTACTCCCATCTAGGTAGGATTAAAAACAATATTCAAGGAGGGCTATTTTAATGAAAAAACTCCCCCGTGTTACACGCTCGCATGTTTTTAAGAACAGAAAACAGATTCTAAGTAATCCGCTCCCTTTTCACCACGATAATTTCAATAGGTTGGGCGATATTTTTGAGGTCGAGGTAGGTTTTCATAAACGTATCGTATTTACAAGACATGCCAAATTCATAAAGCAAGTACTACAGACCCAGCAAAAAAAATATCAAAAATCTTCCTTACAAACCGTTGACTTGGCAAAATATATTGGTCATGGTTTATTGACCTCCAACGGAGAACATTGGCGTACGCATCGGCGCATGGTGCAGCCCGCATTTCACAAGAAAAAATTACAGGGCCTCATTACTATAATGCACAGGGCCATTAAAGGCGAATTGGCAAAAATACGTCCCAATGAACGGCAGAATATATACCCCTTAATGGGAGATCTTGCTTTTCAAGTGGTAGCTACTTCCTTGTTCAGCAGGGATGACATTCAAAAACAAATGTCGGACCTTAAGGACATAACGGAAGCCAACCAAAGGATGCTGATTAAAGAAATGCGGCAGCCTTATTTAAATTGGTGGTACAAGCTTTCTGGAAAAATTGCGCATCATTTGAAAATATCCAAAAACGCTCGATCAATTCTGAGCCAAATTATTAGTGAAAGAATTGCTGACGGTTCCGATAAGGACGATTTATTGGATATGCTTCTAAAAGCTCGGTATGAAGACGGGGGTTCCATGTCCGAAAAACAGTTGATAGATGAAGTATTGATTTTATTCGCTGCCGGTCATGAGACTACGGCCAATGCCCTCGGTTTTACCTTACATCTGTTGGCTACACACCCAGAAGTGCAGGAGAAGGCCTATCAAGAAGTATTAAAGATAGATTGGGAACAGGATTTTGAGATGGAAAGTCTAAGGAAACTGCCGTATGTAAAACAGAGTATTGAGGAAGGCATGCGCTTGTACCCACCGGCATACTATATAGACCGGGAGGCTATTGAAGAAGACGAGATAGAAGGGTACCGGATTCCAAAGAATACAATGCTTTTACTCGCTATTTACGAACTGCACAGGGATGAGCGTTTTTGGGATGCCCCAGAAAACTTTATTCCAGAACGTTTTGACCCTAGTAATAAAAAAGATTACTCCGATTATTACTTTCCTTTTGGTGCCGGCCCACGAATGTGCGTAGGAAACAATTTTGCGATGCAGGAAATGATATTGACCGTTGCGGAGATATTACGTATGTACAAGTTGTCGTCGGATGTGAATAAAATCCCCATCGACCCGCTTATTTCTTTAAAACCATTGGCCGTTAATCTTCACTTTCAACTTCGATGAACAAAGCAAAGACATCCAAAGTGATAAAGGCCGAGGCCAAGCGTCTGGGATTTCTTTCCTGTGGTATTTCTAAAGCGGATTTTTTGGAAGAGGAAGCACCACGCTTGGAGCGTTGGCTAAAGAACAATAGGCATGGCGAAATGTCGTATATGGAAAATCATTTCGACAAACGCTTGGATCCCAGACTTCTGGTAGAAGGTTCAAAATCGGTCATATCGCTGTTGCTGAACTATTATCCCGAAGAAAAGCAGGTGCCGAATACCTATAAAATTTCCAAGTACGCTTATGGTCACGATTATCATCACGTCATAAAATCGAAATTACGGCAATTACAAGAATTCATATCCGAAGAAATTGGCGAGGTAAACGGACGGGCTTTTGTAGATTCCGCTCCGGTCTTGGACAAAGCTTGGGCCGCCAAAGCGGGATTGGGCTGGATCGGAAAACATAGCAATCTGCTCACACAGCAAGTCGGTTCTTTTTATTTTATTGCGGAGCTCATCGTAGATCTGGATTTGGAGTACGATACCCCGGTAACCGACCATTGCGGCACCTGCACCGCATGTATCGATGCCTGCCCTACCCAGGCAATTGTTGAACCTTATGTTGTTGATGGCAGCAAATGCATATCCTATGTCACCATTGAGTTGAGGAACGAAATTCCGAACGAATTTAAAGGGCAGTTTGACGATTGGGCCTTTGGCTGTGATGTATGCCAAGACGTTTGCCCTTGGAACAGGTTCTCCAAACCGCATAACGAACCCCTGTTCAATCCGCACCCGGAGTTACTTTCCATGTCCAAAAAGGACTGGGAGGAGATTACGGAAGAAGTATTCAGAAAAGTATTTCAAAAATCTGCAGTGAAGCGTACAAAATTCTCTGGATTACAACGGAACATCAACTTTTTAAAGTAGTAATTCAGTTACGCTATCGTTTTCGTAAGTTCAATGAGCTCTTTTTTTTCGTAGCGGGTATCATCCAAGTATTAAAAATACTATCTTGGAAGCTAATAAAACCAGCTGGATACGTAGTTAGCAACTCAATTAATTTCTAAACGCGTGCAATTGGGTTGGCAACCAAACCAAAATTGAAAAGCATGAAAATAGGTAAACCAAGTTTAAGTTTTTGGCAGATATTTAATATGAATGTTGGGTTTTTAGGAATTCAATATAGTTTTGGTCTGCAACAAACCGCTGTCAATCCTTTATTTCTATATCTTGGTGCATCGGAGGAAATGCTTCCTATTCTTAATCTTGCCGGGCCTGTTACGGGCTTTGTTGTTCAGCCTATAATTGGCGCCATCTCCGATAAAACCTGGTCTCCAAAATGGGGTAGGCGTAAACCTTATTTTCTCATTGGTGCCATCATCGGTAGTTTGTGCCTGTTTGCATTTCCCCACAGTCCCCTGTTGTGGTTTGCAGTAGGATTACTTTGGATTTTAGACGTAGGTAATAACATGGCAATGGAACCTTACCGGGCTTTTATAGGGGATAAGCTTCCGGACACACAACTAAGTTTGGGGTACCAGATGCAAAGTTTGTTTGTAGGGGCCGGAATTTTATTGGCAATGGGTTCTATAGTCTTGTTTCAAAAATTCTTTGGTGCCGAAACTGTTGAAGGTGGTAATGTTGTGCCAACGTGGATGTATTACTCTTTTTATTTGGGGTGTGTTCTTTCTATAACAACTGTTTTGTGGTCTGTTTTTAAGACACCCGAGATACCGCCTTCGGAAGATGAAATGGTAGAGATCAATAAAATCAAAGCACTTTCAATAGGTCAAAGGATGGTAAAGCCCTTTACCGAAATCGGTGCTGCCATAAAAGATATGCCAATATTTATGTGGAAGTTGGGTGCCGTCTATCTATTTCAGTGGTATGCGCTCTTTGTCTATTGGCAGTACATTACCCCTTTATTTATGAAAACCATGGGGTACGGGATATCAGAAGCGGCATCGCAATCTGCTCAAATGAGTCTAACCTATAATATTGTTACCATGGTGGTTGCCTTGGCCCTGGTACCGTTGACCCTAAAGTATGGTGGTAAAAAAATATACGCCTTAAGTTTGGTTGGAACGGGAGTAGCGTTATTTGCTATTCCGTTTATAGACGACCCTGTTCTTGTATTGGCGCCAATGGTACTGTTCGGTATTGGTTGGGCAGCCATGATGGGTATCCCATATACCATGGTCTCGAAAGTGGTACCACAGGAAAGACGTGGTGTTTATATGGGAATTTTGAATATGATGATCGTGATTCCAATGGGCATAGAAACTTTGACCTTTGGTCCTATTTACAAATATCTATTGGGAGGTAGTGCTATCAATGCCATACTCTTCGCCGGGGGCTTTTTTATAATTTCGGCTATTTTAGCGATGCGTTTAAATGTGCAAAAGAACCAAGAGTAAGGAAACTTTTGTTTTCAACTTCAAAGTAAAATTCTATTTTTTCTTATAAAATTGGAAGCGCTTGCTCTTTTCCAAAGATTACACCTAAATTTGTGTTTTAAAGTTACACTATGAGCAAACAAAAACAAAGAAGGGAAGCGCTGATCTATCACGCGAAGCCTCAACCGGGTAAAATAAAGATCGTACCTACAAAACCGTATGCAACACAACGGGATTTGGCCTTGGCCTATTCGCCAGGAGTTGCGGAACCTTGTTTGGAAATTGCAAAGGATGTAGAGAATGTATATAAATACACTGCAAAAGGTAATATTGTTGCCGTTATTTCCAACGGTACGGCCGTTTTAGGCCTAGGCAATATAGGCCCGGAAGCTTCCAAGCCGGTAATGGAGGGCAAAAGCCTGCTTTTTAAAATCTTTGCGGATATAGACGGTATTGATATAGAAGTAGATACGGAGGACGTAGATAAATTTGTAGAAACCGTAAAAATGATTGCACCGACTTTTGGTGGAATTAATTTGGAAGATATTAAGGCACCGGAAGCTTTTGAAATTGAAAGACGATTAAAAGAGGAATTGGATATTCCGGTAATGCACGACGATCAACATGGTACGGCAATTATTTCGGCGGCCGCTTTGTTGAACGCGTTGGAACTTACCGATAAGAAGATGGAGGAGGTAAGAATTGTAATCAGCGGTGCGGGTGCGGCAGCGGTATCCTGTACACGATTATATAAAGCCTTTGGTGCACGTCCGGAAAATATAGTGATGTTGGACAGTAAAGGTGTTATACGCAGTGACCGAGATGGTTTGTCCAAAGAAAAATTGGAATTTGCCTCTGATAGAAAAATAGACACACTCGAAGAGGCCATGGTTGATGCCGATGTTTTTGTGGGACTGTCCATTGCGGATATCGTCTCCCCGGAAATGTTATTGTCCATGGCGGATAATCCCATCGTTTTTGCCATGGCGAATCCAGATCCGGAAATAAAATATGATTTAGCTGTAGCAACCAGAAAGGATATAATCATGGCCACAGGACGGTCCGATCATCCTAATCAAGTTAATAATGTTTTGGGTTTTCCATTCATTTTTAGAGGTGCTTTGGATGTAAGGGCTACCTCCATAAACGAAGCAATGAAAATGGCCGCGGTAAAGGCCTTGGCCGAATTGACCAAGGAACCGGTTCCCGAACAAGTGAACATTGCCTATGGAGAAACACGTTTGACCTTTGGGAAAGAGTACATTATCCCAAAACCTTTTGATCAGCGGCTTATTGCAAAAATACCACCAGCGGTAGCAAAGGCAGCTATGGAAAGTGGCGTTGCAAAAGCACCAATAGAGGATTGGGTAAAATATGAAGAAGAGTTGTTGCAACGTTCCGGGAACGATAATAAAGTGGTGCGCTTGCTTCATAGCCGTGCAAAATCCAATGCAAAACGTATTGTATTTACGGAGGCAGATCATTTAGATGTCCTAAAAGCTGCGCAAATAGTGCATGAGGAAGGTATAGCAGAACCTATTCTTTTGGGTAGAAAGGATATTATTCTAGAGCTTAAAAAAGAATTGGAATTTGATGCGGATGTACTTATTGTAGACCCGTTCGACAAAGAGTTTGAAGAGCAGCATATTAGATACGCCACTAAGTTTTGGGAAAGTAGACGGCGCAGTGGAACTACGCTGTATAGCGCAAAAATAAGAATGAAGGAGCGTAATTATTTTGGGGCCATGATGGTGCTGGAGGGCGATGCAGATGGAATGATTTCCGGCTATTCAAGAGCGTATCCAACAGTTGTAAAGCCAATTTTAGAGGTTATTGGTAGAGCTGCAAACGTAAAAAAAGTATCTACGGTCAATATTATGATTACGGATAGGGGACCATTGTTCTTGGCGGATACTTCTATTAATATAGATCCCAATGCCGAGGAAATTGCAGAAATTGCCCAGATGACAGCAAACGTTGCCAGTACCTTTGGTTTTGAACCGGTAATGGCACTATTAAGCTATGCTAACTTTGGTTCTTCCTCACATCCAAATGCTAAGAAAGTACGGGAGGCAGTAAAAATTTTACATGAAAAAAACCCAAGTTTGGTAGTCGATGGTGAAATACAAACAGATTTTGCCTTAAATAGAGCGTTGCTCGAAAGTAAATTTCCGTTCTCCAAACTTGCCGGCAGAAAAGTGAATACACTAATATTCCCTAATCTGGAATCGGCCAACATAACGTACAAACTGTTGAAGGAACTTAACAAGTCGGATTCTATTGGCCCTATCATGGTAGGATTAAGAAAATCGGTTCATATCATGCAGCTTGGAGCCAGTGTAGACGAAATCGTGAATATGAGCGCCGTAGCGGTTATCGATGCTCAGGAAAGGGAAAAAAGAAAGAAGGCCAAGGCTGGTAATTGATCAAAAACAATTAATATCCGCCCGGATAGGGCAATAGGCAAAGTGAAACGTAAACAGTAGTTTGCTTAAACTCGGAACACCTTCGCAATTTGAATTTGTGTTTGAATTTGCACTTGAATTTGAACTTGACGCTTGAACCTTATTTTACAAAATGATACATCACCTTAAAGGAAAATTAGTAGAGAAAAACCCCACCTATGTTATTATAGAATGTGGTGGTGTAGGATATTTTGTGAATATATCCCTACATACCTTCTCCAAGATTTTAGATGGTGAGTTGATACATCTTTTTACGCATTTACAAGTAAAGGAAGACTCCCATACCTTATTTGGTTTTGTAGAGAAATCTGAACGTGAGATATTCAGGTTGCTGTTGTCGGTGTCTGGTATTGGATCAAGTACCGCCAGGACTATGTTATCCTCATTGTCTCCTGCTCAAATCAGGGACGCTATCGCCAATGGTGATGTTCCTGCCATCCAGTCCATAAAAGGTATTGGGGCCAAGACCGCCCAAAGGGTCATTTTAGACCTCAGGGACAAAATATTGAAAGTATACGATATAGACGAACTTTCCACAACTTCAAACAATACAAATAAAGATGAAGCGTTATCTGCTTTAGAGGTTCTAGGATTCGCTAGGCGACAGGCCGAAAAGGTAGTTGACAAAGTAATTTCCCAAGATACTTCGCTAAGCGTTGAGAACATCATAAAACTCGCGCTCAAAAATTTGTAACAAGTTTGAAATTAGGGGCAATCAATAATCTTAAAACATCTTTTAAGTATCTATTTTTATTCTTATTTGTTTTCGGTAGCGTGGCAGTAGCAACGGCGCAGGAAACGGACGAACAACAAATAGATTCTGTCAAAACCGGATTTGACCTAGGGCGTATTGTTCTGGAAAACCCGGAGAGTATCGTTTCTAGATACTTGTATGATCCCAAGTTGGATCGTTATGTCTATAATGAAAAAATAGGGGATTTTGATATAGGCTATCCTATTATTCTAACGCCTGAGCAATATTACGACCTCATAAAAAAGGAGGGTATAAAATCCTACTTCAAGGAAAAATCGGATGCCTACTCTGGTAAGAAGGAAGGGAGTGAGGAAGCAAGAAAAAATTTACTGCCTAACTTTTATGTCAACAACGATTTCTTTCAATCTGTGTTTGGAGGAAACACTATAGAGGTCATCCCACAAGGTTCTGTAGCCATGGATTTAGGTGTTATTTGGCAAAAGAACGATAACCCATCGCTTTCCCCTCGCAATAGAACCAACCTGTCCTTTGATTTTGATCAACGCATCAGTTTAAGCATGCTGGGTAAAATTGGGGAGCGTTTGCAGGTAAACGCGAATTATGATACCGAGGCTACCTTTGATTTTCAGAACATTGTAAAACTGGATTATACCCCTACCGAAGATGATATTCTTCAAAAAATTGAGGTTGGTAACGTAAATATGCCCTTGAACAGTTCACTCATAAAGGGCGCACAAAGTCTATTTGGGGTAAAAACACAGTTACAATTTGGGAAAACCACGGTCACCGCAGTTTTTTCCGAACAGCGTTCCCAGAACAATACGGTAGTGGCGCAAGGCGGTGGAACTTTGAACGAGTTTAATATTACGGCCTTGGATTATGATGAGGACAAACACTTTTTCTTGGCACATTATTTTAGGGACAATTACGACAGGGCCTTGGAAACCTACCCGTATATTCAAAGTCAAGTTCAGATTACGAGATTGGAAGTTTGGGTTACGAACAGGAGCCAGCAGACCTTAAATGTGAGGAATGTAGTCGCTTTGCAGGATTTAGGGGAAGTATTTCCAGAGAAAACCAGGGTAGGACAAAATGGTGCGGATGCTGACGGTTTTTTTAATAATCCAGCAGATGTTAGGCCAAGAAACAATGCTAACGACTATGATCCGGGGCTTATTGGCCCTAATGGTGCCTTGACCAGCAATATAAGGGATATTGCAACGGTAGAAAATGCGTTTAATCCTGCCAGTTTTGCAGCGGGATACCGCCCTAACCAAGGTTTCGATTACGCCATATTGGAAAATGCACGCAAATTGGAGCTTACACGAGATTATACGTTTAATTCACAATTGGGTTATATTTCCTTGAACCAACGCTTAAGTAACGATGAGGTGCTGGCCGTGGCCTTTCAATATACTTTTGGTGGAGAAGTGTTTCAAGTAGGTGAATTTGCCAACGGCGGTTTGGATGCCACTACGGTTTCCCAAGGTGCAAATCCTATCATTGAGAACAATACCTTGATTCTTAAATTATTAAAAAGTAATATTACAAACGTCAGTGATCCTATTTGGGATTTGATGATGAAGAATATCTATGCGACCGGGGCATTTCGTTTGAGTCAGGATGATTTTAAGCTCAATATATTATATTCCGATCCCACACCAAGAAATTACATTACCCCAATAGATGAAGGACCCAGTTCCGGATGGCCAGATGGTTTGGAGGAACGTATCTTGTTGGATGTATTCAACCTGGATAGGTTAAATATCTATAACGATCTACAGCCGGGAGGTGATGGTTTTTTTGATTTTTATCCCGGTATTACGGTAGATACCCAAGGCGGACGTATCATCTTTACCAAAGTAGAGCCTTTTGGGGAGTACTTGTTCGAGACCTTGGAAAACGGTAATGCTGGGCAATATAACACCCCATCTGCCTATAACCCCAATCAGGATCAATATGTTTTCAGGGATATGTATGAGCTTACCAAGGCGGCAGCTTTGCAAGACCCGGAAAAAAACAAGTTTATTTTAAAAGGGCAGTTTAAGGCAGAAGGTAGTAACGGTATTCCAATTGGGGCGTTTAACGTGCCAAGAGGTTCGGTAACCGTAACAGCCGGTGGTAGGCAATTGCAAGAAGGAATCGATTACACCGTAAACTATCAAGCGGGTACGGTACAACTATTGGACCCAAGTCTGGAAGCCAGTAATACTCCAATAAACATTTCCGTAGAAAACAATGCTGTTTTTGGACAACAGACACGCCGTTTTACGGGAATCAACGTGGAACATCAGTTCAGCAAGAATTTTGTATTGGGCGGTACCCTATTAAATTTGAACGAGCGACCGCTAACCCAGAAATCCAATTTTGGTATAGAGCCGGTAAACAATACCATTTTTGGATTAAACTCCAACTTCTCGACCGAGGTGCCTTTTTTGACCAGAATGGTGAACAAGCTTCCAAATATAGATACGGATGTACCCTCCAATGTATCGGTACGGGCAGAGGTAGCTTGGTTGAAACCAAGTTCTCCGAAGAATGCCGATTTTAGAGGGGAAACTACCACGTATCTAGATGATTTTGAAGGGGCGCAGACCCTACTGGACATTAGGGGCTTCCTAGCCTGGAACTTGGCCAGTACGCCTTTGGAATTTGCCCCGGGCGGCCAATTGTCCGGAAGTTCGCCAGAAGACGATGCCAATTTGGAAAATGGTTTCGGTAGGGCCAAAATGGCTTGGTATACTATTGATCCTATTTTTTACACCAATCAAAGACCGGCCGAAATTAGTGATAACGATATTTCTACCAATGCTACAAGAAGGGTTTTTATAGACGAGGTCTTTCCACAGGTAGATATTGCCCAAGGGCAGACCACTGTGCAAGGTACTTTGGATATGGCCTATTACCCCAACGCTAAAGGACCGTACAATAACAACGCCAATTTTGATTCGGCGGCCCCTAACGAAAAGTGGGGCGGTATTATGCGGTCTTTGAGCAGTACGAACTTTGAACAGACCAATGTAGAGTTTGTTCAGTTTTGGGTCTTGGATCCCTACGTAGATGGGGAAGCTACCAGCTCCGGTGAATTAGTGTTGAACCTGGGTAATATTTCCGAGGATATTTTACGGGACGGAAAAAAACAGTACGAGAACGGACTTCCAGGTGTGGAGAGCAATGACTTTGTGGCGCCTACATCATGGGGGGAGGTACCTGCTACACAATCCTTGGTCTATGCTTTTGATGCCAGTGAAGCCAACCGTGCCTTGCAGGATATTGGTCTGGACGGTCTTAACGACGAGGCGGAACAGGCAATTTATGATAGTAACCCTGGTCCCGATCCGGCACTGGACAATTTTCAATATTATTTGAACCGTGAGGGTAGTATTTTAGAACGTTATTTTGATTTTAACAATCCTGATGGGAATTCGCCGGTAGCGGTTACCAATACAAATAGGGGTTCTACGACCTTGCCCGACGTAGAGGATATAGATCGGGATCTGACAATGAATACGGTAAATAGTTACTACGAATACCGTATTGAAATTAAACCGAACACAACCATAAACGATAAGTACGTAACCGATATTAAAGAGGGTACTACACCCGAACTGCCAAACGGAGATCAACTTAACAGAAGATGGATACAGTACAAAATTCCGTTAAGCGATTTTACGGATGCCGTAGGCGGTATTACGGATTTTAGATCTATTAGTTTCATGCGTATGTACATGACTGGTTTCAGCGATCCTACGGTGTTGCGTTTTGCAACGTTGGATTTAGTGCGTGGCGATTGGCGTACGTATACCAAGACCTTACAGGATATCACTATAGACGATAACCCCGCAGATGACGGTACTACCTTAGATGTGAACACGGTAAATATAGAGGAGAACAACAGTAGGCTTCCCATACCTTATGTGTTACCTCCAGGTGTTGCAAGAGAGCAATTGAACAACAATAATACCATAATCCGTCAGAACGAGCAGTCTCTTTCCTTATTGGTCGAAGGTTTGGAGCCAAGGGATTCGAGGGGAGTGTTCAAGAATTTGAATATTGATATCCGTCAGTATAAAAATCTTAAAATGTTCATGCACGCAGAAAAAGTGGTGGACAGTGATTATGCCGATAGCTCTACGCCATTGGTTGGTTTCTTGCGTTTTGGAACGGATTTTTCACAAAATTTTTACCAGGTAGAACTTCCGTTGCAGTTTACTCCTTTTGGGTCTGCCTCGGAAAGCGAGATTTGGCCAGAGGTGAACGAGATGAACATTAGTCTAAGCGATTTGAACAAGGTAAAATCGTTATGGATCCAAAGTGGGGATTTGAGCCAGGTACGTTTCTTTGAAGTGGAGAACGGCGAAGTATTTCCCGTAAACGAATTTGATATTAGAACCCCGGGGAGACTGCGTATAGGAATACGGGGAAATCCGTCTTTGGGAAGTATCCGAAGTATAATGGTGGGTATTAAGAACCAGGATAACCTACCGGCAAGAGGCGAGGTTTGGTTTAACGAATTACGTTTGGCAGGCTTGGATAATAATGGTGGTTGGGCGGCAGTAGCTGCGGTAGATGCCAATATTGCGGATTTTGCGAATATGACCGCAACGGGCAGTACCAGTACCTCCGGTTTTGGTACTATTGATCAAATGCCAAATGAACGCGCACGGGAAGATGCAGTTTCCTATGACTTGGTAACCAATGTAAACGTAGGGCAGTTGCTGCCTAAAAAATGGGGCATACAATTACCTTTTAACTATGGGATATCCGAGCAGATCATTACTCCGGAATTTGACCCGGTTTACGACGATTTAAAATTGGACGACTTAATAAATGCGGCACCAGATCAGGAAGCTGCGGATGAAATTAGGGAGCAGGCAGAAGACTACACCAAAAGAACGAGCATCAATTTAATCGGTGTTCGAAAGGATAGGGGAGAGGAAGCCGATGCCAATTTTTACGATATAGAAAACTTCACATTTAACTATTCCTATAACGATACCGATCACAGGGATTTTGAGATTGCCAAACTACGTGATCAGAGCGTGAATACCGGTTTTGTATATGCCCATAGCTTTGATCCGGTAGAGGTAGCGCCCTTTGCAAAAAAGGACTCACTGTTTACAGGGGCCTATTGGAAATGGTTAAAGGATTTGAACCTAAACTTGTTGCCCGCCAGCGTTTCCTTGAATTCCAATATAAACAGGCAGTTCAATGCACAACGTTTTAGGGATGTACGCGAAGAAGGTGTAGACCGCTTGGAGCTTCCCGAACTGCAACAACGTAACTACTTGTTTAATTGGCAGTATGCCGTAAATTATAATCTAACCAAATCGCTTCGGTTGAACTTAACGGCTTCCAATAACAATATCGTACGAAATTATTTCAACGAAAACGAGCCTGTAGATTCTAGGGACAGGGTAGGTCAAACATTGGGGCTCTGGGACGGCTTTTTTGATATCGGCGAGCCAAATAGGCATGCCCAGGAATTACAGTTGAATTACGAGATTCCTTTTGCCAAGATACCGGCATTGGATTTTATAAGTGCGCAATATAGTTATATCGGAAATTTTGACTGGCAACGCGGTGGTGATGCCATTGCAGAAGTGGTGCAAACAGCGCTAGATGATCCCAACGCACAATTGAATACGATACAGAACGCTAACACCCATAATCTTACCGCATCGTTGACCATGCAGAAGTTCTACGATCTTATTGGACTTAAGAAAAGGGAAGGCGTTTCATCCAAACCTAGTAAAGGGAATCTTGGTTTGGCGGCAGGTGAAGAAGAAAAAGAAAAGAAAAAAACCAGTGCTTTATTCAATACTGTCGTAGATGTAGTGACTATGGTAAAACGACTTAACATCAACTATAACGAGAGCAATGGTACCGTACTGCCCGGTTATACACAGTCTATTGGTTTTATAGGAACGTCAAGACCGTCTTTAGGCTTTGTTTTCGGTAGCCAGTCCGATATTCGTTTTGAAGCGGCCAGAAACGGTTGGCTAACTACCTTTCCGGAGTTTAACGAACAGTTTATTAGAAGGTCCAACACGCAGTTGAATATTACCGCAACGGCACAGCCTACAAGGGATTTGACGATAGACTTAGTTGCTGATCGGCAGTTTTCCGAAAGTTATCAGGAAAACTTTAACGTGGAGCCGGGTGCTGAAATCCCCTACAACTTGCAATTGGGCAATAACTTTGGAAGTTTCAGTATTTCTACCGTGATGATTGGTACGGCATTTAGTAAAAGCGATGAATTTGACTCTAGCACTTTTGAGCAGTTTAAGGAAAATAGATTGACTATTGCTAATCGTTTGGTGGCAGATAGAGGTATCCCCGATGGTGCTTCTTCCGAAGACGGTGTATTTCCTGCAGGTTACGGAAAAACGCAGCAAGAGGTCCTTTTACCAGCATTTTTTGCGGCTTATTCTGGTCAAGATGCAGACCGCGTAAACTTGGACGCCTTTAGAGATATTCCCATTCCCAATTGGAATATAAAGTATACCGGATTAATGAAAAGTAAGTTCTTTAAAAAGAAGTTCAAACGGTTCTCATTGCAACATGGATATCGTTCTTCCTATAGCATCAACTCTTTTCAAACGAATTTGGAAAAACAGAATAGCGCCATTGACCCTGAGACCCTAGATGTTTTACCGGACAATATTATAAATAATGTGGTTATGGTAGATGGTTTTAATCCTTTGGTACGGGTGGATTTTGAGATGAAAAATTCGGTAAGTGTGTTGGCCGAGGTACGTACCGATAGGGCTTTGTCCTTAAGTTTTGATAATAACCTAATGACCGAGATCAACGGAACCGATTATACGGTTGGTCTGGGCTATCGTATCAAAGATGTGAAATTGGTTACGAATATTGGCGGAAACAAAACGCGTTTAAAAGGAGATTTGAATTTAAAAGCGGATCTTACCTTGCGGGATAATATTACCATTATAAGAAATCTGGATATCGATAATAATCAAATTACTTCGGGTCAGAATCTGTTGTCCTTTAAGTTTACGGCAGACTATGCGTTGAGCAAACAATTGAACGCACTGTTTTTCTATGACCATTCCTTTTCGCAGTTCGCTGTATCTACAGCTTTTCCGCAGACCACGATC
This sequence comes from Maribacter chungangensis, assembly GCF_042676845.1. Taxonomy (NCBI): domain Bacteria; kingdom Pseudomonadati; phylum Bacteroidota; class Flavobacteriia; order Flavobacteriales; family Flavobacteriaceae; genus Maribacter; species Maribacter chungangensis. The sequence goes on from NZ_JBHTHY010000003.1 coordinate 772,596, forward strand.
AATGCTGGCTTTACGCTTAGGTATAATTTCGGAAATTAAGTTAGTGCCGTCGTTAATAAAAATAGAGGCTGTAGGATAAAGTATTCGTAGGATACGTTTCTGTTTCACAGTGGCTTTTTTACCCTCTTGTCGCACCATTTAATCAAAATAGTCGGGTAAGTGCCTTTATTTTTTTGAAAACCTATATAGAATCATTTACATTTGCTACATATCAAACACGCAAAATAATGAATATACCGGCAGAATTAAAGTACACCAAGGATCACGAATGGATTAAAATCGATGGAGATATTGCCATAGTAGGTATCACCGACTTTGCACAGGGCGAGTTAGGGGATATTGTTTATGTTGAGGTGGATACACTTGACGAAGTATTGGAAAAAGATGCAGTTTTTGGAACGGTTGAAGCAGTGAAAACAGTTTCTGATTTGTTTTTGCCTTTGTCAGGAGAGGTCATAGCGTTCAACGAAGATTTGGAAGACGAGCCAGAAGTAGTGAACTCGGACCCTTACGGAAAAGGATGGATGATTAAAATAAAAATAAACAATCCAGATGAGGTAAGCGAGCTTTTGAGCGACGCCGATTACAAAGAGTTGATTGGTGGCTAATACCTTTCTTTTTAGAATTTTATTTGTAAGTTGGTTGGTGTTTATAACATTTGCCAGCTTATTTTCTTTTACCGGAACCATGGCGGCGCCAAGAATCAATATACCGCATATAGATAAGATCGTGCATTTTACATTTTATTTTGTTTTAGTGGTTCTAGGGGTTAAAGCCGTAAGTGAAATAACTAGAACGGAATTTGCCCTTAAGAAAGTTCTTTGGTGTTCTTTTCTTTTTGCAGTTGTTTATGGCATACTTATTGAGCTTTTACAATATGGATTTACACAAGACCGACACGGGGATATTTTAGATGTTTTCGCGAATTCTGCAGGTGCTTTGGTGGGTGTTTTTCTGGTTAAGCGCCTAGTTTCCAAGGATTGGGGGTTAAAATGAAAATTTTAATTGTATTTTTAGTAATTAATTAGTTAAATTAGCAAACACTAAATTGAATAGATATGGAACCTAAAAAGAATCCAAAGGCCGACTTGACAAAAAATAGTAGTCTCTATTTTGTTATGGGTCTGGCTGCGGTAATGCTACTTACTTATGTAGCATTTGAGTGGAAAACGTATGATAAGATCAACGAATACGACACCTCTATGAACGTGGACGATCTGTTGGACGAAGAAGTTCCAATGACGGAGCAGATTAAAACGCCACCGCCACCGCCACCGCCACAAGCTCCTGAAATTATTGAGGTTGTAGAGGATGAGGAAGAAGTGGAGGAAACCATCATAGAATCTACGGAAACAAGCCAAGACGAGGAAATTATCGAAGTGGAGGACGTTGTTGTAGACGAGATAGAAGAAGATTTGGATGTGCCTTTCTCGGTAATTGAAGATGTGCCTGTTTTTCCCGGTTGTGAAAATGAAAGTGATAAAAGAGCATGTTTCAATAAAATGATACAAAAGCACATTGCCAAAAATTTCCGTTACCCGGAAATTGCCCAAGAGATGGGTGTTCAGGGTAGGGTGAACGTAATGTTCGTAATACAAAAAGACGGTAGTATCGGAGGTGTTAGAATGCGTGGCCCGGATAAAAACCTAGAAAAAGAAGCGGCGAGAATTATAGATAAGTTGCCAAAAATGACACCAGGTAAGCAAAGGGGTAGAGCGGTGCGCGTACCGTTCAGTATTCCGATTACCTTCAAATTACAATAAAAATACGTTTACAGACTAGAAAATCCCGAGGTTATTGTCTCGGGATTTTTTTATGCTCAATTTTTAAGCTTGCACAAAACGACTTGCTTTATAGGAACAATCGTTTTAAGTTAATGTAGTCCATAATCCATAAGTTCTTAAATAAAACAGAAATAGCAATATTTGGTTGCAGGAATATTCCTTGGAGGTTATCTTTGTAGCCCTATTTAAAAGAAGATGAAAACCGTTGTAGGTCAAGCCAAAAGCAAGTCATTTGCATTGCTTTTTGCCGATTTTAAGGAAATTACCAAGGCAAGGCTCGCGGTCAGTGTGGTTTTTTCTTCGGTCGCGGGTTATTTTCTTGGGGCGGACCAGTTAAGCCTGTCCGCTATTCTTTTGTTGGCTTTTGGAGGCTATTGTATGGTTGGGGCAAGTAATGCCTATAATCAGATTATAGAGCGCGATTTAGATGCGTTAATGAACCGAACGGCCAATAGACCTATTCCTGCAGGAAGAATGACAGTGGGTGCGGCTATGGCCATTGCCATCGTGTTAACCCTTATAGGCGTGGCCTCCCTTTATTTTTTAAATGCCAAAACGGCCATGTTCGGCGCTATTTCGATCTTTCTTTACACTAGTGTGTATACACCTTTGAAAACAAAGACGCCACTTGCGGTATTCGTTGGGGCCTTTCCTGGTGCCATACCTTTTATGTTGGGTTGGGTTGCGGCCACTAATGAGTTTGGAATTGAGCCCGGAACCTTGTTCATGATTCAGTTTTTTTGGCAGTTCCCACACTTTTGGGCCTTAGGTTGGATGTTGGACGAGGATTATAAAAAAGGAGGTTTTAAAATGTTGCCTACAGGAAAAAAAGATGCCAGTACGGCCTTGCAGATCATTATGTATACGATCTGGATGATGGTGATATCCGTTATTCCCGCTTTTGGTATAACAGGTGACCTGCAACTATCTGTTCCTGCGGCTATTTTAATATTTATTATGGGAGGTGTAATGCTCTTTTTTGCACTTCGGTTATATACGAAAAGGGATAATGGTTCTGCCAAAAGGTTAATGCTGGCAAGTGTAAGCTACATCACGTTGATGCAGATAGTTTATGTAATCGATAAATATATAGGGTAGGATGGATTTAACTCAAGGTACTTCAAAAGAGAAGAAGGATAGGGCACAGCAGATGATGTTGTGGTTCGGTATAGTAAGTCTGCTCATGGGTTTTGCGGGTTGGACCAGTGCATACATCGTTAGTAGTGCCCGTGAAGATTGGGCAAGTGATCTAAGTCTTCCAGATGCTTTTTATATAAGCACGGTTATACTCGTACTTAGTAGTGTTACGTATATTTTGGCAAAAACGGCCGTAAAAAAGGACAATCAAAAAGGGGCTACTGTTTGGTTGTTGGTAACCCTTGGTTTGGGTATTTCGTTTATCACGTTGCAGTTTGTGGGGTTTTCGGAGATGGTTGCGCAAGGCTATTATTTTACAGGGCCTACCAGCAGTATAAAAATGTCCTATATGTTTTTAATAGCAATGGTGCACATTGTTCATGTTGTGGCAGGTATCATATCCTTGTTGATCGTACTTTATAAACAGATGAAGGGAAGGTATTCTTCACAGGAGTATTTGGGAATTTCCCTTGGGGCAACGTTTTGGCACTTCTTGGACCTGTTATGGGTGTATTTGGTGTTATTTATGACCTTTATGAAATAATATTTTTAAACAAAAATAGTTTTGAATAGAATTCAGCTTTTAAATAGTTGAAAAAAATGTAAATTTGCTAAAGTTTTATTAAAACGATAAATTAATCTATGGATACTACGGTTACAACGGGAGAAGAACAAAACGTTTGGGGTGGTGGCAATAGGCCTTTAGGGGCAAGCTACGGAAAATTAATGATGTGGTTTTTCCTAGTATCGGATGCCCTTACTTTTTCCGGGTTTTTGGCCGCTTACGGCTTTACAAGGTTTAAATTTATGGAAACTTGGCCCATTGCGGACGAAGTATTTACGCACGTTCCGTTTTTTCATGGTATCTATCCTATGTACTATGTAGCATTCATGACCTTTATTTTGATTATGTCCTCCGTTACCATGGTTTTGGCGGTAGATGCGGGTCATAATATGAAGAAAAATGCAGTGATCTGGTATATGTTCGCTACGATTATAGGAGGTGCCGTTTTTGTTGGATCCCAGGCTTGGGAATGGGCAACTTTTATAAAAGGTGATTATGGTGCTTTAGAGACTAAAGGTGGTAGGATTTTACAGTTTGTAAAGGCAGATACCGGAGAACGGGCTGCTTTGGCCGATTTTGCCACGGTTATTCCAGGTGAAAGACGTGAACATGAAAGAAAGAACGGGGTTTGGTATTACGAAGAAAAAGCACTTCCTAGTTTTTCACTTGCTGAAGTTACAGCAGGATTTAAATCAAACCCGAACATTCTCATTAGAACCGAGGTGATTAATGATGAAGGGCACAAAACGGTCTTGACAAGGGACGAATCTCTGGAAAAGCTTAAAAGTGCCACCCAGGTGGTTGAGGGTGCTAACCTGGTGCATAATGAGTATGGTGCCAGATTATTTGGAGATTTCTTTTTCTTTATAACAGGTTTTCACGGTTTTCACGTACTTACAGGGGTATTGATAAACGTCATTATTTTCTTTAATGTAATTATCGGGACCTACGAGCGAAGGGGTCACTATGAAATGGTAGAGAAAGTAGGGCTTTATTGGCACTTTGTAGATTTGGTTTGGGTATTTGTATTTACCTTCTTCTACTTGGTTTAAAGGATTTTGGTTAAAAAGACAAGTTTTTAAAGTATAATAGTTATCGATAGAAAATGGCACACGAGCATAAATTAGAGATTTTTAGGGGATTGCTAAAGTTTAAGTCCAACGTTGCAAAAATTTGGGGCGTACTTATATTTTTGTCCGTAGTAACCATAATAGAGGTGGTTTTAGGTATTATTAAACCGGCCTCCTTAACAGGAAATTACTTTCTTGGAATGAAACTGCTGAACTGGATTTTTATTATCCTTACCTTGGTGAAGGCCTATTATATCGCATGGGACTTTATGCACCTTAGGGACGAGAAAAGTTCTTTGAGAAGAGCAATCGTTTGGACACCTATTTTCTTGGTTATCTATTTGGTTTTTATCTTATTGGTAGAGGCAGACTATATCCATAATATTTACAGGGACGGTTTTGTAACTTGGAATTTCTAAGATATTATTAACAGAATAAAAAGACGGTGTAAGCACCGTCTTTTTTATTTTTGTATCATCACGTTTTGGTTTGCTTTGGCAGAAGGTTCGATGGCTTTTCATGTTGGTTTAGAGTTTGATGTTAGGGAGCTGCAGAAGCTTGGAATTTGGAAAAAAATAATAATTAATACATGTTTCCATGTCATGTGTATGGCATCAATTAGAAAGTAGCAGATGAAAAAGACCTTCGTACTTATTGTATTGTTCATACTGCCCATAGTTGCCTACCTTTTTTTTGCTTCGGGCGTAAACAACTTTGGTAAGTTAGCGGTGCTTACGGAGAACATTCCGGAGCTTACTTTTGATAATAATTCGATAAAGTTTGGTCAGAAGATTACAGTGTTGGGGTTTTTGGGCAATGAAGTAGAAAACAAAAAGGGTAACGCCTTTAACCTCAATCAAAAAATTTACAAACGTTTTCATGAGTTCAACGATTTTCAGTTTGTGATGGTGTTGCCTTATGGTACTGAGGAAAAAGTAAACGAGTTAAAGGAGGAATTATCCATTCTGGCGGATGTTTCTAAATGGAAGTTCGTTTTTACAGATGCACAGACGATCAAAACCTTGTTCGCAAATCTTGGGACCGACACCCGGTTGGACGACGATTTAAGTACCCCGTATGTTTTTATAATCGATAAGGATAGGAACTTAAGAGGACGGTCCGACGATGAAGAGGAAGGGACTAAATATGGTTTTAATACCAATTCTGTAGCAGATTTAAATAATAAGATGGAGGACGATGTAAAGATCATCCTTGCAGAGTATAGGCTTGCACTTAAAAAAAACAACTCAAACCGATCAAAATAGTGAATAAGAAATATACATACGTTTGGGTCTCCTTGATTGTACTCATTTTTGGGATCATTGTTGTTCCTATTATTGTAGATAGGCTAAAATCGGGTACTATCGTTGATATGGACAGGATGGATACCGTGCCACAAGAAAAAGGACTAAGCTATGTGCTGTTGAACGATGTGAAGCGTAAAGTGCCTTCATTTCAGTTTATAAATCAAGATAGCTTACTTATTTCGGATAAAGATTACATTGGTAAGGTGTATGTCGCCGAGTTTTTTTTTACATCGTGCCCCAGTATTTGTCCGTTGATGACAGAGAACCTCGTAGAACTTCAAAATCATTTTAAGGACGAACCGGATTTTGGTGTGGCTTCCTTTACCATTACACCGGACTATGACACGCCAAAGGTATTGAAACGATATGCCGAGAAATATGGTATTACCGATATGGACTGGCATTTGTTAACCGGTAACAAAGAGGCGGTTTACGACCTTGCAAACAGTGGATTTAATATATTTGCCGCCGAAATGCCCGATGCCCCCGGAGGTTTTGAGCATTCTGGTTTGTTCGCACTTATAGATCGGCAGGGATACATAAGGTCTAGGTTGGATAAATTCGGTAATCCTATCGTGTATTACCGCGGAGCTATTACTAGGGAAATGGGAGAGAACGACCATGGCGAAAAAGAGCAGATAAGTATTTTACAGGAAGACATTGCTAAGTTGTTAAATGAGTAGTATGGAGAGGACAAGTGCAAAAGAAAAACGCTTTAATAGATTAATAGCCGTCGTGTCCATTGTGATACCAGTGGTGGTAGCATTGCTTTTTGGAGTGAAGCTACCAAATGTGGAGCCATTATCGTTTTTGCCACCTATTTATGCTAGTATTAACGGATTAACAGCGGTTTTGTTAGTTGTTGCGGTATTGGCCATTAAAAAGGGAAACCGGAAATTGCATCAAAATGTAATGACCCTGAACATTGCCCTATCCTTGTTGTTTTTGATTATGTACATAGCATATCACATGACTTCGGATTCTACCTCTTACGGCGGGGAAGGCATAGTACGCTATGTTTATTATTTTATATTGATCACTCATATTATACTGTCCATTGCCATCGTTCCGTTAGTGCTTAGAACGTACGCCAAAGCATATTTGAAAGATTATGAAGGGCATAGGGCCTTGGCAAAATATACATTTCCCATCTGGCTTTATGTAGCGGTAACCGGGGTTGTAGTCTATCTAATGATTTCTCCCTACTATAACTATTAACGATGCGAAAGGGTTTTCTTATAACAGTATTGGTTTTAGCGTTTTTCCTGCCCGAAACCGTTGATGCGCAATGTGCCATGTGTAGGGCTGTATTGGAAAGTGAGGAGTCTGGTAGAACGGCTGAGGGAATTAATAACGGAATCGTTTATTTGATGGCAATACCGTATATCCTTGTGGCCGGACTATTTTACTTTGTCTACCGTAAAATGAGGTCATAGCTTAATTTATCTATTTTAACAATTTTTTTTATTTGATTGTGTAACAATGTTGTGCATTTGTAGTCTTATACATGTGTAGTAGCAATAGTACACTCATCAATCAAAACCAATCTACATGTTCGATTTAGAACGATGGCAAGAAATTTTCGATACCATTCGAAAAAACAAATTGCGAACCTTTCTTACCGGTTTGTCCGTAGCATCGGGCATATTTATCTTGGTTATTTTATTAGGTTTTGGCCAAGGCATGCAAAACGGCGTCGCTGCAGAGTTTAAGGAAGACGCGGCCACCAGTCTTTGGGTCTGGCCCAGACGCACCACTATAGAATATAATGGGCTTAATCCCGGTAGGCAAATACAACTTAGGAACGAGAATTTCGAAGCTATTACCGCCGCTATGGAAAATGACTATGAAAAGGCATCGCTATTGTATTTTCCGGTGGATGTGCAGGTGGTCTACAAAAATGATCTTTTAGTGTACTCTGTAGTAGGGACCAACGGGGATCTGCAGACCATAGAAAACGAGTTTTTGTCCGAGGGCAGGTACATCAATCAAACCGATGTGGAACAAAATGCCAAAGTCGTTGTTATCAGTAACAAGATCAAGAACGAGGTTTTTAAGGATTTGGATACCCCTATCGGTGAATACCTAACAATTTCAGGCGCTGGGTTTAAGATCGTAGGTGTATTTGGGGAATATGGTAAAAACGAGGATGAGGAAGAGCGCATGTTCATTCCTATAACCACGGCACAGTTGAGCTTCAACGGAGGGGATAAGATCAACAATATGAACTTTATGCTGCCAGAACTAAATTCTTTTGATGAGATGGTGGCCAAAAACACCTTGTTCACGGATCAGCTTACCCGTTATTTAAAGAAAAAGCATAACATAGCTCCGGAGGATGATAGAGCTATTCGTATATGGAATCCCCTGCAGGAAGCAAAGCGCTACTACGCATTAATGGGCGGGATAAAAATGTTTTTCTGGGTAGTGGGGTTCTTTACCATTATTGCCGGGGTAGTAAGCGTGAGCAATATTATGCTTATCGTAGTTAAGGAGCGCACCCGCGAAATAGGAATCCGTAAAGCACTGGGTGCAAAGCCCTGGTCCATTATTGGCATGATCATGCACGAGGCTATTTTTGTTACCGCGATCTCTGGCTTTACCGGCCTTATCTTTAGTATGGGACTGTTAGAGTTGGTAGGGCCACATGTAGAGGTCGATTATGTGCTAAACCCCTCTGTAAATTTTAGTGTAGCCTTTTCAACCGTAGTTCTATTGGTAATAGCAGGAACTATAGCCGGTTTTTTTCCGGCTTGGAAAGCAGTACGGGTTCAGGTCATAGAAGCACTTCGGGATGAATAGTACAAAAGAGTGTAGTTCAAAGTATTGGGAAATAGGATATTTAAAAATGAAGCATGTTCAGTAAAGACCGTTGGAAAGAAATATTGGAAGTACTTTCCAGTAATATGCTACGTACCGTTGCTACCGCTTTTGGTGTAGGGTGGGGTATCTTTATTCTTATCGTATTGTTGGCTGCCGGTAAGGGATTGGAAAATGGCATACGACAGGATTTTAACGGCGTGGCAACGAATACTATGTTCATGTGGACGCAAACAACAACAATGGCCTTCCAGGGACTGCCGGAAGGGAGAAACTTTAACTTTAAGTTGACAGACGTAGAGCTCCTAAAACGGGAGGTGCCCCAGTTGCGCATTGTTTCACCGAGAAATAGCTTAAGGCCAAGCGAGGGCGACAACGTTATACGGGGTACGGAAAGTGGCCGGTATCGTGTCTTTGGGGATTACCCGGAAATCATACAACAAAACCCGATTTATGTCGCAAACGGTAGATTTTTTAACTACAAGGACATTCGGGAAAAAAGGAAGGTAGTGGTTATAGGTGACGGTATCCGAGACGATCTGTATGAAGATGATGAAGAGTTTTTGGGTACCTATATTAAGATAAGCGGTATCAACTTTATGGTCGTTGGCACCTATAAGGAGAAGTCCAGCGATGGAGGAGGACAGAATAGCGAACGCGAAATATTTATGCCCTTCACCACCTTTTCCCAAGCCTATAACCGATCCGATAATGTAGGTTGGATGGCCATTACGGCACAAGATGGCAGTTCTGTAAGTGAACTGAACGACAAAATAGTACAGACGGTAAAACAAAGCCGAAAAGTACACCCAGAAGATGACCGTGCCATAGGGTATTTTGATTTGTACGAGCAGTTTAATAGGGTGGAGAGTTTGTTCGGGGCGCTTAGGTTTATTGCCTACTTTGTCGGTATTCTGGTGTTGATCTCCGGTATCATTGGCGTAAGTAATATCATGCTGATCGTAATCAAGGAACGTACCAAGGAAATTGGAATTCGTAGGGCCTTGGGAGAAGATCCGTGGTCCATTAAGCTGCAGATTTTGATGGAGTCCGTTTTTTTGACCATCATCTCCGGTATGGTAGGGATTGTCTTTGGTGCTTTGGCTATTTATGCAATCAATTTGGTGTTGGAAGCTGTTGGCCCTGTAGATATGTTCCTAAACCCTAGTGTTAGTTTAGGAGTCGTATTAGGTGCTTTGTTCATTTTGATCGTGTCCGGTCTTTTGGCAGGATTTATACCTGCACAAAGCGCCATAAAGGTACGCCCCATCGAAGCCTTGCGAACCGAATAATTTGAATATATTATGTGTTATGAAAGCTATAAATTGAACTTTGAAAATCTTTTTGGCGCTTGTTCCGTACCAGTCGGAGCTTCCTAGAATCATCAATCTTATAATTAAAAAATCAACCTAGAAAATGAAGAAGTCGGTAACCAGAATTATTTTATTGCTCATAGTAATGTCCTTCGGAGGTGCTATGTATTACCTCTATCAAAAAAACGCAGAAAATCCGGTGGTGTATGAGACGCAGGAACCATCGGTACAGACCATCATTAAAAAAACAGTGGCTACCGGTAGTATCCTACCTTTGGAAGAAGTGCTTATAAAACCCAATATTTCCGGTGTTATAGAAGAAGTATTCGTGGAAGGCGGCGATTATGTAAAGTCTGGTGATTTATTGGTGAAAATAAAAGTGGTACCCAATTTAAATGCGCTCATAGATGCGCGCAATCAAATAGACAATGCCAAGATCGATCTTGATGATCAAAAGAGGAATTATGACAGGCAATTGACTATCTTTAACAAGGGTGTAATCTCCCAGGCGGATTTAGATCGGGCACAAGTAGCCTATGATCAGGCAAAACAGTCTTACAGGGCCGCTAACAAACGTTTTGAAATCGTCAATACCGGTACCACGGCAGGTTACGGTAATGCTGCCAATACGCAGATCAGGGCTACGGTAAGCGGTATGGTGCTAGAAGTCCCGGTAGAGGTCGGAAATCAGGTTATCGAGGCCAATAATTTTAACGAGGGTACTACTATTGCAGCTATTGCAGATGTGGAGAAAATGATCTTTGAAGGCAAGGTAGACGAATCCGAGGTGGGAAAAATAAAAGAGGACCTGCCCTTGGAAATTACGGTAGGAGCCTTGGAAAACGTTACTTTTGATGCAGTGCTCGATTATATTGCTCCCAAAGGAAAAGAGGAAAACGGTGCCATACAGTTTGAAATTAAGGGAACATTAAAGAAACAGGATTCCATTTTTATCCGTGCGGGACTAAGTGCTAACGCTTCCATAATTTTGGCGAAGGCCGATAGTGTTTTGGCGGTAAAGGAAGCCTTGGTTCAGTTTGATGATAAAACTAAAAAGCCCTTTGTTGAAATTGAGACCGGAGACCAAGAGTTTGAAAGAAGGGATATTGAACTAGGTGTTAGCGATGGCATCCATGTAGAAATAAAATCAGGTATTACCGAAGGAGAAAAAATAAAGGTGTGGAACGAAGAACGGCCGGATGAAGTTGCCCAGAATTAAAAAACAAAAAAAATAAAGCTTTTCTTGTAACATTTTCTCAAGTCTGATGTCCTATGAGCGGATGTCGGTATTAAAAGCTTCCAAACTACAAACAGAACCAGTATGATAGAAATTAAGGATCTTCATAAATCTTATAAAATGGGCAGTAATTCCTTACATGTCCTGAAAGGAATAAATTTCTCCGTAGAAGATGGAGAGTTGGTGGCTATAATGGGGTCTTCCGGTTCTGGGAAATCTACCTTATTGAATATTTTAGGAATGTTGGACGAGTTGGACGAAGGCTCCTATACCTTGGACAATGTGCCCATAAAGGATTTGAACGAGACCAAAGCGGCGCAATACCGCAATAAATTTTTAGGGTTTATTTTTCAATCCTTTAATCTTATAAACTATAAAAGTGCCCTCGAGAACGTAGCCTTACCTTTGTATTATCAGCGTGTAGGGAGAAAGGAACGGCAAGAAAAGGCCTTAAAATATTTGGAGCAAGTAGGACTTAAGGAATGGGCCACGCATTTGCCCAGTGAGCTTTCCGGTGGGCAAAAGCAACGTGTGGCGATCGCAAGGGCCATGGCAGCGGAGCCAAAAGTACTCCTGGCCGATGAGCCAACAGGTGCCTTGGACAGTAAAACCTCTTATGAGGTTATGGATCTGATACAGAAGATCAACGATGCCGGGAATACCATATTAGTGGTAACACATGAAGAGGATATTGCGCAGATGTGCAAACGCATCGTTCATTTAAAGGACGGTGTTATCGTAGAGGATAAAAAAGTAGAACAGGTAAGGGCGTCCCAGTATGTTTAGCATTGATACTTGGAAGGAAATATTAAAGACCATACAGAAGAACAAGCTTCGTACGTTTCTTACAGGGTTTACGGTAGCCTTGGGTATTTTTATCTATGTTACGCTTTATGGCATGGGTAACGGACTTAACAATACCTTTATGAAATTTTTTGGAGATGATGCCACCAATATTTTTAGGATCTATCCATCGCAAACCACACTACCTTTTGGGGGGTACAAGGCCAAACGACAAATTGAGTTCAGGAATAGCGATTTAGATGATATTGCAAAGGAATTTGAACCTTTAATGGATTATATAACGCCCCAGATACAAAGGAGCGTATTTGTCACCTTCAAAGAGAAGTCGGATAATTATACGACCAGGGGCATTTCTCCCGGAATGCAGTTTGCCGAAAAGACCATTATGATGAAAGGGCGATACATCAATTCCAAAGATATTAGAGATCGAACCAAATATGCCGTAATTGGTAGAATGGTGGAAAAAGATTTGTTTCAAGGAAGGGAATCCCTTGGAGAATACATTGATGTTGGTGGTAGTGCTTTTAAGGTCATAGGTGTTTTTCAGGACGATGGTGGCGATAACGAAGAGCGGTTTATTTATATTCCATTTACAACACGGCAACTTATAGAAGGTAACAACGACAAAATTGGCCAAATTACCTTGGCCTTTAACGAAGCTATCGGTTATTCGGGTGCCATGAAGTTTCAAAGGAATTTAGATGAGTTTATTCGGAAAAAGAAAGTGATAAGCCCCAATGACCCAAGAGGTATTTACATAGAGAACGTTGCCGATAATCTAAAACAGAATCAACAGTTTGCAAGTGTATTGAAGATTATAATTTCGGGAATAGCATTTGCTGTGATTATTTCGGGCATACTGGGCATAAGTAATATCATGGTTTTTGTCGTAAAGGAACGTACCAAGGAAATTGGTATTCGTAAGGCCATGGGGGCAACACCTAAAATAATTATTAGTACTATTTTGTTGGAATCTATATTCATTACGGCCATTTTTGGTTTTATTGGAATGGTGCTCGGTATTATTACACTTAATTCCATTGGAGGGAAAGTATTGGAAGACGATTATTTTATCACCAACCCCTCTATCAATTCGGGAACGGCCATTTTTGTGACCATTCTATTGATTATTGCCGGAGCCTTAGCGGCCTATGTCCCTGCCAAAAGAGCAGCGCAGATTAAACCCATTGTAGCACTAAGAGACGAGTAATATGAGACAATTATTTGATTCGGATACCTGGCGTGAAATTTTTCAATCTATTGGAAAGAACCGATTGCGGACCTTCCTTACCATGCTCGGTGTTTTTATCGGTATCTACATTTATATAGCGCTTTCGGGAGCTGCCAAGGGATTGGACAATGGATTTGAAAAAGAATTTGAGACCGTGGCCAGGAATAGTATGTTTATTTGGGCACAAAGTACCAGTAAACCTTATGGCGGATTTAAGACCGGTCGTAGGATACAGCTAAAGTTGCAGGATGCCGAGGAACTTCGTAGGCAGGTACCGGAAATCGAAACCTTGGCTCCAAGAAATGTAAGCGGTGTCTTTGGATCAAGCCCCGGGGTTATAACAAGGGGAATAAAATCGGGGAACTATTCTGTGTTCGGGGATTTTCCTGAGTTTACCAAGATCGCCACGAAAAATATTTATGACGGCGGACGCTTTATTAACGATGAGGATATTAAGCAGGAACGAAAAGTTTGCGTTATTGGAGAGCGCACTCAAAAAGAGCTTTTTGATCTGGACGAAAATCCTATTGGAGGGTACCTGGAAATTGAAGATGTAAGTTTTCAGGTCGTAGGGGTACATAAATTTGCGGGTGGTGGTCCTTTTGATAACGATAGCGATATTTTCATTCCTTTTACCACGTATAGAAAAATATATAATACGGGCGATAATGTGGCCTGGTTCACCGTGGCCGCTTATGACGATGCGGATGTGGTAAAGGTCGAACAAGATATAAAGGCCAATTTAAGGCGAATACATAAAGTAGACCCAACAGACGAAAAGGCTATAGGTTCTTTTAATTTAGGAGAGGTTTTCAAAAAGATTTTTGGCTTTTCCAATGGCCTTACCTTTTTATCATTAATTGTTGGCATTGCAACAATTCTCGCCGGTGTTATCGGCATCGGAAACATTCTGTTGATTTCCGTTAAGGAACGTACGAAAGAGTTAGGGGTAAGGCGCGCCCTAGGGGCAACTCCTGCTGAAGTGCGCAATCAAATTCTAATAGAGTCCCTCTTTTTGACCTTATTGGCAGGTATTATAGGGATAATTGTGGGAGCATTGACTTTAAAAGGCATCGATACCTTTACGCAAGATGTAGATTTACCGTATACCAATCCTACCGTACCTATACCTTATGTAATCGGATCCTTGTTGCTCATGGTGATTTTAGGGGTGCTTATAGGATTGATACCTGCGCAAAGGGCGGTAAGTATAAAGCCCATAGATGCCCTAAGAGAAGAATAATAAACTAAACCAATATATTAATATACATAATCAAATGAACAAAATTGTAAAATACATACTCATCGGAGTTTTGGTCATAGGTGCTTTGTGGGCAGCCTTGTTTTTTATCAAAAGCAATAGCAAATCCGCTGTAACCTATGAAACGCAGCAGCCCTTTATGGCGGATATTGAAAAAAAGACCGTGGCTACGGGCAAGGTGATTCCGCAGGACGAAGTAGAAATCAAACCTCAGATTTCGGGTATTATAGATGAAATACTCTTGGAAGAAGGTGTAAAGGTAAAAGCCGGTGATCTTATTGCGGTAATAAAGGTGGTTCCCAATGAGCAATCGCTGTACCAAGCACAAGGAAGGGTAAAAAACGCACAACTTGCGGTAAACAACACCAAAATAGAATACGAAAGAAACAAGACCTTGTTCGATAAAGGGGTGATTTCCAGTCAGGATTTTAACAATTTACAGTTAAGCTATAATCAAGCAGAACAAGAGCTTAAGAACGCGAATGCGGATTACCAGATCATTCGCAGGGGATCCATAGGGGGGTCGGCTGCAGCGAATACCAATATCCGTGCTACCGTATCCGGAACTATTTTGGAGATACCGGTAAAGGAAGGTGATCAGGTGATACAGGCGAACAACTTTAACGATGGTACTACCATTGCAACGATAGCGGATTTGGGTAAAATGATTTTTGAGGGCATGGTAGATGAAGGTGAGGTAGGGAAATTGCAAGTAGGAACGCCGTTAAAAATCACCTTGGGTGCTTTGGAGGGTACCGAGTTAGATGCCAAACTAAAGTTCATAGCACCAAAGGGGATAGAGGAAACCGGAGCGGTACAGTTTAAGATAGAGGGCGATGTAGAGGTCACCGATGATGTCTTTATACGTGCCGGATACAGTGCAAACGCCTCCATAGTGTTGGAGAAAAAAGAGGACGTCTTAGTAATACCGGAAGCCTTATTGCAGTTTGATAAATCTACCAATAAACCTTATGTGGAGTTGGCCGTTGGGGCAGAGGCCGACCAAAAATTTGAGCGTAAGGACATAGAAATAGGTATTTCCGATGGGGTAAACGTTGAAATCCTATCCGGTCTTACAGAGGAGGACAAGGTAAAGCAGTGGAACAAGACCGAGCCGATAAAAAAAGGAGAAGAGGAAGAAGGAGCTGACGGCGAGGAAACAGAAGAATAAACATCAATCAAATCAATAATCAAAACATCAGAAAATGAAATATTTTTTAAGCACTGTATTGCTACTTTTTGCGATAACTGTGACAACCGCACAAGCTAAGAAATGGACTTTACAGGAGTGTGTGGAATATGCGGTGGAGAATAATTTAACGGTAGAACAATTTGAACTGGACTTGGAAAACGCGCAAATAGATCGGTCGGATGCTATAGGTGATTTTATACCTTCGTTGAATGCGAATACTTCGTTTTCTAGTAATACTGGTTTTTCCATTAACCCTACGAACAACCTTCCAACAAATAGTACGCAGAACAATGTTAGTGCCGGAGCAACTACAGCGGTAACCCTATTCGATGGTCTACGTAACGTGCACCGGTTGAACAGGGCAAAAATAAATGCCATTGCAAACCAGTACCGGTTAGATGATTTGAAGGACGATATACGTCTTACGGTTGCCAACTCTTATTTACAGGTGCTTTCCAATAAGGAGGCGCTAAAAGTGGCCAAGGCGCAATATGCCGCTACAGAACAGGATTTAAACCGGATTAAGGAACTGGTAGACGCGGGAGTGGTGCCAAAGGGTGATCTTCTTGATATACAGGCAACGGCAGCCACGCAACAACAACAGATCGTGAATACCGAGGGTAATGTGCTTATCTCAAAAATTAGTTTGGCGCAATTGCTTCAAATTAGGGATTATGAAAATTTTGATGTGTCCGACGATACTTTTGAAATTCCTATTTCGGATATTTTGAACAATTCTCCTAGTACTATTTTTGCTAAGGCACTGGAATTCAGGAACGATATCAAACTGTCAAAATCCAATATTGAATTGGCTGAAAAGGATTTGGCCATTAGCAAAGGAGCTTTAATGCCAACTATTGGAGCCTTCTTCAATTACAATACGAGATATTCCGATGTTGCCCAAATACCCGGTCCACCTGTTTCCGAGGGTGGTCCTCCAGTTTTTTTTACACCAACTTTTAAAGATCAGCTCTGGATTTTTGATGGTATATCGTATGGAGTACAAATGAATATTCCAATTTTTAACGGGTTTAGTGTTCGAAACAATATCCAAAGATCGGAAATAGCAGTCGAACAACGGAAGTTGCAGTTTGAGCAGGAAAAATTGGATTTGGAAAACACCATAAATCAGGCTTATGTAGATGTGAATACATTTTTTAAATCCTACGAAGCCGCTGAAAAAACCTTGGAAGCTAGGCGGTTGGCCTATCAATATGCAAAAGAACGTTTTGATGCCGGTCTGTTGAATGCCTTCGACTTTACACAGACACAGGCGAGGGTAGATAATGCAGAGGCCGACGTAGTGCGCACCAAGTACGATTATATATTCAGATTAAAGATATTGGAATTCTATTTTGGAGTACCAATGACATTGGATTAATACAAAATTGATTTAATACAGACCTGTCAGGTTTTTGAAACCTGACAGGTCTTCTTATATTAGCACGTATGGGAATCATCTTAAATTTAGAAACCGCTACCACCAACTGCTCCGTAAGTTTGGCAAAGGACGGTCAGCTTTTGGCGCTTAAGGAGAATAATACACCCAATTATTCCCATGCGGAGCAACTACATGTCTTTATAGCGGAATGCATGGAAGAAGCCAAGGTTTCCCTAAACCGTTTGGATGCTGTTGCCGTCAGTAAAGGACCGGGTTCCTACACGGGCCTGCGCATAGGTGTTTCCGCCGCAAAAGGATTGTGCTTTTCTTTGGATATACCTTTAATTTCGATTGCTACCTTAACCAGTATGGCCGGTCAGGTTACTGAACCGTACGACTATATTATTCCTGTTTTGGATGCTAGAAGAATGGAAGTCTATTCGGCCGTTTTTGATGGTGGTCTAAACCAAATTAGGGATACCCGAGCGGAAATTATAGATGAGCGTTCGTTTGAGTCGTATATACAGGATAAAACCGTTCATATCTTGGGAAGCGGTGCCCAAAAAATAAAGGAAACCCTTTCCGGTGAACTAATTTCGTTCGATACTACATCTGTGCCATCTTCAAAAGAAATGGCACTATTATCGCATCAAAAATATTTGGAAAGGGACTTTGAAGATGTAGCTTATTTTGAACCCTACTACCTCAAGGATTTTATGCTGCAGACGAAGAAAAAATAAGTGGGCAGTGAACAGTAAAAAGTACAACTGAACCCTATGTCGTACGCTTTATTTGATACAGTTACTGTAAATCGCCTACTGCTACTATCATTTCTTAATCTTCTCTAACTTGATGCATAACACGTTGCGGGAAAGGAATTTCTATACCTTCGGCATCGAATCTATGTTTAATTTCTTCCATCACATGAAAATGCGCCGCCCAGAAAACGTCATTTTTTGCCCAAAAGCGTAGCGTAAGGTCTACCGAGCTGTCACCTAATTCCCCAACATAAACCTCTGGGATTGGATCTTTAAGAATGTTCTCGTTTTCTGTGCAAATAGCCAGCATAATATCCTTCGCTTTCTTAATATTGGAGCCATAACCTATTCCAACGTCTATTTTATCGCGTCTGGTATCCTCTGCATTGTAATTTATGATGTTATTATTTGAAAGCTGCCCATTGGGAATAATCGCTAGTTGATTGCCGAAGGTGGTAAGTTTCGTGGTGAATATCGAAATTTCCTTAACAGTGCCGTCAACGCCTTGGGCTGAAATAAAATCTCCGATCTTAAACGGCTTGAACAGCAAAATAAGTACACCTCCCGCAAAATTGGACAACGAACCTTGGAGTGCAAGGCCAATGGCTAAACCTGCGGCACCAATAATGGCTACCAAAGAAGAAGATTGTACGCCTAGTTGGGTAATGACAAGTACAAAAAGTACAATTTTAAGACCTATGGAAATTAAGCTTTGTGTAAATGTTTCTAAGGAAGCATCGTAGTCCTTGGCCTTAAAGAACTTCCGAACCATTCTATTGATAAAGCGTATTAGGTAGGTCCCAACGACCAGTAGCACAATTGCCATTATAAGATTGGGCAGGGCACTCCAGAACCAATTGATAAAGTTGTCTAAATGTTCTTCGTAACTTGTGAATTTTTCCATAAATAGTGGTACTTGTTTTTGTCGTTTATTATAAATTACTTAATTAACGGGTTTATTTCAAGAAATATAGTTTAAACTAATGTTAATCCTTGTGTTGATTTAGTTATAGCGTTAACTCTTCTTTGCTTTGGGTTAAAAAGGAGTTGGTGGACACTTATTGCCTAAGTACTTTCTTTTGGTAGCGGATTGGCATTAATGGAAGAATTCTCCATATCCAAGAACAAATTTATGAAGTAGTAGGTAGTTGCTTGAAATCTCTATTTTAGAAGAACATCGATACGTAACAGGATTTTTTAAAAATGGCTCTTTACTTCGGTCGCCATGATGATTACTTATTTTGATTTTCTGGACCTTCTTTTACTTTTGGGACTATACGTCAAAACATTTTTTCTGCTAGTTCTATGGTTGAAACCCAAATAGATCTTCGAGCGGTTAATTGGATTTATGGTAGTTGCAGAATTTAATGCTTGCTATTATGTCCGATACTTCCAATGGTCTTTTTTCAAGGGCCTTACCTTGCTTAAAGGTAAAGAATAACCTATAAGAGTTGTCGTGTTCTGCCAAAACTATAATAACGGTTCCATTAACAGCCTGGTTCTGTAAAGTATAATTATAGGAAAGTTTACTTTGTTTGATTTAATTAATACCGGTTCTCTTTTTAAATTCAGCCAAAGAAATTGAATTGTTTTTTTTGCCTTCGAAAAAGAAAAATAGGGCATAGCCAAGCTACGGCATGTTTTTATTTTGAAGTAGGGCGTAAAAAGAAACGATTTAGCGGCCTATTTTTAATTGGGAAATGGTATAAACTAGCTATTAGCGCAGCCTAACCTCGAAAAAATATCCTTCATGTCTGTTTGTTTTTTGCTAAAAAAGATAGCGCCATTTAGGCGCTATCTTATACGTTGAAACAAGGTATTATTTGACCTCAAAGGTAATTTTAACGTTTACCCTAAATTCGGTTATTTTACCATCATCTACCGATGCACTTTGCTCGTTGATATATACGGAACGTATATTTTTTACCGATTTTGATGCGTGTTCAACCGCCTTTTTAGTAGCGTCTTCCCAGCTCTTATCGGAATTGGCCAAAACTTCTATTACTTTTAAAACTGCCATAATCTGTATTATTTAGTGTTTCTAACAATTTACAAAAAAATAGGGTAAAACCGAAGTTTTGAAAGCTATTATCCGTTTATCGCAACGACTTCGTTTACTTTGTCGCCCATCATATTTTTTAGCATGGTCTCTATTCCGTTTTTCAAGGTAAACGTAGAGGAAGGACAACCGCTACAGGCACCTTGTAGCACCACGTTTACTTTTTTCGTGTCCGGTTCATAGGACTTAAAAAGTATATTGCCGCCATCGCTGGCAACGGCCGGTTTTACATACTCTTCCAATATGTCGATTATTTCCAATGAAGTATCGTCCAGGTCTACAGCTTGCTCATTGGTTGCGGCGTTTTGAGGTTCGACCGCATTAACCGATTTTGCCCGGTCGGTAACTATTTGTTTTCCATCGGCAATAAAGTTTCGTATCAGCTCTCTTAGTTCAATGGTGATATCTTCCCATTCCGCTACTTCATATTTAGAAACGGATACGTAATTGTCATCTAAAAATACTTGTTTAACGAACGGAAATTGGAACAAGTCCATTGCCAAAGGAGAATCCCTTGCTTCATCTATGTTTTTGAATTCAAAGGCTCTAGCTACGATTTTCTTGCTAGCCACGAATTTCATGGTAGAAGGGTTAGGGGTTACCTCTGCATATACGGTAACGGGTATGGGCTTGCCGTTATCCTCTTCGATCACAACGGGTTCACCGGCGTTTAAGTACTCTACCAATTGTTGGGCCACTTCATCTTTTACATCTTCCCATTGCACGATGTCATATCGTTCTAAACCAATAAAATTACCGGAGATATACACGGTTTTTACAAAGGGCAGATGAAATAATTGTTGTGCCAGGGGCGAGTTTTTTGCATCGTCTATATTCTTAAATTCATAGTTTTTGCGTTGTGCTAAAATATGATTGGCCTCAAATTTTATGATGCTGGGGTTCTTGGTTCCCGATACGGTTATAGAGTACTCTTTCATGTATTGCTTTTTTAATTCGGAAATGGTGCGGTAAGTCTTGTTTTTTTAGTGAATTACTGAAATTGGCCGACCCGTTTTAATATGAAATTAATTTTACACAAAAGTACAAAGGAAATCTAAGTTAATGCCTACATAATATTGTTATGGTTATATCGTTATACATTATATTCGACCCAAATCTAATAGCAAAGCCCCTTATCTTTCTAAATGAGATATAAAATCATCGTCATAGTTTCTTTCTTGGTTTTTGGGCTCAAGTCCATGGCTCAAGAAGGAATTCCTGTATATTTTGATTATCTATCGGATAATTATTATTTGGTATTTCCTTCTATGGCCGGTATTGGCCAAGGAGGTAAAATACGTGCCACCGCAAGAAAGCAATGGTTCGATGTTGACGATGCCCCAAGCTTACAGACTATAAACGCACACTTTAGATTGGGGGACGGACCAAGCGGAGTGGGGGCCATAGTGTTCAATGACGCCAACGGCTACCATTCCCAAACGGGTATGAAATTGACCTACGCCCACCACTTGAGAATGGGTGGGGACGATGTTAGGATGTTAAATCAACTCTCTTTTGGGCTAAGCGGCACTTTGTTACAAAGTAGTTTGGACGAGTCCGAGTTTAGGTCTGTAATTCCTGATCCATCTATAGCGGGGATAAGATTAAGTGCATCTTATTTCAATGTAGATTTGGGTATGTCTTACAGTTTTCAGGAATTTTATTCCCACATAGCTATAATTAATGCTTTGGGGAGTAAGCGAAATCTGTATTACAGGGACAGGGCCGATGACCCAAACCAATTGGTTATAGATAACATAAGAAGGTACTTAGTTGCTGCGGGATATATTTTTGGCAGGAGCGAGTGGCAAGTGGAGCCTTCGATACTTTTTCAGATGACGGATTTTACAAAAGAAAAAACGATCGATATAAATGCGAAAGTATACAAGGATGTAGATTTTGGCAGGGTATGGGGCGGACTCTCCTACAGAAGAAGTTTTGATGGTGCCCAGTTTCAAACCGCAACCGGTTTTGGAGAACAAAGGTTACAGTTGATAACACCGATCGTAGGTGCGAACATCAAGAACTTTATGGTTTCGTACAATTACTCATATCAAATGGGCGATATCCGTTTTGCTAACGGTGGTTTTCATCAGATTACCCTAGGGTACGACTTTGGGCAAAAAGAACGTAGATATGACTGTTATTGCCCGGCGGCACAATAAAAAAGCCCTTCTCAAAATGAAAAAGGCTTTGTGATTTTTTAAGTTGACCGTTATTCCCAGTTATAATTTTTTACTTTGGCCTGTTTTTTAATAGCCCTAAGCATTGCGTTTTCCAATTCCCCACTACTATTGTCTTTTGCATTAGTAACGATATAGGTTTCCCTTTTTGCATGTAAATCTTGGATTTCTTTTTGTATTTTTTTCCTTTCTATTTTTTTGGATTCAATGTAGCTAGCTATTTCCTTTTTGGATTTCCCCTGTAGTACTTCGGGCAGCTCACTTTCTTTAATACCGTTTACGTCAAAATCTTTGTCTTCATAAGCATCTACCAAATCCCAGTTTTTGTTATTATACAATCTAGAACTTTTGCTAACCGCTCTTTTCACGGCCACAGCTTCCTCCAATTCCATGGCATTGTTATCTTGTGACGTTTGCATTTCCATTTTAGAAATTCCGAGTGCGCCATAGGAGATGTAAGTTCCGTTCAGTTTTGTATTTAATTTTAGGATAACGTCGTCATACGGGGTTTTTATATGTACAATTTCTCGGTTGTGGTCTATCGCCATATATTCGCCACCGGTAAGCAAGGCACCGGACTTCCAATCGCTCTGCACGCCTTGCTGATAATTACCGCAGTATATGGTATTTATAATGATATCTTTTTCCTTGGCATTACTTGCTGCGTCTTTATAGTTTAACTTTCCTTGGGTAAAGGGTTCGTTGCCGGCAATGAATATCATTTTGAGATTGTCGGGGTTTTTGCCCCATTCCAATTGCCTTAAGGAAGTCTGGATTACCTCTCCGCAGTACTCCTCGCCCCCATTGGTGCGCAACGAAAACAGTTTTTCCGATATTTCGTCCAAATCACTACTGAAGTTAAGTACTTGTTGAATGTATCCTTCCCTGGAGGATAGGTCATCGTTTCCATATTGATAAATGGCAATTTGCAATTCCGGTCTCCCGTCATTGCCACATTTTGCATGAGTGAATTCGTTTACGATGTCCCAAAGCTGCGACTTCGCTTGGTTAATGAGTCCGTCCATGCTATTGCTGGTATCCAAAAGCAAGGCTATTTTAACGGTATTGCTTTTCGTATTTTCGGCTATCGGTGCCACGGCTTGTGCAATAATAGTTGCGTTCCCGTTTTTTGGTTTCAACTCACAACTATAGCCCATGGTTAGGGATAGACATAGGAAGCTGGTAGTTAGTATTTTTCTGTGCTTTTTCATTTTTTTGCTTTAAAATTACAAGGGTAAAGCTAGTGGCAAACTAGCTTGTAAAATATTGGAAATGAGCTAAGGGTTCCTTTGAATGAGTAAAGTGCCGAGATAGGTTCGTAAAAGGCTTTATTTATGCTTTTAACATGCGAATAGTGCGGTTTCGGTATTTTTTTGTACCGTGTAAATCCGCTATGTTTACAATAATTATTAGATAAACGATTAAGTTGTGCGCTAGTATCTACTTTAATAGGTAGGCGAACTTTGTTAGAATGAAACATTATATACACCTCGTTGCAATAGTCTTCTTTTTAGGAACGTATTCGGGTCTTTCCCAAAATAGGGCCTCAGGTACACAATTTAAGGTAAAGGGCAGTGTGCAGATGAAAGACGACCGTTCTCCAATTTCCGGTGTCATGGTTACGACATCTTCGGGTATGCAGGCGTTTACGAACGGCTTGGGGGAATTTGAGATAAATACCACTATTGGTGAACTTCTTACGATAGAGGACCTTGGTTTTGAAACGGTACGACTTCGCATTAAAAGCAAGGACGATATCTTGGTGCAGGTAGAAGATTATATCCCTAGCCAAGAAAAAGAGTCTGAGTTTAATAGGTCAAAGTCATCCACTTCAAGGCATCAAAAGTATTTGGATTCCGCAATTACCTATAAAAAAACGGATATTGCCAAAAGTATCGATTTTGTGGCACGGTCCATAGCGGAGCTAGGAACCTTGGGGAATAAAAAAGAACTGGCGAAATCCTTGACCACCTTAGGGGAAATTTACCTTTTTCATAAACAGTACGACCTGGCCATCGATAATTTTCAGGACGCCCTGGCCGCCAACAAAACAATAGCAACTTCCTTGTTGTTGGGAAGAACATACGCGATTACCAAGCAATATAAAGAAGTCGAAAAAATTATTGCGCCACTAAGGGAAATCAAGGGTATTTTGCCCTACCGGCGCGTTACGATGTACGAACTGTTGGGAGACGCAAAAAAAGGACTTAATGAAATTGAAAAAGCAGTAGTGTTCTATAATGAAGGTTTGGTCATTGCGACCAAAAATCAGATTACGCCTAAAATGACCGATCTTACGTCTAAAATAGCCGACGCTTACGCCCAGGGAAATCAACTTATAGAAGCGGAAGCATATTATGGGAATTCTTTGCAGTTGGCCAATAAATTAGCTCCTAAGCGCGCCTTACAAGAAGAGGAAAAGGTAGCCGATTTTTATAATAAGAAAAGTCAGTTTACAGAAGAAATCGCCATGCGAAAAAATAGTTTGGCGACACTGGAAAAATTAAATACGTCACCGGAGTCCAAGCAGAGGACGTCAGCGGCAGTATTGGGAGATTCGATCACGACCCAACGCATCAATTATAAAATTGCCAACGCCTATATTTCGCAGGACAAATACACCGAGGCAATTCCGTTTTTGGAAAGAAGTATTGTAGAGGCGGGCTCGGAAGATGACCTAGTAGTGCAAAAAGATGCCACACGAAAATTGTCAGAAGTCTATGAGTATAAAGGTGACTTTAATTTAGCGTTGGAGACCTATCAAGATTATGTAGCATTGGTAGATACCTTATATGTGCGCAAGGAACAGGAGATTTCCAGGGCCGCACGCTTTAACAGGGAAATTGCATCGACCCAAAGCAGGATTACAGGGTTGGAGCAGGAGCGGGAGCTTTCCCAAAGTAAATATGATCTGGCATTGACGCAGAGGGAATTGTCCGAGGAAAGTTACAAGAATCAGAGATGGATTATCTATTCTTTGGTATTTGGACTTGTACTTACGGCTTTGGCAGCATTCTTTTTTTATCGGAGCAATCAACAACAAAAATTGGCAAATAACCTGTTGGCGTTAAAGTCTTTGCGTTCCCAAATGAACCCGCATTTTATCTTTAACGCGCTCAACTCCGTCAATAATTTTATTGCTAAAAGTGATGAACGAAGTGCCAATAGGTATTTGAGCGAGTTCTCGACCCTAATGCGTTCCGTGCTAGAAAATTCGGAGGAGGATTTTATTCCACTTTCAAAGGAACTGAATCTTTTGGAATTATATATGAAACTGGAACATTCCCGTTTTCCCGATAAGTTCGATTACCAGATTATCGTAGATAAAGATGTGGACATTCCCAGTTTTCAAATTCCGCCCATGTTGCTTCAACCTTATATCGAAAATGCAATTTGGCATGGACTGCGGTATAAAGAAGAAAAAGGGACGCTGGAGCTTCACGTACGTTCAAAAGCACAGAACATCTTAGAAATAAGTATTTTGGACAATGGTATTGGAAGAAAGCGTTCTGCGGAGTTAAAAACCCAGCATCAGAAAAAACAGCGATCCAAAGGTATGGGCAACATAAGGCAGCGTGTTGCGATATTAAATGATATGCATAATAACAAAGTAGCCGTTACGATAAGCGATTTGCAGAAGGACGGCTCTGGAACAAAAGTAGTTTTCACCTTAAAAAAAGATACATGAGTCTAAACGCGATACTTGTAGAGGATGAAGCCAATAGTAGGGAAATCCTGCGTAATTATATTGGTAAATATTGTCCCAAGGTTAATTTGGTAGGGGAGGCTTCCTCTATACAGGAAGGTTTGCAATTGATACATAACAACACGCTAGACTTAATTTTTTTGGATGTGGAAATGCCTTTTGGAAATGCTTTTGATCTATTGGAACAAGTGCCGAATAGAACCTTTGAAACTGTTTTTGTAACCGCTTACGACCATTATGCCAAGGACGCGGTTAACGAACATGCCGCCTATTACCTCATGAAACCCATTAATATAGATGAGTTGATCAAGGCGGTAGATTATGTGTTTGAGGTAAAGCAAAAAGAAATGAACCTACATGAAGGAGTCTTGAATGCCAGGACAAAGGGAATAGAAGGAAAGTTAACATTACCGCAACAAGATGGTTTTCAGGTATTGAACGTAAATGATATATTGTATTGCAAGGCGGATGATAATTACACGGAAATATTCCTGGAAAACAAAAAGATACTCGTAAGCAAAACCTTAAAGTATTTTGAGGACGCCCTAGTAGATTTTCCTTTCGCACGTATTCATAAATCCTATTTGGTAAACGTGAACGAAGTAGTAAAGTACAGAAAGGGTAAAGGGGGCAGTGTGGTAGTTTCCAATGGCAAGGAACTGCTGGTTTCCGCATCTAAAAAGAAAGCTTTTTTGTCTTTTTATGATTGATAATATGATGTTTCGGCTCAAAAGTGTAGGTGATCCTTTAGGTGATATTGAAGATAAAAATTTAGAATATGATAAAAGCGGTACGAGGTAAGTCGCCGGTTATGGGTAAAGATTGTTTTATTGCTGAAAATGCGACCATTGTTGGCGAGGTAAGCATTGGCGATCAGTGCAGTATTTGGTTTAATGCCGTGCTTAGAGGTGATGTCCATTACATAAAAATAGGTAACAAGGTCAACGTACAGGATGGTGCGGTAATCCATTGTACTTATAAGAAAGCACCTACGGTCATAGGAAATAACGTTTCCATTGGTCATAACGCCATTGTCCATGGATGCACCATAAAGGATAACGTACTGGTTGGAATGGGAGGTATAATCATGGACGATTGTATCGTAGAAAGCAATAGTATTATTGCCGCAGGAGCGGTATTGACAAAAGGTACCCATGTACCATCGGGGAGTGTTTTTGCCGGAATGCCGGCAAAAAAGATAAAAGATATAAGTCCCGAATTAAGTTCTGGCGAAATAAATCGAATAGCGGAAGCTTATATTATGTACTCGGGCTGGTTTAAGTAAGACGATTCTCCCTAATGTTCTTACTAACGTAACGGCTGTTCTAACGAAAAACTAGGTGTTTATCCAAAGTTGACCGTCAATAATATATGCTTATTTTTGCCCTACAAAATTTAAAAATATGAATGCATATATATTTCCTGGGCAAGGAGCCCAGTTTGTAGGAATGGGTAAAGATCTTTATGACAACTATCCAGCTGCCAAGGAGTTGTTTGATCGGGCCAATAGTATTCTGGACTTCGCTATCACGGATATCATGTTCAACGGAACTGCCGAAGGTTTGAAAGAAACCAAAGTTACCCAGCCGGCTGTATTTTTACATTCCGTAGTGTTAAGTAAGGTCATGGGAGCTTCTTTTAAGCCAGATATGGTTGCCGGACATTCGCTGGGAGAATTTTCGGCCTTGGTCGCAAATGGAGTTTTGACTTTTGAAGATGGCTTAAGGCTAGTATCCCAAAGGGCTCTGGCAATGCAAAAGGCTTGTGAAGGCCAGGCCGGTGCTATGGCCGCCGTTTTGGCATTAGGATATGAAGTGGTGGAGCAGTTGTGCAAGGATACTCCGGGAGTCGTGGTTGCAGCTAATTACAACTGTCCAGGACAATTGGTTATTTCAGGAGAAGTCAAGGCCGTTAACCTCGCTTGCGAAAAAATGAAGGACGCAGGAGCGAAAAGAGCATTGTTGTTGCCTGTTGGTGGCGCTTTTCACTCTCCGTTAATGGAACCTGCACGAGAGGAGCTGGCCGCTGCAATAGAAGCTACGACCTTTGGTGCTCCCACCTGTCCTATCTATCAGAATGTGACTACAACCGGTGTAACCAATGCGGATGAGATAAAGGAAAACCTCATTTTACAACTTACCGCACCCGTTAAATGGATGCAGAGCGTTCGCAATATGGTAGCCGATGGTGCTACTTCGTTCACTGAAATTGGTCCTGGAAAGGTATTGCAGGGCTTGGTGAAAAAAATAGAGCCTACGGTACATACACAAATGCCCATCTTGGAATAACACCTTTTTCTTAAATCTTGCATTTCAACCCAATTACCGTTTTTTAACCTGATATGTAATGGTTTAGGTGCTTTTTTTTAGTAATATTGGTACCCTTTTGAGAGTCTTTTCTTATCAGGGTCATTTGTGTACAAGGAACTACTATGAAAATCAAAAATTCATTAAATTTTAGTAAAAAAGTACCTTTGGTATCAACATTGAAATACTTGGTCGTTATGATCATTGTATCCGCTTTGGCTTCAACCAAGGTCTTTGGGCAACAGGTATCTATAATAGCCACGCAAGCATCGGCTAGTGAAGCTGGGCCTGTAGCTGGGGAATTTACTATCAGGGTTGTAGGGCCCGGACCTTTTTCTTTTCCGTTGGACGTGTTTTTGAACGTAGCTGTTGGCAGCACCGCTGATGCCGGAGTGGATTACGTTACCCTTCCGGTGGCCGTTACCGTACCTGTAATCGCGGGGGTAGGAAATGCTACCGTTCCCTTAACTGTCTTACCCGATTTATTGGTAGAGGGCGATGAGGTGGTTCGTTGGGTGATAGCCCCAAGTCCAACCTTAAATTATTCCATATCCCCAACGGACAACTTTGCCGATATTGAAATTCAAGATGACGACGTCGCAGGGTTCTCTTTTGCAGAATCCGGAGGCAATACAATAACCTCGGAATCTGGTACCACAGACCAGTTTACCGTAGTGTTGGACGCTCAGCCTCTTACTAACGTAGTGATTCAAGTAACATCGCTTAACCCCGCCGAAGGTGCGGTTTCTCCTGCAAATTTAACCTTCACCAATCTAAATTGGAACACGCCTCAAACCGTAACGGTAACAGGTCAAGACGATGTAATTATAGACGGGCCTCAGGTATATAATGTTCGTTTACGGGTTGCAGATGCAACGAGTGACGATGCTTTTGACCCATTGGCAAATCAGTTTGTTTCTGTTACGAACAATGACAATGATGCGGCAGGAGTCAATGTTTCTGCCATAAGCGGCAATACGACAGAGGCTGGCGGAACGGCAACGTTTACGGTTACCTTGGATAGCGAACCTACGGCGCCGGTAACAATGGCGTTAACTAGTAACAACTTAAACGAGGGAACAGTACCGGCCAGTGTAACCGTTCCGGCGGCGGCATGGAACACAGGGGTTGTTGTAACCGTTATCGGGGTAGACGATTTGGTTGTAGACGGTGACGTTAACTATAATATAATTACCGGAAACATAACTTCACCGGATGTAAACTATAATAGTTTGGGAGGTGGTGCCATTCCCAACTTTCAGGTAACCAATGAGGACAATGATACATTTACTGCAACCATTACCGCTACAGATGTTACAGCTACGGAAGCCGGAACCGGAAATAATGGCACCTTTACGGTAGATCTTGGGTCCCAGAATGCAACCGGTGCTCCAGTGGTCGTATCTTTTACGCGTTCAGGTTCGGCTACCCATATAGCGGATTATGCTGGTATAGGCACAACTGTTTCAGTGCCAAATAATCTTCAGACAGCTACAATAACCATAAATCCGGTAGATGACGCTGCTGTGGAGGGCCCAGAAACTGTTACCTTGAGTTTGGCTGCTGATCCTTTGTATACCATAGGTGCTGCAAACAGTGCTACGGTAAACATTGTGGATAATGATGCGTTTACCGCTACCATATCGGCTTCTGATGACACTGCTACGGAAGCGGGATCTGGAAATAACGGACAATTTACGGTAGACCTTGGAGCTTTAAACCAAACAGGTTCGGCGATAGTGGTGAATTTCACAAGGTCCGGTTCGGCTTCGCACATAGTGGATTATGCAAATATTGGCACTTCCGTAACTATCCCAAATAACCAACAGGCAAATACAATAACGATAAATCCGGTAGATGACCCTGTGGTTGAGGGGCAAGAAACCGTAATACTGACCTTAGCTTCTGGTGCCGGATATACCTTGGGAACACCTATAAATGCTACTGTAAATATTGTGGATAACGATACGGCCGGCTTTACGGTGGTTCCGGCAACCTTGGCAACAACCGAGAACGGGCCAAATGAAACATTTACCGTTGTATTGGACGCGGAACCATTAAGTAATGTGGTTATTTCAGCAACCTCTGGTGATGCCACCGAGGGGATAGTTTCTCCGGCAAACCTAACCTTTACTCCCGCTAATTACAACGTACCTCAAACAATTACAGTTGAACCCGTAACGGACCTTGTTGTAGACGGGGATATTACGTATGATGTTACTTTAAGTGTTGTTGATGCTACTAGTGATATTAATTTTCAAGCGTTGGCGGATCAACTCGTAGCGGTAACCAACGCAGATAACAATGTCGCTGTTCTTACCCTTTCCGATAAGGCCGAAAACGAGGATGTTGCCTCTGGCGAGTTGGTGTTCGATGCAACCTTGGATATTGAGGTCGTAGGTGGTTTTACCGTTGGTTATACCTTTGCCAATGGTACCGCAACCGGTGGTGGAACCGACTTTACAGGTACTCCGGGTATTTTAACCTTTACAGGTGATGCTGGTGAGGTACAGAACATAACCGTTCCTATTGTTAATGACCAAATACTGGAACAGACCGAGGATTTTACCGTGCAATTGGGAATTCCAAGCATCCCGGCCGTTACATTAGCTGGTGGAGGAACCGCTACAGGTAGTATAAACGATGATGATAATTGTGCACCCGCACCTATTTTGGATACCAGCGTTTCAAGGAATTTTTGCGATGTTATAGATGTGAATTTAAACGACTATACGGCTACTCCGGCACCGCCGGGAACGGTTTTGACCTGGAGTACGCTATCCGACCCTTTGAACGAAAATGCTTACTTAGATCCCGGGCAGGTAGCTAATCCACCCAACGATGGTTCATATTTTGGTTTTTTCTTGGACACCAATGGTACACCCACAGATTTTACAGATGACTGTGCCAGTGGTGTTATGGAGGTAGAACTGATACTTAATACGAGTCCAACGTTATTAGGATTTACGGATGGAGAGCGTTGTGGCTCGGGTTCCGTAGCCCTTTCCGCTCAGGGAAGTGGCGCATCCTCTTTGGTGTGGTATGCTTCGGCCGATTCTGATACGCCCCTGTTCACAGGTGAAAATTTTAATACACCGATACTAACGACTACGACCACGTATTATGTAGAGGCATTGGAAAATAATTGTACTTCTCCAAGACAAGCCGTCGTTGCGTTGGTCGGCGAGGCTACCACTACGGGCATAGCCACAAATGGCGCTGCTTGTAATATCTCTACCAACGGCCCCTCACTGGTTGATTTGGACGATAGGTTGACTGGAGCTAGTGCCGGTGTCTGGAGCGTAAAAACGGATATATCCAATTCCATAACCATTACAAGTGAAAATGAAATAAACTTTGCAGGGCTTATTTCCGGTGATTATGTATTTACCTTTACTACTACTGGCTTTACTGCGCCTTGTATAGCGGAAACAGTTGATGTGATTATTTCGGTAAGCGATTGTAATACGGATGATGATTTGGATGGACTGGTAACCGGTCAAGAGGTGGTTTTGGGTACGGATCCGAACAATGCGGATACGGACGGTGACGGTCTGGACGATGGTTTGGAAGTGGGCCCGGATTTTAATACGCCGCTAGATGAAGATAATGACGGCATCATAGACGCCTTGGATTCCAACATTTTGGATACGGATAACGACGGGGTCAATGACCAACAGGATCCCGCCAACGATAATCCCTGTATCCCCGACAATTCGAGCATAGATTGCCCAATTGATTTAGAAATAACCAAAACTGCCGACATATTAGAGGCCCTTATTGGGGATACGGTAACTTTTACTGTTACGGTTAACAACCTCACCGATAAGATGGTTGACACAGCAATAATCGGCGATTTATTGGAAACTGGTTTTGAATATGTTTCCCACACCGCTTCCATCGGAACCTATGATCAGGTTACCGGAGAATGGGGTATAGAAAATTTTCCTGCCCTAGGTAGTGCAACGTTGAATATCGTTGTTACTATCGTCGATGGCGACAACTATACCAATACGGCGCAATTATTGGAGTCTACCCCCATTGATGACAATGCCAGCAATGATGTCTCCGAGCCTGTGGTAATAGAAACGACCATTGTGGAAGGAGTGGACCTATTGATTGAAAAACGGGCAATTCCCAATACGGTGCTTGTTGGAGATAATGTGATTTTTGAAATAAAGGTTACTAATCAATCGCTATCGAACATTGTGAGCAATATTAGAATCTCTGATGTACTCGATGCCAATTTTACCTTTGTTTCTTTTGAAACCGATTATGGGGCGTATGACGAAGCAACTGGTGAATGGAGCATACCGGAACTACAATTGAACGAAGAGGCCGTTCTACTTATAACAGCCAGGGCATCGGTGCTCGGTAGTTTTGAGAATACTGCTTCCTATATTTCTTCATCGCCCAGAGATGGTGAGGTTTCCAACAATTCGGAGACCGTGCGTGTTGAGGTTATTGAGAAAACGGAAGCATCACCAGGGTTTTTATACAATCAATTCTCTCCTAACGGAAATGGGCAAAATGATATATTGCGCATCAATTTAACGGATCCACGAACGGGAATCGATGTTTCTATCCGTTACAGTATCGTTATTTTTGATCGATACGGCAGCCAAATATTCGAGGTGCAAAATGCGAGTAGTGGCGATGTTTGGGATGGTACTTGGGACGGTAAGGAAGCACCCAAGGGAACTTATTTCTATGTGATGAAGTATCGAATAGATAATGGAGAAGAGGTTACCGAGAAAGGTTGGATTCAATTGATCAGATAAAAGTGGTTATGCATAATAGATACAGTAAATTAAAATATACTTTTATACCTTTTTTGCTTTTGTTTCTTTGTTTGGCTACATCTGCCGTGCATGGGCAAAAGGAGCCACAATATACCCAGTATATGTATAATATTGGCAGTTTTAACCCTGCCTACGTAGGAACCGTGGAAACCACCGAACTAGCGGCCCTCTACAGGGCGCAATGGATAGATATACCGGGAGCACCCAGAACCTTGAGGTTTGGAGCAAATCTTCCACTAAGCAACGAAACCATGGGGCTGGGAATCAATATAGTAAATGATCAATTGGGGCCGTTGTCCCAAACATACGCAGACGTATCCTATTCCTATCAGGTAAAGGTTACGGACAATACCAAACTGTCTTTTGGCATGGACTTGGGCGGTTCTTTTTTAAATGTTGATTTTAGCAAGGGTACGTTTGAAAATCCGGGAGAACCGTTAAGTTTGGAACGCATCAACAAATTTTATCCTACGGTAGGGGCAGGCCTGTTTATGTACGGGGAGCAATGGTATCTCGGGGCTTCTATTCCTAATTTCTTAACAGAAGGTGTTTATAACGACGAGGTCGCCTCGGTTGTAGAGGATAGGATCCAATTTAATTTTATAGGTGGTTACGTTTTTAATCTATCGGACCAATTAAAGTTTAAACCTGCGTTCATGATTAATTCACTAGGTGGGGCACCTCTTAATATCAATCTTTCCACCAACTTTTTAATTTCCGATATAGTAACCGCAGGTGTTTCCTATAGGGTCGAGAATGCATTCAGCGGTTTGGCAGGGTTCCAAATTTCAAACAGTACGTTTATAGGATATTCCTACGATTATAATACAAATGCCCTAGGGGAATTTAATCAGGGTTCACATGAGGTAATTCTTAAATTTTATTTGGGTAGAGGTGGGAACAACGCAAACGCTTCAAAAGACAAAAGTGGAAATTCAAAAGGAAAAGCGAAACAAATAGATTCTCCTAGGTTCTTTTAAATTGCCGGTAAATGAAATGAGCCACAACAAATAGAATGGTAAATAAATGTATTGATTGGCGATATACATCTGACCTTTAATAATATATACAGTATACGATGAAATGGAATATATTCCTTATTATGTTTTTAACGGTGGCAAACTTTTGTTTTGCTCAAGAGAACAGGTCCAAAGCGGATAATTACTTTTACGGATATGAGTACCAAAAGGCAATTGAGGCGTATATAAAGGAGGCAAAGAAAAAACCCTTGAGCGACGCCCAGCGATTGAATCTAGCAGATGCCTATTTTAAGATGGGTGCCTATGAGAACGCTTCAAAAATTTATATGGACAGTAATAAAAAAGACACTATCATGTCTGTCCATAGATTTAACAAAATGTTACAGAGCCTTTCCAAAACATCGGATCGGGAGCGCGTAGTAACTTTTTTAAAGACAAAGTCGTCATCATTGACCTCGGAGCTATTGGAGAATGCAACGTTCAACTACGAATTAATGTCCGGTGGAGAGGCTAACCTAAGTTTTGATCTTTTCAATCTATCTATTAATAGTCCGCAAGCGGATACATCTCCTGCATTCTACAAGGATCAATTACTGTTTAGTAGCAGTCGCCATCAAGATAACAAAAACACCTATGTGCCTACCGGTGAAGCGTATTTGGATATTTATACTGCGCCAATAGACGAGAACGGTGGTGTAAGTAACGCTACTACTTTTTCTAAGATTCCATCCTCTAACTTCCATAAGTCAACCCCGTTCTATTCGGAAAAGTTGAATAATATTTTTTACATTCTTTCCAATACCAATGATGGGGAAATGGCATTTGACGACAACTGGAAAAATGCCTTGGCAATTGGTGTCGTAAGCTCTAGCGGACAGTTTAGATTTTTGTTGAAAGATTTAAGTACCTCTTTTTATTATCCTTTTTTTGATGCGGAATCCGAACGTTTATATTTTGCAGCTAATTTTGACGATAGCTATGGAGGTACGGATATTTATTATGTAACAACCAACAACGGTCAGGTTATGTCCGCCCCAACAAATTTAGGGCCAAGAATAAACTCTCCTGGAAATGAAATCTCACCGTTTCTGTTCAATGGGGATTTTTATTTTTCGTCGGACGTTTTTTATGGTTTGGGAGGTATGGATGTATATAAATCCACCGTAATGGCAGATGGTGGCCACAGTATTCCAGTGAATTTAGGAGAAGGTATTAATACCGAGAAAGATGATTTTGGGTTTATCATCAAGGAGCGTGGAAACGATACGTATTCGGGATATTTGGCCTCAAATAGAGCTGGGGGTAAAGGAGGAGATGATATTTACGGTTTTACTATTAACGGTATTCCTGGTTTAAAAACGTTTGCGTTAAGGGGAAAAGCCTTTAATTCTACCTCTGGTACGGGAATTGGTCAGGCTCAGATTACGATTCAGGATACAACAGGGGCCGTAATTATAGAATCATATTCCAAGGCAGACGGTTCTTTTTCTCTAGAAATTCCTTGGCAGGAAGGTGTGACCATAACCGCTTCCAAAGAAAAGCATTCTGTGTTTTTTATGGCCTTAACGCCCGATGAAATGAAAAACGTTCAGGAATCGCCTTTCGAGATTGGTTTTGTGTTGTTAGATGACCTTGTGGAGGAAAGAGAGGAACAAACAGTGTTGAAATTAAATAAATTTTATTTTGATAAAGGTAAAAGTATAGTGAATACCGCTATAGCGGCCGAGTTGGACAAAGTAGTAGAAACGGTACGTAAGTTTCCGGAAATACGTTTGGCAATAGCCAGCCATACAGATAGTAGGGGAGGCTCATCAACGAATCTAAAACTTTCCCAAGATAGGTCCAATGCGATACTGGCCTACCTCCTTAAACAGGGGGTTTCCCAAACCAATATTATCGAAGCTTTAGGTTATGGCGAGGAAAAACTGACGAACAAGTGTGTTAACGGAGCTTATTGCCTGGAATTTTTACACAAACAAAATGAGCGTACCTTGATAAAAGTGATGAGGTAAGACTGCAAGAAATTAAAAAATCACTTCATAAAAATAATACAGGGAAAAACAGGATAATACCACAATGCCCAAATAGGTTAATATCCTTAGCTTTTTTTTTGGCCGATGTTCCAGCGGAACTTCATTGCTCATCACATTTTTTAGATTCATATACCCTATAATAGGAGCTACCACAAAAGAAACAAAGGTAGCCAGTGCTACAAGATTTCCCATATTAGCTCCAAATGCCGCAATTACGATAAAGTTAACAGTGGCTAAAAGGAGTACGCCAATGGCGAATTTGACTTTAGAATGTGCAGACTCTTTACTAGACCTCAATAGCCCAATGATATCCAAGCTTACCCGTGTAACCGCATCGTGGGCGGTCATACAGGTACTGAACATGGTAGCGAAAGCCGCAACAGCAATAAAAAGGTAGGCCCAGGCGCCAATATGCGTAGTGAACAATTGAACCACTTGATCCGCAAAACTAACGGCATTGTCGCTAAGTACGGTATTGGTGCCATAGAGTGTAAACCACCCGATGGTCATAAAAAACAGGGCCAATACACCGGTTAATATATAGCCTATATTGAACTCTTGCAGCGACTCCCGCAACGAGGGCTTTTCCTGACTCTTCCATTTTTCTATACTCCACAGGCTTACCCAACTGGAGGCTTCGACCGTTGTAGGCATCCAACCCATAAGGCCTATCAGAAATAGGATGCCTACTTCGTTAAAGATTGGTGCGGGTTTAAAATCGGCTACAGGTTCTACTTGTCCCTGAAAAACCACTAAAGCTGTGGTAACGATCAGGGCAATGAACAAAATACTCACCACGAACTTTAAGCTAACCTCTAAAAATTTATATTTACCTATAATCAATAGCCCACTTATAAAGACAAAAAGTCCCAAGGCAACGGAACCGATAGATAAATCTGTAATCTTAAAAAGATTAATGAACAAGCCTGCGGTGACGGTATATAATGCGGCCAGGATAGTAAAGGTAGTAAGTAGGGTAATGGCTGCGTAGAACCACAGATATCCTTTTCCTCGGTTCAAATACCCTTCTATTAGGGTTTTGTTGGTAACACTGGTATAACGCACTCCAAATTCAAAAAAAGGGTATTTGAGGACATTCGCAAGTATAATAGGGATGACCATAAGCCACCCGTACTGCGCACCCGCTTTTGTAGAAAGTACCAAATGTGAGGTTCCAATAGCCATACTGGCGAAGAGCAAACCGGGCCCTAGGTTTTTTACAAGTGTTCTAATTTTTGACATCGGTAGTTGTTTGCTGGTTCTTTAAATAGTTACTCAATACTGATCTTGTCACCATAAAAACGGGGTTGAACTTTCATTACTAGATCTAAAAACACCTTAACGCGTGCAAAGTATTCCCTTAATTGAACGCTTAGGCCAGATTCCAAAGAAATGTCGGCTGCATTGAAACCAATGGCCTTTAACCCGTTTTTTTCTGCAATATAGATAGCTCTTTCGTTGTGAAATTTTTGGGATATTACGGTAACTTCCGTAAGTCCAAAGACTTCTTTGGCACGCACCATGGAGTCTAAGGTTCTAAAACCGGCATAGTCCAAAAAAATATGGTTATCCGGTATTCCTTTGTCGACCAGATCTTTTTTCATGGTCGTGGGTTCGTTATAATAAATACTTCCGTTATCTCCACTTACAAGTACAAAGTCTATTTTACCTGCAGTATATAGCCTTACGGTAGCAGAAATTCTATTTTCATAATATGGATTTGGTTGCCCGCCAATTAGCTTTTTTGAAGTCCCTAGTATTAGCCCAACCTTGTTTTTAGGGATATGGGCGGTATTGCTGTAGGTTTTTCCCTCCGCAAACGAGTTGATGAGGTAATTACAGGTTAACAAGGCAAAAAGTGGAACCAAAAATAGAACAAACCCGATTCTAACTAATTTTTTGCGCATAAAGCATTCGTTCTAAATCTAAAGGTAGGAAAATGGACTCTTTCCACAGCCGAATACAATAATACCATTGTTTTGTTTTTTTAAGAAATAATTGCCCTTATAAAATTGAAGTAACGCTACTGTTTTTACTAAAATCTTAAGGTTCTTTTTGCCAAATCGGGAAATCGGCTCAAAATGTATATCGATTTGGAAAATAATAGGCTGTTATTCATAAGGAATGGCCTTTATGAATCATCGGAAAAAGGCTTAAATTTGAGAGTGTCCGATAATTCTAAACCCTTAATAATGAAAAACGTACCTCCATATAAGCCTTTGAATAAAATACGAATTGTTACGGCGGCTTCTTTGTTCGATGGCCATGACGCTTCCATCAATATCATGCGGAGAATTATTCAGGCTACAGGGGTTGAGGTAATTCATTTAGGACATGACCGTAGCGTAGAGGAAGTCGTTAATACCGCTATACAAGAAGATGTGAATGCAATATGTATTACCTCCTACCAAGGAGGGCATAACGAGTATTTTAAGTACATGTACGATTTGCTCAAGGAACGGGGCAGTGAACATATCAAAATTTTTGGTGGTGGTGGAGGCGTTATTCTTCCACAGGAAATAAAGGAATTGATGGATTATGGTATTTGTCGTCTGTATTCCCCGGACGACGGTAGGGAAATGGGCTTACAAGGAATGATCAACGATTTGGTCAAGAAATCCGATTATGCTACAGGTGATAACATCAAGGATGAAGTGAATGTACTTTCCCAAAGACAACATAAGGCCATTGCCAGGCTTATCTCCGCAGCGGAGAATTTTCCGGAGCCCGCTAAAAAATCATTGGATAAAGCGACCAAGTTAGCGGCGGCATCACAAACACCAGTCTTAGGAATAACCGGCACAGGGGGATCGGGCAAATCTTCACTTGTAGATGAATTGGTACGGCGTTTTTTAATGGATTTTCCGGAGAAAACCCTGGGAATTATCTCTGTAGATCCTTCAAAACGAAAAACCGGAGGAGCTTTGTTGGGCGATAGAATACGGATGAACGCCATCAATAACCCAAGAGTGTATATGCGGAGTCTGGCCACGCGGCAATCCAACCTTGCCTTGTCCAAGCATGTGAACAAAGCCGTCGATATTTTAAAGGCGGCCCAGTTTGATTTGATTATTCTGGAAACTTCGGGCATTGGCCAATCGGATACCGAAATAATCGAACATAGCGATGTATCCCTCTATGTAATGACTCCGGAGTTTGGCGCCGCAACCCAATTGGAGAAAATTGATATGCTCGATTTTGCAGATCTAGTGGCCATAAACAAGTTTGATAAAAGAGGGGCTTTGGATGCCTTGCGCGATGTGAAAAAGCAATACATGCGCAACCATAATCTTTGGGATGCCGAACCAGCCGATTTACCTGTTTTTGGAACCATAGCATCCCAGTTCAACGACCCAGGTATGAATCGTTTGTACGGTTCGGTGCTGCAAGAGTTGGTTGAAAAAACTAAGGCACCTTTAAAAACTTCCTTTGATTTTGTAGCTGGCTCCAGTGAGAAGATTTATGTAATACCCCCAGCAAGAACACGCTACCTTTCTGAAATAGCCGAAAGTAATAGAGGGTATGATGCAAGTGTTCTGGAACAATCCAAAACGGCACAAAAGTTATTCGGTATATACAAGACCCTGGAATCCGTGAGTGGCGCTACGGTAAAACTTGAAACACAAGGTCTGGAGGTAGCAAGCGATAGCACCCGCACAAAAGAAAGTGCGGATTTATGCAGGCTGTTATTGGCCGAGTTCGATAGGGTGAAACTAGATCTTGACCCCTACAATTGGAAGGTGATTTTGGAGTGGCAAGATAAAGTTGCCCGCTATAAAAATCCGGTATACACCTTTAAAGTTCGTAACAGGGAATTAAAAATCGACACGCACACCACATCGCTTTCCCACTCCCAAATACCAAAGATCGCATTGCCAAAATACGAAGCTTGGGGAGATTTGCTGCGGTGGATCTTACAGGAAAATGTACCTGGGGAATTTCCGTTCGCGGCAGGATTGTATCCCTTTAAGAGAACAGCGGAAGATCCTACACGTATGTTCGCCGGGGAAGGAGGGCCGGAGCGCACTAACCGGAGGTTTCACTATGTAAGTATGGGGCTTCCCGCAAAACGATTGTCCACCGCATTCGATAGTGTTACGCTGTACGGGAACGACCCGGATTACAGACCGGATATCTATGGTAAAATAGGAAATGCCGGCGTAAGTGTCTGCTGTTTGGACGATGCCAAAAAGCTCTATTCAGGATTTAACCTAACAGATCCAATGACCTCCGTAAGTATGACCATAAACGGACCCGCCCCCATGCTTTTGGCCTTTTTTATGAACGCCGCCATAGACCAGCAGTGCGAGTTGTACATCAAGGAAAACGGTTTAGAGGAGGAAGTCACGAAAAAAATAAATCGGATGTACAAGGACAAAGAGCGACCAAAATACCACGGCGAACTCCCCGAAGGGAACAATGGCTTGGGTTTATTTTTGTTGGGCGTTACGGGAGATGAGGTATTGCCTTTGGCCGTATATCAACAAATAAAGCTAAAAACCCTGTCGGAAATCAGGGGTACGGTGCAGGCGGATATCCTAAAGGAAGATCAAGCACAGAATACCTGTATTTTTTCTACCGAATTTGCATTGCGTCTTATGGGCGATGTACAGGAGTACTTCATTGCGAATGCCGTGCGTAACTTTTATTCCGTATCCATTTCCGGATATCATATCGCGGAAGCGGGCGCCAACCCTATAACCCAACTGGCATTGACCCTGTCCAACGGATTCACTTATGTGGAGTACTACCTTTCCAGAGGAATGGATATCAATGCTTTTGGACCAAATTTATCTTTTTTCTTTTCCAACGGCATAGATCCGGAATACGCTGTCATTGGCCGTGTAGCAAGAAAGATATGGGCAAAGGCTATGAAGCTTAAATACGGGGCCAACGAACGTGCACAGATGCTTAAATATCATATCCAGACCTCGGGTAGGAGTTTGCATGCCCAGGAAATAGATTTTAATGACATCCGTACTACCTTACAGGCCTTATATGCTATATACGACAACTGCAATTCCCTACATACGAATGCCTATGACGAGGCCATTACGACGCCCACGGAGGATTCGGTACGAAGGGCGATGGCCATTCAATTGATCATCAACAAGGAATTGGGACTTACCCAAAACGAAAACCCTTTACAAGGTTCTTTTATCATTGAGGAGCTGACGGATTTGGTGGAAGAAGCTGTTTTGCTAGAGTTTGATAGGATTACGGAACGCGGGGGAGTGCTAGGCGCTATGGAAACCATGTACCAGCGGAACAAGATTCAAGAAGAAAGTCTGCATTACGAAACCTTAAAGCATAACGGTAGCTTTCCGATCATTGGCGTAAATACGTTTTTAAGCTCAAAAGGTTCTCCTACGATTCTTCCGGACGAGGTGATTAGGGCCACAACGGAGGAGAAAGAACATCAAATAAAAACTTTGGAACATCTGCACCAAAACGCAAACCAAGATATTTTGCTAGATGAGCTTAGAAAAACAGCTATGACGAACGGAAATATCTTTGAAACCCTTATGGAAGTAGGTAAACGTTGCTCTTTAGGTCAGATAACAAGCGCACTATTTGAGGTAGGCGGGCAGTATCGTAGAAATATGTAAAAGACCCTAGCCCCCAAAGGGGGAACTTGGCGAGTTTTTTTAATCTAATTAATACCTGGTAATCATCAACTCAAACACTTGTCCAATCACAAAATAAATAGATGCTGCTGGCCATATATCAACGCTCCTAAAAAATTCCAAACTAGATTTACAGTTTCGGCTCCCAACCTTTGGCATACTCCCTTTTCCAGCTTTTCATTGCATTTTCGTTGTTGAGTACCTTTCCTGTCTTTTGGTCAACTTTCAAGGTTTCTCCCGCGTCTTGTGCCATATTTCCAAGATGACATAGCATCGTAGAAATACTGGCATCGTTGATTTCGGCATGTAAGGAAGTATCACTACGGATGGCATCAAAAAAGTTGCCAACATGATCCACATCTAAATTTCCTTCGCCACGGGTATTGGTGGTGGCGCTTTGGGCTTTTTCAAACTCCATCTTTACCGGATTTCCCTGTAAATCGAACTGTTTGTAAAAATTTCGATCTAGTTGTATGATGCCGGTACTGCCATAAATGGTTACTCCGCGACCAGGTTGTTCTGGCATTATTACGCCACGGCTGTGTCCTGTCCATGTAATAAATTTATTATTTGGGTACTTGAAGGTCACCTGCTGATTATCTACAAATTCCCAATCGTCGTCATAGGCGTATTTTCCGCCAAAGGAAGTCACACTTTCCGGTAGATCCACTCCCAATGCCCAGCGGCAGATATCTACTTCGTGGGTTCCATTGTTATGCATTTCTCCCGTACCCCATGTTTTGAACCAATGCCAGTTGTATGGATGTACATTGTCCCTATATTTTTCGCGTGGTGCCGGGCCTTGCCATAAATCCCAATCCAATGTTTTTGGAACGGCAATTTCCTTACCCTTGCCAATAGAGCCCCGGTTGTTGGAATAGTAGGCCTCCCCTTTATAGACTTCCCCAATTTCACCGGCACGGATATCCTTTATGGCTTGTATCGAGGTTTTAGCCGAACGCTGTTGGTTCCCCATTTGGACTTTTTTTCCGTATTTGTTCTGGGCGGCTACCAGAAGCTCGTTTTCGTGCGGGTTATGACTACAAGGTTTTTCTATATATACATGTTTGCCCGCCTGCATGGCCATAATAGCCATGGGGGCATGCCAGTGTTCCGGTGTAGCTATGAATACAGCGTCTACATCTTTGTCCTCCAATATTTTTCTAAAGTCTTTTTCAACCTTAGGGACATAACCTATGGTCTTTTGGCACCAAATATTATGCTCTTTTATAATAAGGTCGTCCACATCACAGTTGTACAGGATTTTTGCGTTATCAAGGGCATGTATGGCCCTAACATGAGCTTTTGCTCTACTGCGAACCCCAATTACGGCACAATTAATATGGTCATTGGCACCAACTATTCTTGTATTGCCCAAAGCGGTAAATGGTAGTCCGCCCAGCGTTAACGCTACCGATCCTGCGGTTGTCTTTTTGATAAAATCTCGTCTATTGTTCATCATGTTCTACTTATTGGTTATGGGCTTAATCTTTATGTTCTTGAAACTTACATGGTCTCCGTGGTCCTGTAATAGGATTTGGCCACTGTCCAATTCGCCAAAATTGGGCCAGGTAACATATTTGCTGTTGGCTACCAGTTTTCTGTACGAATCACTTTTTCGTTCGTATTCCAATACTTTGGCCCCGTTAAGGTAATGTGTTACTTGATTGTCCTTGGAAACAATATGCGCGCGGTTCCATTCGCCAATGGGATTAACCGGTTTATCGACATCAGCTTGTATAAGGTCGTAGAGTGAAGCTAACGTTCTGCTTCCTTCATGGTTTCCTAGTTTCGCATCAGGATGTTTTGCATCGTCCAATAATTGATATTCCAGACCAATTGACGAACCAGGGCCCTTGTTCAGTTCAGTATCCACATAATACTTAATACCACTGTTGGCGCCATCCGTAAGTTTAAAATCCAGCATCAATTCAAAATCCGCATATTTTTCTATCGTCACGATGTCGCCACCTTCGGCAGATTCCTCGCCTCCGGAGGAAAGTACGGTAAGCACACCATCTTTTATTACCCAGCCTTTATCCGGAAAACTATCCGATTTGGCACCTCTCCAGCCATTGGTAGTTTTACCGTCCCAAAGCATTTTCCAACCTTGGTCAGCTTCATTTTTGGTGAGCTGATTGGTTTTGTTTACCAATGGTAAAGGGCTTTTTTGACTATAATTTTCTAGGCTGTCCGTTAGGATACGGATGTTTTTCCAAATGATTTCGGTACCGGGCTTTTGATCTTTTCCAATACTATGCACCTGTAGCCCAATGAAACCCTTTGCAGTTTGGTCATCCATTAAATGAGAAGCAGGAATTCCATTGATCCATGTTTTAAGCGTATCTCCTATTGCTTCTATGCGATAGTGGTTCCATTCGTTTTGCTTAAACGCCTTTTTTGCCGCTGTATTCTCATCGGCTATGGGATGCAGCCATCCCCTTCTGCCTTCGTCATAGATGCCTGCACTCCATGCCCGATCGGACGGGTCTATTTCAATTTGATAGCCATGTACCTGTCCATCCCTGTAATAGGGATAGCTATTGCTTCTAATCTGAATACCAGAATTCATGCTAGGGTCCACTTTGTAGTCCAGCTCTAGAATGAAATCTCCATACATTTTATCAGA
This sequence comes from Maribacter chungangensis, assembly GCF_042676845.1. Taxonomy (NCBI): domain Bacteria; kingdom Pseudomonadati; phylum Bacteroidota; class Flavobacteriia; order Flavobacteriales; family Flavobacteriaceae; genus Maribacter; species Maribacter chungangensis. Next base: position 816,781 of record NZ_JBHTHY010000003.1, read on the forward strand.
GGTTAAAAAGGAGTTTGGCGTGTTGGATACGGTTGTTCCTACAATAGCACCTTCTCGAACGGTATACGTAGCTTCACCACCTTTCTGTGTCCACCCGTTTAAAGTTTCGTTGTCAAATAGTGATATCCAGGGGGTGTTATCTCTTTTCTCCTCCTCGCAAGAAAAGAACACAATAGAAAGCATAAAAATAAGGATGATGCTACGGAATTTTAAACCGGCAAGGGTACTCATTGTTTTTTTCATTTTTATAATTTTAATAGTTCTAAAGATAGAAATTTTCATCAGGATTTATTTATGTATGGGTGCTAAAGTCTGCTCTGCCGCGCAATACATTCTTAGTTTCAGTAACTTATAAATGTGTGTAAAATAGGGAATGTAGTGCGTAAAATACCGTATCGTTGCTTTTTAAGAGCTATTAAATAGCACTAGGGGACGTTATAAGGAAATCCCCCGTTTCCAAGGAATAAAATCGTCCTGTCCCAACAGATCGGCCTTGGCAATGACTTCTCCGCTGGCCACTTTGATAATGTACTCCAAGAGTAGTTCCCCCATTTCTTTTATGGTTTTTTCGCCGGTGATGACGGCTCCCGTATCCACATCTATAATGTCGGGCATGTGTTGGGCCAGCTTATGGTTGGATGATACTTTTATAACCGGTGCGATAGGATTTCCGGTAGGTGTTCCCAGACCCGTTGTAAAAACGACGATGTTTGCTCCCGAACCCACCATGGCCGTGGTGCTTTCTACGTCGTTTCCTGGAGTGCATAAGAGGTTCAGACCCGGTTTGGTCACATATTCGCCGTAGTCCAGGACGGCAGTGATAGGCGAGTTACCTCCTTTTTTTGCCGCACCGGCAGATTTCATGGCATCGGTAATGAGACCGTCTTTAATGTTTCCCGGAGACGGATTCATATCAAATCCAGATCCAGCTACTTGGGCAGATGCTTCATAAGCTTTCATTAGGCGCATAAAGCGTTCTGCATCCGCATCGTTAACACATCGGTTCACGAGTTCTTGCTCCACCCCGCACAGCTCTGGAAATTCCGAAAGAATGGGAGAGCCACCCAATGCCGCTAATACATCGGATGCATAGCCCAAAGCCGGATTTGCCGAAATACCTGAAAATCCGTCCGAACCGCCACATTCCAAGCCCATTTTCAGTTTGGATAGGGGTGCTGGTTTTCTGGGAATTCCGTTGGCTTTCTTAATCCCTTCAAAAGCGTCCGTAATGATGGTGTTGAGCATGGTGTCTACCGTCCCCAATTGTTGTTGCTCGTAGGTAAGCACTGGTTTTTGTAACTCTGGATTTAATTGGGTCAAGGCATTTTTAAAAATCTCGATCTGTAAGTTCTGGCAACCTAGGCTTAGCACCGTAGCACCTGCCACATTGGGGTTGTTTACGTAACCGGAAAGGAGTAGCGCAAGACTTTCGGAATCTTGGCGTATACCGCCGCAACCCCCTTGATGGGTGATAAATTTTACGTGTATATTATCAAAGGTGGATGCATTTTTAGGTGGACTTTCTTCGATCTTCGCAGCAGTTTCCCCGTTTATCAACTGTCGTAACAAAAGACGTTGTGAACTAATAGCTCCAACATTCAACTCTTTTTCAAAAACTTCTTTTAGTACTTCGATATTTCTGTTTTCACAAAAAACCAGGGGAAAGAACAACCAAATATTCCGGGTGCCTACTTGTCCGTCCGGTCGGTGGTACCCCATGAAGGTTCTATTTTTCCAGTGGGATAGGTTAGGCCGACTCCATGGGGCAATTTCGGTTTTCTTTGTAACGGCTTGGGTCCGGTGTTTCACATTTTCGATGGTCAGCACTTCCCCTTTTTTTATTTCCGTAACGGCCTTGCCTACCAAAATACCGTACATGAAAATTTCACCGTCGACCTGCACAGCATCTAGAGCTATTTTATGTTTCGCTTTGGTATCGCTAAGGATTAGGATCTTCTCTCCTTCAAAGGAAATAAGCTCTCCTTTGGTTAAATGTACCAAGGCGATGGCTACGTTATCTTTTGGGTGTATTTTTATCAGCTTATGACGCATGGTTTTGGGTTTTATAAAGGTTAAGGAAATTCACCCACCCGGTTTCAATGCCTTCTTCTTCAATATATTGTATTGCTGTTGTTAGGGCTTGTGCTAAACCGGGAATACCGTTTAAATCTTGGCCCCAGAAATCGGTTTTCGATAAAATCCGCGAGGCTACTTCTTCAAAATTGTAAGACTGCCAAATCTTGGAAAGTTCCAAAATTACCTTTTCATCATCTTGTACCGGTAATTTTTTTCCGCGCCACGTCCCTTTGTAAAATAGGAGGAGGCAGGCAAATGCAAAAACACTGCGAAGGGGTAATTCCTTTTTTAGATTGATGTATTCCAAAATACCGGGAAGTACACGTACCTTAAATTTGGAAACGGAGTTGAGCGCGATACTTGCCAACCGATGTTTAATAAACGGATTCCTGAAACGATCAAAAACATCGTTAGCGAAGGTTTTTAATGCGGTTTTGTCCATGGATAAGGTGGGTATAATCTCTTCGAAAACCAAAGTTCGGATAAAAGACCCTGTAAAGACGTTGTCAACACTTTCCTTTACCGTCTCGTTCCCATGAAGGATGCTAAAAGGAACCATAGCCGTATGGGCGCCATTTAGGATGCGTACTTTTCGGGTTCGGTAGGGCTGCATGTCCTCGACGATGTTAACATCCAAGCTTGTTTTATGAAAAGGCAGTTTTGACTTTAGTGCTGCATTCCCTTCAATGACCCAAAGAAAAAAGGTTTCTGCGGAAACGATAAGTTTGTCCACATAATCTAGCTGAGAAGTGTAGGATTCAAGGTCGTCTTTAGGATAGCCTGTGACAATACGGTCTACCAGACTATTATGAAACGAACAGGCATCGTGTAGCCAAGTTACAAAGGCATCACCTAGGTTCCAGAGCGCCGTGTATTTTAATACATACTTTTTTAAGGTATCTGCATTGTGGTTAATGAGTTCACAGGGGATAATGTTAGGGCCTTTATCCATGGCCCCTTTAAAATATATAAAACGCTGGTATAGTAGTAAGGTAAGCTTTGCAGGAAAGGAATTGGGCGGACACATGTTTGCGGTATCGGCAGCATCAAACGCAATACCTGCCTCCGTGGTATTGGAAATGATAAATTGTAGCTCGGGTTCCTTGGCAAGTGCCAGGTAGTTCTCAAATGCCGTATATGGGTTTACCGTGGTTACTATGTTCGCAATGATTTCTTTTTTGGCTATGACTTCCCCGTTTTTGATTCCCTTACAAAATAGGGTGTAACATCCGTCTTGGTCCTTTAACTGCTGAACCATCCCTTTGGGTATCGGCTGTACTACCGCAATACCTGCGTTGAACCCTGTTTCTTTGTTGAGTTCTTGGATGGCGTTTCCCACAAAGGCACGCAGAAAGTTGCCTTCCCCGAATTGGATTATTTTGATCGGGGGTTTTTCAGGAGACCCTATACACTGTCTATTTAATTTTTTCATGATTTCTGTTAGATGAATATAATGAAAACAAATGGAGTCCAAGTTTATATTTAAGGTCTATACACAACCTTGTCTAAACCTATTGACTCCCTTTTAAGAAGGAAAAACACAAAATCGTTCATTATGCATTTATAAAGTTGAACGTATTAGGGGCTATCGTGTACTGCTGTCACTAGTCAGATGTATTGTGGTTAAAAGACATAAAATCGATATAATTTTATGAATGCATGTCAAATCGGTAATTAATCCCTGAAATAAATGAGAAAAATCTAGTGAATACTGTTAAGAAAAACCAAAAAAAGATACCTTCTTTAACGGTTTTATAACGCTAGCTATTGTATTTTTAGTAAATCAACTAGAAATAAGCCAAATGATTTTTTTTTCTCGTACTCAAAGTTCAAAAACTACGTGTTTAAGTTTACGATTCCCCAACACCGGTATTAATGTAAAAAATCTTGTTTTAGGCTTTTATTTGATTTTCGCTGTCACAACAGCTTTTGGTCAGGAATCAGAAGTGGTATCCGGATCTTATTCCAAGGCTCCTTTGAAGGACATCATTTTGGATTTGGAGAAACAAAGTGGCTATGCCTTTTTTTTCTTGCCCGATTGGGTTTCCAAAGATACCATCACGGTAACATTTAATGAGCAGCCCATTTCCTCGGTTTTGGATCAAGTCTTGGAAGGCACTGCGCTGAACCATTATCTTTTGGAGCAAGAAAAACGGATTTTTCTATTGGAAAATACGATAGTCTATGACGAACTGCCTCTTTATTTTTTTGGCAGGGATAGTTCCGATGTTAACAGCGGAACGGTAAGGGGAGCAAGAAATATGCCTCCACCCACATTTTTTAACGAGGATATCCGTCAAACACGAAAAAAATATGGGGTTTCCAAGGTTGGTAAGGCCGATGCCACCAAACTAAAACAGGCCTACATGCTCAACGGTACTGCGGTCAATGCGCGCACGGGAGAAGCCATAGAAGATCTGGCTATTCGAGTGAAAGGAACCAATCTATTGAGTGTAACCGATGCCAATGGTACTTTTAAAATGGAACTGCCCGCCGGGTACAACGTACTCAGTATAAGGGCCATGGGAATAGCTGCCACGGAACGTGAAGTAATCATGTACAGCGATGGTAGTCTTACGTTTCAATTGGAAGAAGGGTTGCAACAATTGGATGAGGTAGTCGTTGAAGCCGATGCCGCGAAAAATGTAGAAGATGCCATTACGGGAAGCGAACAGATAGATTCCGAAGAATCCAAGAATATACCCTTAGTACTTGGGGAACGCGATATTCTGCAAGTGGCAAAGGCACTGCCCGGTATCTCATCGGCAGGCGAAGGGGCGACCGGACTCAATGTAAGAGGTGGAAAAACAGACCAGAACTTGGTGCTTTTGGACGATGCCGTCATCTACAACCCACAGCATTTTTTCGGTATTTTTCAGGCCCTGAATCCCTTTACCACAAAAGGCGTGGATATTTACAAAGGCGCTGTGCCGGTAGAGTTCGGAGGTCGTTTATCCTCAGTTTTTGATATCCGTACGAAAAACGGAAACGTAGAGGAGATTTCCGGTGAAGGGTCCATTGGTCCTGTTACCGGAAACCTAGCTTTGGAGATTCCCTTGCAAAAAAATAAATCCTCATTGGTGGTGGGAGGTAGAGGAGCTTATGCAGATTGGATTTTGCGTTCCCTCGATGACGAGGCCCTGAAAAATAGTCAAGCTTCTTTCTTTGATGGTATCCTTAAATATCATAATAGGATAGATGACAATAATGAGGTAAAGGCCACTGCGTATTACAGTCGAGACGCCTTTAGCATCACGTCCGATTCTTTGTACAATTATGACAACAGACTGTTCTCGGTGAGATGGGACCATCGTTACAATGAAAAGACCAATGGCGCCCTTGTAGTGGATAATAGCCGCTACGGATTCGGGATTGATTTTGACGGGGAGGCCAACATAGATTTTGATCTGGACTATACCATTTCCGAAACCGGTGTAAAGTACAAACTCCGCAGCTTGTTGAACGAAAAGCATACCTTGGACTATGGCGTGGCGGCAAAGCTGTATTCGGTAAATCCGGGCAGTATCGTGCCTAGGGGAGGTGAATCCAACGTGAACCCTGTTTTTATAGACCAAGAACAAGCCTTGGAAGGCGCCCTTTTTGTTGGGGACGAAATTAATGTAGGAGAAAAACTGTTGTTGAATTTGGGACTCAGGTACGCCTTTTTTGCGGCCCTGGGCTCCGGGACACAACGTACGTACCAAGATGGATTACCACGAAACGAGTCCACTGTTCTGGATACCATAAGTTATGGCAACGGGGAGGTGGTAAAGACCTATGGCGGACCCGAAGCCAGGGTATCGGCACGGTATTTACTGAAGCCGGACCTGTCCATTAAGGCAAGTTTCAACAATTCCTACCAATTTCTGCACACCTTGTCCAATAACACCACGGTATCGCCAATAGATACTTGGAAATTATCGGACCTGAACATAGCGCCCCAACAAGGCTACCAGGCTTCCTTGGGGCTGTATAAAAATTTCAAGGAAAACGAATACGAATTTAGCGTGGAAGGCTACTACAAAAAAATGGACAATGTGCTCGATTTTAAGACCGGTGCCAACCTCTTCTTGAACGAAAACGTGGAGACCGAGGTGCTACAGGGAGATGGTACGGCGTACGGGGTAGAGCTGTTGCTGAAAAAGAACAGGGGCGATTTTAATGGTTGGTTGAGTTACACGTATTCCAGGAGTTTATATCGATTTGATAGTGAATTCAGTGAGGAACGGATCAACAACGGGGATTTTTTCGCCTCCAATTTCGATAAGCCCCATGATGTAAGCCTTATTACCAATTACAAGTTCAGTAGACGGTACAGTCTATCGGCCAATTTTGTATACCAAACAGGGAGGCCGGTGACCTACCCGATCGGTACGTTTCGGTTCAATAATGCCGATTTTGTTGCCTTTAGCAACCGTAACGAATTTCGAATTCCGGATTTTTACCGTTTGGACCTCGGTTTCAATATCGAGGGCAACCACAAAAAGAACAAGCTTGCCCATAGTTTTGTGACGATTTCGGTGTATAATGTGTTGGGCAGGAACAATCCCTACTCGGTGTTTTTTGTAACAGAGAACGGAGAGGTAAAGGCATTGCAGAGTTCCATTTTTGCGATACCGATTCCATCGATTACCTATAATTTTAAATTTTAAGAAGTGTCTGCAAGTCAACGGATTAAAATAGCGATGTGGATTTTTACCTTAGGTTTATGCTGTGGGTTAGCCGGTTGCATTGAAGAGTTTGAGGCGGAGGATATTACCGATGTATTGGAGGGTACCCTTGTTATAGACGCTAGAATTTCCGATCAGAACATTCGACAAACAATTTTTCTGTCCCGAACCTTTTCATTACAAGATTCCGAGCCATTACCCGAAAACGGGGCACAGGTCAGTATTATTAACGAAACCGGTACCCGTATCGATTTTTCTGAAATGGTTCCAGGAGCCTATAGTACAAACAGTGCTGTTGCATTGGAGCAGGGTAGGTCCTATACATTAGAAATTATAACTGTTGATGGGGTAAGGTATATTTCGGACGAGGCCGCATTACCTAACAAAGTTGAAATAACAAACCTTAGTGCAGAAAAAAGAATCAACGGTTTCGAAAAAGAGGGCATTGCGATTTTGGTTGATAACACAGATAGGTTCAGTGGCCAGAATTACTACCGTTACGAATATGAGGAGACCTATAAAATTCTTGCCCCTGACCCCAATCCTTTTGATTGGGACGAGATTGACTATGATATTAACGACGGCGATGGCTGGGAGGTAACTGTTGCTGCACGTGATAAATTGGTTAATATTTGTTACGGCACCAACAGTTCTAAGGATATAATTTTAGCATCGACTGCCGGACTAAACGCCAATAGTGTAGATGATTTTGAGGTGCGATTTTTGCACAGCGATACGTATGCGATTTCCCACAGGTACAGTATTTTGGTAAAGCAGTACCATCATGATGTCAATGCAAATTCCTTTTTTAGTTTGTTGAAGGATTTTTCAAGTGCGGAAAGTATTTTTAGTAACGTTCAGACCGGAGGCTTAGAAGGCAACATAACCGTTCAGAATTCTGGTAAATCCCTGGTGTTCGGTTATTTTGAATTGAGCTCTTACAGTGAGAAACGACTATTTTTTGATTATGATGATTTTTTCCCAAACGAACCCTTGCCTCCGTATTTAACAAACTGTTTTACAGGAGCCCCTCCGCTGTACCCAGAAGGTTTCCATATTACACCGGCACCGGATGGGGATGGATTTATAATAGACGGCACCAATGGATCCCCTTTGATCGATGGTATATTAACAGGCCTGTATGCCTATCATGCAGATAACGAGGACTATGAGGATTATATAGCTAGGGAAGGAGGAGTAGGGGGTGCCGCGCCCTTTTTGGTGAAGCCTTTGGGCTGTGTCGATTGCAGGGAGTTTGGGAGTACGGTCGTACCTGAATTTTGGACAGAAGAATGAAAAAAATAATCCTTTCAATAGCGCTTTTGTTTTCAGTTATCTCCTGTATAGAGGAGGTAGATTTGGCTATTGGTTCCATTGATACGACAAGGGATATCGTGATTATTGAAGGGACGTTGACCAATGAATTTAAAAACCAACGGATACGGATTACAAGGATGGATACCATTACAGATTTGGAAGTAGATACGCTCATAAACCCTTTTTTACCAACATTTGATATCAATAGGGATTTAGTGCGGTATGAGGAAAATGCCACCGTTTTAGTAACGGACGATATAGGCAACAGGTTTGATTTTGAAGAAACAAGTCCCGGTAATTACCGATCCGAAATACCGTTTAGTGCAGAAGTAGGTGTTTTATACCAACTAAACGTTATGACCACGGACAATAGGAGTTTTTCTTCTGTTCCTACGCAGATAGGAGGAATATCGGCAATAGAGGAATTATATGCTGAAAAAATAGTGAACGATAATGGCGAGGAAGGTATTGGGATTTTTATAGATAATACGGCTCAGAGTGGTGATGTTAGAAACTTAAGATACACGTATGACGAAACCTATAAGATAATTGCTCCTTTTTGGGATGAACTTGCTTTTAAACTAAGTAATTACGACCCCTGTGCCCTTCCTGTAGTAACCTATGATCTAGAAATAGTACCACGAGAAACAGAGCAACGAGTTTGTTATGGAAGTAAAAGTTCCAATACCATTATACAGGCGCAGCAAACAAATCCTGAGAGTACTGGTTTAAATCGCTTTATGGTCCGGTTTATTGACCGAAATGATTTCATTCTATCCCATCGGTACAGTATCGAGGTAACGGAAATGGTAACGAGTCAAGAGTCTTATGGTTTCTATGACTTACTGAATAATTTTAGCCAAACAGGGAATATTTTCACCCAAATACAACCGGGTTTTCTAGAGGGTAATATCGTGGCCGATGACGGTAGCCAAGGAACGGTGCTTGGTTTCTTTGACGTGGTTTCGGTATCTAAAAAGCGACTGTTTTTTAATTATACCGACTTTTATCCCAATGAAGAATTGCCGGATTATCCCTCTCCTTGTTTTGAGCAGTCCTCACCCGAATCTCATGTATCTCGTTGCGCTACCGGTTTAAGTGGAGGAGGTTGCCCGTTATCGATTATTGAAGGAGTAAACTTGGATTTGTACACTTATGTTCGTAATAATGATGGCTTGGCGGTTGGTATTTGCCCAGGCCCCTATGTGTATGTTTTTAAACTTTGCGGAGATTGCACGGCCCTAGGAAGTAACATCGTACCGGAATTTTGGACAGAAGAATGAGAAAACGAACTTACATACTACTACTTAGCATTATGGCTTTATCAAGCTGTATCGAACCTATTGATGTAAGTCCGGCAGTGAATTCCACTGCCGATAGTTCCGGCATTCTGGTAGTGGAGGCCAATCTCACCGATGAGCAAGGTACCGTGCAGCAAGTTTTGTTGAGCAGGTCTAGACGCATAGAAAGCGATAGCACCGTTAACGTTGAAGATGATGTATTGTTTAACCCGAATACACCTTTTATTTCCCCAAGGGGACTGGATGTGGCCCCAGAGCAAAACGCAACGGTAGAGGCACAAACCAGCGCTGGCAATCTTATCGTATTTACCGAAAGTGAACCGGGCATCTATAAAGCACCGGATACCTTTTTTGCGGAACGTGATACTGGGTATGTCTTAAACATTACCACAGCGGACGGGGCAAGATATGCCTCTACGGAAATGCGTATAATAGGGAGTTCCCGGATAAATGACCTGTATGCAGAACGTGTCACCTCCGATACCGGTGTGGACGGAATGGGCATTTTTGTGGATACGACAGACCCCACAAACGAAACATCTTATTTTAGATATGCTTTTGAGGAAACCTATAAAATTATTGCCCCGAATTGGAGACCTTTTGAATTTGAAATCATCGAGGAGGGAGGGGAACCCATTTTGGATGAGGACACCGGAGATTTAATTGGATTTACAGTTCCGGCAGTACGATTGATAGAGAAGAAGCGGGAAGAGCGGGTTTGTTTTAAGACCGACCCTTCTCAGGATATTTTGGTTGCGGATGTTTCCGGGCTGGATAATAATACGGTAATCAGGAACCAACTGCGTTTTATTAACAGTAATAACCCCATTTTATCGCACCGATATAGTATTATGGTCAAGCAGATGGCCGTAGCCTTTGAGTCCTATCAATTCTATGAAAATCTCAGAAATTTTACCCAAAGCGAGCTAGTATTCAGTCAAATACAACCAGGCCCATTAGAAGGGAATATCGCAAGCGAATCCTCACAGAATAAAGTAATTGGTTTTTTTGATGTAAGTAGTGTTGCTAAGCAACGCCTCTATTTTAACTATGAAGATTTTTATCCCGGAGAACCCTTACCACCTTATTTTGGCACCGTGACCTGTGATCGGTTTTTAGCACCAATTTTAGGAGACCCGGAGCGTGATGGCCCTCCTCCTCCACCAAATGAACAATGTCCCCAACCTTTGGTGCCTAGAATCAAACTTGGGCTCGTTGAATGGCTAGGTAGTAATGACCCTGGAGTTTGCGAGGGGCCATATCAAGTGACCCCTACGATATGTGGTGATTGTAATATAGTGGGCAGTAACATAGTACCTGAATTTTGGACGGAAGAATGAGAAAATTAGTTTACATATTGGGTATAGTATCGGTTTTAGCAAGCTGTGTGGAACCTTTTGACATTTCCGGTGAAGTCGAAACAGGTGAAAACATTGAAAATTTTTTGGTGGTGGAAGCTACGGTCACCAATGAACTAAAGCAACAGGTGGTGGTATTGGGAAGGGGTAGGAGTTTTGCCAATGATTCCCTACAGCCCGTTACCCAAAACGCAAACGTGTCCGTTGTTGATGGTAACGGCAACCGCTTTTCATTTACTGAAACGGAACCTGGGCGCTACGTTTCCGATCAAATGTTCCAAGCTTTGCCCAATACCACTTATCAATTGAACATACAGACCGCGCAGGGCAGTTCCTATACATCCAAATTGGTTTCTTTGCCCGAGACCGCCACGATAGCGGCAGTTTATGCGGAACGTATTATCAATGACTTGGGTGTGGAAGGTATCGCCATCTACGTAGATTCAGAGGTTATGCCGGGTGAAGCGCCTTTTTTACGGTATCAATATGAGGAAACCTATAAAATCATAGCGCCGCTATGGTCGCCTTTTGACATGGTGGTCACCGATCCCAATCCACCCTATGGATTTGATTTGGTGGCAAGGGAGCAAGAAGAACGGGTTTGTTATGGCACCCGGTTGAGCAATACGATCATACAGATTTCCAACCTTGGTAGGACGGGGAATCAAGTCAACCGAAATTTGGTGCGTTTTATTCCAAGCGATGATTTTATTATCAGTCATCGGTATAGCATATTGGTGCGGCAACTTGTTCAGTCTGCGGATGCCTATTCTTTTTATCGTACGTTAAACGAACAATCGGGCAACCAGAGTCTTTTTACGGAAATTCAACCCGGTTTTATTGAGGGCAATGTGTCAAATACAGGCAATCCCAACGAAAAAGTATTGGGGTATTTTGAAGTGGCCAATGTGAGTCAAGAACGATTGTTCTTTAATTATGAAGCGTTTTTTCCTGATGAAGATTTGCCGCCTTATGCCATACGTTGTAGTTTTTTGGGAGCACCATCAGAGCTAACACCTGCAGGAACATCACCATTAAAGGACGCGATCGATAGCGGTTTTTTTGTTTATGTAAGAAATAATAACGGAGAGGTAGCTCCACCTGCCGGCCCCTATTTGACCGCCCGTAGGGCTTGCGGTGATTGTACCGTTTTAGGAAGTAATATAGTCCCCGATTTTTGGACAGAATAATCTAATAGTTATGAAGAAACAAGTCATTTTTAGTTTACTTTTTCTAGTGTATTCCTTGGGTGTATGGTCGCAATATGTGGTAAAAAGCCCTACCGAACTGGAAAGTCTGAAAAAATTGCCCCAAGAAAAAGTATATATAGACCATACGGGCCCGGTGCTGTTCGCTGGTGAGTATCTCTACTATGCACTCTACTGTTTCAATGCCCAAACTAACAAACGTACGAATATAAGTAGGCTAGCCTATGTAGCTTTGGTAAACGATGAAAAGGAATTTGTTTTTGAGCACAAGTTAAAAATGGACGGCGGCCTGGGGCAAGGCGATTTCTTTATTTCAACCGATGTGCCCTCCGGGAACTACAAACTTCTGGGTTATACCCAATGGATGAAGAACAATGGCATTGCCCAAGTCTTTAAGGACGATATCGTGATCATAAACCCCTACTTGGCCGATCAATCCAAATTATGGGCTAAGGCCGATGATAATGTTGCCATTGACAAAGATTCAAAAAGTGGGGAAAGTAGGGTCATCGATTCTTCCACGGTTTCATTTTCCATTGATAAAACAAGGTATGCTAAAAGGGAAAAGGTAAAACTGAGCCTAAAAAATTACAAAGGTTATTTAGGAAATGGAGCGTACACGCTCAAAGTAAGGAGCAAGGAACAACTGGGCAGAGATTCGTTCATGGATGCCACAAGTTACGCCGATGCTTATTTTAATGTGGAGAAACAAATTAAACAGCGGGTAGGCGATAGTCTCTTTCTGCCGGAGCAACGTGGAGAACTTTTCTTTGGTACGGTTACCGCAGCGGATGGCAGCCCAGTTGTAGATAAACCCGTAGTCATATCCATACCGGGAAAGGAGTTTTTACTTAAATTTTCAAGAACCGATGACGATGGTAATTTTTATTCCTATCTAAGGAAAGATTATAAAGTCGCTACAGCGGTAGTACAGGTAGAGGACGAATCTGCCAGGTACAACATTAAGAAGGGAGCCGCAGGGAACTTGGACATATCTACTATAGGTTTTAGTAATTACACCTTATCCGAAAAGGATAAAGAAACGATACTGGCGCGCAGCGTTCAAAATCAAATCGAAAATCATTTTTTTCAAGTAAAACCGGACTCTGTTTTACAGGGCGATCCTATTGATCCGTTTGATGGCGGAACTCCGGAAACCGTGTTTTTGGACGACTATACTCGTTTTCCAACTTTTGAGGAGACGATGGTCGAGATTATTCCCAATGCCGGATACAGAAATGGAGGTAAGGCAAATGATTTTGTCAAAGTTGCACAGGACTATGAGACTTATGATGAAGAGTTCAATGATTTTTCATCCATTATAGTTATCGACGGTGTTTTTATACCCAACCATGAAAGGATCAGAACGTATGATGCCAGAAATATTGAAAAGATAAGTTTGATCCGTGATAAGTTTAGGTTAGGAGGGGTCGATTACCAAGGTATTGTTTCCGTAGAGACCTTTGATGGTAATTATTTGGAAACTCATGGGTATGAGAACAGTTCGGTAATCGATTTTAAAAAGCCGGAACCGGTAAAGAATTATTATAACCAACGGTACGATGAGGGGGATGATCGATATTCGCGCATTCCCGACTATCGCAGTATTCTTTTTTGGAAACCCCATATTGTCATTGACAAAAATACCTATGAATTTGAGTTCTTTACATCGGATATTACCGGTGAATATGAAATTATGTTGAACGGATTTACATCTTACGGTAAGCCCATAACCATGACGAAAACCTTTAGCGTTACCGATAATCCTACTGCAAATTAGACCATGGATAGCGCTGTTGCTACGTCAATTTACATTTGCCGAGAAGCATAGTTTTGGTTAGTTGATGCCGAAGCAATTACGCATACATTTCCTCAATTTCCTTTTTAAACTTCTCCCGTATCACTCTGCGTTTTAGTTTAAGGGTGGGTGTTAGTTCCGCTGCTGCACCATCTTCGTGCACCGGTAGCCAAGACGAACTGATAAGCTTGAACTTTTTTACTTGTTCTATATGGCTGAATTGAGGGTTGTAAAGCCCGATTACTTTCTCATATTTGGCGATAACTGCTTCAATGGTAATCATATCCTCCAAGCTGGTCCAATCAATTTTTTTGTGTTCGCACCAGTTTTGCAGCGCGGCTTCGGCAGGAACAATGAGTGCCGTTACAAATTTTTGCTTGTCGCCTACCACCATCATCTGTTCTATTAAAAAGTCTTCTTTCATTTTATTCTCGATAGGGGAAGGGGCCACATATTTTCCTCCGGATGTTTTTAACAATTCTTTTTTACGGTCGGTGATTTTCAGGAATTCCTGTCCCGATTTTCCTTTCACCAGTTTACCAATATCCCCGGTACAGAAATATCGTTTGCCATCAATCTCTTTAAAGACTTGGGCGTTGATCTCCGACTTCTTGTAGTAGCCTTGCATTACATTGGGGCCGTGTGCCAATATTTCACCTTCATTCTCGGCATAATTACCGTCCGAGGCATCTATCTTTAATGAAACCCCTGGAATCGCATAGCCAACGGTACCGATTAATGTACCATCGGCCTCCAAACTGTTTATCGTAAGGGTAGGAGAAGTTTCCGTAAGGCCATAGGCCTCTCGAACGGGAATTCCTGCAGCACAGAAAACGCTAAGTATTTTTGACGGACAAGGAGCCGCGCCTGTAACGATCATTCGTATATTACCTCCTAGGGCATCGCGCCATTTGCTAAAAATCAGTTTATCCGCCACCTTCCATTTTAACTTTTTGGTAAACGAAAGTTTTTGATCCAGTTCAAAATCTTCCGTTAGGCCCAAGGCCCAAAAAAAGAGTTTTTTCTTTACACCTTCCAAAGCAAGTCCCTTATTGTAAATGGCTTCGTACACCTTTTCCAACAATCTGGGTACGGTGGAGAACACTACAGGACGTACGCTTGCCAAATCGCCTTCGGGTCCACTAAGATTGTCGGTTCCACAAAAGTACACCGCGGCTCCTTTGTAACAATAGGCAAAGGAGACTGCACGCTCGTAGACATGGCATAAAGGCAAAAAGCTAATGGATTTTTCGCCTGGTTTTAGTGGAAGAAATTTTGAGGTTTCTAAAATAACATGCATGATGTTACTATGTGACAGCATCACCCCTTTTGGGTTACCTGTAGTACCCGAGGTATAAATAATGGTCGCCAAGTCTTCCGCTTTTATATCTGCCTTTATCCTTTCTACTTCATGTTGTTTTGAAGAATCTAAAATTGTTTCCCAAAACGTACCTGTAGCATCTTGGTCAAAGGTGTAAATATGGGTAAGGGTTGTACAGTTCTTTTGTGCTTGACTTAGTTTATCGAACAGATCCAATCCACCGCAAAAGGCTGCTTTGACCTCAGCTTCGTTCAAAATGTATTCGTATTCGTTTGGACTTATGGTGGGGTACAAGGGAATACTGATCATTCCGGCCATTTGTATGGCAAAGTCCATAATCACCCATTCCGGTCTGTTCTTGTAAGAAGATATGGCAATTTTATCACCAGGCTTAAAACCTAAATTTAATAATCCTGAAGCCGCTTTTTCTGACATTTCCAATACTTTTTTGGAGCTATAGGATGTCCACCCGCCATTGGCTGCCCTTGCATTTAAGGCATTATC
Source organism: Maribacter chungangensis (assembly GCF_042676845.1). Taxonomy (NCBI): domain Bacteria; kingdom Pseudomonadati; phylum Bacteroidota; class Flavobacteriia; order Flavobacteriales; family Flavobacteriaceae; genus Maribacter; species Maribacter chungangensis. The sequence goes on from NZ_JBHTHY010000003.1 coordinate 832,334, forward strand.
CATAGGGAATTGGGCAACTTGGTGGTGCAAAAGGTCAAATAGTCTGGTCATGGCGCGGTATGTTATAGAGTATAAGTCAATGTAAAACAGTATAATGTACAAATAATTTAACTGGTTTAAACAGCCTGTTTTTTTAGTTTTCGTTTTTGTTTATAAAAGGTTTTGTCAGCGATATAAATGGTTTTCCGGATTTCGCAGAACACGGTGTTCTTGTCTTTATTGGTTAGATGGGTTGTCTTTATGATATCAATTTCTTTTTCTGCGGATACCTTCTTCCTTATGGCCTCCAGTTCATCGGTACGAAAATGAAAATCGGCAAACAAAACCTCGCGGGCAGGGCGTTTGAAATAGATTTCGGCAGACTTGTCCCAAACCACATAGTCTTCACCAAGGATTTGCATCAATTGGGTCATGGGTATGGGGTCTACGGCTGCGAACATACTGCCGCCAAAAATGGAGCCTACAAAGTTTTTGTTCGTATAACTGTAGGCCAGTTTGATACGAATTTGTAAGAAATCTTTAGAAATATCGATGATTTTTGCAGAGCTTCTGCGATACATGGGCGACCAATTGAAACCATGTTTAAATAGGATATGTTTACTAACGAAGCGAGAGCCTATTGCGGCTAGTTGTTGGTAGAACGACATGTAAATGTAAATTTTTAAGTTTAGGGTTTACGCGAATAGTAAACTGATGAATTCGGCCACGCAAGCCGGTTTTTCCACGTCTTTGATCTCAACGCTACAGTTCCAGGTGATTTTTAGTCCATTGTCACCATAATCTTCTGCGGCCGAAATGATGGTGTGCAAGCGAATTTGGCTATTGACCGGAACCGGACTAGGAAAGCGCACTTTGTTTAATCCATAATTTACGCCCATAGTGGCCGAATCAACCGTAATAAGCTCGGTCAGTAGTTTGGACAAAAGGGAGACGGATAGAAAACCATGGGCAATGGGTTTTTTAAACGGGGAGTGTTTCTTTATTTTTTCAAGATCGACATGTACCCATTGAAAATCCTGAGTGGCTTTGGCGAAATCGTTGATCATCTCCTGTGTAATGGTCAACCATGCCCCAGCCGGAAGTTCTTTGCCTACTATTGTTTTGAATTCTATGAAATCTGATATGTGTATTTGTGCCATAGTTTATATTTATCTTAGAATGAGTTTTACATGTTAGCTGAAAACAACCAGTCCCTTAGGTTGAATCGGCAGTTTAAAATAGGACGTAAATGCTTTACGAACTGTGAACCGCTACTGGAAACTAAAAATGGTTATGCGAAAAAATTTTGTTTCTTCTGCAAATGAAGCTACGTTCGTCCAGTAACGTTGTTTTACCTAGCGGTTCCGCCATCAATAGTCAAACAAATACCGGAAACGAATCGTGCTTCGTCGGAGGCAAGGTATAAATAGCCATAGGCGATATCAATGGGTGCTGCGGCGGTTTTCAGGGGAATACTTGCCTTGATGGCATCTAAATGCGCGGTTGGAATGTCTGCGACCATGTCCGTAAGCGTAAAACCAGGTGCAACTGCGTTTGCGGTAATGCCATATTTGCCCAGTTCCATAGTCCACGTTTTTGACATGGCAATAACGCCTGCTTTAGTAGCTGCATAATTCGTCTGGCCAAAATTACCGCGTAGTCCCACGTTGGAAGCTGCACTAACAATACGGCCATAGTTGTTTGCTTTCATATAAGGTGCAACCGCCTGTGTGCAAATAAATACCCCTTTTAGGTTTACATCGATAACCGCATCCCACTCCTCCAAACTCATTTTTTCTAAGGTACGGTCACGGGTGATGCCGGCATTATTGATGAGGATATCAATTTTACCATAAGTTTTGTGGACATTTTCAAATAGTGTAGCAATGGTGCTTTTATCCGTTACGGAAACACAATGATATTCGGCAATGCCGCCATCGGCGATGATACGATCTGCAACGTCTTGTCCTTCGGGCAACAAATCAATTAGTATAACACGGGCTCCTTCCTTGGCGAACAGTGTTGCAATAGCTTCTCCAATGCCCCTGGCGCCGCCGGTTACGATGGCTACTTTATCTTTTAATCTCATAGTTTTTATATTAAGTTCAATTACAATTACAAATACAAGTTCAAATACAAGTATCAAGCCTACCCGCCGCAGGATCTGTCCGCCGAAGCAGGAGGGTTCAAGTTCAAGTTTGAAAATGGCTGTTCGCTGTGCGCCTTACGCTATGAGCTATCAGAAGTCATTAACCTTAAACCCATGAAACATGAAACAGTTTTAAACCACACCAAAAACTACCCGCTTTTCAAACAGATTACTTCGTCGCGATAAACCTTTTCGATACTTGAAAATTTGTTTCGCTTCTCGTAAAGACGTTTTAAATTATAAGGCCTAACACATCAATTTTACTACCCTCTAAAAACTACCCACTACCCACTTTTTAACCCGATTACTTCGTCACGTTTAGCCTTTTAACTACTTGAAATTTGTTTCGCTTCTCCTAAAAACCTAATGGGTGAAAAAGTCTCTTGCGTAACGCTATCTCAAATCTCAAATCTCATGTCTCACATCTATTACTAGTTTCCCTTTCACCTTTCTTTGCATCATAGCTTTAAGCGCTTTTGGGGCGTCTTTAAGTTCGTATAACTTGTCTATATGTGGTCTTAATTTTCCCTCGGCATACCATTGCATTAAGATTTTCGTATTGCGCATATTTTCCTTGGGTTGTCCCATGGCAAAACCACCCCAAAAAACACCCACCACCGAAGCGCCTTTCAACAAAGGTAGGTTTAGCGGAAGTTTAGGAATATGGCCCGATGCAAATCCTACGACCAAATACCTGCCATTCCAAGCCATACCTCTAAAGGCGGATTCACTATAATCTCCACCTACGGGATCATAAATAACATCGACCCCTTTCTTATGGGTCAATGCTTTTATGGTCGATTTAAGATCTTCCGTGCTATAATTAATGGTTTCGTCCGCGCCATACTGCCTGCATAGTTCTAATTTTTCATCCGAAGAAGCTGCGGCAATTACATGGGCACCCATACGTTTACCTAATTCCACTGCGGCCAACCCAACACCGCCTGAAGCGCCTAATACCAAAAGGGTTTCTCCTTTTTGAAGTTTTGCCCGATCTTTAAGTGCATGGAAGGAGGTGCCATAGGCCATCATAAAAGATGCCGCTATGGGAAAGTCCATTTGTGGTGGTTTTGGGAAACACGCGTTTGCGGGAATCAAAACCTCTTCGGCCATGGCGCCATGGGCGACAAAACCAAAAACTTCATCCCCTACATGTAGCTGTTCTATCTCTTCACCTACGGCTTTTACCACCCCTGATACATCACTCCCAGGTGTGAATGGAAGCTGCGGTTTAAACTGATATAGTCCCTGGATAATCAAGGTATCCGGAAAATTTACCCCACATGCTTTTACGTTGACAAGCACTTCACGCTTTCCCGGTTTTAAGTTTGCTACATCCTCTAGCACTAGCATGGAAGGAGGTCCATAGGTCTTACATCGTATTGCTTTCATTTATGCTGAATTTAGATCAGTATCTATCTGGTTTTAAGCGCTGCGCCTTTTACTTTTATTATTTGCATCTAAAATCTACCACTAGGCGTTTCGAGCCGGAGTTTGGGTTCTACCCCTTTCGTATTGTATTCCGACGAAAAAGTCCGAATACAATACGCCTTCCCCTGCATGGGTAAGGAGCTGTTCGGTAACTGAAAATAGTATTTCAAACTATTTTTTTTTAAGTCTGTCAAACAATATAGTTTTCTAACATCTAACCGCAATCACTCGATTACCTTTAAGACCAACTTTCCTTTTTTATCCCCGCTAAATAGTCGGTTATACGTCTCAGGGAAATTTTCGATACCTTCATAAATCGCTTCTCTGCTCTTAAGCTTGCCTTCCGCCATCCATTGGCCCAATTGCATCGCTCCTTCTCGGTAGCGATCTGCGTAATCAAAGACTACCATACCTTGCATACTGGCTCGGTTGACCAAAAGTGAAAGGTAATTACTAGGGCCTTTAATTGCCGTTTTGTTATTGTACTGCGAAATGGCGCCACAAATAACGATGCGCGCATGACGACGTAAGCGGGTTAGGGCAATATCCAAAATCTCGCCCCCTACATTGTCAAAATAAACATCGATGCCTTTGGGGCAATGTTCCTTTAGTTTTGTAGCTACGTTTTCATTTTTGTAATCGATACAGGCATCAAAACCCAATTCTTCTACAACATAGGTGCACTTATCAGCTCCGCCAGCAATACCCACTACGGTACAGCCCTTTATTTTTGCCACTTGTCCCACGACGCTTCCTACCGCACCAGCAGCACCGGAAACCAATACCACGTCTCCTTCTTTTATTTTCCCGACTTCGGTGATACCAAAATAGGCGGTCATCCCCGTCATTCCCAAGGTGCCTATGTAGGTGGGCAAAGGTGCCATTTTGGGATCGACAAGGTAGTAGCCTTCACCGTCCGTAACGGCATATTGCTGAACGCCTCCCGTGCCGGCCACATATTGACCGACCTCGAATTTTGGATTTTTCGATTGGATAATTTCACCAACAGATCCCGCGCGCATCACCGAGCCAATTTCCATTGGGGCGATATAGGATTTTACATTGTTCATCCATCCGCGCATGGCCGGATCTAAGGATACATAATGTTGTTTGATCAAGATTTGCCCTTCCTCTATTTCTGGGATGGGATTGCTTACCAACTCCCAAGTGGAAGCATCCGCTGCACCAACTGGTCTTTTTACGAATAATAGTTGTTTGTTCATGAGTAATCTGTTTTTTTATTTAAGACGTTTTCTTTTGAAAACTATATCATATTGAGCGCGGTCGAAATACGTTAGAAGTTTAGTGGTTCAAGTTCTCCACTGTGCTCGAAATGAGATGATTTCTAGTATTTGTACATCTTGTGATTTCACTTCTTTTTACCGGAAAAGCTAGCCACATACGCTTCCATTTTTGCCCTAATGGCTGGTTTCCACCAAAGTCTGGCGGCTTCTTTTAATGCGCTTCCGGCTTTGGCATCCACTTTGGCCAACAGGTGTTTCCTCACTTTTTGTTTGGTATTAAGCAGAATCTCTTCATCTGCCTCTAAGTATTTTTTCATCCGTTGCTCAGCTCTGTCCAATACATGTTCCAAGGGAAGGAGCTCATCTACCAAGCCGGCTGCTACCGCTTCTTTTCCGGATAATAATTTACCCTCTAAAAGATAGCGACTAGCCAGACCATCTCCCATCCAAAAGGCATAGATTTCAGTCAAGTTTTGACTAATTTGAATGTTGACCGCCACTTCATTGAGCCCGATAACATAGTTGTCTCCATCGGCCATATAGCGGTTGTCACTGGTAACGGCAAGTACGGACCCACCGGCCGGTGCATGACCGGTAATAGCGGAGATAAACGGTTTTTTGAATCGTACCAATTCCGCATACAAACTTCCAAAGTCATCAAAAAAATCTGAAATCTGACTTTTGTCGTATTCCATAAGCGCAATCAAATCCAGTCCCGCAGAAAAATAGTGTGGCTGTCCCGTAAGTATGACACCTTTTACTTCTGGGTCTTTTTCCAGATCGGCAAATGTTTTGCGCAATTCGTTGACCATTTCATGGTTGATGGCGTTCACTTTACCACGGTTCATTTGAACTAGTGTAAAGCCTTTTTTTTTCGTTAGTATAAGGTTTTTCATTTTACTTGTCTCCATTTTAAGTATCGTCTTTTCTATCCTACTAAAGGAGGTTTTTTTTAAACTCCTTGCTAGATTATATGTTCAAAGCTACCACTATCACTGACCACTGCTACCGCGCACTACCAACGTTCTAAAATGTCATGTATAGGTTTCTCTTTTGAATATATCGTTTTAGCTTAAAATCAACGTATCTAAAGCGATGTTCCCCCGTCCAAGGTTATGGTTTGTCCTGTTATAAATTTAGAATTATCGGAAGCTAGCCAACATATAGCTTCGGCAATTTCCCCTGCCTCGCCAAAACGGCCCATGGGAATCATACGTTTTAATTTATCTTCTATAGTGGGACTAGAGGTGAGTAATTGATCAAGTAAGGCCGATCGGGTAAAACCGGGACACACCGCATTGATGCGAATCTTTTTTCTGCCGTATTCCAAGGCGGCGGATTTCGTCATCCCTACAACCGCGTATTTGCTTGCACTGTAGGAAAGATTGTTTCCGGAAGCTTTTAGTCCTGCCAAAGAAGCCACATTTACGATATTGCCAAAGCCCTGATCGGTCATCTGTTTTAACGCTACCTGCATACAGTAAAAAACACCCGTTTGGTTTACGGCAATAACATTGTGCCAATCCTCGTGCGAGTGCTCGGCGGTTTTGAGCTGCTTCTTGCCACCTATACCGGCGTTGTTCACCATAACATCCAAGTGACCATGTTTTGCTACGGTTTCTGCAATCAAATCTTCCACGGCCTTAAAATGTGTCACATCTGTTTCCATCGCTTCTGCTTTTCCGCCCACCGTTCGTATTTCGCTAACCGTCTTTTTGGCGTTTTCCAGATGGATGTCCGAAACGATGATCGTAGCGCCATGTGTCCCAAAGAGTTTGGCCGTTGCCGCTCCAATGCCGCTACCGGCACCGGTGATAATGACTATTTTATTTTTTAAATTCATGAATCGTGTGTGTTATTCTTTCTCGCTCTGGCGGAAAGCTCTGATTTAGTACATTTATTCTCGACTGTTTATCGTGCTTGTTTTAGTTTGAATACCAATATCTTTTTGTCTTTCTTAGGATTCGCCAGTTCAATATAAATCGTCGATCTTATTTTTTTGAATGGCTTGCCACGCCGTATGGCAACATAGTTCCGACGCTTTGTTCAGATGTGCAAATTTCGGGTCTTGTGTATGGCCATGTTTGTAACGGTAATAGATCTGCTGGGCGATAACGGCAATTTTAAACAGTCCGTATACATAATAAAAAACAAGCTTGTCCATACGTCTTCCACTCTTTAGCGCATACTCCTGCACGATGTCCGTTCTACTGGGATTGCCTTCCATAACGGTAGGGGAGGGCAGGCCTTGTTTCATGATGTCAGGGTCGGTTGCAGTGGTCCAATACCCCAGAGACGTGCCCAAGTCCATTAACGGGTCTCCTAGCGTACACATCTCCCAATCCAAGATGGCGGCAATTTCTGACCAGCTATCGTCTTTAAAAACGACATTGTCGTATTTAAAATCGTTGTGAATGAGGGAATGATCATAGTGCTTTGGTTGCTCTTCTTGCATCCAGGCCATCACTTTTGCTGCTACGGGTACGTCATCGGTGGCAGCTGCCAGATATTGCTTGCCCCAATTACGGACTTGGCGTTCCACATAGCCTTCCGGTCTTCCTAAATCGGCCAGGCCTGCTGCCTTGTAATCAATTTGATGGAACGCTACAAAGGTGTCCAGCCAAGTATTGGCAATCGTTTTAAACGCCTTTGGTGTTACCTTTTTTTGGCGGGCACTTTTGGCGGTCAAAATGATACCGTTTACCTTTTCCATGATGTAAAATGGCGCACCAATGCGGCTGGTATCCTCGCAAAAGGCGTAAGCTTTAGGCGCTTTGTTAAAAACGGGGTTCAAGTGTTTTAGTACCTTGTATTCGCGACCCATATCATGACCCCGTTTTGGGGCCGAAAATGGGGGTCTACGGAGTACGAGCTCCTTGTCTTCAATCTGTAACGAATAAGTGAGATTGGAATAGCCATTGGCAAACTGACTTACCTTTAATTCACTCTGTACGGAATTCAATAGCTGCCGTTCCAAAAGAAACTGTTTTATTTTTTCTTCTGGAAGTTCTTCCCCTTTTCTTACCGGTTTTGTGGTTTGGATTATTGCCATGATTACCCCTTTGTGTATTTTTTGATGGTGTTCTTGCCCAGTTGACTCATGTGCACCTCATCCGGGCCATCGGCCAAACGGAGGGTCCGTGCCGCCGCATAAAAGTGTGCCAAGGGCGTGTCATCACTTACGCCTTTGCCGCCCATGATCTGCATGGCGCGGTCAATGACCTTAAGGGCCATATTGGGTGCCACAATTTTGATCATGGCTATGAGGTCTTTCGCCTCCTTGTTTCCTTGCTTATCCATTTTATCCGCTGCGGAGAGGGTCAATAGGCGTGCTTGCTGAATTTCACAGACCGATTTTGCAATGTCCTGCCGGATGCTGCTGTAGGTATCCAGGGTACGTCCAAAGGGTTTGCGGGCTACCGTTCTTTCGGACATTAATTCCAAGGACCGCTGCGCCATACCTATAAGTCGCATGCAATGGTGTATCCGACCAGGCCCTAGTCGGCCTTGGGCAATTTCAAATCCTTTTCCTTCCCCTACCAATATATTTGATTTTGGAACCCGTACGTTGTCCAAAAGAATTTCGGCATGCCCTTCGGGAGAATCACTGTAGCCAAATACAGGTAGATGTCTAACGATGGTTAATCCCGGTGTGTCCATGGGAACCAGAATCATACTTTGTTGTACATGCCGTGGGGCGTCAATATCCGTCTTTCCCATGACAATGGCTATTTTGCATTCTGGGTCCATCGCTCCTGATGACCACCACTTTTTTCCGTTGATCACATATGCGTCTTCATCGGCAACGATAGCTGTTTCAATGTTGGTGGCGTCGGAGGAGGCTACATCTGGCTCGGTCATTAAGAAAGCCGAACGAATGTTCCCATCCAGTAAGGGCTGTAGCCATTTTTTTTGCTGCTCTGGAGTTCCGTACTTCGCCAAGACTTCCATATTGCCGGTATCCGGTGGACTACAATTAAAGACTTCCGAGGCCCACAGGATGCGACCCATTAGTTCAGCCAATGGTGCGTATTCCAAATTGGTGAGTCCTGCGCTATAATCTCCATAACTCGTTGGAAGAAAAAGGTTCCACAGGCCTTCTGCTTTGGCCTTCGCTTTTAGATTTTCCAATCCGGGCCATTTGGTCCATACGTTTTTTGGGTCAAGGTTATAGGCATCGACCTCATGCTCTACCGGAAGGAGATGTTCGGCAATGAAAGCCTTTAGTTTTTCTTGGAGTGCTATTGATTTTTTACTGTAGTCAAAATTCATAGTTCTGATTTATCCCGAAATTAAATATCCCCCATCGGCCGCATAAACGCCTCCGGTCATGTAAGAGCCTGCATCAGAGGCCAGCAACATCACTAGTCCCGCCATTTCATCGGGTTCCGCCATACGTTGTAGGGGTACCATTTGATTATACCCGGCGACTAATTTTTCATTGGACCAAAGGCTTTCGCTAAACTTGGTCTTAATGAGCCCCGGACATACCGCATTGGATCGGATGCCATAACGGCCCCATTCCTTTGCTTGGTTTTTGGTCATCATAATGAGGGCAGCTTTGGTCATGCTATACAGTCCCAATCGGAAACCTGGATGAATGCCCTCCACGGATGCAATATTGATGATACTACCCCCTTTTTCTTTCATGTGTGCCTGTGCCAAATTGGAAAGTAACCAAGGTGCCTTTACGTTCACGTTCATGATTTTGTCAAATACGGCTTCATCAGAGCCTTCCAAAGGGCCATAGTACGGATTGATAGCGGCGTTATTCACCAAGATATCAATACGGCCATAGGTAGCCATGGTTTGCGAAATCAAGTTTTCGCATTGCGATGTGTCCCCGATATGACAGGCGATGCCTATGGCTTCCAAGCCCATTTCTTTGAAATCTTTTGCAACGGCAGCTACGGCATTCTGCTTTCTACTGCTGATCACCACTTTTGCCCCATGCTCCGCTAAACCTTGGGCGATGGATTTTCCTATACCCTTACTGGAACCTGTTACGATTGCCACTTTGCCAGTAAGGTCAAATCTTTGTTTTATGCTCATTTATTTATGCTTTTTTCTTTCCTATAAACTGACCCCTCCCTAACCCTCCCCCAAGGGGAGGGAATGCCTTTCCGGAAGGAAAAATTCTTGTGTTTATGATATTAAATCAATATTCCTACTTTAAACGTCTTCTCGCTTGTTAAGTTAGAGGGTAGTTCAATAGTAGTTAGTAATAAGTAAAAAGTAACGGTCGATTTTTTTGAATTTGTCATCGTTCCCAATTTTTTCTCACTTCTCACTTCTCACTTCTCACTTCTCACTTCTCACTTCTCACTTCTCACCCAAACACCTTTTTATCCGAACCAACGGTCAAGCTTTTTCGATTCATTATAATTTCTGCTAGTCCGGTTGTTTTGGGTAATTCGTATGTGTAGTAAAACTCCATGGTATGTGTTTTACTTTCGTAAAATTCGGTGCTGTGTTCGGTAGCTCCGTTTGCAAGCGCTTGTTGTGCTTCGCGAGCCATATCCAACCAAAGCCATCCGACGAGTATATTGGAGAAAAATTCCATAAACGGCGTAGCATCGGCCAGAAAGCGTTCATAATCCCCTTTCATGGCATAGCCTATTGCAGACTGCAATACTTTTTGGGTCAATTCGAGTTTTTCGCCCAATTTTTTAGCATACGGTGATAGGGTTTCATGCGCCATGCCCGCCTTTATGCTTTTGGTGATTTCTTCCGATAAGAGTTGCAGTGCCTTGCCATTTTCCATGGTTATTTTTCGGCCTAACAAATCTTGTGACTGTATGCCGGTAGTGCCTTCATAAATGGAAAAAATACGAATGTCCCGTAAGTATTGTTGTAAGATATAGTCTGAGCAGAAGCCGTATCCGCCCAAAACCTGTAGGCCGTTATCGACTGCAACCTTGCCCATTTCAGAAGGGTAGGTTTTTACAACGGGGGTTAAAATTTCTAAAAGCAGTTTGTATTTTTCGCGTTGTTCCGCATCGGTATGCGAAACGGAATAATCGTGGTATTTGGCAGTTAAAAACACCAAGCTTAAAGATCCCTCCGTAACCGCCTTTTGCAATAGCAGCATCCTACGGACATCCGGATGATTTATGATCAAGGTCTGTTCCTGGTTGACATCTTTTTTACCTGTACTTGCCAATTTTCTACCCTGGGCGCGTTCATGGGCATAGTTCAAAGAAGCATGGTAGGCCGCTGTAGCTATGGCCGCTGCACCCCGTCCAACAGCAATACGTGCCCCGTTCATCATCAAGAACATATATTTAAGGCCTTTATGGGCTTCTCCCACCAGCCAACCTTGGCAATCCTCTTTGTCGCCAAAAAATAGATGTGTCGTGCAATAGCCTTTCTGACCCATTTTTTCAAAATCGGCCACGGTCTGCACATCATTTGGTGTTAAACTGCCATCTTCATTAGGCCTGTTTTTAGGTACGACAAAAAGTGAAATTCCCTTGGTGCCGGCAGGAGCTCCTTTGATCCGCGCAAGAACTAAGTGAACGATATTTTCGGCACCTTGGTAATCGCCCCCGGAGATAAATATTTTCTGTCCGTGTATTTTATAGGAATTCCCGTCCGGCGTAGCCGTGGTAATGATGTCCGACAGGGAGCTACCTGCCTGGGGTTCCGTTAGGCACATCGTTCCTCCCCAAGCACCTTCCAGCATTTTAGGAACATAGGTATCGTTTAGGTGTTGATTTCCAAAATGGGTAATCAATTCGGCAGCACCAATAGTAAGTCCTATATAGCCCGGTAGGTGATTATTTGCCGCTTCTTGAATATATCCCAAAGCGTTCATTACCATGGATGGTAGTTGAAGTCCACCATTATCATAAGGAAAAGCCCCTGCAATAAAGCCCATTTCGCCAGCCACTTTCATGTAGTTGTTTACTTGCGGATGTACAACGATTTCCCCATCCTTAAAATGGGCAGGGTTTTCGTCCATTTCTCTATAATACGGGTAAAGTTCCTTGTCCGAAAACGCTTTTGCCGAATTGAGCAACATGTCAATGGAATCTTTGTCATATTCCTCATAATTAGGCATTTCCAAGACATCTTGAAGTCGGTTTACGCGATAGAGCAAAAATTTAAGGGTTTCTATGTCTATATATTCATTCGCCATGATGGGGTTCGTTTAAAATATTCCACCTCAAGGTAATTTAAATTCCCGCCAATTCCATTAAACTGGTTTAATAAACAAAAATGGATGCTGCTTAGATGTTTTTACAGTAGCATTCGTTCTACAATGAGGTATCTTCTTTAGCACCCGAAATTAACTCCGATACTATTTAAAATCCCTTATATTTAGCCAAGAACTCTAGAACCGAAGTTTAGTGCCTATGGATGCTGTTTCCAATGCTATTTTAGCCTTTTCGTTGATCATTATCATGTTTGGTATGGGGCTTTCGTTGAGCCTTAGGGACTTTGCCACTGTTTTCTTAAAACCGAAAGCTATTATTTTAGGCCTCATTTGTCAGCTGATTTTGTTGCCTATTGTGGGTTTTTCATTAATAGAGCTCTTTACCCTAAAGCCCGATATAGCCATTGGCATCATCATTTTGGCCGCTTGTCCGGGAGGGCCTACGTCTAATCTGATCACCCACCTGGCAAACGGAGATACCGCACTTTCGGTTTCCTTGACGGCGGCCTGTAGTTTCATCACCTTGCTAACCATCCCTTTTATCATCAACTTAGGATTGCAAAACGTATTAGGTGAGGGGACTTTGATTCAATTGAACGTGCTACAGACCATTTTGCAAGTATTTGTAGTGGTGATAATACCAGTTGCTTTCGGAATGTTCTTGAATTCAAAACGCCCCAAGTTTTCCCTACGGATGCAAAAACCGGTTAAGCGGGCATCGGGTATCTTTTTTGTGGTAGTGCTTTTAGCGGTTATTATAAAAGAAAGGGAGTTGTTGTTGACAAGCTTGGATGAGGCCGGATTGGTTTCCCTTGCCTTAAACTTGTTGACCATGGCCATAGGTTTTGGCTTGGGCTACCTCTTTAAATTGTCCTTAAAACAACGAATTTCGATTACCATAGAAGGAGGTATCCAAAATGGAACGTTGGGCATTAGTATTGCTACTATTCTCTTGAATAATACCGCCTACGCCATAGCTCCCGCCGTTTATGGGATTATCATGTTTTTGACGGCCGGCCTATTTATTTTTTGGAGTAACCAACGATTGAAAAGAGGGTAGATTTTTGGAGGGTATTGGGTAGGCTTTATCCGGTAGTTTGTAGAGGGTAGTTTTTAGTGCGTAGACGGTAGACGCTAGTTGGTTGTCGAGTGTGGTAAGAAAGTAGGCAGTAGCAGTTGGCAGTAAAAAGTAATTAGTAAAAAGTGCTGATAATTCTTTTGGAATTTGGCATCATACCGATTATTTTTTCTAAACTCTAAACTCTAAACTCTAAACTCTAAACTCTAAACTCTAAACTCTAAACTCTAAACTCTAAACTCATGTTACATAAGTGGGTAGTTGGTAGTGCGTGGAGGGTAGTAAAGGAGTAGGTGAACAGTCGGTAGTTTTTGGGTGTTGGTCAAATTGAATAAACGTTGTCCTGTCCGTCTGTCCCAGTTTTCCAGCATGTCTTTACGAGAAGTGAAACGAAGTTTGAACTTTTTATATAGGTTTGACGCGCCGATGTAATCTGTTTAAACGGGGGTAGAAGATAGTTTTAGAGGGTGCAAAAAAGGTCTCAAGTGAGATGGGGTTTCAGGTTTAGGAATTTAAGGGCGCAGTACGCAAGGCGAACAGCGTGTAGCAATTTAGAATTTGAACCCTACAAAGATTTTCAGGCCTGAAACTTTGAACCTGAAACTTTGAGCTTTGAACCTGAAACATTTGCCTAGCCTTTTCCCAAACGCTTCCGTAATTTAGAAAGGCCAACCGGTGTAATGCCTAAATACGAGGCGATGAGATATTGCGGTACGCGTTGCAATAGATCGGGCCTTTTGTGCAGGATCCTTAGATAGCGTTCTTCGTTGCTTCTATTGTTAGTGCGGTCTACCCTGTGAAATAGTTTAAGGAAGGCTTCTTGCATGGATAACCTGCCAAAGCGTTCCAGTTGGTGCGATGTCTCAAAGGATTTTTCTGCCCTATCTTTCCGTACGGCCAATATCACGCTAGGCTCCAAAGCTTCTAAGTAGCACTGTGAGGGAACACCTTTTACGTATGCTATTAAATCGGTAAAGAAAACATCCTGCGTATAAAATTCCAATACTTTTTGTTCCCCTTCTTCCATCTTGTAATAGGAGATACAACCGCTATCTAGGTAATAGAAAAAGTTGACCATATCACCCTCGGAAATTAATCGCTCTCCTTTCGATAAAGTAATAACATCGTAAAAACGCAAGGCATCCTCCAATTGCGGCTGGTCTACATGGGTATAGGATAACACCTTTTTTCTAATGTTCTTAAAAACATCCGGATCCATCGGCTCTCTGCTAATTAATTGCTATTGCTTTACGATATCAAAGATATACAAACCTAAGTTTTGCCGGGAAACCAATGTTTTGGTTTTAGAGAAGGAAAAAAGAATTTTAATTGAGTCGGGTAGTAGCCTTAGCTATGGTTGTAATTTAAGGATTAGAATGTTTAATGCACCGAATTTAGCTTGATACCCTCGCCCTAGTTTTCATGCGGTATTTTTCTCATGGCTATCGTTGGTTCCATACTATGGGCAAACGCAGAAAGTTAGGCCATGGTGTTTACAAATGAGATAGTCATACTTTGTAGGTTCCAAAGTATCTTTTCGGGATATTGAACAGACTTGCCAAGTAGGTCTAAAAAGCACCACTGATGTCCTGTAAGCACCGTATAGCAAATAAATCCCCTATTGTACAACGTTACAATAGAGGACTTAAAACTAACACAATTATTTTTTAGTTTGGAGAAGGATAGGGTTGATTTCTAACCGGGTCGTTTAAGCTATGTCCTATTCCATTATTAAAAACGTAGTTATAATTTCTAACTCTTTCAAACTGTGAGGTAGCAGAGCTTGGTAGAGGAGCAGGACTTCTATTGATATCCACACGATACCTATTATCCCGTCTAAAAATAATCCTTCCCTCTTCACCTGGTATCATAGTCTGGAATTCATAGTTAACATCAAACTCCAATAAAGGATCTAATTGAGTAATATAGGTACTCACCATATGGTAGTTCAGAATTATACGTAGGACGTCAACATCAGCTCTGGCCATTACTTCTGCAGGGGTTTCACCTTCCTCAACATCTGCGGAACCGGTAACCAATTGTATAACATCACCTCCGCCTGTGAAAGCATTGTTATTTAGCATTAGAAAAGTTCTACCGCTATTTGGGGTATTATATGCATCTACCATACCGGCTGCTTGAATGGCCTCTTTCAGATAATTGAAGTTATCTCCTATCAACTCACCATCCTCGTTAAGGGCATTGGCCTGTGGTGTGTTAATGAACTGCCAAGCGGTTATTTCTGCATAAGGGTCGCTTAGGTCTACATCTGGCTCAAAAAAGAAACGCTCTTGTACTGGTAGGTCGCAGCCAAACATAAGAATGGTTGCACCTAAGAGTAAAATATTAATTTTTGTTGTTGTTCTCATTTTAAGTAATTTTTTAGTTCTTAGATTTAATAACCAGGTGTTTGGGTTAACTCGGGATTATCTATTAGATGCTCGTCAAAAATCGGAAATAATAAACGTTCCTGTGTTAAAGGAACTCCACCATCTAGGTCGTTAAGTATTGGATTTAATATTTCAATGGCCCTATTCGTTCTTCTTAAATCCCACCATCTTTGGCCTTCCCCTATCAGTTCCAGTTGTCGTTCGTCAAGAATAAAGATTTCGCGCTCATCCTCGGTAGCACCAAATTCAGCTTCTGTGACCAATGGTAATTGTCTTGCGGTCCTAAATTCGTTAAGTATCTCCAAGGCTCTAGGCGCATTGTTCAATCTGTTTTCTACCTCGGCTAAGTATAACAATATACCTGCATAACGGTAAAGTACCATATCGCTATCATCAAAAATTTGGTTGTAATTATTTTTGTTGTATTTGGCCAAACGAGCTTCTCCAATTAACCGCTCATCTAAATTGGTGCCGCCTTCTCTACTAAAAAAGAAACGGTAATCTCCGTAAATAGGTGCAATAGAATCCTGTTCAACACCGTTCTCATCCAAAAATACTATCTCTTGGGTCAAGACTGGATCGGTATCGGGATATTTGGTAACCCATCCAAGAGAATCTAAAGGGAATTTCTCCCGCCATTTATTTTCAAGTGTAGGGGAAAGCGTAAAAGAAGGGATACCGGCGAAGAAAAGATTAAAAATACCCGCCCTATTTCTATTCCCCGACCCGGGAACATCATCCAAGCTATATCCTATGGACATAATCAATTCTGGTCCAGTTTGCATTTTCATTGGACCTCCTCCTTCACCATCATCATTTAGAAAAAGATTTTGCCATGCTTCTGCATCGGTCACCAAGCTAAATTCACCACTATTGACCACCTTTAACAGTGCTTCTCTTGCATTTTCGTCATCACCTAAAAAACCATAAACGTCTGCTTGTAAAGCCCAAATACTGGTTAGCGTAAATCTATAAGGATCTCTTACTAGACCCATGTTCTCTTCCGCCGCCAACATATCTGGAATGATGATTTCGTTGATAATGGTATTGGCATCGGTTCTTGGCCTGAACAATTCCGGACCGGCAGCTTCAACAGGTTCTGTAAACAATGGTACGCTACCCCATACCCTTATGGCTTGAAAGTATGCATATGCCCTTAACGCTTGCGCCTCCCCTAGAAGGTTGGCGTCAAAACCTGGTATGTTAGGAATGTTTGTAATTGCAAAATTGGCGCGGTTTACCATGTCATAAAAGTCGTTCCATCTCAGGACTCCGCCATTACCCGATGTTACATTGTTCACGGTCAATTCTATATTGTTGGCATTTGCACCTTCGTTACCATTGACATAGCTATCTCCTCTAAATTCTCCCCAATAGTAATGCTTTAGACGGAACGCGGCCTGCATGGCATCATAGATGCCAATAACCGATGCTTGTGCGTCCGCATTGTTTCTAAAAAAGTTATCCGGGTCTATTTCGCTTATGGGAGACTCGTCTACCAAGTCCTCACAGGATACGCTAAAAAGAACTAGCATAAGTGCGATACCTAAGCTGCTCAAATATTTTGTTGTACGTATAATTTTCATGATGTTAAATTTTAAAATTTCAGATTCATTCCTAAAATTACTTCCCGGTCATTAGGGAACCTTAAGTTATCTACCCCAGGTTGTAGCGGGTTGCCTCTTGTTCCCAATTCTGGATTGAAACCAGGATAGTTTGTCCAAGTCAATAAGTTGTTTCCTGACAGAAAAAAGGAACATTTTTTGAAAACATTCATTTTGTCCAGAACAGATTTTGGCAGTTCGTAGCCTAGACGTACAAAACGTAGTTTTATAAAACTACCATCGGTAACAAAGAAACTATTAGGTCTGTTCCTGTTTTGTGGAACCCTATTAAGTCTTGGATAAACTGTCACATCTCCAGGGTTGAGCCAAGCACCTTCTATACGATCTGCGCCAGGAGTTTCATTACTGGAGTTAAGATCGTTTCGAGCTTCGTCCCACCTTCTCCAAGTGTCGTTGCCTAGGGTAAAATCAAAAAGAAAACTAAGGCTGATATCCTTGTACTGAAAGTCGTTTGCAAATCCACCAAATGCCGTTGGTACACCGTTACCGATCGTCTGCCTGTCCTCGTTGGTAATGACAAAATCACCATCCAAATCTTCCCATATAATATCGCCACCCACTAAAGTTTGGTTATTGGCCCTGAGCTGATTTACATCTCCGGTAAATTCAGCACCGTTTAGTGTGTAATTTACGAATTCGCCTCCTGCATCAAAAGTTGGTGTTAATTGTATGCCGTCGTTGGTGAAAGCATTGGATTCATCATATTGAAACACTCCTAAATTTTCAAATCCGAAAATATTACCAAGAGGCTGTCCTTCCTCTATAAGGTAATTCCCACTGGGAAAAGAAGTTCCTCCAGCTAATCGGGTAACTTCATTTCTTTGGAAAGTAATGTTGAAATTACTGTTCCAGCTAAAATCCTTGGTTTGTAGGACCGTACCGTTTAGATTGATTTCTACACCTTCATTGCGTATGGCTCCCACATTTTGACGTACCCCACCGAACCCTGATTCTTCCGGCAACGGTACAGTTGCTAAAAGATCTTCGGTTTCCTGCCTATAAAATTCTAGATTAAGATTTAAACGGTTTCTGAACAAACCTAGATCCAAGCCTAAATTTGTTGCTGCCGTACTTTCCCAACTTAAATCGGGATTTCCCAATCTATCTGGAGCTACACCACTAATACCGTTATAAATTGCCCCTGGTAAGAAAGAGGAGGTAAAGTCATAATCACCAACACGATCATTACCGGTTACACCGTAGCTAGCTCGGAGTAATAGTTTGCTTATTGCCGTATTCTCTTTTAGAAAGGGTTCGTTGCTTACTTTCCATCCTAATGACGCGGCCGGGAAGTATCCAAATTCGTTGTTCTCACCAAAACGTGAGGAACCGTCTCGACGAAGGGTGGCACTTACCAAATAACGGTTGTCAAAATCATAATTGAAACCACCGAATAAACTAAAAAGTCTGCTACGGGTATCAAAGGTTTGGCCGCTGTTTATAGCAACTTGTCCGGGTACCGCATTGTTGAAAGTGCTTATATCCTCGGATACAAAAGGTACATTCCCTATTCCAAAATTTTCGTCAAATCTGCGCTGTATCTGCATACCTGCGAAGGAAGATACACTGTGTTTGCCAAAGACATTGTTATAGTTTATAAAGTTTTCTTGCTGTATGTCATAATTTATGCGATCTCTTAGACTAGATAATGGATTGGTGTTTCTTGGATTTAGAACTAATAAAGGATCAAACGTATTATTTTTTCGTAATCTAAAATTCAAACCAAAGGTAGATTTAATAGAGAAGGAAGGTGTTATCCTATATTGAACGGAACTGAAACTTTGACCGATGAATGTTCTTTGTCTTTGGGTACGAAACTTTGCTTCGGCCAAAGGGTTCTGTCTTCCTGCAATTTCAGGGGTTAAAGTACCGTTTGGTTCAAACACGGGAAAGTAGGCAATACGTTCTACCAATTGCTGAAAAACCTGATTTTCGTTCAAACCGTTGGCTTCTTCAAAGGAAGCATTGAAAGAAGTACTTACTGCCAATTTTTTGTTGGGCGTAAAATCCAGCTTAAAACGGGTGTTAATTCTTCTGAAATTGCTGTTCACTACAATCCCGTCTTCATTTAAAAAACCAGTGTTCCAATACGCCTTCACTTTTTCGCTACCCGCACTAAGAGAGACGTTTACTTGGTTTCTGATACCGGCCTGTGTAATTATATCCTGTAAATCAAATGAATTTCTTAATAATAGATTTAAGGAGTCCCGGTCATTACCTGTTGGATTCAATCTTTGATTGGGATTCCTTCTTACATCTTCATAAAACAAACGTTGTCTGGTATTAGCTACTGGAATTGCCCCATTTAAGGTATTGATCCCAGTTACGATGTTAACATCTAGGTTTACCTCTCCAGACTTCCCTGATTTGGTGGTAATCAATACCACCCCGTTTGCTCCTCTGGTTCCATATATCGCTGTGGTGGCACCATCTTTAAGGACCTCCAAAGATGCAATGTCGTTAGGGTCAATGTTGTCTATGTTGTCCAATTGTTGCCCATCAACTACATAAAGTGGACTGTTTCCGCCGGCACCAAAGGTTGTTGTTCCACGTACCTGAATGTCAAATCCTGCGCCTGGACCGCCATTAGTAGCAATTTGTACACCTGCCAAACGGCCTTGAATACCTTCAAAAGCATTGGTGGGTGTTACTTGGGCAATTTTTTCGGCTTTCACCGTAGATAAAGCCCCTAGTACCTTTTCCCTGGCAACCGTTGCATAACCAATAACCACAACCTCATCCAAATTTTCTGTATCCTCATCCAACCTAACGTCTATGCGTGTAGCGTTTACGGTAACTTCTTTTGTTACGAACCCAAGATAGGACAAGACCAAGACCCTAGAGCCGGGAACCAGTACAAGTGTGTAGTTGCCATCGAAATCTGTCGAAATACCGTTAGTAGTGTTTTTTTGTAAAACGTTTACACCAGGGAGTGGTTCCCCGTTAACATCCGTTACGGTGCCGGATACGGTTTGTACCTGTGCAACAACAGCTTGCACGGAGAACATCATAAAAACGATCACGGCGAAAATTGTAAACGAAGGTAACCTTGTTCTTTTGTTACATTTTTTTTTCATTTCAAGTTTAGTTTTAGAAAATAGTTTAGTTTGAATCCCTACTTTTTGGAATAAAGATGATAATCCTTTATAAATCCAATCGATTGGATTTTTATTTTCAGGATTGCTCAGGACACTCAAAATTATAGAATATAAAAGCTTAACTATCCTGCTCCATCCTGTTATCTTAAGGATTTGCTAAAATTACTATTCAATTATTGACAATTTTTCTTTAAGGTGCACACAAAATTGGTTTAATCTTAAGTCCGCATTATTTTACAATAGTGCAGCATGTCGCTAATTTCTTTTATGTTTACCAAATAATTTAATGATTTGTCGCTACTATTAAACCAACATAGAACTATGCCGGCAAATCCCGATTAACCTTAAAAAAGGTAATGAAATTAAAGCATGAAAAAAATCACTATTCATGAAATCGCCAAGATTTTAAAGATTGATAGTTCTACCGTGTCTAGGGCATTGCAGGATAGTAACCGTGTAAGTCCAAAAACCAAAAAAAGAGTTTTGGAAAAAGCAAAGGAACTTGGTTACAGGCCTAATCTTCTCGCTTCTAACCTAAGGCAAAATAGGAGCAATACCATTGCCGTAGTGGTACCTCGGATTTCCAGACATTTCTTTTCCTCAACTATTTCCGGCATAGAGGAAATGGCCTATAGCAGGGGGTTTAATGTGCTTATTTCACAATCTTTAGAGCAGCTTAAACGAGAAAGGGAAATTGTGAACAAACTTTTTTCCAATAGGGTAGATGGTATTTTAATCTCAGTATCCATGGAAACTGAAATTGGCCTACATTTAAACCACCTCGAACAAGCTGGGTTACCTTTAGTATTTTTTGATCGTCATTGTGCGGACCTGGTTAACAGTAACAAGGTTTTGGTAGATGATTTTGCCGGTGCTTACAAAGCCGTACATCATCTTATACAAAATAACTGTAAAAAAATAGTACATTTTTCTGGCCCACAAACCTTGGAAATATATAAAAATAGACTTGCAGGATACAAAAAAGCGTTGAAAGATAACAGGATTGCTTTTAATGACGAATTAGTTCTCGTTTCTAATCTCCTCCAAAACGATGGGATGCAAATGGCCCAAAAACTTATGAACGCACATCCTGATATCGATGCCATTTTTGCTGCAAACGATTTAGCGGCAATAGGGGCTATGAAGTATTTAAAGGGAATTGGAAAAAGAATACCTCAGGATATCGCATTGGTAGGTTTTAGTAATGAACCTATTTCCGAAATGATGGAACCCTCGCTAACGACCTTGGACCAATTCGGCTTTCAGATCGGTACTATCTCTTGTGAACTCTTATTGGATAGCATACAGTCCAAAAAGGAAAAACCTGAAAATAAAACTATCGTCCTGCAACCGGAGCTTATTGTTCGCGATTCGTCAAAAAAAATATAACATTGATTCTGAATCGGTCGTTTAGACGGAATACCGATCTATAAAATTAAAATCGTTTTTAATTTCTACGTGATTGTTGTTCAGGATCATTTTTGCCGCTTCCTCTCCCATCTTTTTAAAATCGGTACTGATTACGGTAATTCCCAATAATTCTTTTAACGGGGTGTCATTATACGAGATAATTCCAATATCCTCTCCCAGCTTGTAATGTCTGTCCCTGCTTTGTTTTACGAGATTGACCAAATCTGCCTCTTCAATGGTAATGTACAGGTCCTTCAGCTGTAACTCCATACTTTCATAAATCTCATCAAGAATTTCGTAATCCATGTCGTACTGTATACAGAATCTTTTAAAACCGGTAACAATACCTTGCGGATAGGGATATACGCCCTTGTTGGGATACACCAAAATTATTTTTTTATACTTGTTCAATTTTTCAAGACCGGCCGTTAGTGCGTTGTAAATATCTTGGGTAAAGTCTTGGTATATTCTTCCCGCTTCTTTGGACAGGCTTTTAAGGTTACGGTCCATAATGATCAACTTTCCCTTGGGAATGGAATGTATGGCTTTAAGGATATCATCGGTACATCCCATATGCTGTAAATTTTCATTTTTAAAATGAGGCATAATCACGTAGTGGTCGTATAGATGTTTTTTATTGTCCAAAATGGTACTGAAAACAAGGGGCTCGCAATGATAAATATCCAAATCCACATGTGCATTGGTTCCAAGGCTCTTCACAAAGGAATTAAAAATACGCATCTTATAGGTGCTTAACTTATTGATTAAGAAAAGCACTTTGATTTTTACGGATAAATCCGTTTTAGCAATATAATACCCCTTACCTTTCACGGAGATTATAATGTTTTGTTCTTTTAGCAGCCCATAGGCTTTTTCAACAGTGTCCCTAGATAATAGATATTCCTCGCTAACCTCATTTATGGATGGTATTTTTTGGCCCATGGTTAACTTTCCTTTGTGGATACTGCTTATGACAGAGTCCATTACCTGTTTGTATTTTGGGATTCGGGATTCGGTGTCTACATGTATATAATCCAATCTATTCAAGCTCGTTTAATTTTAAACATTCTATTTTTATCTATCAAAATAACAAATAACCGTTCAAACTTATGTATTTCTTTCAGCTTTTTTGTTTTTTTTCTGAAAATAACCTAACAGCATAGTACAGGATGCTTTGTTTTTTATCATATTCTAATTTCGTTGACAAGCATATTAAAACACAGATGAATGCAGGTTAAGACATACAAACACGTAGATTATCTCTGGGAAACATCCAAAGCCGCACAATTAGGTGACGACCAAGTAGCATTGTTTCTTTATAGATCGAATATTTTAGGGGCAGACCTAAGAATCACTAATTATGGGGGCGGGAATACCAGTTGTAAGACCATTGAAAAAGACCCATTGACCAACGAAGATGTTGAGGTCATGTGGATCAAAGGATCAGGTGGTGACATAGGTACGTTAACGAAAGCCGGGATTGCAGGTCTCTACACGGATCGGTTACGAAATTTGAAAAATGTCTACGGTGGTTTGGCCGATGAGGATAGGATGGTAGGCCTTTTTAATCATTGTATTTATGATTTGGACAGTAAGGCTCCTTCCATAGACACCCCTTTACACGGACTATTGCCATTTAAGCATATAGATCACTTGCATCCGGATGCGCTTATAGCGGTCGCTGCCGCAAAGGATAGCGAAAAAGTGACCAAGGAAATATGGGGAGACACTATGGGATGGGTGCCTTGGCAACGACCTGGTTTTGACCTGGGATTACAGCTGGAAAAGTGTTTGAACGATAACCCCGGAATCAGGGGTATTGTGCTCGGCAGCCATGGTTTGTTTACCTGGGGGGATACTTCCTATGAATGCTATCTAAATAGTCTTGAGGTCATAGAAATGGCATCGGAGTTTATAGAGAAAAAAATAAAGGAAAACGGTAGTGTCTTCGGAGGACAAAAAATAGAAAGTTTACCTAAGGAAGAACGTTTGGGAAAAGCGGCACAACTAATGCCGTTATTAAGGGGACTTTGCTCCTCTGAGAATGGAATGATAGGTCATTTTAACGATAGCGATGTTGTCCTGGGGTACATAAATAGTAATGATCTGGAACGTTTGGCACCCATGGGAACCTCGTGTCCTGATCACTTTTTACGTACCAAGATACAGCCATTGGTGCTGCAATTAAGTACCCACCAAGATTTAAGCGACACCAAAGCCGTCTTAGGCTTGTTGCAGCCCGCATTTGAGCAATATAGAAAGGAATATCAGGAATATTACGATAATCATAAGCGGTCGAACAGTCCTGCCGTAAGGGACGCGAATCCAGTAATTATCATTTATCCGGGTGTGGGGATGTTCAGCTTTGCGAAAAACAAGCAAACTACGCGGGTCGCCAACGAATTTTACGTAAATGCTATTAATGTAATGCGTGGGGCCGAGGCAATTACGGAATATACGTCATTACCAAGACAAGAAGCTTTTGATATTGAATATTGGTTGTTGGAAGAGGCGAAACTGCAACGTATGCCAAAGGAGAAACCCTTGTCCAGAAAGATCGCTTTGGTAACTGGTGCCGGTGGCGGTATTGGTAAGGCCATTGCGGATAAACTGGCGGCAGAAGGTGCAAACGTGGTACTCACGGATATTGCGGAAGATAGATTAAAAGAAGCTGTGGATACCTATCCAAGGGATACGGCCAGCTACGCGGTATGCGACGTTACCAGTAGTGCGTCTATAGCCGATTCATATAAAAAAGCTTGTTTGGAATTTGGTGGCGTGGACATAGTGGTGCACAGTGCCGGACTGGCTATTTCCAAACCATTGGAAGAAACCACCCAGAAAGATTGGGATATTCTTCAGAACGTATTGGTTAAAGGTCAATTTGAGCTTGCAAAACAAGCGGTAGCCGTAATGAGAAGTCAAGGTTTAGGCGGTAATTTTATCAGTATTGCCAGTAAAAACGGACTGGTCTCCGGCCCAAACAATGTTGGGTACGGTACGGCGAAGGCAGCACAGCAGCACATGGCCAGATTATTGGCTGCCGAACTCGGGGGTGATAAAATCAGGGTAAATGTCGTAAACCCGGATGGTGTAATCGTAGGAAGTAAAATTTGGGAAGGTGAGTGGGCAGAAGGTCGTGCCAAAGCCTACGGAATTACCGTGGATGAACTGCCGGCTCATTATGCCAAAAGAAATCTATTGAACGAAATCATTTATCCGGAAGACATTGCCAATGGGGTTTTCGCTTGCGTTGGGATTTTGGATAAGACCACAGGAAATATAATAAATGTAGACGGCGGTATGGCCAATGCATTTGTACGATAGTTGTTGAGTTGGTTTGAAAAACCTACAAGTATTATGAAGATTGCTTTTTTCGATAAAAGTGAACTTTTATATACTTTGTAGGTTTATTTCAATAAAACAGGATCGGTACACTAAGTATTTGCAATAGTATGTGAACTGGTACAGGTCCATAAATTCATGATATGAAAATAGAGGTAGAACAGTTAGGCGATTTGAACAAGGCCAAAGAGGCCGGTCACAATAAAAACTTTAATTTTTTATCCGAGGCGTTAACCGCCCAAAATAAAGATGTGACCGCAATAGTAAATAGCCTGGCAGAATTTCAGGTTGCGATTCCTAGTTGGGCGTTAGGTGCCGGAGGCACACGTTTTGGCCGCTTTGGTTTTCAAGGGGAACCGAGTAATTTAGGGCAAAAAATAGATGATATTGGAATGTTGCATCAGTTGACCCGGACCGCGGGGGCCGTTTCATTGCATATTCCATGGGACGTGCCCGAGGACTATATGGCAATAAAAGAGCTGGCATCTTCACACAATATTCTTTTTGATGCTGTAAACTCCAATACGTTTCAAGATCAAGCCAATGCGAAACATAGCTATAAATTCGGGTCCTTGTCCAATATAAGTAAGGTGTCTAGGGACCAGGCAATAGCACATAATCTTGATGTTGTTAAAATTGGTGATAAGTTAGGGTCCAAAAGTCTTACCGTATGGTTGGCCGATGGTTCTAATTTTCCCGGTCAGAGCAACTTCCAGGATGCGTTACAACATACAGAGGACAGTTTAAAGGAAATTTACAAAGGGCTTCCGGAAGATTGGAAGTTGTTTATTGAGTACAAGCCCTATGAGCCTAATTTTTACAGTACGGTAATTCAGGATTGGGGAACATCGTTTATGTTGGCCAATGCCTGTGGGGACAAAGCATATACACTGGTAGATTTAGGACATCACTTACCAAATACGAATATCGAGCAGATTGTTTCTACCCTAATGCTAAAAGGGAAATTAGGTGGGTTTCATTTTAACGATAGTAAATACGGGGACGACGACCTTACCGTAGGCAGTGTAAAGCCTTATGCACTATTTCTAATATTCAATGCCTTGGTGTACGGAATGGAAAACAACCCACAAAACCCATACCCGGCTTGGATGATTGATGCCAGTCATAATATCAAAGATCCTTTAGAGGATTTGATGCAATCTTTGGAAGCCATACAGGAAGCCTATGCAAAAGCCCTTTTGGTGGATCAGACCAAACTAAGGGATGCACAGGCGAATCATGACGTTGTTACGTGTCAAGAAATTTTACAGAATGCCTACCGCACCGATGTTAGGCCGTTGCTGGAAAAAGCAAGGCTTAATGCCGGAGGGGCAATAAATCCTGTCGCCGCTTACAGGGAACTGGAAATAAGGAAGAAATTAATACAGGAGAGGGGTGCAAACTCCATAGCAACCGGACTATAAGCTCAAAAGAATGAAGACCAAGGTAACCGCCATATTCGATATTGGAAAAACGAACAAGAAATTCTTTCTTTTTGATAGGGATTATCAAGAAGTATATAGGGAATATACTAGGTTCGATACCATAAAGGACGAAGATGGTTACCCTACCGAAGACTTAGCATCCTTGCAAATTTGGTTAAAGGAGGTTTTTGACCGTATTCTAAATTCTAAAAAGTATACTATTACAGCTATTAACTTCTCTACCTACGGAGCTAGTTTTGTTCATTTAGATGAACACGGAGAGGTGCTTACGCCATTGTATAATTATACAAAGCCCTTGGATAAAAAAGTGGTAGATAAGTTTTATGAAACCTATGGGCCAAGAGAAAAATTTGCAAAGGAAACAGGTTCGTCGGATGCAGGAATGTTAAATTCCGGAATGCAGTTGTATTGGTTAAAGTATAGCAAGCCGGAGCTATTTAAAAAAATTGCTTTTTCGCTCCATTTGCCGCAATATATCAGTTATATTTTTACCGGTATCCCGCTTAGTGAATATACGAGTATTGGATGCCATACCGGTTTGTGGGATTATGGGAAAAAAGATTATCACTCTTGGGTATATTCCGAAGGTATTCATCGTATTCTGCCCCCAATCGTTTCTACGGAGACCAGTATTAACATGAATTATAATGGCAAACGGATTAAACTAGGGGTAGGTATACACGACAGTTCGGCTGCGCTACTGCCCTATGTACGAAGTATCAAAAAGAAATTTATTCTAGTTTCCACCGGTACTTGGAGTATTGCATTAAATCCATTTTCCGAAAAACTATTGTCTCAAGAGGATATTAAAAAAGATTGTATAAATTACATGAGAATAAACGGTAAGCCGGCCAAGGCTAGTCGTATATTTTTAGGAAATGAATATAGTTACCAAGTGAAACAGCTCGCTGAACATTTTAAGGTCTCAAAGGATTTCCACAAGTCTGTAAGTTTTGACTATGATATATTTTTCGAACTCATCAAGGATTTTACCTATTGTTTTAAATGGCATAGTATTATGGATGAAAACATGCCATCTGAAACCACCTTTAGTTTTGATCGTTTCGAGCACGCCTACCATCAATTAATGGTAGAGTTGGTTTTATTACAAGTTGAAAGTATCAAAACTGCCACGGGTGATGACCAGATAGAAAAGTTGTATATAGATGGCGGTTTTAGTGACAATGATGTATATATAAAATTGGTATCGCATTATTTGAGAAATATGGAATTGCGCACTACGGATTCTTCTCTAGGTTCTGCATTGGGTGCCGCCATCGCTATTTCCGATGTAAAGCTTAATTCCAAATTTCTTAAAAAAAATTACGCGCTAAAAAAACATGTGCCCTTCATCATAAAATAAGTTTAATACTATGGCCAAGGAATTTAACCCAGATTACCCGTCTATGGACGATTTACGGAACAAAGCCATGCGGCGTATTCCTAGGTTCGCCTTCGAATACTTGGATGGCGGATGTAACGAAGATGTAAGTATTTCCAGGAACACGGCAGAAATAAGAGAGGTTCAATTGCAACCTAGATATCTGAGGAACAAAGGTATAAATTCTACTAAAACCAAAGTTTTGGGGATGGAGTTCGATGCTCCTTTTGGTATTGCGCCAGTTGGTTTGCAAGGATTAATGTGGCCCAATTCTCCAGAAATTTTGGCGAAATCGGCTTTTAAAAATAACATTCCGTTCATTTTAAGTACGGTGACTACAATGAGCATTGAACGTGCGAGCGAACTTACAGAAGGGAATGCATGGTTTCAATTATATAACCCGGCAGAAGATGCTTTACGGGACGATATTATCAACAGGGCGGCTGCGGCAGAATGCCCCGTGCTGGTACTGCTTTGCGATGTGCCTACATTTGGCTATCGCCCAAGGGACATTAGAAACGGATTGGCCCTGCCGCCAAAAATGTCTATCACCAATATAATGCAGATAATGGGCAAGCCCACTTGGGCATTTAATACCCTAAAATATGGGCAACCAACGTTTGAAACACTAAAACCTTATACTCCGGAAGGATTGAACCTAAAACAATTAGGTCAGTTTATGGACAAAACCTTTTCCGGCAGATTGAACGAGGAAAGAATTAAGCCTATACGGGAAAAATGGAAAGGAAAATTGGTATTGAAAGGTGTTGCCTCCGAACAGGATACCCAAGATGCCATCCGACTCGGTTTTGACGGTATCATTGTTTCCAATCATGGTGGTAGACAGCTAGATGCAGCGGAATCGACCATAAATTCACTTTCGGGGATTGCCGCCAAGTATGGTGATCAAATAGAAGTGATGATGGACAGTGGTCTGCGTTCCGGTCCGGATATCGCTAGAACAATGGCTTCAGGAGCCAAATTTACCTTTATGGGAAGGTCCTTTCTCTATGGTTGTGGTGCTCTTGGTAACCAAGGAGGTGATCATACCATATCTATGCTAAAAACCCAGTTCAAACAGGTCATGGACCAATTGTGCTGCGAACGGGTAGAAGATTTGCCAAAACATCTCATCAACAACTAAAAACCAACCAATAATGAGCCAACACAATATTGAAGAGGAAATCGAAGAAATCGCGGGAGGTGAATTTGAGAGAGAACCTGTTCCCCGATCGAAATTAAAGAGTTGGAAAAGTTTTTTGGGCATGTATGCCGGCGAACACGCAGCTGGAACCGAATTTATGATCGGTCCTTTGTTCTTAACGGCCGGGGTAAGTGCCTTTGATTTGATTGTTGGACTCTTGATAGGCAATCTTTTGGCCGTACTCAGCTGGCGGTTTTTAACGGCAAAGATTGCGGTTGAAAATAGATTGACGCTTTATTATCAATTGGAGAAAATATGTGGAAAAAAATTGGTTACCGGGTATAACCTGGCCAATGGTATTTTATTCTGTTTTCTGGCAGGATCCATGATAACGGTATCGGCCACGGCCGTAGGAATTCCTTTTGATATGGAAATGCCCAAACTTACAGATACCATGCCCAATGGTATGACTTGGGTTATTATCGTTATTGTCATTGGGGCGGTTATTTCGTTGATTGCCTCTAAGGGTTATGATACGGTGTCCAAAGCCGCAAACTGGATGTCGCCCGTTATTGTTCTGGCCTTCGTTGCCTGTGGTGTCGTGGCATTGAATCAATTGGGGGTAAAGAGTTTTTCGGATTTTTGGAATATATGGGGAGAAGGCTCGGAACCTTTTCCAGGACAGTTGAAATATACCTTTTGGCATGTGGTCATTTGGTCTTGGTTCGCTAATGCTGCCATGCATATCGGGATGTCGGATCTATCCGTATTCCGATTTGCAAAAAAAGCGGATTCTGGTTGGACCACCGCTGCCGGTATGTACGTAGGCCATTATATGGCATGGATTGCCGCAGCCTTGCTTTATGCGGTTTATCTAAAATCCCCAGAGGCACAGGCATTTTTGTCCAATGGCGAGGCACCACCGGTTGCACCCGGACCTTTGGCGAACAACGCGATCGGAATTTTTGGAATCATTGCCGTGGTATTGGCAGGTTGGACAACGGCCAATCCCACCATTTACAGGGCAGGTTTGGCCTTCCAGGCCATTATTCCAAAAGTGTCCACTTTTTGGGTAACGATAATTGCCGGAACCGTTGCCACTATTGCGGGACTGTTCCCGGCTTTTGCTATGAAACTTCTTGGTTTTGTTGCATTGTACGGTTTTATTTTAGCGCCTTTTGGTGCTATTATCGTTTTTGAACATTTCTTTCATAAACAGGCAGGTATCGTTAAGAATTATGCAGAAGTAGCTAGTATCAAGTTCAATAATTCCGTTTTCTTTGCTTGGGCCATCAGTTTTGGATTGTTTTATTTTATATCCATCCAGTTTAATGTGTTCCTTTCATTTGTAACCTTACCCGCTTGGCTCTTATGTGGTATACTATTTTTAGTGTTCAGCAAACGATTTCAAAAGAGCTTTTCGTAGCTGTTTATGGCTAAGCTCGTTGAATGTACTTTTTTAGACCCTATTGTGAATTCGATAAAAATATAGAATAAGTAGTTTTGGACCTTTATAATGAACCGCTGGTTCTAATACATATAGATACATGAAAAAAGTAGTGACTTTTGGAGAAATTATGCTCCGTTTATCCCCTCCGGGATTTTTAAGGTTTTCACAGACCAACAGTTTTGATGTGGTATACGGTGGTGGGGAATCCAATGTTGCAGTTTCCTTGGCCAATTATGGGGTGCCTGTGGAATTCGTGACCCGTTTACCAAAAAACGATATTGGTGAGTGTGCCCTAATGGAAATGCGTAAACGCAATGTAGGAACAAATAACATCATATATGGGGGCGACCGTTTGGGTATCTATTTTTTGGAAACCGGAGCGGTAAGCCGTGGTAGTAAGGTGGTCTATGACCGTGCCCATTCCGCTATCGCGGAGATAGAGGCGGGAATGATAGATTGGAAAACCGTCTTTAAAGGCGTGGAATGGTTTCATTGGACGGGGATTACCCCGGCCATATCCAAAGGTGCTGCAGATGCCTGCTTAGAGGCGGTAAAAGTGGCCAGTGATATGGGTGTTACCATTTCTACCGATTTGAACTATCGCGCTAAACTTTGGAACTATGGTGGGGATAGAGAGGCTATTATGACCAAACTGACTTCGTATTGCGATATTATTCTCGGTAATGAAGAAGATGCCGAAAAACATTTTGGTATTAAACCAGAGGGCTTGGATATCACTACCCAAGGCGAACATGTAAAAGCAGAGGCATTTTTGTCCGTTTGTGAGCAAATGATGAAAAAATTTCCTCGTGCTAAAAAAGTAATTACCACTTTAAGAGGTTCTATTTCTGCATCACACAATAGTTGGGCCGGTGTCCTGTATGACGGCAATACTATGTTTAAATCCCCGGAATATCAAATTACCGACATCGTTGATCGCGTAGGTGGTGGCGATAGTTTTATGGGAGGGTTGATTTACGGTTTGCTAAAGTACCCGCAGGATGACCAAAACGCGCTTAACTTTGCGGTAGCGGCCTCATGTTTAAAACATACGATCAAAGGAGATGCTAACTTAGCAACTGTAGCCGAGGTCGAAAAATTGATGGGCGGAGATGCCTCTGGTCGCGTAGCTAGATAAAACGAGAAAGAATTAGTATTTTAATAGCATAATTACAGGGGCAGCAAACTGCCCCTGTATTTTTAAACACAAATTTATGGCACAATATTCAAGAATCGAAGTGGCTTCGGTAATGAAGGAAAACGGAATGGTACCTTTATTTTATCATCCTGATATTGAATTGGGAAAAAATGTTTTAAAAGCTTGTTACGACGGTGGTTCAAGGTTAATGGAGTTCACTGCTCGCGGCGATTTTGCTTTTGAGGTTTTTTCTGAATTGAACAAATACGCCATCAAAGCATTACCGGGAATGATCATGGGGGTCGGTTCTATAACGGATGCCGCCGCCGCTAGCCTGTTCATGCAAATGGGAGCTAATTTCATAGTAACACCTTCCTTGAGAGAGGATATTGCCATAGCATGTAACCGTCGTAAGGTATTATGGTCGCCGGGCTGTGGCTCCTTGACGGAAATTAACAGGGCAGAGGAAATGGGCTGCGAAATAATAAAGCTGTTTCCCGGATCTACATACGGTCCCGGATTCGTAAAGGCCATTCGCGGGCCACAACCATGGACCAGCATTATGCCTACAGGTGGCGTTACTACTGAGGAGGCTAATTTAAAAGGTTGGTTTGATGCGGGTGTCACTTGTGTAGGAATGGGTTCGCAATTAATTAGCAAGGATATATTGGCAAATAAAGATTATAATGGATTAGAGCAAAAAGTATCCCATGCCTTGGAGCTAATTAAAAAACTACGTGCGTAACTCCTAATTATGAAGACATTTATTACCGATGATTTTTTGTTGCAGAACGAATTTTCAAAAAAACTGTATCATGGTTTTGCCGCGGATTTACCGATTATCGACTACCACAACCACTTGCCTCCAAATGAAATTGCTGAAAACAGGGTCTTTGAGAATATCTCGCAGGTGTGGTTAGCGGGCGACCATTACAAGTGGCGCGCCATGCGTGCCTTAGGTATCGATGAGAAGTATATTACGGGAGCTGCGTCGGACAGGGATAAATTTCTAAAATGGGCGGAAACTGTTCCGTATACGGTGCGAAATCCTTTGTATCATTGGACCCATCTAGAGCTACAGCGTTATTTTGATATTGATACTTTACTGTCTCCAGAAAATGCCGAGGAAATATATGATCGTACTGCGTTCATGCTACAGCAACCATCGCATCATACTGTTGGATTACTACAGGGAAAGAACGTAGAATATTTATGCACCACAGATGACCCCATTGATGCTTTGGAACATCATAAAAGCATTGGAAATCAACAAATCTTACCTAAAGTATTGCCTACATTTAGACCGGATAAGGCCTTTGCGATTGAGGACAGTGTCTCATACATTCAATATGTTGAAAAGTTAGGGGCAGTTGTAGGAAGTGAAATAAAGAATTATGACGATTTATTATCCGCTTTAGCCCAAAGAATCAACTATTTCCATAACGTAGGGGGTAGGCTTGCCGATCATGGTTTAGGACAAATGTATTATGCGGACCACGAGAATTTTAATTGCGATACACTCTTTAAAAAAGCCATATCGCAGAAAAGCCTTACGATGCAGGAGGTGGATTTTTTCAAGGCAAAAACACTCTTGTTTCTGAGTCGGGAATACCACAAACGCGGATGGATACAGCAATTTCACCTAGGAGCCATAAGAAATAACAACAAACGACTGTTAACGAGTTTGGGGCCGGATACCGGGTTCGATTCCATGGGAGATTATTCCCAAGCCAAAACCCTGAGTGGTTTTCTAAATGATTTGGACCGCACGGATCAGTTGACCAAGACAATATTGTATAACCTGAACCCGTCCGATAACGAAGTTTTCGCCACCATGGCGGGTAATTTTAATGATGGTACTATAAAGGGAAAAGTACAATTTGGTTCCGCTTGGTGGTTCTTGGACCAGAAAGATGGTATGGAAAAGCAAATCAACACCCTCTCAAATATGGGGTTATTAAGTTGTTTTGTAGGAATGCTTACCGATTCCAGGAGTTTCCTTTCTTTTCCAAGGCACGAATATTTCAGGAGGATTCTTTGCAATCTAATTGGAAGGGATGTGGCCAACGGGGAGTTGCCCGCAGACGAAAAGTGGCTGGGTAAAATAGTTGGCGATATCTGTTACCATAACGCTAAGGACTATTTCGGACTCTGATCGATGTTGTAGTCGATAACAAAATTGTAAGACAATGAAAACGGTAAAATGGGGTATCATCGGATGTGGAGATGTTGCCGAGGTAAAAAGTGGCCCTGCTTTTCAAAAAGTAAAACAGTCGGAATTGATTGCGGTCATGCGCCGTAACAAATCAAAAGCCGAGGATTTTGCAAAACGTCATAAGGTTCCTTTTCACTATGATACCGCAGCGGCTTTATTAGGTCACAAGGGTATCAACGCAGTTTATATAGCCACACCACCTTCTACGCATTTGAAGTATACCCTTATGGCTTTAGATGCCGGTAAAGATGTGTATTTGGAAAAACCGATGACCTTAAATTTTATAGAGGGCAAGATAATCGCCGAGGCCTTAAAGAATACCTCAGGCAAGCTCACGGTTGCACATTACAGAAGAAAACTGCCCGCGTTTGAGAAGGTCAAACAGCTTTTAGGCGAAGGGGCTATTGGAAAAGTACAATGCGCCGATATTCAAATCCTACAACCAAGAAAATCCGAACTAATAGCGGATACGGATGATAACTGGCGCCTACGACCTGAAGTTTCCGGAGGTGGGTACTTTTATGACATTGCACCCCATCAAATCGATTTAATGTATCATTATTTTGGTGTGATTAAAGGAGTAGCGGGCTTTTCTAGTTCCGATAATACTATCGAATTGGTCGATGACCTAGTCAACGGAATCATCCATTTTGAGAGTGGTGTACAGTTTAGGGGAATTTGGAATTTTACGGCCTCCGGGGTCAACAAAAAAGAGGAGTGTGTAATCTATGGTGCGGAAGGGAGTATCCGTTTCTCATTTTATGGCGAAGAAGTACAACTGCAGCATAACAACGGAACCGAAGTTTTTTCCTTTAAAAACCCAGATCATGTGCAGCAACCTATGATAGCCGCTGTGGTCGATTACTTTTTGGACAAAGCAGAAAATCCTTGTCCAGTAGAAGACGGTCTAGTAGTTATGCAGACCATGGAACAACTCTGTGGACGCTGGTCTTGAAATTAAGTCTTGATTTCGTATATAGTTTTAAAAACGAACGCTACAATTTATATATTCCTCTTTTTTAGTTCATTTACCGCATGGTTAGCCGCTCTTGCCGTCAATGCCATATAGGTCAACGAAGGGTTCTGATTTCCGGAAGAGGTCATACATGCGCCGTCCGTAACATAGACGTTGGGAACTTCGTGGATTTGATTATACTTGTTCAAAACTGATGTTTTTGGGTTATGCCCCATACGAGCCGTTCCCATTTCATGGATGCCGCCACCCATATAGGAGTCTCTCTTAGTGGCTCTAACGTCTTTGAAACCTGAATTCTCTAGCATCTCTTGTGCTTGAACAATCCAATCTTTCTTCATTTTTTTCTCGTTCTCCTTAAACTCCGCATCAAAGACTATGGTAGGCAAACCGTACTGATCTAGCTTGTCATAATTTAAGGACATCTGATTTTCATGATAGGGCAATACTTCTCCAAATCCGCCCAGGTTTATTCTCCATCCGCCAGGTTTCAGCATGGCCTCTTTATATTCTTTGCCATACCCGTACTCCGGAATTACGGTACTGTAATCACTTCTACCGGCACCTCCTTGATAGCCATATCCACGGATAAAATCTACTTTTTCGGACGAGGCGTTGAGGTTTCTGAACCTTGGGATATAAAAGCCGTTTGGTCTTTTTCCTTTATAGTATTTATCGTCGTAACCATCTATTTTAGCCGAGGCTCCAGCTCCTAGTTGATGGTCCATAATGTTATGGCCCAACTCCCCACTGGCGTTGCCCATTCCGTTAGGAAATGCATCGGATTTGGATTGCATTAAAATAGCCGTAGATGCCATGGAAGATGCGCAAAGGAAAATTACCTTAGCTTTAAATTCAAGCACTTCTTTTGTATTCGCGTCTATTACTTTTACGCCCTTGGCTTTCTTTTGGTCTTTATCGTAGCGCACTTCACAAACAATGGAGTCTGGTCGTAACGTCATATTACCGGTAGCCTCCGCCATAGGAATCGTAGAGGAATTGGAACTGAAATAAGCGCCGTAGGGGCATCCCCTTTTACATCTATTTCTGTATTGACACGTTCCTCTTCCCGAACCGGGTTTTGTGCCTTCGGTAATATGGGCCACCCTGCCAATCGTTAAGACACGATCTTCATAATGGTTTGCTATCCCTTTTCTAAAATGCTCCTCTACGCAGTTGAGCTCCATAGGTTTTAGAAATACGCTGTCGGGTAGATGGGGTAAACCTAAAGCCTCTCCGCTAATGCCAACATGTTTTTCTACGTAGGAGTACCACGGTTCTATGTCTTTGTAACGAATAGGCCAATCAACCCCGATACCTTCTTTTGCGTTCGCCTCAAAATCCAGGTCGGACCAACGATAGGTCTGTTTTCCCCATATCAACGAACGGCCACCAACTTGTGTGCCCCGGATCCAATCAAAGCGCTTTACTTCGTCATAGTCATGATCGGAATCCTTATTGAAAAAATGCTTGGTTGTATTGTCCAATCGCCATCGTAGCTGTTTGGTATAGTCTTTTTTTTGTTCTGCAGTTAATTCGCCAGCATTAGGTATATCCCACGGGTCTTGGTGCATGGTGGGGTAATCGAGGACATGATTCACCATTCTCCCGCGTTCCAGAACAAGGGTTTTTAGCCCTTTTTCACAGAGTTCCTTTGCGGCCCAACCCCCGCTTATCCCTGTTCCTACTACGATAGCATCATATTCTGTTTCTGAGGATTTTGACGGCATTTTTTAAGTTTTGAAAGTATTTAAAAGTAAGGATTATCACTATTGTAGGTGTCCTGTAGTGTTAGGTGTTCAATGCTATCACTAGAGAGTCTTAGAATCCAAATTGTCTTGGCAACCAAAGGCTCAACTCTGGAAAATAGGTCACCAGAAACAAGGCAATAATCATCGCAATAAACAAGGGTAGTAGTGGTTTAACCACTTTTTCAATAGAGGTTTTGGCAATGCCGACACCAACAAAGAGTACGGAGCCAACGGGTGGTGTACACAGTCCTATACAAAGATTTAACACCATGATGATTCCAAAATGAACCGGGTCCAAGCCAAGCGCCGTGACCACAGGTAAAAAAATAGGGGTAAAAATAAGTACCGCGGGGGTCATATCCATAAATATCCCAACAAAGAGTAATAATAGGTTTATTATCAATAGAATAACAATGGGATTATCGCTTAGCGCTAAAAGTCCCGTACTTATCTCCTGTGGTATGTTCTCATAACTCAAGGCCCACGACATGCTCATGGACGCTCCAATAAGTAGCATGACTATGGCAGTAGTTCCCGCAGAGTCCAAAAGAATCCGGGGCATTATGGGTAAGGTGATTTCGCGATAGATCATTCCTAATACAAAACTATAGAGCACGGCAATGGCAGAGGCCTCGGTAGCCGTGAAAATACCCGTAACGATACCACCAATGACTACGACGAGCATAAACAGACTTGGCAAGGCGTCTACAAAAGTTTTAAGAACGGCTTTTAACGTACTTCGCTTGCCAACTTTATAGCCTTTTTTCTTTGCCCAAAATGAGGCTACGATCATTAAAAAGAGCCCTGTTAATATACCAGGAATATAGCCTGCCAAAAATAATGCTGCAATAGACGCACCGCCACTTGCCAAGGAATAAACAATTAATACATTACTAGGTGGAATAATCAACCCTGTGGTGGCAGCGGTAATATTTACGGCAGCACCAAATTCCCTAGAGTAGCCCTCCTTTTCCATTTCGGGCCCTAGAATACTTCCCATGGCAGATGCAGCGGCCATGGCCGAACCGGCGATAGCGCCCATAAGCATGGCCGAAATGATATTTATTAATGCAAGTCCGCCTGGGAGTGCGCCCACCAAGGTTTTTGCAAATGCAATAAGTCGATGCGCTATACCTCCCTTGTTCATCAATTCTCCCGATAGAATAAATAGGGGTATGGCCAAGAGTGCAAAACTATCCAGTCCGGTACCTATACGCTGCGATACGGTAGTGGCCGCCGGTAATACCGGTATGCTTACCAAAAGGGTCAATAGCGACGAAATAGCGATGCTCCAGGCGACCGGGGTGCCAATGGCCAAAAGACATATAAAACTGATAACTAATACGAGTATAGGTGCGTATTCCATGGTTTATTGTTTTTTAAGTATGTCCGAAAGCTTGTAATAGATTATAAGTAATCCGCTGATAGGAATTACCCCATATACTACTGCCAAAGGCACTTGTAATGCAGGTGAGTTCTGGCCAAGAACGTAGGTGATATAGACCAGTCTAGAACCACCGATGACCATGGCCAGTAGGCAGAACAGAATAATCAACAGGCGTACGATCAACATCAAACGTTTTTGTACAGGCGGACTTAGCCTAGTTGGTAAAACATCGATGGCCACATGCATGTTCCTGCCAGATATATATGCGGCACCAAGGATACCTACCCAAATCATTAGATAACGCGCCAGCTCATCGGTAAAGGAACTGGGTGAGCCCAGAATAAAACGACTGGCCACCTGCCAAAGCACATTCAGTACCATAACGGCCATAATGATGACCAGAAAATTGGCAAGTATCTTATCAATGGTTTTTCGCAATTGCATACGCTGGTAATTTAGTTGGTTGCTTGAATATCTTTTATCAGTTGGTAAAATTCCTTATCCTCTTTGTACTTGTCAAAGGAGTCTTTTATCTTATCGGAAAATAAGGTTTTATCCGGTCGGATAATTTGTACGCCTGCCTTTTCAACCGCCTCCAATGCCTCGTTTTCCGCCTCCAGCCAGAGTTTACGTTGGTATACTACCGAGGTTTCTACCGCTTGTTTCAGCCAACCTTGCTCTTCAGGGGTCAATTTATCCCATAAATAGGTTCCGGCCAGAAGTACATCTGGGAGTACTGTGTGTTCGTCAAGGGTGTAGTACTTTGCCACTTCGTAGTGTCTGGATAGGTAAAAACTCGGTGGATTGTTCTCCGCCCCGTCTACCACACCTTGTTGTAATGCTGTGTAAAGTTCCCCCCAAGAAATTGGAGTAGGGGAACCGCCCAAGCCACGAACCATATCCATGGCGGTTACGCTTTCCATTACCCTAATTTTTTGGCCCTCTAAATCTTCGGGTGTATTTACGGGTTTGTCCTTGGTGTAAAAACTACGGCTCCCGGCATCGTAGTAGCCCAGTCCTTTAAGCCAATATTGTTCTCCTTCATTAAGGAGCTGTTGCCCTATGGGGCCGTCTAAAACAGTAAAAGAATGTTCCCTATCACGGAACAAAAAAGGCAATCCCAATACCTTCATTTTTGGTGCAAAATTCTCTAAAACCCCTACGGAAACTTTGGTCATGTCCAAGCTGCCAATTTGTAGCAACTCTAAACACTGCCGTTCCGTTCCCAGTTGTTGACTCGGATAGATTTCCAGCTTTAATTTTCCATCGGAAAGCGTGCTTAAATCCTCCCCCATTTTCACCATGGCCTTATGCACGCTATGGCTCACATCCAAACCATGACCTAGACGTAGGGTTTTGGTATCATCGGTTTTGGCACAGGAAATGATCAATGCAGTACCAAGGAGAAGAAGTAAACTGTTTTTTAGTTTCATTTTGCTTTTATTTCACGGTGACTTGCAACGGATTTTTGAGTTGTTCCGAAAAGGAGTTCAGATACTCCTCCCATTCACTTTTGCTTGTAAATTGTCCACTTTTTTTCCAACTAAACCCGGCATAGTAGACCGCTTTGTTGTCTTTGGTTTTGATATGGGCAAAAAGATTGCTTTCATCTTTTCTGTTGGTTTCATAGTGGTCATAGCCCACCAATCCATTTCCTGGAACTATGATTCCCATTCCAAGTTCCGAGTCAAAATGGGGTTCCCAATAGCTGATCCAACCGTTGGGTTCATCCACGCCAATTTCGCCTTCTTTTTTATGAAGGGTGAGTCCGGCGGATATCGTATCGGTCCCTTTAAGGGTAATTTCAAACCGGGATAAATTTTGACCATAATCCAAGGATATCATTTTTTCTTCTGAAATGTTGTTTCCTGCCGCATCCCAATCGGCATAGGTTAAGATAAAACTAGTTCTTATAGGGCCCGTATTCAGGGTTTTCCAAGAAATAAAGTTCTTGGATATATGGTAACTGGTATCCACTTTTTTAGCAATTCCGCCAACCCCTCTGCTTATACCTACGTGGAAATTGTCCAGACCTTCACCATCATCCTTATGATAACTTCCGTCCGTATTCAACTCCTTATTGTACCATTTATTGATGATAGGATAGTCCACACGCTTTAACCAAGCATCTATTCCACTTGATAGTGTTCCCCCTTTAACGCCGTCTTCAACCATTTTTTGAGCTACGGGGCCATAGGTTCTAAACGCAACGCGATTGTTTTCCCATGCGTAATCATCTGTGCGTTCCGGAACGAATCTGGAATAACACGCGGGAATACTATCGGTGTTTGCTGAATTTTCGGAAAATCCGACTTCGAATACCCTTTCACTATTCGCAGAAATTTCGGGTTGAAATATAATAGCATCCATGGTGCCGTCACCATTGGTATCTATTTGTTGGGAAAGGATTTCGGCTTTAGTTTCGGCATCCAATAAGGCAATTCTCCCCTTTTTGCCTTCCTTGCGTATCGCTAATAAATCCACCGAAACGGTTTCAAACGAACGATCGCTGTTCAAGGTGTTCTTTATATTAATTTGTTGGAGCGGTTCCTTTGCCTCTTCACAAGAGGAGCATGCGATTAGAATGGATAAAGACGCTAAAAATTGGAGTGCTTTCATGATGTTTAGTTTTCGTTGGACGGTTTTCCTATGGTCGCCAATATGCCACCATCTACATAGACCACATGGCCGTTGACAAAATCACTGGCTCTAGAGGCAAGAAAAATAGCCGCTCCCGCTAAATCGTCCGGGTCGCCCCATTTTGCCGCAGGTGTTCTATTGATGATGAATTCGTTGAACGGATGACCGTCTACGCGGATAGGTGCGGTTTGTGAGGTAGCAAAATAACCAGGGCCAATGCCATTGGTCTGTATATTATGCTTTGCCCATTCCGTAGCCATATTTTGCGTTAGCATTTTGAGTCCGCCTTTGGCAGCGGCATAGGCACCTACTGTATTTCTGCCCAACTCGCTCATCATGGAGCAAATATTTATAATTTTTCCTTGTTTTCTGGCAATCATGCCTTTGACAACATGCTTGGAAACTATAAACGGACTCACCAAATCTACATCGATCACCTGTTTAAAATCTGCGACCTCCATCTCTTCCAAAGGTGTTCTTTTGATAATCCCGGCATTGTTTACCAGAATATCAATAGGTCCCACTTCGCTTTGAATCTTATTGATGGCGTCAATCACTTGCGCTTCGTCGGTAACGTTAAATTTATACCCTATTGCCTTGATACCTTCACTTTCATACAATTTGATGGCATCATCAATCTTTTGTTGCGATGAATTTCCGTTGACGACGATGGTCGCTCCCGCTTTACCTAGTCCTTTGGCCATGGCCATTCCCAGACCATGGGTGCTGCCGGTTACCAAGGCTATTTTTCCGCTGAGGTTAAAAAGCTCTATACTCATGAAACTATCTTAAATCGGTTATTTTGGCAACATCCATATCGCCATAATCTAAATTCTCGCCGGCCATACCCCAAATAAAGGTATAATTTGACGTGCCGGAACCACAGTGGATGGACCATGGAGGGGAAATGACCGCCTCATGGTTTTGCATCCAAATATGTCTGGTTTCTTGGGGTTGTCCCATAAAATGACAAACCGATTGTCCTTCGGGAACATCTAAATAGAAATATACTTCCATTCGTCTGTCGTGAACGTGGGCAGGCATGGTGTTCCAAACACTACCTGTTTTTAATTCGGTCATACCCATCTGTAGTTGGCAGGTGGTAACAACGCCTCCAATGATCATTTGGTTTACCGTACGATGGTTTGCGGTTTCCAAAGAACCTAGTTCTAGTTTATTGGCTTCTGCCAAACTTACTTTTTTAGTAGGGTAAGAGGTATGTGCCGGTGCCGAGTTTAAATAGAACTTGGCCGGGTTTTTTGGGTCGTCACTTTTAAAGATAACCTCTTTAGCACCACTGCCAATATACAGGGCATCCTTATGGGCAAGGCTGTAGCTGGTGCCATCTACATCTACCGTACCATAATCACCTACATTTATAATCCCAAGTTCTCTTCTCTCTAAAAAGAATCCTGCTTTTAGAGGATCGATAGCCTCTAGTTTTAAAGGACTGTCCGGCACTGCCGAGCCTGCTATATAGCGGTCGTAATGGGTATAGGTAAGATTGATTTTACCTTTTTGCATGAGGTTGTCGATCAGGAATTCGTTTCGCAGTTCTGTAGTGTCATATTTTTTAACGGCTTCCGGACTGGAGGCATATCGTGTTTCGTAGGATACGGACATTGTATAGTTTATTTTATAATTAATTAAATAGTGACTCGATAATCGAGATGTATGTTTCGAGGCTTGTATCGAAACCTTAAAGTTGTTTCTTTTCTAATGGTTCTTGAATTTACCACGAGTTGGCCGACTTTCTAATTCCAAGTTCAAGTCCACGCAGTTCGGCAAGACCTCTTAAACGGCCAATACCGGAATAGCCCGGGTTGGTTTTTTTGCGAAGGTCGTCCAGCATTTTATGACCGTGATCCGGTCGCATGGGCATTCGCATATCTTTACGACCCGCTTTCTTTCTTTTTTCCTGTTCTTGCACAAGGGCTTTCATTACCGCGTACATATCCACATCGCCTTCTAAATGGTTGGCTTCATGAAAATTACCGTCTGCATCCCGCTTTGTGCTTCTTAAATGGATAAAATGGATTCGATGTCCCAATCGGCTCACCATTCCCGCTAGATCATTATCATCACGCACTCCAAAAGAACCCGTACAAAAAGTAAGTCCGTTATTTGGACTGTCTACCGCATTATAAAGGTCAAGAATATCTTGTTCGGTGCTAACCACTCTCGGCAAGCCGAGAATAGGATAAGGTGGATCATCTGGGTGAATGCACATAAGTACGCCCGCTTTTTCCGCAACCGGGATAATTTGTGTTAAAAATTCAAAGAGATGTTTTTTTAGTTTTGAAGCATCAATGGTGTCGTAGGTAGCTAGAATGGTATTGAATTCCTCCAAGGAATAACCTTCCTCCGCTCCGGGTAGTCCAGCAATAATATTGTTGGAAAGTTGTTGTTTTTGAGTATCGTCCAAACTATCAAAATAGGTTTTTGCCTTTGCTTTTTGAGCTTTTGAATAAGAGTCTTCTGCACCCGGTCTTTTCAATAAGAACAGCTCAAAGGCGGCGAATGCAGCGGCCTCAAATCTTAGGGCGGTAGATCCATCTTCCATTTCATAGTCCAAATTGGTCCGTGTCCAGTCCAGCACCGGCATAAAGTTATAGCAGACAATATCAATACCACACTCCCCTAAATTAGAAAGGGTTTGTTTATAATTTTCAATATAGCTCGGGTAGCCATCCGATTGTGTTTTGATAGCTTCGTGAATGGGTACGCTCTCCACAACGGACCAAGTGAGTCCTGCAGCTTCAATAGTATCTTTTCTTTTTTTTATTTCTGACACCGGCCAAACTTCTCCATTTGGAATATGATGTAAGGCAGATACGATGCCAGTGGCACCGGCTTGTCTAATATCCGCTAGAGAAACAGGGTCGTTAGGCCCGTACCATCTCCAAGTTTGTTCTAAAGTTGAACTCATGTATATATTTTCTTTTCTGATTAAACCCCGCTAAAAGCGCTAAATCCACCATCTACAGGTACTACAACTCCCGTTACAAAAGCTGCCCCGTCACCACATAACCAAAGCGTTGTGCCTATGAGATCCTCCGGTGTTCCAAACCTGCCCATTGGCGTTTGACCTATAATGGTATTACCCCTTGGAGTTAGCGAACCATCATTTTCCGTTAATAATGCCCTGTTCTGGTCGGTTAGGAAAAAACCTGGTGCCAATGCATTAACACGTATGCCCACTTTTGAAAAATGTACCGCTAACCATTGAGTGAAATTGGACACCGCTGCTTTTGCACCGCTATACGCTGGAATTTTGGTCAAGGGAGTAAAGGCGTTCATGGAAGATATGTTTAAAATACTACACCCCGCCCTACCGATCATGTCCTGGGCAAACACTTGCGTTGGTA
The DNA here is from genome assembly GCF_042676845.1 of Maribacter chungangensis. Taxonomy (NCBI): domain Bacteria; kingdom Pseudomonadati; phylum Bacteroidota; class Flavobacteriia; order Flavobacteriales; family Flavobacteriaceae; genus Maribacter; species Maribacter chungangensis. Next base: position 876,134 of record NZ_JBHTHY010000003.1, read on the forward strand.
AAAGTGTTCCTATGAAATTAAGGTTAAATGTGAATTGGATGCCGGAGCTATCCAGATCAAAGAATGTTTTAAAACCTTCGGTCGTGTTCGTGAGGTCTTCCTTTTCTAAATGCGGATTGCTGGTAGTACCTAGCGGGTGATTTCCGCCTGCACCGTTTACAAGAATATCACAAGGTCCTAATTTTGAATTGATTTCTTCTTTAGCGGCCAAAAGGGATTCTTTTTCCAACACATTGACCACAACGCCTATGGCTGTGCCCCCAGCGTTGTTTATTTCATTGGCTACTTTATCCGCTGCTTCTTTTTTAAGATCTAAAACTGCAATTTTATGCCCTTCCTTTGATAGGGCCAATGCTAAGGTGCTGCAAAGAACACCACCGGCACCGGTTAACACAACTACTTTTTTATTCATGCTTTGATTCTGTTATTACGCTTATGGATAGGGATAATACACTATCCTCTCTTTTCAAATTTCAAGCTTTTAATTTAAAAGAACTAATGGCACACGCAAACAATAGTGCAAATAAGGGGTAAAAACGTCCATTTTAGTAGTGTTAAAACTAGTTTATACCTTATTTAAATGTGTCCTGTAGTATCTTGTCTCTACATTATTATCCCAAGTAATAAGTTGCTTTAGTTTGCCTAATCCTTTCATAATCATGTTAGGTGTCGTAAGGTGTAAAAAAGGAATTACGGCATGAATGTAGAACAGTAATAGTTAGCTTAGCTTATGAGAATTAAGCTTTTATTTATTGGTTGTTTCTTCTATAGTTGTTTAGAAATCCCCACAAAAACACTCCTTTTCGTAGGTAGCTTTACCGAAGGGGAACCTTGCGATGGTATTTATGTGTACGAGGTTGCCGATACATCTGGAGAACTTTTTTGCTCTCTAAAGTCGATTCATTGATCAATCCATCCTTTTTAAAAATTAGTCCTGACGGTAAGTTTTTATATTGCGTATTGGAAAGTCAGTTACCTACAGACGGAAAAGTGGCTGCATTTGCCGTAGACTCTATTAGCGGTTCGTTAAAATTACTGAACATCCAAGACGCTGGCTGACGAAATCCTGCGCATCTTTCCATTCATCCCAGCGGAAAAGATGTGGTGAATTCCAATTATACCGATGCCGGTATTTCGGTATTTCAAATTCAACCTGACGGTAGTTTAGCGCCCTATCATCAATTGGAAGAGTTTAAGGATAGTAGTATCGTAAAAGGAAGGCGGGATGCAGCGCACCTGTATTCCACTAATTTTTCCCCAGATGGGGATTTTTTGTTCGGTCAAGATTTAGGTGCGGATAAAATAAGAACCTTAAAAGTGAATACGCTTAATACGAATACGTTACGATTAACGAACCTCGGTTTTGTTGCCGTGGCGCCGGGTAGCGGACCACGGCATTTTACATTTCACCCTAACAGTAAATTCGGTTACGGAATCTCGGAATTGAGCGGAAAAATTACGGCCTACAGCTATATTAATGGCGAATTGATTTTCTTGGAGGACTACCAATCCTACGCCACAAAACAGGAAATCTACAGGGCGGCGGATATCCACATTTCTCCTGATGGTAAATTCTTTTACGCTGCTAATCGCGGGCCTAAGGAAGATTCTATTTCTATCTTTTCCATCAATGAACAAACCGGCGAATTAACTTTAGTGGGCCATAAACCCACCTATGGCAAACACCACAGAATTTTTTGTTTAGACCCATCAGGGAAATTCTTATTGGTGGCCAATCAGTTTTTCGATAATATCGTGGTATTTAAACGGGATTCGATAACGGGCGAACTCACTAAATTGGCAAAGGAGTTACCATTTGATAACCCGTCCAGCCTTCAAATGTATACCTACAAAAGGCACAAGTCACTTTTTAAGGAGTAATTTTTCCAAGCTGGCCAATTCCGGTTTTCCACCTCTATTGCCACTACCCGCCGCTATATAGATAGCCTCATCATATATAACGCCTTGGGTGCCATGCCTACCTCTATTTAAGGATGGTAATGGAGTCCATTCCATAGTTTTAAGATGTAGCACCTCTACTTGGTCGTGTGCGCTTTGTTGGCCACTGCTTTCCCCGCCAATAACTATAAGTTGGTTTTGGAACAAAACAGTGGTAGTACCCGCTCGCTGTGTCGGGATGTTCTTATTTTTTGCTAAGGTTGCCCACGTGTCATTTTCTATATCGTAAATATCGACTTCTGGGACGGTAAGTTCAAAGGTCTGTTTGGTGGCAAAGGATGAATTTCTTCCCCCTGCGGCGTAGATTTTACCATCGCCTATAGCTGCTTGAAAATGGTCCCGTGCTCTTGGTGCATCGGCTAAAACCGTCCATTTCCCAGTCTTAAAATCATAACGGTCTACCCACGGAACATGGGTGCTGTTATGTCCGTCTACAATGCCACTTACCATATATACACTATCTCCATCGACCACAACCCCACAAGAACCTCTTCTTCTTTCTTTAGGAATTTCAGGGCCTGTTTCCCAAATGTTGGTCTCAGGATTATAAATAAGCATCGTTGCCAACGGGGTTTCATACGGATATTTGCCCGTCATGGCTCCTATGACATATACTTTGTTATTATAAGTAACCCCTTGAAAATGATGGATTTCAGTTTCTGGAGCGGCACCCGTCGTCCATGTATGGCTATCTATATTGTAAATGGATATGGGTTTTATTCCCCTACCGCCTATCAGATAAAAATTCTTTCCGATGGCTACAAAGCTGTTTTCATGTCGTGCAATCGGAGCTGTTGCTGTTTGAATGTTTTCCCATTTTGGGGCAGCATTTGATTGTGATACGATGGGAGGAGAAAAAAGCACTATAATGAGTAGCGAGTAGTATAGTTTCTGTATCATGGCTTATAGGATTTTGATAGGAATACGCTTCTCGTGAGATGCATACACTTTTTCCAGCACCTTGATATTATCAAGGTAGTCCTGTACATCGGTTTCAAAAGGCTCTCCAGAATCTAATTGTCTGATAAAATGTTGTTGGGTGTAATAGACACAATCCCCTGCAAAATTGTTATCCTCAAAAGTATATTCATGTTCGACTTCCGGCCTGCCTAATTTTTTGATACTAATACGACCATCCTCGTGAAGATGTATGCTTCCTTTGTCACACTCTATCCGTACTTCTCCAAAAGTCAATCTTGGATTTTGAGACCTACTTTCGTTGTATCGATTGGCATCTAAAATAGCCGTGCCTCCATTTGTAAAATCACAGATAACAAGAGCGGAATCCTCTCCTTTAATGTTGGGATTGAATCGCTGTAACTTGGCAAAAACCTGATTGATGTCCCCTCCAAAAAAGCGAAGTACATCAATGAGATGAATCCCTGTTTCGTACATCAGTAATTGTTTCATTTCCCTAAAATAGGGCTGTCGGTTCATATAGGCGTCTTCCTGCCATCCGTCTCCCATGCGCATACGCCAGTGGATGCCGTGAAATTGGTTTCCAATAGTATGTTGTTCAAGCAGTTTTTTGATTTCCCGATGCCAAGGCTGAAACCGAAAATTTTCATGCACCATCATACGAACCCCATACTTTGAAATAGCGGTAGCAATTTCTTCGGATTCCGCCAAGCTTGGAGCCAATGGTTTTTGACAAATAATATGAATTCCTTTTTCCGCAGCAGCAACACAAAGTCTTTTGTGGCTATTGGGTGGGGTAATGATATCTATAAAATCCGGTTTTTCCTGTTGCAACATTTCGTTAAAATCGGAATATGCTGATGCAATCCCCAAATCTTCGGCGGTTTGTTGTGCAAGTTCCATGTTGCTATCGCATAATGCGGTAATCTCTACCTTTTCCATGCGTAGCCAAGCCTCCAAGTGAAACCGGCTAAAATATCCAAGACCAATACAAACTCCTTTTATTTTATTCATAAAAATGATAATACATCAATATTCAGAGAAATGTTTTTCAGGTTTCATATTGTACCAAAGGACAATGGCTAAAAGGTTCAGCGCGGCACCGATGATAAAGAATAGGGTTGTAGTACCTGTCCACGCCAACAAATATGGAAATAAAAGTGCAGTTATAAAAGCACCGATATTACCCGCCATATTCATGGTTCCGGATACGGCACCCGCATGTTTTTTGCCAATATCTACACAAAACGCCCAGGAAGGTGGTAGGGTCATATCCGCTCCAAAAATGGCCAAACTTAAAAATAGTATGGCGCCTATGGCATTATCCATGTAAATACTTCCGAACAAGCCAATAGCAGCGAAGAGAAATCCGAGCGATGCGGGAAAAATACGGGATTTGTTCCAATGTCCTTTTTTGAAAATGGAATCTATGAGCCAACCTGAAAACCAGTTGCCAAAAGCGCCGAATACCAGCGGTAACGCGGTATAAAATCCGGCTTCTACCGTGGTGAGCCCATATTCACTTTTAATGTGTGGGAATAACCAGGTAAGGGCAAAAAAGAAGGTGAAATTGCTGCAGAAATACTGTCCCATAGCCAGCCACATATTTTTGGATTTCAACAAGCTGCCAAAATGTATTTTTTCTTTGGATATAGCGGTTTCTCTATCTTGGCGCGTGGATAGAATAAATTCCTTCTCAACTTCGGAAATTCCCTTATGGTCCTCGGGGTTGTCCCTAAAAAATACAAACCAGGCTATTGCCCAAAGCACGCCAATTGCACCTAGGATAAAGAAGGTGGTGCGCCAACCAAAACTATCGATCATCCATGCTACCGCTGGAAGGGCAAATGCGGCTCCCAAACGAGAGCCCGAAAAATTGATTCCGGTAACAATACCCCTTTCTTTCAGAGGTATCCAGCTGTAAATGGCCCTGCTCATTCCTGGGAAGGCACCCGCCTCTCCGGCACCGAACAGAAATCGTACGATCAATAAGGATATGAAATTAAATGCAAGACCCGTCAAAGCGGTGAAAAGCGACCAAATAGAAACGATTACGGCAAGTATTTTTCTTGGGCCAAAACGGTCGGCCAAAATTCCGGATGGGGTTTGAAAAAAAGCATAGCCCAAAGAAAAGGCCGCCAGTACCCATCCCATTTGTTTGTCGCTTAGCCCCATCGCCTCCGATATGGGTTCTTTGGCTACGGAAATACAGATACGGTCTACGTATAGTAATAGTGCTAGCAAAAAGGTGCCGGCAACCATAAAATAACGTTTTGGAAATATTGTTTTTTTGTTCATTCCATCAATTTTAAAACGGTAAGTAAAGCACTATCATCTCCTACATTTCCTGGGAAAACGATGTAGGGTAAGCTGGGAAAACGTGAGTGTTCGTCGGCCTGCCAAACGGGTACGCCTTTATGTACCTGACCAAGGACCATGGCCCTGGAAATCCCAAGGGATTTTACCGCGATATCGCTTGAGGTAATACCGCCTTTGGCCAAGATGAATTTGGGCCTTACTTGCACTAGGCTCGCGATAGTTGTCAACGCATTGGACACCAGATTTACAATTTTTAGACTTTCTTCTTTTGAGTTCCCTTTTTTTAGTTTGCGACTGGTGTATAATACCACGTTCATACCATTTCTCAATTGGTTGTCCAATTTAGTCGCTAGTGCGTTTAACGTATTTTCCAATGTATCATCTTCAAATAATTGCTGTACATCTAGCTCCACATATTGGGCCTTGTACTGTTTTTTGAGATAGTTAAGTTGTGCCGTGGTTTTAGGAACATAGGAGCCAACAATCACCAGAGCCCCATGTGTTATGTTTTCTTTTACAAGGTCTTTTTTTGTTAAAAGGGGCGAAGGTCGCTGACCGATAATCGCGTTTACGAAAGATGCGGCAGTTCTATACATTAAAGGTTTCTTGGACCGTAAAGTGGCCAAAGCAAATTTTTCAAGGTCGGCTTGTGCGGTTGCGTTTACAAGGATGTGGCTATGTGTTCCTTCTTTAACTTGAGCCGTAATTTGTGCTGCAGGAGCGTTTCTTACATCATCTAACGAAATGGCTTGTATCTGTAATTCCTCAATGTTGTTTTCGTACTTTTCTACAATATATTTTTTAAGGTTTGATGCCGTATAGCCAAAGGTACTGTCCTTGGCGAAGGAGGTTTCCCCAGCGGGAACAAAACGGTCTCCCTCTTGTACATAATGTACGTCTTGGTAGGTATAGCGTCCTCCTTCAAAAAAAGCAGGAATCAGTACATGCTTTGCATCCGGTTGTCCTAAGCCTTCTGCCAAGGAAAGAACCTCGCCAGGATAATGTCCCCTAAGGGTAGAATCTCCTCGGCTTATCACCAAGAGTTGTTTTTGATGTTTTGCGGCTATTTTTTGCAACCGTTTCCCTAAACGGAATGCCAAATTTTCTGCTTCTTTTACTTGTAGGCTTCTAGAATTAGTGAGAATAAAAAATACAGGGCTACGTGCCAATTCTTTTTCTAGCACGGTTTCCGTCCATTGTGTCACTACCGGAATATCCCTTACGGTCTGTGTACCCGTAGGATCATCATCCAGAATCACAATGGTTTTTTGGGTACGCGCTAAAAGTTCTTGTATTTCTTTTTGATATCCTTTCAGCTGGTTTCCATTTGCTATCGATTTTAAAATGACGTGATCGGACATGGTTGTTATTCTATGGCTAAAATTCGTGCTGGTGCGCCATCCCCGTTTTCTACCTTTAAGGGCAGGCTTATTAAGGTAACCTGATCCTTGGTCAACTGGTCCAGATTGGTAAGTCCCTCTACAATAATAATATCGTTCTTCATCAGTATGGTGTGGATTTTGGTTACCTCTTCTAGATTATTTACATCTGCAACGGAGGGTGGTTCCACACCCAATAATCCAACCTGCTTTTCTCCCAACCAATGGGCCAGGGCTTCACTTATTCTGGGCAATTCATCTCTGTAAGCGGTAGTGTGCAGTTTTTTACTCCATCCGGTATGTAATAGTACGCTGTCTCCTTTCTGAATTTTATCCGCTATCGGTTCCATGTCCGAAATGGTAATCAAGCAACTGGGGTGCACATCTTTTACTTGAACCACCCAAGCTTTGGTAATAAGACGCTCTGGCGGAATGGTATCAATGGTCCGGTCCGTTACATTAAAATGTAATGGGGCGTCCATGTGCGTGCCCACATGTGAATACAACTGCAAGGTAGTGGCGTTCCAACCATCTTTTGCTATGGTTTTGGCGGGCAAAATATCCACTCCCTCCATGCTATTGGAGAGGGAGTGGGTAAGGTCTATTATTCTTTTGTTTTTAGCTGGCAACACTAGTTATGAATTAATGAAACTAACGATGCGTTCCGCAATCTCGGAGGTAGATGCGCTGCCTTTTAGGTCTTTGGTCAGATTACCTTGTGCGGTGGCGTGTTCAATGCCTGCGACTATGGCATCGGCAGCTTCCTGTTCCCCCAAATGTTCCAACATTATGGCGGCCGACCAAATTTGGCCAATGGGGTTTGCAATGTTCTGACCGGCAATATCCGGCGCGGAACCATGAATAGGCTCGAACATGGACGGGTAATCCCCTTCTGGATTTATGTTTCCACTACCGCCCAAACCTAAGCTTCCCATGATGGCACCACCAAGGTCCGATAGGATATCGCCCATCATATTCGTAGTTACGATGACATCAAAAAATTCGGGTTTCAGTACAAAACTAGCGGAGGCATTATCAATATACATTTTGCCGTATTCCACATCAGGATACTGTGCAGCCACTTCGGCGATCACCTTGTCCCAAAATCCTAGGGTATAAATAAGGGTGTTGGATTTGGTGACGTTGGTTACTTTTTTTCTTCTTTTCCGTGCCAATTTAAAGGCATAGTGTGCAATGCGCTCTACGCCTAAACGTGTAACCATACTGGTGTCTACCGCACAACCGTTGGGTGTGTCAGGATAGAATATTTTACCGTTTTGTACAAACTCCCCTTCATTGTTTTCCCTTAATATGACGAAATCGATATCTTCTTCCGTTTTGTCCCGCAATGGACTCTGCACCCCCGAAAACAGTTTTACCGGTCTGTAGTTTACATATTGTTCCAGTTCTGTGCGTACTTTAAAGGTATAGTCTTTTGCGGGCAGCGTATCGTCCACTTCGGGAAGTCCTACGGCACCAAAGTAAATAGCATCGAATTTTTTTAGGGTCTCCAGACCGTCTTTCGGCATAAATTCGCCATGCTTCACATAATGTCCCGCACCCCAAGAAAAATCTTCTGTTGTAATGTCAAAATTGTATTTTTTGGCAACCGCTCTCAATACCGATACCCCTGCCGGAACAATTTCGTTTCCTATTCCGTCTCCATTTACTACTGCGATTTTGTATTGTTTACCCATCGTACTACCTAGTTAAATATTAAAATATTTGTGATTTATTTTTCGCAATCTAAAGCGAGCATAATACTAGCCTTATTTTAGGAATAGGACATCCTGTACTATACTGGTTAGCAAATTGTTCTTAGCTGCCTTAGTTAAAACGATTGTAGTCGAGAAATACCTGAACGTAAATCACCTAGGGGCAAGCCTAAGTAGTCCTAGAAGTAAAGCCAACAATAATTACGAAGTAAGAATTGCGGCATTATACCTCTAGATTGTGGAGAAACCTAGAGCGTTATTCCATGTAGAACACTTCTTCCAAGACTGTTGAAACCGGAGAATTATCCGGATTGGTTTCCATAATATCTGCCATAAAGGCCCACCATTTCTGTACAATGGGGTTGTTCGCCAAATCCTGGGAACCGCCATTGCCCGATACTTTTTGAAAAGCAAAAAGGGTTTGGGTATGCTTATCAAAGAAGATGGAATAGTCACTAACACCAGCTTCCTTTAATAGTTTTTTAAGCTCCGGCCAGATTTCATTATGGCGTTTGGTATACGCCTCTTTCTGACCTGGATTCAATTTCATTTTAAAGGCTAATCTTTGCATAGGGTACTTTTTTGGCAGAATCGTAATACTTAATCTAATATGTTCAAAGCAATGATATTTAAGCTATTACAATAAAATAATCGTGATATATACATTCTTGATTATTCTAAGGTTATTAAAATAAGGTTCAGTTTTCATTCAAATAGTGCAACAATAAACTTGAGTCTATTGGGAATATGTTGCTTTACCCAATTTTCTGTATTTGAAGATAGTCGCCCCGGGTGTTTTAATATCGTGTATACGAACAATGCAGATTCCGCTAAATCCTCTTTATCGGAATTTTCCTTGGCATACTGCGTAATAAATGTCTTATCGTTTTGTTGCGCTGAAAGCCATTCCGTGCTATTTAAATAATCGCTGTCCAAAGACGCGTGGACACTTTCGTGGAATACGGTCTCTTCAAAATCGTTGTTTGAGATACGTAAATCAATGTTATCGGAATAGACAACAAAAAAATTCGCCTCTGCCTCGGCAAAAGCTCCCGCATCACCTTTGTGCAATACTACATGAGAAAGTTTATTTCTCATTAAAGTTGGGAGCTTGCCCAATGGACCGGCCAGTTTGTCTACAAAGGATTTTGCCGTTGCTTCAGATTCAAAATCGCTATGCGCCCAAATTTCCACACTTGTACCTAAAGAGAAGTTTGCTTGAAAGACATACGTGTTTGTATCAAAAAGCATATCATTTCTACTGTCTGGCATTTCTTTATCATATTGCCCTAAGTAGGTTATATTAACGAAGGAATCTTCATCATTTTCCGTAATAAAATCAATATTCGTTGATACTATGGAATTTGCAAAAAGCGGATCTGTATTTTCATTTGATATGCCAGAACTTTTTTCTGTGACATCCGCGTTGTTATTCACGCCAGAGCAGGAGAGCACAAGTAGGAATAAAATTAGTCCTGTAAAGCAATTTTTGGGCTTAACCATTCTATGCCGTTTTAATGTCATACTCTTACTCATACTTACGTTTTTTTCTCTTCCTCATTTTGTTGGCCTCGGGATCTCCTTTGAATTTTTCCTTTTCAGGGTTCCATTCCAAAGGTCTACGAAGTTCATAGGCAATATTCGCAACATTACAGATAGTCGCGGAACGATGCCCGGTTTCTACGCTGCAAATAGGTTCTTGTCGTGTTCTAATGGCATCCAACCAATTTTGATAATGGTTGCCTTGGTCTTTGAACAGTTCTTTTGAGTCACCTCCGTTTGGTAAAAGAATAGTATCGGGTCGTGTTTCCAAAAATCCACGGCTTACGTCCAATTCCCCTTCGGTACCTATAAAACGTACCGCCCATCCACGGCCAAAGTCCTCATGCACCATTTCAATTCCGTTTTCATAGAACATTCGAAGGCCGCGAACGGCATTCGGGTCTTTTGGCGGAATAAAGGATACTGGTCCGGTTTTGTCCATACCCAAGCACCATTGCGCAATATCGAACATGTGCGTTCCCCAATCGGCGATGCGCCCACCACCGGTTTCCTTAAAGTCGCGCCACGCGGGATAGGATTTTACGATTTCAGGAGCAATACTTTCATGATAACCAAGCAGGGGAGCGGGACCGCACCAAAGGTTCCAGTCTATACCTTTTGGCAAAGGCTGGGCGGGCAGGTCATAAGCACGGTAGGGACCTCCAACATTGACCAGTACTTTTTTAATCTCACCCAGCTTACCGGAACTTACGATTTCCTGTGCTGTCTTGAATTTTTCCCAAGACCGTTGCATACTGCCTATTTGAACTACGCGGCCATATTTTTCTTTGGCATTTACCATATCCCGACCATCTTTGATGGTGTTGGTCATGGGTTTTTCACAATACACGTCCTTACCCGATCTCATAGCGTCTATGGCTTGCTTGGCATGCCAATGGTCCGGAGTGGCAATGACTACGGCATCAATATCCTTTCGTTCCAAAAGTTCACCGTATTCTAAATAGGTAGTGATCCCCTTGTAGTTGGTTATATTCCTTTTTTCGGCATAATAACCTTCTACCAGTTGCTTGAACCAAGTTTGTTTTGAAGTCCAAACCTCGGCACCTGCAACAATTTGTGCTTCCGTATGGGTCAAAAATTTATTGGCCAAAATACCGCCTTGTTTCCCTAATCCGATATAACCCAAATTAATTTTATCGCTGGGAGCCATAAAACCTCTCCCCAAAACATGACGGGGTACAATAGTTATGAGTCCGGCAGCAAGTGCCGTGTTCTTTATAAATTTTCTTCTGGAATTACTATGGGGTGATACGTCCTCTTTCATGTTATTACAGCAATTGACTTTTGTTCTTAAAGTTAGGAATTTTTAGAGAAAGCAGGGATAAAGTAAGTGTTGTACATCATCCTTTTTTATCAAAGCTTTTTCCTCACCACAGTAGGAAGGTATATTCAACATACTACCCGTGGCTGCGAACATTTTTTGAAGTCTTTCTACCGCTTTGTCCATACTGCCCAATTGTTGGTAGGGCCAAGTCTTGTCGTTACCTACATAGGGATATAGAAAGTCATGCCCTTTTTTTAGGGTTCCTGACGCAGATTCATCTTTCCATAAATCGATTTGTATTCGTTCTTTTCTTCCTAGGAAGGCCAATTTGGTGAGACCGGACAGATTTAGGATGCTATAGGTCATGCCCTTGGTTCTGTCCAGTTCGTGTGGCTGTCGCCCATCAGCTTCAATTTGATGCCGAATTCTATTTTCAGTTACAGATTCTAGGACAGTTCTTGCGGCATCGGTTTTATCTAAAAACAAAAGCAGGCAGACGAGTTGCACATCGTACAGCGTCCCATGATTGTTTTTACGGGTCTTTTCAAAGATTCCGAATTTGCTGGTCTGCAACCAATTCAGATAGTCTTCCAACCATTTTCTCATTGGGGTTTCAACGCTAGGTTCCAATGCATTACCCGACTTCAAAATTTCCAGAGCGGTTACGATGTTAAGGATGCCATGAAAATCGATGATACCGAATCCCCTGCCGGTGTTTCTTCCCGGGATGCCCTGTGCATAATCTAAGTTGGGGTTCATTTTGGTGGTTTCGTCTATAAACCAAACCTGCAATAATTCTTTGGTTTTGTCGGCATATTGTTTTTCGCCCGAAAAAAAGAATGCCAAGGAAAGTGTTTTAACATGATAGAATAAGTGATTTTTTGCATCGGTATCTACATTTTCACCCCGGGTCATCGGGTTTACTTCCCCGTCCTTGCGTATCCACGGTAGGCCGTCCTCTTTATCCAGGTCTGGCCACCAATATGGGGCCAGACTTAAATAATCATGCTTATCACCACTCGCTGCCGTTCTGCTTTTTTCAACGACTGATGTAGGTTTTGCATCTAAAGCATTTTTTGCATCCGCCATCAGTTTTTGATACGCAGGTAAAAAACGGTCAGATCTACTGTTGATTTCGAGTTTTACCTTCTGGAGTTTATTAAAATCTAGCATGGTAAAGGTATCGCTTATGAAGGATTCCTTTTCTTGACCATAACAGGGACAGCTGAACAGTATCAGTAAGAAAAAAAATGACACCGAAAGGCTTTTGATGCCGGTATGCATTTTATCGTTCCAATTTTAGCAGCTCGCTGCCGGCCAATAAAAAAGCACCCGTACCATAGTTCTGCCAGCTATCTGCCGTGGCAGGCTGTGGGTCGGCACCAATATCCTGCACCCATCCTACCATACCATTTTCATGTTGGCAGGCTGCCAAGGCATTCCACGCTTTGGTTACGGCGGGAACATAGGTCGCTTTGTCAAGTATACCATTGTTTACGCCCCAAGCTAGCGCGTAGGTATAAAAGCCACTTGCACTGACTTCGCCGTGGTTCCATGATTCCGGTGAAAGCAGGCTTGTTCTCCAAAGTCCGTCCTCATGTTGTAGTGATTTAATTCTAGCTGCGATTTTCTTGTACAGGTTTAGATAAAAATCGTAGTGCTCGTAGTCTTTTGGCAGATCTGTTAAAACCAAAGCCAACCCGCCAAGAACCCATCCGTTTCCACGGGCCCAAAATATTTTTTTGCCGTTAGGTTCCTTAAGGTCCTTTTCGTTTACGCCCCATTGGTAGCGCGTATCACGGGCAAAAAGATGTTCTTCTTGATCGAACAAAAGGTCGTAGGTTTCCATATAGTATTTGTGCATGGCGTCTAGATATTTTTCTTCACCGGTCTGTTTGGTATATACGGTGATTACGGGTGGAGCCATAAACAGCGCATCGCACCACCACCAAAGAATTTTTTTCTCCTTGTTTTTGTCGGTACCATCTTTCCATTTGTTGGGTTCATACAGATGAGTATCCAAAAATTCTTTTGTTGGACCTAAATCCACTAAATTTTTTCTGGTGGAGTTCGCATATAAATACGAATAAGAAATCGCTACATCATCTGCGTGATAGGTTCTATATAATGGTTTCCAATGGTTTCTATACCCCTGCGTTTTAAGAGCCGCTAGGAAGATAGGGTTTTTGGTCGTCTCATGGGCTTTGGATACACCCACGTAATAGGCACCATTGGTCCAGTCCGTCGGGGCAAGCGCAAAAATAGGATGCGCTTCCTGCCACTCCATCGCTTTGACCATGGCGGTTTCTATAGCTTTGTTGTCCATCTGCTGCCCCATGTTCTTGGTTGTCGCAAATACTAGTAGAATAAGCAGTAATCTTTTCATCGTTTTCATCGTTTTCGTTTTAGTGCGTTGTTATTTTTCCAGTCTAAATTTTCCCGTCACCCCTTCTTGGGAAGAAGTGCCTACCATAACCGTATAATCTCCTGTTTCCAGTATTTTCTCCATGGTCAATCCGGTAAATTCGAGCATTTTCGGGTTGATGGTGAAGGAAACGGTTTTGGATTCCCCTGGGGCCAATTCAATTTTTTCAAAGCCTTTTAGCTCCTTGTCCGGCCTGGTTACGGAGCCAATATTATCTTTTACGTAGAGTTGGACCACTTCCTTGGCTTTCATCTTTCCGGTATTGGAAACGTCAACGCTAACGGTAATCTCGGAAGTAGGGGTAATGGTACTGTCCGATATTTTAAGGTTTTTATATTCAAATGTTCCATAGCTTAGTCCGTAGCCAAAGGGATATAAAGGACCATCTTCCAAAAACAAATAGCCTTTTTTGTTATTGATTTCCTTCATGCTGTAATGAAAAGGGAGTTGGCCTATGGACCTAGGAACGGTTACGGGAGATTTCCCGGACGGAGATACCTCTCCAAAAATGATCTTAGCCAAGGAGGTATCGCCAAGTTCACTTAAATCCCAAGCGTCCAAAATGGCATCTGCTTGTTCCGATATGGTATTGATGGATAGGGTTCTTCTGTGTTTTAAAACAACGATGACCGGTTTTCCAAGGGCTTTGATTTTAGTGAGCAGTTCGTCTTGGGCACCAACGGGCTCAATGGTAGCTCGGTCTCCCAACGCATTATTGAAATATGCTTCTTTTGAGGTAAACTCATCACCGCCTAAAAACAGGACAACGGCGTCCGAGGCTTTGGCGATATCCACAAGTTTGTTTAGCTGCTCGGGACCTGTTGGCAGTAATTTCGGTACGCCTTTGTTCTGGTCCGTTAGTTCAAAACCTTGTGCTGCGACAAAAGTGACTTGGTCTCCCACAACCGACTCAAAGGCAGCTTTGGTGGTTTCATTCAAGATAGGACCCAATAGGGCAATTTGCTGTTTCTCTTTTTTTAAGGGTAGGGTATTTGCCTCGTTTTTCAATAGTATAATGGATTCTAGATCGGCTTCTTGCGCCAAGGCCAAAGAGGCCTTCGAACGGACGGTTTTCTCTACCTTTTTTATGTCAACATAGGGGTTGTCAAAAAGGCCTAATATCATTTTAGTCCGCAGTACACGTCGCACGGAACGGTCTATCATTTTTTCTATGGAGGGGTCTTTTTTCACCATTTCCGGCAAGTAGGCATAGGAATCCTCGGCATATAAATCGATATCGATACCGGCAACAAGCCCCAGTAGGGCGGCAGCCTCCGGACTTTCGGCAACTTTCATAAAGTAGTACAAACGCGCAATATCATTGGAGTCAGAAACTACATACCCATCAAATCCCCATTGGTCCCGCAGAACCCCGGTTAATAATTCAGGATTTCCGTGACTGGCTACACCGTTTAAATCGCCATGGGAGGCCATAATGCCTAAAGTTCTAGCTTCTTTTACCGCCGCCTCAAAAGGAGGGTATATATCGTCTATCAAGGTTCTGGGCGATATTTCAACTGCCGCAAAATTAGAACCTCCCAAGACTTGTCCGTAGCCTGCAAAGTGTTTTGCAACCGCTCCAATATGGGTTCCTGCTCCAAGTCCGGTATAATCGCCCTGCACGCCTTTTATGGCGTTGACCACCATCTGTGTGGTAAGATAGGTATCTTCACCAAAGGCTTCTGACATACGGCCAAAACGAGGGTCGCGCACAATATCCGCCTCCGGCGAATGGCACATGTGCATTCCTCTTAATCTCGCCTCAATACCTACCACGTCCCAAATACGGTTCACCAATTCAGGATTAAAGGAGGCGGCCGAGGTAATGGGCCTACCAAACTTGGTACAGCCTTCCGCGTCTACGCCATTGTAGGACTCGGTTACAAATAAGGCAGGTATTCCCCAACGGTTATTTTCTATGATATATTTCTGTAGTTCGTTGTTCAGTTTGGCGGCTGCCAAGGGCGAAATATGCTCTCCTGGATTCTTGATGCCTGCGATACCGAGTTTTAATTTTTCGATGACCCTATCAGACAATTTTAACCTGCCTTTTTTATCGGATTCTACCCCGATATTGGCATGAAAAATTCGCATTTGCGCCACTTTTTCTTCTAGCGATAGCCTGGGTAGTAAATCTTCTACCCGTTCTTCTATAGAAAGTGAAGCGTCTTTGTAGAGCATGTTCTTTTTTTGTGCCGATAGGCCAATGGTTAGGAGTGAAAGGAAAAATATGATGGTATATTTCATTGATGTCATAAGTGTTTGATTCTAAATGTTATTTTAAGGCTTGTACCATACTTTTTTAGGGTTGTACAATTACACTGCGTTCTGCATTCTGTGCCTCGGTCAATGTTTTTCCTTCTATAAACAAAACAAATCGGTCCAGTGCATGAAATTTAGAACGTCCGGATACCTCCATGGTGTAGATTCCAGGGGTGTCAAATTTTACAAAAACATTGTGTGGGTCGTTATCGCTGGTATTGGAACGCCAAAACCATTCTCCTACTCGATTCATATAAATTTTAAACCAACCGTCCGAGCTGCTGCCTTCCGGATTAGGGGTTTTATCCAGTCCCTTTGGGAATACCGTACTGCCGTCTCGCCGACCAAAAAAATCACTTGCATCGGAAAAGCGGAGCCAGGAGTCATTTCCTTCGGATTGACTATCGCCTTCTGAAATTCTGGACCGCCAAACAAACTGGTAGGTTCCTGGAGTGGATATGTTTAATTTATACACTAAAATCCCTACTCCAGGCATATTAAAATTGTCTTCCTTGTTCCAACGTAAATATCCGGTGCCATCAAAAGCATCAAGGGTGTTACCGCTTTCCCATTCCAAATCTCCTTCCACAGTTTCAAATTCCACACTTACGATTCCGTCACTTTCCGTGTAGCTGATAACATTTAAATTGGTATCGGGTTCCATGGGATTGTCCATACTTTCTTCTTCCGGCTCTTCCATTTCTTCCATCATTTCATCCATGGGTTCTTCCGTATCCGAATCTGAACTGCAGGAGAAACCTAAGGTCAAAAAACAGATGAAACTGAATATTTTAATACGATGGATTTTTATCATTTTGTATACGTTAATGTGTAGGTTCCGGAACCTAAGGTCAGTGTATCGTTGGTTGCATCACTAACAGCAAATGTTTTCCAGTCCTCATTATTAATTTTTAAGGTCTCTTTTTGTTTTTTATCCATGTATACCCGTGCCTTTGTATTAAAGGGTACGGTAAGGTTCATTTCAAAATCGGTGCCGTTTACGTTCCATGCGTTACTAATGGTACCGTAAGGCGTGCTGATATCGATGTTATTGGTCTTAAGATGACTCGGAAAGACGGGGTCAACGGTAAATTCTTTAAAACCAGGTTGCTCCGCAATGGGTCGTACACCTCCTAAAGTCTCATAAAAATAAGCCGCAAAACCACTGTGCATGGGGTGGTTTAGGGAATTTGTGGGCCCTTCCATCTTTTCCCATTCAAATTGACGTTCTGGCCAGGTAGTAAATCCGGAATTCATCTGGTAGGCCTGACTAGGGAAGTCTGGCGTTGTTAATATGGCATGGGCCAGATCGGCTTTGCCGTGCTTTGCCAACACAGTGTAGATATATCTATTTCCATGAATTCCTGTAGCGTGATGTCCACCTTTTACTTCTACAATATCATGAACTAAGCCGTTCACCACACTTGTAATATCCTCCTCTGGTACCATTCCAAACTGTAAAGCTTGTACCGTTGCGGTCTGACTGAGGTACCATTTATGTTCGGTACCAGCTATAGGTTTTAAATACTCCTGGTTAAAAGCCTTTTTTAAGGCCTCTTTTTCCATTTTCATTTGAGATTCGAACGTACTGTCATTAGTCATTTTTGCAAAAGTTTCCATGACCCCTAAAATATCATAGAAGTAGGCATTGGCAGAAATGATGGGATCCGTTTCCATAGCACCCGGGTTTTTTCGTCTGTCCCAACTCGGCGGACACCAATCGCCCATGCCGTCTTGCATAATACCGTTTTCTCCCTTAAAATTCAGGTAAAATTGCGTCAGTTCTTTCATGTCCGGGTAGTACTCCTTGATGATGGCATCATCCCCATAAAATAAATAGTTATACCAGGGCAGGTACATGGTGGCCACGCCCCAATCTATTTTTGCGTAGGTAGAGGTGCGCTTACCCGGTGCGATCATGGTAGGCACCTGAAATGTAATATCCGGGTCGTTATGTCCTTTGGTAGGCCGCATTTGGGTACGGATGTCTTCCATATATTTTTTATAGAAATCGTACATGTCGTAATTATACAGTGCATACTCGGCAAAGGCATGGGCATCGCCCAACCAACCACATTTTTCCCTTGCGGGGCAATCCTCTGGAATACCGTGAAGGTTGTCTTCTATGGTCCATTTGCTAATGCTGTGCATTTGGTTCAAGATATCGTCCGAGGACGAAAAACTTCCAGTGTTGTCAATATCGGTAGCAACAAGTACCGCTTTGATCATGTTGGCATCGGGCTTTTTGGAAATGCCTTTTATCTTGGCGTACCTAAAACCATGATAGCTGAATTTTGGTTCCCAAGATTCCGGCTCTGAGCTTTTAGCGATGTACTTGTATATTTGGGGCATACCGTTGGCACCGCCTCCCGTAGACCCCGGAAAAATATCACTACCGTCCGTCAATAAGGCCTCTGTATTTGTAATCTCTATAAGCTGTCCCTCTTTTTCTTGGATATTTAGTTTGACCCAACCTGCGATGTTCTGTCCAAAATCAACGATCCATTCTCCATCCGAACCTTTAAACACTTTTTGCGGTTCCAAGGTTTTTAGTTTTTTAATAGGCGGTATTTGCTGCGCACTTACTTTGGTAATTTCCGGCGTTGTTTCCGTAGCTGTGCCCCAATCGTCATCTTCGTAGCCCAGGGTGTTCCATCCATTTATTTCATGGCGGGCATCATAGGTGTCGCCGCCATAAATGTTGTTGAATACGATGGGGCCTGTATTTTCTTTCCATGTGTTATCCGTATAAAAATCAGAAGTTGTGCCATCGGTATATATGGTCTTTACCAGTAGTTTTACGGTTGGCGCACCGTATGCCAAGTCCTTTTCGGATTCTGGGTCATTTTTCCATGAGATATTCTGTCCGTAAAAACCATTGCCCAAAAGAATACCAAAGGCATTTTTATCCTCTTTAATAGCCTCTGTTATATCATAGGTGACATAGTAGGCCTGCTTGTCATAATTGGATGGTGCAGGGTCCAGCACGTGGTCACCTACTTTTTTCCCGTTCAAATAGAGTTCGTAGTATCCTAACCCGCAGATGTAGGCCTTTACCTTTTCTATTTCTTTTTCTAGGGTTACTTCCTTTCTAAAATAACTGGCGGCAAAACCCTCTACCATAAGTGGTTTTGCCATTTTGCCGGTTTTGTATTCCCTGTAACGGTGTGGCGAGATCCTTTTATCTTCTGTTAGGGTAATCCATTTAGCGTTACCCCAATTGTCAAGATTCATTAAGCCCATTTCAAAATGCTGGGTAGTGGACCAGTTGGATGCCTTGTTGTTTTCATCCCAAATTTTCACTTTCCAAAAATAACGCTGCATGGCTTTAAGGTTAGTGCCGGCAAAGGGTACAAATGTAGATGTTGTGCTTTGTACTTTGTTGGAATTCCAAATATCGGCATCGTTCTCGTTTAATTTTTCTTCAGAAGATGCCACTAAAATATGATAGGCGGATTGTGATTTATTGAACCCTTCGGCATTAACAATCCACGAAAAAACGGGCTTTTCGGTTTCAATGGCCTTAGGAGATTCTTTTTGATTGCATAAGAGTTGCTCAAAAGATAGCTTAGGTTCCGGTTTCTCAGTAGTACAGGAACCGGTAATCGCTAACAACAGTATTCCAATGTAGCGCAAAAAGTTCTTTTTACTAGATTTTATAGGATTGTAAGTCATTATTTATGGGTTATGGTTTTAGAAAAATGGAGTTGCACCGGGCCTAATAATCCAGAAGGCATTAGGGCATCGTTTGCTTTATAAAAAGGAGCCGTAGTAAAGGTGGTTCTTTTTCCTTTAGGCCTTGGTTCATTGTTGGTATACCATTCCGGCATGGTTAAATCTGTGGCGCGATGCGGTCCTAATTTGTACCCTCCATCATTGGCAGGGTAGCGTTCATCACCGATCAGTCTATTGCTCCATTGGTTGGTGAGCAGAACTGCTAACTGGTTCTCGCCGTTTTTTACATAATCCGTAATGTCTACTTGAAAAGGTGGCATCCACGAAACGGTAACTGGTTTACCGTTAATAAGGACTTCACCTACGATATAAACCTGGCCTAAATCCAGCGCTATCCTAGTGTCTTTTTTTGTTTCTTCTTCATTAAGGACAATGGTTTTGGTATAGCTGGCGGTTCCGCTGTAATAGTTAATGGAATCTTTAGGGTGAGCGCTCCAATCTACCAAGGAGTCAAATGATACAGTACCACCATATCCTTCTTCTTTCTTAAAAGTAACTTGCCAATTGGTGGAAATATCTTGGGATGCCGGGATATCGGTCACCGTAAAGTCCCAATTTTCCCTTGATGTCAACGGTACGGAATAACTGCCGTTTTCTAAAACAGTGGCTTTAAGCATATTTTTCTCGGATAGTTTTAGGTGGAGATGCTCCTTGTGTTCTTTTGCGCTATGGATGGTATCGGCATCCTCCCGAAACACCACAAAAATAGATGCTCCCGCATCTAACCGAATCTGTGTAGTAGTGTTGCCATTTTCTGTTGTAAACAACCCTTGTTTGGTGATGCTCCCATCCATGGGATTCCACAGTTCTGGAATTTTATTGCCTACTCGGAACCGGGCATGGAATGTTTTTGTTTCTAACGTATCTGGGTTAAAGAAGAAATAAATGTCCTCGGTAGCGGTTTTTCGGTGTGCGTAATCGGTGGTTTCTTGGTTCAGAAACTGCATATCCGGGGTAAGATTATAATCGGTAAACACCTTTTCCCAATCGGATAGCTTCTTTATTAATGGTTTTAATTCGGAAACTATCAGGTCAAAAGCCTTCAGTTCTTCCTCCGGATTTTTATAGCCCGCTAAGTTTTCGGGGACTGCTCCATAAACCGGAACCCCGCTTTTGGCAATAGCCAGTATACGTTTTGCGGTTTCCAAGGAAATTGTTTTGCTATTTTGGAGTAGCAGTATTTTATACGATGTGCCTTCTGGAAGTACTAATTCCTTGTCTTCAATGGCGATTCTATTTAAAAGCACATCGGTGTTTACGTTATCAAAATTGATGCTTTTTGGTATGGCCGGAGAAATATCGTCTCTGTAGTAGGCAGAATTTGGTGCCCCTTCTCCCACGAAGATCAACACATCCGATACCGGAACCCCTTGCCTAAGCATATGCGAACCACGGGCAATGTACTTGAACCATGCTTTCCCGGCATTTTTCCACCAGGTTTGGGTCCTGTCCAAATGAAAGCCCCAGCGGTTCATGGTCATTCCCGGGGCAACATTGGGATTGGCCTGGTGCGCAAATCTGTGGAACATGAATTCGTTGATGCCGTAGGTCCACCCCAGATCGCCCGAGGTCTTGGCCATGGCAGGATGTCCTTTCCAATTAATTTGTGGTGTGGAGGTAAACGATTCCGCGGAAATAACGGGCTTACCGTAGATATGCGCCCCAGAAACGGCCGATTCGGTCTGGGTAATGGGCCGGTTCATCCAAAATTCCCCCATGGGAATATCGGTGACACCACCAATGTCCAAATCGTTCAAGGGCCCAAAACCATAGGGTTCTATGTAACTTTTGAGTCCGTCTGCATTGCACAGTTCCGTAAAATACTCAAAATAGTTTTTGGTCATGAGGTCGGAAATCACCTTTCTGTAGTCGGAGAGTACGGCCTCCGAAGATGCTGCATTTCCGATAAACCGTCCAGCCACCAAGGGTAGCATTTCAATAAAATCATAGCCTTTTTCGTCCTCAAAGATTTTGGCAAAATCATCAGTCCAGTTTTGCCCGCCCATTTCATAACTGTCAATTTCAATGTACTGCAAAGCATTTGGTGCAACCGGTCCTGCCTTGTTCACCACCTTTTTGATAAAGGCATCGTAATGTTTCTTAAAAGGCGGCCTGCTCAGTTTATCCACTTCCAGGCCACGACCTTCGTCGGAGGCGGGATTGTTAAATGCACCGGTGGAGGTGTAACCAAAGCGTATGATGGTCCAGTTGCCACTGGGCAGTTTTGTTTTTAGTACACCTTGGGCATCCATCTGATCTGAAAGGTTTCTTATTTGCCAAGGGTCTATAAGCATAGTACTATCCGGAGAACCTATAACAGCTAAATTCTTGTCCTCGGTTCTGGCGATTGCCGTTCTGCCCAAAGCGTTGTTTATATAATAATTTGCTGTCAGCTGTACTTCCTTTAGGGTGGTGGACCTATTGAATTTTAATCGAAAATATGTTGATGTTACTCCCTCAAAATGGTCGTTTATGGCCCATTCTCCTTTTCCGGTGCGCACCTTGTACAAATCTCGAACATCGGTAAATTTTTTACCGTCCTTACTCGTTTGTAATATGGCCGTACTATGGCGGTCGTTAAAAATGATGTTGGCAGAGCGTATGGTTTTGGGCTTTTGGTAGGTAAACTGTATCCATGGGAATTCGTTTTTCTGTGCTGTTAGAGTAGATTCGGCATCTATTTTTCCATCACAAATAAGGGCCGTATCCAACAATGTATCCGATGCCGTGATTACTGGCGTATTTGTAGTGTCGTCTATTTCTGAATCTAGCGCAGGGTAGGCAAGTACCGCGATATCCTGATAAAATCCTTCACGTTTTGTAGGCTCTTTTAAGGGTAGGTGGATGACGCCACCCTCGGTAACCGTTTCGCTCCATACCACCATTTTCATGGATTCTTCCGGGAGTACCCAGGGTCCGCCACTGGCAGACCAACCATCGCAGTTATGCACCCCAAAAGAAAGGCCAAGGCGCTCTGCCTCTTTGGCGGCGTGGGCAATCATTTCATGGTGTTGCGGTGAGTTGTATTTTATGGGTCCGTTGGGAATGCCCTGGGTGACGTTGAACAATAATAAGCCACCCAAACCCACCTCGGCCATAGATTCCAAATCCTTGGTAAGCCCTTCTTTGGTCATATTGCCGCTCATGGCATGGAACCATGTTTTGGGCTTGGCACTAGCAGGTGGGGCCATGAATTCTTGAGCAAGGTTCCGGGTATTTTCTCCTTTCTCCTCACAGGAAAAGAGCACCGCAGTAAACACTGTTAGAACACCTAAAATTATCTTTTTCATTGTATATAGTCCCTAACGGACTAAAATACAGTTTTGAAAGGGGGAGGGTATCCTGTACTATAAGGTTTAGTATTTCATCCTAAAGAAGTAGTTATTAAAAAAGATAAGTTAGCCGAGGTAGTAAAAAGGCAAGAAAGCACAGGATACGTTTCTTTTTCTTTTGACTTTTATTTGGATAAGGAATACTAGCGTTGAAAACAGGAAAAATCACGATGATGAACAAACGCACTTTTGTTATATTCTGTATGCTAACGATGGCTTTTTTTTCCTGCGATTCAGGAGAGGATATTGTTGAAACGAAAGAAGTTGATGGAGAAATTGTTAAGGAGCCCCAGATTGAAGTATCAGAACTTGTGGATGAGGAAACGGGACCCATTACCAGATGTACCGAGGCAGGAACAAATCCCGATAGGGCGACCGATATTCCGAATCCGGTAAATGTGGGTGCCATTGACGACCGCAGTTGTTACGCGGACTATAAAGAAATAACGATTGATGGCACGGTATGGGGCATTTACAACATCACGCACGAGTCCAACCACATGGACGACCCAAATACGCTACAACCCAGAATAGAACGTTCCCTGTCAAGGTCCCAGACCACAGGTGTGGGTAGTTTTGCCAAGTTTACCGGTACCGTGCGCATACTCGAAGTTGGTAAAACCGATAATGTAGGCTCGGATGGCACCTATATCATGCAGGCAAAAGGAAAGCATACGGGTGGCGGTGGCCCTAACGACCCTGCAATTTGTCTCTATTTGGCTAAACCGGTTTATGGTGATGATGGAAATGGAAATCAAGTGCAACAATCGTTTGATATTTTTAGGGAACAAATAAACTTTAGGGGAGGTTCTGGAGCAGAGGGAAGGGACATCGTTTTTCTGACCAATATTGAAAAGAATGTGCCTACTGAAATAGCATTGGAAGTTGGTTTTGCCCAGGATCCCAATGACGCCACTAAAAAAATACACTACGCCAATGCCGTGATTGGCGGCACCCCGTTCAATTGGGACATTCCCGAACCGGAAAGGGGAACCCAATCTGGCATTAGATACGGTGCGTACCGGGTTAAAGGTGGTAGAGCTCAGATTAGATGGGCAAATACTACCTATGAAAAAGCGGAAAATGATTAAATTCTATAATCCTTGTATGGCTTCTTTACACTAAAAATGCTACCCGGTTTAAGCTGAGCCATATTTTAAAAAGAAAAAAATGACCAGAACCATCCGTTCCGAAGAAATGCATTCCGTACTGTTTTCACTCTTTAACAAATACGGATTTTCTGAGGAAAAAGCGAAACTATTGGCAGAGGTACATATCGAAAATACGCTTCACGGGGTAAACTCGCACGGTATTAATCGGGTGCCTTTTTTTATTGAACAGTTGCAACGTGGTCTGGTTAAAAAAGATGCTGAGGCTGAAAAGCTTGAAGGCTTTGGTAGCCTAGAACGCTGGGATGGCAGTTTAGGTTCTGGAGTGCTAAATGCAATACAATGTACGAATCGCGCTATCGCAATGGCCAAAGAGAACGGTATGGGACTAGTGGCACTTCGCAACACCAACCATTGGATGCGGGCTGGCTATTATGGTTGGATGGCCGCGGAACACAATTGTATCGGTATCCTCTTCACCAATACGGAGCCCAATATGCCCGCTTGGGGCGGGAAGGAGGCGCGACTTGGCAATAACCCCTTGGTTATTGCCATTCCAAGAGAGAAAGGACACATTGTTTTGGATATGGCCATGACCCAATTTTCCTTTGGCAAAATCAATGAATATAAGTTAAGGGGCGATGCATTGCCATACGATGGCGGATTTGATGCAGATGGAAATTTTACCAAAAATCCGGAGGATATTTTGCAAACTAAAAGTGGACTGCCCATTGGCTATTGGAAGGGGTCGGCCCTGGCCATGGTATTGGATATGCTCGCCACATTGCTTTCCGCAGGAAGGTCTACCTATAAATTAGGCTTGGAAGAACACGAATATGGGGTCTCACAGATTTTTCTGTGTATGGATGCAGTAACTTTTCAAGATGGCGAGCTACAGGAACAACTGTTGGAAGAAATCATTTCATATACCAAAGATATTACACCTACCCAACCGGGTGGAAAAACCTACTATCCCGGTGAAAAATCCCTAGCCAATAAAATTGAAAACGAAAAAAACGGGATGCAGGTCAGTGAAGAGATTTGGAATAGGGTAATTCACCTTTTGAACAACTAAGAACCAAGACCATGAAAAATAGCAGAAGAGACGCCCTTCGTAAATTAACAATGGTGCCCGCACTTGCTGTGGCTCCCGGCCTGTTTGCGGCTTCAAGCAGTAAAAGGGTAGCACCTGTTTCCATGAAGCAACGTGTGCAATACAGCGCTAATGCCTACTCGTTCAATGATGAATTTAAAAGCGGGAAAATGGATCTGTTCGATATGATGGAGTTTGCTGCGGATATCGGGCTTCATGCGGTGGATTTAACTTCCTACTATTTTTCATCCTATCCAAACCTACCCGATACGGCTGAGATTTTTGCCTTAAAAAAACGTGCGTTAGAATTGGGATTGAACATCTCATGGACCGGAGTGCGAAATAATTTCGTTACCGCAGACGTAGCAGCAAGAGAAAAAGACCGACAAATGATCAAAGATTGGCTGGCCGTTTCCTCTCAGATAGGTTCCTCCATCTTACGAATGTTCACGGGCAGGAATATTCCCGAAGGCTACACCAAAGACCAAGTAAAAGAGTGGCTGGTAGAAGAATATAAGTTATGTGCCCAGTATGGTGCAAAAGTTGGCGTTATTGCCGCGCTACAAAACCATAATGAGTTTTTGTTTACGGCAGATGAAGTTATCGATGTTCTTAAACAGGTAGACTCGGAGTGGTTTGGACTTATCTTGGATATCTCCGGACTGCGTACCACGGACGACCCTTATGCCGAGGCGGAAAAATTGGCCCCTTATGCCGATTATTGGTTCATCAAAG
The DNA here is from genome assembly GCF_042676845.1 of Maribacter chungangensis. Lineage (NCBI taxonomy): Bacteria > Pseudomonadati > Bacteroidota > Flavobacteriia > Flavobacteriales > Flavobacteriaceae > Maribacter > Maribacter chungangensis. The sequence goes on from NZ_JBHTHY010000003.1 coordinate 901,942, forward strand.
AGCATGTATATCATAACCAAGTCCAGAAAACAACAGATATGGCCAAGATGGCTAGTATGATTAAAAAACAAGGATTTCAAGGCTATGTTTCTTTTGAGAGTCTATCCGATGGTGACCCAAAAGAAATTGTCAAGAATATGTTGATGGATTTTAAGCGGGAGTTTGAAAATGAGTAAAGCGAAGGCTTTGTCTAAATCGAATTACCAATCCCCACCAAGACAACAGATAATAATATCACGACGATTCCAGCAATAATGGTCATCTTGGTTTTTCTTGCAACTCCCTTCCATTCTTTTCTGTAAATGCCCCAAAGGTTGGCCGTTAAAATAATGGTGGACATGTGCAAAATCCATGAACTGGCACCGTTGCCCAATTTGCTTTCGCCCATACCGTAAAAGAAAAATTGTAAGAACCAGATAAGTCCAGCGAAAGAGGCAAATAGGATATTCTTGGTGATAGGGGTATGCTTGTTTTTAAAATCGTTGTAGGACTTATTTTTGACGCTCAGCATAGTCGTCCAAAACAGATTGGTGGTGAGTCCGCCCCAAAGAATGACCACAAAAGTGACATTGTTCGCAAACAGGGCATCATGGCCCGATGCTACCGCAGCCTCGGCCAAAGGCTTGCCCGATTCAATTCCGAAATTGAAAAAGGCACTTAAAATACCTGAAAGAATGGCCACTAGTAGTCCCTTTACAAGATTGAACTCTGCCACGCTTTTCTTTTTTTCTGCATCGGAAAGTTGCTTTTCTTTTAGCATTCCCGCCTTGCCGCAAATAGCGATACCTAGGATACAAACCGCTACACCCAAAAGCACGACTTGGCCACCCGTAGATGACAACATTTCGGTAAAGGTCACCTTTCCCTCCGTCGGAACTAGATTGTAATATATAGGAGGCACCAAGGCCCCAAAAGCGGCGCAGAATCCAAGGACTACCGAATTGCCCAGAGACATGCCCAAATAGCGTATACCCAAGCCATAGGAGAGTCCGCCAACACCCCAAAGCAAGCCCATCAAAAAAGTAAAAAACAATATGGAACTGGAAGCAGTTCCAATAATTTCCATAGAATTGGGTATGGTCAACCAAGCGGCAATTGGAGGCACAATAAACCATGATACTAGGCCACCTACCATCCAATAACTTTCCCATGCCCATCCCTTTACCTTGTTGTAGGGCATATAAAAACTACCGGCGGCAATCCCCCCGAGCGAATGGAACAAAACTCCTAAAATTGCTTGCATATCTGTTGGGCTAAAATCTGTTAATACTATATTTTTTCTATATACTCAGGGTTCAGCTGGTCAGGAATCGGCGCAGCGGTTGCTTTCCACCATTCTTTTAATAGGCCGAATAGCTCGTTGGTTTTGTCAGGATATTTTTCAACAAGATTATTCGTTTCACCAATATCATCCGATAAGTTATATAGTTCCATCCCATTGTCCTCAAAATAATAATGTAGTTTCCAATCCCCTTTTCTTATCACTGAACCCGGACGGGTTCTGAACAAGGGGTCCCTGTTTTCATTGTCATCTACATTATAAGCCTGTAAATAAATGGGAAAATGCCAAAATAGCGAACGTTCCAAGGTTTTGGTCTTTCTCTCTAAAACGGAAGACAGATTTTGACCATCCAATTCCAAAACAACATTTTCAATACCTGCGTAGGCCAAAACAGTGGGAAAAATATCCATGTTCGTTATGGGAACATCACTTGTTGTTTGGGCCTGAATCCTCTTTTTGTACACAAAGAAAAAAGGCTCACGAATACCACCTTCATAATAACTGCCCTTACCTGCCCGTAAAGGCTTTTGTTTGGTGATGCCATACAGACCTCCATTATCAGAGGTAAATACAATGAGCGTATTGTCCAGTAGGTCTCTTTCTTTCAATTTGTCAATGAGCAATCCTATGTTCCTATCCAGATTATCTACCATAGAGGCGTATTCCGCATTTCCCTGACCTTCCCAGGGCGACTTTTTTGCGTATTTGGGAACAATACTGTCCACGGGCATGATGGGCACATGTACCGCATAAGGGGCATAGTTTAGATAAAAGGGTTTTTGAACAGTGTCAATAAAAATCAGGGCTTTTTCAACAATTAAATCTGTAAGGTATTCGGCTTTCCCTTTTTCAATGGTCACATTTTTATAGGGTGGACGGTAACTTTTTGGAAGACCATTGTGCCCCCCTCCAATATTCAGATCAAAGCCATGTTCCAAGGGGTTGTCGCTCAAATGCCACTTGCCGGCATGGCAGGTGGCATAGCCGTTTTCCTGCAGCACCTCTGGTAGGACCTTATGTTGGGCGGCCAGGGTGTGGGTGTTCTTGGTGGGAATCAGTTTTCTATCCTCCGATCTTCCCCTGGTGGAGGGCGATACGGTGTATATGCCGTGGCGCGGTGTCCACTGTCCCGTCATTAAACTTGCCCTACTTGGAGCACAGTTGGATGCGCTCGCATACCCATTGGTAAAGACCATGCCCTGACTGGCAAGATAATCCAAGTTGGGCGTTTCATAGTATTTACTACCCATAAACCCCACATCCTTCCATCCCAGATCATCAACATTTATGACTACGATGTTCGGAACGCCAACCTCTTGCTTGTGAATGCATGATACGTAAGAAAGTATAATTATGAGTAGTGGTAGTATTCGTTTCATTTTATCCTAACTTAATTCTTAACTGATTGACCAGTGTTGTATCCACAGAAAAAACCTAACATATTTGCACGACCCTCAAGTTCAACAATTTTCCCAGTTTTTCAATTTTATTGGCAATATGCCCCACGCCAATGGCGCAATGGTGGGAGGGCCCCTGTTTGGACCATTGGTTCATAAATGCCCTGGCCCCAATGGAAAAACGATACCTACTGTTGGTATTGCCAATATGCAAAACTGGTCCTTCAACAGATTCTCCTTCCGCCACCAACAAAAACACATCGTCTTTGCCCTCTACCACGGAGAGTAAGGTAACCGGGCCATGCTTTACGCTCATTTGTATGGAGAGTCCTTTGCCGGGCTTACCGTGATATACGGGCAAGGGAACCAATTGTACCTTTCCCTCGGCAATGGCAAAATGTGCGGGACCATCATGTCCGAGCATTACTATATCATCATTGAAATCCATTGCATAGAATTCGGAAAAAGACCCACCTGTACCAAAGGCATCCATGATCTTCATGGCCTGTGCGTTTTTTACTTCATATTCTCCCGCCACGGGAACATTTTTACCGGTTAACAGGGTATTTCCCGCAATGACGGAGGTAACCATGTTTTCGTAGGCGTTGCCCGATTCGCCTTCGTAATAATAGGCCAAGGAACCCAATTTATGATTCGTGACTAGCGCATCTAGTGCCAGGGAAGTTTTTGCAGCGCGAACTAGTTCTTTTTTTTCACAGCTTTCTGTGACTTCAAAAGTATTGTTGAACTCTTCCAATTTGGTTTCCACTTCGTTGTCCGTAACGGCATCACGATATTTCTTGAGCTCGCACATTTCAACAATTTCTATGTGCGTTCCAAAAGCGGCGGCCTGCTTGGTCAAATCGGAATACACATCCAGCATGCCCCCATAATAGTGGCCCAAGACCCCTAAGCGATTGTTGTTCATGACCCGTTTTACGCGCGCGGCATCTATCCAATCCCGTAGTGCTGTCCAAACGCTTTCCTCATCCAAATAGCCGGTGACGAAGTCATATCCTATTCCCGCTCGGTTGAACACATTGGCCAGTTCCGGCACGGAGCAGGCTTGGCAATGGGCCAGCCATTCCCCCGTCATTTTGCCCCGATCCCCAAGGGCATTGAATTTTTCGTAATCTATGGCCGCCACGGGCTGTATGTTCAAAATGACCACAGGGCATTTTAGCTTTTGCACCACGGGCAGCACGGTGGACGAAAGGGCGTAGGTGGACACATACAAGAACAGCATGTCTATATCTTCCTTTTTTAGTTGTTGGCCGGTAACGATGGCCTTTTCTGGCGAATCTACCAAACCCACATTTACCACTTGGGCGTTGAAGGATTCCATCTTTTTGGCAATATGGTCTTGGTAGCCCTCCAAGCGTTCTTTCAGGCCTTTAAACTGGGGCCAATAGGTATCCAGTCCAATACCGAACAATCCAACTTTTATCATTGTCTGATTTATTTTAGTGTTATATCAAAAAACTTGTACCGTTTCATTTATCTATGTGAAACACTGTATTGAACAACTTTACACCTTTGTCTACAAAAAGCATTTGGCACTATCAATAGGTAGACGGTCATAGGTGACTTTCCAAGATCAATCCAACCTTGTTTTTAGTTTATAGGTTAACTTCTTCACCAATTCTTCCTGTTCCCCTGCCACATTCTTTGTTTCCTTTGCTGTTGACGTATGGTCATATAATTCCACAAATCCATCTTTATGAAGTATCATCCTATGGGTCGGGGTTCTAATGGTTGAAGCCTTGCCGTTATACGCTATGGCATCATGACCCGTGGTATTTGGGTCCGCTACTATTTTTTTTAATGAGACCCCAAGGCCATACCCAGGGATTTCAATTCCGGCCAGATCGCATAAGGTAGGAAAGATATCGACCGTTTCAACAATGGCATCTGTACTCGCTCCTTTGTTTTTCATTTCTGGATGGTGAATAATTAAAGGTGCATGCAATGATTCCTCAAACAAACTGTGTTTTCCCCAAATGCCATGTTCTCCTAAATGCCATCCATGATCTCCCCAAAGCACCACGATGGTGTTTTTATCTGCCCCTGTCCTTTTCAGTTCCGCAAGTATTTTTCCCACTTGGGCATCTGCATAGCTAACGCTTGCCGCATAGTGCCGGCGAATATCATCGGCGAAATCAGGATCGGTATCGGGATTCTTGCCCCAGCGATTGTATCTCATAAATTCACCTGAGCCATGCCATGTGGTTTTTCCTTTTGGTTTTTGTGGATGTTTTATCTCTGGAAACGCAACGCCTTCATACCGGTCATAATACTTTTTTGGTGCACCAAATGGCAAATGTGGTTTAATGATTCCGACTGCCATAAAAAACGGGTTTTTAGGATTCTGGGCCAGTGTGTTCAGTTCCCTGACAGCTTCATTGGTAATTGCGCCGTCAGGATAGATACCATCATCTCCTGCCACTGTCTGGAACACATCCATCTCACCGGCCTTTACCCTAATCTCTCCATTGGCCAAACCGTGCATCGTTCCACGTGGATGTTCCCATTGCCCTACCGGCATAAGATGTTTGTCCCATGCATTTGGCATTTCAATTATTGTGCTATCATTCCAATTCTTGCCGCCTCTACCTCCTGGATGATGAGACACTTTCCCCACGGAAACCGTGGTATAGCCGTGTGATTTAAACCACTCTGGCATCGATTTATCCACTTTTTGTGTGCCTTCGTTCATTTTATCCGCTCTTTGGAAAAGAGCACTGTTTGCTGCGGGGCCAAACTGTCCTGTCAATAGGGTGTAACGCGATGGACCACAACTTGGGGAATTCACAAAATGTTTCCGGAATCTAATTCCCGTTTCCGCAAAAGCGTCAATGTTTGGTGAGCTAATATGCCCTGCCCCAAAGCTCTTTAACTCTGGACGGAGGTCATCCACACAGATGAGCAGCACATTAGGTTTTTTGGCACCTTCTGTTTTTTTACAGTTCGTTGTTACCAAAAGGGATAAGATCGCATAAAAAAAGGGGCTCATTTTTTTAATTCCCATCATTATATTTTTTAAACAGTATCCGGTCATAAAGCCTACTTTGTTACCACATCCCACACTTTGGACCTTATGGATTTGCCCTCTTTGTTTTCAACCGTGAGCACAACGGTCCAATGGCCCGGGGTGGTATATTGATGTACAGGGTGTTGTTCCTTGGAAGTGCTTCCATCGCCAAAATCCCACAACCACTTTTCAACGGTGCCCAAAGACTCATCTTTAAAGGCAAACACGCGCCTGTCCCGATCAACCTCTACAAAAGACCAATTTGCTTGCAGCTCCGTGAACTCCTCCGATAGGGGCATCAACCTGAATGCATTTAAATAATCGCCATCGTGGATCATGTTGAGGTCATGCGCCAGATTGATAAAATCCTTTCGTACCTTATCATCATCGTCATAATCCAGTACGCACCACGATAGTGCAATACGTTCATTTTCCTTTAATTGTGAAACTGCGGAACGATTGATGCCTTCAATGGCGGCATGATCAAAGGGGGTGATCCAAAATTCCATTTTGAGCCACCCGGGTCTGCCCTGTTCCAAGTTGTGGTCGTAGGCCGCATTGGCATACGGAAAGTCTTTGATCCACGGGGTATTTCCCCAAACCATGGCCCAGTCCTTATTTTTCGGGGGCATAAAGACATGGTAGTTCTGCGCATGCGCCCCGTGTCCTCTAAAATGCAGTTCCTCCATGGGCATCCTACTGGTATTGGCATTCCACTTTTTAATGAAATTGCCGCCAGACATATCTGCATCCACCACCAGTTCAAAAATATCTTGTTTGATGTCCAAGCGCTCAAATTCCCAGAAATCATCAAAAACCTCTACATAGAAGTACAGCCTATTCAAGTCTTTGACCCATCCCACCTTTACGGTTATATCCAGATCGGCCGGGTCCAGATCAAACCCAATGCCGTTCACGCTCTCCTTCATTTGCTCCAGGCCAATGGCGTAGGTATCCGGCACCAGGTTCCAATCGGAAAAATCGCCGTCCATCTGTGGCATCTTATGTTGGGGGAACTGAAAAATGGGGTAAATGGTGTCCCTTGCTTGAAAGCCAAATGATGCCATTGTGCCACAGCCATAAACGGCCATACATAAAAAATAAATCAGTTTGCGCATATTCAGTACTTTTTAAGGCTTCGGCCCTTACCACAAATGGGATCCTTTTCCAGTAGAGGTTATTTTCCAGTGCCTCTTTTTGAATACCAACGGGGCTATCATTCCTTATGTAAAATTTTCAGTTCTGTAATGGAGGCCGCCCGCTCTGCATCTACAATGTACAGTCTGCACTTTGTGCTTTTAACGGCATTGAATTGATGGACTTTATCCGGGCCACAAGAGGTGCCTTCCACAAGGTTTTGCCATGCCCCATTCTCCCAGTATTGCAATTGATACGCCCTGATATTGTTCTCGTGCTCATCTACAATAATTTGGTTGAAGGTTTGCGGTTTTACCCATTCCACTTCAAGATATTGGTTCTTGCTCGCCGCGGCCCACCAGCGGGTTCCCGAATCTTCATCGTTTGCCCTAAAGGCTTCATAAACGGGTAATTTTTCCGATTCTATGACCATGGACGACGCGCTCAAACGCCCTATCTTGGATAGATTGGCCGGTTTGTTCAAAGGGTCGGGGTAGGTTGTTTCCGGTAGTTGGTCCACCAGAAAATCGTAGCTGCCAGACGTTACCTCATATATCACATAAGTACCAACGGCATCATTTTTCTCGGTGCCCACATATTGGATACCTTCCGCTTTTTCGGCCAAAACACCGTTTTCTTTGATGCCATCTTTGCCCATTGCCGGCAGATAGACCTGCGCCGTGGTGTTTATGGGCACCTCAATATGAAAATGGGCACCCGCATCCTTCCTTTTCCAGTTCACGATTACGTTGCCGTACATGGATCGGTATTCGGTGTTGGCATGGGTCAAATCTCCCACAACCGCGGGCTTAATGAGCATTTTCTGCATGCCGGGATGTTCTGGGTGGGGCCTTATGCCGCCAAACCCTTTAATGAAATAGCCCCCAATACCCGTGTAACAGGTGTGTATCTGGCTACTTCCAATAGCGGACCAACGCTCTGGCCATACGGTTTTGTCTTGATCCAAAAAGTAGCCGTAGCTTGGGTGCCGTTTGTCTTGTAAGAGTTCATAGATCAAATCCATCCGTTCGCCGTATTCCGTAAAATAACGGGTGTAGAGGGCCTGGCCCGAGCTGCCGGTGTCGTAGTACGGAAATTTATAGAGCACCTGATCTACCAGGTTGTCGTACACTTTTTGCCTTTCAGATTCCGGGGTAACCCCTGAAATCAGGGCAAAGGCCTGGTTCACTTGGTGTCCTTCGCCATATTTTCCCGTGGCAGGGTCGTATAGATTGGCATGGGTTGCCTTGCGCTGTACTTCCAATCGCTTTGAAAAGAGGGCAATATCTTCCGTTTTGTTCAGGGTTTTGGCAATGTTCAAGGCATTTTCCAACATAAAGGCATAGACCGTATTATTGAAATGGGCCGATTCCGGAGAGTTGCTTGAGCTCCAAAAATTACCTCTTGGCGTGCACCAGTCTCCCAATCCTGGAAATTCCAAAGTGCCCCGCTCACCAATTTTTAAGGTACCGCCACTATCATAATCCGAATGTTCGTACAGCCAGTGCATCCACTTTTTCATGCTGTCATAATGGTTGTTTAGCAAACGTTCATCGCCCAACATCCTGTAGGTTTCCCAAATGGTAATGGGGCTGTTGGCCATCCACATTAAAAACTCAAAATCGTCTCCGTTGATCACGGCGCGCATTTTACCATCATCGGCCTGTGCGTCTTGCATAAATTGGGCATATTGCGCCATATAGGCCCCGCTCTCAAAATTGGGCAGGGCATCACCGTACATCGCCGCCACGGTCACCTCGCCCCAACCACGACGTTCGCGATGGGGACAATCTACCAAAATGCCATCAATGGTATTGGCAATATAGGTGTTTAGATTAATCTGATAGATCCTGTTCATCAATTCACTGGAGCTTTCAAATTTGCTGATCTGCTTTCTGTCATTGGTAATGACATGTCCTTTAATGTCCTTTAGATCTGGTTTGTAATCAATGCCGTAAACGGTAACATAGCGCCCTCCGGCAAGATTAAACCGATTGGTGAAATGGCCCGCACCGGTTTTGTCAAAAACGTACTGGCTCCGTTGTTCCCAAGAGGAGACGACCTCTTTATGGTCTGCAATTTCAAAGGTGATGGTATCGCCCTCTTTTCCCTGGAACAGATTCATTTCAAAAAAGCCCGTGTAATTTTCACCCATATCAATGATATAGTTGCCGTCTTCCTTCTCTTTTACCCCAATGGGATTTATTTCTTTGAACTTCACCTGGGGCTCCACCATTTGGGCGCTAAGCGTGGCCGTGATTTTGGTAGTGGGCGGATTGGCATCTGTATTAGGTCCCCGAATGGCTCCTTTAGGGCCTAAATTTAAGTTTACAAAGCCCACTTCTTTGGCGTTCTCATTATCGAACACCACGGCATTGGCCCAATGGCCATCATCGTAATCTGCGGTGTTCCAGTCGTCTTCACGTAAGCGTTCATCTATGATTTCACCGCCAAAATCCAAAATGTCCCATGAGCCAATGTAGGCGCTGTAGCTTTTTTTACATTTCCAGCTGGCGTCGGTTGCCAATACCACATTGGTGGTATCCCCTGTAATATGTGCTTGGGCCTTAAACACAAATGGTGGGTCATAGTATTCTTTCATCCTGCCCCATCGTGCCCAACCAGCCGCATGCCAAATACCAATGACATTGTTGCCTTTTGTGAGGTGTTCCTTAATGTCATAGGTAAGGTACGGGAGCCTTTTTTTCTTATAGGACAGCACAGGATTCATTACTGCATCGCTCACTTTTTTACCGTTCACGTACACCTCATGATACCCAAAGGAGGCCACATGGACGTAGGCTGATTCTGGATCGGCATCCAAGGTAAAGTTCTTTCTGTACCAGTTGTGGTCTTTTTTGTTTTGACCTTCTTTGTAGATCCATTCGCCTTTCCAATCCTCTGGCTGCAGCAGCCCCATGGAGAATATGGCCGGTGCGCTCCAACCCGAAGGATGGCCCGCTGCATCCCATACCTTCACCTTCCAGTAGTAGGTTTTGGTGGACTCCAACGGAATCCCTGCATACACCGCATTGACGGATTGGCTGGAGGAAACCTTGCCCGAGTCCCAGACATCTCCCGTGTTCCCGTCCAAAAGGGCAGGGCTACTGGCCACCAATAGCTGATAGGCCGTTTGTTGTTGCCCTCTTTCAAAATGGGGTGCTTCCAATTTCCAACTCAATCTGGGTTGGGTGTTGTCTATGCCCAAAGGGTTGTTTCTGTACTCGCATCTTAAGTCAGTAACGTTAATGTCAGATTCGGACGTACAACTGCCAAGGAGTACTATTAGGATAAGATAGGAAAGTCTCAATATTTTCATGACATCCATAGTTGAAATTTAGTGTATTTAGCGGATACAAATAGCATATTTTGTTACTCTGTTTTAAGATTCCGATAAATTTATTTATTGACAAAATAATCTTTAAAATAGAGTTAGTTTTGATTTTTGACAATGAATAAATCATTTACTTCCATAATTCATACAATTTCTGGAATAATGGCACGGATACCAATTGACAATTTGATATTTTTATTGCATAAAATGATATGAAAAATAGCTATAGAAAATACTTGATGGTCTTTGATCGGGACAAGGCATGGGGATTCTACATCAACAATTTGGGACGGACCAAAATCCCAATAAACTCCAATTATCCAAGTACAGACCACCCCGATTCTTATATATTTTCTTGGGAAAACGGTCGGGTTTTGAATGAATTCCATCTGGTATTGATCACCCAGGGCGAGGGGGAGTTTGAAAGTAGTCCTACAGGAAAAATTAGACTTATGGATGGGGATGTGTTCTTGCTATTTCCTGGGGTTTGGCACCGGTATAGACCCAGAGAAAATAAGGGTTGGACAGAACGATGGATAGGTTTTTCCGGTACCTTGGCAACCCAGTTCATAACCAATGGGTTTTTCAGCCCTGAAGACCCAATAATTTCCAACGCTAACCAAGCTCAAATTTTAACCCTATTTGACAGGCTCTTTTTGCTATTTGAAAGGGAGGATTTTGGTTTTCAACGAACAGCCTCCGCCCTCTGTTTACAGCTCATGGCCGAATTGTATAATCTAAAGACCGGGGGTCCAAATGTAGCAGATATGAATACCATGGTCAACCGAACAAAGTCCATCATGTACAATCGTATTGATTCCTCCATTGAACTAAAAGAAATTGCCGAAAGGCTTGGGGTAAGTTATTCCAAATTTCGATTGGATTTTAAAAAACAGACCGACGTATCCCCACTACAGTATTTTTTAAGCTTAAAAATTGAAAAGGCAAAGGAACTCCTCTTGGCTACCAACAAAACCCAAAAGGAAATTGCCTTTGAACTTGGCTTTGAAAGTGATTTTTATTTTAATCGAATTTTTAAAAAGAAAACAGGATTTTCTCCAGGTAAATTTAGAATCGATACTAAAGTCAAGGGGTTACCTCAGTGAATTTGAGATGAAAGGGCCTCAAAAGACTTGATTTTTAACCTAAATATTGTTGTTCTAAAATTCATTATTAAGAATCTATAAAAAATCATCTAACTAAATCTCTACTGAAATTATTTCGTATAAATCTTAAAACTACTGTAGCGTGCTGAACGGGTATACATATGCCGTAGGCCAATCCTGCCCTCCAGAATAGGGTCAATTTTTGACAAATCCCACGTAAATAACTCCGTATCCTTGTCACCGCTTACCTCAAAATAGAGATAGTCCCCCAATTTCATCGCAGTTATATGGTACTTCTTGCCCGTTTCAATAAAACCCTTATAATCATAAGAAGGTTCCACTTGGGTTATCTTAAAACTTTTAACTTCTGGCTTGGGATATCTTCGGGCACGCGTGTAAAACAGACCATCGCCTTTATTGCCAAAAGCAGCATAGCTAATGTGCAGGGCGTTCATATTTTCAAAGTATTTTCTCATAGCAGGAACCTTTCGTAAATGCTGCCATTGTGCAATATCGGTTGCATATTCGCCCGTAGCAGTACCTGAGGCCTGTATATAGAGAATGTTTACATATTTATTTTGTTCATCCGTCCGTACATAGTCGTATTCTATTCTTATATCGCCAGCAAAAGTGTCCTTCGTCCAAAGAACCGCGTGATGGGCATCATTATTGGCCTCAGGCCCGGCAGAAAAATTCATACCTGCTTCTGTGTTCTCGATTGTCGCCAATTCGCCATCCAGAGTCCAATTTTCTCTCCAATTCCGAGTACCGGTGTCACTAAGGACAAGGTTCCATTCCTTGGCATTTTTGAGGTGGTCAAAAGCCGATTTGGCGGCAAGGACCTTGGCCTCAGAAGTCTTTCTTTGGATAGGGCCATTATCCCCCAACAAATACATTCTTCTGTAGTCTGATTTTGGTGATATTTCGGCAACAATCAAAAGGGCGTCAGGATGGGCATTTTCAATACTTGCTGAAATGGCAAAACGAGCATTACTTTTTTTGATGAAGGTCTTTTCCTTTTTAAAAGTGGTTCCATTAACTCTGGAATCGTATCGGGCGATGGCTCCTTGGCCATTTTCATTAACTTCATCAATAAAAAATTGAACATCATCAGCTTCGGTCACCTTTATAAAACCATTGCCAGTAGGCATATTGGTATTCCTATTTTGTATCCATTGTATACCATCCCACCAGAAATAGTGCATTTTCTTGGGTGCGCTACGTCTAGAATTGGGTATCTCCTTACCTACCGTCATACCAATATGGGGCCAGCCCTTGGAGTCTAGGTCCAGTACTCCCTGAAAAGTCCAATTATCATCAGTTTCAGCTACCAAAGTTTTAGCTTCTGCAATCTCCCGCGTAACCGGTGTTTCAAGTATATCATTGTTGATATTGGTCCACTCCCCTGTTTGGGTATTGAACTTCATATAGTACACATTGTATCTCTTGGCTATGTGCCCAAGGCCAATGGTGCTTGGTTTGGTATCTAGACATAAATGATAGTCAAATACCACATGCAATTCGTTGCCGTCGCCTTTGGTTATCCAAGGATACCAAGAATCTACTGCCGCCATATCATTGCGCCTTTTATGCTTAAGAAATGAGATGGGTTCAGAAAAGCTACGGCCGTTATCTGTTGACAGTTGATAAACCCAATTGCTGCGATGGGCACCATGACGGTAAAACAGATAAATATCCCCATTGTCCATTTTTATCCATTGATTGTAAGTGCCAAAAGGAGAAATGGTATTGAGGGTCTCCCAGCTGGAAATGTCCAAAGGTCTTTTAGAGACTGCATGTAGATTTTTACCGTAGTGATGGTTTCCCAAAAGATTCTCTCCGTGTTTCCTCATTCCCCCATGACCTCCAAAGGCAATGTGAATATAGCCTTGGTCATCAATCAGTATGGAGGGTTTGCCATGATTGTCAATCTTTTTCTTACGGGTAGGGTCTTTTCCCATTTCACTAATACCTACTTTAAATGGGCCTTGCCACTCTTTGGTTTCGTGATTATAGGAAGCCACGTATGGGTCTTCTTGGGGGCCTTGATAACAAACGTAGGTGATGCCGTCATGGTAAATACCCGCCGGATGTTGCACCACGGCAACAGCGTTACCATAGCCATTATCGGCAAAAAAATCGACCTTTTCATTTTTCTCCAAAACCGCTCTAGCTTTGTTACCCTGACCTTTACAGAATATAACCATGGTTAATAAGGCAAAGGCTCCTAAAAGATATTTGGTCTTTATCATTTACAAACTCGTTTTTTGATACGTTCTAAGGACTATGGGACCCAATAGACCAGAAGGCAATAACGGACTATCTGCATCCCAATGCTTCCACGATGCAAAAGTTGTTCGTTCAGAGGCTCGCCGTGTGTTATTTCGTAACCAATTAGGTAACTGTTTCGGTCGTTTTCCCTTGAGTTCATAATCCAAATCAAAGCGTTCGTCACCTATTAAACGGTTTGGCCAAAGGTTGGTCACTTTTATTTCAAGGGTATTCCAACCTAGTTTCAGGTAAGTGGTAATATCGGTTCTAAATGGAGCTTTCCATAGGGTTCTTACTGTTTTGCCATTTATCAAAACTTCGGCTATTACGGCCACACTTCCCAAATCCAGTTCTAACTGCTTGTCCTTCTTAAGCAAATCCTCAGTTAGTCCAAAGGTTTTTTTATAGGTAGCTGTTCCCGAGAAATATTTTAGGTCTTTTTCGGTATGGCTAGACCAAGAGGTAAGCGAATCGAATTTTACGATTTTTGATGTTTCATTTTTAATGGGGAAGGTAACCTCCCAACCCCCTGATAAATCCATCGGTTTAGGTATTGAAATAACCTGTTTACGTTGTACCGTTCCCGATGCGGTGGTGTATTTGATATTTCCTGGATAGGGGGTTACCCAATAAATGGAATCATTTGTATACACCAGTTTTGGCTTTGGAACATCTCTTGATAAATCTAAAACTTGCCCTTTTGGAATGGTCAAAGTACGTTCTTCACCCTCGGTGATGTAGCTTATTTTTAAAACCGTTTTTGGACTTTCAATATCCTTATCGTCGATTAATTTATCTGTTACCGGTATTTTATAATTTCCTTTCTCTATTTGACTTAGAATGTAGTTGGTCACATCTATGGTTTTATAGGCTTGGGGCACTCCTTTTGTTTCTGCCTTAAATTTACCGAACACGGCTTTTAACACCTTTAACTTTTTATCCCCAGCATCTATTTTTATATGCTCACGCTCTTCGGCATACAATTGCTTTTCCGTTGTTCCTATGGCATAGGCCATTCTAAACTCCTTCTTGTAGCCCATGGCAGGGTCGCAATCGCAAAACGCACGAGTCATTTTAAAATCGAGCACTCCGTCCTTTACGGCATCAGCTACTTTTTCTGTAATATCTACAAGCCCTTCTTGCAAAAATGTACCATATTCTGCCTTTACAATTTTTAAATCTGGAAGTGGTAATGCTTCGGGTTGTTCAAGGGTTGTGGTAACCTCCAACAAATGTGTTGGTTTTGCAGGCTTCTTAAAAAGAACGAATACCGATTCTTCCGCGTCTAACTGTAACGATAAGGTGGTTGTGCCGTCTTTATTATCCTTAAAAACCACAGCATCCTCGATTGTACCCGTTTCGGCATTCCAGAATTCGGGCTGCTTTCCCGTTACTCGAAAGCGTGCTAGTATCTTCCTGGCTTCTTTTCTAGCGTTTGCTATAAAATGGATATCGGCCTCGTCTGTTTTTCTATGGATAAAATTGATATCGGAGGCATCAGCACTTTCCACCTCAAAGTCAGGCGTTTTTTTTCGCAATACACTTTCAATAGTCACATCTTTTACTGACCCACTTCCCCATAAGGTATCAACATAGGTTTTAACCTCATCGTCGCAAGCAGGATAATTGGTTAAGCTGGGCGATTGTAGCGGCTTTCGACCGATTACTTTTGCACCACCATCTACCAACTCCTGTACTTTTTCCAAGGTCTCCGGTTTTATAAAATCGGATTCTGGTAACACCAAAAGTTCATAAGCGTTTCCGACGGACGAATAGATGGTTCCGTTCTTTACGACCAAATCCTTTAATTTATTGGCACCAATTAAATCGTAATCAAAACCCAACTCCCTAATTTCAGGTTTTATAAACCCGGTGTTAGGTGATGATTCCCCAGTAAACACCAACACATCGGCTACATTTTTACCTTGTTGCAATAGGTGTTGCGAACGCGCTATGTAGTCCATATACGCCTTGCTTTGCGTCCACCAGGTATTTAGTCGGTTAAAATCGAAGCCGTGGTAACTTAGGGCCAAGCCCGGAGCAACATCCCAAGGTTGATGCACGTAGGTATGAAAGATAAAGCGGGTGATGCCTTCTGTCCAGGCCCTATCACCAATGGTTTTTAAATCTGCTGGGTGTTTGTCCCAACCGCCAATTCCGGTAAAGGACTCCGCTCCAACTATAGCACTACCGTTTAAATGGGCAATAGAGGATACAAATTTGGGCGAATCAAAAAACGGGTAGCCACCGCTCCAAAACTCGCACATGACAATATCTCCGGTGGCGCCTACCTGCATATTGTCAAATGGCCCCCAGTAGGGTTCAACAGAGAATTTCAATCCGTGTTCATGACATAATTTTGCAAAATGCGCGTAGTAGTTTTTAGCAATTAAATCCCCAATGGTTCTTCTAAAATCCCAAAGAAAACGCTCGGACACTTCCCCACTTTCCACATAATAACCTGCTAATGTTGGCAAATACGGGGTTAAATTATATCCTCTTAAACTTTCAAATTGTGTATCGAATCCTGAAGTCCAGTTGGTAGTTTCTACCTCATAGCTATCAATTAGGCAATTGTTTACGGTAGTACCTACCAAATCTCCTAATTTATCGAGTATGGGTTGCACCCCCGCTGCCCAATACGCATCAAGGGCTTTGGTACTCATCTTATCCACTTCCAAACCCTTGGCCTCAGGCGGCGCCGGGCGGTTGGTTGTACCCATAGGGGTGTGCCCTAATCGTAGAATAATCCATTCGCCCTCAGGAACGTTCCATTCCAAAATTCCGTCTTCGGACAGTTTAGAAGTTATATCGATAATAGACTTTCTGGGAATTATGGCATCTTTAGGAATACTTTTAGTATCGGGCAATAAATGATTCCGGATGCGTTCCGAAAGGTTTTTATAATCCAAACCATCTATTTTTCGAACTTGCTTTGGTTTTGGAAAGGCTAAAACGGCTATGTCTTTATAGTAGTGGGATTTGGTTTCTGGTCGGGGTAATACTTGTGCTATTGTTTTTCCACCGGCAACTTCAAGTTCGCTAAAGACCACCGTTTGCATGGCATGCTCTTCTGTTACCCAAGGCCCTCCCGAAGACGACCAGCCTGGACCATTGTGAAAGGCCAATTCTAAGCCCAAACGCTTGGCTTCTTGTGCCGAAAAATGAAATAAGTCCAACCACTCTTCACTAAGATACTTCACAGGCCCTTGCGGAAAGCCCAGGTGTACATTGAATAATTGTGCTTCTTGGATACCCACCGCCTTCATGGCTTCCAAATCGGCCCTAATGCCTTCTTTAGACACATGGCCGCTTAACCAATGCCACCACGTACGGGCTTTGGCTTCATTGGGTGGGTTATGGAAACCTACTTCTAAATCCGCAGAAACAGCCCTTTTCACCTCTTGACTCCACAAGATTGTGCTGCTCATCAAGAGTAGCATAATAATACTTATAAAGGGTTTGTATGTGTTTTTAACTATTTTCATTAGTTACTTCGTGCCTTAGGTTGGGGCTTAAAAACTATTGGCCAGGTTTAGGCGACTGCACCACACCCTTTCCCTGATCAAAACTCCACCAATCAATGGCTTTCCTTTTTTCATCAAAAATGTAATTCCATTTTTTAAGGTAATAATCCCTATCACCAAATTCGTCACCTATTTCATTGAGCTGATTGACCAATTCATCATCCAACTTTTGCTGGACTTCAGCATACTCCTTTTTATGTACCAAATTTTGCATTTGAAACGGGTCATCCAGATTATCGAATAAATGACTGGCACCTTCTGGGGTTTTCACGTAGGTGTATTGCTTGGTTTTTATGGCCCTGTAGGCTGGGTCTTTTACATTGGCCCCAAAAGGAGCGACGCCCATCGCCAGTGCAGCTCTATCTACATCTGGATTGGGATTTTTAATGAGATTGGCCAAATTTTCACCTTCTACGTCTTTGGGAATCTGAATATCGGTCAAACCTAAGAGCGAGGGCAGGATATCGGGTGTGGTCAATGGGGCATTTACTACCGTTCCCGCGTTGGCATCAATTTGAGAATATCGAATTAAAAATGGTACCCGAAGCGCTTCATCCCATGCCAGCTGTTTTACAAAAGGTCTTACCCCGTGGGCTCCCATCATCTCTCCGTGGTCGGCAGAAAAGACCACGATGGTATTTTCCAGTAAATCCAACTCTTTCAGTTGATTGAGCATATCCCCAATAGCCTCATCGGTCGCGGTTGCATGAGCGTAATAGCCCTGTAGCTCTTTCCGAACCCTTGGCTCCAGTGACTTTGGAATGTTGGGAGGAAGCACCAAGCTATCCTGCGGATACATTTCCTTATATTTTTTGGGAGCACTGTTATGCGGGTAGTGCGGAGTAGCTATGGAAACCAGCATGAAAAAAGGCTGTTCGCTATTGGCGTTATCCGCCATATATTGGTTGGCATCTTTCGTGATGGCAAATGGCGAATATTCTGGCCAATACCTTAAAATGGTATCATTATTATCATAGTAAGACATTTTATTATAGGCATGAGAACATTCCAAGCCCTTCCAATATTCAAAACCTTGTCTTCGTTCTTCCGGGATATAGGTAGAACGGCCGTGACCATCTAAGTGCCATTTTCCCCAAAACCCTGTTTTGTAGCCTGCACCCTTAAAAATTTCGGCCATGGTCACTTCTTCTTTGGGTAGATAAAGGTCATTGACGAACATGCCCGTAGTAGTCGGGAATTTACCGGTCAACAATGCCGCTCTGTGCGGTGTACAGACGGGTGCTACGGATATGGCATTGGTAAAGTTGACGGACTCTTTGGCAAACTGGTCCAGATTTGGTGTTTTTACATTGGGGTCGCCCGCGTAGCCCAAAGCATCACCGCGCCATTGGTCGGTCAGGATGTAAACGATGTTCGGTTTTGTGTTCGCTTTTTTTGTTTCTTTCTTTTCATCTGGTTTGCAGCTAAAAAGGCTTATAAACAGGGTAGTCAATAAAAGGGTTCGCTTCATTATATTCATTTCAGGTCTTCATTTGATATCCAAAAAACAGCACTCACCGGAGGCAAGTTCAGACTGGCTTTTGTATAGGATTGATTTTCTATACTTACCTTTTTTGAGTTTTTAATTGGTGTGATATTCCCTGTATGGGGATTCGCTTCAAAGAGCTTAAAATCACCTTTGAGGGTCACTTCGGTCTGGATGGTTTCATCACTGGAATTGGAGAAAAAGTAGATATGCCTACCTTCCTTTATTTTATGGATATAATTGAATTTGCCAAAATCCGAAGCCAGGGTTGGATTGGGAGAAAAAGCCACATCGGGCGTGAGGTCTATGGCCAAGGCCTCGGATAGATTGTCCTGATTGGCATCAACGAAGTGAATGGCCTTTCCGCCAGTGTTGTTCTGGTGTATATGCGGGTTGCCGTCCAAAGGGGCATTGGCATCCACCCCGAAAATTTGCTTTATCAAGGTTTTTACCTGCTCGTCAGCTCCCATTTCAGAGGATTTATAGGGCAGTTGTCCAGTGGAAATCACCAAGCCGCCTTGGTCATAATAGGCTTTTAGCTTTTCCAGTGTCTTTACCGATATCACGTTGCAACCGGTTAGGATAAGGGCTTTATAGTTTTGTTCGTTTTCAAGATTGTTTAAGGTAACGGTACCGTTGTTAATTTGATATTTGTCCTCCAAAAAGAATTCGGGGTGAATAAACGTAAAATCCTGTCTGATGTCGTTGGTCAACATTCCACTGATTTCCATATAATTGGTCTCGGGAGAGATAAAGAACCCCTGCCGCGGGTTAGCTGGGTCTTCAAAACGGTACCAGCCCGCCAATTCTTCAAACGGATAAAAAACCCCTATTTCCGAAACTCGTTTACCACCTTGCAACAACATACAAGCGCGGCCTACAAACTCTGAATACTCAGGTAATGCAGGGGCCAATTTTTCACTGTAAGGCGATACCAAAGGGGAAATATAGACTTGGTCCGGATTGTACCAGAGTCCATGCGGCACCACAAAATTTACCCCACGGGAAAACAGGTCCATTGCGGAGCGATATAACATCAAAGAGTCAAAGGATTTTTCTTTGTACGCCCCATAGATTTCTGTGGATACCACTGGTTTATCGTAATAATCAGCTGCGGAACTTATCAATTTATGCCCATTTTGACCAAACTGATAACCGATAATGGCATCCGTTAAGGGCATGGCCATATGCCGATAAAATTTAAAGATATCGGCATTCATATCAATTGGGGTAGGGTCATAATTTCCTGGCGGATGTCCCGTATCCTTTAAACCGTTTGCTTTGGCCCATTCCCCTACCAATTTTGGAAAACCTTCTGCTAATAATTCTGCTCTGGTTTTAAAAAAAGCATGGCGTACCGATTCGGTCTTTGGGCCAATATCATACCACAAGGCGGGATACCATGGTTTTGGGTCATAACCGTTGATTTCTACAAATTTTTCATTGAATCTTCCAGTCCAAGTACGGGGGTGTTTCCAAAAACCCACATCGTCAAAAAATACTTTCTTAATGGTCTTACCAAAATAGTCGCCAAAGTTTTTTTGGTGTACCCCATAGGTTAGTTCCATGAGTTTACGCACCGCAGTGGCATCTAAATAATCTACTACGGGGTAGGCCTTGTGGTAGCTGTCTTTCACCAAAACAAAGCTCATGACCTTCCAACTTCCTGCTGGCAGGTCATACCTCAAAACCTTATTTTTTATAAAGGGAGTAAGTTCAATTCTTTCCAATGTTTCGGTATTCATGGCCACTATGGAAAGTACCTGTCCGTCGGGAAGTTTTTGCTTCAATTGCCTTGGCCCCTGAATCGTATGTTCAATTTTATCCAACCGTTTCATGGTGTGTTCCGGGAAAAGCTCGCCAAGTTTACCACCCGCCATGCCGCTGGGAAAATCGTTATCGTCGTACAAAATAACTTCCATTTCCAATTCCTCGGCGGTATCCAAAACGTCTTGGAATCGTTCCAGGTACTCCTCGGAAAGAAACTTAGGTGTTGTACCGGGCCGTCCGTTCTTTTTGGGCGCAAGGGGTAAGACGCTAATGCCGCTAAAACCACCCAATTCCTTGGCATCTTTCATTTGCTGGCGTATGCCTTCAGTTGTCAGTTCTCCATTAATGTGCCAGAAGGGCATGGGTTTATAGGCTGCTGGAGGATTGTGGAAATCTTCCACTAAAGTTCCCGAAAGCTGCTCCTCTTGTGACCTGCAACCGGTAGTCCATAGGCCTAGGCATATACTTAAAAGTACCGTAAAGCTATGTGTAGTAGTACCCATTTGGCTATTTAGTATTGTTTGTTGTAGCGTAAAACCCCCGTGTGGTCAGCATTTGCATTGAGCTCTTTTTTTTCAAAGATGAGTTGCTCTCCCTTACCAATATATAACACCATTTCTGTGGTATTTCCGCGAACCAACGTACGAACTACCCCAAACCGACCCTTGAACGACAATCCTAGTTCGTCATTCTTGTATAAGGCGGTGTCGCTGTCTTGTGAAATAATGATATCGGTTATGCGGCTGTTATCCGTTTTGGAGCTTACTATGGCACCTATGGTTTTAGCTCCATCCTTTAACGATGCTACTTTTTGTACACTTGCACCTTGGTTTTTTGAGGTTTCAAAAATAGCGATGAAGGGATTATCCCATGCCTCGCCCTGTTGTCTTATCGCCAGCACTTGGGTCTTTTTGTGCACATATCCGTTTTTGGCCTCCCGTGTGGGCGGCGCCAAGGCTTGGGTATATTCTTTTTCGGTGCCTGCGGGAACAAATAGGTGCATATAGGTACTGTCATATTCAATATCAAAGCGGACTTTTATGCCCTCCTTGGTTGGGCCGGTCGTTTTGGTTTCCTCAAAAAAGCGCCATCCCGGGGATTTGACGGTGTCGCCGATATCATTCTGATACCGCTGCGTCGGTTGCAAGGCTAATTGTTGCCCATCTGCATCGAGGATATGGGTGGTATCCCCAATATTATGATAGATGTAGTCGTGAATTAGGTTTTCGCCATTGGATTTTGAACGAAATACATCTAAATAGTAGCCTGTGGTCTCACTGGTTCTTATGGTGCTTAATGTGCGTTCCTGTGTAGCATTGTTCACGGTATCGTTTAAAAACTGTGTTGCAAAACTGAATTCTTCCGCGATACCTTCTTCCAAGTGTTTGGGCTCCGCGGCAATGTTCACCACCGTGTTCTGCCATACATTTGCCTTGCCTTTCCAAGAACCTTCGTCCAAACCGTGCGAGGTACCGTTGACCACTACCGTATTGTTGCCTGCATATAATCTAAAATAATGTTCGTGAAGGGGAATTCGTCTCTCGGGAACGGTTGGTGGAAGTCCGGCATTGGGCGCCATTACATACCCTGCCCCGTAGAGTTCCATACCAATTCCCGTGAGATGGGAATGCACATAATGGGCACCTCCTATGATTCCGCATAGGCCGTAAAGGGTATTATTTTCTCTGGCGTAATTTCGTTGTAAGGCAATACCCGCATGTTCTATAATTACTGTTTTTTTGTTGAAATCGATGCTGCTATCCAGTTGTGGGGGAACATCTATACCCCAGAACAATTGTAAATGTTGGTATTGGTCGTATGGTGATGTGCTCTTTAGGTTAGGGGTGTATCCGCCTTTTGCCTCATACGCCCGATGTAATGCCAATTGCGCCTTTTCCGCTATATCGGTATAGCCATGGCGTGCTGCAATATGTAGGGCATACCTATAATTATTTTCGGTAAAGTCATTGTTTCTTTTAGAATCGCCATAGCGTACAAATCGCCTATCCGGATACCGTAAATAATCATATAGGAAATTGCCGTTAAAAATATGTTTTGCCGTTTTGGTAACCTCCATTTCCGGTTTAATGCGGTCTACGATGTTCAGTACCATACTAACAATCGGCATAAAACCATAACTAAGGGATTCCGGCCATAGTCCTTGATCGGAATATAGGGGTAAAATCGTATTTTTAAAGGAGTTTTGATGTGCAGTACCTTCTTCCCAGAAAATCTTAAAAAGACGTTCCCGCTCCGTATCGTCCTCCACACACAGTATCATAAAAAGTGCTCCCGGTGCCGTAAGTATGGGGTGGTTGGAGACCCTTTGGCCGTGCTTGTCCGGTTTACCGTATTCTTGTAATACATTGCCGATCATGTTACCTAATGCTTTTTGCGCCAAGTCATTATCAAAACGGATATGTTTTTCCAGTTTTGAGCTAAAGGTCTTGGTGTTTTCTTTTTTTAAGAAGTTGTACACGAAATCATAGGCCAAGGCAAAATGGGGATACGTAGTTCTAGGGTCATAAAATTCATTGCCACAAATGGTGGTCGTCTGAGGGGTTTTCGGTGCGAGCTCCTCAATATATGCCGTTAATATATCGGCGGATAGTTGGGCGTACTTATCATTTTTTGTGAGGTAATAGAGCATGCCCGATTCAGAGGCTGTCATTAGAATTCTATTATGGGCATTTGCCAAGAACGCGGCCTCCTGCTCACTATAACCGCCATGGTCAAAACTAAAGGGGGGCAGTGTTGTAAGTAAGGCTTGGGGCCGTTTTTTATGCACATCTGCTATGCTGTCTATTCGCCCGTGCAACTCGGCAACCATGGACCGTGCCCAATCATAGGTAGCTATAGTTTGTAATAGCTGGGGTCTTTCATCAGCGGTCGCAACTATTATAGGATGGGGTAACGACTGAGCAACTACCGGTTCCGTTAAGGTCAGTAGCAGTAACGCTATTAGTGCTTTGTTCCATTTGTTCATAATCCTATCTAGTTTTCATTGATTGCTGTATTCCAGTTCCATTTCTTTGTTGACCTATCCGGTAAACCGTGAAATAGGGCCAATTTGGATGTACTTCATATCACATTCCAAGCTTTTTCGTACCTGCTATACCTATTTTAAACCGTCGGGTTTTCTTCCAAATATCTTCCATACCTTACCTCATTATAGTTTGAAAATTATACGTACCGGGCTGTACTAATAGTTCAAAGGAATCGATGCTTGTTTTGGTGAGTTGTACGCTGTTATTATCATTTATTGAGGTGCCATCCAAAAGGAGTTCTTTTTCTATATTTCCAGGTAAAACTACGGTTGCCGTGGTGTTGGGCGGTATTTTGGTTTCTAACTGAAATACATTGTTTTCCAAGTTCCATGAGGATGCCACCTCCCCATAAGGCGTTTGATATGTTGCAGATGCCGATGTAAGGGGCGACTTGGGTTGTGGGGCAATTCTAATGGTTTTATAACCTGCCTCCAAAGGGGCGATACCCGCTATGCGCTCGTACATCCACTCCCCAATGGCTCCGTATGCATAATGGTTTAGGCTATTCATGCTCTTAGGGTTGTATCCCTCTTCTTTGCTATAACTGTTCCAACGCTCCCAAATAGTGGTAGCGCCTTGATTGATGGAATAAAACCACGAGGGATAACTTTCATTAAAAAGTAGTTTGTACATCAGATCTATTTCGCCCATTTCATCTAAAACTTCGGATAGTAGCGGTGTTCCTAAAAAGCCGGTGCGTAAATGGTTGTCGGCATCGTTTAGTTTTCGTAATAAATTGGCCTGGGCATTTTTTCGTTTATTTTCGGGAAGTAAATCAAAGGCCAATGCCAACAAATAGGAGGTTTGGGTTTCTGGTACTTCCTTCACTTTTCCGGTCTCGTCAAAGTATTTTTCATCAAAGGCTTGGGCAACGGTCCGGTATAAAGCCCCATACCTAGCCTGCTCCTCATTTTTGCCTAATACCGCAGCTGTTTGGGCGGTTAGTTTGGCCGAGTGTGCAAAAAATGCAGTACCAATTAAATTTCTAGAGGTATCGCCTTTATTATCGTCATTTTCAGGATAGGGTTGTAACCAATCCGAAAAGGACATCATATCCGAAATATAGTTTTCCGATTTTAGTTCATGATGCGCCACCCATTGTTTCATCATTTCAAAATTATCTTCCAAGAAACCAATATCCCCGGTACGCCTATATATTTTCCAAGGGATAATGGTACATACATCTCCCCATCCCGAACTGGCAATTTTATTGCCGCGAGAGTCCGGTACCGTCCAAGGGATGGCGCCATCTTCTAATTGTGCCTCGCGGACACTTTGTAGCCAACTGGCCCAAAACTTATAGACATCCGCATTGAACATGGAGGTGGGTCCAAATACCTGTGCATCACCTGTCCATCCCAACCGTTCGTCACGCTGGGGGCAGTCCGTAGGAATATCCAAAAAGTTACCGCGCAGGCCCCAAACGATATTACTTTGGAGCTGATTTAATTTATCGTGCGAGGAGCTAAAGGTTCCGTTGTCCTCAAAATCGGAATACTGCACAATTCCCGTAACCCAATCTTTTGAAGGTTCTTTAGCGGAATCAAAACCGCTCAATTCTACATATCTAAAACCGTGAAAAGTAAACTTAGGTTTATAGGTAATGTCTCCGTCTTCAGCGGCAATATAATAATCAGTGGAATGTGCACTTCTGTAATTATCGGTATAAAATGTGCCGTCCGGGGAAAGCATCTCCGCAAACCTGATTTTGAGTGTATCCCCTTTTTTCATGGGTACGTTTACCAATGGTACGCCCACCATATTTTGTGTTAAATCAAATATGACCGCTCCATCTTTTTTGGTGATTTCCTGTGGCGTTAATTTGATCTTGTCCTTTACCGCGGTATGTCTTTTGGGTGCTAAGGCAACAGAGTCGTTAATTTCTGAAATTTCGACCGTGGTCCAGTTGGTATCATCAAAATCAGCAGTAGTCCAATTGGGCATCTCCAAGTTAGCGTTGTAGATTTCGCCGTCATAGATTTCTGCAAATTCCAAAGGGCCGTTGGTCATTCCCTTCCAGCTGCTGTCCGAAAGGATAAGCTCCTTGGAGCCATCGCCCTTAACGATTTCCAATTGGGCCAATACCTTTGGCGAGATGGTATTGTCCCATGGCGTAGTACCCCATAATAATCTCCCGGAATACCACCCGGAGGCCAATTCTACACCTAATACATTTTGTCCCGATGTTAGCAGATCGGTAACGTCATAGGTTAAGGTTTCAATGCGTTTGTCATAGCTGGTAAAACCAGGGGACATGGCATCATCGGAAATATTTTTACCGTTCAAGGAAACATCGAAAACTCCTTTGGAAGTGATGTATAATCTGGCCGATGCAACCTTATCGGATACTTCAAAGCCTTTTCTTAGGTATTGGGGTTTGTGAATCAATACGTTTTCGCGACCCCTTATGCTGTCCTTTGCGGTATTTAGCCCTACCCATTTGGCTTGCCAATCACTATTTTTCAGTAATCCCAATTCAAAATGTTGCGTTTCGCTCCATGCAGAAGGTGTGCCATCTTGATTCCAATATTGAACTTGCCAAAACACTTTTTGACGCGAGCTTAATGGCTCACCTTCATATTTTATCCACGTAGACCGACTCGTTTCTTGCTTTTTTGAATCCCATAGGTCTGCATTTTCCGGTAACAAATCTGGACTGCCAGCAGCTACTATGCGATAGGCCGTTTGACTGGATACGTCCTTAGCAACCGTTAGTTGCCAAGAAAAAGTGGGCGTAGCATCGTAAAATCCCATCGGGTTTTCAAAACCTTCTGATAAGGTCAAAGCTGTTGGTTTTTCAATGACTTCCGGTTCGCAAGAAGTGAAGAATAAGATTGCTAGAAAGGGAACGCTATTTCGTATGAGCGACTTAAAATTCATAATGAGTTATTATCGGTATCGGTTGTGTATCAATTTAAACATTGCAACTTTTAGGTTGCGCCATCAAATGATGGTTATGGTGCAAACGACTTCTTTTATCCCTTTAGGAAAACTAAGCATTATAGGTACTACCTCCATCCCGGGCACTTGATTGAAAATGCGTTCTTTCTCCATTTTTTTAATCTGAAGAGGTACATTTGAACGGATCACTGCAATGCCATCTGGTTTATGTATTTCAACTTTGTTTTCAGAGGTTATGACTACTTTTTCCCCTGTCGGGGAAATAACAGGTAATACCAAGGTGTCCCCATTTTCGGCCGTGCCCGAGCGCAAGGCCTTTATGGTGGTGGTATCAGAATCTATCCTATAGTTCAACTGAAAATTGCCATCCTTTTTTATCGTTTCCTTATCGCGGTTAGTAAGGGCGGTAGAAATGGCGAAATCAATTACACCATCCGTATCCGTGACCGAAACCTTGGCTTTTAAATCCTGTACGTTGGTAAACTGTACCCCGTCTACATAACGTTCCACACGTGGCGTAAGACAAAAATCCTCACCCGGTTGCGGTTGTTGGTTGGCGGGTTCCACTTCAATATATTCTACCATACTTGCCGTAAATAAGGGGCCTACTTTGTCATGCCATAAAACGGCAAGCGAACCACCTGTTGCAGCTACGGAGTAGGGTTTTTTCCAAATTTGATCGTAAGAAGAAACGGTATTTCGCCAAGGGCCCCTGGCACCCAACCAAACATCCAATTCCTGGAAATGTTTTACACCATCTTGGGTGCTCCTCGGTAGTGGTGTTTTTTTATCTACCTGCTGTAATTGTTCCATATTATCCAGCACAAAGGCCAAGTTCTTAGCATGTGCAAAGGTGTGGTGCATACAGGGTTTTACATCGTGTGAGGCATAATGTAGCCCGCCTGCCAGAAGTCCGTTTACGGTGCAGCGTTCCAACAGTTCCGTGCTGATAACGGCCGCCGTTCCAAAAGCCGGATTCCTATCGGCCATTAAACTATAGGCGGGTTGGCAGCCATCCGTGGTTCTACTGCCCCAATAGGTCCATTTGTTCTGTCGCGTTCCAAAGCTATTGTCCCAACCGCCATCCGGCAGCATAAATTCTAGATGTCCTTTCATGGATTGGGTCAATAATTCCAGTAATTCCTCATCCTTTTCAAGTACCGCATATTGTACCACTGCATTTAAACTTTCCTCTACATTATAGCCTAGATCAATCGGATACAAACCTTTTGCACTTTTGTCATTATCCGGTTTGTCCTCACCAAAAATTAGTTTATTGGGTTCAGTAAGCCATTTTGGTATTTCTGCGGCAAACTCTTTACTTCTTGCAATGTATTTCTCTTCCTTAAAGTGCTTTCCTAAAAAGTATAGGGCGTAAATAGCGGTGAACCTGTAATTGATATGGCTAAAGTGCATATCAAATTTTTGGTATACGAATTCAATGGCACGTTTTAAACGTTTTTCCCATTTCTCCTTAACGTCCTTCGGTAAAATATGACCATGATGGTGTAGTGCCTCTCCAAGAGCGATGGCGCCAAAAACAGTAGTGCCGTTCCAAGATTTTGGGTCCAACATGTTTGTCCAGCTACCATCGGGCTTATCCACATTTTCGGACCAGTCCATTACCTGGATTGCGGCGTCCAGATATTTCTGTTCACCGGTTGTGTCGGCCATATACAAAAAGGGATATACCGCATCCGGACATCTACCGTGAATTAAATCGCAGGCATGGCAGTATAAGGAGCCATGCGTAACCGAATCGCCAGGGTCGTTTACTTGATCCCTTATCATGGCATCGCACCAAGTGGTCAACAAGCGTAAAGAGGATTCGCCAAAGGCAGTGAGCTCCGTAGGACTAGGTGATTTACGACCACTATTCTTGCACCCATAGTGAGGTAGTATAAAACCCAATCCGGCCATTGCCGCGAGTTGATTGAAAGAGCGTCTTTTCATTTTCGTGATCTGTATTTGGATATTCCAAATTTGCTCTCTAAAACTAAACCAAGCATGGAGATATGCCATCCTGTACTATATGGTTTACTGTTTTAAGTTCAATTCTTATAGCTTCTTGTTCAGCTATAGTTTATTATCGCCAAGAATTGATCTAAATCGGCATTCTTAAAAATGTAACGGGGCACTACAGGACGGTTTAACCTATGTAAACTGTAATTTTAATCCATTAACTAGATATAAAATGAAAAGACACTTTTTTACTTCACTAGCAAGGTTTAAGATTATCGCGGCACTTTTAATAGTACTAGGGTCAACCAGTTGTGATTATACCAGTAAGGACCACCTTACACCCATATTCAACGGAGAGAACTTAGACGGCTGGCATACCCTCGGCGGGGAGGCTACCTACAAAGTCGAAAACGGTGAAATTATTGGCACTACGGTTGCCAATACACCCAATACCTTTTTGGCAACGGATTCAAATTATTCCGATTTTATATTGGAGCTCGATTTTAAGACGGATTCCGTGTCCAATTCCGGCGTGCAGATACGCAGTAACAGTTTGCCTTGGTACAGGGATGGTATGGTACACGGCTATCAGGTAGAGATAGACCCTTCCAAAAGATCATGGAGTGGTGGTCTGTACGATGAGAAAAGAAGAAAGTGGTTAAATCCGCTTGCAGATAATCCTGCGGCGCAAAAAGCCTACAAACCCAATGACTGGAATCATTTTCGTATCGAGGCGATCGGTGATACCCTAAAAACGTGGATCAATGAGGTGCCGGCAGCTTATGTTATAGACGATATGACAGCAGAAGGTTTTATAGCCCTGCAGGTACATAGTATTGGGAAAAACGGAAAGCCGGACGTGGAAATCAAATGGAGGAACATTGAATTCATAACCGAGAATGTAGCCCAATACAGTATGGCATCCCCCCTAACGCCGATTATCACTAAAAATCAATTGACCTACCAAGAAAGGAAGGATGGTTGGGAACTGCTCTGGGACGGTGAGACTACCAAAGGTTGGAGAGGTGCCAAGTTGGAGACCTTCCCCGAAGAAGGCTGGGAAATTAAGGATGGTGTCCTAAGCGTGCTTGCCAGTGGTGGTGGCGAATCTACCGCAGGTGGTGATATCGTTACCGAAAAAATGTACGATAATTTTGAGATGAAGGTCGATTTTAAGATTACCGAAGGTGCCAATAGCGGTATCAAATACTACGTAGATACGGAGCTGAACAAGGGCGAAGGCTCATCCATAGGATTAGAATTTCAGATTCTGGACGATGAACGCCACCCCGATGCGAAATTGGGAAGTCACGTGGGAAGCAGAACCGTGGGGTCCCTTTATGATTTAATTCAGGCGGACACCGGTAAACATATACATCCGATAGGGGAATGGAATACAGCACATATCGTATCCAAAAACAACCAAGTGGAACATTGGCTAAACGGTGTTAAGATTTTGGAATACGAGCGTGGTGGCGAGGAGTTCCTAACCTTGGTCAGTGAAAGTAAGTATAAGGACTGGCCCAATTTTGGGTTGTTGGAAAAGGGTAATTTACTACTCCAAGACCACGGCGACCTCGTCTCTTTCAGAAATATTAAAATAAAAACAGAAAACTAAGAGCAATGACAAATCGTAGAAATTTTATAAAGAAAACAGCTTTGGGCGGCGTTGGCTTAGCAGCATCTTCCTCCATGGCCATGAGCGCCAAGAGTTATAGCAATATTATCGGAGCCAATGACCGTTTGCATGTGGCCATTGCCGGACTAGGACGTAGGCTGGGAGCGTTCTATGCGCCTATCGCCCATAAGAAAAGCAATGTTAGATTAGCGTATTTATGTGATGCCAAGCAGAGTCAAATGACCAAGGCGGCGAGTAATTTTGAAAAACACATCAGTTATAAACCAAAACTGGAGCAGGACATTTTTAAGGTGATGGCAGATGATAAGGTAGACGTACTTATTAACGCTATGCCAGACCATTGGCACACCCCCGGATCTATAATGGCCATGAAAGCGGGGAAGCATGTTTACGTAGAGAAACCAAGTAGCTGTACGATGCAGGAAAACGAGATGATCGTAGATGCTGCCAAACAATACGGAAAGGTGGTTCAAATGGGTAACCAACAGCGTTCCTCCCCGCACACTATTCAGATAATTAATAAGATTCATGAAGGTGCCATTGGCGATGCTTATAAAGCACTTGCTTTTTTTAGTAATAGGCGTGGAGAAGTACCAAATCAAAAAAAGGCTGCGGTACCGGAAGGTCTGGATTGGAACTTGTGGCAGGGTCCTGCCGTGCATAGGGAGTACACCTCTGAAACTTGGAACTACAACTGGCATTGGTACGGATGGAATTATGGTACCGCGGAAATGGGGAACAACGCCACCCATGAGTTGGATGTGGCACGCTGGGCACTCGATGTAAATTTACCCCATAAAGTGGAAGTAGATGCTTCAAAAAGACATTTCGTAAACGATGGATGGGAAATGTACGATACCATGATGGCGAAATTCACTTTTGATACGAATAAACGAATTGAGTGGGACGGAAAAAGTAGAAACGGCTATAATACCTACGGTAGTGGGAGGGGAGTTCTTGTTTATGGAACGGAAGGAACCGTTTTCGTAAATCGACAAGGTTATAAATTATTCGATAGAAAAGGTAAGCTGATAGAAGAGGTATCAAGTGATGGCCAAGAGGCCGGTATTGCTCTGGGAGGCGGTGGGAATATGTCAACCACACATGTTATGAATTTTTTCGAAGCCATAAGAGGCAAGGAGAAAGCAATGGCACCCATAGACGATGCCAATATTTCTATGGCGATGGTGCATTATGCGAATGTATCTTCACGTATTAACCAGAACTTTGAGATTGACAGCAAAACGGGAATCATGTACAATAGGGAGGCGATGCAGCATTGGGGCAAGCCTTACGAAAAGTCTTGGGAATCTAAGTTTATGATGTAGTAACAAATCCCCGAGTTTTTAGCTCGGGGATTTTTCTTTTTGCAGACTTGTTGTTAGGTACTTTTTTTAAACTGGATTAACAGCAAAAATGTCGGGCTGAACCTATCGGCTTCGATCAAGATATATCAAAATCGAAGTCCGATTTTGCTAGCCAAGCGTTCTCTCCCGACAATTCGTGAGCGCTCGAACTGACAACATTTTTTTTAATTTAATATTTTGCTTTTCAATATATTAACCTGTTCAAAATATATGCATTATCTACCCATCTCTAAAATTCTCATTTCATTTCAATGTAATCCAATAACAACTTTTTAACATCTTCTACACCGCCCTCCCGGAGTCCACCGTTTGTAGCTCCCGTTATCCAATACAAGACCATGCCGGCATCGGAGCAGTCCCATTTTCCTTTTTGGAATTTCACCACATCATCTACCTCTGCAATTTTCCCTTGTAACCAGACCCATTGCACTCTTGGGTCCGGGTGATTTTTGGCCCAATCCCATCTTTCGAGGTTCACTTTTAAGTTCACGTTTTGGTCCGGAATACGAACCTCTTCTACTCCAAAATCCAAAATTTGCTGCCAGGTGTAGAAATCGCCGGCGTCATCGTTTGCGGAATGGTGGGTGACCACTTTTACATATTGATGTTTGCTTTTGGAGCTTGCATCTAAGGCGAGACCAATGATATCCGGTTCGCCGGCCTCAATAATCCAAAGGGGGTCGTTGCCACTAGATGCGTTGATGGCCTTGGCCAGATCTGCTACGGTTTCTTTCTGTTGCCATTTGGCATCAAAGAAGGTGAGGTCGTCAAATCCTCCCCAGCGTCTTGCGGTTACATCGCAGGCGGTTTGCATTAATGCATGACGTTCCCGTTCGGCTCGTTCCGATATGCGTTCTACCCGTTCCAAATCACAACTGTGGGAATAATGAACCAATCTATCGGCTAATCCCGCGGCCCTTAGCAACGAGATGGACACGGCTGTTCCTCCCAGGTCGTCCGGATCGGGGGAATTGCCGTCTGCAATTATGGCGATACGCCCTTTTGGCGGGTTTATTTTAGGCGCTGCCGCCGATGCTTTTTTTACTGCGGGAATGCCTGATGCCGCGCTTACCAATTTGCCCTTTCCTACGGGGGCAAAAATAAGTCCCGCCCAACGTGCCCTGGCAAATTCTTTACCGTCACTACCAATTTTAGCATGTACGGTAATTTTATCCCCTTTTTTTAAAGCTATATTTTCCCATACTTTGTTCGATTGCTCGCCTTCGGCAAACATCTTTTGGGTGAGTGCCGGCTGGTACGAACCTAGCTCGGTATCGTTCACAAGTATGGTAAAAGTGGATTGTCCGTCATTTTCGCCCACGCCAATAAAAACCACATCGTAGTTGTCACTTTTAAAATTGAAATCGGTTGTGGTGCTGGCCTCTTTTCTTTGGTTAGGATTGATGGCCAACCAACGCCCGCCCGCATCCTTGTAATATCCAGTTCCTTCTACCGGAAAATCCGCTACGGGCAAGGTTTTATTTTCGACTACCGAGGTACTTATGGTCTCGTAATAGGATGGTTCCGACCACGTGATGGCTACTCTGGCGCCCATATCCTTGGGGGTGAAATTCTTGTCGTTGGTCAATAGGAACTTATCGAATTCAAACCCATCTTCACGCATGCTAAATTGAATGTCGTGCACTCCTTTCGTATCCATATCCAAATAAATTTGATGAGGCACTCCACAGTGGATTTCCTTGGTACGTTGTTTACTGGCCCAGGTCCATTCGTTTTTACCGTCGCACCATTGCATCCGCTGACCGTTATCCGGCCACGCTCCGTTAAGCCCCACATGAATCCCATTGTCCTCACTGCCCGTGCTGTAGGCCCTTACCCAAACGTAGTAGCGCCCTGGGGTGTTGATTTTTACCCGGTAATGCAAGATGGCAATGTTGCCCGGTTCGTTTGAAAAATTTTCTCCGTGAATGAGTTTGTCATCATGCGTTACCCTGGTATCCGGGAGAATTTCAAGATAGCCGTTATTGCTTGCACCTGTACTGTGGTTTGGGTCTTTATCCGCTAGATTACCCGGAGTTTCGTGCTTGTTTACGCGATACCAAGTTCGGGCATCTGTTTTGGTCTGTTTGTAATAGTATTCCGCCTCTACCGCAACGATACCGTTTTTCTCTTCAAAAAAATTGGTCTCATCAATAATGGGCAGGTTTAATTTTGATGCTTGGGCATGTATCTGGCAGGTGCTTAAAATTAGGATAAGGATTAAACTGAGTACTGTTTTCATGTTAAAATGTAATTGTTGGGGCATTAGTATTTTTTCTTTACAAGGATTACCCAGTCCTTATTTTTATCCGAAGGCGGATATCCTACAGCAACCGAGCCTTCCGCTTTTATGTGTTGTACAGAACCCTCTTGCAAATCGCCGCCATTTCTTGGGTCGTACCAAGCGATGGAAAATTCATCACCCGAGGTGCCCAGGTCCAGGGTCGTCGTTTCTTTTTCCATAGACAGATAGATGGTGTAGGTTTCTCCTTTTTTGGCAAAACAGTAACCGCTATCTGCGGCGATGAGTTCGTTGGCCGGTTCCATTACCCAAAAAGGAATATGGTTTTCAAAGAAATGTAGGGCATGTTTATTTTGGTCCCAGAACAGGTCCCTACTTCTAAAATCTTCGCAAGTAAGGTCGGAATTTGGGCTAGCATAACCGAAGTACCATTCAACGCCAAAACCACCCGCTAACAGTGTTCCCCAAAGGGCATTTCCGCGTGCCAGATTATGCTCAGGATCTTCATCATCGGGTAACAGGGCAATATTGGCCTTGCCGGGCTCGTCTACGGATAAGGCCCACTTTCTACCTGATGCATTTGATTTCTCGCGCCATTTAAGTACCCTAGGGTTTACATCTTTAAATTCTGGGTCGCTCAACTGTAAGGACGCCCCTGTCAAGGGAGATTGGTCGCCTATAAAATCGTTATATCGGTCATCTTTGTTGGGAAAGGTGTGCATGATCAAGTGATTTCTGTAGGCATCCAGTTTTTTAATATAGTTGGCCACTTTTAAAACCTCCTCGGTCGGTTGGTCGTTTTCTTCCCCTAAATTCCAGTTCATGGACAAATGGTGGCCAAAACGGGCTATTAATTCGCGGTAGTATAATTTTCCTTCGGTTCCAAAAACGCCTTTGTCCATGAGATGGTCGGTTTCCGTTTCATTGGTCTTAAAATGAAGGAACATGCCCAAGGTCTCGGCATATTCAAAAATTCGTTCCCATTGGTCCAACTTGGAAACATCCAACCGGGTTTTATGGAAGAAGTTTTCCCAGGCCTCCAAATTCTTTTTATTACTGGCATAAGTTTCGTATTCGGCTATCGGTTTTTTTAAGAGGTAGGGAAAAATATTTCGGTCATCACCATCTACGTTAAAGGTCAAAAAAGAAAAGACGTTCAGTTCTTCAGCGGCTAGATAGTTAATAGCACCCAAAAGATTTTTTCCCTTATTTCCTTTCCATACAAAGGGTTCTGCATCCGTTGTAAAATCTTGGGCATGGGGTTGCCATTCCTTTAAAAAATCGAGGGCGTTGGTGGCTGCATCAAAATCTGCATAGCCCAATAAATTCTCTGGTGCATCTACCCCAAGTTTGATGAAATAATTTTTGCTTTCCTCAAACTGCAAGTAGGATTGCCCAATGTATTGTAGGCGTCCTTTTGCCCTATTGTCCCGCCCCGACTTATCCGATGCTGCAATAGTAAAAGTTCCCGTTTGTCCGTCCATAAATCCGGCGGATTCAGCATCCGCAATGTCATCGGCAACGGCAACTTCGTTACCTTTTTTAAAGGATGATTTGTAGGACCATTGCCCTACGGCATTAGGTGTAAAACGTACCTGCCAAATATTTCCTTTGGTAGCACTACTTTCCGCCGCCCTTCCATCTGCCGCAAAAAAGCCGGGGATAACATAGGTTTGATTACCGTTGGTAAAGGTAACATCCAGCCTATAGTCTAAAAACGGATTCACTTCCGAAAGTTCATCGGTTTCCGGACCTTCAAAATTAAGGGTGATGCGATGCCATTTTTTAAGTTCCCCATCAATTACCGGAGCGGTCTTGTTATCACAATTTACCATGGACAAAGCAGCACCGATGAAAACAATGTTTAGAAGTAAAGTTTTAATGGATTTCATAGGTGCTGCAGATTATGGTTAATGGTTAGTGTCTAAAAGGAATTAATTTTCAGCTGAATGGTGTGTTTTCCGGGAGAGAGTCTAATGTACTCAAAAGCGGAGGGAACTTTGTTACCGTTATGGATGAAGTCTTTTCCATCCAAATCGTTCAAGGAAAATTCTGCCACCATATTCCCCGGTATCTCAATTTCATAGGTCTGAAGTCTAGGTCCGTTATAGGTGTAGCTTCCTTTGATGGTACCTCTTACCGTAGGCACTTCAATACTACTAGATTTTAGTTTACTCATTTGCGGCTTGATGGTAGCGATTCCAAATCCGGGTGTTTTAGGTTTTATGCCCCATAATCCTCTTGGGATAACATTGGCGGGCACAGCGCCCCATGCATGGTTCCAGTCCAGATTGTTCTTGTATTTTAAATCCCAGGCCTCTAGGGTAATGGTAGAGCCGATACGGATCATATTGTACCAACTGCGATCACTGGTGTCTACTAAAAGATCCAAGGCATAATCTTCTTCCCCGGCATTGTACAGGCCGTCCATTAGAAATTGAGAACCGTATACACTGCAGGCCATTCCCCTGGATTTTACAAATTCTACAACGGATTCATAATGCTCCTCGGGAACCAGACCAAAAGCCAATGGCATCATATTAGCGTGTAAAGAGGCATGGTCTGTGCCTATACCGTCTACATAGATACCACGTTCGGCATCGAACATTTGTTCGTTTACCGCTTTTTTGGCTTTCGCGGCCCGCAGTTCAAAATCTAATACATCTTGAGTTTTGCCCAGTATTTCTGCAAATTGAGCCATAATCTTCATATTTTCATAAAAGAAAGAATTGATTACGGTGCTGTAAGGTTTAAAGACAAAACCATCTCGTTCACCAGGGGTTGTGCTGCGGTTGAAATTGGCCGGCGGCCAATCTACAATATCAGTCAACGGTTTTTTATATCCGTCAGCAAAACCTAGTTTACGCATAAATTCTGCATCTACCTTTGTTGAGGTTATTAAGCCATCTTCGTTGGATAGTTCAAAAAGTGTCTTGTGTTTTAACGGCTCGTAGTAGCGTTCAATAAGTTCCGTATTGCCCGTATACATATAATCTGCATGTATAAGTAAGGCAACGTGCTGCTGCCATTCTGTAGGCCAAGTCGGGTTTTTCATAAAGTACTCTATCGTGCGCCTTGCCATGGCAAATTCCCTATCGGTGGTATAGTGGCTTAACTGGTTTAGGTAGGCATCTGCTTCATACGGAATACGTTCCCTGTCCCCGTCTACATACAAACCGTTGAATGTAGTTGCTTTAATGGAATATTTACACAAATCCCAAACTTGGTTCAGAATGTCGTTATTACTTTCAAAATCACTCGCCTCTTCATCCCAGTAAGTATGAAAGGCCAGTTGTTCAAAATCTTCAGCTGAAATAGGTTCCTGTGCTCCCTCTACTTCGGCATATCTAAAAGGCACCAATGGTGGAAATCCGTCCGGTAAGGGAACTGCCTTATTGGCTCTGGTGTTGCGTTCGTTTTCTTGGACTTTAATTTGGTATTTGGTATGCCCCGGTTTTACGTCCACTTTAATTTCTTGATATCTGATATGGCTTTTTTCTGGCGGAGTTCTATTTACATTACCCTTGTCATCCACCATTTCACCAACCCTTATGGTTAATGTATGCGGCGTTTTTGCCCTGTAGTTGAAATCCATAGTAGCAAAGGCGGCTTTTCCAAAATCGATAAAATAGAAATCGCCTCTTTTTTCAAGGGCAACAGGTTTTACTTTTGTAATTACATATTTATTTTCTGTGGATACGATGTAGCTATCACTTTTGCCTGTTGTAAATTGTTGGGTTTCCGAATAGTCCACCAAGCGGTTGTCCTCGTCCCAGATACGGACTTTCCAGTAGTAGGTTTTTCCAACTTCCAGTGGTGTTCCGGTATATTCCACATTGGTAGACGCGTTTGAGCCCACACGTTGACTGTCCCAAATATCGCCGTTATTGGTATCGATACTGGCTTTACTGGAGGCTAGTAAAATTTGATATCCCGATTGAAACTTAGACCCCAAGGGAACCGTCCATCCAAACTCTGGCTGTAGGTCGTAGATTTCCACCTCGGTTTCCGGCGAGCGGATCAATTCTACGGTAAGGTCTGTTGGAGCAGCTCTGTAGGCATCGCTATTTATGGCAATCAACTTATCCGTAGTGGTTCTAAAAGATTCCATTTTGTTTGCGTATGCAGGGTCTTTAGCAAGATTGTTGATTTCCTGCGGGTCTTTGCTTAAATCATAAAGTTCCTCAATGGTCTTGTCGTTTACGTAGCGGAAGTATTTCCAGTCTTTGGTACGCACACCTTCACTTGGCGGAATCTTTTCAAAATCCCAGATATGCTCTATCAAAACGGTATCCCTCTCAAAGTTTTTTGTTTTGTTACTGGCTATGGGCATTAAACTTTTTCCTTGCCACGTTTTAGGGGCGGCAATATTCGCTAGGTCCAGAATTGTTGATGGTACATCAATATTTAAAGCGAGTACATCGCTATCCTTTTGTTTCTTTTGTCTTGGGTCAAAAACGATTAGTGGTACGCGTACGGAATTGTCGTATAATAACCATTTACCTGCCAGTTGGCGTTCTCCCAGAAAGTAACCGTTATCTCCCATAAGGATGATGACGGTGTTATCCGCTAATCCTTTTTTCTCTAGTTCTGCCCTAATTTTTGCAATTTCACGGTCGATCCCTGAAAGCATTCTGTAGTATCCTTTTACGCTATGCTGATATTTTTCGGGCGTGTCATAGCGCCATGTCCAGCGTAAGCGGTTAAAGCCATCGCGTACAATTTTCGGTTGCATCTCAAAATATTTGTCCTCTCCTAGGGCGGGCCCGGGCATGCTCATGTTCTGTAATAATGCGTCCGACTCTTGCTGCCAGAAATATTGGTCCTCTGCAGGGTCATGCGCGTGCGGGGCGCTAAAACTAAGCGAGAGACAAAAGGGTTCGTTACCATCGGCCTTCGCTATAAAATCCAGTGCTTTTTGACCCGTATAGCGGGTAAGGTGTACGGTGTCCTTACCCAAGGTTTTATAATAATATCCACGTCTGTCCTTGTATCCGTTATTACGGTCATAAGATTCGTATTCATCAAACTGTTTGTCCAAATCATTATAACGAACCCCGTATTTACCAAAGAATCCGGTTTTATAACCATTTTCTTTTAAGATCCTGGGATAAGAATCCGCCATATAGGATTCCCGGATATTCCCCGTTTGAAAGTTGAAATTATGGGTCCGTTCGTAAAGCCCCGTTAATATGCTGGCCCTACTCGCCGCACAGATGGGTGTGGTGACCATGGCATTTTTAAAATAGGTGCCCTCTTTGGCCAGTTTGTCCATTTCTGGAGTGGTAATCAGTTTGTTGCCGGCATAACCTATGGCATCAAAACGCTGATCATCGGTAAGTATAAAAATGATATTGGGTTTTTTGGATTCTTTTGTTGTTTTCTGTGCCCGTGTTACCAAAGTAGCGCAACAGAGGAAAAGCATGGCTAAAAGTCTCATTTTCATCAAAATAACTATTTTAAAGTGGATTGCATCGACCCGTCTTTTCAGGACAATGTCAATACTTGTTCTCGTGTAATCAAACATAGGTTTAGAGGGGATATTATCCATCCTGTTCTGTCCTGAGCCTTAACATACGAATAACAGGTCAGAATATATATATATAGTCACTAGTGCAAAAGTCGGATTATTTATTTTATGCCTTGGCCCATACTACCGTATGGTTTTTAGTGCGGATACCAGTATTATTGTAAAAAAACAAGACTTTTCCAATACCTCTGCAGTTATGAATTTTTTAAATTATAAGTTGTTACATCCAGTTTTTTCATTTGTTTTTCTACTGTTTATAGGAGGCTGCAAGAATAAGGTGCCTGATAAAGAACATACTACGGATGTTCTAGAAAGTTCCCTCCCGGAACGGCCCAATATTCTGTGGTTGGTTACCGAGGATATGGGAGCGTACTTGCCTTCATTTGGTGATTCTACCATCGTTACGCCCAATTTAAGTCGTTTGGCAGCGGAAGGTGTGGTGTATCCCAACCTCTATTCTACTTCTGGCGTTTGCGCTCCTAGTAGGGCGGCCATAGCCACGGGAATGTATCCGTCCGGTATAGGCGCCAACCACATGCGGACTACCTCCTATACCGAGGTGACCGGACTGCCCAAGTATGGCGCAGTACCACCACCGGAAGTGCGAATGATCAGTGAACTGTTACGAACAGATGGATACTATTGTACCAATAATTACAAAACGGATTATCAGTTTAAAGCCCCCATGACGGCCTGGGACAAGAGTAGTCCGTATGCGCACTGGCGTAATAGGGGAGAGGGTCAACCTTTTTTCTCGGTGATGAATTTTACGGAAACCCACGAGTCGGGATTGTTCGAGCCTTATGGTCATCGATATATTGAGCAACGGCACCATCAATCCGGAAATCGCGATTTTACATGGAAAGAAGGTCGATTACCTGAAGAAGACACGCCCACACATTTATCCAAGGATAGCAAGTTTACCATTCCTCCTTATTTGCCCGATACCGAGGTCGTTCGCAGGGATATGTGGAAGTTGTACAACAATATAGCCGAAATGGATGCCCAGATAGGAGCGGTGTTAAAGCAATTGGAAGAAGATGGACTATTGGAAAACACCATCATTTTCTTTTACGGAGACCATGGCGGACCTTTACCAAGACAGAAACGGCTGATTTATGATTCTGGATTAAATACGCCCATGATCGTAAGATTTCCACATAAAATTAACGCAGGAACAAAAGATGAGAAACTGCTTAGTTTTATTGATTTTGCACCTACATTATTATCCCTTACAGGAACCAATCCGCCGGCACATATCCAAGGACAAGCTTTTCTAGGTAAGTATAAAGCCACTGATGAACGAAAATATATTCATGCCGCTGCCGACCGCTTTGACGGGTATACCGATGCTATACGTGCCGTTCGTGATGAGCGTTTTAAGTACATTCGAAATTA
The DNA here is from genome assembly GCF_042676845.1 of Maribacter chungangensis. Classification (NCBI taxonomy): domain Bacteria; kingdom Pseudomonadati; phylum Bacteroidota; class Flavobacteriia; order Flavobacteriales; family Flavobacteriaceae; genus Maribacter; species Maribacter chungangensis. The sequence continues at coordinate 942,369 of NZ_JBHTHY010000003.1, forward strand.
CAGGCCGGAGCAGGGCTATTATTTGCCTATTGATTACCGGGAAAAAATACCTACCATGCAGGAGTTATTGCGTTTGCGCGATGCTGGCGAACTGGATAGTGTTCAAATGCAGTGGTTTCGAAAGACCAAGGATCCAGAGGAATTATTCGATTGTCTGAACGACCCGCACGAGTTGCATAGTTTGGCCAATGATCCACAATATGCCACGAAGCTTAAGGAACTTCAAAATGAAATGGATCGTTGGATTACCGAAATAGGAGACCAACCCAATTTACCTGAAAAGGAACTGCTAAGTCAATTATGGAAAGGCGCGGAAAAACAACCGATTACGGCAACTCCAAATATTAATAAACAAGGTACTTCTGTCTCTCTAGCTTGCGCAACAGTAGGTGCCTCCATAGGGTATAAGATTATCTTGGCAGATGAAAAAACACCAATGGCGTGGTCGGTGTATCATGAACCATTTCAGTTACCAGAAGGAGCTAAGGTAATCGCGAAAGCTCACCGAATAGGATTTGTGCCCAGTAGCTTGGTAGAACATCAGTAATTCAGTCAGGATTGTTTTCTGAGATGTCGAAATCACGAATTCCCGGCACAACTTGAATATGTAGATCCGTTCTGTTCTCTGGCCATTTTAAAATGGTTAGCCTCTGTGTGTACTCATCCCAGATAAAATCTTTTGGATTTACATTTTTTGGAAGTTTATAAATTTCTAGGCCTACATTTTTAAGCGGGTTACGGTACATGACCACATCATCATCAATAAGAATAGAAAACCCGTCCGGATAATGCCTATTGGCACCTATGAAAATGGTAGACGCTCCTTTTGTGTTGTCTGGACGAATCTTCAAATCCAAACTCCTTGTAGCGTGGTTGAACAGAAAGCTGTGAATATCCCCGGCAATGGTCTGAGGATACGGTCTGGCAATAATGTCGGTGATGTATTTTCGTTCAACGGTGCCCGCCGCTTTTTCATCACTAAATATTGCCCATGTAGAAGGTCCGCCTGGTAGAAAGTCCTGCATTGTCCTATTCCCTAAGAACCAAGCTTTAATACTTCCCACACCCATTTTATCAAAGACTTCTGCGGTTCTGATATAAAGTTCTCTATACCTTAACTGTCCTAGGTCGCCCGAGATTAGGGTATCTGTTGATGCAAATGTGGGGAACCCCCCATTCTCCTATAAAAATTGGTGCTTGTAACAGTTCGGATTCCTTGTCAAAACGATCCATCACTGGTTTGATGAAATCGATTTTATCTTGATAGATATGGGGCGCAAAAATGATGTTCTTTCTATTTACAGGTGAGGTAATCTCTGCATATTGATTGTTGTCTATTCCTTCTCCCTTATTCATAAAAATGGATTGAAGAAGAATCTTTTTATCTGGATTTATTTTATGGCTTTCGTCTATGATTTTCTGGTACAAGGGAATCAGATAATTGGTGGTAAGGTCGGTATACGAAATATCCATGGTCAGTTTCCGTGGTTCGTTAACTATATCATAGCCCAATACGGAACTTTCGTCTGAAAATCGGTTCCATATCACTTTCCAGGCATCGATATAAGTGTTGTACTCGTTCTTCTTGTTCTGCCAAAAGGGTTCCCATTCAAAACTATCCACACCGTAAACGGTCATTTTAAAAACGGTTTTCATGCCGGCGTTTTTACCGTGTGCCACGAGGGTGTCCAACTTCATAAGATAGCGTTCCTCCACGCTACCCCCGGGAAAGTTGCTTAGCTTTCCCAATTCTAATCTGATTACTTGGGAATTGGCACCCAGCCTAACCATACGTGCATAATCGTCCGAGTTAAAGAATACCTCTCCCTTGTGGTCATTGGTGTTTACTACAAACCCTCTGGACACTACATGGCGTCCTTGTGCATCCCTAAGGCCATGTTTAATTTGTGACCGTCCTGATATTGAGATCAGTAAGACTATACAAAGTATTAGGTTGATTTTCATAATTTCTTGTTGTGACGCTTTTTAGGTAAAAGTGTTGTAATGGTAACCCTATAAAAAGTATTGCATTCTGGAAAAGCATAAAATAAAAAAATGAGGTAAACATAGCGCTTACCCCATTTTTAAAACTAACTCAAACAACTGTTTTTATCTTTTAACGATAGCCGTTATTGGTTGGGTCTGATTCCAATAAAGCTGGGTTTTGTTCCAATTCTTGTAATGGAATTGGTAACAAAACGTGCCATGGACGAATATTGACGTTTGGTTCCCAGAAGCGATATTCCAAATTTTGAACTACATCCAATAGAATTCCCCAACGAATCAAATCATATCTCCTGTGCGCCTCGGCTGCCAGTTCCCATTTGCGTTCATCATAAATGGCCTCTCTGAACCCTTGTTGGTCTAAACCGGTTAAATCCCATTCTGCTTGTGTAGCATAAGCACGTTGTCTTATTGGGTTTAGGTATTGAAAAGCACCTCCTGGTCCGTTTAGTTCATTTTCGCACTCAGCCGCCATCAAATAGACGTCAGCCAATCGAAATACCATACGATTGTCTTCATGGTTAAAACGTGGTGATGTGGCGAGGTCTAAATTCCAGAATTTTGCCATATAGGGAAAATTAAGCTCGAACCCTAGGTAGTTATCCACTATGTTAAGTGGTCTTCTTAAATCGTTCAATGGAAATTTCTCTGCAAAGTCTTTTGCGGCTACCTGTAAACCTGTACCATTAAAAGCTTCGCCTCTTGCTGCTAGTGCATCACCTAGAGCACTTCTTTCATCAGAATTGGCAGGTTCATCTCGTAAACGAGGGTTGAACATACTGGGTCTCCAATTACTATTACCAGCAAATGACCTACCAGGAAAAGCGGGATCAAATTGACCAGTAATGTCTCTGGCAAAATCCAATGACCAAATGATTTCTGCATTATATTCGTTCATTGGATCGAATACCTCTTCGTAGGTGGGCAGTAAGGTATGGGGAGACTGGTTTATAATTTCAAGACTCTTGGTTAGACCAGCTTGCCAGTTTTGTTGTTTCATGTAAATTTTGGCCTCAATAATAGCAGCTGCCCATTTGGTAGCGCGTCCCCTTTGGTCGTTCGGATATGAAGATGGTAAAATCGATTGTGCAGATTGCAGATCAGCTATTACACCATCTAAGATTATGGCTTCATCCGTTCTGCCCAAAACCCTTACCTCATCAAGAGTCAAGGCCTCTGTATAATAAGGGGCATTACCCCAAAGATTGGTAATATGCCAATAGGCCAATGCGCGTAAAAACCTGGATTCTGCGATAACCTCTGTACGCACATCTTCAGTTATAGATTCATTATCCGTTACCCTATCAATTATGAAATTTGAGTTGAAGACTACCCTGTAGAGGTCTTTCCATGTATCGGATACACTCATTTTTTGAACGGACACATCGGCCAACGCCTCATCCAATGTGTAATTACCAATAGGCTGTACAAAATTAGCAGAACGGTTTGGTTCTATAATATCGGCACCATTGTCATAAAAATGGTCGAGGCCTACCTGACCGTAAATAGAGTTGTTCTTTAATATGGCGTATGTTCCTTGTATGGCCTGCCTAGCATCATTATCGGATGCAAAAAATGTTTCTGGAGCAACAATGGCTCTTGGATCTTCTTCCAAGAACTTCTCACAACCGATACATGAGAAAATCAGGAAGACGTATAAATATATGTTCTTTGTTTTCATATCTATTTTTTTTTAAAAAGTTACGTTTAGACCAAGGGTGATAATTCTTGGATTGGGGTATTGTGCACTTAAAAACCCTAGCGCTATATTGCCAAATTGATTATTACCTTCGTTAAAATTATTGGCCTCTGGTTCAATCAATCGAGTCTTGGAGAACAACAATAAGTTACTACCGTTTAAGTATATAGTAGCATTTTTGACTCCATCCAAGCCCATTTTATCGGTAGGGAAATTATAGGCCAAACGTACAGCTTTAAGACGTATGTGCGAACCATCCTCTACATATTCTGAATTAATAGGTGTGTTGGTCACAGAGTCGGAACCGGCCCTTGGAACGTTCGAAGTTGGATTTTCTGGAGTCCAACGATCGCGTAAATCGGCAAATTTCACTGTTTCGCCACGATTAAAGTAATGATTACGCATGCTTAGATTAAATACTTCATTACCCGTGGTACCTTGAAAGAAAAATGAAAAATCAAAATCCTTGTACGAAAATGAGTTTTCGAACCCGAAAATCAGGTCAGGAAACGGACTCCCTAAAACAACATTGTCTTCGGTCGAAATAATACCGTCGCCATTTAAATCCTCAAACCTTGATCCTCCGACAACTTGAGCGGTAAGCCCCGAAGCATCTATTTCTTCTTGACTTTTCCATGTTCCTAAATAATTTACTCCTGTGAAAACGGGTACCGATTCCCCCACGATTAATCGTGTATTACCAGAACCTATGATGGGATCTACGACTAGATCAATAAATTCTTGACCCCCAAGGTCTAATATTTCATTCTTATTTGCCGCCAATGTCAATGTAGTATTCCAGCTAAAATTGTCATTCGTTATATTGGTTGAATTCACCAATAATTCCCATCCTTTGTTTGCAAGTGCGCCAACATTTTGTAATTGACTTGTAAAACCGGTCTGTCTAGGTATAGTAACATCCAATAACAGGTCGTTGGTCTCTTTTTGGTAATAGTTGAATTCCGTAAAGATTCTACCACCGAACAGGGATGCTTCCAAAGCTATATCCAGTGATGAGGTAGTTTCCCATTGCAAATTTGGATTTGATGGTCTGCCCAATGTTCTTCCGGGCACTTCAGAACCATTTAGTGTAGTGTTCGCCTCCGCTAGAACACCTAATGTTCTGTAAGGTTCGATCGCTTGATTACCAGATTTACCCCAACTAGCTCTTAACTTCAAATCAGAGAACAAATTTTGATCTTGCATAAATGCCTCTTCGCTGATTTTCCAGGCTCCTGCAACGGAAGGGTAGAACTCATACTTGTTGCCCGGCGCGAAAACAGAACTACCATCTGTTCTTCCTACCAAGGTCAATAAGTACTTGTCTTTGTAATCATAGTTTATCCTTCCAAAAAACGAAGCGATTTGAAATCCGTTATAGTCACTTCTTACTACAGATCTAATTGGGTCTGAATTACCTAAATTATTAAAACCAGTGGCGTCACTGGTAATGCCTAATGCCTCTGCCTCCGTAATTTCAGTTTCTACTTTTTGAAAAGAAGCACCGCCAAGAACGGTTAAGCTATGATCTTCACCAATATCCGTTTTGTACTGTATGGTGTTTTCATTGTTCCAGCCTACAGCTGCTACGGTTCTAACACTTGCAGTTCCACCATCGGTTACGCCTACGGCAAGATTACCAGGTGTCTGGCTGGAATTAAATCTATTTCGTTTGATATTATTGAACTCTGGGCTGAAAGTAGAACGAATGGTCCAAGCCGGTGCTGGCTTATATTCCAGGTATACCGTACCCAATAAGTTATTGGTAAAGGTTTGATTGGTATTCAGCTCAAAATTTGCAAGTGGGTTGTTAAATGGCGAACCAACGACATCATTAAATCCATTAAAGGTGCCATCATCATTAAATGCAGGTTGGGTGCGCAATGTACCTAACAAATTGCCGGCAAAATTGGTAAGCCCATTGTTATTTTTAATTCTGGAATAATTGATGCGGAAACCTGCCTTCAATTTATCACTTAGATTTATATCTAAATTTGATCGAAAAATGAATTTTTCGATACCACTGCTCTTCACGATACCCTCTTGGTTAAAGTAGTTTATGGAGTTATAGTAGTTCACATTTTCTGACGCTCCTGAAATGGATACATCCGCATTATAAATTGGAGCGGGCCCTGTTGTTAAATCAACCCAGTCATTATTGGGGTAAGTAGATGGGTCATCCGGGAATGGTAACGCCACGCCTCTAAAGCCGGCATGTTCATTGGTAAAAGCGATTTGTTCCTCTCGTGTAAGTACATCAGGTAGTTCGGGCATCATTTGCATACTGGTGAATACATTAACACTCACTTCAGGTTTGCCGGTTCCCGTACCACGTCCACTTTTGGTCGTAACCAAGACCACACCATTTGCACCCCTAGAACCATATATGGCAATAGAAGAGGCATCCTTTAAAATTTCAAGGGACTGGATATCGCTTGGGTTGATATTGTTCAAGTTAAAATTGGTTCCCACCACAATACCATCAATAACGAAAAGAGGTTCGTTACTGCCGGTAATAGAGTTACCACCCCTTACTCGAATGGCCGTTCCTGCGCCAGGTGCACCACTTGATTGGGTTACCTGAACACCCGCGGCCCTACCTTGTAATACCTGGTCAACCCTTGAAGCAGGTATCTGTGTAATATCTTCGGAACTTACGGACGATACAGAACCGGTAAGATCTTTTTTGGTTGTGGTACCATAACCAATAACAACTACCTCATCTAACTTGTTATCGGATTCGAGGATAGCGTTGACGGTACTTTGGTTTCCTACCGCTATTTCTTTTGCAGAATAGCCAATATAGGAAAAGACTAACGTGCTTCCCGGAGCAACGGATATGGTATAGTTTCCGTCAAAATCAGTCGTAGTTCCTTGTGTAGTTCCTTTTACTACAATGCTGGCTCCCGGTAAGGGACCTTCATTGTCAGAAACATTCCCGGTAACGGTTTGTTGAGACCATGCTACCAGAGATCCAAGAGCGAAAAGCAATGTTAGCGCTCCGGTTTTTAGATTTTTAGATTTTAGTTTAGTTTTTTTCATAAGGTTATTGTTTCATATCAGTTGTCTATTTTTTTTTTCAACGGGGTTAAATTATTGTTAAGGTTGTCGAAAGTCATCCTGTACTGTACTGTACTGAATGGCATTTTTTGTTTTGGAACAGTTAAACAATCCTGTTTTTAATGGTTTCTTAAATAATTAAGATTTTAATTATTTTTTTGATTTTATATAGCCATGTTCGTTTTTTATTGGTTATTGAAGTAAGAATATGATAAATCGTATGCGTAAGGGATTGCGTAATTTGATTGGTATTAAACGTTATTTGCAATTCATTTCCGTTGTGTTGATTGTTGCATTGAAAAGGAATTACAAAACCTAGGGCTGTGGTGTTGTTTAAAGTAAAACCTTAATTTTTTTACACTGAAATCAAGGCTTCTAACAGGTATGAACCTATTGCTCTCTGTTCGCTTTGATTACCTCTACGGCGTCTTTTGGTTGGCCATCCGTTCTTTCTGCTCTACAAAGTAAGGCTGAAATGTATATTTGGAATGTTTGTCCCAAGTAGCGTTTTTTTGTGGAAGATGTGTTTTTAATAGATCAATTACACGAAGGTATTCTTTGTTAGCTGCAATGTTGTTAAACTCATGCGGGTCTTGATTATGGTCGTACAGTTCCTCTTTACCGTCTTCGTATCTTATGTATCTGTAACGATCGGACTTTATGGCGTGATTGTTCATTCCAAAAGTGGTTATCGCTACTGACGGTTTGTTTTCACCTCCCATCATGGTAGGGACTAAACTTATTCCCTCGTTACGTTCATAAGCTGGTAGACCGGATAATTCTAAGAGTGTAGGGTAAATGGAGAGTAGCTCGGCCGGCTGGTCTATGACTTTTCCTTGAGGTAGTTGCGGTGCGGCGAATATGAGCGGAACCTTCGTTGCTACGTTCCAAAGGGCATGTTTGGCAAAGGTGCTTTTTTCTCCCAACCTGTAACCATGGTCGGACCACAGGACTATTACGGTATTATCTGCATGCGCACTTTCTTCCAGAGCATCCAAAAGACGGCCAATTTCATAATCCACATAGCTAATACAGGCCAAATAGGCCTGGATAATTTTTGGCCATTCCCCACTTTCAATGGCCCAATCCGTTGAGGGCATCATGGGCAGGTCATTGATCATTTTGGCTACTGGAGGAACATCATCTAAATCGTCAGGTCGGTAAGGCATGGTTTTGATACTGTCCAAGGGGTAGAGGTCAAACCATTTTTGAGGTACATATAGCGGTACATGAACCCTTAGAAAACCAACGCCCATAAAAAAGGGTTTTTCCTGTTTTCGGTTTAACCGTTCTATGGCCCAATTAACGGATTGGTGGTCTGGCATTAGCGAATCTGCCTCCGGGAAAGCACCCCAGTCGGTACTGGTTCTGCCGTATTTTTTTCTGTCGGATGTGCCATACCCGTCCCAAACGAAACGTTTCTCTGGTAGTGGGCCAAATCCTTTAACGCGTCCACCCGATTCATCGAACATCCCTTCCGGGGAATGGATGTGGAATAATTTACCGATACCCATGGTGTGGTATCCATGTTGTTTGAAGTACTCTGGGAGCATAATGATGTCCTTGGTCTCCGTATTTTCGGAACGTATTTTGTCATCTGGCACCATGCCGTACATGCCCGTTGTGGATGGTCGTAATCCGGTCATCAAAGAAGCTCTTGATGGTCCGCATAATGGAGCTTGGCAATGTGCATCCGTAAAGGAAACCCCCATGGCGGCCAATTTATCTATGTTCGGTGTTTTTGCCGGGCCATCCAAATTGCCCAACATGGTATTGAGGTCGTCAACGGCAATGAAAAGGACATTGGGAGCCTGTTGTTTACTTAGTTCCTTTTTGGAATGTTCATCCTTACAGCCAACAACCAACAGTACATAAATTATAAGGTAGAAGTGGATTCTAAATTTCATTTTTGTCAATTGTCTTGAGGTCTTTCGACCCAGGAACTTTCTATTTTTTGTTTCAAATTTTCCACTATTTCGGGGTGTTCCAAAGAAATATCCTTTTGTTCGTAGGGATCTTCATAGATGTTGAACAGTTGCACTTTTTCATTAGGTTTGTTGGTTTCATTCGGCAGGATCAGTTTGTACGGATGGGTCATTGCCATTCTGTAATACAGGCTGCCCTCTATGGTATTAAAGTCATGGGCATATATTTCTCCAAAAAGGGCATCTCTTTCCATTAATGCATTTTTATTTAGAATATTAATGCCGTCTAATTCCTGGGGTAACTCCATGTTCAATAAACTTAACACAGTTGGCACCATGTCCAGGCTACTTGTAAGGGAAAGGGTGTCCAGATACGGGGTAATTTTTCCTTTCCATTTATACATAATAGGTGTTCTAAGACCATAATCATAAGGAGATCGCTTGGATATTTCATTGTAGGCGGAATTTGTTTCGTTTTGTACCCAGCCGTTATCACAGACATAAACGAACAAGGTATTTTCCGTTTCGCCTTTGTCCTCTATATAATCCATTAACTGGCCACAAGTGATATCGAACCATTCGCACATGGCCCAATATTTTGCAACATACTCGGTAGGTGCCTTAGGTAGGTATTTTTGTAAAAGGCTGTCTGGGGGATTATGGGGTGAATGAGGTAAAAATGGAGCGTACCACATAAAAAAGGGTTTTTCTTTTTCCATGGCCACGTCTATGTAACGATACAAGGTGTCCATACCTTCCCTACCGATTTCCAGACCGTAATCACCATGCCTGCCGCCGCGTTCCGGGTCGCCATGGGTCATACCATCGTCAAAACCTCCATTGGTGTGGTTTCCTAGCCACCATTTGCCCGTCTGGAACGAGAGATATCCTTTTTCCTTTAATAGCTTGGGAAGTGTCGTTTTCAGCTTGTTGAAATTGTCGATGACAGTAGCATAGTTTTTGGGTCTCCAAGAAGTTCGCCAGTGGTTTTTTCCGCCCTTATCCTTTACATCACCGGGTAAAACCCTATCATTGGCCAGTACACCGTGAGTTCTAGGATATACCCCTGTAATGATAGAGGCCAGGGAAGGAGCGCATAACGAAGTAGGAACGTATCCTCTGGTAAATGTCAAACTTTCGTTGGCCAGCTTGTCTAGATTAGGGGTCTCTATGTGTTCATGTCCCATAAAACCATAATCCGTCCACGCTTGATCATCCGATAAGATGAAGACAATGTTCGGCGGTTTTATCGTTTCTTGTGTTTTTGCTTGTTCTGGAGGTGTCTCTTTGCAGGAACCTATGAGAAGTAAGGCTATCGCTGACAGGATTGTGAAGCTATTATTTTTCATGGATATGAGTGAATTAGATATTGCGTTTTTCATGGATTATTGTCTTTTGAATTCTTCAGTAAAACCCTGATGCTATCAAATCCTAGATAATCCATTTAAAACACTAACGTAGGTAACAAGTATAGCAGGGTTTTTAAGGAAGAGCATCCTGTACTGTACTGTTGATGTCTTATAAGATATTTCAACAAATATTTTATGCCGGTTCTGGATTAAACCATTTATCCCTTATCTTGTCCTATAGTTATTACTTCATTTTCAAACCGTTATGAAAACAAGACAGCTACAGCATTTATACAGCAGAGTAGGTTTTGGTATGTTGCCCAGCGTTCTTGCTTCGCTTTCACATGTTGAAAAGAAAAGGGTGGTAGCGGACGTATTTAAACAATCCAAAGAAGTGATGCCCCTAGAAATGGATCTGTCCGATTTGGAACTCATAATTGCCGATAAGAATATGCGATCCATGGACAAGAAAATGCGGATGGAGCTACAGAAAGTCAGTCGTAAAAAGGTGGAAGATTATAATTATTTATGGATAGACAGGCTCGCAACATCGAACCAGGTACTACGGGAAAAAATGACCCTTTTTTGGGCCAATGTATTTGTTTGTAGGGATACCCATATTTTTCACGTTCAACGCTTTAATAATACCCTTAGAAATCATGCTTTGGGAAACTTCAGGGATTTTGTCAAAGCAATTGCCAAGGAGGCGGCCATGAGTAAGTACCTTAATAACCGTCAAAACGTAAAAGAAAAGCCCAACGAGAACTTTGCCCGGGAATTACTGGAGCTTTTTACTTTGGGAGTGGGTAATTATACCGAGAAAGATATCAAAGAGGCCGCCCGTGCTTTTACCGGATGGTCTTTTAAACCTAATGGGGATTTTTATTTGCGCAAGAAAAAACATGACTACGGTCTTAAAACCTTTTTGGGTAAAACGGGAAACTTTGGAGGCGATGATATTATCGATATTATTTTGGAGCAAAAGCAATGTGCTCGTTTCATCTGTACAAAAATATACACCTATTTTGTGCATCCGACGGTAAATGAAAACCGACTTACCGAACTGGCCGATATCTTTTATAAAGACTATGATATTACCGCTCTTATGCGTCATATATTCCTTTCCGATTGGTTTTATGATGAATCAAATGTTGGGGCCAAGATAAAATCTCCCATAGAGCTTTTAGTAGGTATGCTACACATCGTACCTTTGAATTTTGAGAAAAAAAAGCAGGTGCTTTACCTTCAAAAGGTAATGGGTCAAATTTTATTGAACCCTCCCAATGTGGCGGGTTGGCTGCAGGATAAGAGTTGGATAGATAGCAATACGCTTTTGTTTCGAATGAAACTTCCGTCGGTTTTGTTGAACGATGCCGTCATCAATATAGACCAGAAGGGCGCGTTTGAAGATTCGTTCGAGGCGTATTATGCGAAAACAAAAAAAGCGAACCGGCGTATTAAAGTAAGCAGGGACTGGAGTGTTTTCGATAGGGAATTTGCAGGACTTACGGACACCCAGTTAAGAGAGTTTTTAATTGTTAGTGCGATGGATAAGGACACGAAAAGGTTCATGAATACCCTATCCAAAGTAAATAAGAAAGAATACCTGGTGCAGTTGATGTCGTTACCGGAATATCAATTGTGTTAAAACCAACATTATGAAAAGAAGGGATTTTATTCAGCGGGGTAGTTTGGCCAGTGGGTTATTTATGGTGCCTAACTTTATCAAAGCTTTTGAGGGCAAGGTTCTTGGAAAAACCGGCTTTAGGAAGTTGGTGATCGTACAACTTTCCGGGGGTAATGACGGGCTTAATACCATAGTGCCCTATACGAACGATGTGTATTACAACAAGAGGTCTAAAATTGCCATTAGTCCGGCCGATGTTTTACGGGTAAACGATACCTTGGGATTTCATCCCGGTCTATTGCCCATGCAACGATTGTATGACAAAGGTTATCTCTCCATTATCAATAATGTGGGCTATCCAAATCCGAGCCGCTCTCATTTTAGATCAACCGATATATGGCATACCGCTAGTGACAGTGATGATTACTTAACATCTGGATGGGTGGGCCGGTTTATAGAGCAGAACGCTAAAAAACCCTTTTCCGCCATTGAAATAGACGATAGTTTATCGCTTATGCTCAAGGGAAAAGAGATGAACGGCATAGCGACCAGAAACCCAAAGCTGCTGCATAACAACATGAATACGCCTTACTTTAATAACCTTTTAAAACAACAAACGGATACCCATTTAAGCGAACACAATCTTGGTTATTTGTACAAAACGATGATCGAAACAAAATCATCAGCAAAATATATTTACGAAACTTCAAAAACTGCTACTACCAAAAAAGAGTATCCTCAAAACCCATTTGGTAAACAGTTGAAAACAACGGCATCGTTTATTAATTCCGGTTTGGAAACCAAGGTCTATTATGTTGCTATGGGCGGGTTTGATACTCATGCCAACCAGAATAACGCCCAAGCAAGATTGTTAGATGTTTACGCCAAGGCGATGGAGGTCTTTGTAAACGATCTAGATGATCAAGGAACACTAGAGGATACCTTAATATTGACTTTTTCCGAATTTGGCAGGCGGGTAGAACAGAATGCCGCCAACGGAACCGATCACGGCGCGGCAAACAATGTTTTCGTTGTCGGAAAAAATCTTAAAACGCCTGGGTTTTATAATGAGCCACCAAACCTAACAAATTTGGATACCAATAAGGATTTAAAATACACTGTTGACTTTCGTTCTGTTTACGCTACTATTCTAAGTAAGTGGTTGCAGGTAGACCATGAGGGTATTTTAGCCTACAAAGGTGAAATGCTTGCCTTTATTTGAGTTGTTCTTAAAGAAGTCATTTAAACTTTTTCCGTTAGCTAAAAAATTGCTCTTTTTCGCCGCGGGCTGCAGCTGGCTCCTCATTCAAAAGCCAAATTGTTGGCTTTTGTTTCGGCCCTGTCTTTTTTTCTTTCCATAGCTATGCTATGCAACTCAAAAAAGCCTTCAAATGGTCATAAAATTTCTAATTTTCGTTTGAACGCGAAAAGTTTAAACCACTTCAAAAAGAAAATTTATCGTTTTAATCCTAAAATTTTATATAAGGCATGTGCTATATAGAAATTTCTATTCTATATTCCCGCCAACGGGAAGTCCGCTAGGAACGGCTTCGGGAATTTCTTTGTCGAAACTGTCATCGTTTAAGGTATTTAAAAAAGAAATGATGAGCGACATTTCCTTTACACTAAGTTCAAGCTCACGAACAAACGGATCGTATCGCTCCGGTGCTACGTTTTTGTTTCTAACCTTTGCATTGGAGATGTCCTCATAAAACTCCAATACACGCCGTAACGTTTGTAAACTGCCGTTATGCATATAAGGCGCCGTAAACCTGAGGTTACGCAAGGTTGGGGTGCGGAAGGCGAAGGTGTCCACTACACCGGCATCGGGAATGGGCAGCTTGCTGTTTTCCGGCGTTCCCAGCACATGTAATTTATAATCGGAGAACATGGGACCGCTATGGCAATTGATGCAGCCTACTGTTTTAAATAGTTCCATTCCTTCCTTTTCGGAAGCGGTAATGGCATTCCGTTGCCCTCTCATGTATTGGTCAAAACGCGAATTATTACTAATGATAGTACGTTCGAACGCGGCGATAGCTTTTGCTAAATTCCCTACCGTTATCGCGTCATTTCCACCAAAGGCCTGCTCAAAGAGTTGTTGGTATTCCGGTATAGCGTTCAATCGGTCAATTACGCTCTGTAGTATTTCAATTTCTGGTATCCCATGCCCGCGCATTTCCTCAAATGCTTTAATGGGTTCCAAGGCCTGCTCTTCTAAACTTTTTGCTCTATCGTCCCAAAACATGGTCGCTGTTTCCGGTTCGTATCGGTTGTTCTCATCTATCCCGTTAAAAGCAGTGTTGATTATGGTTTGGGCATTTCGCTTTACAAAAGGGATGTCGTTGGGAACATTGAATTTACGTTTACTGCCCAAGCCTCTGGCATTTGGGCCTATGCTAAGGTCTAAAAATTCGGTATAGCCATTTTGTGGGTGATGGCAGGTAGCGCAGGCCACATCTTTATTTCCCGACAGAACGGGGTCAAAAAAAAGTAGTTTGCCTAAAGTCTCTTTTGCCTTGGAAGCAGGATTGTCCAGGGGTGCTTTTACAGTTTTAGGGAGTGCGGCTATTTTTTTTGTAATACTTGTTTTTACGGCAGCTTTTTTTTCTTCTTTTGGTTTTTCAGCACAATTGGTAAGGGCAAATACTAAAAAGATAAAGAGAAAAATAGACGTGGTTTTAAGCATAGCAATTTCAGCCTTTAACTATTAAAAATACGAATAATTAAGAATAGTTGAAAAAGTTGTGGTTGAGTCAGTTTACTTCAAACGTTTCTCCGATTCGCTATGTGTTACAATAAGCCTATGCTAGTATAACGCTTAACTTACGGAAAGGCCTAAAACTTATGGATTTATAAATGAACTATGGCTGCATATTCTGCCATTTAGAATAGGAATTCGTGATTAGCCAAGATTAGATATTTTGACTCGATTTAATGCAATACATCTGGTAAAGAAAGAGATAATCGATGAAGTATTTTGGAGACTATGTCATAAAAATCTTTTGGTTAGAAGTAAAAACCCTTGAAAATCAAACGATTAACAAGGGTCTTTGTACTCGAGATGGGACTTGAACCCATACGGACTAATGTCCATTGGATTTTAAGTCCAACGTGTCTACCAATTCCACCACTCGAGCCTGACTACCTATCGGTGAGTCTTCTATTACCTTGTAAAAAAGGTAAGGACAAAAAAAACGCTGACAAGCAGCGTTTTTAGAGCGAAAAAAGGGATTCGAACCCTCGACCTCCACCTTGGCAAGGTGATGCTCTACCCCTGAGCTACTTTCGCGTATGTAAGCTATTTAAATGAACATCATTCGTTATGAATGCGGGAGCAAATTTAATACATTTCTATAAATTCCAAAGTATTTTCTTCTAAAAATTGATGCTAAATCTTGTTTTATAAAAGAAGATATCAAAAATAAAACCTAACTCGTTGCCTTCTTGTTCTTTGTGAGCAACCGTTTTATCTCGTTCAATTTCATAAGCGCTTCAACAGGTGTAAGCGTATCGATGTCCAAATGGAGAATTTCTTCTTTTATTTCTTCTAAAAGTGGATCGTCAAGATTAAAAAAGCTCAATTGCATTTCCTGCCCGTCCGTTAGGCGGGCACTCTGGGCCGAATGACGTTTTTCGGTGAGTTCTTCATTAGAATGGGATCTTTCTAATTTCTTTAGGATTTTATTCGCCTTCTGTATTACTTGCTGCGGCATTCCGGCCATTTTGGCTACATGGATACCGAAACTATGCTCACTGCCTCCTGGTGTTAGTTTTCTTAAGAACAGTACATTGTCCTTTAGTTCCTTTACGGAAACGTTGAAATTCTTAATACGGTCAAAGGTGGTACACATTTCATTGAGCTCGTGGTAATGGGTGGCGAAAAGGGTTTTGGCCCTTGCGGGATGTTCATGTAAAAACTCGGAAATGGACCAAGCAATGGAAATGCCATCGTAGGTGCTGGTGCCTCTTCCTATTTCGTCTAGCAGTACCAAGCTCCTTTCGGATAGGTTGTTCAAAATAGAAGCGGTTTCGTTCATTTCAACCATAAACGTAGATTCTCCCATAGAGATATTATCGCTAGCGCCAACACGGGTGAAAATTTTATCTACATACCCTATGGTTGCCGCTTCGGCAGGAACAAAACTGCCCATCTGTGCCAATAGGACAATAAGAGCGGTTTGTCTTAGTATGGCCGATTTACCGCTCATATTGGGTCCGGTAATCATTATGATCTGTTGGTTGTCCCTATTTAAAACTACATCGTTCGCAATATAGACCTCGCCCAGGGGCAGTTGTTTTTCTATGACCGGATGTCTTCCGTTGACAATATTTATGTCGGTAGAATCATTGAGTTCCGGAACTACGTACTTGTTTTCTTTTGCCAATTGGGCAAAACCGCAAAGGCAGTCCAGTTGGGCAATGAGTTGTGCATTGTTCTGCACCGGTGCAATGTATTCTTGCATCCAAAGTATGAGTTGGGAAAATAATTGCTGCTCCAGACTTATGATCCGTTCTTCCGCTCCTAGTATTTTGGCTTCATATTCTTTAAGTTCCTCGGTAATATAACGCTCTGCGTTTACCAAGGTTTGTTTGCGTATCCAGTCCTCGGGCACCTTGTCCCTGTGGGTGTTTCTCACTTCTATATAGTAGCCAAAAACGTTGTTGGATGCTATTTTAAGGGAGGTGATTCCTGTGGCCTCCGTCTCTCTTTGCAGCATATTCTCCAAGTATCCCTTACCGGTAGATGCGAGACCTCTTAGCTCGTCCAGCTCCTCGGAATAGCCAGCTGCAATGGCATTTCCTTTTAGGATATTTACAGGAGCCTCCTCGTTAAGCATCTCTTTTATTTTTCCTCTCAGCAAATCGCAGGATTGTAGTTGGTCTCCTATAAGAGCCAGAGCATCATTGTCCGAGGTTGTGGCCAACTGCTTTACCGGCACAATGGCTTCCATGGAGTTTTTAAGCTGAACGACCTCTTTCGGGTTCACTTTTCCAGTGGATATTTTGGAAATGAGCCGTTCCAGATCGCCCATTTTGGAAATATTGGATTGAAATTTTTCCAGCAAGTTCTCATTGTCCATCAAATGGCTCACCACCTGGTGCCTACTCTTTATTTTCTGAACGTTCTTTAACGGAAGTGCCAACCATCGTTTGATCATTCTTCCGCCCATGGGTGAAATTGTCTTGTCTATTACATCGATAAGTGTTACCGCGTTAACATTGGTAGAATGGTACAGCTCTAGATTTCTTATGGTGAAACGGTCCATCCAGATATATTCGTCCTCGGTAATACGTTGCAGTGTGTTAATATGCTGTAATTGTCTGTGCTGTGTTTCCGACAAATAGTGCAATACTACTCCGGCGGCTACAATACCGTAGGACAAATGGTCAACACCAAAACCTTTTAGGGTTTTGGTTTTAAAATGACCGGTTAGGTTTTCTAGCGCATAATCTTCTTGAAAAACCCAATCTTCTAGAAAGAAGGTATGGAACTGTGCTCCAAAAACTTCATTGAATTCTTTTTTATGCGCCTTTGATATAAGAACCTCGTTAGGGGCAAAATTCTGCAAGAGTTTATCTATCTGTTCTTCGTTGCCTTCGGCGGTTAGGAATTCGCCCGTAGAGATATCAACAAAGGAAACTCCTAATTTCTTGCGACCAAAATGTACCGCACATAGAAAGTTGTTGCTCTTTGCGTTAAGGATATCATCGTTCATGGCAACGCCCGGGGTCACCAATTCGGTAACACCTCTTTTTACGATAGATTTGGTTAGTTTTGGGTCTTCTAACTGATCGCAAATGGCAACACGTTGCCCGGCTTTCACAAGTTTTGGTAAGTAAGTGTTCAAGGAATGGTGGGGGAATCCTGCAAGTTCGGTCCGTTCACTACCGTTGTTTCTATTGGTAAGGATAATCCCTAATATTTTTGAGGCCTTTACGGCATCTGCACCGAAAGTTTCATAGAAATCCCCAACGCGAAACAACAACATGGCATCAGGATATTTGGTCTTGATGGTATTGTATTGCTTCATCAAAGGAGTTACCTTTTTTATCTTGTCTTTTCCTGCCACTTCCTTAAGTTCTACCTATTTTTGCTACCTGCCAACGAATATATAGCATTCTTCATGGGATTCTAATTTTTGTTGATATTTAAGGTGTATAGTTGAAAAGTATTGCAATGAGAAAGCTAAAAAACGAGGAATTGGACAGATTGGATGTTTCCCAGTTCAAAAAGGCAAGTAAAACCAAAGTAAGTATTGTTTTGGATAATATAAGAAGCCTTAATAACATAGGGTCGGTATTTAGAACCGCCGATGCCTTTCTTATTGAAAAGATTTACCTCTGCGGCATTACGGCCAAGCCGCCTCACAAGGATATTCATAAAACTGCTTTGGGTGCTACGGAAAGTGTGGAATGGAACTATGCGTCCGATACGTTGACCTTGGTGGATGAGTTAAAAAAGCAAGGGGCTATTATTATTGCGGTGGAGCAAGCGGAGGGGTCTATACAATTACAGGATTTCGGGCCTACAACAAAAGACTCGTATGTGCTGGTTTTTGGTAACGAAGTAAAAGGCGTAGATGAAAAGGTAGTGGCTGCATCTGATACGGTATTGGAAATTCCACAATTTGGAACCAAGCACTCGCTGAACATAGCTGTTAGCGTTGGGGTAGTGGTTTGGGACTTTTGGGCCAAGTTAAATGCATAAAAAAGCCCAACCGAGGTTGGGCTTTTCGTATAGTTTGAGTTAGTTAATTTTCCTTTTAAGGAGGGTACAATAACGTGATAACATTTTTATTGTGCAAGAATTTCCATAAAATTTTGTTAATCCGGTTGTGATATAGCAAAGTTTTCAATGGTTTTTAAAATGTACTCATAGTCGTTCTTGTTGCTTACAAAATCCAATTGTGATACATCAATAATCAGCTGGTTTTCTTTGGGATAGGTCTTTAGGAAGTCCATATAGCCCTTGTTGATATTTTCTAGATATTCGGTTTCGATTTCCTGCTCGTACTCCCGGCCTCTTTTTTTGATTTGTTCCAATAAGCGTTCCGTGGTCTGGTACAGGTAAACGTATATTTTTGGTTTCCTTACCTCTTTGTACATAAAATTAAAGATCTTCCGATACAGTTCATACTCTTGTTTCTGCAAGGTGACTTTAGCGAAAATGAGCGATTTAAAAATATCATAATCACTGATCATGAAGTTTGTGAAAAGGTCAAACTGGTTGGTGTCGTCCATAAATTGTTGATAGCGATCCGCTAGAAATGACATTTCCAATGGAAAGGCATACCGCGCTTGGTCTTCGTAGAAACTTGGTAAAAACGGATTTTCCGCAAAACGTTCCAAAATCAATTTGGCATTAAAATCCTCGGATATTTTAGTGGCCAAGCTGGTTTTTCCCGCACCAATATTTCCTTCTATCGTTATAAACTGTAGACTCGTGAACAGTGCCGTTCTGTTGGCGTATAGTTTAGCCTTTATTCTTTCTGGTCTGCTTTTGTCCTTGCATTGTTGTACTAAGTTTCTACTGTCCTTGTTAAAGATAGGATGGTAAAATTGAGGGGCAATATCCGCCAAGGGTTTAAGTACAAATTTGCGGTCTTCCATTCTCGGATGTGGAACGGTCAGTGTTTCATGGTGTATAACCTGGCTTCCGTAATAAATGATATCCAAATCGATGCTCCTACTCACATACCCGGATGTTTTTGACCGTTCCCTGCCCATTTCTTTTTCTATCCGTAAAAGTATTGCCAAACAGGCTTCCGCCGCTAATGATGTTTCCAATCTAATACAGGCGTTTAGAAAATCCTCCCCGTCAAAACCCCACGAGGGTGTGTTGTAAATAGATGAAAGAGCGGTTACGGGACCAAGCTGTTCGTTCATTAAAAAAACGGCCTGTTGCAAGTTGTTATTTCGGTTTCCCAAATTACTGCCAATGGAGATGTATACTGATTCTTTTGTAGTCATAATGTGATGGCAAAATAAACAAAACAAATTCACTTTGGTTATCTTTGCCCACGAATAAAAATTGCTGTTTCATGAATTTTCTAAGAAATCTTCTTGCGGCCATTATTGGCTGCTTGGTCGCTTTTGGGGTCGTCTTTATCATGTTCGTTGTTTTGGTAAGTTTGTTGGGTAGCGATGAGGATACGGTAACGGTCAAAGGAAATTCGGTATTGGAACTACAGTTACAACGCCCAATAGCGGACTATACAGGGAGTGATGAACTTAATCCGTTTGCAGGAATTTTTGAGAGTCCCCAAGGTCTGGACGAAATAATACAAGCTATTTTGGTCGCCAAAGATGATGAGCGTATAAAGGGCATCAGTCTAAACAATAATTTTTTGATGGCAGGCCTCGCACAGACACAAGCCATAAGAAAGACCTTGGAAGAATTCAAGTCTGCCGGAAAGTTTATATATACCTATGGTGATTTCTACACCCAAAAGGATTATTACCTAGCCTCTGTTGCGGACTCTATCTTTATGAATCCGGTTGGGGTTTTGGATTTTAAGGGTTTGTCCTCTGAAGTTCTATTTTATAAGGACTTGCAGGAAAAAACGGGTGTAAAGATGGAGGTTATCCGTCACGGAAAATACAAAAGTGCGGTTGAACCTTATTTGGAGAACGAAATGAGTGCTGCCAACAGAACTCAGATCAAAGAGCTGATCCAGTCTTTGTGGAACGCTATGGTAACGGATATCGCCGTGGGCAGAGGTATTTCGGAAAAAGATTTAAATAGCATTGCGGACACCTTGGGCGGCAGATCTTCTGGCTATGCCAAGAAATCAGGATTGTTGGACGATGTTATTTTTTATGACCAGTACGAGAAGAAATTATCAAACGCACTATCGCTGTCTGAAGGTGAGGACATCAATTACATCGATTTGGAAGATTATGCCACCTATTCCAATAAGAAAGTTAACACCTCGGGAACGGATAAAATTGCCGTAATCTTTGCGCAGGGCGAAATTTTGTACGGTGAAGGTGGTCCTGATATAATCGGTCAGGGAATTATCAACAAGGCGCTCATAAAGGCAAGGGAAGATAAGAGCGTAAAGGCCATAGTGCTGCGCGTAAACTCCCCGGGAGGCAGCGCCCTTACATCAGATATTATTTGGCGGGAGGTAGTATTGGCCAAAAAGGTAAAGCCTGTGGTTGTGTCCATGGGCAATGTTGCGGCTTCCGGAGGCTATTATATTGCTGCCGGTGCAAACAAAATTTTTGCGGAACCTACTACGATTACAGGGTCTATCGGCGTGTTTGGAACAGTTCCCAACATAAGTGAACTGGCCAAGGATATAGGAATAAATGCGGATCAGGTGGGCACGAACGCAAATTCCGTAGACTATTCCTTGTTTGAGCCTATGAGTGCCACATTTCGGAATCAGGTTCAGGAAAGTATAGAAGAAACATACACTACATTTTTGGATAGGGTTTCCCAAGGGCGTGGTATTTCTATGGCCCAAGCCGATAGTTTGGCACAGGGCAGGGTTTGGAGCGGTGTAGATGCTAAACGAATTGGTCTGGTAGATGAATTGGGTAGCTTGGACGATGCCATTGCCGCTGCGGCAGAACTCGCTGAAATTGACACTTATCGTATTCGAAAATATCCAAAGTATAAATCGGGTATTGAACGTTTTATGGAAGACTTTGCCGGTGCAGGTCTACAACTGAAACAGAA
This sequence comes from Maribacter chungangensis, assembly GCF_042676845.1. NCBI lineage: Bacteria > Pseudomonadati > Bacteroidota > Flavobacteriia > Flavobacteriales > Flavobacteriaceae > Maribacter > Maribacter chungangensis. Next base: position 963,724 of record NZ_JBHTHY010000003.1, read on the forward strand.
ATGGATCAGCGAAGAAATAGGCGAGGAAAACTATAGGATTTTAAAGGATATGAAATCGGGTATGGAGCAAAAAGGAGTGCAAGCCAGAATGCCTTTTATTCTGAACATAAAATAGGGAATGACGCAAAAGGATACTTTGGTGGCGCGCAGGATTTATCTATATCTTGGTGCACTGTTCATTACCTCCCTGGTTGTTTCCAACCTTATTTTTCAAAAGTTTTTTTATTGGAATCCGTTTGGGAAGGTGACTGTTTTCGGAGCACCTCTTTTTGAGATATCCGCAGGTATACTGCCTTACCCCGTAACGTTTTTGATTACGGATTTGATCTCCGAAATCTTTGGAAGAAAAAAAGCCAACCAAATCGTGGTTGCGGGTATCTTTGCATCGTTTTTCTCCTTGGCGATCGTTTACACCGCCAATGCAGTGCCGGCAACGGCTTGGTCGCCGGTGCAGGACAACTTGTTTTCATCGGTATTCGGCAACACCATAGTTGCAGTCTTTGCCTCAATGATGGCCTATCTATTGGCACAATTCGTAGATATACAGATCTATCATTTTTGGAAACGGTTGACCAAGGGTAAATATTTATGGCTACGGAACAATTTTTCAACCTTTTCATCACAATTAATAGACACGTTTACCGTTGTGGCATTATTATGTTCGTTTGGGGAAATTCCTTGGGACAAGTTTACGGGTTTGGTGATTAGTGGCTTCATTTTTAAGATAATTATAGCATTTCTGGACACCCCTTTACTGTATCTGGCCGTATATACGATGCGCAAGCGATTTAATTTGGTGCTAGGTGAGGAAATAGACTTGGATGCCCAGACCCTGACCAGCAAACAAGTTTGATAAAAAAGTACTGATGAAAAAGAAAATTATTCGAATAGTCGCAATCTTGTTTTTGTTGATTTTAGGAGTGCTGGTGGCAGCACCTTTCTTCCTAGAAGCCAAAATAGGAGAGATAATAAAGAACAACGTAAATAAGAACGTAAATGCTACTCTGGATTTTTCAAAGGCAGATTTAAGCCTGTTCAGTAGTTTTCCCAATGCTGCAGTACAATTGGAGAATGTAAACTTGCTGAACAAGGCACCTTTTGAGGGCGATACCTTATTTGCAGCCAAAAATGTTTCCCTGACCATGGGGATTATGCAGTTGTTCAATGGCCCGGAGGAACCTATTGCAATAACCAGCCTTAATTTGGAAAATGCCTTGGTAAATGTTAAGGTCGATGCCGCTGAAAATGCCAATTATGACATTGCTATGGAAACCGGTGCTGAAGAAACTGCTTCCTCGAATACGGATTCGAACGGATTTAAACTGAACATGGAATCCTACGAAATAAGCAATTCACGTATTTTTTATACGGATATGGCAATGGGGATGCGCTTGGCCCTAAAGGAGTTTAACCATAAGGGTTCCGGTGACCTCTCCTTGGCAACATCCGAATTGGATACGCAGACAAGTGCCTTGGTCTCTTTTGAGATGGATAGCACGAATTATCTGAATAAGAACCAAGTAAAACTCGATGCCCTGATCGGTATAGATCTTAAGGAAAACAAGTACTCTTTTTTACAGAACGAGGCGCTGATAAATCAGTTACCGCTTGTTTTTGACGGATTTGTAAAGTTGAATGCGGATGATATAGACGTTGATATCAATTTTAAGACACCTTCCTCGGATTTTAAGAATTTTTTAGGTCTTGTGCCAGCAGAGTACTCTAAAAATATTGAAGGCGTAACGACTACCGGAAATTTTATGTTGACCGGAAATTTTACGGGTGTTGTAGATGATATGCATATTCCCAAATTCAATATTGATATCAACTCTGAAAACGCTTCCTTTAAATATCCGGACCTGCCAAAATCGGTTACCAACATCAATTTGGATATGGCCATAACAAATACAACAGGAATCACCGAAGATACCTCTGTAGATATAAAAAAGGCTTCCTTTATGATCGATCAAGATCGGTTTAACCTAAGCTCCAAAATTTCTGAATTGATGGGTAACACCAAGGTAAGTGCCCAGATGCAAGGGAAGATGAACTTGGCCAATTTGGAAAAAGCCTATCCCGTTCCTGCCGGACTTAGTTTAAAAGGGATGATGGATGTGGATATTTCTACGGCTTTTGATATGGCAACCCTAGAGCGTAAGGAATATGAAAAAACACGCACGGAAGGCAAAATGATAGTGACGGATTTTGAATACAAATCGGACGAAATCCCTAACCCGGTACTGCTGAAATCTACTGCGGTGACCTTTAATCCTAAGACAGTTGGTTTAAATGAATTGAACGGGTCTACAGGAAAGACCGATTTTAGGGTTGCCGGTACAATTAACAACTTTTTGGGCTATCTGTTCAACGATGAAAAAGTAGAAGGAAACTTTGACCTAAAATCCAACACTTTTGATTTGGGCGACTTTATGGTGGCAGAAACAGAAGGAGCCTCTGTACCTAACACTAAAACGGAGGATGCTCCTACGGTGGCCACCGAAAAAATTAAAATCCCATCGTTTTTGGATGCCACTTTTACGGCCGCCGCAAATACCGTGATCTATGATAATATTACATTAAAGGACGTAAAGGGAAATCTAAAGATCAAGGACGAAACGGCAGTGTTGAGCAACATGACTTCTTCCTTATTTGACGGAAAAGTAGCTTTCAACGGGGAGGTTTCCACTAAAAAGGAGATACCTACGTTTGCCATGGAATTGAACATGGATCAACTACAGATTTCGGAAACCTTTCAGTCTTTGGAACTTTTTAAGGTCTTGGCGCCCGTTGCCAAAGTATTGCAGGGGAAGTTTAGCTCGGACATTCAACTGTCCGGTAATTTAACGGATGATTTTACCCCAGATCTATTATCCCTTAGCGGGGATATTTTGGCCAATTTAATGGCTAAGGAAATCAGTGCGGAAAATGCTCCCGTACTTTCCGCTTTGGACAGCAAGTTAAATTTTATTGATTTAAAGGATCTAGACTTGAAGGAACTGAAAACCAACCTGTCCTTCAAAGATGGTTTGGTTACGGTAAAGCCGTTTGCAATCAAGTATAAGGACATGGCCATTAATGTGGATGGTAATCACACCTTTGACCAAAAAATGAACTATAAGGCATCTATTGATGTGCCTTCAAAATACTTAGGAAAGGAAATCAATGCCTTGATCGCTAAAATAGATGACGCTTCTTTGGAAAATCTTACCATACCGGTTACGGCCAATATTACGGGAATGTATAACAGCCCGCAGGTAAGTACCGACTTAACTTCCGGAGTTAAAAACCTAACTAATCAGTTGATTGAAATCGAGAAACAAAAACTTTTAGCGAAAGGCAAGGACAAGGCCAAGGATCTAATTGGTGGGATTCTATCCGGAAATCAGGATGGTTCCGAAGATTCAACAAAAACCAAAGACCCGCTTAAAAAGGGAGCAAAAGAAGTATTGGGCGGCCTGTTGGGTGGTACTAAAAAAGCGGATAGCACAAAAGCAGCTGCAGACAGCATGCCTCCAAAAAAAGACGATGCCGTAAAGGATGCCGCAAAGGATATTCTAGGTGGGTTATTTGGAAAAAAGAAAAAGGCGGAAGCTAAAAAGGATTCTGTTAATTAAGGTTTTGAGCTTTTTGCCCAGTATATAAGTATCCATCGGTATTCTCAATTTAGGATAATTTACTAGTACCAGCCCTGCAATTCGCAAAAAAAAGTAAGGAAGTTTAAAGGTTTATAAGGTTGGTGTAATATTTTTTCAACCTTGAACTTTAAACTTTTTACCCAGTAACGGTAAGCCCCACATAATACCCCTCATTACTACGTACATTAAAAACGGTATTGTCCTCAAAGATGAGGTACTGCCCCTTTATCCCTTTTAGAATCCCTTTATAATTGGGTGTCTTGTCCAAATTAAGGCTTTTTACTTTTTCGGGATACTGCAATACCGGAAACTGTAAATGTGTTTCGTCATTATTTTCTATAAAATATTGGCTGGCTTCCTCCGGGATATATTGTTTTAGTTTATTGCGCCAGGCTACCAGGTTTTCATCGTCTACGTTGTTTGTGAGCATTTTACGCCAATTGGTTTTATCTCCCACATGATCTTTTAGCGCAACCTCTGTTATTCCTGCGAGATACCTGTTGGGAACTTCTACGATTTCAATAGCTTCGTGGGCACCTTGGTCTATCCATCTTGTGGGCACTTGGGTCTTTCTGGTAACGCCAACTTTTACATTGCTGGAGTTTGCTAAGTATACGATATGAGGTTGTAGTTGCACGCGCTTTTCATAAGCTAAGTCGCGATCCTCTTGGTCCAAATGCGCCGTGCTTAGTTCCGGTCGCATGATCCAATCACCTGCAGACGGAATTTCAAAAAAACAGGATTTACAGAAGCCTTGTCTAAATATGGGCCTATCGTTGCCACAATTTAGGCATTGGTGTTTTAGAAAGTCAATTGAAAGTTCCTTATCCAATACCTGGTTGATGTTCAGGAAATCGGATTCAAAAACAAGATAGTATTGTATTGGGCTTCCTAATTCGGTCTGCATTTTTTTTAAAACACCTTCGTACTGCATATCTAAAATCTTATTGCTATTTCTATTTGAAAATGATAGGGATATACCCTATTTTAGGCGTATAAAGATACCTAAAAATGCCCATTCCGCTGTTCAATTCCATAGCATCTTGGTTGCTAAAAAAACGCTATCATCAAATAGAGCTGTTTCTTAAATATCCCGAAGAGGTGCAAGAAGAAGTGCTATTGCAACTTTTGGAATTAGCCGATGATACCGAAATTGGCCGTACCTATGATTTTGAGAGTATCCATAACTACGAGATATTTAGGGAGCGTGTGCCTATTCTTTCTTATGAGGAAATGGAACCCATTATAGAAAGGACCAGAAAAGGTGAGCAGAATCTTTTTTGGCCCACTACGATAAAGCTTTTTGCCAAAAGCAGCGGAACAACAAATGCTAAAAGTAAGTTTATCCCCGTAAGTACCGAAGCCTTGGAGGATTGTCATTTTAAATCGGGTAAGGACTTGCTATGTCTTTATTTGAATAACAATGAGAACTCGCAGTTGTTTACGGGAAAAAGTTTACGTCTAGGTGGTAGTAAGGAACTCTACGAGGACAATGGTTCTTTTTTTGGAGACCTTTCGGCAATTCTTATAGACAATATGCCCCTTTGGGCAGAGTATAGCAGCACGCCCAGTAATAAAGTGTCGTTGATGAGTGAATGGGAAACCAAGCTAAACGCCATTATTAAGGAAAGCGTGCAGGAGAACGTTACGAGTTTAGCAGGCGTGCCTTCTTGGATGTTGGTGCTGTTGAACAACATGTTGGAAGAAACGGGCAAGGAGCATTTGTTTCAAGTTTGGGAAAATTTGGAGGTCTACTTTCATGGCGGGGTAAGCTTTAGTCCTTATAAGGAACAATACAAGGCCCTGTTTCCAAGAAAAAGTTTTAGGTATTACGAAATTTATAATGCCTCCGAAGGATTTTTTGCCATTCAGGACCGTAACAATGCAGATGACCTGTTGTTAATGTTGGATTATGGTATTTTCTATGAATTTATCCCCATGGATGCCTATGATGAGCTAGACCCAAAAGCTATTCCCCTATGGGAGGTGGAGATTGGGAAGAACTATGCCATCATTATAACGACCAATGCAGGACTATGGCGCTATAAAATTGGCGATACGGTGCGCTTCACTTCTAAAAGCCCATATCGCATACGTGTAACAGGGCGTACCAAGCACCATATTAATGTTTTTGGGGAGGAACTGATTATCGAAAATGCGGAGGAAGCCCTAAAAACGGTCTGTATAAAGGCCGAGGCCGAAATTAAGGATTATACCGCTGGTCCTATTTTTATGGCCGGAAAAGAAAAAGGAGCGCACGAATGGGTGATAGAGTTCAGAAAGCCTCCTAAAGACCTGGATTATTTTACCGAGTTCCTGGATAACGCCTTAAAATCCCTAAATTCTGATTACGAGGCCAAGAGATATAACAACACTACATTAAACATGCCAACGGTACATCTGGCCCGAGAAAATCTTTTTTATGATTGGTTAAAAGTAAAGGATAAGTTGGGTGGGCAACATAAAATACCACGACTCTCCAATAAAAGGGATTATATAGAGGAACTGTTAAAAATGAATGGTTAACATCTAGGGGGGTATGCTTTTTAATCTCTTAGGGTTCAATTCCCCGAGGCTTGCCTCGTACGAAGAGCAAAGGTTGAAAAGCTTAGGTTTTCATTGAAAAACCTTTCTTCCTCTTCATACATCGTATGCTTGCATCTGGGCAGTTTATTTATAGCTAGAATGATCAGGGATAACTGTTCTTTTGTTTAGAAGCTATTACAGTTGCGATACATGGCTTAGATTTTATTATTTTAGCCGTTAATGGTTTTTGCGATGCTGTCCGTCGACTTCTAAGTGTTATTCGCTTAATAACAGACCTGCTTTTTAAGTGTGATTTGTTCAAAATAAGTTTTATACCGATGTTTTTGTCCTACTGAACAAATAAATAATGGTTTTTGCCGTTAATGAAAGACTTTAGGCAAACAATACTTAACCGTAAAACTAAACACAATAATCATTATGGCAGAAAAATTAGTAATTGTTTCAGACATGTGGGGTTCAAGAAAGGGTCTTTGGATAACTTCTTATCTAGGGTACCTGCAACAATATTTTGATATCACATTTTATGATAGTCAGCAGTTGGCTAATTTAGATTTGGCCGTTAATTCGGAAGAAAACATACATAATGCTTTCATACATGGAGGTATAGACACCGCTGTAGCTCATTTGTTAAAAAAGGAGCAAGAGCCTTGTCATTATCTTGCATTTAGTACTGGTGGTACTATTGTATGGAACGCAGCCAAAAAGGGGCTTCCGGTAAAATCATTATATAATGTTTCTTCTACAAGGATACGCATGGAAAATGATAAGCCCGCTGTTCCGGTAAGTTTATTGTATGGTGAAAACGATGCTTTTAAGCCAGAAGATAGCTGGGCCGATATGTTAGGATTGGAAATGGAAGTACTGCCAAATTATGGTCATACCTTATATTCAGACGAAATGGTGATTAAAAAGGTGTGTTTGGATTTGTTGAATAAAGTAACCAAGATTGCCCCTTCGACCAAAAAGGCGGTTTAAGATTACATACTTTTCTTAAAGTCAACTATTTGAACAGGGTTTTAAGAAAAAGTTATAAATGAAAAAAGAGTCAAAAATAACCTCCAGTGGTGGAGGTTATTTTTGACTCTTTTCGTACAGATAACTAACGGAGTTATTTCATTTTGTTTAAGAAACTGCCTTTAGTTTTTTAACTGTTTCGTACGATAATTTTTGCTCAGCATAGGGTTTGGTTACTTTAAATTCTGTTTCCTCATTACTTGGCATTTCGAACATGGCATCCGTAAAAATGGCTTCACATAAAGATCGTAGCCCTCTTGCTCCTAATTTATATTCAATTGCTTTATCTACTATATAGTCCAAAGCCTGTTCCGTGATGGTGAATGTGATATCGTCCATCGCGAAAAGCTTTTCATATTGCTTTATGATGGCATTTTTTGGTTCCGTTAAAATGGCTCTTAACGTTTTCTTGTCCAAAGGGTTCATGTGTGTGAGTACCGGCAAGCGACCAATAATTTCGGGAATAAGCCCAAATTCTTTTAGGTCTTTTGGTATAATGTACTGTAGCATGTTGTCATCGTCCAGTTTGTCGTCTACTTTTGAAGCATTGTAGCCTACGGCTTGCATATTCAACCTTTTGGCAATGGCACGTTCTATTCCATCAAATGCACCTCCGGCTATAAAAAGTATATTCTCCGTGTTAACTTCTATAAATTTTTGATCCGGGTGTTTACGGCCTCCTTTAGGTGGCACGTTTACTACGGTACCTTCCAACAATTTAAGCAAACCTTGTTGCACGCCCTCGCCGGAGACATCTCGAGTAATGGAAGGATTATCGCTTTTACGTGCTATTTTGTCTATTTCATCTATAAAAACGATGCCTCGTTCCGCTTTCTCTAAATTATAGTCCGCGGCCTGTAATAGCCTTGTTAAGATGCTCTCTACATCTTCACCAACGTATCCTGCTTCTGTTAAAACGGTAGCGTCAACGATTGCCAAAGGTACGTTCAGCATCTTTGCAATGGTTTTGGCCATTAGGGTTTTTCCTGTTCCGGTTTGCCCTACCATAATTATGTTGCTCTTTTGTATCTCTATATCATCTTCTTTGGAAGATGGTTGCAATAACCTTTTGTAGTGATTGTACACAGCAACGGACATTACTTTTTTTGTTCGTTCCTGACCGATAATAAAAGTGTCTAGAAAGTTGTTGATTTCAAGCGGTTTTTTAAGGACCAGCTCGGAAGAAAGGTCATTGGTCTTTGTTTGCTTTGATTCTTCCGCAACAATGCCATGTGCCTGTTCGATACACCTATCACAGATGTGTGCGTCTAGACCCGCGATCAATAGATTGGTTTCCGGTTTTTTTCGTCCGCAGAACGAACATTCTAAATTTTCTTTTGCCATATAATTTGTCCTCAGACCTAAACTATAACGGATGTTATCCGGTTTTGGTTTATAACAACTACAGATATTTTAGTAGTTGGTCGAAATTATTTCTTTTCCCTTACTAAAATCTCGTCTATCATACCGTATTCTAAAGCTGCATCCGCTTTCATCCAATAATCCCTATCGCTATCATCATGAACTTTTTCAACGGTTTGTCCGGAGTGATTTGCAATGATCTCGTACAGTTCGTCCTTTAGGGTTAAGATCTCTTTTGCGGTAATCTCAATATCGCTTGCTTGTCCCTGGGCACCGCCCATGGGTTGGTGTATCATTACTCTTGAATGTTGGAGCCCGCTACGTTTCCCCTTTTCTCCGGCGCAAAGAAGCACTGCTCCCATAGATGCTGCCATACCTGTGCAGATAGTGGCTACATCGGGATTTATAAATTGCATGGTGTCGTATATGCCCAGACCTGCATATACGCTTCCTCCAGGGGAGTTGATGTATATTTGAATGTCTTTGCTGGCATCGACACTGGCCAAGAACAATAATTGTGCTTGCACAATATTCGCGACCTGATCGTTAATACCTGTACCTAGAAATATAATTCGATCCATCATCAACCTGGAATACACATCCATGGCGATTACGTTCATTTGTCTTTCCTCTATAATATTGGGCGTCATGTTGGTTGGGTACATACTGCCCATGATACGGTCGTAATAGGTACTGCTGATGCCTTGGTGTTTTATTGCGTAATCTTTGAACTCTTTTCCGTAATCCATTTTTTAATTCGATTTTTCTGAATAATTACCGCTGCCGGTTTCCATACTCCAATTTTGTGCTCCAATAGGTTTAATACTCACTTTTCTCAATACTGTCAGAGGCAAAAAAAGGTGCCGAAAAAGTAATTTCCGGCACCGTAAAGATACTTAATTTATTATTCGAATACTATCCGTAAACTTCTTTGACAAAGTTTTCATAGGTGACTTCCTTTGTTTTAAGGTTTGCTTTTTCCTTATAAAAGTTCAACAATTTTTGACTCATCAACTGTTCGGAAAGTCTCTTGACCTCGTCTTGGTTGCCTAAAACCCGTGCCGCTATATTGTCTAGTTCTTCTTCTTGCGGATTTAGTTGTCCAAATTGCGCCATTTGAGATTTAATGAATCCTTTGGCGAACTCCTTTAATTCGTCAAACTGGACTTGAAGGTTGTTTTCATTAATGATTTTCCCTTCAATAAGTTGGTAGCGTAAGCCCTTTTCCGATTTTTTATATTCCTCGGTTGCCTCGTCTTCCGAAAGTTCCTTTTCTCCGGTTACCTGAATCCATTTGGTAAGAAATCCTGCGGGAAGCTCAAATTTTGTATTTTCAATAAAATACTCGGTGATATCGTTTAATAGTTTTTGATCTGCTTGCTGTTCAAATTGCTTTTCAGAGTCTTCTGCGATACGTGCTCTTAATTCTTTTTCTGTTTTTACCTCGTCTTTTCCGAATAATTTATCAAAAAGATCTTGGTCCAAAGGAGCAGGTTCGCGTTCATTTATTTCACTAATGGTAAAACTTACGTCAATGTTTAGTTTGTCGGCCTTTTCAGCAGGAATACCTAAGGTGCCTGCCAGTAAGTTGTCTTCTTTTAAAAGTCCTTTGGTTTTTAAGGTAACAACATCCCCTACTTTTTTGCCTATTAGGCTTTCAATAGCTTTCTTGCTCTTGATTTTGTCCAATTCTAATAGGGCCTGGTGGTCTATTTCTTCGGCTTCGTTGGTAAACGTACCGGAAACCTCGTCGTTTTTGCCAACAACATCTTTGTTGATCAATTTCCCATATTGTTTTTGGATACGCGTTACCTGCTCGGAGATCATTTTCTTGTCGGCAACTATTTTGTAATGGGTGATTGCCTTTTTTGTTTTAACTGCGACCTCAAAATCCGGTGCAAGGCCAAGTTCAAATTCAAAAGCTAATTCCTCTTTGTCCCAATCAAAATTATCCTGTTGTTTTGGTAAAGGATTGCCAAGTACGTCTAGTTTTTCCTCTGTAAGGTATTTGTTAAGATTGTCCTGTAGCAACTTATTAACTTCGTCTACCAATACTGCTTTGCCGTATTGTTTTTTAATAAGCCCCATAGGAACTTGTCCCTTTCTAAAACCGGGGATATTCGCTTGCTTCTTGTAGTCCTTAAGAATAGTGTCCACTTTGTCTTGGTAATCCTCTTTGGTGATGGCTACTTTAACAACAGCGTTTAAATCGTCTATCTGCTCTTTTGTAATATTCATTCCTTCGTATCTTTTTCTTAAATAAAATGGGGTGCAAAACTACTCTTTTTTGGGTTATTTGCCAAGTTTTTAAACTGTTGAATTTCAGATGCTAACTTCATTATTTCTTATCCTCTTTAAGGAAGGAAAACAAAATGGATTGCAAAAAGGAAAGTAAAAGGCTAAAAAGTAGGGCCCACCAGATGTTGTCAACACTAAAACCGGCAATGAGGTTGTCTGCCAAAAGAATGATTACAGCGTTTATGATCAGCAGAAAAAGCCCTAAAGTTAAAATCGTAACCGGTAGTGTCAAGATAACAAGAATGGGTTTTACCAAAAAGTTCAACAAACTTAGTACAATGGCAACAATGATAGCGGTGATATAGGAATCTACGTATACGCTGGGTAGAATATTGGCCAAAAGAATTACGGCTAGGGCGCTTAAAAGGGTTCTAAGAATAAGTTTCATAAGCTTTCGCGATTATAAGGATTGAGTTAAAGATCGATTCGTTTTAAAGGTAATGAATTATTTATATTGGTATTTGGAAGATCTATTTTTCAAGTCCGTACTGTATCTGTTCCGGGTGCCTCTTATAGTAAAAAAGCAAGCGATTTCTCCAAAAATTCTTTTGGGTTTTCTGCATGTAGCCAGTGGCCTGCATTGGATATGGTGTCCAAGGTAGCTAACGGAAAATGTTTATGTATCGTAGTGGCATCGCCCTCCGTAACGTATTCCGATTTACTGCCTCTTAGAAATAGGGTAGGCCCGGAAAAGTGGTCCGTACTGTTAATAGTGTCTCCGACCTCTTCCATTTTGGTGCTTAATACGGCAAGATTGAACCTAAATGCTAGTTTTTTATCCTTGGTTCTATGCAAATTTTTAAGCAGGAATTGCCGAACGCCAACATCGCTAAGGTGTTTTTTTAACGCGGCATCAACTTCATTTCTTGAGGTTTTGCTCTCTAGATCCACGCTTTGCAATGCGGTGATGATATTATGATGGTGGGGAGGATAGAATTTTGGGGCAATATCCGCTATCAATAATTTTTCTGTCATTTCCGGATAACTACATGCAAATTGCATTGCCGTTTTACCGCCCATGGAATGCCCTATTATAGCGGTACTGGCAATTTTGTGAAAATTGAGATATGTTTTTAGGTCCTTAGCCAGCAAGTCATAATCAAATTCCTCGCTATGGAAACTTCTACCATGATTTCTTTGGTCGATCAAATGTACGTTAAATCCCTGTTCGGTATAAGCCGTTCCTAAAGTTTTCCAATTGTCGGACATGCCTAAAAAGCCGTGTAGAATACATAGTGGTTTTCCTTTGCCTACGATTTTGGAATGTAAAACTGAATTCATGTTGTTATTTTCTAGTTAATGGTCAAAACCCTGCAGCCTATGCTAGCTAATTAAATTTATTTAGTGGTTATTGATGCCAAGTTTTTTTTAAGTTATAGATTATTCGGCTAATAATGCGTTTTTTAAAACAAGGTGGTAACCTAAGCACAATCTGCAATTTTATCACTTATTTAGAATAAATAGGTGTTCAAAACACGGTTTTTTTATTGAAGTATATGCTTAAAAGTCTCTGTTCTCTTCCAGGTAATCCCGATTGTTATGGTTTGGGGCAAAATTGCTTTTGTCCCTTATATTCCCCAGTAACCCAACAACCCAGTAACCCAACAACCCAGTAACCCATAACTCAATAACCCAATAACCCAATAACTCAATAACCCAGTAACTCAATAACTCAATAACCCAATAACTCAATAACCCAATAACTCAATAACCCAATAACCCAATACATCCCTACTTTAACTTGTTTAAATACATTTGTACCACATTTTCCAAACCAAGATAAAGCGATTCGCAGATCAATGCGTGACCAATGGAAACTTCTAAAAGTCCCGGTATGTTCGCTTTAAAGTATTGGATGTTTTCCAGGCTAAGATCGTGGCCCGCATTTATGCCAATACCAAGTTCGTTTGCGCGATGTGCCGCAGAAACAAATGGCGCTATAGCCTTTTCTTTGCTCATTGTATATTCTTTTGCATAGCTTTCCGTGTAAAGTTCTATGCGGTCTGCGCCTGTTGCTTTCGCTCCTTCTACCATAGAAATCACAGGGTCTACAAAGATAGAGGTGCGTATCCCTGCGGATTTAAATGTAGCGATAACCTTGGTCAAAAAATCGGCATGTTGTACCGTGTCCCACCCTGCGTTGGAGGTAATGGCATCAACGGCATCCGGTACCAAGGTTACTTGCGTGGGCTTGGTTTCCAATACCAATGCAATGAATTTGGGGTTTGGGTTTCCCTCTACATTGAACTCTGTCGTAACCCTTTTTGCAAGGTCCCTGGTGTCCTGGTATCGAATATGGCGTTCGTCCGGTCTTGGGTGTACGGTAATTCCTTCCGCGCCAAAACGTTCTATGTCTTGGGCTACGGTTAGCAAATTGGGTACGTTTCCGCCTCGCGAGTTGCGCAACGTAGCGATTTTATTAACGTTTACACTGAGTTTTGTCATATTGTCGGATTTCTTTTACGTACTTGCAAAAATACAAATTAGGCATGCCTTTTGATATTAATAATTACTATTTTGCGTTATTATTAAGCTTATGCAGATACAAGAACATATCATTACAGCTATTCCGGTTTTTACGGTCGAAGATTCTTTTGGGGCCGTGCTCGATTTTTTCAAGGATACTACCTATTCCCATGTAGCCATTACGGAACAAGGAAGATTTCTGGGAGTTTTTTCGGAGAACGATATCGATACACTAGCGCCTACGTCAAAAATAGACGCGGTAAGATATGATCTGGGATCGTTTTTTGCCCGAAAGGAAACCAACTGGCTAGATGTTTTGGAAGCTTTTGCCCGCAACGAAGCTAATCTGTTGCCGGTGTTAGGAGCGGAAGAAGAGGTCTTGGGGTATTATGACCTATCCGATATAGTAGCCGTGTTTATCGATACGCCATTTTTTACCGATCCCGGTAATATTTTAGTCGTAGCCACCGGTATAAAGGACTACTCGTTTAGTGAGATTGCCCAGATAGTGGAGAGTAACAACGCAAAAATGATCGGTGCCTTTATAACCGATGTGCAAAACGATATTGTTCAGGTGACACTAAAAATTAGTACCGTTAATTTTAATGAAGTGGTGCAGACGTTTAGGCGTTACAATTATCATATTCTTCTAGGAACAAGTGATGATCAGTTTTTGGAGGGGTTAAAAGAAAGGTCGGATTATTTGGATACTTACCTAAACGTATAACATGAAGGTTGCTATCTACGGACAAACCTACCAGGATAATGCTATTGAATTTTTGGTCGAGCTCTTGGAGGAACTTCAAAAAGAAGCTGCCACGGTATGTATAGAGGCTGATTTCTACAAACTTTATTTAGATTCCGGGGGCGAATGGGAATACGATACCTTCACTGCCAGTACCGGTCTGGATGCATCGTTTGATATGTTCGTTAGTTTTGGAGGTGATGGCACTATTTTAAGGGCTACCACTTTTGTAAAGAACCTTGGCATACCTATAGTTGGTGTGAATACAGGAAGACTGGGATTTTTATCGACCTTTAAAAAAGAGGATGTGCGAAAGGTGGTACGTGAGTTCGTGAGTGGTGATTACGCCATAGTGGAACGAAGTCTTGTGCAATTAAACAACAAGGTCTTGGATGCTGAATTCGGGGACTTAAATTTTGCATTGAACGAAATTACCGTGAGCAGAAAGGATACCACATCCATGATTACGGTAGAAACCTATCTTAATAACGAATATCTAACTTCTTATTGGGCAGACGGACTCATAATTTCTACTCCGACGGGATCAACCGGGTACTCCCTTAGTTGTGGTGGGCCTGTAATCGTTCCAACCGCAAAATCCCTGGTCTTGACGCCAATTGCGCCACACAACTTAAATGCCAGGCCATTGGTTATTTCAGATGATACCATAATTAGATTAAAAGTATCGGGGAGGGAGGAGAACCACTTGGTTTCATTAGACTCTAGAATCGCTTCCTTGGAGAACGGACAGGAAATTACCATCAAAAAAGCGCCCTTTACCATAAAGATGATAGAATACACCTCCGAAAGTTTTTTGAAAACCCTCAGAAATAAACTGCTCTGGGGAGAGGATAAACGTAACTGACCATTTTTGTTGAACAATAAATACGTTCAAATACTGTTTATCTTGTGAGAACAACAACATGGATAAACCACGGTGTTTGTGGTAAAATAGTGTTGGATACATAAATTTGTAGAATTGCATGAGACAGATACTTCTTGTATGCTTTCTTTCGATATCTTTTATGCTTGGCGCCCAAACCTATGAGGTGGGTGTTTTTGCGGGAGGTGCCAATACCATTGGAGACGTAGGTAGAACCAATTATATTTTGCCTTCCGGCCCGGCTTTTGGAGGTATTTTTAAGTGGAACAGGAGTAAGCGATATGCTTGGCGAGGTACCTTGCTGTATGGCGAGTTTACCGCAGATGATGCTAAATCCAACACCACGGCAAGGCAACAAAGGGGATACGTTGTAGATAACTCTGTTTTAGAGGCCTCCGTTGGTTTGGAGGTGAATTTTGTAGATTACAACCTACATGAGTTGGGTCCCGCTTTCACACCCTATCTATACACCGGGGTTACTTATTTTAGGTATGATTTCAACTATTTTAACGGTGGTGTTTTGCAGGATATTTCACAAAAAGATGGTGCTTTTGCCATACCAATGACCGTAGGTATGAAGTATCGTATCAATCAGTTTCTTATTTTTGGGGCGGAAATCGGAGCAAGGTATACGTTCACGGATAATTTGGATGCCAGTAATCCTGTAGGGACAAATTTTGAAGAATTCCGCTTTGGGAATATTTTCAGTGATGATTGGTATGTTTTTTCCGGGCTTACCTTAACCTATACCTTTGGTAGAAAACTGTGCTGCGATAGTTTTGAGTAAAACACCACATGAGTAAAATAGAAGATATTGAAGGGAATAACCTGCCTGAACATCTGGCCATTATTATGGACGGTAATGGTAGGTGGGCAAAGGAACAGGGTAAACACAGGGTTTTTGGACATGAAAATGGAGTAAAAACCGTAAAATCCACAGTTGAGCATTGTGCAAAAGTTGGAATCCAATACCTTACCTTATACACCTTCTCGACCGAAAATTGGAACCGTCCCAAGTTAGAAATAGAAACCTTGATGCGTCTACTGGTTTCTTCGCTGCGAAAAGAACTTAAAAGTTTTAACAAGAATAACATACGCTTAAATACTATTGGCAATATATCGGCCTTGCCTGCCAAGGCGTACAAAGAGCTGATAGAGGTGATGGACAAAACCAAGGCTAATACAGGGATGACCCTTACTTTAGCTTTGAGCTATGGCTCTAGGGAAGAGCTTCAATCTGCGGTAAAAGCGATAGCCGTCAAAGTTAAAAATAATATAATTTCACCTGAAAATATTGATGAAACCATTATAAATAACCATCTTTACACGCACAATTTGCCAGATGTAGACTTGCTTATCCGTACTAGTGGAGAACACCGGATCAGCAATTTTTTATTATGGCAAATTGCCTATGCCGAGTTATATTTTATCAATGTATTTTGGCCCGATTTTAGTGAGCATCATTTAGTTGAGGCCATACAAAATTACCAGAATAGAGAACGAAGATTTGGAAAAACTAGCGAACAACTCACTTAAGGATATGACAAAGTTCATATCTTTTAACTACTTAATTACCTCTCTTTTACTTCTAATTACACTAAATGTAGCCTCGCAAGACGTGTCATACGAGGACGGGAAAAACTATATCCTTGGAGGTATAGAGGTAACGGGATTACAAAGTTATAACGAGCAAACGGTAAAGACCTACACCGGTTTGCGAATTGGCCAACCAATTGTTTTGCCCGGCGAACAAATTAGCGCTGTTATCAATAAGCTATGGGGCTTGGAGCTTTTTAGCGCAATAGACTTCTATATCGTAAACATAGAGGATGAAAAAGTATTCTTGGAGCTCAACATCATTGAACGCCCTACGCTAACTACTGTTAAATTTACCGGGGTAAAAGAGCGTAAGATAAAGGAATTGGTAGAGGATACCGACTTGAAAAAAGGAAAGAAAATCACCGAAAGCCTTATTGCCAACACCAAGAATTACCTGGCTAATAAATATAAAAAACAAGGATACCTTAATGCTAAGGTAGCGATAGCGACCAAGGTAGATACCTCTCAGGTGAACGCCCGTAGTATGTTGGTGAGCATAAACAAGGGCGATAAGGTTAAAATAAGCGATATTATCTTTGAAGGGAACGAGCAGTTGTCCGATAAAAAACTGAGGAAAGCCTTAAAAAGTACCAAGAAAAAAAGGTTAGGGCGGTTTTGGAAAAAATCCAAATACATTAAAAAGGATTATGAAGAAGATTTGGTTCTTCTCGTAGATAAGTATGCCGAAAATGGTTTTAGGGATGCCCGCGTCATAAGCGATACCTTAACAAAGATCGACGAAAACAATATTCAATTGAAAATTAAGGTCGAAGAGGGTAATAAGTATTATTTCGGTGACATTGATTTTGTGGGTAATACCGTCTATACGGATCGCCAGTTATCCCAGGTTTTGGGCATAAAAAAAGGGGCTACCTACAATGGTGTATTGCTTAGGGAACGCATTGCGGACAATAGTAAGCCGGATCCCAATGACATAACAAGCCTTTATCAGAATAATGGATATTTATTTTCTAGTATAAACCCCGTAGAGGTTTCTGCCGCTAACGATACCATTAATTTTGAAGTACGTATCATAGAAGGTAAGGAAACCTTCTTGGACCATGTAACCGTGAATGGCAACGATAGGACAAACGACCATGTTATCTTTAGGGAACTAAGAACAAGACCGGGACAGAAATATAATAAATCCGATATTATTAGAAGTATTCGCGAACTGGGCCAACTTGGCTTTTTTGATGCGGAACAGATTACCCCTGATGTTTTGAACGCGGATCCCAATGCGGGTACCGTAGATTTGGATTGGAGTCTGGTGGAGTCCGGTTCCAGTCAAATAGAATTGCAAGGTGGTTATGGTGGTGGCGGTTTCATAGGAACATTGGGTTTGTCGTTTAGTAATTTCTCGGTAAAGAACTTGTTCAACGGTGAGGAATACAAACCTGTACCCATGGGTGATGGGCAGACCTTTGCGCTGCGCCTACAAGCGAGTAGAACATTTAGGGTATATAGTTTAAACTTTGTGGAGCCATGGCTTGGGGGCAAGAAGCCGGTACAATTTAATATGAGTTTCTCAAGGACTCAACAGTTTTTGGCTTCTTTTGGAGGTAGGAACGGGATAGAAGTAGATAAGAATCGACAGTTTTCCATAACTGGGGTTACTGTAGGTATGGCAAAGCGAGTGCAATGGCCAGATGATTTCTTTACGATATCCCACTCCTTGAGCTATCAGTTATATGATTTTAGGAATTATAATACCGGCCTTTTCAACTTCGGAAATGGGCAGTCCAATTCTATAGCCTATACCTTTGGGGTGTCCAGGAACGCCATGCAAGGTGGACGTATTTTTCCGAGGGGTGGTTCCAACTTCGAGATTACGGCAAAGTTTACCCCACCTTATTCTCTTTTTAGCAATAAGGATTTTAGAGGTTTAAAGGAACGTAGCGAGGAACTTGCCCCTATAGTGCAACAACAGGGTGGTGCAATTACCCCGGAAAGCAAGGAGTTGGAGCGGATCGATCAAGAGCGATTTCGTTTATTGGAGTACTACAAGGTAAAGTTTAAGGGAGATTGGTACACCACGCTTTTGGGAAGTGCGGATAAGTCATTGGTGTTAAGAACAAATGCAGAATTTGGTTTCTTGGGCGGTTATAACAGTGCGGTGGGCAATGTGCCCTTTGAGCGTTTCTTTGTAGGGGGCGATGGTCTAAATAACTTTACGTTGGACGGTAGGGATATTGTGCAGTTAAGGGGTTATGAAAACCAATCTGTAACCGCAATAGATCCATTAACGGGGCAACAAGAAGGAGCTTTGATCTATAATAAATTTTCTATGGAACTAAGATATCCACTTACCTTAAAGCCATCTGCATCTATTTTTGGGCTTGCCTTTTTAGAGGCAGGGAATTCCTTCAACAATTTTCAGGACTTTAATCCGTTTCAATTAAGACGGTCGGCCGGTGTGGGGCTGCGTATTTTTATGCCAGCATTTGGATTATTGGGTATAGACTTTGGTTATGGGTTCGATGAGGATTTAAGGCCGCAATC
Source organism: Maribacter chungangensis (assembly GCF_042676845.1). Taxonomy (NCBI): domain Bacteria; kingdom Pseudomonadati; phylum Bacteroidota; class Flavobacteriia; order Flavobacteriales; family Flavobacteriaceae; genus Maribacter; species Maribacter chungangensis. The sequence continues at coordinate 982,775 of NZ_JBHTHY010000003.1, forward strand.
TATAGGTAACGGTCCTAGCGGATGGCAAACGCACTTCATTATCGGTCAGCAATTTTAAATTTTATAGCATTGTGCTACATGCTAACAACTTCATTTTAAAAGTTTTAGTAAATTTGGCACGATATTTTCTATTGGATTAAACGATATCAATAATGAAGTCAAAAACAAAGGTTCTTTTATTTCTTGGGTTACTGGTTGTCAGCTTTTATATGAGTGCCCAAAGAGGCATCCGTATCGCCTATGTAGATATGGAGTATATTTTGGAGAATGTAGAGGAGTATAGGGACGCCACGGAGCAGTTAAATACCAAGGCGCAGAAATGGAAAGTGGATATTGAGCAGAAGCAAAGTGTTGTGGCTCAAATGAAGAAAGACCTCATGGCGGAAAAGGTGCTGTTGACACCAGAACTTATTGCGGAACGCGAAGAGGATATTCAGATACTTGAAAAGGAGATGATAGAGTATCAGCAAGACAGGTTTGGGCCACAGGGCGATTTGATTTTGCAGAAACGAAGATTGATACAGCCCATACAAGACCAAGTTTTTAACGAGGTACAAAAACTGGGAGTCAATAAAAAGTATGATTTTATTTTTGATAGATCTGCGGATGTTGTAATGTTGTATTCCCAAAAAAGACACGATATAAGTGATCTTGTTTTAAGGGGTATTGCAAGAACCAGAAAGATCAGTAAACCGGCTAAAAAGGCCAGTAATAGAAATAGTATTGCCGACTTTGAGGATGATGAAGAACAAGGCGAGGAAGAAGTAGTGAGCGATGCACTGCAGCAGCGATTGGATAAAGCGAAAGAAGCTAGTGAGGCAAGGGCTAAAACTGCAGATGAAAAACGGGCGGAACAATTAAGGCTAAGGGAGGAGCGAAAAAAGGCTTATGAGGAACGCAGGAAGAAATTATTGGAAGAGAGGGAAGCAAAGAAAAAAGAAAAGGAAGAAGGAACTGTAAAAGATACCGAAAATTAAACGATAGCGGTAGGATATTATTAAATTTGAAACCATTAATTAACACTCAAAGAAGAATTAAATTTTAACTCATGAAACACGTAAAAAAAGTAGCAGTAGCATTAATGTTGTTTGTAGCGACCACTAGTTTTGTAAATGCTCAAAGTAAAGTTGCGCACATAGACGTAACACAATTATTGGGAGCCATGCCTGAAATGAAGGCGGCAGAGGCAGAGTTAATGAAGTTACAGGAAACGTATAATGCGGACATTCAAGCATCCATGACGGAGCTTCGGAATAAAGTTACACAGTACCAAAACGAGGCAGCTAGCAAAACAAAGGAGGAAAACGAGAAGAGGGCGCTTGAGCTTCAGGGATTTGAAAAGAATATTGGTGAGGCCAACCAGGCTGCCCAGCAAGAATTCCAGAAAAAGCAGGCTGAGCTGTTTGCTCCAATTTCAGATAAAGCGAAAGCAGCGATTGAAAAAGTTGCCATTGCCCAAGGATTCGACTATGTGATAGACGCCCAGCAGGGTGCCGGCTTGATCGTAGCAAGAGGTAAAGACCTTTTAGCCGATGTTAAAAAAGAATTAGGCTTTTAATACTTGAGCTTGAAAATTGTATAAATCAAAAACCGCCTCTTGGGCGGTTTTTTTATGGAATCATTTTTTTTCTCATGTTGGACCAACGTAGTCGTCTTATAAAAGCACCCTCTTGCTTGGATACCAAAAAGGGTGCCTTATTCTTTTTAGCGCTAAAAAAGCCATCCATATTGTCCTGTAAAGAGACCCATTTACCCTGCATCAATGCCATTTTAATAGATGCTATGAGACTTATCCAAAACCCATAGCGCATGGTGTACATGGCACGTCCTTGTAGTCCTTTGGCCTTCTTGTTGTACGCTTTCCCGGTAGGTCTCAGGTGTTTTACTTTTAATCTAGTATCCGTTCGGGTGTTAAACCCATGATACCTTGCCAACAGTTCATCTACCGTGTCCCAGCCCATGGCACATTTAAGTCCGCCAATAGCTTTAAAACAGGCTTTGGTGTAGGCTTTGAAAGCACCTCTTACATGATCTTTATCCATAGGGTGGTTTAACTGCCACTCTTTCCCATCGTTTTGCTCATAAATAAAGCCACCTGCAATTCCTGTTTTTGAATTTTTTTCAAATGCCAGTGCTATATGTTCAAAGTAGTCTTTTGGAAGTATGACATCCGCATCTAGTTTTACGATAAAATCGTAATGGTCGTCTACAAGCTCCAGTCCTTTGTTAAAGGCTTCGATAACTTTACTTCCGGGTATATGTTCTGCAGATGAGCTAATATTGAGGACTTGTATTATAGGGTCTTTGCTACTGTATTTTTCTATGATTTCTTTTGTGGCATCGGTAGAATTATCATTCACTACCACTATTTTTTTAGGTCTTAGACTTTGGCTTGTTAGTGAATCCAACATACTTGATATGTATGCTGCTTCGTTGTGCGCGGGAATGATAACATAGTAATTCATGGTCTGCCAAATTAGTACTACTATAGTTTAGAAACAAACTGTTTATGTGTTGGTTCAATGTACTTTAAATCGTAACTACTCTTAAGGTTGGGGGTGTCCGTGTGCCATTAAAAGACGAAAGGCCGTAGCGCGCTGCTTTCCCTTTCTGTTACGCTACGACAAAACCTAAAAAACCCTTTACTATTATGATGCGTAGTGTTACTGTTTTGTAGGCGATAATCCGGTTTTACGTTCGGCATAAACGATATAATATCTTGGGGTGAACAACCTTAAAACTGGACGGATACCTAGTTTTTTTACAGGGTGGGTCCATTTTAAGCGGTCTTTGATTTCCCAACCGGATTTTTCCAAAAGCCAATCGAACTGCCAGTCTTCAAACTCGTGATAATGTCGGTCCCAAGGGTCGAATTTACTTTGGTACGCTTCAGAAAACCAAAGTCTTAAGGGTATGCTTGTGACGAGCTTGTTGGCCTTTATCTCTGAAAGTACATTCAAGGGTGCTAACAGATGTTCGAATATTTCAAAAGCGGTTACCACTTCACCATTAAATCCCAGCACGGAATTAAAATCCCTATCTAAATCCTCCCCTTTAGTGTTTTGCACCTTGTAACCGGCATCTGTCATTAGTTTTGAGAGCGGATTGGGTACCCCTAAATCTAAAATAGATTCCTCCTTGGCTATATGCTTTTGGAGAAATGCCATGGTAATGGCAAAACGTTTGTTCGGAAAGGTTTTTTCGTACATGTTTTGGGTTTCAAATTTCTGTTGATCGGAGTTGCTGTTGCGTTGTCTTTACCTTTTACTTTGAACCTAGCTGCAATTTAACGCTTTTCCTTTTTAACTTAATTTCATAGGGTAAAACATACTAGGAACATTTAACCCTAATAGGGGCTGAAACCACAGAAACTTGAAACTTAATTAAACCCTATAGACAATGGCGTTAATGTTCATTCCGGCACCAACGCTTGCAAAGATAACAACATCACCTTTTGTTAGTTGATGACCTGGCATTTTTCCTTTACGGAGCATATCTAAAAGTGTTGGGATCGTAGCTACCGAACTGTTGCCCAGTTTGCCTATGTTCATAGGCATGATGTCTTTGGGCATTGAAAGGCCATAGCTTTTGTAGAAACGTTTTACAATGGCTTCGTCCATTTTTTCGTTTGCTTGGTGAATAAGAATCTTTTTCACTTCGGTTATGGGAATACCGCTTTCATCCAAACAATTCTTCATGGCGCTAGGTACATGGCTTACGGCAAATTCATAGATTTTACGGCCATGCATTTTAATATACTTTGTATCAGGGGCCTTAGGAGCGTATGATTTTCCGTAAAAAAGAAAATAGGCTTCTTCATAAGTATAAGTAGCACTTGCATGTGCTAGTATTTCACCGGAGCCTTCGGTTTTTTCAATAATAGTTGCACCTGCACCATCGGAGTATATCATAGAATCACGGTCGTAGGGGTCAACGATGCGGGAAAGGGTTTCGGCACCGATAACCAAACATTTTTTGGCCATACCGCTTTTAATGAATGCGTTGGCCTGTATGACACCTTCTATCCATCCGGGACAACCAAAAAGCATATCGTAAGCAACACACTTCGGATTTTTTATGCGTAATAAATGTTTTACTCTAGACGCTAAGCTAGGGAGCATATCGCTCTGGGATTGCCCGTGCGAAACATCTCCGAAATTATGTGCAAATATGATGTAATCCAGTTCTTCCTTGTCTACATCGGCATCGGCAATAGCTTTTTCCGAAGCTAGGAAAGCGATATCGGAGGTGTTAAGATTGGGCTCGGCATATCGTCTTTCCGAAATACCTGTAATCGCCTTGAATTTTTGAATGATAACAGGATTTTCATACGCTAATGGAGTACCGTCCGTATGTAAGAACTTGTGTTCTTCAAAATCTCTATTGGTTACGATTTTCGCCGGCACATAGCTTCCTGTTCCCGTAATTCCGATATGCATTTTGGTTCTATTTAGTTAGTATGAACCAAGATAACCGAAAAGATACCGATTGCTATGCGTGCATAAGAAAAATTACGATGTCCAATGTGGTTTTTTTGAAATCTTAGGGATGAAAAAAGGGCTTTCAATATAGTTGAAAGCCCTTTTTTATTGCGTTTTAGTTATACTTACGCCTCTGCATAAGCTTCTATAGGAGCACAGGTACAAATTAAATTACGGTCTCCATAGGCATCGTCAACCCTTCTTACGGAAGGCCAGAACTTGTTCTCCCGAACGTATGACAATGGAAACGCTGCTTTTTCCCTGCTGTAAGGAAAATCCCAAGAGTCGTTCGTAACCATATCCATAGTGTGTGGGGCGTTTTTTAAGACATTGTTGGGTTCGTCTTGCCTTGCGCTGTCTATTTCTTCTCGAATGGAAATCATGGCGTCGCAGAAACGATCTAGTTCAGCCAAAGATTCGCTTTCCGTGGGTTCTATCATCATGGTGCCAGCTACGGGAAACGATACCGTAGGAGCGTGAAAGCCGTAATCCATCAATCGCTTTGCGATATCGGTAACTTCGATACCGTGCTCTTTAAACGGCCTGCAATCTATAATCATTTCATGGGCTGCCCTTCCTTTTTCACCGGTATACAGAACATTGTACTTGCCGTCTAATCTATGTTTGATGTAGTTGGCGTTTAAGATGGCAATTTCGGTAGAACGGCGAAGGCCAAACTCACCTAACATTTTTATATACCCATAGGAGATCAAACAGGCCAATGCGCTACCCCAAGGAGCCGCGGATATTGCCGTAATTCCTTTTTTGCCACCAGTTTCTACAAGTGGATTGGTTGGAAGGAACGGTACTAACTGAGATGCCACGCAAATTGGACCTACACCGGGTCCGCCGCCTCCATGCGGGATGGCAAATGTTTTGTGCAAGTTCAGGTGGCATACATCGGCACCAATGTTGCCCGGGTGCGTTAATCCAACTTGTGCGTTCATATTGGCGCCGTCCATATAGACTTGACCTCCATGATCGTGGATAAGTTTTGTAATATGTTTTATAGAAGATTCAAAGACGCCATGGGTGGAAGGATAGGTAACCATTAACGCAGCTAAATTTTCCGAGTGTTGTTGTACTTTTTCTTCTAGGTCGGCAACATCGATATTTCCTTTATCATCGGTTTTGGTGACCACAACTTTCATCCCTGCCATGACGGCGGATGCAGGATTGGTTCCATGCGCGGATGCCGGTATAATACAAATGTTTCTATTCATATCGCCACGAGACTCGTGGTAGGCTCGTATTACCATAAGTCCGGCATATTCACCTTGGGCCCCGGAATTGGGTTGTAAGGAAGTATCCGCAAATCCGGTTATGGTAGTAAGGTCTTTTGCCAGTTCCTTTAGCATAATTTGGTAGCCCTCCGCTTGATCTATGGGTACGAACGGGTGTATGTTGCCCCAGTTGCTATGACTTAGCGGTAGCATTTCACTGGCGGCATTTAGCTTCATGGTGCAGCTTCCCAAAGAAATCATACTATGGTTCAATGCCAAATCCTTACGTTCTAGTTTTTTGATGTAGCGCATGAGCTCCGTTTCGGAATGATAGGAGTTAAACACCTTGTTTTCCATGTAAGTGGCCGTACGCTGTACGGAATCCAATATGGCAGATGTTGTGCCAAGTTCTTTTATTTGGATGCTTTCTTTTTCCAACGCCTTGGCGAAAACGGAAACAATGGTATTTAAGTTATCGATACTGGTCGCTTCGTTTACGGCAATGGAAACGGTTTCTTTGTCAATATATAGGAAATTGATCTCGTGTTGTTCTGCGATCGCCTTCACCTTGTTCGCATCCGTCTTAACGGTAATGGTATCAAAATAAGACGAGTTGGTTTGGTATAGACCTAATTTCTCCAGCGCATCTGCCAAGGTAGTGGCGGAATAGTGCACTTTATCGGCAATATATTTTAAACCTTTTGGTCCGTGAAATACCGCATACATACCTGCCATAACCGCCAACAATACTTGAGCCGTACATATATTGGAAGTGGCTTTGTCTCGTTTGATGTGTTGTTCGCGGGTTTGCAGTGCCATTCGCATGGCCGGTTTACCATCGGTATCCTTGGTGACTCCAATGATACGTCCTGGAATATTTCGTTTGTATGCTTCTTTAGTGGCAAAGAATGCAGCGTGAGGCCCACCATAACCTAATGGAATTCCAAAGCGTTGCGTTGTTCCAACGACCACATCCACGCCAAATTCACCAGGAGGTGTAAGAAGTACAAGGCTTAATATATCCGCAGAAACGGCCACTGTAATATTATTTTCTTTTGCACGCGCTACAAATTGCCTATAGTCATTTACCTGTCCGTGTTTGCCCGGATATTGAAGTAAGGCCCCAAAGAAGTCGTTCCCAAATTGGAATTCTTCGTGATTTCCTATAACCAGCTCAATACCTAATGGGGTAGAACGTGTTTGAAGTAAGGATAGGGTTTGAGGTAATACTTCTTCGGAAACGAAAAATTTGAGCACCTCATTTTTCTTTTGATCTCTTGGGCGTACATCGTAGAGCATGGTCATGGCCTCTGCGGCCGCTGTGCTTTCATCCAGCAAGGAAGCATTGGCAAGTTCCATACCTGTAAGGTCGGTTACCACCGTTTGAAAGTTCAGAAGTGCCTCAAGTCTACCCTGCGCAATTTCCGCTTGGTAGGGCGTGTAGGCGGTATACCATCCCGGATTTTCCAGAATATTTCTTTTGATGACCGAAGGTGTTAGACTTTCGTGGTACCCAAGGCCTATGTACGACTTAAATACTTTGTTCTTTTTGGATAGTTCCTCTATATGGCCAAGGAACTCGTGTTCGCTCATAGGAGCTGCTAATTCCAATGGTTTCTTTAACCGTATTTCGGATGGAATGGTCTCATAAATGAGTTGCTCCAAATTTTCTACGGCTACAGTTTCTAGCATACGTTGAAGGTCTTCTTCACGTATGCCGATATGGCGAGATGCGAACACGTCGGTCTTCATAGTTTTCTTCGTATTAGAGTTGCGAAATTAAGAATTAATTTGCAGCCTGGCACCCTTATGGATAGCGCCTAGCTCTAAAGTTTTTAACCAAAAACCGGGGTTATAAACAGTTTGGCTACTTTTGTTTAATGAAGTCGTTAAAAGGCGTTTTTGATTTTTATCTAGATGCCAGTGTGCACGTTGCTTTTGGAGTATTGGCTTTGGTAGGCATTACAGTGCTTACCTTAAACATTTCCGTGAATGAACACCTTAGTTGGTTTCTATTTTTTGGGACTATGGTATGCTATAATTTTGTTAAATACGGTGTAGAGGCGAAAAAGTACGTTTTGGTGGCGAATCGCTACCATAAAAACATACAGTTTTTTAGCTTTATTGCCGTGGGTTTTATGTTCTATCACGCCTATTTTTTAACTCGGTCTGTTTGGATAGGTATACTAGTTTTGGCTTTCGTGTCAGGATTATATGCGGTTCCTGTGTTGCCAAAAGCAAAGAATTTAAGGAGTTGGGGCGGATTTAAAATTTTTATCGTGGCGCTTGTTTGGATGGGAGCCACCGTGTTACTTCCTGTTTTGAGTGCGGGTCACCCATTTTCTTGGGATGTGAAGGTCATTGCTTTTCAGCGTTTTGTATTCGTACTGATTTTGTTGATACCGTTTGAAATTAGGGATTTAACCTACGACGACCCGGAACTGAAAACGCTGCCACAGCGCTATGGGGTAGCGAATACGAAGGTTTTTGGTTCTTTTATGGTTCTTGTGTTTTTCTTTACTACCTTTTTAAAGGATGACCTAAGTACTGTTGATGTGGTCTCAAAAGGCTTGCTTTTTTTGTTGCTTGGCGGATTAATGTACGCAACAAAAAGAAATCAGTCTCTGTATTTTTCTTCTTTTTGGGTAGAATTAATCCCAATAGCATGGTATATGGTGCTTGTTGGGTTGCATTGGTTTTAGATGCTTTTGTTGAGTTTTTCCTTCATGGCCAGTTTTTCTTGGTCGGATAGGCTCTGCAATTTTGCCTTTTCACAAAGTGTGGTAAGTTTCGTGTTCTGCTCGGTGGCCTTGGAACAGTTTTTACACATAAAAAGATGAAAACGCAATTTTAGTATTTCGAAAAAAGTAGCTTCCCTATACTGGGTTTTATTGCAAATTGTTGCAGCTTTATCACAAGAAATCATAGTTAAAACCAGTTTTTGTTCAGGCACTCCATCAGGCCGGTTCTCGCCCTGTGTATCATAACCCAAAGATTAGACGGATTAATTTCCAATTCATTACAAATATCTTCCGTACTTATGCCTTGAATCGTTTTCATGGTAAAAACGAGTGCCTGTTTTTTTGGTAGTTTGGCAATACATTCCTGTATGGCAAGCCCCAGTTCTTCGTTTTCCATCGCCGTGTTGTCCAACGTGCTAAATGGGTCCGCCACTTGTTCTTCTAACCAATCGCCCTCTGCGTCGCTTGTTTTACTATAGGTCATTCGCACTTCCGCTTTGCCTTTTTTGGAATTGCTTTTTCGATAATGGTCAATGACCTTTCGTTTTAGTATAGCGATCAACCAAGTGCGTTCCGCAGCATCTCCCTTGTAATTTTTGGCAGATTTTAGTCCGGCCAAAAATGTTTCGGATACCAAATCTTTTGCCACTTCGGCATCGCTCACCCTGCCCACGGCAAAGTTAAAGAGGTAATCTGCGTAATTGTCTACCCAAAGGTCTGGGTGTAAGGTATGTTGCGTCATAAGGATTATACGTTTCAAAAATAGCGGAATTAGTTTTAAAAAACCTTATGTTTTCATGCTAATATTAGTAACTGCCCTGAGGTATATTTGTTACTTTTGAAAAAATAATAACAGTATGAAACGGTTACATAGTTTTATTTTTTTTCTTTTAATAATAAACTTAAGTTGTGGCCAAACCAAGTCTCAGCATATCACGGAATTTTTAAAGGAAAGTCCAAAGGATGTAATTTTGATTGATGTCAGAACACCTCAAGAATACCATTCAGGTCATTTAGAAAATGCGCAGAACATAAATTGGTTCGATGCTGACTTTGCTGATAAGTTTTCAGTTATCGATAAGGACAAGACCATATATGTCTATTGTAAGGTAGGAGGTAGAAGTGCCAAAGCCCAAGAAAAACTACTTTCTATGGGCTATAAGAATGTAATTAACCTAGAAGGTGGTTACGATGACGTATTGGCTAGTAAAAAATGAACTAAGCAATAGCCTCTGCGAGTGCTGATTTTAGTGTCGGATATTGAAACGTAAAACCAGCATTTAAAAGTTTATTAGGTACTACGTTTCTACTTTTTATAATTAGTTCCGTTTCCGTGCGTATGAGTACCGCCCCGATTTCCAATAACCATTTTGGTGATGGTAACCCGAATCCAATTCCTACTGCTTTACGGACTTCTTGCATCAGTTTGGTATTATTGGTCGGTTTTGGTGCTACGATATTTATTGGCCCATGTAAATCGGTATTACGTATGAGATACTCAATTGACCTGACAAAATCATCCACATGTATCCAGCTAAATTTTTGTTTTCCATCGCCCTGTTTTCCACCCATACCTAGTTTTGCCAAGGTTTTTATAGGTGTTAACGCACCACCGTTTTTACCAAGAACTATACTTGTTCTCAGGGCTACCTTTCTTGTATTTGGCGTATCACCTTCAAAAAAGGTTTTTTCCCAAGCCTGCGCCACCGAAACCGAAAACCCGGTACCAATTTCACCGTTTTCCTCGCCCATTTCTTTGTCCACAGCATGTCTGTAAATGGTAGCGGTGGATGAGTTAAGCCATATTTTGGGTGGGTTAGTAGCATTGGCGACTGCCTCATTGAGGATATGGGTGCTGTCCACACGAGAATCCATTATTATTTGCTTGTTTTTTTCGGTATATCTACAGTCAACCGAACGCCCGGCCATATTTATCAGTACCTCGCAGCCATCTAATTCCTGTTGCCAGTCGCCCAAGGTTTTGGCATCCCATAGCACATAGCGCACGGTGTCGGTGTTTTTAATCGTGTTGCGTGTAAGGATAACGATGTCCTCAAATTTGTTTTTGAAGTGGTCAACAATAGCATTTCCTAGGAATCCACTGCCTCCTGCGATGATTAACTTTTTCATACGATTACTGTTTGCCGGTTCCTGTTATGTTGTTGTCTGGATTTTTTTCGACCTCTAAAAAAGAGAAATAAATTAAAGAAAAGCATAATGCCAAGATAGATGGTAAACCCGCCAATTTTTGAGCTAAGTACTTCAATTAAGTTTTGATAGCTTTCGTTAAACCCATGACTACTAATTTTTAGAATAAGTAGCGCGTAGCCTAAGTTAAGAAGGTAAAAGCCAACTTTAAAGAGCATATTGGTTGCGTTTGCAATTTCTTCCTGTCCCTTAAAAATATCTAGCATAAAAACTTTGCCGTTCTTAAATAGGGTTCTGGCCACAAAAAAGGTAAGCCCTATGACAATGGGTAAATAAATGAGATAACCGATGAGAATTTTTGATGTTTCCATAATGATTTAATTTAAGATGAATATGAATTTTGTTTTAGTAAAATATTTAGAGCTATAATGTTCATGTAATGTAATCCGGAGAGTACGAGTACGATGCATGCCGTTCTGTAACTTATGTTCTCTAGCATTGGCATTAAACCGTCTATTGGTTCCCAAGTTGATATGGAATACACCACGTAACCAATGTTGACCAAATAATAACCCAACAATAGCATTTTGTTGATGCGCAGGCTAAAGTCTTGTTGGTTGGGAATAATATGTAATACATAAGTAGTACCGTTTCTATAGCATCCCCAACCTACCTTGACTATGATGGTTCCCATGATCAGGAAAAATAACAGATATCCTATTAAATTATAGTTCATCTGTGTTTTTTGAATTTTCAGAAAGTATTGAAATTTGATTTTAAATTTTTTTATTGTATCATTTTTAGCAAAGATTTGGTCAACCAGTTTTGTTTTTGGTTCACTATTTTTTCTAACATACTGTTTGCCGTATGAGCCAAATCGTGTAATGCCTTGGTCTGTTTGATAAGCTCTTTGGTTGCGGCACTGCCATCGTCTTTTATACTACTTACTTCTTCCAAGGTTTTAATGACCGGTTTAATTTCTCTTCTACTGCGTTCTTTGGCAATGATACGCGCCAACTCCTGCACATCTTTCTCCGTAGAAAAATATTCCTTTCGTTCCCCCGGCCTTAGTTCCTTGGTCACAATGCCCCAATCAATGAGTTGCCTCACGTTCATACTGGTGTTCCCTCTTGAAATTTGAAGTTCTTCCATGATTTCTTCGGTTGTTAACGCCTCGGTGGATATAAAAAGCAGGGCTTGAATTTGCGCCATGGCCTTGTTGATGCCCCATAAAGTGCCCAAACTTCCCCATGTACTAATGAATTTATTTTTTGCCTCTTGATATTCCATAAAACAAACATACACTTTATTTTTTAAACTTTCAATAATTATTGAAAGTTTAACATATTGTTGATTGAAAGACCAAATTAATATAGGTTGGGGTGCTTAGGTACGGTCAATAAGTGAGGCATTGGTATAAAACTTATCTCAATAGTACGCAATCGCCTTTTTTTTGCGTTGTACTTAAAAACCCTGAAAAAGGGGTAGTGTTGATTTTTGCCTATTTCTAGATTGCATCAGTAATTAAAACATAGTATGTCCAACCCATTCAAGAAAATCGCGAACAACGCCAAGACTTCCAAAGGTCAGATGTATGCTAAAAGTGTACGGACAAAGGCTTCTATAGTTTCCAAATGATGTGATATTTGGGGTATACCGCAGTGCAGCATCGGTTAAACAAAAAAGCAGTGGTAAAGGAATTTCACAACTTTGTGAAGACTACCACCGGGGGTCCCGGTTTAAAATAGATAACATGAAAAAAACCTATATAGCACTATTGGGAAGTTTTCTGATTTTAGCGTCTTGCAAGATGCAGCACAAACCGGAACTGGAGCACCAGTTAATCACCTTAGAGGACGGTTTGTCCGCCGGACAAGTCAATGTCCATTCAGATACCAAGGCATTGGCCGTTAACACCTTTCAGTATGGCCAGTGGTTTGATGTGAGATTTGCCAATGTATCCGGGTTCACCTTGGAACAGGGAGATATGTTTCCGGACTTGGATATTACCGTATTCAACACTTCTGGAGAAATTATTTTAAAGCAGGAAAGCCTCTTGGGCGGTTTGTCACAACCGGAAGATGCTGTTTTGTATGGGACCCTAACCTTGGCCAATCCCATCCTCTCTGGCCAGAGTTATAAGGCGGTGTATCGCCTTTATGACACTAAAAGCGACCATGAGCTACAGACAGAAATGGATTTTGAACTCTTGCCCGATAGTCAAATCACTGTAACACCCGATGGTCTCATGGCCAAGGAAATCTACCTCTTTAATTCGGATACCAATTCCGTACTATTTGGTTCCAATACCCCAAAGGCCAGTAACATTTCCATGGATTTTCAACTCTTGGAAGGGTATCAAAAAAAGAACGGAAGAATACATCTTGGGATGTCAACAAAATTGGTAGATTCCCGTGGTAGGGTCTTAACGGAAAATAAAGATGCACTTCCCAACTTTAATGTAGAGGGCATCACCAACGATCAGGTATTAAAGGCCACCTTGTCCCTAAATAATGGTAGGTTTAACAGTCCGTTACGTTGGACGGTGAGGTTATGGGATAAAAATAGTGCTGCGGCGATTACGGCTACGGCCACACTTAACATTGAAAACAATTAGCGATGAAAACATTGACCACCCCAATATTGGAACTACAGCTTCCGGACGACTTCAAAATTACTTATGAAAGTAAAATTGGGTTGCGGGCAGAAGATGATACAACGGATTGTAAGGTTCAGCATCCACATGTAGAGGCAAGGTTATTTGAGAGTGCGGATTTAAAGTCGGACGCCTATAAAGGAGATACATTGGCAGAGAAGTGGGAAGATTGGTGCATTTCCCTAAATTATAAATCCGAACTTATCCGTTTTGAGGAGACGGAGTTCAAAGGTTATACGTGTTTTATTGTCCATTCCCATACCGATGCCGCTTGGAACGATCTGCATTTTAAATTGCAGTATTTTCAAGCGGCGGTGTTTTTGGATGACACTTATTTTTTGGAGTTCAAGACCATTCATGAAAAAATCCCCTCCAACGAACTGGATAACTGGGTGATGCAGGTTTTTGAATCCCTTGTTATTTTGGGAGATACAGCGACCAGAAAGCAGGCATATTCACAACATGTGCTGGACACGCAAGTAGATTACAAAAAAATATTGGAGGCCCAGCGAACCAAGCAAGAGCAGCAGGCAGAGGAGAAAAAGAACAGCTTCCGGCAGGTGCAGATCCCCAAAGACGAAAAAGAAGTGTTCAAGGTGGGAATATTTGATTTTGAGTTTGTTCCTAAAGAAACCAAAATCAGTATCGGAGCAATGTCTAGAGATATTCAGTTAACGCTCAAGGCCAAGACCAAAGCAATTGAACAAGCGATCAAAACAAAAGTGCTGGATGATTATCCGGGAGATGGTACGGTCACCTTGACCTTTCCCGCAAAGGGCCTTCATCTGAATGGGCAGCCCCAAGGGCAATTGTATTTTGAAGAGGAAAAGACCAATGCCCCCTTGTTTTTGAATGCCAGAAACGAAGGGTTCGATTACCGTTTGGCCTTCTGTGGTTCGCTGACCTTTGATAACGGTTGGGTGCTGTTAAAGGGGGAAATGACCAAGAGCTATCACGACAAGGCATTCCCGATTTTTGTGGCCAAAAAGCTGGATATGTCAGCCTTAAATTGGGCGGACTACCGCTTTTCATCCATGGAAGAAACGGCCACCGCCCACCCAACGGACGTGCGCTTTCTTACGCTACAAAATCCAAGTTTCACAGCATTGCCGGAGGCCCTGTTCGGGTTTACCAATTTGGAGGAGCTTACGCTGCACCAAAAAGCCAATGTCTGGGATGAAGAAAAACTACCTTTTAAAGTGCTTCAACCGGAACTAGGGCAATTATCAAAGCTAAAAAAGCTCCACATCAGTGGCACCTCCGTGGAACAAGTGCCGGAAAGCATCGGACAGCTTACCCAACTGGAGCAGTTGAGCATCAACAATAACTTGGTGGAGCAAATACCGGATGCCATTTGGCAGCTGCCCAAGCTCAAATTCCTTTGGTTGTCCGCCAATAAACTAACGAGCATTCCGGAGAACATCGATCTTCCTAGTTTACAGAACATTTCCTTGGATAAGAATGACTTGGCCACCTTGCCCGAATCGTTGGCCAAACAGCCACAATTAAAACGTATAAAACTAAATGGGAATCCTTTGGCGAGCCTACCAGATGCCTTCAACGCCATCAAGGAAATCGACTTGTCCATAGAGGACAAACTGCGCCTGTTGGACTTTGGTTATAAAGGTGCGGACGGCACTGGGCTCACGGATTGGGACGATACCCACTTTTGGGCGCAACACGATGAAGAGTTGGTTGCTGAGGTCGATGCAGTAATTAAAAATAACAAACTGGAGGAATTTGCCGATGCCCTGCGTCCCATGGTGAAAAAGGCCATTGGTTTTAAGCACCAAGCCACCGAAGATTATGCCCAGGTGGGCAACCATCGTTTTGGCGGCATGCCAGATTTGCCCAAAACCGTTCCCTACCCTAGATTTGGGGAGAACTGGCGCAAGGGCAAGTTAGATTACATCTATGAATTCATAGGGCAGATCAATTGCGAGGCCGTGGCCCATTTGCAAGACTATTTGCCCAGAACGGGCACCTTGTTCTTCTTTTTGGAAACCATGCACAACATCTATGCAGGCGACATAAACCCTGGCAAGATCATTTACGTTGAGGATAACACCACCCTGGTATCCGGCCAACGTTTCCAGTTTACCGAGGACGATTATTTTGAAATGATGGATAGCGGCTATGAAGGGTTCAAGGTCGATGCTACAAAAATAAACAGCGCTCCATCTTTGTACGCCAGTTACGTGAACAAACATCTTTTTACCGGAAAAAGTGAGGTTTTATTGGAAAACGACAAACTGCTGGATACGCTTTACGATCGCTTTGAAAAACCGCTGAACGATTCGTTTGCGTTTGATTATGCCGTAAATGCCCATGGCTTTACCCAGCACGAGGCCCCGGAACTACAGGCATCACTGGCCAAAAAAGGAAACCCCGAGGATTGGGTGGCCCTGCTGGTGGTGACCTCGGCCGGCGATATGCAATGGGGCGATGCCGGGGATATCTTTTATGTGATCCATAAGAGCGATTTGGCCAAGCTGGACTTTAGTAATGTGTTTGTGACCTTGGAAAGCAGTTAGGCCAGCTATGGCTTGGAACATTCTTGAAATTAAATGGTTTAATGATGAAAAAAGCGGTTATAGGTCTGGTTATTGCGGTTGTTGTTGGTATAGCTCTTTTTATACTGTATGTCTATATGGTCTTAGCGCCAAAGCAAAGTGATGTTTCCAATATAGCTCCGTTCGCTGAATTGATGAGCCAGCCCGTAACTACTATTAAAGAGACCATCATTATAACATACCCGAGTGTTCCACCGGATGAAGACTATGCCTATTATCTTGAAGATGGTAGTGGTTTTGGAATGGATAAAAGTTTACAGGTTTTGGCGGAACTGCCCATAGGCACAAAAGTGAACTTTGATAAGGTAACGTTGCTTACAGGGGGCGTTAGTGGTACTACCTCGGCGTATTTGTTCGGCACCGTATTTAGTGAAGAAAAGCAGAAAAGCTACAATATATTTTACAACTGGGGTGAATATCGTTCTTTGTCCCAAGACCAGCCCTATTGGTTTTTTGGCGAGACCTTTTGGCTGGATAAACCCCTTGAGAAAAAGTTTTTTATTGAGGTGCCTTAATTGGGCTTTCAGCGATGTGTTTATGCGTATTTTGAGTAAACAAAAAAAATAATGTTAAACCTAATTCTTGACCATAAAACCTACGCTTTACCATTGAACATTGGTGCGGTAACCAGTGTCTGCACTTTGGATGAAAATTGGCGTAGCTTGGACTATAAAAGCGGTGATGGTTTTCTTGCTCTTTCCACAGCCTTGACCTATGTGATGCCTTTGGAAGCTACAGAGACCATGTTTCACCAAGGACTGGTATCTATTGGTAGTGATGAATTGGAAAATAACGAACGCAATCTGATCGTTGTTCATTTTGATATGGTCCATAGCGATTTGGACCCAATTAGTGGTAAGATTATAATGCCCCAGGAATTTCCATGTTTTCACCAGTCCTCCTTTTTGTAGGAGTATCCATTTTTTGGAACAGATTTTAAAAGCATCCAATGTATGGTTTCCAGGGTTTGGAGCCCCTGCCGTTTTATCTCAACTAAGTTTTGGTTCGTTTAAGGGCAAATTCAAAATTGGTTTTCGATGTAAAGGTAGCGCCAGGATACCGTGACGGCAACGACGTTTACCATCTAAGAAGAAAGCGTGCCACTGCAATACGATTTTCAAGTAGCGGGGTACTTCTATCAGTTTACAGGTTTTTTGGAGGAGGAAATCATCAAGAAATAGAGGACTGTTTCCCATCGCTCTATAACAGGCAAGAGTATAAGGCCCATATAAAAATCACGGATGCCACCCACGGCGGTGTTCGGATAAGCTACTGCCTTAAAGAATAATGTTTTGTGAAAAAATACAACAAATTTAACGCGCTCAGTGCATGAAACATCTAGGCAATAAAAAAAGTAAAGAACCTCGAAATTAATTTGTATTCCACGCCCAAGATTCTAAAACAGTTGATTGGGGCCTGCGTGCGCTACGAGGTAAAAAAATACAATGAAAAGCGTGAGGGCGAGATCGTGCTGTCCTTTTTGAACGCCGGCGAAATTCAGGAACAAGGTGAAACCGGTAAAATAGGTTTTGGCGATTTGGCCAACAAAACCCTGGCCGTGGAAGAAACCGCCATAGAAAACGCCTTGGTGGCCCATAAATATGGGGCTTTATCTCGTTTTTATAGATGATGACGAAATCACCGATTTGGAACATCCTTTGAACTTAACTGAAAAAAGTGTGGTCAGTTTTATACGGATGACATTTTTGTCGGGGGCGTATTGGTAGCGGGCTATGTAATGGTTTTTCACTTTAACGACTTATGGAAATTCCGGGTTTTGTCCGATTGACAATTAGGGCAGAACACCAAAAAGGGAACTAATATGAACATCCCCAGAATAAAAGGTGTAATAGACTTTAGGATATTGTCAACTATCAAGTGGATAAGGAAGTTCTGAAAACTATCTGACCCATGATCAGCATTTTTACGGGTTGGAAATTAGCGGGTACAACTGGAAAGTCTCACTTTTAGAAGTGTCCGAGGTAACATCTAGTTTTGGTGCAAACGAGGCCATTTTTCCCAAGGGTTCCGTATTCTTTGATGATGCCTTGTGGATGAAGGAAATTGAACACGAGTGAATCGGTTTTGGGAAGATTAAAAAGAACAAGGGGCTTTAAAGCGCCAAAATCACAAGAACGATTAAAAATGTATCCTTATGTTTTATGATCTTGCTGCTAGTTTCCGTGGGATGCGGGCTACCCAATAACGCTAGCTATTTAAAAAGTGAAGACTATGCGATAAAAACCTAAAGAATACGGGCCTTAAAAAATGAAATCGTATCCCACAGTGATATCCAGGACGCGGAGTTCCGACTCTTTAACGTTAACGGTTTTTCAAATAGTAGGACTGTTCTTCCCGGTGCCTCTTCATGGGACTATACATTCGCAATTAAAATTGATACCCAAGATGTTGATAACTGGTTAAAGGGTACGACTCTGGTTAAAGGTTTGGAATACAATACAAACTGGGTAAGGGAACCCGTTAATGCTAATAGTACAGGTTGGATAGCGAAGGGTGGTCCAGAAATTTATATTCGTGAGGGATATGATGTTCAGCTGATAGTTTAAAGAAACGAGGGTATTTTTTTTAAGCGAATTGTACAGCATTAACTTTCGGTAAGAAGCCCTACGATAACTCGCTCCTGATTACGTTCTTAATTATTGGTTTGGGCAATGATAGCAATATATCCCTAAGGTTCTAATCTATATAGGCTATAGTATTTGAATGCTGTAATGGTTATACCTACAGGGCTTATGAGGGTTTTAATCTCATCTACCAATTTCCTAAACACATCAGTGTAATTATATGTTAAGATTAATTGATCGTAAATTGGTTTTTCGGAACATAAAAGGTGGGCTATTTCGGTTGGCGATAGTAACATGGATTGTTTACCTTTTTGCTGGGATATAGCGTTGATTGCCGCTGTGTCCAGGTTGTTGAAGTTTGAATCATGTTCATAACCTGCCAAATCTGGCGTAACAAGACCTAGCACCTCATGTATATTCTTAAAGTCCAGTTCAAAATCATAAAGTAAAATGGTTGCACCAGGGGTGCTTACCCGTATCGTTTCATCCAACAAAGCCTGACTTTTTCCGTACCACCAAGATCCTGCATAGGTGCAGATATCAAATGTACTGTCCGGAAAAGGTAAATTCTTATCCATCATTAACTGGTAATCGATAGTGTTCTTTGTTACCGTTTGCGCTATCATTTTTTCGTTAGGGTCTACACCGCTTACCCGATCACAGAATTTTTTCAGCGCTATTGAAGATACACCGGTACCGCAGCCAATATCCAGACCGTGTTTGAATTTTTTTTCGTCAAGACAAGCGCGTAAAATAGGCTCGTGTAGCGAGGGGCGATAGGATGCGTAGTGGAAAGCGGTTATTTTATCATAAGAAGTAGCCATTCGTCACCTTTTTTATAGGTGATGAAAATAGGGATTTGTGCCGAGAAGAAGGTAGTATTTATCAGTCCCTATTACAATGGGTATGAGGTTTTACTAACATCGTTCTACAAAAAAATAGGAATTTCTATTGCGTCGATATCACTGAATACGGGGTGATTAATGTTGGTTTGAACCCTTAAATTGCAAGGCATGGATGCCCTACAAAGGATAAGTGTGATTTCTTTTGTTGTGTATTGCATAGATAGAATATTAAGCATACAAAGCCGTTAAGATATAGACGTTTTATAATAGATCAAGTATTGTTATGTTCTGGAAGACAAAACCAAAATTACCCGTAACGCCCAATGACCAAATCTGGGTAGAGGAGTCCTTATCTTTTTTGAAGGATAGTTTGGGTGTGGAAAAATTACTGGACATTTCCACCGTAACACCAACAAAAGAGTTTTTTAATCGTGATTTTGATAATTCCAAAACGGACGCAGAATTTATTTTAGAACGTTGTACGGCTTTAATGGATATTCCTAGAGATAAAATTACTTTGGAATTCTATTCCGAGGAGAATAACTATTTGGACGATGGAACATTGCTAAGCACAACTGCTGATATTTATGGAAAATCCAAGGGTACTGCCGGCACCTATCAAAAACATGGGGAAAACGCTACGATACGAATTGAAACAGGGCAGTTGAAACATCCGGATAGTTTAGTAGCTACAATAGCCCATGAACTGGCGCACGAAAAATTACTGGGTGAGAATAGAATTGTTCGAAACCATGAATATCTCACCGATTTAACCGCAATTGCTTACGGCTTCGGAATTTTTATTGCGAATACAAAATTTCAGTTCCGCTCGGGAAAAGGAAATGGATTTGGTTGGAAAATGCAAAGTCAAGGTTATTTGCCTGAACAAGTTAGTGCCTATGCGATGGCATCCTTAGCGCTAAAGAAAAAAGAAATCCACCACGATTATAAAGAATATCTCGATAGCTCGGTAAGAAAGTATTTTGAACAAAGTTTAGCGTATTTAAAATTTGATGGAAAGCAAGAGTTTTGGTTAGTGAAAAAAGCGAGCGACCAAAAAAAGGAGTATTCTCATATTGAAATAAATAAAGGAAGTTCACTCTTTAGTTCTTTTGAGTTAGCGCAATTGCAACATGAAATTAAGGTGGCGTGTTACCAGGCTGATGTTGAAACGTTGGAGGCTTTGCTCCAAAAACGACTATCTCCGAACTTTAGTACCATTGGTGGGTCACCCTTGACTATTGCGGTAAGTCTTGGTAGCAAAGAACTGATAGACTGTTTATTGCATTATGGTGCGGACTTGAATTATTCCGACCCTAAAACCGTGACGGACACGTTGCCCTTGATGGCGGCTTGCAAAAACAAGGATATTACGATGATAAACTACCTCATTGATTTGGGGGCTCAGGTGAATCGTGTTGCCGGAAACGGTGAAAGTGTTTTAGAAGTTGCCGTACTGACCAAAAATACTGCTGTGGTCGAAGCTCTTTTAGCGGCAGGAGGAGATATTGAAATAAAGTCCGGTCTCATTAAACTTGACAAAACACCCATTTGTGCAGCAGTAAAGAATAAGGATACCAATATGGTTTTATTTTTGGCCGAAAACGGAGCGAGGATAAAACCAATTCGTAAGATCCCGAGATATGAAATACATCCTAAAATGGTAAAATTCTTAAAGGCTAAAAAATATCTGTAATGGAAGAGGTGAAAATTTTGATAGTTGCCCTAGTGTCGTTTTTATCACAAGAAAACATACCCATTACCGCAAAGTCCGCAGAAATTCATATCGATAGAACAAATAGGCAAGTAACCATAAAACAATATGATTTGATCAGTGTGGAGCAGTACCGTGAACTGGCCAAAGTGGGATTGGATTCGCTCATGCAGGTGCAAAGTCTTCGAGAAGATATGGCCCCTTTACGCCTAACCCATACGAGTTTCTATGAAGAGGACGATAAATTAAATGCGGTACTGTACCTGCAATACGAAGATGTCAAAGATTTGCGCAAGATGTCTTTTTATTCGGATCCGGAGGAAAATTTAAGTTATCCATATATGGATAGTTTTGAATATGATTTACGAACAGGTCGTATAAACGGAAGAAATGTGCGTTTTGACCAAGGACAGGACGTAAAGTTCAAAATGGAAGCTAAGCAAGCCTATCCAGAGACGATATATGGCCTATTGGACGATTGGAAAGCACTAAAAGCCACAAAATATGTGGATGTTACGGAAGATTTCTCGGTGAATGACTTTAAGAAATTACGGAAATTCATCCTAAAAAAAGGAGACGGTAAGAGTTTTAGGAACATTGAAAATAATAATCCGCATTATCGGTTCGATGATTTTGGGGTGTATTTGGCATCTACCGATCATCGTCAAATAGATCATACCAAATCTCTTCCTAGCGAAAATTATGACGAACTTGTTATTTGGGGTAACCGGCAATTTAGCCTTTATCTATTTGATGAACATACTACTAATACAAACCCCTATCTAGAAAATGACAAGGTATATTTTGTAAAATCCAATCCTTTGGATGCCGCAACGCTGCTAACTTATTTGGGACAAATACGCAAAAAATTATGATGTCGAAATTAATACGGATAGTTGCAGGTTTTATGCTGTTGTTGTTTTTTTGAATAGGTTCTGCGGAAATGGAAGTCAAAGTACTGATCGGCAATAGAATAGGCCAGAATACGGAAATCATAAAGTTGGCCGAGGAGCATGAAAGCACCTTTGGTAGTTTTGTGTCGGGTAAACCGATAGGGAACAAATACGAACAGCTTTATTTTCCGTTAGTGTAAAAACAAGATATCAATGTATAAACCGCATTGCAATTATGCATCAATTTAACGGAAAACAGGGATACGGTAGTACAATGGATATGGTAATTTCGTCAAAGAATAGAAGTATATATTTAAGCTATGATAAATAGAAGAATAAGTATGACGCAGGAGAAGTGTAAAAGTATAGTAAAGGTTTGCGTGGTTATGGTTTTGTTGGTAACTGCGTCTACCAAGTTAATGGCTCAGAAAGACACATTATATTATGATGCCAAATGGAAAACGACGGTAAAGGATAGTGCCGCTTTTTTTCGACCGCCAGCGAAAAAACAAGGGGAATTTTATAAAACCGAAGATTTTTATGTGTCCGGTGCATTGCAAATGAGTGGACTCTCATCCAGTTTAGATAATGATATCTGGGAGGGTGAAGTAACTTGGTACAACGAAGATGGTAGTATGTTGCAACAGGGTACGTACAAGAATAATAGATTGGATGGCGAATATATTTCAACGCTGGCCGGGAAAAAGTTAAAGGCCAAATTCGAGAACGGTAGAATGGTTTCCGGCAAGACAAACGGTAAGTTCAATAACGGTAGGCAGTATTACACCGAGATTAAGGGAGATACCACGGTAAACATTATCCATGACAAAGATATAAACGGGGTGCGCTACGAACGCTATAGTGTTGGCAAGCAATATGATGTATTGATAAAGTATTTTG
The DNA here is from genome assembly GCF_042676845.1 of Maribacter chungangensis. NCBI lineage: Bacteria > Pseudomonadati > Bacteroidota > Flavobacteriia > Flavobacteriales > Flavobacteriaceae > Maribacter > Maribacter chungangensis. Next base: position 1,005,534 of record NZ_JBHTHY010000003.1, read on the forward strand.
ATGTTGACGGAGAATTTATAGGACAGCGGGAATCCTTGCCCAATGGCGAAATTCAAGGACTCGTTGTCTCTTATTACAAAACACCCATGCGGCCCATGGAAATCCAATACTATCCTAACGGAAAAAGAATGGGCACTACTTTCTTCTATTGCAAAGATCAAGTACGCGAAGAATTCAGTTCCGAAAACGAACTTTCCAAAACTTTTTATAGTCCCGAGGGAGCTATCATCGGAAAGATAAACTATACGTACGACAATAATTATCTAATTCCATTAGATGGTAAGGAATACGTATTTTATTCTAGTCACAAGGAGTACAAAGGAGAACTTATTAAGAGCATACGTGAGTACAGCGGCGGAAAATTAGTTAAAGACGAACAGTTTTACGAAAATCAAAACTTAATGAGTAGCACTAGCTATTCGGCCGGTGCTAAAGAACTACAAATTAGCTATAATGAAAAGGGTGAGGAGATCGCCAGGATGGTTTATGAAAATTGGATGCCAATGAACGGTACGGAGATTATAGGAGACCGTAAAACCACGTATAAAGATGGGAAACTAATAGTGGAAATCAATGATTACTATAATACCCAGGTTATGTTCAGTAAAAAGACGTTGACCACGGAAACGTATTATGCCAAAGATGGTTCGGTATTAGGTTCCTTAACTATGATAGATGATCGTGGGTACCCAAAACCAATGAACGGAGATCGTTACACCATTGATTATGAAGGAGACATAAACGCTATTGAGCGTTATGAAAATGGTTTTATAACCCAACGTACTAGCTATAGAAAACGTCAGGTAGGGCAGAATGAGACGGTAACGTTTAAGAAAGTAGCGCTTTTTGAACCCGATGGATACAAACGGACCAAGGAGATTCGATTTTACAGTAATGGAAACAAACAAAGTGAAATTGAATTTAAAGATTTCAAAGAGACGGCAGGTATATTTTATGACGACCGTGAAAATGTTATTGGCGAATATAACTATGAAACGAAAGAAGGTACAGTTTACGAGTTTTTTGGCGACTCGGATAAAGTAAAACAAATGGAAACGCGAAAAAATGGGAAACAACTTAGGCTTAAACGCTATGACTATGGTCCGGATACTTCTTTTGGCCAAATTAATCCCGTTTTAGTTGAGGATGTCGATACCAGTTGTTGTGCCTCCTTCTATTCTCGTGAAGGTGAGCTTCTTGGTAAAGTTATCTTTAAGGACGGACAAGCTTGGGAAGGTTCGTTCTATGACGTAAAGCAAAGCACAAGCTATACGATAAAAGAAGGGAAGCGAAATGGCAGTTATAAAAAATACGATTATGACCGCAGTATTATGGAAGAGGGTAATTTTATAAGCGATAAAGAAGAGGGTCTTTTTACTTATTACAGTTATAACGGTGAACTTGTAAAGACTGAAAATTACACTAACGGGAAGCTTAATGGAATGGCACGGTATTATGATAAAAACGAAGCTATCTTAGGGGAGATGATGTATGCCGATGGGGCGCCCATTAGCGGTACCAGGATTACGACCACATATTCCAGTAAAGAACCAATAACCGAAACTTACGCTGCGGGAATGCTTGTGAAACGCATAAGTTATGACGATAACGGTAAAAGAATATCAAATTATGTAGATGGTATGGAAACCGAGACCACCGCGTATTATGGGGATACCGATAAAAAACGTTTAACTTATAGCGTAAAGGGCAGTAACTTGGACGGTACCGTTATTAGGTATGATTTGGATGGAAAACAACAGTACAAGGCCCTATTTGAAAGTGGAAAACTAAAAGAGGGTGCCGTAATGCTCACCCGTGGCAATGTAAGGGGCAACCCTGAGTATATTATCTTAACAAGAAAGCCCGATACCCTTAACGTAAAACTGATGGGACAAAATGATAAGGTCTTATTTACCGCAGAAGAGGATCTAGCTTTTGGTACGGCAACGGTATTTATGCAAAGTTTGGATATTTATATGGATTATTTAGGGCCAAACCGTTTGTATTAAAAAAGAGGTAAACTTAAAAACGTCCAATTATAGCTCATAATTGGACGTTTTTAGGGTTTGGGAAAAACGATAAATTAGTCTTCCAACAAAATTAAGTTGGACAGGTTATCCTCTATTTCCTGAGCATTTAGGCCGGTGGGCATATTCTCGTTATAAAAGAAGGATATTACATTATTTTCGATTTCCAAAAGCTCGTTGTTAGGTGCAATGGTAGAACACATAGCACTTGGGCTATCACCATCACATAGGTTAGAGTGTCCTAGTCCAAGTGCGTGGCCTAACTCATGGGTAAACAGTGCGGCGGTTTGGGATGAAATCCATATCTCTGCGCTTCTGTACGAGTTTCCTACAAACGAACTAATGGCATAGCCATCTAAGGTCAGGTCCTTTATATGCTCGTACATGTTAGGAAAAACATTCTCTGTTTCTTCTTTGGTCCCGTAGAACACTTGTGCGTTGGATTCAGATTCGGTGTCGACCAGTGAAATGCTGAAATTGCCGGATGCCGTGAGCATATTATAGTTGGCGATTACTTCTTGGACCATGCTGCGTGTTGCATCGGGGAAGTTGCCCACAAGGTACAAGTTCATAGGTTCGTCCCACTTGCGCATAATCGTCTGGGTAGGTGAGGTAGGGTCTTGGAACAGTGTCAAATGTTTAAAATGGCTCACAACTTCCTTTTGACTTGCATTCAGGGCGTCGAATTCATTGATGTCTTCTATATTTAAAGTGATATCGGCATCTGATATCGCAGTCCCGTCAAAAACGGAAACGGTAAAGTTTAGGCTATTGGTGGACTCAAAATCCAGTTTTAGTCCTTCACCGATGCTTAAGGCTCCCGTTGTTTCATTGATTAAAATATTTTCTGAAGAATCTATGGTGTAGGTAAGTACGTCATCTTCCCTGTCGGAGGCCTGAACGTTACCAATTACAGTTCCGGTTGCAGAATGTTCATCTACCTGAAAGGACTCACTTGCAATGCTTGGTGCACTGTTCGTTGTTTCTTCGTTTGCCGCATCGGACAAGCCATCGGAATCGGTACTGCAGGCGAACATTAAAACAGATAATAGGGGTAGCGTTATTTTTTTCATCTAAATTATCTTAATTGTTGTTCCAACTAGTATAGAACATGTTTTTAGATGGCCAAAATAGGGGACACATACCAAACCTAAAATTTGTTGTTGTGAAGGAATCAAAATATGTGGTGTACAGACCTTTCTTACAAAAGCCCTGCTCTTTCCAACAGTGCCTCTACCTTAGGTTCCGCTCCTCTAAAACGTTTGTACAATACCATTGGATTTTCGGTTCCTCCTTTTGAAAGTACGTGCTCCTTGAATTTTGAAGCCACTTCATTGTTGAAGATTCCTTCTTCCTTAAAGTATGCAAAGGCATCGGCATCCAATACTTCCGCCCATTTATAACTGTAATAGCCAGAGGAATATCCACCTTGAAAAATATGGGCAAATGATGTACTCATGCAAGTCTCCGGAGTGTCCGGATACAGGTTCGTTCCTGCAAAGGCTTTGGTTTCGAATGCTTTTACATCTGTAATCCCAGTTGGGTCCGCACCGTGCCAAGACATATCCAACAGACCAAAACTCAATTGTCGCATGGTTTGCATACCTTCTTGAAAAGTAGCGGATTCCCTTATTTTTTGAACTAGTTCCATGGGAATTACTTCACCTGTTTCATAGTGTTTTGCGAAAAGTTCCAGTGCCTCTTTTTCGTAACACCAATTTTCCATGACCTGGCTCGGTAGTTCTACAAAATCCCAGTATACCGAGGTTCCCGATAGGCTAGGGTAGGTAGTGTTGGCCAACATGCCGTGTAGCCCGTGACCAAACTCGTGAAATAGGGTAGTAACTTCATTAAAGGTCAAGAGAGACGGTTTTGTAGGTGTAGACGGGGTAAAGTTGCATACGTTGGATATGTGCGGACGTACGTTCTCGCCATCTTTTTTCCATTGCGATTTAAAGGAGGTCATCCAGGCACCGCCTCGTTTTCCGGCCCTAGGATGGAAATCTGCATAGAATATGGAAATGAAATTCTTGTCCAGATCGTAAACACGGTAGGTCTTCACCTCCTCATGATATTTGTCTATATCGAATACTTCCTCAAACTTGAGCCCAAATAGCTTCTCGGCGATTTTAAATACCCCCTCGATTACGTTTTCCAGTTTAAAATAGGGTTTTAATTGCTCATCGTCCAGACTGAATAATTTTTGCTTCAGTTTTTCGGAATAATAGCTACCGTCCCATTTTTGTAATTGTTCTATGCCGTCCAACGCTTTGGCAAATTCTTGCAGTTGTTTGAATTCGCGCTCTGCAGCCGGTTTTGCTTTTTCCAAGATTTCATTCAAAAAAGAATGTACTTTCTCCGGCGTTTCCGCCATACGCTCCTCCAATACAAAATGTGCATGTGTCTTGTATCCCAACAAATTGGCCCGTTCATGGCGTAACTTGGCTATTTTCAAAACGTTTTCTTGATTGTCCAGTTCATCGCCCTTAAAGGATTTACTTCCAAAAGCCATGGAGAGTTCCTTGCGGAGTTCCCGATTTTTGGCATATTTCATAAATGGAATGTAGCTAGGATAGTCTAAGGTGAGCATCCAGCCAGATTCCTTGCCTTTAGACTTGGCCAACTGGGCGGCAGCTTCTTTGGCGCCCTCTGGCAAGCCATCTAGGTCGCTCACATGGGTAATATGCTTTTGGTACTTATTTGTTTCGGCTAAAATGTTTTCCCCGAATTTTAATTTGAGCTTGGAAGATTCGGCATCGATTTCCCGTAACCGTTTCTTTTTCTCGTCGGATAGGTTGGCCCCATTGCGACTAAAACTTTTGTAGCGTTTTTCCAAGAGGGTATGCTGCTCTACGGACAGCGGTAGCGTGTCTCTTTGCTCGTATACCGCTTTTATCCTTTTAAACAATTCTTGGTTCAAGGTGATGTCGTTACCAAATTCTGACAGTAGGGGAGAGATCTCTTGGGCTATCTTCTGGATGTCCTCGTTTGTTTCTGCTGAGTTGAGGTTAAAGAACACGCTGGATACCCGATCCAGTTGCTGTCCGGAAAACTCCAAGGCCTCTATGGTATTTTCAAAGCTTGGCGTATCCTTGTTCATCGTAATGGCATCTATTTCTGCACGGGCATCTTCCATAGCCTGTAAAAAAGCAGGTTTAAAATGTTCGTTCTTTATGATTGAAAATGGGGCGGTATCGAAAGGTTTTAAAAGTGGGTTTATCATTTAGAAATAATAACTTTAAATAGGGTTATTGAATATTTTAACAAGTTATAAGTGCAGAGTTATGAGTTATGGAGTGCTTAACTCATAACTCCGAACTCTTAACTTTTTTTGCTCCCTCGAGAACCTTCCGCTTCAAACCTTCTTTGTAAAGGATGATTTTATCCAAAACGCATGTATCCGAAGAACCAATGATCTGTGCCGCTAGTATCCCTGCGTTTTTAGCTCCGTTCAGCGCTACCGTTGCTACGGGTACACCGCCGGGCATTTGAAGAATGGAAAGTATGGAATCCCAACCGTCGATACTGTTGCTGCTTTTTACCGGAACACCGATAACGGGCAAGGGAGACATGGAGGCTACCATTCCCGGTAAATGTGCGGCGCCACCTGCTCCGGCAATAATGACCTTATAGCCATTGCTGTGTGCGTTTTTACTAAAATCAAATAGTTTTTCGGGTGTGCGGTGGGCAGAAACAATGTCCACATCTACTTCTATATCAAAACCTTTTAAAATATCGATTGCTTCTTGCATTACGGGTAGGTCGCTTGTGCTTCCCATTACTACGGCTACTTTACTCATGAAAATGACATTTTGTGGTTAAAAAATTCCATGCTTTTGGGTTCCCATTGAACGGGAGATTCCTAAAAAAATGGAACCTAAATGTTAGGAAAGTTGCAAGTTATTACAAATGCCGTAAATAGCAATAGGGGCTATAAGGACATTTTAGTGTTGCAACGCTTTATGGAGTCCAATGCCGTCTGTAACGTTTTGTCGTTCATAGTGGCCTTTGCCGCATCCTTGTAGTATTTTATGGCCGTGTCGTACTGTTCTAGCTGTTCGTAAAGGATACCGTACTCGTTGTAAATGGTGGCCTTGTCCATGCCGGGAACCTGTAAGGCCTGCTTCAATAGGTCTTTTAAAGTGTCGTATTTTTGTAGGGTAGAAAGCAATATAGCGTAGTTTTTGTAAGCGGCCGCATACTCAGGGGCATATTGCAGGGCTAATTTGTAGTATTTTTCGGCTTGCTCAAAATTTTTGAACTTGGTCTCGTTTAACCAACCCAAATGGTTGTAAGCCTTCCCAAAGGTAGGTTCCTCACTAAGGATCTGTTCTAACTTTTCTACGGCAGCTTCAAGCTTTCCCTCTTTTATATCCATGTCCGCACCATGGAAGAGGTCTTCTAGATGATAGGCGTATTGCATAACGAATTATATGTTGTCAAAAATACTTTAAATGGCCAGCTGCGTACACCCTGAAAACCGTGATTTGTTTTTGTCCAAAGCATGCACTAAGTGTACCGTTATAATTGCAAATGAAGGTAAACACTATTGTATTGCGCCAGTCCACACGATTTGCCCCTAGCGCTGCCCTCCTAAAATCATAAAAAAGATAATAATTACCGCAGAAAGGATCGTTATGCGGGAGGTTTAAAGTGAAGTCATTAAAACTTTTTCCGTTAGCTAAAAAATTGCTCTTTTTAACCCATTTTTTGTCTTTTTTTCTTTCCATAGCTATGCTATGCAACTCAAAAAAGCCTTCAAATGGTCATAAAATTTCTAATTTTCGCTTGAACGCGAAAAGTTTAAACCACTTCAGTAATAGGTTCCTTTCCAGATTTAAAATCAGCCTATAAATTGGTATTATTCGCCCTGCCTCAAAAATAAATCGGTTTATTTTGGGCGCAACGTTGAAGACTGCTCTCGAAAACGATACATAACGAGTATTTAAAAAGCGGCTAATTTGTATACCTTGGTTATTTTGAAACCACCCGTATTGTTTCTTTAACATGTTGCGCAACCCTTCGTGCTTCATCAATATCCGTATTCACAATGGTCACATGCCCCATTTTACGAAACGGTCGGGTTTGCTTTTTGCCGTAGATATGTGGTGTAACGCCTTCCATGGCCATAATTTTATCAATATTTTCATAGACTACCTCACCTGTATGTCCTTCGGCGCCAACAAGATTTACCATGATACCCGCAACTTTACTGTCTGTCTTTCCCAGGGGTAAGTCCAGAATAGCCCGTATGTGCTGCTCAAACTGGTTGGTGTAACTGGCCTCTATACTGTAATGTCCACTATTATGGGGTCTTGGCGCCACTTCGTTTACCAGAATTTCATCGTCCTTGGTTTGGAACATTTCTACGGCCAGAATGCCAATATGCTGTATCTTTTCGGAAACGGTTAAGGCCACCTCCCGTGCTTTTTTGGCTACTTGGTCGTCTATTCTAGCCGGACAAATTACGTATTCTACCTGATTGGCTTCCGGATGAAACTCCATCTCTACAACGGGGTAGGTAACTACCTCCCCGCTTGGACTGCGGACTACGATAACGGCCAGCTCGTTTTTAAACGGTATCATGTCTTCGGCAATGCACTCTCCGGCAGGTAGATTTTTTACATCTTCCATGGTTCTAACCACTTTTACCCCTTGGCCGTCATACCCAAATTGGGCGGCTTTCCATACAAAGGGGAATTCCAGTCCGCCGTTTTCTATACTATCCTCGATTTCGCTGGCATAGGCAAACCTTGAAAATTCCGCCGTGGGGATACCATGGTCCACATAGAATAATTTCTGTTTTGCCTTGTTCTGGATGATACGTAGCGCCTTAGTAGGTGGGTATACCTTTAATCCCTCATCTTCTAGCTTCTCCAGCGCATCTAGATTTACGTTTTCTATTTCAATGGTGAGTACATCTACCTGTTTTCCAAAGTTGTAGACAGCGTCAAAATCCATAAGATTTCCCAACACAAATTCGTTACAGGAAATTTTGCATGGAGCTTCGTTGGAAGCTTCCAATACTTTGGTATGGATGTCGAATTTTCTGGTTTCATAGAGCATCATTTTGCCCAATTGCCCGCCTCCTAAAATACCTAATTTAAAACGTGACGAAAAATAGTCCATCTGATTATCGACTTTTTTAGCATAGAAATATGCTTTGTTTGGCACAAAAATACGGTTAAATCTAAGAATCCGTTTCCCTAAGCTCCAAAAACACGGGTCAAAATGCTATATTTGCCATCTTAAATAATCGCTTAAAATTGATACGGCTTCACGACAAATATTTTAAACCTTTCCTTAATGAAAAGGAAATACAGCAGGCCGTTAAGGGCATTGCAGATAAAATAGCCGCGGATTATAAAGACCAAACTCCCATCTTTGTAGGAGTGCTTAATGGTTCGTTTATGTTCGTATCCGATTTTTTAAAGGCGTATCAGCATCCATGTGAGGTATCCTTTGTTAAATTAGGTTCCTATCAAGGATTGACCTCTACCGGTATCGTGGAAACACTGTTGGATTTACCGGATAATATTGAGGGCCGAAGTGTAATTATCCTCGAGGACATAATAGATACGGGACGTACCTTAAAGGAACTTGTGCATTTGTTTGCGAATACCAACGTAAAGGAATTTAAGATTGCCAGCCTTTTTTATAAATCTGAAGTGTACAATGGGGAATATGCCATTGATTATTTTGGGCTGGATATTCCGGATCGTTTTATCGTGGGTTATGGCTTGGATTATAATGAACTTGGTAGAAATCTTAAAGAAGTATACCAATTAAACCAAAAATATATGATTAATCTTGTTCTGTTCGGGAAACCAGGTGCCGGAAAAGGTACACAAGCGCAATTTTTGAAAGAAAAGTACAACCTAAAGCATATTTCTACGGGCGATGTTTTTAGATATAATATCAAAAATAATACGGAATTAGGTACGCTCGCCAAGTCATATATCGATAAGGGTGATTTGGTGCCGGATGAAGTAACGATCAAGATGTTGGAGGATGAGGTGAATAAAAACCCAGAAGCCGACGGATTTATTTTTGATGGTTTCCCAAGAACCGTTGCACAGGCCGAAGCTTTGGATAACTTTTTGGAATCCAAGGATATGAAAATTAATGCTACGGTAGCTCTTGATGCCAATGATGAGGTCTTGATAGCGCGTTTATTGGAGCGCGGAAAGGTTAGTGGCCGATCAGATGACCAAGACGTAGACAAGATTAGAAATCGCTTTGATGAATACAATCAAAAAACGGCCCCGTTACAGGATTACTACCAAGAACAACATAAGTTTCATAGCGTTAATGGTATCGGAACCATTACGGAAATAACAGAACGCTTGACCAAAGTGGTAGACGGACTGTAATAACTCCGAAACAGGTATAAAAATATAATAATATGGCCGAGGAAGTAATAGGGCCAAAGGTTGCCCTAAGAGGATGTTTGACCGTGGGCGGTTTTGTGCTACTGGTTTTCATTATTGTTTCTATTTGCTACCTCATTTATGTGTTCTACTTGGATGATTCCCTTCCGCAGAATTACTAATGGGCTAATTTTACCCTAGATTCGCTATCACCCTTGCTCTTTTCTGTATTTTTGTAACACGATTAGGGTATTCTGCCCATAAACTAAAGTAAACTTCATGACCGAAGGTAATTTTGTAGATTATGTAAAAGTGTTTCTAAACTCCGGTAAGGGAGGTAAAGGCTCTGTACATTTGCATAGGGAAAAATTCATAACCAAAGGTGGCCCCGATGGTGGGGACGGCGGTCGTGGCGGACATATCATCCTTAGGGGAAACCAAAACCTTTGGACACTCATTAATTTTAAGTTCAAAAAACATTTTAAGGCCGGTCATGGAGGTCATGGCAGCAAGAACAGAAGCTCGGGCGCGGATGGTGAGGATGTATATTTGGAGGTGCCTTTGGGGACTATCGTAAAGGACGGGGAGACACAAGAAGTGGTTGCAGAGATTACCGAGCATGGAGAAGAGAAAATACTGTTGCAAGGTGGTATGGGCGGTCGAGGGAATTGGCACTTTAGGTCATCTACCAACCAGACGCCCAGATATGCGCAACCAGGTGTAGACGGTCAGGAAAAGGATTTTATTTTAGAGCTTAAGGTATTGGCAGATGTAGGTCTCGTTGGTTTTCCCAACGCAGGTAAATCTACCTTGTTGTCCGTAATCACATCGGCAAAACCTAAAATTGCGGATTATGAGTTCACAACCCTGAAACCTAATTTAGGTATTGTAGAATACAGGGATTTCAAAAGTTTTGTCATGGCCGATATTCCGGGTATTATAGAAGGTGCTGCAGAAGGAAAAGGCCTTGGCCACTATTTTCTAAGGCATATAGAGCGTAATTCTACCTTGTTGTTCCTTATTCCCGCAGACAGTAAAGATATAGGAAAGGAATACCGGATTCTGTTGGACGAACTCCGAAGGTATAATCCCGAATTGTTGGATAAAGAGCGACTTATAGCCATTTCCAAAAGCGATATGCTAGATGACGAACTTATGAACGAGATGCGAACCGAACTGGATAAGGATCTAAATGGTGTGCCTTTTATGTTTATTTCCTCCGTTGCCCAATTGGGCATTACGGAACTGAAGGACAAACTTTGGGCCATGCTCAGTGTTTAAAAATTAAAAGGGTAGTATGAGACAGTATATTAAAAGTATTGTTGAATTAAATGACAACCCTAAAAGTAGGGTTTTTGCCTATATCGTACAGGTACTGATCCTGGTTTCCATCATCTCATTTTCTTACGAGACCGTTCCAGATTTAGAGCCTGGTACTAGGAAAATATTGAGGGCCATTGAGGTTTTTTGCGTGATCGTGTTTACCCTGGAGTATCTCCTCAGAATCTACTGTTCGGATAAAAAAAGTGCTTTTATTTTTAGTTTTTATGGCATCATTGACTTTTTGGCCATCCTGCCTTTTTATTTAGCATTGGGAATAGACTTAAGATCCTTACGGGCCTTGCGGTTTTTGCGGCTGTTCCGGATTTTTAAGTTGATGCGGTATAACCGGGCCTTAGCTCATTTTTCCAGAGCCATTAACAGGGCAAAAGAGGAAATTTTATTATTCCTGTTCGTCACTTTGATACTTATTTATTTTTCTGCGGTAGGTATTTATTATTTTGAGAACGCAGCACAACCAGAGCATTTCTCTTCTATTTTCGATAGTCTTTGGTGGGCTATTATTACCTTAACTACAGTTGGTTATGGTGATGTGTATCCGATTACGGTAGGGGGTAAGGTATTTACCTTTTTTATCTTAATGATAGGGTTGGGAATCGTAGCCATTCCTACCGGTATTATATCTTCTGCACTTACAAAGTCCGTGGACAAGAAAGAGGAAGATTGATTTTTATGTAACTTGTATCAAAATCAGGTTTATGAAATATGTTGGTCTTTTAGTTGTGCTTCTTTTTATGGTCTCCTGTGGTGCCACTCGGGTAAATTACGATTACGATAAAGAAACGGACTTTGCCGCCTATACCACTTATGCTTACTTTACGGATATTGAAACAGGCCTAAGTCAATTGGACGAAAGACGGTTAATGAACGCCATGGATGCTGCCCTGCAATCCAAAGGCTTGTTGTTTTCGGAAGAACCCGATATACTCATCAATATACAAAGTGTAGTCCTCAGGGGCAAGCCTAACAATGCTGTTGGTGTTGGCCTTGGAGGTGGAACGGGCGGTGTAGGTGGCGGCATATCAGTAGGGATACCCGTAGGCGGGCCAAAGTTGCGCAGAGAACTGAAAATTGACCTTGTTGATGCCAAAAAGGATGTGTTGATTTGGCAGGCGATAAGTCAATCTCCATTTAGGGAGGACGATCCACCGGCGGTAAAGGAGGAAAAAATACAGGAACTGGTGGTCAAAATATTTGAGAAATATCCTCCAAAACCTCGTGGTTAAAGGCTAAAATTTCATTTAAAACTTCGTGTGGTTTTAATGCGCTACAACGTGTAAAAACCTCCGTTCTATTAGCGTTTTGAGCGTTTTTATTTACTTTTTATCTTTATAAATAATTGATATTCAATATGTTGCGTTTTAGTTAGGAAGAATACCCGTTCGGTAGTTTCTTTCTACCGTTCATCATATTTTATGTTAATATCATCAGCTTCCCTACTAGATTTACATCATCGGACCAACTAAAGGCTTTATTAGTATAGTAGTAGTCTGAAATATGAATCTAATAACCGATTAAAAATAAATCATCATGAAAACAATGGACAGAACAAAAGCAGTAGTATTAAGTATTGGCGTGGTAACGGTAATTGTATCCCTATTTGGAGCCGTATCAAGTTTGAATTTACTGAATTATGTTTTTCCGCTTTATGTGGGCCTAACATTGGTTGGCGTATCGTTACTGCACAAGGAACAATCAAAAACGAATGGGACAAGTACGGAAGTAATAAGGTAAGTAATAACCGCACAGAAAGTGAATTTTACCACTCCTCATAAATGTCTATAGATACTAGTGTCCCACTTTTATATTTACAACCATAACATAACCATACTGATATGAAATACATAACGTACACTATTGAAGATCAAACTTTGGAATTTTATAATTCTATTCTCGGGAGGGAATCAGTTGTTCTGAATGGTAAGAAAATTTCTGAAAAACGCTCCTTTTTTGGAACCGAGCACTACTTTACCATAGGGGAGGATAATTACAGTATTCGTCCTAGTTTGGATTTTTCGTCTATCTGGGGCATAGGATTTAAGTTACACAGGAATGGACTCCCTTTGAATATATCCGGGCAAAGGGTGAAGAAAAACAAATGGATGGTTTTAGCCTTCGTGCTAGCAGGTTTGGCTATCGGATTTAGTGTAGGTTACTACACTGCACTATTAATTTTTTAAAAATATAGATTATGGTAACAATTGTAAAATTACTTTTATCCCTCCTTCTATTACTTTTTCTTTAGGGTGCGGTGTATTCACTTAATGTTTTAGTATCCCCTATATTTGAGGGAAAACAGCAAAATATAATATGGCTTCTTTTATAAAAAGACATAGATGGCACTTTTATTTTTGGTCGGTTCAACTTTTAGGGTGGGGCGGTCTGGTGTTTATCGCTTATGCCTTTACTCCGGATATGGAAGGTTATAAGGGAAGTAAACTATTCTACTATGGACTGATTGCTACGTTTGTGATAGGGATTTCTGCTACAGGGTTGTTGCGTTATTTTTTGAAACGTATTTTAAATTTTGACGAATTCGATTCCAAACAGCTTTTTAAGATCTTAATGGGTATTGCTATTGCAGTTCTCGTTTATTTTGGACTATCCTACGGCTTTGGATACCTGGTAGGCAAGTATACGGACGAAGATGTAAAGATTCCCGAGATGTACAGGGATTTGGGAATTGGCCTCATGTTGGTGAATTCTCTAATTATCATCCTTGGCTGGACGGTTTTCTATTTGTCCGTTAAAATTGCGGTAAAATTAAACGCCAATCGTTTGGAGCGCGCAGAACTTACGAGTACGCTAAGACAAGCACAATTAAATACATTAAAGGGACAGGTCAACCCTCATTTTATGTTCAATAGTCTCAATAATATTAGAGGGCTAATGCTAGAGGATGTCGAAAAATCTAGGGACATGCTCACTAAATTATCGGAAATGCTTAGGTATTCCTTGACCAAAAATAATGTCAACGCCATTGCACTGGAAGAGGAACTGGAGATGGTAGATAATTATATAGCCCTATCCAAAATACAGTTTGAGGACCGACTCGTTTTCACAAAGGAAGTGGATAAAGAAACGCTTGCATTTCAAATTCCGCCCATGATTATACAACTACTTGTAGAAAATGCCGCAAAACACGGTATATCCAATCTTAAGTCTGGCGGTACTATAAAATTGATGACACAAAAAACCGATAATAGTCTTTGTATAAAAGTGATGAATACCGGAAAACTCATAATAAACGATACATCTACTCACTTGGGACTTAAAAACATAAGGCAGCGTTTACGTTTGTTATATGGTGCCAACGCTTCTTTCTTATTGGAGGAAGTAGATGGAGAAGTGGTCGCTACCATAAATATTCCCTTGCCATGAGTGTTATAATAAATGCCGTCATAGTCGAAGACTCCCGTTTGGCCCGTAACGAATTAAAGGAGCTAATAAAAAAATACCCGCAAATTGTTATTTCCGGAGAAGCGGAGAACGTTGATGAGGGATATAAACTAATTCAAGAACATAGACCGGATTTACTTTTTTTAGACATTAATATGCCGGAAAAAGACGGATTTGAATTACTGGAAATGTTGGAAGAGGTGCCCATCACCGTTTTTACTACGGCCTTTGATGAGTACGCCATCAAGTCTTTTGAGTACAACGCCTTGGACTATTTATTAAAGCCTATCAACGAAAAACGTTTTGCCCTGGCTATAGAAAAGGTAGAAGTTAAATTGGCCGAAAAAAGTGAAGTGGCTTCGGCTCCACAGGAAAAGTTAACAGGAAATAGTCAAATTTTCATCAAGGACGGGGAAAAGTGCTGGCTTGTTAAAATTGGGGATATCTCCCACTTTGAAATCGTTGGCAATTACACACGGGTTTTCTTTAAGGATGAAAAACCAATGCTTTATAAATCCTTGAACCAGGTAGAGGAGAAACTCCCCGAACAGCATTTCTTTAGGGCCAATAGACAACAGATCATCAATACCAATTTTATTGCCGATGTGGTGCCCTGGTTCAATGGGAAACTAAAGCTGACCATGCGTAACGGTGCCGAGGTAGAGGTGTCCAGACGCCAATCCTATCTTTTTAAAGACAGGATGAGCCTGTAGCTACTTACGTTTTACACGCACCACATAACTGGCAATAAAATCATCTCCAAGTTTCACATGCGCATCGTAGCTAATGGGTGTGCTAAAATTGTGGGTTAAAACATATTCTTTGCCGTCTTCAATGATTTTTGGGAGTACGTTTCTGCTTGTGCCACCTTTGTTTAAAACTAGGGATAGGTCAGCGATTTCGATAGCCTCCTCCGAACTGAAACGGAAAGATATATCTTCATTCTTCACGATAGTAAGCTGCATTTCTTGTGGAGCTTTAGGTATAATGTTCGCTCTAAAAGCGGCTTTGTAAACCACTGGTCCTTTTAAGAATGCCTCAAAAGTTGGAGGTTGGTCCAGTAAGGACGATTTGATATCCAAAGGATAATGGTTTTTGATAAACAGTTCCGGTGATGCCAAGAAATACCCATCAAAATAGTCCTGCTCAAAACGTGGGCCGTCCGCGTCAAGAATGATTTTTCCGGCAGACCACGTGGCATCGCACAGGTACCATTTGCCGTTTAGTAGAACCGTATTCCAAGAGTGGTTGGGGATGCTGTTCCCATCCAATAGCAAGGTGGCGGTTCTTCCGTAGCCATCCACAATTTTGCTTTTTATCCCTGCCAAAGCAGCTAGTTCCCTAATTAGGTAGGCATAGCCGGTGCAGGCCGTTTTTTTGTGTTTAACCAGGTTTTCAAATACCTTGGGCGTAAAACTGTTGTTCCATTCCCGTAAAGCTGTTGGTTTATCGGATAGTTTTTTACGCTTTTTCTTCGTAGTCAGGTAGGAGCTATAATCGTTTTCAATACTTATACCGACCCATGTGTAAATTGCCCTGAATTTTTCTACATCGGTAGCTAAATGTGCCGTTAGGTTATGGGTCAGTATAGGTAAATTTTCTAAGCTTTCATTTTGATGTTCGTAGGCAATACTATCCGCCTTTGTAAAGTCGATATGCCTAAAATCCGAACGCTGTGCAAGGGAAAGCGAACTCGTACAAAATAGAAGAATCCCGATCCATTTCATTAGTTGAATATGGAAATGAACTTCTGGAAAATATTGGGTTTGGACTCGTAAATTCCATCAACCGTTACTTCCCCCATCAAAAAAATATCCGATGCGTCAAAGTTAATGGTGATGTCCAGGGTATTGGATTCCGCTGAGGTAATGGTATACTCTTTCTTCTCGTATCCAATGTAGCTAAATACCAAGGTGTCATCTACGTTCAATGGCCTAGGGAACTCAAATTTACCGTCAAAATCGGTCTGCACACCTTCCGTACTTCCTTTTAGAATAACGTTCACGCCTGCAAGGGGCAGGTTGTCCTCATCCAGCACCCTGCCTTTTACGGT
Source organism: Maribacter chungangensis (assembly GCF_042676845.1). Classification (NCBI taxonomy): domain Bacteria; kingdom Pseudomonadati; phylum Bacteroidota; class Flavobacteriia; order Flavobacteriales; family Flavobacteriaceae; genus Maribacter; species Maribacter chungangensis. The sequence continues at coordinate 1,021,724 of NZ_JBHTHY010000003.1, forward strand.
ATAGGATTGTACGGCCATCCGTCCCATAACCGTATTTTGGTAGGTGCTGCCCACTTCCGTTTTTACGCTTTGGTCGTTGGCCACATCTTGGGCCTGAACTTGGGAAACCGCGCACAAGGATAACAGTGAAAAGCCCAAGATCGCCATTCCGCGGGATACCAGGTTGGTCTGTGTAGTATGTTTCATCATCGGTGCATACGTTGTTAACTGGGAGGCTTTAAAGCGCCCACAGGAATTGGTGGAGGTACTCTTGAAATGTTCAAGGATTTCCTCGGGCGACATCGAAGTAAAATCGATGACTTCTTCCTGACAGGAACCGCAGAACCCTCCGCTTGCCGTTGTACTAAAATTACTAAAATTTTCCGAACATGGTTTTTTGATGGAAATCTTGACTGCATTTTTCATAGTGCTGTGGTTTTAGGATTATAGGGCTAAACTAGGTTGCTATGCCTTCCTAAAAAATGAGTCTTGCGTGAAGTACTTGTTTTGATGGGTAAAGTAGTGGCTTGGGTGAGTTTGGTGTTTTTTGCTTATGTTCGTTATGACGCAGTTAATTTAAAGCTGAAAAAATCAACAGTATCCTAGGATGATAAACACCTCAATTGAACATAATCTTTGTGAATACGTCAGAAAAATTGATGATGAAGGAGTATTCAATAAGCAGGATGAAAAGCTAAACGCGGAAGATTTCTTTATGCGTCTATTTGAGCTGATTTACGATTGGAAGAACTTAATCAACCTAAACTATAGCAAAACCAATTCCCCAGGTATAGATTTGTTTGAGACTAGAAAGGGAATTGCTATTCAAATAACTGCTCTTCAAAGTAAAGAAAAAGGAAAAATCGTAGACACGATTGAAAAGACAGTTGAATACCATAAATCAAAAGCAATCAATGAGATTATTTGCTTCTTCATTAGAGATAACAAAGGTTTAAAAAACATAAGCGAAAAAGAACTATCAAAACAGTATGGCTATAAAATCACAATCTCTACAACTAGGCAAATCATTGGTGATTTCCAAAAAATAACTTCTCCAGAAAAAAGATATAGAATTGAAGAGATTGTAAGCCAAGAACTCTCACCTAAATTCAGCGGATTAGGCTCAGTTTATCATTTCAAAAAGTTTAGTGACAGAAATACAAATCAAGAGTACTTAACACCAAAAGAAGCCATATATTTTTCAGCTTTTGAGAAACAGAAGATTAGGGAAATAGCTTCACTTTTCAATAAAAACAAAACGAAGGAATACGCTATTCTTGGAAATCCGTGTAGTGGAAAAACTACATTAGCAGAAGCTATATATAATAACTTTATTCCACATTTTAGAAATAGAACTTTTTATTTAGACCTAACCGACCCAAATATAAATAGCAATAATGTACTTGATGAGATAGGTAAACTTTCCTTTTATCGCTCCACTCTAGTTATTGATAATATTCACGAAAACGTAAACTTATTTAACCGAATTCGAGAAAGGATTAAACCTTTTGAATGGATAAAGGCCATTTATTTATCAAGGTATCACAACTCATATCGTGAAGAAGATATGAGTTCGATTTTTAATGTTTTTAAGGGCATTAAGCAATTCAGATACAATACTGATATAGAATTTAATGAAAAAGCATCAGGAATAATAGATAACAGGATATATAAGTTAAAAAGAGACTTCTCCGAATTTAGTTGGTATAAAGGGGATTTTGAAACAATATTAAAGAATACGAATAGAAATTTATTAAAACTAAATATTGCTCTTGAAACTTGGATTTCGTCTACTAAAAAAGGTAATGCTTTAAAATTTGACCAAGTTAATAATGACCGTATTTATGAGTATTTCTACAGACAACATAGATTAAATGAATTTGATGAAGAATTACTGTTTTTGTATTCATTTCTTTTCAGTCTTGATATTTCATTCTTAAGAATCAAAAACAAATCTGACGAATTTAAAAAGCTAAAGGAAAAGGGGATTATATTAAATTATTCAACTAGTGATTACTATTATTTTCCTCATAAAGATTATGCCTCTTTAATTCACAAAACCTTAATAAGAGAGAAAGATTTAGGCACAACTCCTTTAATCGTACTACTCAAAAACTACATTGATAAATACAAAACAGAAACTGAATTAAACATTACAGAACTAATAGTAAAATTGTTTTTTAATGAACAATTTGAAATTGGTAGAGAATTGATGAATTATGAGAAAGTAATTGAGCTACTTTTTATTAAATTCCAAACCAATATTCGCACATACGAAGTTTACCAATTACAGGAAATATTTTTTCAATCATTCGATTTTTTGTACAGTAACAATCAATTACAGTATTATAATTTATTTACAAAATACTATTCAATACATAAACTCGAGCTATATGTCTATAAAGACTATTCAGTGTATAGCAATTTACTTCAGGTTGCCAATCAATTAAACAAGGAGCTTGCAGATATCGTAAAAACACTCCGAATCAATGAGCAGGCAAATACTAATTCCATTACAGAATTAACAATGCGGATTAGTAAAAAGAAAGCCAACCCTGAGACAGTTAGTAGAATCCTAAACTCATTTAATTTTACTGAGTGGTTGTTAATGATTGAAAAATTGCCCACTCTATCCAGAATCACAAATTCACTTTCAGAGTTAAACACCTCACCATTATCTAAAAAATTGCTCTTAGGGATTATAAACAATTTAAACATTGAGCAACTTGCTAACAAAAGGAATAATTTAAAAGCCGTTCAAATTGCAAAGTCAATTAGAGAACTTGAAAAAATTGATATATCGCTAGGAACAATGATTGCTCAAAATCTTCTGAATAAATTATTGAATGGTTTAAACCTATCCCAATCGATTCTTTCTGATTTTGCAAAGAGCTTATCTGACTTGTCGTCAATTGCACCTGATTTGATTAACACGGAACTTGAAAAGAGTTATAAAAATGGAACTTTCTATAAGTTACTTGAAAATGAAAAAAGTTTAAGTAATATCTCAGCAAGAATATTAGAGTTAAACACCATAATTAAGGATAACAAAGAGCCTTTTTTAAAGGTTATTAATGAATTTTTAGCTTCTGAAAAATTCAAGCTTTTAATCAAAAATGAAAGCAATATCAATAGCCTTCTAATATTCTATGAATTAGTAAAAAAGAGACAAATTCAAATTACTAAAGATTTATCTAATCAACTTTTGAGTAATACTAAGCAGCAGGTTTTAAACTGTGATTTCGATATTACAATTCTATCTAATCCAAAAGCATTAAACCTACCTGAACTTAAGAGCAGAATTAAAAATGAAATATCAACTGAGCTTTTAAATAAGATTATTTGTGGTTCAAAATTTACTGTTACCAAATCTTTGTTTCTTGTATTAAACAGAGTGGATAAAGAGAAAACAATACAAGCACTAAATAACTCAGATATAAATATATTTTGTGCTTCAATGTGTCATAAGGAACTTAATATCAGCCAATCTATTGATGCTTTATATACCATAAAAAACAATACAATTATTGATAATGACCTGAACTCAAAAAAGTTTTGTGCTAACTTATTAGACAGGTATTTAATGTTCCAACGTGCAGATACCTACCAATACAATAGATTAAACTTTGGGGATTTTCTGAAAGCCTTTGACTTTTCCTTAAAAATTGACTTCGATATAGCTTTAAAACATTTTGAAAATGACTTTCTAAAAAAACTAAAAGTATCCAATAACAAAAATTTGACTATTTCTTCGCTATTTCAGTCATTGCGAAGAATAGAAGATTTGACAGAGAGTAAATACAAAAAGGAAATTAGAGATTTTTTAAAATTGTATAAGCCAAAGTTTTTAAATGGGATTAAAAACGAAGACTTAGCCAAAACAACTTCTGGACTAGTTGAATTGAGCAAATGTGACTTTAAGGATTATGCAGATGAATTGCTTTATGATGCTAGGAATATTGTTTTAAGTAAAATAAGACAATTGAATAGAGATAAAATATTGAAAGCAAAAATATTTCCCGACATTGAAAAGATTGCTATTAGAAAAGCGAAAATAATATTAACAGAAATAAAAGCCTACCGTTAATAAGGGATTCTATTGGCGTACGCAGTCTATCTTTTTTCGGTCATAAGCAAATCAACGTGGATTTCTTTTCAACCTAAAACCATAGCAACCCAAAACTATTCCTCAACTAGTACCCGTACCCCCTCGGAGTGACTACTAAATTCCGGCGCATACATACTCTGTATCGTAGTGATGCCATTGCTGAAATTCCCCGCATTGTTTACCCGAACATCATATTCAAAGACATAAACGCCCTTGGGAAGGTAATCAAAAAAGAAATTGGTGCTGGCGTCTTTTGTGGCCTCGTAATAACCCAAGCCGTCTTGCCATTTGTATCTGGAAATGACGTTTACGGGCTCAAAACCGGCGGCTCGCATATCCTTCATGTGAACAAATTCCATGGGGCGGTCGGCGCGTAGCTCAATACGGACACGGACCAGATCGCCAACGTTTAAACTTGTATTATTGGTGATTTCGGAGATTTCCTCTCCGGTAGCCGTATTTTTCTTTAAAAACAGTTTCTTTTTCAATTTCAAAGGGGTTTCAGCGGAGGTAATCTTGTCCAAATCCTCAAAATATTGCCAGTATAACGCACCCCAGGCAATGCCGTCGCCTTTTTTGGAAATTTGTACCTCGGCCATTTTGGGCTGTACTTCCGACCCGTTCCAAGCGGTTTTATAGTAGCCCGTTCCTGCCTCGACTTTCACGTTTTCCAGTTTGGCCGGTTCTATTTTTTCGCCCCCTACCAAAATAGCAACGGCATCGGTAACGGATAACCAATCACTACCTTGGAGTAATAGGGCATAAACCGCTTCGGTGGTGGCCTTGGTTGTTTTCCATTGGTTGGTCTGTTTGTTCTTCAACAACCAAATTTTCAGATTGTCAATGGTTTTTATGTCGTTAGGGTGGATTTCGGCAAAGGCTTCTATCAATAAAGCTTGGGTTTCTATCGGGGCTTGGTACCAATGCCACGAGCTGGTATTTTCTCTCCAGTACATGCCCAACTCATCCGAAGTAATGCTGTTTTCCTCTAAAGCCCTAAGTATTTTCTCGGAAGTTTCAGTGTCGGCAGAGCGGTGCATGATCAAGGCCAGCATCCCTTTAGCGTACAATCCTTTGTTTTTCCAATATTTTCGCGCTTGTCCTTTATAATAATCTTGGATGTCGTTAACCTTTTTGGATGTTTTAATGTCCTTGAAAAAACTACGCATGTACAAATAATGAATCTGGGTCTGGCTCAAATGGTCGTCATTGATATTCGTAGCGTACTTTTTCATTTGCTGATACTCTTCAACAAACTGGGCGTCCAAATATTGAATGGCTTTTTGAAGCATATTGCCATTTAGCGCTTCAACGGAGCCTGGCCTGAGCACCGAAGAAGGGCTCAGCGTGACATTGAGTTGTTTTAAGTGTCCCATCCCGGCAATAATATGTTGGGTTACAAAGCGGCTGTCCGGACCACCATTGAACCACGCCCAAGCGCCCGAACCTTTTTGGTTCTGACGTAACTTGTTCAGAGCGGTAGTCTGCTCATTTTTCATTTTGTCCAAGTTGAACAATAAAGCAATACGTTTTTTCTGCTCGGTTTCGGACTGCGCATCACGTAACCAGAGTGTTTCCTGTATCAAGAGGGATTTCAATTCTTCATTTTTCTCCAGATTGCTCAACAGTGCATCGGAATTTGCCCATTGTTTAAATACGGCCTGAATCCGAGGATTGCTATTGGCAATATGGCTGGCCAAGGCATTCGCATAGTATTTGGAGAAGGTCTGCTCGTTGCACTCGTAGGGATATTCCATCAAATAGGGCAGTGCCTGTACCGCATACCAAGCAGGATTGCTGGTTACCTCTAAAGTCAGTTTGTGATGTTTTAGCGTTGTGGACCGGGTCGTTTTTAACTTATCCAGCGTAAAGGTTTTGGTTTGCTTACTTCGCACCCACATCGGTAGGGTCTCCGTTACCAACATGCGATTGGTCAATACGGGTAACAGGTTTTGTTCCCCATCACTAAAACCACCCGCTTTGGCCGTTACGGTATATTGCACGGCTTGTATGTTTTCCGGGATTTGCAAACGCCATGATACTTGGGTGTTGCCCATGGAGTCGACTTTGAACGCCCCCTCTAACTCCCCCGAAAGGGGAGAACTCATGAGATCACCGCTTATGTCTTTTCCTGTGATTGCATCTATCAATTGCAATCTCGCAACTCCTGATAGTGTTTTTTCCGTGAGATTTGTAATTTTTGAGCTGATTACAATTTCATCGCCCTCTCGCAAAAATCGAGGTGCATTGGGGGTTACCATCAACTCTTTTTGTGTTACCGTTTGTAGGGTGCGATAGGAACTTTCTAGGTTCTTGGTATGCGCCAATAATTGTAAATTCCATTTGGTCAAGGCCTCCGGTGTTGTAAAACTAAAGGAGATGCTGCCTTCCGCATTGGTCTGTAATTGCGGGAAGAAGAAAGCGGTTTCCTGTAGGTTCTTTCGAATTTGAATTTCTTCTTTTTTGTTGTTCTTATTTTGTTCCTCTGGTCTTTCTGGACCGAGTGGGTTAGCTTTTGATTCGAGTCTAAAAGATATGTCGGCCTCTATGGGAGCGCCTGCAACGGACTCCTCAAGTGCCACATCATCCATCATCATCTCAGTTGTTGCTCCAGGAGCACCTTTTTTCATCATTCTACTAGTAACACCACTTGCATAACCACGAATTCGTACAGTATTACCAAAATAAAATCCAAACCAATTAAAAGAATCAAAACTTGGATTTGAGTAACCAAAGGATTCATTATCCTGATAGGCGGTAAAGGAACTGTTCGTAAAGCAACGCCGCGCATTTACGCGTCTATAGGAATAATAGGTAGGTTTCACCAAGGGGTTAAAACTCCAATAATGGCCTCTAAAGGCATCCAAAGAGGCATCGTACATGCTCGCCAACAGTTCGGCGGCAACTTTATCTCCTTTTGGGCCTTTGATTTTAAAAGACCAGGTTTCATCCGTACCCGGCTGTAGTTTGTCCCTAAATGTTAGGGTTTCGATCTGTAGATCGGTACTGGGGTAGGGCACTTGAATGTTCAAGGTGCCAGATTCAAAATGGTTGTAAACGGCATAGCTATAGGAAATGGCGAACCCTCCCATATCCTCGGCTCGTACCGGTACGGTAAAGCTGGCGGAATTTTTATTCAACCTGATGATTTTTGTGTCCAAGATCTTATGGTTCTTTTCAATGGCTACGGTTACGGCTATGTTTTCGGCATTGGAAAACAGGGTCACTTTTGCTTTGTCACCGGGCGTATAGCTGTTTTTGTCCGTAGTAATCTTGAACAACTGATTATCGGCTAGTTTTTGATCGTTAGGGCTAAATAGGGTGGTTTCCAAAACATCCTTTACTTCCTGACCAAATTTATCCTTACTTACCAATTCCAGCATATATTTACCGGACACCCATCTTCTGATATTCCCCAATGTGAGTTCTTTGGATTTTCCGGTGTCGAAGTCTGACTGCCAAACAAGGGCTCCTTTTTCCCAGGTTGAAGCGTCATGTTCATTGGTAAAGGCGTCATTGGGATACAGTTCCTCGAACTCGGATTTTGTAAAACCGGCATAATCGGGTGCCGCCCACTTGCGCGGTCGTAATACCTGCTCGGGCGCTTTTAGTTTATACATTTTAACCGTGCCTTTGGCGGGCGTGAATTGACCGTTGAGGTTGTTCGTTGCAATGAATAATTTCTGGTCCTTATTTTCTTTGTCCAATGGGTTTGGAAGCATCATATTGGCGGTCATAGTATGATAGCCAACAGTAACAAAGGTAGTGGTACTATGCGTTTCCCCATTTATATCTGTCACATCTGCGGTTACCTCATAATTGAACGTGGGCAAGTTCTTTTTGTCGGTGGTATTGTCCGGTAAAGCCTTAAAGTTTATGGAATAGGCGCCGGAACCATCTGTTTTTGTTTCACCAAAAGCGATTTCTTGGGGCGTTGTATTTCTGTAGGAGTAGCGCCAGTAGTACCATCTGGGATAGTACACCGAGCGTTTTACGCGATAGGAAACCTTGGCATCGGTAATACTGCTTCCCGCATACGCTGTTGCGGTTCCGGTTACGATAACGCTGTCGTTAACCTTATAACTTTCGGTAATTGGTTCAAAAGAAGTCTCGAATTTAGGCCGTTTGTATTCCTCAACCGAAAAATTGGCATATCCGTTTAGGTTATATGCTTTGGAACGCGCTTGTAACGAAAACTGACCTGTAAGTCCGTTGCTGGGCAAGATAAATTCCCCGGAAAAGGAACCGTATTCGTTAGTTTTAAAATCGGTGGTATTCACTGCTTGTCCGTTAACGTCCTTAAGGGTAACGGAAACGGTAGTATTCGCTAAAATCGCGGAGCTTTCTTGGGCGCGTTTTAGGGCAATTCCCTTAAAATATAAGGCTTGTCCCGGTCTGTAAACACTCCTGTCCGTAAACAGGAAACAGGGGTAGGACGGGCTGGGCGTGTTTTGGTCATAGCCTCTGTAAAGGTAATAATTGCTGTAAAAAGCAGTATCCTTTTCGTGTGTGACGGTGATACTAACATCACTCCATTCTTTCTCCGCTCTTTGTATAGAGACCATTCCCGTTTTATCGGAAACCAGTGTTTTTCTCAGTCGTTTGCCATCATAGTTAAGACGGTAGCGAAAGGTCAATGTTGCCCCGGCGATTGGTGTTCCGTTGTTTCGATGCACCACTTGATACTCCTGGTGGGTTTCGGTCTGTGTTTCTACCAATGCCAAATTAGTGGCTTGCACCTGGGTGTAGGCAAAGGTCTTGTCGGTTTCGTCCTTTGGTTCCGCTAAGATGATGTATTCCCCATTATCCAAAGGAGGTAGGGATATCTCGGTGCTGTGGGATTGGTAATCGTTTTCATTTTTGAGTGTCCCCTCCCATGTTTTTACAATGGATAATTTTTTTATAAAGGCCAATTTCTTTTCCTTCGGATATAAATCTTCAAGTATATTCCATTGTTTTTCGGTGATACGGCGAGCGGTTAATTGCAGGCCATTGTAGTTTTTGTAGTTCACCAATAATCGCCCTGTTTTATTAATGGGGATATGCCGTTCCGTAGTCAATTGTACACTACGGGAAAGTATCTGGGTCTTTAAAGCTTTACATTTTTCTGCGCCGCGACTTTCGGGAATTTCTTTGATGACCTGCTCACACAATTCTAGTGCTGCTTTGGTTTTCCAACGCTTATCTTCGTTAGTCTTGGGTTGGTAGGTATTTCCTTGTTGATTTAGAAGTACGGCTTGCTCGTATAGGTACAATCCGGCTGCAGGTTTCCCCTTTACAGTCGACGCCCCATTTTTAAGCTCCTCTAGATACCGCTCGTCCTTATTCTCAAAAACAGCATGTTGGTATACGAACTTCAGCCTTTGGATATTGACTTCCGCAAAGCGATATGGATGTGTTGATGGTAGGTGCAGTGCCAAAAGTTGCTGAAATATGCACAAGGCTTTGGCCTGTAAGGAGGTGTTGTCGGCAGTTTCAATATTCAATTGTGTGAAGGCATCTCCATGGCTTAAAAACGCTGGATTGTCAATTTCAAACTTGTCCGCAGGTCTTGTAATGCTATTTTCATTGGTGCTACAGAAGGTAAGCGCATTTTGTGCCAAGAGGTCAAAGAGGGTTGGGCGGTAATCTTCCGAGCCTTTTTGCCGGTGTAAAATAGCATTAAAACTGGATACGGAAACGGTCTTTAATTGGGATTCATTTTCCAAAGAACGCTCAAAATGGGTGTCGATTTCCTGGAACAAGGTCGTTAAGTCCCAGGTCCTGAAATCCACGGAATCAACCTTTACATCGGTTTTGGACCGGTTGTAAAATCGATATCTATTTTGTTGAAAGAATTGCCAGTATAAGTTGGCCAAATAGTTTTCCAGCACATTTTTAGCAGGGAATTCGGTTTGATCTATTTCCCTCTTAAAGTCATTTACGATGTTCAATTGGGCATCTTCTTCCAGGATCATGGCATACTTTGACGTATACAGTAAGGCCTTAACGATCTGCGGTGCATTCTTTTCTTTTTTGGCCTTTTCGGAAATGGAGTTCACAGTCTTTAAAGCTGATTTTGTTAGCGCCTCCCTCTCCAGCTTTTCGACTTGTTGCCAAAGTGTTTCAAAGGATTCTTTGTTTTGTTGCGATGGTGCCATTTGAGAAAATAGGAGTATCGTTATAAGTGTTACAATATGTTTCATTACGGATTGATTAGGCTATACGCTTCAATGAGAACGGTGTACCGCCAAGTTGCGTATGCAGTTACAAAGTTACATACAAAGATGTAGCCAAAGTTCCCTGTAAACAATGAAAAGTGAGGGAACGGTACTTTTGGGTAAGGGAATAGTACAGTAAAAGCCTAAGCTGCCGGTAAGTGTTAAAACGAAGTATTGGCCAAGTTGGGTGGAAGGCTTTGGTCCTTGCAGTCTAGGTCAATTGCGGATGCGCTATCAATTTGTGTACCTTTTCCAGAGCTTGGTTAAAGGCAACTTTTGAGAATGGTTTGGATAAGAATTCGATACTCCCGCGTTCGGCGGTAAGCGGTTTAAACCCAATTTTGGTAGATGTGGAGATCACATGTATTTTTTGACCGAACATGGATAAAAAAGAAAGTCCGTTCATCCATGGCATTTCTATGTCCGTCATAAGGACATTGGCACTGTTCACCTGTAAATAAATCCAAGCGTCCATGGCATCTGTGAAGGTAGCCACACTTTCTACTTGGGGGTGTGCTTTCGCCAATTTCTCTGCTATGGATAGCCACAATGTAGAATCATCTACGATAACAAGGTCGATTTTCATGCTGTAAATCCTTAATTCTGTAAACAAACTTAGAGCATTTCTACATCGGAGTTTAATTTAAGGGACGAATGTATAAAAAGGGTGTATGAACGGTACTTTTAACCCAGATTAAATGGTAGAATTTGTGGTGCAGCTCCAAGCTTATTTAAGTGTTGTGGTTGTATTACTTTTCTCGATCGGGCCTAAGCGATACTCCGCTTAACCATAGCGGTGTTATGCCAAAAGTCGATGTAATCTTTGTATTAAGCGTATCTCGATGCTTCATAACGAAGTTCCAACACATTATTTGGGTTAAATTGAGAAATGGTATTATAACCTTTTTCCAACACATTGTTTGGGTTTAAGCCCACGCATGGTTTTCTTTATATCATGGGGCAAAACCAAGTATGGCATGAGCATTAACGAGAACCACCAATTTTAAGTGTTTTGCCTTCCTGTGCTTCCGTTGAGGGATAATCAAACTCCTGTGTGTAATTATGGTTACCGGTGAATTCCGTTCCAAAAGATTGGTAAAACGAGAAAAACACGTGGTTAAGGACAGGGCTCTTAAAGGCTTTTCAGCAGGCCTCCATCAATGGGGATTTGTGTGCCGGAAATGTAGGCTGCCTTATCGGACGCCAAAAAGGCAACCAAATAGCCATATTCCTTTGGGTCGCCAATACGCTTTAAGGGTACTTTAGATTTCATATCGGTCAACACGTCGTTTGGCGAGATACCCAATTGCGCTGCTTTTTTTGTGTTCAGCTGCGCGATCCGCTCCGTATCAAAATACCCGGTTAGAATACTGTTCACGGTAATTTGTTCTGCTCCTACATCGGTGGCCAAGGACTTTGCCCAAGTGACCAGACTGGCCCGAATAGAATTGGATAAGGCCAAATAGGATAAAGGTTCTTTTACGGAAACAGATGCAACATTGATGATACGGCCCCATTGATTTTTGACCATATTTGCCAATGCCAATTCGGTGGTGTGAACAACGGTTTTAAAAAGTAGGTCAAAGGCATCTTGGTAATCCTCCACTTTTTTCTCCAGTGCATTTCCTGCGGGCGGGCCTTGGGTGTTGTTCACCAGAATATCCACGGAATTAGATTCAAAATAGGTAGAGATACGTTTTTTGTATCCCTCTAAATCAGAAAAATCTACAACGAGGTATTGATGCAATTGCCCTTCTGAAGTTGCTAAACCAGCTACGACCGTTTTTAGTTTATTTTCATTTCTTGCCATTAGGGTAACACTAGCTCCGCTCGCTGCTAACTGTTCTGCAATTGCTTTACCGATTCCGCCACTACTACCGCCAACCAAAGCCTTTTTTCCTAAAAGAGATATTTTCATTTCCTTACATTTTTCATTTTAAAATTATCGTCATGTGCTCTCCGAACTAACATGCATTTTAGGCCAATAAGGCACACTTTTACACATGGAGTAAGAGTTCCCCCTTCGGGGGTTAGGGGGCTTTTTAGGGCTTTTACTTATACTCCTCCCTGGCGGGACTAAATACATCCATGAGTTTACAATCCGTTATTGCTTTCCCACTATGTTTTTGATGTGCGGAGATGACCACGATATCTCCAGGCCGGTAAATTTTAGTGACGCCATCCAAGGTAAATTCAAATTCCCCTTCCATCACATGCATAATTTGTTCGTTTACATGTGAATGTTCGGGGACTTCCGCATTTTTGGTTACGGTCCAGAACGCTATGGACATGGTTTCCGAGTGCACCAGTTTGCCATGATAACCCGGCATTATCTCTTTGGAAGGTAGGGTAGAAAGGTTCAACGACATATCAGTTGTTTTTATCGACTAAGATAATTATAATGTCTCGGTTTTCGATGCTGAGTTCAATCCCTATCTTTGTTCCTTAAACCGATTTCATGAAAATTCATTTTATCGCCATTGGCGGCAGTGCCATGCATAATTTGGCCTTGGCCCTGGAACACAAAGGTTATTCCATTACAGGAAGTGACGATGTTATTTTTGAACCTTCAAAAAGTAGACTTGAAAAAAAAGGGCTTTTGCCGGCTGCTTTTGGATGGTTTCCGGAGAAAATTCACGCTGGATTAGATGCCATTGTTTTGGGAATGCATGCAAAAGCCGATAATCCCGAATTGTTGAAAGCTCAGGAATTGGGATTGACTATTTATTCCTATCCCGAGTTCCTTTATGAGCAATCCAAAAATAAAACGCGCGTGGTTATAGGCGGTAGTCACGGTAAGACAACGATTACCTCTATGATTCTTCATGTACTTGATTTTCATGATCGCGAGGTAGATTATATGGTGGGTGCCCAGTTAGAAGGTTTTGATCGTATGGTGCATTTGACGGACGATAACGATTTTATAGTGTTGGAGGGAGATGAATATTTGTCCTCCCCAATAGACCGCCGACCAAAATTTCACTTGTATAAACCCAATATTGCTTTGCTGAGCGGTATTGCCTGGGACCATATTAATGTGTTTCCCACTTTTGAAAATTATGTGGAACAGTTTCGGATTTTTGTGGATAGTATTGTAAGTGGCGGAAGCATTACCTATAACCTAGAGGACGCCGAAGTTGTTAAGGTTGTTGAAACTTCCGAGAATACTATTCGAAAATTAGGTTACGAAACACCGGATTACGAAGTGGAAAATGGCCAGACGCTGTTAACTACACCGGAAGGTCCAATGCCTATTGAAGTTTTTGGAGAACATAATCTTAGTAACCTTGCAGGGGCCAAATGGATATGCCAGAACATGGGCGTAGACGAAGATGACTTTTATGAGGCCATTGCTACCTTTAAAGGGGCATCCAAACGATTGGAGAAAATAGCCGAAGGGAAAACCAGTGTCGCTTATAAGGATTTTGCACACTCGCCCAGTAAAGTAGCCGCAACTACAAAGGCCGTAAAGGAACAATATCCAAACCGTAGGTTTATCGCCTGTTTGGAACTGCATACCTACAGTAGTTTTAATCCGGAATTTTTAAAAGAATACAAAGGAGCACTGAATGCGGCCGATGAGGCCGTAATCTTCTATTTACCGGAATCCGTGGCCATTAAGAAATTGGATGCAGTTACCCCTGATCAAATTGCGGAGGCGTTCCAAAAAAAGGATTTAAAGGTCTTTACCGACGCCGCTTCCTTCCATGCCTATGTAAATAAAGCCGATTATAAGCACGCAACATTACTGTTGATGAGCTCTGGAAATTATGGCGGATTGGACCTAAAAAGTATTCAAAGCTTGATGGAATAGCACTTAAACTCCAAATTGTTTTAGGTGATGGTCCAAATGTTTGTACTGCAGCTGTCCCCATTGCTCTTTGGTAAACGGACCAAAAGCAGGATGTGGATGCCATATATCCCTGTTGTGCAACGCAGCAAATTCATCTACTAGATTTTTAAGAATGGTCGATTCATGAATAAAATCTTTCGGTGCCGTTGCTTTTAATTGTGGCGCGGTGGGTAAATTTTTGCGCCAAGGTTTATCATTATAGAGCGACTTTTTAAAAAAGGTCTTGATGAACCAATTGCCTTTAGAGGTATTCTCTTTGTTCGCTATGGCCAATTTTAAGGGATATTGGCAGTGCCAAGCCATTTGGCCTACTGTCATTTTGCCCCATTGACGTTCGGAGTCTTCAGATAGTTTTGACAAACGATCGGTAATTTCTTTATGACCTTCTGTGGTGAGTAAGGATTTCATCTTTTTTACACTTTTATTTAATGATGAAATTTACAATAAAATAATTAGTTCGCTATCTTTAGCCAATGCAAGAAAAGCCTACCTCTTTTTCCATAAAACACTGGTCGGACGACGATAAACCAAGGGAGAAACTCCTAATTAAAGGAAGATCTTTCTTATCGGATGCAGAACTGATCGCTATTCTTATTGGGTCCGGTAGTAGGTCCGAGAGTGCCGTGGAACTATCCAAACGCATTCTTGCATCCGCCGGTAATAACCTAAACGAGTTGGGAAAGCTTTCTACCAAGCAGCTTATGACTTTTAAAGGTATTGGCGAGGCCAAGGCCGTGACCATAGCGGCAGCATTGGAAATTGGTAGGCGAAGGAGAGGGGAAGAAGCTTTACAGGTAACAAAAATTGGAAGTAGTAAGGATGCTTTTGAGGTATTGCAACCTATTATAGGAGAATTGGAACATGAGGAGTTCTGGGTGATGTACCTAAATAATTCGAACAAAATCCTGCATAAGGCGCAATTGAGTAAGGGCGGCATTACGGGTACCTTGGTAGATGTCCGTATTCTTATGAAGCAAAGTTTGGAGTTGGGCGCGGTAGGGCTTATTTTGGCACACAATCATCCAAGTGGGACCTTAAAACCTAGTAATGCCGATAAACAGATTACACAGAAAATTAAGACAGCTTCGGAATCTTTGGATATTAAGGTTTTGGACCACCTCATAGTAACGCAGAAAGACTATTTTAGTTTTGCGGATAATCAACTCCTCTAAATGTTACTCATATATACCCATAAGATTACCCCTAGGTTTACCTATACTATGAAACAAATCTTCACGAAGATTTTGGGCATAGATATCGGTTTTACTACAACGATCGAAGACTTTATAAAACATACCGATGAAAAGATAACCTACACCAAACAGCCGTTACAGAACGAATTTTTTATACGAAGTAACGACCTTCTTTTTGAACAGGGCATCAATGACATTCAGATACAGATTAATGATTGGGAAGGTACACCTTGCTTTTTTCCTACAGGGGAACGCAGTGCTGTTCCTTTTGATGTTTTTGCCGCAAGTTTTTATTTGTTAAGTAGATACGAAGAGTACTTGCCCCATGTAAAGGATATCCACGGTAGGTTTTCACCAAAGGATAGTATCGCCTATCAGAACGATTTTTTACATCGTCCCGTTATAGATATTTGGGCGTTAAAGCTGTTGGAACTTCTAAAGGAAAAATTTCCCGAACTCCTATCTAAACAAAGAAAGTACAATTTTTTATCTGTCTTGGATGTTACCACATCGCATTCCTACGCCAACAGAGGCTTGTTCCGTGGCTTGGCAGGATTTTTATTGGACTTGGGTACGTTTAAATTAAAGCGTGTATGGGAGCGCATCATGGTAGGGATTAAACGGAGAAAAGACCCTTATGACAATTTCGAACAACTTATAGCATGGCATCAAAGCTATGGGGTAAAAAGCATCTTCTTTTTTCAGTTTGCCGATTATTCCAAATACGATAAGAATGTATCAACAAATAGCAATCGTTTTAAATCGCTCATTAAATACATAGCGGATTATTCAAAGGTGGCGCTAGCTGCTTCTTATAGTTCATTTAGTGATATAGAACTATTAAAGAAAGAAAAGAATAATTTAGAAAACGTAATCAATAGGCCCGTAACTTATTCTAGGATGCGGTATAATAGGGTCGATGTTCCACAATCGTATCGGAATCTGGTAACGGCAGAGTTTACGAATGATTTTACAATGGGGTATACCAGCGAAATAGGCTTTAGGGCGGGTACCTGTACCCCGTTTCAGTTTTATGATATTCCTTTAGAAGTGCAACAGCCGGTTAAGGTGCATCCCTTTGCCCTTCATGATTATGCTTTGGTAACGGCTAAAAGCGAAAAACAAATTGAAGAAAAAATAAAGGATATCTATACGGAAATCAAGAATGTAGAAGGTGCTTTTGTAACGGTTTTTTCAAATGAACTCCTTGGAGGTGAGGAGAATTTTGATTGGAAAAGAATATATAAGAACGTAATAACTGCTTATAATGTTTAAAGAAATAATCACAGATGTTTTTTTTGACCTTGACCATACCTTGTGGGATTTTGAAAAAAATTCGGCCCTCACATTCGAGCGTATTCTACCGGAGCACGATATCACGGTTCCCTTGAAAAAGTTCCTCGAGGTCTATGTGCCGGCGAATTTGGTGTTTTGGAGAATGTACAGGGAAGAGCGGATAACAAAAGCGGAACTGCGCTACCAAAGGCTCAAATCCGTATTTGACCGTTTGGAGTATCAGGTGTCGGATAGGACCATAAATAGTATCGCAGAAGCGTATATTGATCAGCTGTCCTCCCATACTAATTTGTTTCCTAATGCGCAGGAGGTGCTTGATTACTTAAAGCCAAATTACCAACTTCATATCATAACCAATGGTTTTCAGGAAATACAGGAAAAGAAACTACGAAACGCTGGAATCTACACTTATTTTAAACAAGTAATTGATTCGGAAATGGCAGGGGTAAAAAAGCCTAACCCCGTTATTTTTAACCTAGCATTGGAAAAAGCGAACGTAAGGCCGGAAACGTCCCTAATGATAGGTGATAGCTTGGAGGCCGATATTCTTGGGGCCAAAGCGGCAGGTCTGCACGCCTTGCATTTCAACGCCCATGGGGAGGCAAGGCACGAGCATAGCCCAATGATTGGAGAGCTACGGGAAATAAAAACCTATTTATAGAGTTAATACTACTATAGCGTAACTTTTCTGGTTGTGTTGTAGCATTAGTAGAGCTAATATGAAACGTTTGCAAAATTGCCTTTTGTGTACCCTATTTATCTTTCTACTGTTTTCTTGTTCGGAAAAGCAGGATTTTAATCAGTATCAAGATTTAAGCATTACCCCAACTTTAGAGACCAGTATATTTTTTGTCAAGGTCCAAGAGAGTCTTATTAACAGGGTCGTGGATGTCAGTTTTTTTACCCAGGATTTTAATTTCGACGCTTTTGAGGAAGCATTTTTTTCCGAGAGGGTGTTGGAGGGCGTAATTACCTACGAGCTGGAGAATACAACGGACAAGCCTATACAAATCGAAATTGAATTTTTGGATGAGGACGGGCTGTTGTTGGATACGGAGTTATTCGTTATGCCGGCGGCCCCAACTGCAACCTTAATTCGCGAGGTAGCCTATGGGAACGCGGCAAAAAGCTTGGATATTCTAAGAAATACAACGAATTTAAGACTTAATGCCGCAAATTTTGGCGATAATGTGAGTACCTCCGGTATTCCAGATGCATCTATAGTTTTGAAGTCCAGTGCTCAATTTATGCTTAGGTTAAAATGACGATTCGCCTTAACGTTTCTTTTTTGATGGCCTTGGCGACAGCCTTTTTGTATGCACAGAACAAACAGGTGTTGTATGACTTTACCGAAATTCCACAATCCTTACTATTGAATCCAGGAATGGAAACGGACTTTCAGTGGTTTGCCGGTGTTCCGTTGATTTCGGGTGTTTCTGGTCATGCAGGTACAAACGGGATTACGGTGAACGATATTTTTGCCGAAGACGGTTTGGATATTAATGATAAGGTCCGTGATCGTATGGTCTCCGGTCTAACAAATAGAGATCAGTTTAACCTAGGGTCTCAGATAGAATTATTTAGCGGAGGCTTCCGCAGTCCCTATTCCGATCGTTTTTATTCTTTTGGCGCTTATTTAGAAATGGATAATATTCTCTACTGGCCCCAAGATTACGCATTCCTTGCTTTTGAAGGGAATGCCAACCAATTGGATAGGCGTTTTGATCTTGGAGATTTAAAAACAAGGGGAGGTATGGTCGCCGTGTATCATTTTGGCATCAACAAAAAGATAAACAAAAAGCTTACTGCGGGTGTCAGGGGGAAAATATATTCTGGAATAGCCGATTACAATGCTACGAATAATAAGGGGTATTTGGTAAATACCGAAGGCAGGAACAATCGTATTGCAACAACGTTAAGTACCGATTTGCAACTGCGTAGTTCAGGTTTTGGAGCCTTGAACAATGCAGAAAACCAAGGCACACTTGCAAGTACCTTCTTAAAGAGGGCCGTCTTCGGAGGAGATTTGGGCATAGGAACGGATTTTGGCTTTACATATCGTTTGAACGAGCGTACGGCTATAACCGGTAGTGTTTTGGACTTAGGGTTTATGTATCATAGTGGCAACGTTTACAAGTATAGTCTAAGGGGAAATGCTACTGTAGAGGGTATAGAAATTAACGTATTACGGGAGCTTGCCGATCTTAACAGGGACTTTTGGCAAGAATTGGTGGATGAGGTAGAAGAGCTTATTCCGTTCCAAACAACTAATAATGCCTATATAACCTTTAGACCCACAAGATTGAATGCTTCTATACGGCATAATTTTGGCAGGCCGCTAGGTGCACAAGAAGATTGTGACTGTAGTATCGCCGGTACACCAAACAGTTTTTCTAGCTACAGAAATGCTATTGGGGCACAACTATTTGCTATGAATAGGCCAAGAGGGCCACAGGTAGCGTTAACCGGGTTTTATTTGAGGCGGTTTGGACGGTTTATGGCAGTAAAAGGCACCTATACTATAGATAAATTTAGCACTACCAATGTGGGGCTGGGCATAAACTTGCAAGCCGGCCCATTGAATTTTTATCTTATGGGCGATAATCTGTTATCCTATCAAAACATTGCTGCGAGTAATTACGCATCTTTTCAATTAGGATTAAATATCATATCTTGGGGCCGGAAGCGATAGTTCAACCATAAACCGGAAACCTTAGGGTTTGGCACGCTTTTTTCATATCCTTTACTGAATCTTAAATTAAACTATTTTGAAAAATATCTTTGCCATTGTTTTTGTGCTTATCGGTTATTCCGGTATTGGACAGGTAAACTTAAACGAATATAAGTACATCATAATTCCCAAAACCCTGGGGGATTTTAAAGAAGAAAATCAGTATTTGACAAGTACCTTGCTCAAACACCTCTTTGTTCAAAAGGGATTTACGGCGGTATATGAAGATGCGATTCCGGAAGATTTGTATTTGGACCGTTGCCTAGGGCTTACCGCTCGTTTAATAGATAATTCTTCCATGTTTAGGACAAAAGTTCAAATTTTGGTCGAGAACTGTAAAGGCGAAAAGGTATTTAGCTCTATTGAGGGAACAAACAAAATAAAGGAATATAAGGAGTCTTACAAACAGGGTATAACAGATGCTATGTCCTCTTTTAATGATTTAAATTATAGTTATAAAGAAGAAGCGGTAACGGATAAGCCTATAACCATAAGCTTTAAAAATGACGTAAAAACCTTGGAGACGGATAGCGCAAAACTAAGTACGGACACAGAAAACAGGAGTAAAGTAGTAAAGCAAACAAGTAGTTTGGAAGATCAAAGCTATAAAAGTATGGAGCCCGTTGCATCGGACATCAGACAAGCCGCTCCCAAGAGCAAAATTGAATCCAAATTAAGCGCGGTAAACGACGGGGAAGTGTTGTATGCCCAGCCTATTGCCAACGGCTATCAGTTGATAGATAGCGCTCCAAAAGTAGTTATGAAGTTGTTGAACAGTTCAACAAAGAATGTGTTTATTGCACAGGCCGATAACAAAAGCGGTATGGTTTTTCAAAAAGACGGGATTTGGGTTTTTGAGTATTATACGGGAACCGAATTGATTCAAGAAGAATTGAGGATCAAATTCTAGAAATCATATTTGTCCTTCCATCTGTTCTTCAGAAAATCACTTAAGGCTCTTTCTCTTGGGTTTTTGCCAGGTTTATAGAACGAAGTACCGGAAATCTCTTCAGGTAGAAATTCGGCCGCCACAAAATTGTTTTCAAAATCGTGCGCATATTTGTAATCTTCACCATAGCCTAAATCCTTCATTAATTTTGTTGGTGCATTTCTAAGTGCTAAGGGAACCGGTAGGTTGCCTGTTTGTTTTACCGTTTGCTGGGCTTTTCCTATGGCCATGTAACTGGCATTGCTTTTTGCCGAGGTGGCCAAATAAACCGCGCATTGACTTAAGATTATCCTCGATTCCGGATACCCGATCGTAGTTACCGCTTGGAAGGTGGTATTGGCCATAACCAGTGCGGTAGGGTTCGCCAAGCCAATATCTTCCGAAGCGGCGATCAGCATCCTCCGGGCAATGAATTTTACGTCCTCCCCGCCTTCGATCATACGTGCCAGCCAGTATACGGCCCCATTTGGATCACTACCACGGATAGATTTTATGAAAGCGGATACAATATCATAATGCTGTTCTCCGGTCTTATCGTATAAAACGGTATTCTTCTGTATTTTTTGAAGCACAAGTTGATCTGTAATCTCCACAGTATCCGAGTCTTCGGAATTAACGATGAGCTCAAAAATATTAAGTAGTTTTCTGCCGTCCCCACCTGATAATCTAAGTAGGGCTTCGGTCTCCGTTAGTGTTATGTTTTTTGATTTTAGAAAGGTATCTTTTTCAAGGGCGCGTTGCAACAAATGTATTAAATCCTCTTTGCCAAAAGCGTTCAATATATATACTTGGCAGCGAGATAACAGTGCTGGTATTACTTCAAAACTAGGATTTTCGGTGGTAGCGCCGATTAGTGTTACCCATCCTTTTTCAACGGCACCCAATAAACTGTCTTGTTGCGATTTGCTAAAGCGATGTATCTCATCGATAAACAAAATAGGATTTTTCGTTGTAAAGAGTCCACCGGCTTGCTTGGCCTTGTCTATGACCTCTCTTATGTCCTTTACGCCACTATTGATCGCACTGAGCACATAAAAGGGACGTTTGCTCTCTTCTGCAATAATAGTTGCTAAGGTTGTTTTTCCGGTTCCCGGTGGCCCCCACA
This sequence comes from Maribacter chungangensis, assembly GCF_042676845.1. NCBI lineage: Bacteria > Pseudomonadati > Bacteroidota > Flavobacteriia > Flavobacteriales > Flavobacteriaceae > Maribacter > Maribacter chungangensis. The sequence goes on from NZ_JBHTHY010000003.1 coordinate 1,043,138, forward strand.
AAATAAGGGAGGGAATAATCCCTTTTTTGATCTGATGCGTCAACGCCCCTTTTTCTCCTACAAGGTGATGTTGACTTATATAGTCTTCTAGGGTTTTTGGTCGTACGCGTTCGGCTAAAGGTTCGTTCATAGGATAAAAATAGCTAAAGTTATTCACGTGAATTTAACCAAAGGCGCAATAAGAGGTTATATTTTCTGTTTAAAAATAAAGATGACAATAGGTCCGATTTTCTTCTTTGGCTAAAATTTTGCCTTATTCTAAGTAAAGATTGATTACATGTCCGGTACACCTTATTTTAAGTTTTCCCATTCCGTAGTGGTAGTGCCAATAGTATCGGTACTGGCTATCTGGAGCGTGTATTGGATAGAATTGGCGCAACAGCTCAATTTTAATAGTTATGGAATTTATCCGCAAACTTTTTCTGGGTTACGTGGTGTTGTTTTTAGTCCTTTCATTCATGGGTCCCTAGAACATCTGTATAATAACACCATTCCACTGGCCGTGCTATTAGCGGCGCTATTCTACTTTTATAATAAGATTGCTTTAAAAGTCGTTTTTTGGGGTATTTTGCTGTCCGGCTTTTTAACCTGGTGTATAGGAAGGCCGTCTTACCATATAGGCGCAAGTGGTTTAATTTATGTCTTGGCCAGTTTCACCTTCTTTAAGGGTGTTTTCGTAAAACACTATCGTTTAATTGCATTGTCCTTAGTAGTTGTTTTCATTTATGGCAGTTTGTTATGGTATATTTTTCCGGTTAAGGACGGAATTTCTTGGGAAGGTCATTTGGGTGGATTTCTTACAGGATTATTTTTGGCTGCTGTTGTGCGTGCAGATGTTCCTTTACCTAGTAAGTTTGAGTGGGAAAAGGAAGATTATGATGAAGACGGGGATCCTTTTCTAAAGCATTTTGATGCGAATGGTAATTTTATAGAAACCAAACCAGAAGAAGCTCTGAAGGAAGACGACTCCTTTAAAGTGAACTATATCTATAAAAGGAATCCGGATAATGACTGATAATTTGTCGGTATCACATTGTAGATGTTCTGTTGAACAGACTAAAAAAAAACTTTACGTTGGCAGTGTCTGATAAGGGTTATACCAGTTTAAGTTTTGAATGTCGTATTGAAAGTTTGAATTATTTTTTTCTCAGTTTAGGAATGAAATCTAAGCATAGCATTAGCTATGGTTCTATTTTATGACAACAAATGAGTAAAAAAGAAACTGATTTTATGCGACATCTATAATTTAAATTGGTATTGTAGGCTACGTAATGCTATTCTTTAGTCCTCTCTTTCCAAAGGTTGAATTTTCAATTTTACGTTGTCTGTACTAACCAGGCTGTCCTGAACTAGCATTGGACGGGTCTATACCCTCATAGTGATGTGGGCATTTCCTTAGGGTTGTTGCCAATAAAAAGCGTGTATTTTTCAACAAAGGTAAAAACCTATAAGGCTAATCGTTGTCTTACGGCCTCATATAGAAAAACTGCGCAGGCCACGGAAACATTTAAAGAGGCGATTTCTCCCTGTAATGGTATTTTAGCGGTGTAGTCTGACACCTTTATGATGGATGGCGTAATGCCACGATCTTCTGAACCCATAACAATAGCTATTGGACCCGCATAGGAGACGTCGTAAACGGATGTATTCGTTTTTTCCGTTGCCGATACAATTTTGATTCCCGAGGCTTGAAGGTAGAAAACGGCATCCTTCAGATGGTCTACTTTCGCAATCGGTACTTTAAAAGCTGCACCCGCCGATGTTTTAATAGTGTCTGCGGTTACTGGAGCGGCGCCTTTTTTCTGGATGATGATACCATCTACGCCGGTACATTCCGCAGTACGTATGATGGCACCAAAATTTCGAACATCGGATAGTTGGTCCAATAGCAGAAATAAAGCTGGTTTGTCCTTGGTATTGCTTATTTCGATCAAATCATCTAAAGAAACAAATGAAATGGGGGAGATGTTCGCAACTGCTCCTTGATGATTGTTCTTGGTAAGTCTATTTAGCTTTTCTACCGGCACATAGACGGCACTAATATCCTTTTGACGCAATAATCGCTCTAATTCCTTTATTAAATCACCTTTTAGTCCTTTTTGAATGAAGACCTTGTCTATTTCCTCATTAGAATTTACAGCTTCTATAATTGCGCGAATACCGTAGATTTGGGTCGTTTTTTCCATAGGGCAAAAGTAAATAAAAAACCCGCTAGGATTGCTAGCGGGTTTTTTTAAGTTCAGTAAAGTTTTTTAATTTGTGTTGAGATATGCAAGTACTTTTTTTACGTCATCTACATCTTTAATCTTGATACCTTCTTCTTTTAAGTAAATTGATGTGCGTTCTTGGACATCAGCAGGTAATAATTTCAAAAACTTTTTGTTCTTAAACTGCACTTCGTCCACCCTTTTAAGACCTTTTACCTCTAAATAATATTCCTCATACTGCGAAAACTTGGGTGGTGTTGCCTTCACAAAGGAATTAGGTGCTTTTTGACCCTCTGTAAATTTAGCCGTATTTCTCAAATACAGTGCGTAATCCCCATCTACCAACAACGTTAAGTATCCATTCTGTGTAAGACCCTTGCGGTCAATAAAAGTACTAAAACGTAATGCTTTCCCGGTTGCACCGACCAAGGAAATATTCTTATCTCTAGAAAGAGACTGTAAAGGTTCTCCTTCTAGATTATTTTTCTTTATTTCTATTTCTTCGTTGTAGGAGTTGTATCGGTAGTATATCTTGCCGCTGTTTTCCTCTTTGTAATAAAGGGTGCCAAGTTGAAACGCATTGGAGGTATAAGGGGATCCGGACATGTTTTCCAACATATCCTCCGTTCGTGATGCTCTTTCGGCTATAGGGCCCATTAGCGTTTCTAGTTGTCCTAAAGAGTTTACGCTACCACCAGCAGATCCGTATGCCATTATTTGTCCTGTAGCTTGCGCATAAGTACTAAAACTGTATAGCATTAATATACTTAAAATAAGATGTTTCATCATTTTATAATGTTTATTAAATCGAAAGATAGGAAATTCTCTAGTCCATTCACCAATTTAAATTGTTAACATTTGCACAAGAGTGAGTCATTAACAATAATTTAACGGTATAGGATAAGATACTGTTTCGCGACACTAGTTTTTTAATTGATAAGTTTATAGGACTGAAGCTTTCCATTGTTTTCAGTAGCTAACAGAAGAGTGCTTTTTTCGGATTTAAGTATGCCAAGGTCCTTGATATTTCCATTAATCCTAAGCCCTGTCTGGCTATTGGCAACTATTTCGTACCCATCTTTTTGGTTGGACATCATCACTATGCCAGAAAATGAATCGAGTCGTGGTGTTTCTACTTCTGTATTGTAAATATTTCCGCCAATGATGACATCTTCAAAACCATCTTTGTTTACATCGAGAAATACGTAGGATAGATTAGGTAAGGATTGCGCTTCAATGGGTAGCCTTTCTATGGTAAAAGTACCATTCCCATTATTTAATAATAGGAGGGAGTCAAATTCATTTGCTTCACCATAATAAGCGTTTTTGAGGTTTTCTCCATAAATATCTTCTAAGCTTGCGTTTGCAAATGCTGCATAAGTTCCAAATTTTGAGTTTATAAAGGGCATTTGTTGCGAAGAGCACTCTTTTCCGCGAACCGGAACATATTGGCCCTCGTATTTTTTACTTAATACGATATCGTTGCTACCGTTACCATCAAAATCCGTAGCATATATTTTAAATGGTTTTTCCTCGCTGGCATTGAATTTTAAATTACGTCCAACGTTACCTATAATGTAGTCTTTTAATCCATCATTATTAATGTCGGTTTCACCGATTTCAAACCACCATCCTTTGATTTTCGACTCTTTGTTTAGCATATTAGTGGCATCATTTTTAAACAGTCCTTTTTCATTTCGGAACATTCCAATGGTGGTCCATTCTCCTACGGCAATGAAGTCCTCCCAGCCGTCGTTATCAAAATCCGTCACTATTACAGCATTGATTATACCAAATGACTCTAGTTCCTGGGCTTTTTCCGTAGTAACATCTATCAAAATACCATTCCTGTTTTCATAAAGTGTAGAACCTTGATGTTTGGGATAGTTCTTAGGAATTACTCTATTGCCTACTATTAAATCTTTATCTCCATCATTGTCTATATCTATCGCGGCCACCGTTTTGCCGTTTTTTGGGGATGGCTGTAAGGCCGTTATGTCTTTTTTGGAGAAATTTCCTGCTCCATCGTTAATGTACAGCCGGTCCAGATAATAGGGGTCATTTTCATCATGTTCGTTTCCGCCGCTTACAACATAAAGGTCTAGATCTTTATCCCCATCCAAGTCAAAGAAGACCGATTCCATGTCCTCATGGTGTTTATCCAGTTCAAATGCCGGTTGTTTTTTTAGGTTAAAACCGTTCCCGTTTGCAAGGAACAATTGACTGGTATGTCCGCTGCTAGATCCTATAAATACATCATCTTTTCCATCACCGTTTACATCTCCAACGCTCATAAATGGACCCAAAGTGGATTGTTTGTAAGGCAGTAGGATCTCTGTTTCGAAATCATTGTAGTCATTTTCTATATGGTTATATGTAATTGGTGGATTAACGATTTGAGAAAAATAGGCGGTCGTTATGGGTTGTGTTGATTGGTGCGGTGCATCTGAAATGGTAAAAAGTTGCTTGGTATTGGCCGCTATACCATACCTTTCCTCTATGGTGCCATTGTCCCAAGTAACACGCAGTGTATCTATTCTGTTGTGTTTTCCAAGACCAAATATGGCTGCGTTTTCTTGTGCAGAACGGTATCCTCTTACACGCCTCGGAACTAGAAGCTGACTTTTACCGTCAAATTTAATTTCTACTTTGGCAGATTGTTCGGAATTTGTACCTTTTAATTGAACTTTTAGATAGTTTCCTTTCTTCAGCTCAACAGCATTATTTTTATATAGCATTGCTGTTTCGTCCATATTGTTTACAACAAGGTCCAGATCACCGTCGTTGTCCAAATCTCCTAAACTAGCGCCGTTGCTGAAGGTGTAATCTCCAAGTCCCCAAGAAGCTGCATTACTTTCAAAAGTCAAATTGCCTTTTTGTTCGAAGAGTAAGTTGGGTAGCTTTTCTGTAGGTAGGTTGTAATAGAGCTCTTCTTTTATTTCTAAAGGAACAGATCTGCCATATTGCTGTTTCGCTTTGATCACGTTTTGTTGTGAGTCGTTGTCCAGAGCGTAGCGACGGTACCCGTTGGTTACGTGTATATCGGTATCTCCATCTAAATCTAAATCGGACATGAGAACGGACCAGCTCCAATCTGTACTTGCTGTTTGTGTAAGCTGGGCAACATTGTTATAATAACCTTCCCCGGTATTAAGTTGTAGGCTGTTGTACATGTACTGGTGTTGAAAACCTAAAGTCTTCGTTAAATAATCGAAGCGATCGGTATCCATAGAGGCCATTAAGGTTTTCGATCGTTTGTGGTCGTTGGAGGACATGTCCAGAACAAAAATATCCTCTAAGTTATCATTATTTATATCTGCAATATCCATTCCCATACCGTAAAAAGAAACTTGGTTGGTCCTTTGTTTCAGTTGGTCTTCGAATGTACCGTTTCCCTTATTGATAAAGAGCGCATCTGGTATATAATAGTCGCTAGCGATATAGATATCTGGCCAGTTATCGTTGTTTATATCGCCAATTGTTAGACCTAAGCCAAAAATTGGACGTTCTAGGCCTGCTTGTTTAGTAATGTCTATAAATCTTCCGTCTTTATTCTCGTACAAATGGGAAGAGTTGAAGAACTGACTTTCTTTGTTCTTTGCAACAAGGTTGTAAAGTGAGTTTGGGTCTACCCCATAGTATTCATTCTCGTTCATTACAATACAGTCCAGGTCACCATCTTTGTCAAAATCAAAAAATGCGGATTGTGTGCTTACACCCATATCGGCCAAGCCGTAGAGTTGGGCCTGTTCAACAAACGTGTTGTTTTTTTGATTGATGAAAAGTAAATTTTTTCTAGAATATCTTGTGTTTGGACCACCTTGAGAAATGTAAACATCCATCCAGCCATCGTTGTTTATATCAACGAAGGTTACACCATTTGACCATATTTTTCCTTTATTGATACCGGAGGTAAGGGTTATATCTTCAAAAATGAAATTGCCTTTGTTCAAGTAAAGCCTATTTTCGACTTGATTACCTGTAAACAGTATATCGAGTAAACCATCGTTGTTTATATCCTCCAATCCAACACCCGCACCGTTGTAGAAATAATCAAAGTCGAACAGGTTGCTGATCGTGCTTAAATCTTCTTTAACGTGATTAGCAAATGAAACACCGCTATAATTGGCATCTATTTTTTCGAATATAGGTGCTTTCTTTTCTTGTGTCGATGAGCCTTCAACCGACGATGTTTCCTTTAGCTGCTGGCTAGAATCTGTTCCGCAGCCTGTGTGCAGTAAGCATAGTAGACTTATGGTTATAGGTGATAAGCGCATTATCTTTTGTCTTTAAGAGATCGAAGCTAGTTAGTTTTTGTAAAAATAAGAACAACTTGGTGAAACAAAAAACGACCCTCAAAGAAGGGTCGTTTTCTATAAAAATCAAGGTTTTCTACTTAGAGATTATCTGGGCAGAAATCCAATACTTGGCCGGCATTGGGCTCATCGCCTTCAGCAACAACATTTCCGTTAGCAGAGGTGATAGTGAATTGAACTTCTTCATCAAAATCACCGGATACAAATACTATTGAAATAGCTTGGGCTCCTGTTGGCACTTCAAATGTGAAGCCCTGTGTGGAAGAAGCAAACGGTCTTACACCGTCGTCGACATTTGCAATAGAATTTACTGGGCCACCGTCTATACTTACGTCCAGACTAGCTCCGTTCCATCCATCGCCAAAGGTATCTGTAGTGCTTACCGTCCAAGTTCCTGCTGTAGGAACGGATGGTGCACATACGATATTGGCAGTGTGCAGGAAACGTGCGTTATAAAATGCTCCGGTCAATGTTCCGGTGTTATTTGCAAACGAAAACCTTCTTCCATCAGTAAGTACCATTTCAAAACGAATCGTGAATTGGTCACCACCAAAAATCTCACTACCTGGTAAGTTCAATGCGGCTTGTATTGCGTCTGCCGTAGTAGTGTACTGGTATCTTGGTAAAGCAAATGGCCCGGGTGAGAAGGCGGACGCAGGAATGGTCTCTACCAAAACCTCATCCCTATCATTGTCTGCACCTGCTTCATCGGTATTGTCCCTAAAGCCAAAGTAAACTTCGACCTCTGATAGGAGGGCACCTTGTTCAACATCTTGTGCCTCTAACACTACGGTGAAATTTCCTCCCACCAATGTGCTTGTCGCTACATCGAACAATACTTCATCGTCAATGATTTCTACCGTGCGGAGTACGGCTCCACGTTCTACATCCGAGAAGATACCGTCTATGGGTTTATCAGCTTCTGCACAGGCTCCGAGAATTAACGCTGAACCCGCCAAGGCTAGTTTTAAAGAATTATATAAGTATTTTTTCATCTTTTTTTATTTTAAATTTTAGTTAGCAGGTGGGAAAGCTGGCCCAGCAGGATTGGTATCCCAAAATACTTGCGTGTTCAAATCCGTCCTTTGCGTTAAGTTAGGATTTGTGATTACTTCATTTTGAGGAAGTAAGAAGGTTCTTGGGAATGGTCCAGGATCTAATTCCCAATTTGGGAACACCGTAGTTGGAAAACCTGTTTTTCTGTAATAATTATAAGCCTCCGTAGCTCCTCCGAACAATGTGGTGAAATACTGTTCTGCGAATACATTCTGCTTGTCATCTCCGGTAGCTGCATTATATTCTGCAACAATTCCGTCGATGTAAGCGGTCACCTCCGCAGCTGTTGGTGCCAGGGATAAATCAGCCGATCCGTCCAAGGCGCCAAAGCTTTGTACTTTTGCTATGGATTTTTCCAAGCCAGAACGTAGGAAAGCCGCTCTATCCGCTTCAGAAGCCATTTCACCTTTCCAAAATTCTACGTAGGAGGAAAGGATAATTGGTTCTATACCTGCACCTCCGCCACCTTTGCCAAGACCTACACCTTCTGTAAGTCCTGTCTCCGGATCAAAGGCACTACTGTCAAACAGTCCACCTGCAGGATACACTCCCGCAGCTGTTTTCTTAAAGTTGTCTGGCGGAGCACCTTCGTCGTTACCATGAGATCTACCCCAATACCCATTGTTTACGCTACAAAAGGTATAACCTCCATCTAAATAGTGTTGTGGCGGTACCACTAAGGAGCATGCCAAATCTTCTTCATTTGGTGGTACAGCTACCCCGTTTACATCTAATGCACCTGGTGTGCCATTGGATTGACGGTAGAAATAGTAGCGTATTCTTGGATCATTATTGTTCAACATCAACTCCATTAAATAATTAGAATGGTAAATGTTGTTTCCAGAGGGCGTATAATCGGTCGCATAATCTGGATGTCTCGAATCTGGCTGTAATTCACTGGTGCCATAGCGTAATTCAAAATCATCTTCGGCATCGGAGATATAATTGTCCGCTGCGACTACTGCATTAAAGGCAGAAACGTTTCCAGTATTCTTGTAAGAACGTAGACGAATAGAGTTAATTAGTTTAACCCACTTAGTTGTATCTTCATTGTAAAATAAATCTACTGCGCCTTGTGATTCAGGTTCTGTTGATAGTAAAGCTTCTGCCTCATTTAAGAGTTGAAATGCACCTGCATAAACTTCTTCACCACTGTCTAGAGTGGGAGCAGGAAACTCTAAAGGCTGTCCGGCTTGGCTAAATGCTGCAACACCTATGAAGTCTACCAATTGAAACAGAGAGTAAGCGTACAAGGTCTTTGCTACACCTACATGAAAGGAGTAATCGATGTCACTGTTAGCATCAATCTCCTCAAGTGCTTGTAGATTTGTTAAAATCCCTATGTCAACAGGATCACCTACTCTGTTAAATTCAGAACTATAGGTTCGGGCCCAAATTTCATTAAGTTGGTCTCCTGGTAACCCATTAAAATAATTACGGTTACCGAATACGTCTATTCTGGTCAAATTTGCCGATTGATCGCTTAAGTATACCTGGTTACTGGCAAAGGCCAATTGTACACTGTTCAATAACAGATTTGGATCTGCTTGATCCGTAGATAAGTCGTTGGGACTTACACGCTGATCAAGGTCTATGGTCTCACATGAGGTAATAAATCCACCTACAAGGAGCGCTATCGTTATGTTTTTAATTAATTTTTTCATTGTATGATTCATTAACAATTTTATTAGAAACTAGCTTTTAGTGTGATACCGTATCTTCTTGCGGAAGGTCCGTTGATGAAATCAAAACCAAATCCGTTACCTATACCGACACCCGCAACGTTAGGATCAAAATTAGCACCATCTGGAATATTGTAGGCGTCATACCAAAGGTTGAAACCCTGTGCCGTTATAGAAAGACTTCCGAAAGGAGTCCTGTCTAAGTACTTAGCTGGGAAACTGTAGCTTAAGGATACTTCTTGTAATCTGATAACCGATGCATCGTAGATACGCATTTCGGTAGGGCCGAAAAGTACGTTCGTAAAATAGTACGTGGAATTATTGATTTGTAAATCATTTGCTTGCCCCGTACTCTGGCGAACACCAGGTAAAATAAAAGTATCCAATCTATCAGCCGTTTCGGTAATTAATCCCCTACCTAACAAGGTAGCCGTCGTACTCGAAAGAATATCACCTCCTTTGGTGTGGTTCACTTGAAAATTTAAATTCCAGTTCTTGTATCGGATGTTGTTGATAAAGTTCATGGAGTAGTCCGCTACGGCGTCACCAATAATTGGAACGTTACCATCAGCGTCTTGTTCAGCTATAACATAGTTACCAGCGTCATTGATTAGGAAATTTCCATCGGCATCTCGTGCAATCTGCGTCCCTACAATGGATCTTAGGGATTCTCCTTCAACCGCAGCGTTAGATCCTCTAAACAGACCTCCACCTTCAGCTAAAGATCCGGCATAAGCGATGAAATCCTGCTCTTGTTCTACAACAACCTCGTCGTTGGCAAAAAAGTTAACACTGGAGTTCCAAGAAAAATTATCGCTTCTAATCACATCGACACCTAAAACTGCTTCCCATCCTTTGTTACTAATTTGTCCAATATTACTTTGTGTAAAGCTAAAACCTGTAGAAGGAGCTAATGGTTCCGTGACAATAAGGTCGTTTGTTCTTCGATCATAATATGTTAAATCAAGGGAGATTCGGTTTTTCCAAAACTTAGATTCAAGACCTACTTCATACTCCTCTAAAAGCTCGGGGCGTAAATTAGGGTTTGCTCTAAAGTTATCCACTTGGTTTGTGGTCAATGAAGCACCATCAAATGGATCAACAAATCGCTGGGGATCCTGTTGCACCACATTTACGGTCGGATATGGGAAATCTGCATCAGTATCAAAGTTCGCAGAAGTACCGTAACTAGCTCTCAGTTTTAAGAAGTTTAAACCGTTTTCTGATTTTAGTCCGCTCCAAGTAGCTGTTGGCAGGAAAGACAAACTAGCCCCTGGATAGGTTTGATTGCGATTTTCACGTGCAAAGTTCGAAACCCAGTCAGATCGTGCGGATACCGTTAAGAACAGCATGTTGTCATAATCCAAAGTAGCTTGTCCTAAAAGACCTGCTATATTTCTATTTCTAGAAAATTGAATTGGCAACTGGTTTTCAAAATTAAAGTGTCTTTTTACACCAAAAACAAGTTGACCTGTACTGGCAACACCGGAACGATCAAAATTATCCTGCCTGGAGTTGGCTCCTACCGTAAATGTCATGCCCATTTTTTCTGAAAGGTCATAATTACCGTTCAATGACAAGAAGTGATCCCAAATTGTATTATTGTTATCAAAAGTATCATAGAAACCGAAAATGGCATCAGGAAATTCAACACCTCCTTTGTTGGATCCGTTAATGTTACGTTCGTTATAGAAGTCAAGACCAGACCTCCAAGTAACGTTCAGATTATCGTTAATGGCATAGTCCAAAGAAAGATTCCAGTTGAATCTATTTGTAAGCTGTCTGTAAGTAACATTTTTAGCCGTCCACCTTGGGTTGATAATGTCGTTACCGTTACGATAATAGACGCTTGATCCGTCGATTGGATTCTCAAAAGGAAGCCCCATTAAATCAACACTACGTGGTGTAAAGAACACATTTCCAAACACGGAAAGTCCGTCTGTACCGTTACCTCTACTCGATGCAACTGGCGGGCTTTTAAAATCCGTTCTAGCGAAATTCATCGTACCCCTAACCGTAAACTTGTTGGTCAATTTAGATACGCCACCAACGGAAACTGTTGTACGGTTCAATCCGTTACCGGGAATAAATCCGGTTTCATCGAGATAACCAAGGTTGGCGTTAAAACTAGTGCTACCATCGGCAGAACCACCTGATATGTTTACCGAGGTGTTCAATGCATTACCGGGAGCGAATAATTCCTCTAGGGACTCATAAGGCTTCCAGTCGTAGCGAGCTCCTTGAAGTTCTGGAAAAGCGTTACGTGTAGAAGCTACTGCTGTAGAAGAATAGGGGTGCTCCAATGTTCCGTTAGCATCGATCAACGGCTGTCTTCCCCATCCTGCTACACCGCCTTCTTCAAAGCTTGGTCCCCAGTTACTAAAAAACCAACCAAAGTTCTGGTCAAAACCGTTACCGAATTCGTCTTGGTAGTCTGGAACAGATGCCATTTCAATAGCGTTGTACGATTGACTTACGGTAATTTCCGTTTTCTTAGGACCGGTATTGGCTGCGCCAGCTTTAGTCGTAATCAAGATAACCCCGTTTCGTCCTTGGCTACCATATAACGTGGCAGCTGCCAAACCTTTTAACACTTCTACATTTTCTATGTTGTTTGGATCTAAATCCAAAAATCTTGAAGAGGTAGGGTTACCTTGAATAAAATCCCCTGGAGAGTTTGTGTCGTTAGAGAACGGAATACCATCCACAATGAATAAGGCTTGGTTAGAACCGCTAAAGGAACTAAGCCCCCTTACGGTAATATTCGTTGCAGAACCGGAAGAGCCACCCGCGGCAACTACTTGTACCCCAGCTGCCTTACCGGAAAGCACTCTGGCAACATCACCTTCAGTTCTACCCTCAAGTTGATCAGCGCCTACAGATGTTGTAGCGTACCCAAGAGCCTTTTTCTCTCGTTTAATACCCTGTGCTGTTACAACAACCTCTTCCAATGCCTGGGCATCCTCCTCCATTTGCACGTTCACCGTGCTGCCAGCACCAACGGTTTGTCGCACGGCCTTTTGGCCAATATAGGTAAAAAGAAGTGTTTGCCCTGTGGATGCACTGATCGCATAGTTGCCATCAAAATCCGTTTGGGTACCAGTGGTCGTTCCTTCAACGACAATGTTTACCCCGGGCAAGGGGAGCCCGTCCTGATCGGTAACCGTCCCGGATACCGTCCTGTCCTGTGCAAAGGAAATCTGCACAACTAACGCCAAAAATAGCGTTAACAATCCATTTAATTTTGTTCTCATTTTTAAGTTATTTGAATTAGCTATTCGCAAAAGTCATAATAATGTGTTAATAAACCAAACTAATTTTAATAAAAGTTTAAGTTAAACTATCATAATGAGAAGTTACAGGTGAAACAAGGCCTGTATTTTAAGATTAATAATATAACACTTGCTTTTTTGTCAATAGTTAGGATTCTAAAGGTTCGAGTATTGGAGTAATCATGTACTTTAATTTGAAAACTTGGTGTGTATATCCCCATTAGTTTTTTGTAATGAATGATCCTAAGTGCTTTTATTGTCCACGAAGTTTGGTGTTGGTGATCGTATCTAAGACTTGGTTTGAAATAGGGAAGGCTTAAATTGGTTTAAAAAAACGATTATAGTAAGTATTGAGTTTTTAATAGGTCATTAAAGATTGGCCTAGTATCCTTCGCTTATTGGTTGTCTTGCGAACAAAGAGTCGCTTGGTTGGCAACTTATTATTATGGTATACGGCCAAAATAAAAAGATTGCGTTCGGGTTGTTAGTAGTTAATGGTCCGATTTCTTGCGTTCTTCTTGAGTGTTTTGGTGTGGCAAGGCACTTGGCCTTTAGTTTTTTGTTTTGCAATGGCTTCTATATTTAATGTTTGTTCGGAACTCAAAATTTGATCGGAGGTGTTGCTGCTCGTTTATGTGCTCTTAGATTGGAATTGGTGCTACAAATTGGCGATTTAAAAAAACTTCAAAAATAAATTGATCAGGGTTTGAAGTTTTGGTATTTATTATTACATTTGCCGACCCTTAAACAAGGGGTAAATTTTTACATATTTATAAAGTATGCCAACAATATCACAATTAGTACGAACAGGAAGAGCCACAATTACTAAGAAGAGTAAATCGGCTGCTTTGGATTCGTGTCCTCAGAGAAGAGGGGTATGTACCCGTGTTTACACAACTACACCTAAAAAACCAAATTCAGCAATGCGAAAAGTTGCAAGGGTTAGGTTGACAAATGGTAAGGAAGTAAACGCATACATACCTGGAGAGGGGCATAATCTACAAGAGCACTCGATAGTATTAGTAAGGGGCGGGAGAGTCAAAGATTTGCCGGGAGTAAGATATCATATCGTTCGTGGGGCATTGGACACAGCAGGTGTGGCCGGTAGAACACAGCGTAGATCTAAGTACGGTGCAAAAAGACCTAAGAAGTCATAAACACTTTTTAAAAAGAAGAAATGAGAAAAAGACAGGCAAAAAAACGTCCACTTTTACCAGACCCAAGATTTAACGATCAGTTAGTTACCAGATTCGTTAATATGATGATGTGGGATGGGAAAAAGTCAGTAGCATTTAGTGTATTTTACGATGCTATCGATATCGTGGACGCCAAAAAGACAGACGAAGAAAAAACAGCCTTAGAGCTGTGGAAGGACGCATTGAGCAATGTAATGCCACACGTTGAAGTGAGAAGCAGGAGAGTTGGTGGTGCTACATTTCAAATACCAATGCAAATACGACCGGATAGAAAAATTTCTACCGCAATGAAATGGCTTATCAGCTATTCTCGAAAGCGAAATGAAAAAGGGATGTCCCAAAAATTGGCGGGAGAGATTTTGGCCGCTTCAAAAGAAGAGGGTGCTGCCGTTAAAAAGCGAGTAGATACGCACAAGATGGCCGAGGCTAACAAAGCATTTTCTCATTTTAGATTTTAAACAGAGATGGCAAGAGATTTAAAACTTACTAGAAACATAGGTATTGCTGCACATATTGATGCAGGTAAAACGACCACAACGGAGCGTATTTTATTTTACACGGGTGTTTCGCACAAGATAGGTGAAGTGCATGATGGCGCTTCAACGATGGACTGGATGGAGCAAGAAGCTGAGCGTGGTATTACCATTACTTCGGCGGCGACTACATGTGATTGGACATTTCCTAAAGAAAATGGAGAGCCGACCGCAGAGGCGCAGGATTATCATTTCAATATTATAGACACCCCTGGACACGTTGATTTTACGGTAGAGGTAAATCGTTCGTTGCGGGTTCTAGATGGGCTGGTTTTTCTTTTTAGTGCGGTAGATGGTGTTGAGCCACAATCCGAGACTAACTGGAGGCTGGCTGATAATTACAAAGTGCCTAGAATCGGTTTTGTTAATAAAATGGACCGTCAAGGATCTAACTTCTTGGGTGTTTGTACCCAGGTAAAGGAGATGTTGAAGTCAAATGCAGTTCCAATTGTATTGAATATTGGTGATGAGGGTGATTTCAAAGGAATTGTGGATTTGGTAAAGAATAGGGCGATTGTATGGCACGAGGATAATTACGGGTCTACTTTTGATATCGTCGACATTCCAGAAGACATGAAGGCTGAGGTTCGCAAGTACCGTGCTATGTTGATTGAGGAAGTTGCTAGTTATGATGAGAATCTGCTAGAGAAATTCATGGAGGACGAAGACTCTATTACAGAGGATGAGGTCCATGCAGCTCTTAGGGCCGCGGTTATGGATATGGCCATTATACCTATGGTCTGTGGGTCATCGTTCAAAAACAAAGGAGTTCAGTTCTTATTGGACGCCGTTTGTAGGTATTTGCCTTCTCCGTTGGATAGGGATAATATTGTTGGTGTAAACCCGGATACCGGTAAAGAAGAGTTGCGTAAGCCTAGTGTAAAGGAGCCGTTCGCGGCCTTGGCGTTTAAAATTGCCACAGATCCATTTGTTGGTCGTTTGGCATTTTTCCGCGCATACTCGGGGCGTTTGGATGCCGGTTCTTATATATTGAATAACCGTTCCGGAAAAAAAGAGCGTATTTCACGTATCTACCAGATGCATTCCAACAAGCAAAATGCTATTGATTTTATTGAAGCAGGTGATATTGGAGCTGCCGTAGGTTTTAAGGATATAAAGACTGGGGACACTATGTCCTCCGAAAAGCATCCTATTGTTTTGGAAAGTATGGATTTCCCTGATCCCGTAATCGGTATTGCAGTGGAGCCCAAGACCAAGGTCGATGTGGATAAACTAGGAATGGCCTTGGCCAAGTTGGCCGAAGAGGATCCGACGTTCCAAGTGAAAACGGACGAAGCTTCTGGCCAAACAATTATATCCGGTATGGGTGAGCTTCACTTGGATATTATCGTGGATCGTTTAAGAAGAGAATTCAAGGTTGAGGTAAACCAAGGTGAGCCTCAGGTTGAATATAAAGAAGCGCTTACTAAAATGGCTGCGCACCGAGAGACGTACAAGAAACAATCTGGTGGTCGTGGTAAGTTCGGGGATATTGTTTTTGAAATGAGTCCTGCCGATGAAGATTTCGAAGGCGAAGGATTACAGTTCGTCGATGAAATCAAAGGTGGTCGCATTCCTAAGGAATTTATACCATCTGTTGAAAAAGGTTTCGCCGCTGCAATGCAGAACGGTCCTTTGGCCGGATTTGAAATGGATACTATGAAAGTGGTATTAAAGGATGGTTCTTTTCATGCCGTGGATTCTGATGCACTCTCCTTTGAGTTGGCTGCAAAAATGGGGTACAAAGCCGCAGGTAAAGCTGCAGGTGCTGTCATTATGGAGCCAATAATGAAGATTGAGGTGATTACGCCGGAAGAGAACATGGGCGATATTGTTGGTGATTTAAACCGTAGAAGGGGAACCATTAGCGATATGAGTGACCGTGCAGGTGCCAAGGTCGTAAGAGGTGAAGTTCCTTTGTCCGAAATGTTCGGTTATGTAACCTCGCTAAGGACATTATCTTCTGGTAGAGCCACGTCAACAATGGAATTTTCACATTATGCCCAAACACCTTCAAATATATCTGAAGAAGTGATTAAAAAGGCCAAAGGTATAACAGCATAAATTAAGGGAATGAGTCAGAAAATTAGAATAAAATTAAAATCTTACGATTACAACTTGGTGGACAAGTCGGCGGAAAAGATCGTAAAAACGGTAAAGACTACCGGTGCTGTTGTTACAGGTCCAATTCCTTTGCCAACACACAAGAAAATATTCACTGTTTTGAGGTCTCCTCACGTAAACAAGAAGTCAAGGGAGCAGTTTCAGTTGAGTTCTTACAAGCGTTTACTGGATATTTACAGTTCTTCTTCAAAAACTATTGACGCGCTCATGAAATTAGAGCTGCCAAGTGGTGTTGAAGTGGAGATAAAAGTGTAAATTTGCAAACCTTTTGGTAAAAAAGAGGTTTTACATGTCCCGAGCCGCGTGCAAGGGAAAAACGGATAAAAATAATTTAGGGTTAAATTGTTTTGGCCCTATTTTTTTGAATTGAATTTAAATAGTAATAATTAATATAAATAGTATGTCTGGGTTAATAGGAAAAAAAGTAGGCATGACCAGTCTTTTTGACGAGAATGGAAAAAATATTCCATGTACCGTTATACAAGCTGGGCCATGTGTTGTTACCCAAGTCAGAACCGAAGAAGTTGATGGGTATAATGCGCTTCAACTTGGTTTCGATGACAAGGCAGAAAAACGTGCTAATAAGGCCGAGATCGGTCACTTTAAAAAAGCAGGTGCTTCTCCAAAGAAAAAAGTCGTTGAGTTTTCAGGTTTTGATGGGGATTACAAATTGGGGGACACCGTGGGTGTCGATGTTTTTGTAGAAGGAGAATTTGTTGATGTCGTAGGTACTTCAAAAGGTAAGGGGTTCCAAGGGGTTGTAAAGCGCCATGGTTTTGCCGGTGTAGGACAAGCGACACATGGTCAACATAACAGGCTTAGGGCTCCAGGTTCCATTGGTGCGGCTTCGTATCCTGCTAGAGTTTTCAAAGGAATGAAAATGGCAGGTAGAATGGGAACCGATAGGGTAACGGTTCAAAACCTAAGGGTGTTGAAAGTAGTTCCGGAAAAAAATCTTTTAGTTGTTAAAGGTTGTGTTCCTGGTCATAAAAACGCTTATGTAACTATTGAGAAGTAATGAAGGTAGCAGTTTTAGATATTAAAGGAAAAGACACGGGTAGGAAGGCAGAGCTTTCGGATCAGGTGTACGGTATAGAGCCCAATAATCATGCAGTTTATTTAGATGTTAAGCAGTACCTTGCTCATCAAAGGCAAGGAACGCACAAGGCTAAGGAAAGAGCAGAGATTGCTGGTAGTACTAGAAAGATTAAGAAACAAAAAGGTACGGGTACCGCTAGAGCGGGTAGTATAAAGTCTCCAATTTTTAGAGGTGGTGGACGTATTTTTGGCCCTAGACCAAAGGATTACACCCAAAAATTGAACAAAAACTTAAAGCGTTTGGCACGAAAATCAGCTTTGACCTTAAAGTCTCGGGAAAAGTCGATTTTAGTGGTAGAGGACTTCGATTTTGATGCTCCAAAAACAAAAGATTTTGTTGCGGTTTTAAAGTCTTTGGGCTTGGAAAGTAAAAAGTCTTTATTTGTGTTGGGCGATTCAAATAAAGGTGTATATTTGTCTTCTCGTAATTTAGCCCATTCAGAGGTTATAACAAGCTCAGAATTAAGCACTTACAAAATATTAAATGCAAAAAGTCTTGTGTTGTTGGAGAGCGCTTTGGAGGGAATTGAATTGAATTTAAACAAGTAGGACCATGAGTGTGTTAATAAAACCCATCATAACGGAGAAGATGACAGCTGATAGCGAACTAAACAATCGTTACGGTTTTATTGTTGATCCTAGGGCTAACAAAATTCAGATTAAGGATGCTGTTGAGGCAACTTATGGGGTATCTGTTAAAAAGGTGCGTACAATGAATTACGGGCCTTCCCGAAAATCCAGGTTTACCAAAACCGGGGTTCAGCATGGAAAGACAAATGCTATTAAGAAAGCGGTCGTTGATGTTGTTGAGGGTGATATCATCGATTTTTACAGTAATCTATAAAGACAAAGAATGTCAGTTAGAAAATTAAAACCAGTCACTCCTGGACAGCGTTTTAGAGTAGTTAACGGATTTGACGCCATTACTACTGATAAGCCGGAGAAGAGCTTGCTCGCTCCGTTAAAAAAGTCCGGAGGTAGAAACAGTCAAGGTAAGATGACCATACGCCAGAAAGGTGGTGGTCATAAAAGAAGATATCGTGTTATCGATTTCAAAAGGGACAGGCGTGATGTGCTTGCTACGGTCGCTTCTATCGAGTATGATCCCAATAGAACGGCGTTTGTCGCTTTATTGTCGTATGCTGATGGGGAAAAGCGATATATTATAGCTCAAAATGGTCTAGAAGTAGGTCAGCAGGTAATGTCCGGTTCCAATGCCACTCCAGAAATCGGGAATGCGTTGCCTTTGATCGATATTCCTTTAGGGACTATAATTTCATGTATAGAATTACGTCCTGGACAGGGTGCTGTTATGGCGCGTAGTGCAGGAACCTTTGCTCAGTTGATGGCCAAGGACGGTAAGTTTGTTACTGTTAAGATGCCTTCGGGTGAAACAAGATTGATACTTTCAGGTTGTATGGCGACGATTGGAGCCATATCTAACTCGGACCATCAATTATTGGTTTCCGGTAAGGCCGGTAGAAGCAGATGGTTGGGAAGAAGGCCAAGAACAAGGCCGGTAGCTATGAACCCTGTGGATCACCCAATGGGAGGTGGAGAAGGAAGAGCATCGGGTGGTCATCCAAGATCTAGGAACGGTATTCCTGCGAAAGGTTTTAGAACGCGTTCCAAGACTAAGAGCACAAACAAGTATATAATAGAACGTAGAAAGAAATAAAACTAGAAAGAAATGGCACGTTCACTAAAAAAAGGACCTTACGTTCATTACAGCTTGGAGAAGAAAATCCAACAGAGCGCATCCTCGGGTAAAAAGTCGGTTATCAAGACATGGTCAAGAGCTTCGATGATTACACCCGATTTTGTAGGGATGACGATAGCGGTTCATAATGGAAGACAATTTGTACCAGTTTTCGTTACTGAAAATATGGTTGGTCACAAATTGGGAGAATTTTCACCAACAAGATCTTTTAGAGGTCATGCAGGTGCAAAAAACAAAGGAAAAAAGTAAGCTATGGGAGTTCGTAAAAAACAAATGGCCGAAAGAATAAAGGCAGAAAAGAAGAAAGTTGCTTTTGCAAAGTTGAACAATTGTCCAACTTCCCCTAGAAAGATGAGACTTGTTGCGGATTTAATTCGTGGTGAGAAGGTAGAAAAGGCCTTGGCCATACTTCGTTTCAATAGTAAGGAGGCTTCAAGAAAGTTGGAGAAGCTGTTGTTGTCAGCTTTGGCTAATTGGCAAGCTAAGAATGAGGACGCAAATGTTGAAGACGCGGAATTGGTGGTTGCAGAGATTAGAGTGGATGGTGGGACGATGTTGAAGAGGCTTAGACCAGCACCACAAGGAAGAGCGCATAGAATTAGAAAACGTTCCAACCATGTAACATTGGTTTTGGGGTCTAACAATAATATAGTAAGCTAGAATGGGACAGAAAACAAATCCAATAGGAAATCGTCTTGGAATCATCAGAGGTTGGGAATCCAACTGGTATGGTGGCAACGATTATGGTGACAAGCTTGCTGAGGATAGTAAGATTAGAAAATATATTCATGCCAGACTTTCTAAAGCTAGTGTTTCAAGGGTAATCATTGAGCGTACCTTGAAGTTGATCACTGTGACGGTTACAACCGCTAGGCCGGGTATCATTATTGGTAAGGGAGGTCAAGAGGTTGATAAGCTTAAAGAAGAGCTTAAGAAAATTACCGGCAAGGAAGTTCAGATCAACATATATGAGATCAAGCGTCCAGAAGTAGATGCAAACTTGGTCGCTGCTAGTATAGCGCGTCAGATCGAAAGTAGAATTTCTTTCAGAAGAGCGATCAAAATGTCTATTACCGCGGCCATGAGAATGAATGCCGAAGGTATAAAGGTGCAGATATCCGGTAGGTTGAACGGCGCGGAAATGGCTCGTTCGGAATCCTATAAGGACGGTAGAATTCCTTTGTCTACGTTCAGGGCCGATATCGATTATGCAATGCATGAGGCTCAGACTACCTATGGAAAATTAGGTATTAAAGTATGGATCATGAAGGGTGAGGTCTACGGTAAAAGAGAATTGTCTCCGTTGGTAGGAATGCAGAAAGGGCAGTCTAAGGGGTCAGGTAATCAAGATGGTGGAAGAAAGCCACGTCGTAGAAAGTAATTTTTAAAGAAGTAAAGAAATGTTACAACCGAAAAGAACGAAGTTTCGTAAAATGCAGAAGGGCCGTATGAAGGGTAACACCGGAAGAGGCCATCAGCTTTCAAATGGTATGTTCGGTATAAAGTCTGTTGGAGATGCAGCTTTTTTAACCTCGCGACAAATTGAAGCTGCACGTATCGCTGCTACTAGATATATGAAAAGGGAAGGTCAGTTATGGATCAAGGTTTTTCCGGACAAGCCTATCACCAAGAAGCCTTTGGAGGTTCGTATGGGTAAAGGTAAAGGAGCTCCGGAGTACTTTGTAGCCGTAGTGAAGCCAGGTAGAATAATGTTTGAAGTTGGTGGGGTGTCTATGGATATTGCTAAGGAAGCACTTCGGTTGGCTGCTCAAAAACTTCCCGTTAAAACAAAGTTTATTGTTGCAAGGGATTATTCACTTGATAATTAATCGTAAGAAATTATGAAAAAACAAGAAGTAAAAGAATTGTCTGTCGAAGGACTTACGGAAAAACTTATCGAGTATAAGAAACAACATGCGGATTTAAAAATGGCTCATTTTGTAACGCCTTTGGAGAATCCTCTTCAGATTAGGAAAGTTAGAAGAACTGTTGCTAGATTGGCTACGGAATTAACAAATAGGGAAAACCAATAACTGGTTCTGCTTTATGGAAGAAAAGAGAAATTTAAGAAAGGAAAGAGTAGGGGTTGTAACTAGCAACAAAATGGAGAAGTCCATAGTTGTTGCCGAGGTAAAGCGTGTAAAGCACCCTATGTACGGTAAATTCGTTTTAAAGACGAAGAAATACGTTGCGCACGACGAGAAAAATGACTGCAGAGAAGGTGATACGGTAAAAATTATGGAGACACGTCCTATGAGTAAAACCAAATGTTGGAGGTTAGTAGAAATCCTAGAAAGAGCCAAATAAGTTATGTTACAGCAAGAATCTAGATTAAAGGTAGCGGATAATACGGGAGCGAAAGAGGTTTTAACTATTCGTGTCCTAGGTGGGACCAAAAGAAGATATGCTTCTATTGGAGACAAAATCGTGGTAACTGTAAAGGAAGCTACTCCTAATGGTGGTATAAAAAAGGGTGCGGTTTCTACCGCAGTCGTGGTACGTACCAAAAAGGAGGTTAGAAGACCAGATGGTTCGTATATCAGATTTGATGATAATGCGTGTGTGCTTTTGAATCCTACCGGGGAAATGCGGGGTACTAGGGTTTTTGGACCAGTAGCCAGAGAGCTTAGGGATAAGCAGTTTATGAAAATTGTATCATTGGCCCCAGAGGTACTATAATAGATTTCAGAAGATGAGAAAGTTAAAAATAAAAACAGGAGATACGGTTAGGGTTACTGCTGGAGACCATAAAGGTTCCGAGGGTAAAGTTGTATTAGTAAATCTTGAAAAGAACAAAGCCATTGTTGAAGGTGTTAATTTGGTCTCTAAACATGAGAAGCCAAGTGCAAAGAACCCGCAAGGTGGTATTGTTAAAAAAGAGGCGTTATTACATATATCAAATCTTGCACTTATCGATTCTAAAACTGGTGAGACTACCAGAGTTGGTTATGATGTAAGGGATGGTAAAAAAGTAAGATTTTCCAAGAAATCCAATGAAGTAATTTAGTTATGGCTTACGTTGCAAGATTAAAGAAAGAATATAAGGAGCGAATAGTGTCTGCGCTCACTGAGGAATTTGGTTACAAAAATGTAATGCAGGTGCCTAAGTTAGAAAAAATAGTTGTCAGCAGAGGTGTTGGTGCAGCGGTAGCCGATAAAAAGCTAATCGATCATGCCGTTGATGAGATGACGATGATAACAGGGCAAAAGGCGATTGCTACGATGTCTAAAAAGGATGTTGCCGCTTTCAAATTAAGAAAGGGTATGCCCATCGGTGCAAAAGTTACCTTGCGCGGGGAACGTATGTACGAATTTTTAGATAGGTTGGTTACTTCGGCCTTGCCTAGGGTACGGGATTTTCAAGGAATTAGAGCCACAGGTTTTGATGGTCGTGGCAATTACAATCTTGGTATTACCGAACAGATTATTTTTCCTGAGATAAATATTGATAAAATCAATCGCATCAATGGTATGGATATAACTTTCGTTACATCCGCCAATACGGATAAAGAAGCAAAATCATTATTAACAGAAATGGGATTACCTTTTAAAAAGAACTAGTATGGCTAAAGAATCAATGAAGGCCCGTGAAAGAAAAAGGGCAAGAACTGTAGCTAAGTATGCTGAAAAGCGTAAGGCTTTGAAAGAGGCCGGAGATTATGAGGCGTTACAGAAATTGCCAAAAAATGCTTCACCGGTAAGAATGCACAATAGATGTAAGTTAACCGGTAGACCAAAAGGTTACATGAGAACTTTTGGCATTTCTAGGGTAACCTTCAGGGAAATGGCCAATCAAGGTTTGATTCCCGGAGTTAGGAAAGCAAGCTGGTAAAAAAGTAGAAAAAAGTTAAATGGTTGTAGGTTTAGCGCAATGCTAAAAACCATAACCGAATTATATATAAATGGTAACAGATACTATAGCAGATTATCTAACTAGGGTTAGAAACGCAAGTAGAGCGGGACACAGGGTAGTTGAAATCCCTGCTTCCAATCTAAAAAAGGAGATAACTAAAATCCTATTCGATCAAGGATATATTTTAAGTTATAAGTTTGAGGCCGATAAGGTACAAGGGAGCATTAAAATTGCTTTGAAGTACGACAAGATAACCAAGGAGCCCGTAATCAGAAAAATACAGCGTATCAGTAAGCCTGGTCTTCGTAAGTATGCTCCAAGTCAAGAACTGCCAAGGGTATTAAATGGTTTGGGTATTGCGATTGTATCTACTTCGCACGGCGTAATGACAAGTAAGCAGGCAAAGGCTGAAAATGTTGGTGGTGAGGTCTTATGCTACGTTTATTAATCGATTAAAGAGTTAAGAAGATGTCTAGAATAGGTAATAATCCGATAGCGATTCCTGAGGGAGTTACAGTTGAAATTAGCGAGAACTTAGTTACGGTAAAAGGTAAGTTGGGTGAGTTGACACAAGAATTTTCAGGTGTTTCGGTAAAAATAGAAGATGGGCAGGCTTGGGTTACAAGACCGTCGGACTCAAAGGAACATAAATCAATGCACGGACTTTACCGTTCGTTGGTGCTAAATATGATAGAAGGTGTATCTAAAGGATGGACCAAGGAATTGGAATTGGTAGGTGTTGGGTACCGTGCCAGCAATCAAGGACAAAAGCTGGATCTTGCGTTAGGTTTTTCCCATAACATTGTTTTTGATATTGCACCAGAAGTGAAAGTGGAAACAATCTCGGAGAAAGGTAAAAATCCAATCGTAAAATTAACTTCTCACGATAAGCAACTTGTGGGACATATTGCTGCCAAAATCAGGTCATTTAGAAGACCTGAGCCTTATAAAGGAAAAGGTATCAAGTTTGTTGGTGAAATATTAAGAAGAAAGGCTGGTAAGTCAGCTTAATAAGAATATTATGAGATTATCAAAAACACAAAGGAAATATAGAATCCGAAGAAGGATCCGAAAGGTCTCTTCTGGAACTGCGGCTAGACCTAGATTATCTGTATTTAGAAGTAACAGCGAGATTTATGCGCAGTTAATAGACGACGTTAATGGTACTACTTTGGCATCTGCATCTTCTCGAGATAAGGGTATTGCGGGTACCAAGGGTAGCAAAAGTGAAATGGCGGCTATAGTAGGTAAGTCTGTTGCCGAAAAGGCACTGAAGGCAGGATTGGAAAAGGTTGCTTTCGATAGAGGCGGAAATTTATATCACGGAAGGGTTAAATCTTTGGCTGAAGGGGCAAGGGAGGCTGGTCTTAAATTTTAATATAACAGTATGTTTCAGAAATACAAAAACGTAGAAACCGTTAAGCCAGGAGGTTTAGATCTTAAAGATAGGTTGGTCGGAATACAACGTGTAACCAAAGTAACCAAAGGTGGTAGGGCTTTTGGCTTTTCAGCTATTGTTGTGGTTGGTGATGAGAATGGCGTTGTAGGACATGGTCTTGGTAAGTCTAAAGAGGTTGCTACTGCAATTGCAAAGGCTATAGAGGACGGAAAGAAGAACTTAATTCGTATTCCGTTGAACAAAGGAACCCTGCCGCATGAGCAAAAGGGAAAGTTTGGTGGAGCGCGTGTGTACATCCAACCTGCATCACAGGGTACGGGTGTTATTGCAGGAGGTGCCGTGAGAGCGGTCTTGGAGGCCGTTGGGGTGCATGATGTTTTGTCAAAATCACAAGGTTCATCCAATCCTCATAACGTTGTAAAGGCGACTTTTGATGCGCTGTTACAATTACGTGATGCAGGAACAATAGCAAAACAAAGAGGAGTTTCTTTGGAGAAAGTTTTTAAAGGCTAAGAAAGCAATTATGGCAAAGATTAAAGTAAAGCTAGTTAAGAGTAGCATTAAAAAGCCCCAGAATCAGAAAAGGACTTTAATAGCTCTAGGATTGAAAAGGATAGGACAGGTTGTGGAACATGATAACACACCGAACATCCTTGGAATGATAAATAAAGTTGAACATTTAGTTTCTACAGAAGAAGCTTAAATATAAGATCTAATGAATTTAAGTAATCTACAACCTGCCGAAGGTTCAGTAAATAGGGACGGAAAACGTTTAGGAAGAGGCCAAGGTTCCGGCAAGGGAGGTACCGCCGCTAGGGGTCATAAAGGTGCGAAGTCTAGGTCCGGTTATTCAAAGAAAATTGGTTTCGAAGGTGGTCAAATGCCATTGCAGCGTAGAGTGCCAAAATTCGGTTTTACCAATATTAACAGAAAGGAATATCAAGGTATAAACTTGGACGTTCTGCAGCAATTGGTAGATGATAAGGGTGTTAAGGATGTTGTGTCCTTGGATACTTTGATCGAGAATAGGCTAGCGCGTAAAAATGAGTTGGTTAAAATTTTAGGTGGCGGTGAATTGAAAGCTTCTCTTAAAGTTTCGGCACATAAGTTTAGCGCTTCGGCAAAAGCTGCAATAGAGGCTGCTGGTGGTGAGGCAATATCTTTATAAGCATACAAAGAGAACATGAAGAAGTTTATTGATACATTATCCAATATTTGGAAGATAGAGGAGCTAAGAAATAGGATACTTATTACTTTAGGTCTTTTGTTGGTCTATAGGTTTGGTTGCCAAATTGTTCTTCCAGGAATTGATACTACCCAGTTAGGTGCATTGGCAGATAGCACCGATCAGGGTATTTTCGGTTTGTTGAATGCATTTACAGGAGGAGCTTTTGCTAACGCATCTATTTTTGCCTTGGGTATTATGCCTTACATATCGGCTTCTATCGTTGTTCAGCTTATGGGAATCGCAATACCGTATCTCCAAAAGTTACAGAAAGAAGGGGAAAGTGGTCGTAAGACAATCAATCAGATTACAAGATGGTTGACTATCGCAATTTGTATTGTTCAAGCTCCTGCTTATTTATATGGTTTAGAGGCGTTCGGAGTTAGAGATACAGCTTTTTTGCTTGGTAAAGGCCTTGATTTTATGGTGCCGGCGGTAATTATTTTGGTTACAGGTTGTGTGTTTGCCATGTGGTTGGGCGAAAAGATTACGGACAAAGGTATTGGTAATGGTATATCCCTATTGATTATGATAGGTATTATAGCAACAATGCCACAGTCATTTGTTCAGGAATTTATATCTAGGACTACCGATAACAATGGGGGTCTTATGTTTATCCTTATTGAAGTAATATTGTGGTTCTTGGTTATACTTGCATGTGTATTGTTAGTGATGGCAACACGTCAGATTCCCGTGCAGTACGCTAGAAGAACAGCGTCAGGTGGATATGAGAAAAATGTAATGGGATCTAGACAGTATATCCCGTTAAAGTTAAACGCTTCAGGAGTTATGCCTATTATATTCGCGCAAGCTATTATGTTCGTGCCCGGTCTAATAGGAAGTACATTTGATGACACTGCTTTTGGACAATGGATGCAAGTTGAGTTCTCCAATATCTTTGGATGGGCGTATAACATTTTGTTCGCGGTATTGATAATCATTTTCACTTATTTCTACACGGCGATTACCGTTCCTACCAATAAAATGGCCGATGATTTAAAACGGAGCGGAGGTTTTATACCAGGAATTAGGCCAGGGAAAGAGACAGGTGATTTCCTCGACAAGATTATGTCGTTGATAACATTGCCAGGCTCAGTATTCTTGGCATTATTAGCGATACTTCCTGCAGTGGTTGTATCTTTGCTAAATGTTCAGGCCGGATGGGCTTTGTTCTATGGTGGTACATCATTGTTAATTATGGTGGGTGTGGCCATAGATACGGTTCAACAAGTGAATTCGTATTTATTGAACAGGCATTATGATGGGCTGATGAAATCTGGAAAAAATAGAAAAGTAGCATAATTTATGGCTAAACAGGCAGCAATAGAACAAGATGGAGCTATTATTGAGGCATTGTCAAATGCAATGTTTCGGGTAGAATTAGAAAATGGTCATGTGGTAACGGCGCACATATCAGGTAAGATGCGCATGCATTATATTAAGTTGTTACCGGGGGATAAGGTGAAGTTGGAGATGAGCCCTTATGACCTTACAAAAGCAAGAATTACTTATAGATATTAAGATACAAGATGAAAGTAAGAGCATCAGTTAAGAAAAGAAGTGTGGACTGTAAGATTGTTCGCAGAAAAGGGAGGTTGTACGTAATCAACAAAAAGAATCCTAGATTTAAACAAAGACAAGGGTAGTTATGGCAAGAATCGCGGGTATAGATATACCAAAACAAAAAAGAGGCGTGATAGCCTTGACTTATATTTTTGGAATCGGAAGAAGTAGGTCTAAAGAGATTTTAGAAAAAGCACAGGTAAGTGAGGATACTAAGGTTTCCGACTGGAACGATGATGAAATTGGTAGAATCAGGGAGGCTGTTTCGTCGTTTACAATTGAAGGTGAGCTTCGTTCGGAAACGCAATTGAACATTAAGCGATTAATGGATATTGGATGTTATAGAGGTATTCGTCATAGATCAGGATTGCCGTTAAGAGGTCAGCGTACAAAAAATAACTCTAGGACCAGAAAAGGAAAGCGTAAAACAGTGGCGAACAAGAAGAAAGCTACTAAATAATAGATAGGTATGGCAAAGTCAAATACTAAGGCAACCAAGAAACGTAAGGTGATAGTAGATTCTGTTGGTGAAGCTCACATAAGCGCTTCATTTAACAATATCATAATCTCGTTGACGAATAAAAAAGGAGATGTTATTTCATGGTCCTCTGCTGGTAAGCTTGGATTTAGAGGTTCTAAAAAGAATACTCCTTATGCTGCCCAGGTAGCGGCCGAAGATTGTTCTAAGGTTGCTCATGAGGCCGGGCTTAGAAAGGTTAAGGTTTATGTTAAGGGACCTGGGAATGGAAGGGAATCCGCCATTCGTTCGTTACACAATTCCGGTATCGAGGTAACGGAAATCATCGATGTTACGCCTATGCCACACAATGGTTGTAGGCCACCAAAAAGAAGAAGAGTTTAATTAATTTATATATTTCATAGAAGGTGTAGTTACGATTATCGAAGGATAAGCCTTAATTCATAATCTCACTTTCATAATTTAAGAAGATGGCAAGATATACAGGACCAAAATCAAAAATCGCCCGTAAATTCGGAGAAGCGATATTCGGAGACGATAAATCTTTTGAAAAAAAGAATTACCCTCCAGGACAGCATGGAAATGCAAGGCGTAGAGGAAAGAAATCCGAGTATTCCGTTCAGCTAATGGAAAAGCAAAAAGCTAAGTATTCCTACGGCATATTGGAAAAACAATTTAGAAATCTTTTTGCAAAAGCCAACCGAAGCAAAGGTGTTACCGGTGAAGTATTGCTTCAGTTATGTGAATCACGGTTAGATAACGTGGTGTACCGTTTGGGTATATCACCTACGAGAAGCGGAGCAAGACAGTTAGTTTCACACAGGCATATAACCGTAAACGGTGAGTTGGTCAATATACCTTCCTACAGTCTAAAGCCCGGTGATGTAGTCGGTGTTCGTGAAAAGTCAAAATCTTTACAAAGTATTCAGGATTCCTTAGCTGCGAACAGTTCGGTCTACGAATGGATGACATGGAACTCTGCCACAATGCAGGGTAATTTTGTTGCCGTTCCAGAAAGAATTCAGATTCCTGAAAATATCAAGGAACAACTAATCGTCGAGTTATACTCTAAATAAACAACACTGATCAAATTATGGCATTATTTAATTTTCAGAAGCCCGATAAAGTAATAATGATCGATTCTTCGGATTTCGAAGGGAAGTTTGAATTTCGTCCTTTGGAACCCGGTTATGGATTAACTGTTGGGAATGCATTAAGAAGGGTATTGCTTTCCTCCTTAGAGGGGCATGCCATTACGTCCGTTAGGATCGACAAGGTAGAACACGAGTTCTCCGTAATCCCAGGAGTTGTTGAAGATGTAACCGAGATTATCTTAAATTTAAAACAAGTTCGTTTTAAGAAGCAGATAGAGGATTCGGAAGCGGAGATAGTTTCTATATCCGTTAGCGGTAAAGATCAGTTAACAGCAGGTGATTTTCAGAAATTTATATCCGGTTATCAAGTACTGAATTCCGATTTGGTTATCTGTAATATGGATTCCAACGTGAATATCAATATGGAGATTACTATTGAGAAAGGAAGGGGCTACGTCCCAGCCGAGGAAAATAAAAAATCCGGCACGCCGATTGGTACCATAGCTATCGATTCTATTTTTACACCAATAAAAAATGTAAAGTATAGTATTGAGAATTTCCGTGTAGAACAAAAGACGGATTATGAGAAACTAGTTTTCGAAATTGTGTCAGATGGGTCTATTCACCCTAAAGATGCGCTTACCGAAGCTGCCAAAGTTTTGATACATCACTTTATGTTGTTTTCGGATGAACGTATAACCTTAGAGGCCGATGAGATAGCACAAACGGAGACCTATGACGAGGAGTCCCTGCACATGCGACAATTGTTAAAAACAAAACTTGTAGATATGGACTTGTCCGTGCGTGCACTAAATTGTTTAAAGGCGGCCGAGGTCGATACGCTTGGGGATTTGGTTTCTTTTAACAAAAACGATTTGATGAAGTTTAGAAACTTTGGCAAGAAATCTTTGACCGAGTTGGAAGAGCTTGTAATTAACAAAGGTCTTAGCTTTGGAATGGATTTGTCAAAATATAAATTGGATAAGGATTAAATAATCATATTTTGCTCTCCGCCAGTTGGTGGATATGGTAGCAAGATGATAAAATAAAAACATGAGACACGGTAAAAAAGTAAATCATTTAGGCAGAAAAAAGGCGCATAGGCATGCAATGTTAGCGAACATGGCCTGTTCCTTAATAGAACATAAAAGAATAAACACCACGGTTGCCAAGGCCAAAGCCTTAAAACAGTTTATAGAGCCTTTGATTACAAAATCTAAAGCTGATAATAATAAGTCTGCTGAAAAAGGAACACATAATAGACGTGTTGTTTTCAAAAATTTAAGAGACAAACATGCTGTAACCGAATTGTTCGGTGTGGTTTCCGAAAAAGTAGCGGACAGACCGGGTGGGTATACAAGAATTATAAAGTTAGGCTCACGTTTGGGGGATAACGCAGACATGGCAATGATAGAGTTGGTAGATTTCAATGAAATTTATAATGCTGGTAAACCTGCCAAGAAGTCTACAAGAAGAAGTAGAAGAGGTTCTGGGTCTAAAACCGAGACCGCTCCTGCGGAGGTAATCGAAGAAGCAGAAGTTGTTACCAATGTTGATGCGCAGGCAGAGACAGAAGACAAAACGGATGACACAGTTAAAAACGATGACTCTGAAAAATAGGATGTCGATAAATAGTGATAATTTTAAAAGGATAAGCAGCAATGCTTATCCTTTTTTTATGTTTTTTTGTTAAATTTTAATCTAGTAAAATACAGTATGAAGTATCAATCCAAGAAGAAAGCACTGATATTGTTAGCCGATGGAACTATTTTTCATGGAAAGGCAGTTGGGGATAAAGAGGGTACGGCCTTTGGTGAGGTTTGTTTTAATACCGGTATGACAGGGTATCAAGAGATTTTCACGGACCCATCGTATTTTGGTCAATTAATGGTCACGACCAATGCACATATTGGAAACTATGGCACTAGTATCCATGAATCCGAATCGGAAACCGTAAAGATAGCTGGGTTAATATGTAAGAACTTTAGTTATGATTACTCAAGGCCTTTGGCCGATTTAAGTTTAGAGGAATTTTTGGAGAAAAATAAGTTGTTTGCCATTTCTGACGTGGATACCCGGGCGTTGGTCAGTTATATAAGGGATAACGGCGCAATGAACGCTGTTGTTTCTACTGATGTCAACAATATTGAAGGCCTGAAGAAAAAATTAAAAGAAGTGCCAAGCATGGAAGGTTTGGAACTTGCCTCGAAGGTCTCTACAGAAGAAGCTTATTATTATGGAAAGGAAAATGCTACGTATAAAATAGCGGCACTAGATATTGGAATCAAAAAAAATATACTTAGAAATCTTGCTAAAAGAGACGCCTATATTAAGGTGTTTCCGTACAATGCAAGTTTTGAGGAAATGTCCGCTTGGAACCCTGATGCTTATTTTATCTCAAACGGACCCGGTGACCCAGAACCTTTAACGGACGCTATTGCTGCGGCAAAGGGAATGATAGCTTCGGGCAAGCCGTTATTCGGTATATGTTTAGGGCATCAGGTAATTGCACTTGCAAACGGGGTGTCTACCTATAAAATGCATAATGGTCACAGAGGAATTAATCACCCTGTATTGAATAAAGTCACCGGTAAGGGCGAAATTACCTCACAAAATCATGGCTTTGCTATCAATAGGGAAGAAACAGAGGCAAATGCCCTTTTGGAAATTACGCATGTGCATTTGAACGATCATACGGTCGCCGGTATTAAAATGAAGGATAGGGATGTATTCTCTGTACAATATCACCCGGAGGCAAGTCCCGGGCCGCATGATGCGGATTATCTGTTTGACGATTTTTTTGGTTTGATACAGAAAAACACAAAAGAGACGGTAAAAGTTTAAAAAATCATTGGATTACAGTAAATATTTGATGGGATAGCATTCCTATGGGAACATGGGTTTTGTACCTTTATCCCGCAATAATAATCACAAAATAAAGCATAGAATGAGTATTATATTAAGTGTTCACGCGAGACAGATTTTAGATTCTAGAGGTAATCCTACCGTAGAGGTAGATGTAATTACGGAAAATGGTGTAATGGGAAGAGCGGCTGTTCCTTCTGGAGCTTCTACCGGTGAGCACGAAGCTGTTGAACTTCGGGATGGCGGTAGTTCCTATATGGGCAAGGCCGTTACCAAGGCGGTTTCTAACGTAAATACCATAATCGCCGAAGAAATTTTGGGAATGTCTGTTTTTGAGCAGAATTTGTTAGATCAAACCATGATAGATTTGGACGGTACGCCCAACAAATCAAAACTTGGGGCTAATGCTATCCTAGGTGTTTCATTGGCTGCTGCCAAAGCTGCCGCAAACGAACTGGGATTATCCTTGTTTAGGTACGTTGGAGGGGTTAGCGCCAATACGCTTCCGGTCCCAATGATGAACATTATAAACGGTGGTTCGCATTCAGATGCACCTATTGCTTTTCAGGAGTTTATGGTTATGCCGGTGAAGGCGAAAAGTTTTTCTCATGCCATGCAAATGGGAACCGAGATTTTCCACAACCTAAAAAAGGTCTTGCATGATAGGGGTTTGAGCACGGCGGTAGGCGATGAGGGAGGTTTTGCCCCAAATTTAGCTGGTGGTACGGAAGATGCCTTGGATACCATAGCTATAGCGGTAGAAAAAGCAGGTTATAAGTTGGGTGATGATGTTATGATCGCTCTGGATTGTGCCGCGGCAGAGTTCTTTGTTGATGGTAAATATGATTACACGAAATTTGAAGGCGACAAAGGAATTATTCGCACATCGGAGGAGCAGGCGCAGTATTTGGCCGATCTTTCCGCAAAATACCCTATTCTCTCTATAGAGGACGGCATGGATGAAAATGATTGGGACGGTTGGAAATCCTTGACGGATAAAATTGGGGATAAAGTACAATTGGTAGGAGATGACCTCTTCGTTACCAATGTAGAAAGATTGTCTACCGGTATCGAAAAAGGAATTGCGAATTCTATATTGATCAAGGTTAACCAAATAGGAACGCTTACCGAAACCATTGCGGCGGTTAATATGGCAAAAAATGCAGGATATACTTCGGTAATGTCCCATCGTTCCGGTGAAACGGAAGATAACACCATTGCAGATCTGGCCGTGGCATTGAATACAGGACAAATAAAAACCGGTTCGGCATCTAGATCGGATCGTATGGCGAAATATAATCAGTTGCTAAGAATTGAGGAAGAATTAGGAAGTATGGCTTATTACCCTCAGGAAAAAGCGTTTAAGATCAACTGATTTACGTACTTGTAGTTATTTAAGAGCCTTTCTTTATCGGAAGGGCTTTTTTTTTGGTTTAATCCAAAAAAGATACCTATCTTTTTCAGATATAAAATGAATCATCACCTACTCCTTTGATATGAATAATTTTCTTTTTGTTGCCGCCGAGAATGATGCTATTCCAAATTGTAAAGCAGGAGGTATGGGAGATGTGGTTAGAGACGTTCCAAGAGAAATATCGAAACGAGGTGATAAAGTTCATGTAGTTGTTCCGTCCTATTCCAGACTTCATAAGAACGGTGTTTTTAAGGCTAGTTTAGAATTTCAACTTAGGGGACAAAGCTATGAGGCCGAGTTGTATGAGGTCGTACCAAAAAAGATACTTCCCAATATTACACATTACGCTATACATCATCCGGAAATAACGGAGGGAGGTATAGCTCATATTTATCATGATGATCCAACAGAGCCTTTTTTTAATGATTTCATAAAGTTTATGATCTTTAATACTGCCGTGGCCCAGGCTATCAAAATAGAGGCTTTTGGTCCCTTGGATATAGTTCACATGCACGATTGGCACTCCAGTGCTATATTGTTTTTGAAAACCTACCATCCAAACTATACCGAATTAAAAAAGATGCGCTATGTGTACAGCATCCATAATCTGGCCATACAGGGTATTCGACCATTTTATGATAATTATGCATCCGTACATAATTGGTTTCCAGAAATAAATCTAGACCACAAGGCTCTAATGGATCCTCGTTACCAAGATTGTATCAATCTTATGGCCGTGGGTATTCGACTTGCGGATGCCGTACATACCGTTTCGCCTTCCTATAAGGAAGATGTATTGTTGCCCAGCAGAAAACCCGAGTTTATAGGAGGGGAAAGTCTGGAAGTAGATCTGCAAAAGGCGGATAATGAAGGCCGACTTTTTGGAATTTTGAACGCCTCTAATTACGGTAATATTAGAAAGGCGGAAAAAGGGTTCCTATACAGAAATACAGTCAAAGCTCTATTTAGATGGCTACAAGACGAATCTAAAAAGTACAAGGCCGATTTCTTGGCGCATACAGGTGAAAAAGTAATGGAATATGTTGGCAATAGACCAAAGTTTATTGTTTCTAGTGTCGCTAGATTAACCGAACAAAAATTTTATTTTTTTAAACGTTCTCCAGAAGCTTTGGAACTAATGCTTACTAGGTTGGAGTCTATTGGCGGAATTTTTATGTTACTGGGTACAGGTGATCCGGATTATGAAGAGCATTTTCGGAAGATGAGCTACAAATACAAAAATTTTATTTTTACCAACGGGCAGTCCGAGGATTTGATTGATTCCATATATCTTGAAACAGATCTTTATTTTATGCCTAGCTTATTTGAACCTTGCGGCATAAGTCAAATGTTGGCCATGCGCAATGGGAACCCATGTCTGGTGCACCACACCGGAGGCTTAAAAGATACCGTGCATCACATGAAAACAGGATTTGTTTTTGATGGGGACACCTATGATGAAAAAATAGACAACATGGTTCGCAGTTTTGACGAAGCCTTAACGATTTGGGAGCACGACCAACCGAAATGGAAAAAGATAAAAGCAAACGCTAAAAAGGCAAGGTTTACATGGGAAAAATCCTTGGATGAATACTACAGGTCACTTTATTTACTGTAAAGTCTTTTCCGGAGTTTTTAACCGCTTTATAGGCCGTGTTAATTATGATCTAAAGCGATTTACTTAATTGTTAAAATGAGTGCTTTTATGTAAATTTACTGTTTCATATAATATAAACAAGAATGTCAGATAAAGCTACTTTAGAGTATAATGGTAAGAGGTTTGAGTTTCCTGTAATTAAAGGAACGGAAGATGAGCTCGCTATAGATATTAAATCATTACGATCCACCACAAAAGGTATCATTACGATAGACCCGGGTTATAAGAATACCGGTTCATGTAAAAGTGAAATCACCTTTTTGGATGGGGAAAAAGGTATTTTAAGATATCGTGGTTATTCTATAGAGGAATTGGCCGAGAAGGCAGATTTTCTAGAGGTTGCCTACTTATTGATTTTTGGTGAGCTACCGAATAAGGAACAATTGGAGGCTTTTCATGTTGATATAAAAAACGAGTCCCATGTAGACGAAGAAATGAAAAAGATTTTGGACGCTTTTCCAAAATCGGCACATCCAATGGGCGTGCTGTCTTCCTTAACTAGTGCACTTATAGCTTTTAACCCAATTTCTGTAAACGTTACCTCTAAAGATGAGATGTACGGGGCCATAGTACGTATTTTAGCTAAGTTTCCCGTGTTGGTCGCTTGGACACTTAGAAAGAAAAAGGGCTTGCCATTGGATTATGGTGATGATTCCCTTGGATATGTGGAGAATATCCATAAAATGATGTTCAAAAAACCTTCTCAAGAATATAAAAGAAATAAGATTGTTATCGATGCGCTGGATAAACTGTTGATTCTCCATGCGGACCATGAGCAGAATTGTTCTACATCTACCGTACGTATCGTTGGTTCTTCCCATGCTGGACTTTTCGCCTCACTATCAGCAGGAATTTCCGCCTTGTGGGGTCCGTTGCATGGTGGTGCAAACCAGGCTGTTCTAGAAATGTTGGAAGCGATTCAGCAAGATGGTGGCGATACTAAAAAGTATATGGCCAAGGCCAAGGATAAGAACGATCCCTTTAGGTTAATGGGCTTTGGACATAGAGTATACAAGAATTTTGATCCACGCGCGAAAATTATAAAAGTAGCCGCGGAAGAAGTGCTGGCAGATTTGGGAATAGACGATCCTATTTTGGAAATAGCAAAAGGGCTGGCGAAAGAAGCCTTGGAAGATCCTTATTTTGTAGATCGTAAATTATATCCTAATGTGGATTTCTACTCCGGGATAATTTATAGAGCCTTAGGTATTCCAACGGAGATGTTCACGGTGATGTTCGCTTTAGGAAGATTGCCCGGCTGGATTGCCCAGTGGAGAGAAATGCGTTTGAACGGAGAACCTATTGGCAGACCAAGACAAATATATGTTGGAGAAACCCATAGACCATTTGTTAAACTGGACAAAAGGTAGATTGCTACCTTATAAAAAAACAAAAAAGCTCTTTTAGTGTAAAGGAGCTTTTTTTTGGTTAAAAACCTGATGTAAACTTAGATATAGTTATGCTTAAACTGAACATTAAAGATGAAATAGCTCCCTTGAAAGCAGTTGTTTTGGGCACGGCCAAAAGCTGTGGCCCAACTCCTGCTCCAGAGGATGCCTACGATCCAAAGTCGTTGGAACATATTCTTGCCGGTACCTATCCCTTAGAAGCGGATATGATAAGAGAAATGGAAGCGTTCGCAGCGGTATTTCGTAAATACGGTGTTACCGTATTTAGGCCCGAAGTTTTAGAGAATTGTAACCAGATTTTTTCTAGGGACATTGCCTTTGTAATAGAGAATAAACTGATAATTGCGAATATTCTTCCGGATAGGGAACAGGAGGTGGAAGCAATTTTACATGTTTTGGACAAGATCGATGAAAAGCATATACTACATCCACCGGAAGAAGTTCATGTAGAGGGCGGAGATGTAATGCCTTGGAACGACTATATTTTTATAGGCACCTATTCGGCAGCGGATTACGCGGAACATATCACTGCAAGAACCAATAAAAAGGCAGTAGATTGGATCAGCAGGCAATTTCCGAACAAAAACATTAAATCATTTGAGCTTAGAAAATCCAAAAACGCCCGGGAAAATGCGCTGCACTTGGATTGTTGTTTTCAACCTTTAGGAAAAGGGAAAGCCATACTTCATAAAAACGGATTTTTGGTAGAAGATGAATATGAATGGTTAGTAGAATTTTTTGGCCCTGAAAACATTTTCGAAATCACGGCAGATGAAATGTACCACATGTTCAGCAATGTATTTTCCATTTCCCCGGACGTGGTGGTTTCCGAAAAGAACTTTACCCGACTTAATAGCTGGTTAAGAGATCAGGGGTTTACCGTTGAGGAAATACCCTATGCGGAAATAGCCAAACAGGAAGGACTTTTAAGATGTAGTACATTGCCCTTGATCAGGGAATAATCAACATATATTATGCAGATAACCAACACAATTTTGATGATACGCCCGGTTGCCTTTCGCATGAACGAACAAACTGCGGTAAATAACTATTTTCAGGAAGATTTGGCCATTAAGAGCCAAACGATAAATGAGAGGGCACAAAAAGAGTTCGATGATTTTGTAGCTATTCTAAGGCAGAACGGGGTTAACGTTATCGTAGTTGACGATAAAAAGGAAAATGACACACCGGACTCTATTTTTCCAAATAATTGGGTCTCTTTTCATAAATCGGGTACAGTGGTCGTATATCCCATGTTCGCCGAAAACCGCCGTAAGGAAAGAAGGGCCGATATTTTTGATATCTTAGAGGATAAAGGATTTGTAATAAAGGACATTGTAGATTATACATCGGCCGAGGAAGCCGGTGTTTATCTAGAAGGGACAGGTAGTATTCTAAAGGATAGGGTAAACCAAAAGGCGTATTGTGCCCTTTCCGAAAGAGCCGATGAAGAACTGTTCATAGAATATTGTGAGGATTTTGAATGCTTTCCGGTCATTTTTACGGCAAATCAGACCGTTGATGGCAAACGGCTGCCCATTTATCATACCAATGTAATGATGGCCATGGCAGAAACTTTTGTGGTAATTTGCCTTGATACCATTGACAACAAAAAGGAGCGAAAGCAAGTTGTACGACATTTAAAAGAGGACGGCAAGGAAATTATTGCCATATCGGAACAACAGATGCATCATTTTGCGGGCAATATGTTACAGGTTATAGGAGCAGACGACAAACGCTTTATGGTCATGAGTTCTGCTGCTTACCATTCCTTAAATTCAGCTCAAATAAAAGCAATAGAAAGCCACTGCGATATCATTCATAGTTCTTTGGAGACCATAGAGACCTGCGGTGGTGGCAGTGCAAGATGTATGATGGCAGAGGTGTTTTTGCCCAAGGCTTAAGGTTTTTTATCCATTCAAATAACTATAGGAAATATGGACATTACCATTAACGTAAACGGAAATCCCCGAACGCTAACCATTAAAGACGTAAACACGCCTTTGCTCTGGGTTATTAGGGATATGTTGGAGTTAAAAGGGACGAAGTTCGGCTGTGGAAAAGCGGCCTGTGGCGCCTGTACCTTACATGTAGATGGGGAAGCGGTGCGCTCCTGCTCGTACCCGGTTAAATTGGCCCAAGGAAAACAAATTACGACCATAGAGGGACTGGGTTCCAAGGAAAATCCGCATCCGGTGCAGCAGGCTTGGATCGAAGAAATCGTCCCCCAATGTGGTTACTGCCAACCCGGATTTATGATGGCAACTGCTGCACTATTGGACAAGATTCCGCAACCTACCGATGAGGATATAGATTCCGCTATTACCAATGTATGCCGTTGCGCCACCTATTACCGTATGCGAAAAGCCATTCATAAAGCTGCCGCATTGAATACTGCGAAAGAAGTAACCGAATCTGAAAATCCGTAAGTATGGCAGAAAGGAAAAAAGTATCCAGGCGAAAATTTTTGGTAAGAGGTGGTTTGGGAACTCTAGGGGTACTTGCCGTGGGCACCTACTTGTTCAGAAATCCGATCCGCAGAAAAATAGCTGGTGCCATAAATACGGCGGATGCGCCCTATCAAGGCAATACTGGTACGCCCATTGTTTGGTTTGAAATTACCCAAGATAATACCGTGGTTCTGCACAGCCCCAAGGTAGAAATGGGACAAGGAACTTTTACAGGTCTTGCACAAATGGCCGCGGATGAATTGGAGGTTTCCATGAGCCAAATCAGTGTGGTGCATGCCAATTCTGCCTCTGGAAATATGGATGGTTTTGCTACAGGCGGCAGTACCTCGATCTCTGCACTATGGATGCCGTTACGAGAACTCGCAGCAACATTGAGGGAAATGATAAAGTTGGAAGCGGCTAAAAAACTGCAGGTCGATGTCGCTACCCTCAGCGTAGTGGATGGGGTTATTTTGAACGGGGAAAGAAGAATGACGTATGCCCAAGCAATGGAAGGTGTCTCGGAATGGGTAATTCCGGATACTCCGGAGTTAAAACCTATTGCCGACTACAAGTTTATAGGAAAGCCCATTGCAAGGGTAGATCTAGAAGATAAGGTATTTGGGGCGCCTATTTTTGGCATGGATGCCACCATGCCCGATATGCTTTATGGTGCCGTAGTACGACCTTCAAGAATTGGGTCGACCTATCTGGGAGCGGATACGTCCAAAGCGGAAGGAATGCCTGGTGTGGTCAAAGTGGTCAAAGAAACCGACTTTGTAGGTGTTGTGGCGAAGTCGTTAATAGAGGCCGAGAATGCCAAAGAGGCAATCGAGGTTCAGTGGGAAACGCAAGGCGATATTCAGACATCCGATATCAGAGCTATGGTAACCGTAGGAAAGGGAACGCCTTTTGTAATACAGAAAGAAGGGAATTCCGATGGTGTTTTGAGCGAAGATGATACCACTATTATATCCGAGTACTGGAGTCCGATCGGCGCGCATGCCCAATTGGAGCCCAATGGTTCCCTTGCCTATGTAACCGAGGATAAGGCTCTGGTGATGTTATCTACACAGGTGATAAACCTCACTCGTAACGAAATTGCGGAGCGACTAGGTTTTGAACCCGAACAAGTAAATATTATCCCTACATTTTTAGGCGGCGGATTTGGAAGGAGATTGCATACGCCCAACGCCATTCAGGCGGCACTGTTGTCAAAAGCAGTAGGCAAGCCGGTAAAATGCTTTTTTACTAGAAAGGAAGAATTTCAGAACGATACCTTTCGCCCGCCCACACACCATGTGCTAAAAGGAAAATTGAATGCAGACGGCATGATCGAAGCCTTGGAGCATAATGTATCCAGCGGCGATGTTGCCTTTGGTTCTCCCATGCTACCTGGTATATTGGAACCCGTTTTGGGTGCCGATTTAGGTGCATGGCGTGGGGGAATGATTCAGTATGGGGCTATTCCTAATTACCAAGCGGTTTCCTGGCGGGTGAAATTGCCTTTCGCTACCAGTTGGTGGCGAAGTTTAGGTCTTTTGGCCAATACCTTTGCGATCGAAAGTTTTATGGATGAACTCGCGGTAACCGCAGGTAAAAATCCGGCTGAATTCAGATTGTCCCAAATTCAGGATGACGATAGGGGCAAACGCTTAAAGTCCGTCATAAAAGCAGTAGTAGAAAAAGCAGGCTATACCGATACCATCATTAATGGAAGAGCTATGGGGCTTGCCGTTTCAACCGATGCCAATACGCCTTGTGCCCAAGTTGTGGCCGTTTCCGTAGAAAACAAGGAGATAAAAGTGCATAAGGTTACCTGTGCGATGGACCCTGGACTTGCCGTAAACCCTGATCAGGTACGAGCCCAATGTGAGGGAGCAATAATCATGGGAATGAGTGCGGCCATGTTCGAGAAGATGGAGGTAGAAAATGGAGAACTTACGCCAACGAACTACGGGCCGTACCAAATGGCCTTGATGAAACATGCCCCCAAAGAGATCGATGTGGTATTGCTCCAAGGTTCGGATACACCGGGTGCCGTTGGTGAACCGCCGCTTGGCCCTATAGGTGCCGCTATTGCAAATGCCGTGTTTAGGCTTACAGGAGAACGACTAAGGGAAATGCCCTTCCAATTGACATGAGTATAAGGCTTATTAGACCTTGTTTCTGGACTTGGCAATATTCCGGATCATCCCGCCAAAAATAAAATAGTGGAGAGGTACAATACTGTACCAATACAACCTACCTCGTAAACCTCTGGGTCTAAAGGTTGCGGTTTGGTGCAATACGTTGTTATTATCGATACGGAATTCCAGCCAAGCTTCTCCGGGAAGTTTCATTTCGGCGAAAAGCAACAATCGCCTTCCTTTTTTATCGGCTAAGAGTACGCGCCAAAAATCAAGGGCATCTCCGGCATATATTTTATTGGGATGGGTTCTTCCGCGCCGTAGCCCCACACCACCGATCAATTTATCTAAAAAACCACGTATTTTCCACAACCAATTCCCGTAGTACCAGCCGTTTTCCCCACCAATTTTCCAAATATTTTCCAGAACCTGTTTGGGATCCTCTATGCTTAGGGTCTGTATGTCCCGTAGCACGCCAAATTTTGGAACCTGTATGTATTTTTCCAGATTTTTGTTAAAACGACCGCTTATCATACTGTCCTTCCAACTGCTTACCACAAGGTTCTGTTCTATTTTCACAAAAGCCATGTCCAAGGCTTCTCTGTAGGTATGTGGTGTCATTCCTAAAAGTTTAGCCAATCGTTGGTCTTTGGCAACTACCTCGATTCTCATGCTATCTACAAGATTAAGCGCCAAGGTATAGGAGGTAGACGTAACAAAGTATAACCAATAAGAGGATAGTTTGGGAGTCATTACAGGAACGGTATAGATCCAGTTTTTAAAACCTCTCGCCCTAGCATATTGGTGCAACATTTCCTTGTAG
Organism: Maribacter chungangensis; assembly: GCF_042676845.1. Classification (NCBI taxonomy): domain Bacteria; kingdom Pseudomonadati; phylum Bacteroidota; class Flavobacteriia; order Flavobacteriales; family Flavobacteriaceae; genus Maribacter; species Maribacter chungangensis. The sequence continues at coordinate 1,084,701 of NZ_JBHTHY010000003.1, forward strand.
GTAAGCACATTCGGACCCGCAATGTCAAACGAATCGTTATAGGTGGCTTCATTGCCTAGAACACCGGTAAGAAAATGAATGACATCTCGGATGGCGATGGGCTGTGTTTTGGTGAGGACCCATTTCGGGGTAATCATAAAGGGTAGTTTTTCGCACAGATCTCGTATAATTTCAAACGAGGAACTTCCTGAACCTACGATAATCCCCGCTCTTAATACGGTCAAGCTAAAATCCCCCTTGTATAGAATTTCTTCTACGTTTTTACGTGACCAAAGGTGTTTGGATAGGTTGGCATCGTTGACGATTCCGCTGAGGTATATCACCTGTTTTATATTCGTTTTTGCCACATAAGCATTGAAAGTGGTAGCCGTTTTGGCTTCTAGTTCGTCAAAATCCGTGGTGGAGGTACTCATGGAATGGATAAGGAAGTAGGCGGCATCCAGATCTTTTGGTAATAGGCTTGGTTGTACTTCCTTTAAAAAGTCTATTTCTACAACCTGTATGTGCTTTCGTGTTTCGGCATCTACCGAGAGTCGGTCCGCATCCCTAACCGCACACACCACTTCGTGTCCGGCCTCCAGTAATTGTGGCAGCAGTCGCATTCCTATATAGCCATTGGCACCGGTAAGGAGAATCTTCATGTTTTGGGGATTTGGAACATTTTAACTATTATGATAAAGGGGTAAAGTGTTAGGAATATCAATAGGAATATAATAAACCAGCTGAGGTTGATCCATTGTACCCTTAGCGCTATTAAAATACTATGTAGGCTAATTACTAGAAATACCAGTACGGTACCCATATTTAGCCATACCAGCATCCGGATAGAAAGTGCATAAAGAGCCGTTGCGTTTTTTTCTGTTACTTGGGTAGGGTAGTTATAATTCCATGGTTTCATGCGTATGGTCAGCAACCATAGCGCATAAAACGTTCCCAAGCTTAAAATTGGGAGCGCCCAGAGGTTCATTTTACTACCAAAACCATCGGCCTCACCTTTTAAATTAAAGTGGGTAGGTATGGTGTTCGGTAAGTCAAAGTAAAAAACACCTATCACGATAAAATGCAATCCAACCAGTATACATCCGATCCGCATCAATAAACGGTCGGTTTTAGTAGGTTTTACCTCAATTTTGGGTTGTTTTCTAAACATGAAAGTTATTTTTCCAGCATCCAGCATCCAGCATCCAGCATCCAGCATCCAGCATCCAGCATCCAGCATCCAGCATCCAGCATCCAGCTTCTTACAAATCATCAATAGAAGTAGGGGCGTTATCGGCCTTATATCCTAGTATCCGAGAAAAGAACTTTTGTACTGCTTTGGTATCCGATTCCACCTTTATAAAGTAATTATCTCTGTATACGGAGTAGACCGATGCCTGTCCTTTATAAATAGTGAGTTTGTAATAGGGAATAACAAGGGCAAAAGTTTCTAAAAGAGACCTGAACCGAACGATAATGCCTTTAGGTCTAATTTCTATATTACAGGTATCCCTGTTGTTGTCCAAAATAAGCAGGTTTCTAATTTCTACGCTGGTTTCCGTAATAATGAGCTTTGGCGAACCAATACCCCCCATTTTCCATCGTTCTTTTAAAGTGAAGGGTTTCCCTACCGCCTCATCGACTTTTTCAGTTATCGCTTTATTGTTATAGGATACGTTTACTAACATTTGGCATTTTTCTTTAAAGTTAATAAAAGGGAAATGGAAACTGCGGGTTGTGGAGGGATAAGTGTAAAAATGATTAGTTTTGCACCCTTAATTACCCACGTATGAAGATTCAGGAAGTACTAGAGAAAAAAGTAATCGAGGCCATTGGCAATATCTATGACGTAAACTTACCTACAGTCGAGTTTCAACCTACGAGAAAGGATTTTGAAGGCGATGTTACCGTGGTCGTTTTTCCTATGCTTAGACATGTAAAGGGTAACCCGGTGCAAATAGGTGAACAGGTAGGCACTTATTTAAAAAAGGAACTGGAAATGATTACGGATTTTAACGTGGTCAAGGGGTTTTTAAACTTGGTTTTTTCCGATGCTTACTATCTCGATTTTTTTAATACGATACTAGGCAACTCTTCTTACGGACTCGTACCACCTTCCGATGATGCGGTATTGGTAGAGTATTCCTCGCCTAATACCAATAAGCCCTTACATCTGGGTCATATTCGGAATAACTTGTTAGGATATTCCGTGGCCGAAATTTTAAAGGCCTCCGGGAAAAAGGTCTACAAAACCCAGATCATTAACGATCGTGGTATCCATATCTGTAAAAGCATGTTGGCGTGGCAGCGTTTTGGGAATGGGGAAACCCCGGAAAGTACGGGGCTGAAAGGGGATAAACTGGTTGGTAATTACTACGTAGCTTTTGATAAGGCATACAAGGACGAGGTTGCTGCCATGGTCAAAGAAGGAGTGGATAAAAAAATAGCCGAAAAAGAAGCCCCCATTCTGTTAGCTGCCCAGCAAATGCTTTTAAAATGGGAGGCTGGTGATGAAGAAGTCGTGACCTTGTGGAAAAAAATGAACGGCTGGGTGTACGAAGGTTTTGATATTACGTACAAGAACCTGGGAGTTGATTTTGACTCCTATCTCTACGAAAGTGATACCTATTTGTTGGGAAAGGATGTGGTTGCGGACGGATTGCAACGGGGGGTGTTTTATAAAAAGGAAGATGGTAGTGTTTGGATAGATTTGACCGAGGATGGACTGGACGAAAAAATTGTCTTACGGTCCGATGGTACCGCGGTCTACATGACCCAAGACATTGGTACGGCCATACAAAGGGTAAAAAATCATCCGGATATCAATGGGATGGTCTATACCGTAGGCAACGAACAGGATTACCATTTTAAAGTGCTATTTCTGATTCTTAAGAAACTAGGTTTTTCATGGGCCGATAAGCTATACCACCTAAGCTATGGCATGGTAGACCTCCCTAGCGGTAAAATGAAGAGTAGGGAAGGAACCGTTGTGGATGCCGATGACCTTATGGAAGAAATGACACAGACGGCTAAAGCTATTTCAGAGGATTTGGGAAAATTGGAGGGGTACTCCGATGAAGAGAAGCAATCGCTCTATAAGATGATAGGTTTGGGTGCCTTAAAATACTATATCTTAAAAGTAGACCCGAAGAAGCGGATTTTATTTGACCCAGAGGAATCGGTAGATTTTCAGGGAAATACCGGGCCATTTATTCAATATACCTATGCAAGGATACAATCCATTTTAAGAAAAGCCAAGGACACGGGTGTGCAATGGCAAAGCCAAGTAAACATAGGCGAATTACATTCCAAGGAAAAGGAGCTGATCAAGCAATTACAGATTTTTCCGGATACCGTTCAATTGGCGGCCGAGAATTATAGTCCGGCCGTAATCGCGAACTATACCTATGACCTGGTGCGCGAATTTAACTCCCTGTACCAGCAGGTTTCCATTTTGGGGGAAACGGATGAACAGAAGAAAGTACTTCGAGTACAATTGTCCCAAAAGGTTGGGGAGGTCATCCAAACCGCTCTTAGGCTCTTGGGAATTTCAGTTCCTGAGCGGATGTAGGATAGAAAGATAGAAATGGAAATTTTAGTCGATATTTTTGCGATCGGTTGCTTGGTTTCCATTTTTGGATACTTTTTGTACATCGTTTACTATACCTTGGATTTATTCTTTCTTAATCCATTTGTTCATATTCTACCATTAACGGAAAAAGAAAAAAGAACAATTGAGGAGTACCCCCCGTTTTATAATACGCTTAACGGTCCAATTAAAAAAAAGTTCGAGAAAAGGGTAGTTCGTTTTAGGCATCGCAAGCAAATACACTTTCATAACGATGTAAAGGAAGTAGCCAAAATTAGATTGTTACTTTCCGCCACAGGTGCTATGCTGACTTTGGGTATGGCAGATTTTTTAATTTTATCCATTGAAAAAATCATTGTATATCCATCCAAATATTATTCTGCGATAACCAAACGGGACCATTACGGTGAATACAACCGGGGACTAAAGACCATTATTTTTTCGGCCGAGCAGTTGGTAAAAGGATTCAGGATTCCTAATGATAATATCAACTTAGCCGTGCACGAGTTCGCCCATGCCCTAAGCTTTAACGTGGTAAATAAATTAAATGTGAGGTCTTTCTTTTTTATTTTTGGAATGCAGAGAATGAAACGGGTATTGTCCGACGGCCATTTTCTGGCAAAATGGGAGGCAAGCGGCTATTTTAGGGCCTATGGTAAAACGAATGTACACGAGTTTTTTGCCGTGGCGTTAGAAAGTTTCATTGAAACCCCAAAGACGTTTGAACATCATTTTCCACAACTGTTCAAAATGGTAAGAGCGATGCTTAATATGGGATTTTATAGACTGCCCTAAAAGGTTTTTTTTAACCTTTTTTAGGTAGGGCTATATACGGAATCGCAGTTGGTCAAGGGTTCGCTTTTTGGAGAATATGGGGCTACAGGTTAAAAGCGAATTCTAAAACTCGCATTTGGGGTTACCCCTAAAGAAAGCCGTTCCACTCGTTCTAGTGTATCGGCATCATTCAATCTAAAAAAGGTATTCAGATTATTTCTTCTATTGGTAAAGTTAAGCACCGATACTCCTGCCGATGCTTTTATGTTATCCGTTATAGAAAAGTCATAAATCGCCGAAAAATCTGCCCTAAAATATTCGGCTAGCCTTTCTGTATTAGGTGCCTGGTAAACGATTTGGTTGGGTACGACCGTATTATCAACAGGATTAATGGCATCTGGTAGGGTAAACGGTCGTCCGGAACGGTAGTTAAAACCAAGTCCCAATTTAAGCTGTTTGTAGGTGTAGTTTCCTGCTAGGGTAGCAGTATGCCTCACGTCCAGATTGTTGGGGAAAGAGCTTGGAACCAGTGTGTTGAAGCTATAGTCGTTCTGATTATAGGTATAGCTGAGCCAGATACTGTAGGTGTCTGTCTTTTTGTTCAGAAGAAGTTCGATGCCCTTTATGGCATAGCTTCCTACTTCCCCGTTAAATTGGTTTTGGTTCTGGAAGCCTTGTGTACGTACATTAATGCCATCTACCTCTTTGTAAAAGGCCTCTATCCCGGCATAAAAACTATTTTGATCATAGTTTACGCCCCAAGAGCCCTGCTTACTTCTGGTAATGGGCAAACGGTTGCCATCTGCCAGCACCCACCTCCGTTTTTCTATACCTAAAAAGTTTTGTTCCAGATCTATAATTTGGTTCGTGGTCTGACTTTTAAACTCTCCCAAAATTTCGGTTTTAAAAAAGGGCGCCAAGGTGTAGCTTACATTTAGTCTGGGCTCTAAAATCGCTTCATCAAAAGTATCCGGGTTTTGTATGTAGTTCAATCGGCCACCGGCCTTGGCCGCCAGTTTTTGGTTTGGAGATCGGTAACTTAGTTCGGAATAGAGGGCCTGGTTGTAGATTACCCCTTTACTATTGCTCAGGAATTCCGGTTCGTTCAGTTCGGTTCTATTCGCTATTCCCGTTTCTGTAAGATGGTAGCCATTATCCCATTTTAAGTCCTCGCTTAGTTGTAGGGTTGTGTTCAGTTTGGCACTTTTTTCAATAACGAGATTGTTTTGAACAAGGCGTTGTCTGGCTTCATTGGAAATGCTCAACGCGTTTAATTGATACTTGGTGTGGTACACGCTTAGCCGGGTAGAAAAATTTGTAGTCCAATCGCTTTCCAATATGCCACCGAAAGAAAGGTTGGTTTGATCCAAATAGCTGAGGTTGGTTGGGCTGCCGTCCAGATCACTTTCCTCATAGTCCAAATTGTTTTTAATATGGATCAAGCTTATGCGTAGGCGATGGTACGGGTTGAAATCATACAATACCTTTCCGGTAAAATCATAAAAGTAAAAATCGCTATCTGCCTGTACATCGGTATCCTGAAATGCTTTTTGGGAAAAGGTAGTATACGTAGGGGTGTCGATAAAATCCGTGTGGGAGCGCCTACCGGAAAACTGCAGGGCCAAATTATCGGTTAGTGCAACCTGGCCGTAGGCGTCCCCACTTATCAAGTTAAATCCGGCACCGCCAAAGAAATTGTTCGTTATGGTGTTTTTGGTGCGCATATCCAGCACACCGCTAACACCGTCTCCGTAGCGCGCACTGGATCCATTTTTTATGACCGTTACCTTATCCGTTAGGTATGGGTTGAAGGCCGATATCAACCCAAAAAAATGTCCGGACTGGTACATTTTGATGCCGTCCCATAAGATCAGGTTTTGGTCGTTGGTACCTCCTCTTATGTTGATATCGGACACCGTTTCGTCCACGCTTTTTATACCGGGTAGGGCTTGTATGGTCTGTAGGATATCCGGTTCGCTAAGGCCGGGAAGGATTCCGAAACCACCCGTGTTAAGTTCTATGCTGCCATCCGTTAATTTGGTTAGTCCTTCGGTAAGGAATTTATAAACAACGACTTCCTCAAGTTCCTGATAACTTTGCACCATTGCCACCACGCTACAGGGTTGTTGTATCAGTTTTTCGGCAGGGACAAAGCGTGTTTTAAAACCGATATGGTTGATCTGTATGGTGGCAGTTCTTGGTATATCCGACAGGGAAAAATTACCCTCCAAATCGGTAATAATGGATTTGGAGCTCCCCAATACCTGTATCGTAGCTCCGGGTATCGTATTCTTTTGGAAATTATCAAGGACGCGTGCACAGATGGTAATCCTGTTCTTTTGGGATATACTATAATACCTATCGCTTACTTTTTTAATAATAAGCGGGGTACGCTGTTGAATCTGGGCCAATATGGCATCCAAATCAACTTCATTAGGTTTTTCCAGTTCAATACCTGAAAGCACCGTATCCAAATATGAAAATTTAATCCGATGGCTTTCTTCCAGTTCTTTGATAAGTTGAATAATGCCCATGGTCTTCTTGGGCTGTTCTTGACCAAGGCCTTTTCCTAGCGGAAGTAAAAGACTTATGCATAAAAGAAAGAAAGAAAGTTTATTCAGGTGCGTTTTCCTCATAGAATTGCACATTATTCCCCTCTAAGGTAAAGCTAATTTGTAGCGGAATACTAATGCTTTTAAGCGCAAGGTCCGTGTCGGTGTTGCTAAATGTTCCCGTGAACAGCATATTTGCGTCTATACCTTTACTGTCTACATTGATATTATGTTGTCTTTCGAACTCGGCCAACACATATTTTAGGGGAATACTTTGAAAACTACTTTCGTTTCGAAGCCATGAGGGTTCTCCGTTTATGGGTGCGCTATTTTTTGATAGATTGCCGTTGATCGCTATAATGGAGTTTCCGGCAGGTACCTTGGTTTCCTGTCCCTGGTAGAGGACACTGACCAAGCCTTCGTAGCAGGTGACTTCAAAAAAATTCTCCCTGTTCTTTACGTTAAACTGCGTTCCTAGCACGGTAACGGTACCCTGATCCGTGGTTACGGTAAAGGTCTTTCCTTTGGCAACTTTAAAAAAAGCTTCTCCCTGTAGGCTAAGCGTTCGGTTTTCGTCCCAGTTTTTATCATCGTAGGATAAGGTAGATGCTGCATTTAATCTTACTTCTGACGTATCGGGTAAAACAATTTCTTTATTTTCGGCGTACTGGGTGCTAACAGTGGTATCCAATGAGTTCAAGTACATGAAAGCAGCTCCCAAAACCAGTACCGCTGCGGCTGCAACCCTAAGAAAGGATTTGAACGGCGATAACGTAAGTAGTTTGGGTTCCTCTTGTGTACGCTTAGTTTCTAGTTGTTTCCATGCCTCATCCGCATCAAAATCAGGTGCCTCCATGGTTGCCGTAGTTTCCTTTATTTTTAAATACGTAGCATAGGTATCGGACTTTTTAAACTCCGAAAGTTCTGCCTCCGTTAGCTCATTATTGAGCCATTTTGCCAAGTAATCTTCTTGCATTCCTTTTTGTCTTATACGTTAATAACAATTGTTCTTCTAAAAACCCTACTTTGTTCAGTAATCAGTAATCAGTAATCAGTAAAAAGTAATGAGTATTGAGTAATCAGTATTCAGTATTCAGTAATTGAAGTGGTTTAAACTTTTCACGTTCAAGCGAAAATTAGAAATTTTATGACCATTTGAAGGCTTTTTTGAGTTGCATAGCATAGCTATGGAAAGAAAAAAAGACAAAAAATGGGCGAAAAAGAGCAATTTTTTAGCTAACGGAAAAAGTTTAAATGACTTCATTGTGAAAAGGATAAACAAGTATCCCGCAGATAAAGGCTCCCTGTTTTAAATCGTAAAATCAAAAATAACAATCGTTTTTTCCTTTTCTAAGGTCCTGTGTCCTGTGTCCTGTGTCCTGTGTCTTGTTTCTTTTGTCCAATTTCATTTTTTCAACTACCAACTTTTAGATTCCATCAATTTTTTCCCTAAGACTTTTTAGCGCCAAGTGCATGCGTTTTTCTATTGCTTTAACGCTTACACCTTCTAGTTGAGCAATTTCGGCATACTTTAATCCGTCTATTCTGTTCATTAAAAATGTAGCCCGTTGGTTTTCCGGTAAGCTGTTCAGAGCGGCATCCAGTTTTTCCTTGAACTGGCCCTCCTCCATTAGAAACTCCGGATTCTCGTTCGTGGTCTTTAAACTTTTGTCCGCATACTTCAAGCGGACTTTCTCGGCCTTTAAAACATTCAAGTACAGGTTGTTTGCCACGGTATATAAAAAAGACTTTGCTTTTGTGGGTGGTACCTTGGCACAGTTTTCCCAGAGCTTCATAAAAGCTTCCTGTACGGCATCGTGTGCCTTTTCCTCATTGCCATACTTATAAAAAATATGGTTGAAAATCGTTTTGGAATTGGTCTTGAAAATACCTGCGTACACCTTTTCCTCGCACACATGCTCTTGTTCTGCCATTTAGAAAACTTGGATTGCCACTAAAGGTATTTTAAAAAAACGGAATACAAAAAGTAGGGTATTTTTAAAATGCGTTGTTTTAAGAACGAATAACGGATAAATATCCAAATTGATATGAAAAAGTTTCAACGTGTTACGACCTATCTGCCGTTTTTATTTTTAACCATAACACTTCTTTCTTGTCAAGACGAGTTTGAAGAAGTTACACTTAGCGAGGAAACCACTGCCATCACCTTAAGTTCCGTTACGGCCACCTTAATGAAAAATACGGCCACCAAAGACGGTTCTTTTGATAATATTGTTGATGGCGCCAGTTGTATCGATATAAAATTCCCCTATACGGTAACTGTAAACGGCTTGGATGTTATTATAGATAGTTTGGAGGATTTACAAGTGATCGAGCAGGTTTTTGATGCTGCCCAAGACGATGAGAATATTTTGGAAATCATTTTTCCCATTACCATAACCCAGGCCGATTTTACGGAAATAGCGTTAAACGGCTTGGAAGAGTTTAGAAAATTGGCGGCGGAATGTACCGAAGGCGGAGCCGATGAAGATATCGAATGTATTGACTTTATATATCCGATTACCTTGTTCACTTTTGATGTGGACTTAGAACAAACAGGAAGTATTGTAGCGGAAAACGATAAGGATTTAAGACTATTTTTTAGTGGTTTAAAGGAAGGTGACTTGGCTAGTGTGGACTTTCCCATTTCCTTAAAACTGTACGATGGTACCTCTATTGAAGTGAATAGTAATGAAGAACTAACAAGAACACTAGAGGGCGCAAGGGATGCTTGTGACGAGGATGATGATGACGATTACAACGACGATGATTTTGATAAGGAACGTTTAAACAACTATTTAACGGAATGTCCTTGGTTTGTTCGTGAAGTGAAAAGAGATGGCCGGTTGCAAACCGAGCAGTATGTTGGGTATCTGATGAATTTTGCTACCGATGGAACCGTAACGGTCAGAAACGGAGACGATGCGGACTTAAACGGGTCATGGGGAACTAGCGTTTCGGATAAAGGGATTTTGGTACAACTTAACTTTGATACCTTGGTTGATTTTAATCTAGAGTGGTTGATCTATGACATAGGTGAAGGAAAAATTAAACTGTACGAAAGTCCGGAAAACCGAATCATAATGCATAGCGCTTGTGATATTTATTCCAATAGTCCGGATAACCTTAGGGCATTGTTAATAGAATGTAGCTGGATTATAAAACGGGTAAAGAACAATGGCAGTCAGATCAACAGGTTGCTTGGGTACGAATTTCAATTCAAGCCAGATGGCGTGGTAACTTTGAGCAATAGGGAAACAGTTTCCGAAGGGGCCTGGGAGATAACCACCAACCAAGAAGGGCGTTTGGTCATGGCCATTGTAATGGGAGAGGAGCCTAGTGTTAGTTTCGAGTGGTTGCTCAGTGATCTTGAAGATAGGCGGTTGCAATTTAACATAGAGGGTACGCGATACGAGATAATACTTGTAAGGGATTGTGAAGCCCAGGATGAGGAGGACAAGGACGTAGGTTTTTTGACCACTATTTTCAACGAAACCGAATGGAAAATTGCCTATGCAGAGGAAAATGGTGACGATACCACCCAGATGTACGACGATGTTGCTTTATATATGGATAGGAATGGCAGCTTGGAGGTGAGAAGTTTAAACGGGGAAGTATACAGTACCGGAATCTGGTTTGCCTACAGAAACGCTGAGTTTAAGCTAGAACTTATAATTGCCTTTTCTCCGGGTAGTAATTACTTGCCCTTGGCCAATGACTATGTTCTACTGGATATAGCTGAAAATCGCTTGGAACTCAAACATCAAAACGATGGTGGAGGCTACGATAAACTAATATTAGAACGATGATAAACATCCAAATATACACCGCCAACAGTAAAGAGTTGGGCCTCGTTGGCGGTGGTGATGGAGTTTTAAAACTAAAAATTGCTATGAAATTGTAATACCTTTTTTGCCCCACAACCGTAGAAAGAGCGCTCATGTTTTATGGGTGCTCTTTTGTTTTTTAGATTTTGAGCTTCATTTTACCTACTTACCGTTGATATTGTTAAATTTGCATTCCCTTCAAAATTGCAAAATATATGTTTGATAATTTAAGCGAAAAGTTAGATAAAGCCCTTCATGTCCTAAAAGGACACGGGCAAATCACGGAAATCAATGTAGCGGAGACCACGAAGGAGGTTCGTAGGGCACTATTAGATGCCGATGTCAACTTTAAGATTGCCAAGGAGTTTACCAATAGGGTAAAGGAAAAGGCATTGGGCCAGGATGTACTAACGACGTTACAGCCAGGTCAGTTAATGGTCAAGATCGTTAAGGACGAGCTTACCCAGCTTATGGGTGGGGAATCCGAGGGAATAAATCTATCCGGCAATCCTTCGGTCATTTTAATGTCGGGACTTCAGGGTTCCGGTAAGACCACGTTTTCGGGTAAACTGGCAAATTTCTTAAAATCCAAAAAATCAAAGAATCCTTTGTTGGTCGCCTGTGATGTATACCGCCCTGCGGCAATTGATCAATTACATGTAGTGGGCGAACAAATCGGTGTGCCCGTGTATTCCGATAGGGAAAATACAGATCCGGTCGCGATTGCAAAAGCAGGTATTGCCAAGGCGAAATCGGATGGTCATAATGTGGTGATCATAGATACCGCCGGTCGTTTGGCCGTAGACGAAAGGATGATGACGGAAATATCCGATATTCATAAGGCTATAGACCCACAGGAAACCCTGTTCGTTGTAGATGCCATGACGGGACAAGATGCGGTAAACACCGCAAAAGCGTTTAACGATATTCTGAATTTTGATGGAGTTATATTAACCAAATTGGATGGTGATACCCGTGGTGGCGCCGCTATTTCCATAAAATCGGTTGTAGATAAGCCTATAAAGTTCATTGGTACGGGCGAAAAGATGGAGGCCATAGATATCTTCTATCCATCCCGTATGGCAGACCGTATTCTGGGCATGGGAGATGTAATTTCCTTGGTAGAGCGTGCCCAAGAGCAGTTCGATGAAGAGGAAGCCCGTAAAATTCAAAAGAAGATCGCCAAGAACAAATTCGGTTTTGACGATTTCCTGAGCCAGATACAGCAGATCAAAAAAATGGGGAACATGAAGGACCTTATGGGTATGATTCCCGGTGCCGGAAAGGCATTAAAAGGTTTGGATATAGATGATGATGCCTTTAAGCATATAGAGGCTATTATTTACAGCATGACGCCGGACGAGCGTTCCAATCCCTCAAAATTGAACGCCAATAGGAAAAAGCGTATCGCCAAAGGCAGTGGAAGGGATGTAAAGGATGTAAACCAATTGCTGAAACAGTTCGACCAGATGAGTAAAATGATGAAGATGATGCAAGGAGGTGGCGGTAAAAAAATGATGCAGATGATGCAGAATATGAAGTAGGTGCGGGTTCCAAGTTTAAGGTTCAATGTTTTTCTCCTGAAAGAAGGAAGGGAAGTTCAAGGTTCGTATTGAGAATATAGTAAAATGGCCAAAATCGAAAAATTTGAGGACATGGAAATATGGCAATTAGCTCGCAAAATCTGTGTCAATGTCTATCATATTATCGAGACTACGGAGTTGAACGGTAATTATGCATTAAGAAATCAAATGGATAGATCTTCTGGCTCAATAATGGATAATATTGCTGAGGGTTTTGAGAGAAGTGGCAATAAGGAATTTAGACAGTTTTTAAGTATCTCTAAAGGATCTTGCGGTGAATTGAGGTCTCAATTTTATAGGGCACTCGACAGAGGCTATATTGATAAGTCCACATTTAATGCTCAAATTAAAATCTTGCAATTAGAAAGTAAAAAAATAAGTTCATTCATGCACTATCTTAAAAAATCAGAATATAAGGGGTCAAAGTTTGATTAATGTCCGTTAAAGTCCTTATGCGGAAAAGCATAAAAAGAGGGGGGAGGTTACCAAATTAAATGGATGAATTAATGAAAAGGGCATGCTATATTTTTTATGGTAAACAAGCGTCATTTTTTATAGGAGTCCGTCCCATTTTTCTGTTTTTATTGAACATTGAACCTTTGAACTTTAAACCTTGAACATTAAACTTTAAACCTTGAACATGGAATTGTTAGACGGAAAAAAAGTATCCAATCAAATAAAGGAAGAAATTGCCGCCGAGGTGGCCAAGATGAAGGCGAACGGGGAGAAGGTACCGCATTTGGCAGCGGTTATCGTTGGGAACGATGGTGCTAGTTTAACTTATGTGGGCAGCAAGGTCCGATCTTGTGAACGCGTAGGGTTCGAATCTACCCTGGTTCAAATGCCAAGCACCACATCCGAGCAAGAACTGTTAAAAAAAATAAAGGAGCTGAACGAGGACAGCAACATAGATGGCTTTATTGTTCAATTGCCGCTTCCTAAACAAATAGACACCCAAAAAGTGATCATGGCCGTACATCCGGATAAGGATGTAGACGGATTCCATCCTACCAACTTTGGTAAAATGGCCTTGGATATGAGCACATTTATTCCCGCTACTCCCTTCGGTATTTTGGAGTTGTTGGAGCGTTATAAGGTAGATACCAAGGGAAAACATACCGTGGTTATCGGTAGAAGCCATATCGTAGGACGGCCCATGAGTATTTTGATGGGTAGAAAAGGATGGCCCGGAAATTCCACCGTTACCTTGACCCACAGTCACACAAAAAATATAACTCAGATTATTTCCCAAGCGGATATCGTTATTTCCGCACTAGGAGTGCCTAATTTCCTAAAAGCAGAAATGGTCAAGGATGACGCCGTGGTCATCGATGTAGGTATTACCAGGGTTCCAGATGATTCCAAACCTAAAGGGTATTATATTACGGGAGATGTCGACTTTGAAAATGTAAGTAAAAAAGCATCGTTCATTACACCAGTTCCTGGAGGGGTAGGGCCTATGACCATCGCCATGTTGTTAAAGAATACCTTGTTGGCAAGGGAGCGCCATCGTAATCGCGAATAGAAAAACCTCCTAATCCGTCTGCGGCGGAGAACATAATACTCGAACGTACAATAAAAAAGGGGTACGATAGCTGAAAATATTGAAAAAGTCAAAGGTTCCTCCCCTCAGACGAGGGGAGGTGGTTTTTCTACTTTATTGTAGAAAAATCGGAGGGGTTGAAAGCCCAAGCCTCGATTTCAAAAACTGGGTTTAGTACGAATGCACAGCTCTGAAACTGCTCGGGCCATGTATTAATAATGAGGCCAATACATTAGTCATGAACCCTAGGTTGTCAACCAATAAATCCTGAAATCCCCTGATTACTCTGGTAATTCAGTTTCAACCATACCTGTTGCAGTAGAGTCGTTTGGTGTTATGAAGTCAATATCATTGCTATCATCGTAGTCACAACTGCTAAGGGCGATAAAACCCATGGTTAGAAGAAGGGAGAGTATAAGTCTTTTCATTGCGCTATTATTTTGTGATTGAGACTTTTACCATAACGAAAAAAGAGCTGTTTTGGTATTTGATTCTATTTGGCAATAGTGTATCTTTTTGGAAATATTACCAACCATGAAAAAAATCCTCTTATTGTTCCTCTTTGTAGGGCTATTGCAATCCTGTAAAGAAAGATTGAAGTCCGCTAGCTCCGTCAATGTTTCTTTTTCTGTAGATGCTAGCAATGTGCCCAAAGATGGCCGGCTCCTACTGATGCTCTCCAACAATGATGAAAAAGAGCCCCGTTTTCAGATTAATGACGGACTAAACGGTCAATTGGTTTTTGGAATGAATGTAGATGCAATGGCACCCGGGGCCGCTATTACCTTTGACGATTCCGTGTTTGGCTATCCCTTTGCCAGTCTGGCAGAAGTACCGCCCGGCGAATATAATGTACAGGCCCTTTTACATGTATACGAGACCTTTAACCTGTCTACCGGCCACACTGTAAAATTGCCTATGGATAATGGCGAAGGACAACAATGGCAGCGGTCTCCCGGAAATTTGTACAGCAAACCATTTAAGATTAGGGTGGCGGATAATGGTATCGCCAATGTTGAGGTTGTTATGGATCAAATAATTCCGTCTATTGAAGAACCTGAGGATACGGAATGGGTCAAACACATCAAGATAAAATCGGAAAAACTATCCGAATTTTGGGGAAGGGATATGTATTTAGGAGCACATGTGCTATTGCCTAAAGGATTTGACGAACATCCGGTAGCGAAATACCCGTTAATGGTCTTTCACGGACATTTCCCAAGTGATTTTGGTGGGTTTAGAACAACGCCTCCAGATTCAAATATGGAGCCAGAATATTCCGAACGTTTCAATTTGGAAGGGTATAATATCATTCAGCAGCAAGAGGCGTATGACTTTTATCAACGGTGGAACGAACCCGATTTTCCGAGGATGATCATTATTCAAATACAGCACCCAACCCCGTATTATGATGATTCGTATGCGGTAAATTCCGCGAATCAAGGGCCCTATGGCGATGCAATCACCTACGAACTTATTCCACATATAGAAAAAGAGTTCAGAGGCCTTGGAGAAGGGTGGGCGAGATTTTTGTACGGCGGCTCTACCGGGGGTTGGGAAGCCTTGGCGGTACAGGTAAAATATCCGGAGGAATACAATGGCTGTTTTGCGGCTTGTCCCGATCCTATAGACTTTAGGGCTTACACACTTACCAATATTTATGAAGATGCCAATGCTTATTATTACGATAGTGCGCACAAGAAATTAGAAGTACCTGCACACCGGGATTATTTGGGAAACATAAGTTCTACCCTGCGCCAAGGCAATCATTTGGAATTGGTTTTGGGAGATAAGTCGCGTTCTGGTCAGCAATGGGATATTTGGGAGGCTACCTACTCACCGCAAGGTGAAGATGGCTATCCGGTTCGGATTTGGGACAAGATGACCGGGGACATAGACCATTCCGTGGCCGAGTATTGGAAGGAAAACTTCGATCTGCGTCATATTTTGGAACGGGATTGGGAGAAATTAGGGAAGAGCCTAGAAGGTAAAATACATATCTATTGCGGTGATATGGACAATTTTTATTTGAACAACGCCGTGTACTTAATGGAGGACTTTTTGGAAAATACGACCGAGCCCTATTATGGAGGCGAGGTTTTATATGGTGATAGGGCCGAACATTGTTGGAACGGCGACCCGGAACTTCCTAATGCGATATCCCGACTTAGGTATAACAGCATGTATGTACCCAAGATTATGAAACGCATCTCGGAAAGTGCACCAAAGGGAGCGGATTTAACCAGTTGGAGGTACAAATAGGAGCGTATGAACAACAGGAATAAGGTTGCTTGGTTTGTTTTTGTCGCTTTGGCCATTGCCATTGGCCTGTATCCTTTGCTGTATCTTTTTGTGGACCGCGAATTTGGCCTTTTGGCGTCAAAGGATGAATCCCTACTGTCCAACGTATTCTGGAATATAGGTTTTTACGGTCATATTATTTTTGGGGGTATCGCTTTGCTCGTTGGTTGGGTACAGTTTAGTAGGAAATTGAGAACCCGTTATTTGGATGCACATCGGCTTGTGGGTAAAATTTATGTGTTGTCTGTAATCGTAAGTGGCATTTGTGGTGTCTATATTGGATTCTACGCTACCGGGGGTTTTGTTTCGTCCGTTGGTTTTATTGCTTTGGGCATATTCTGGTTGTTCACTACCATTATGGCCTACCAAGCGGTTCGAAAAGGTGATATTGAGTTGCATCAAGGGTATATGGTCTATAGCTATGCCCTGTGTTTTGCAGCGGTAACATTGCGTATATGGTTGCCCTTATTAAGTATAGCGTTCGGTGATTTTGTTTCCGCTTACCGGGTGGTAGCTTGGTTGTGCTGGGTACCAAACGTGATTTTCGCCTATTTTTGGGTTCGCAAAAAAGGTTTGCAATTGGGTTGAAGTTTAAAAGGAAGAATTAATACGTAATATCGTAAAATGAAATACAGAAGATTTGGACGTACGAATTGGCAGGTAAGTGAAATAGGATATGGCATGTGGGGCATGGCCGGTTGGACCGCCAGTGATGATGTCCAATCCGCGAAATCCCTAGATTTGGCCGTGGAAAATGGTGTCAACTTTTTTGATACCGCCTGGGGTTATGGCGAAGGCCATAGTGAAGAATTATTGGGCGAATTGGTTCGAAGACATCCGTCAAAGAAACTCTACACGGCCAGTAAAATTCCGCCCAAAAATTTTCAGTGGCCTGCAAAATCGGAGTATGCCTTTGAAGATTCCTATCCAACGGAACACATTATGGAATTTACCCATAAGACTTTAAAAAATTTAGGCGCCGAACAACTAGACCTCATGCAGTTTCATACTTGGGACGATGGCTGGAGCGACAGGGAGGAGTGGCAACGCGCCGTTGAAGACCTAAAGACCTCCGGTAAAATTGCCGCCATGGGCATAAGTATGAACCGATGGGAGCCCGAAAACGGTATCAAAGCCCTAAAAACGGGAGTATTGGATGCCGTACAGGTCATCTATAACATCTTTGACCAAGCGCCCATTGATAAGCTTTTCCCCTTATGTGCAGAAATGGATATCGCCACTATAGCCAGAGTACCTTTTGATGAAGGAACCTTGACAGGGACGATAACCAAAGAAACTACCTTTCCCGAAGGAGATTGGAGAGGCACGTATTTTGTGCCGGAAAACTTGATTTCCTCCGTAGAACATGCAGACGCTTTACGACCACTGATTCCAGAGGGGATGACCATGGCAGAAATGGCCTTGCGATTTATTTTGATGAACGATAATGTGAGTACGACCATACCGGGTATGCGAAAGCAACGTAATGTACTGGCCAATACCGCAACAAGCGATGGTAACCATTTGTCAATGGAGTTGTACGAGGAGCTGTTAAAGCACCGCTGGGATAGGGTGCCAACTTCATGGTCGCAGTAATTGGTCATTGCGAACGCAGCATGGCAATCCGATGAATCCTTGTTGATGAGTTTGGTCATTACGACTGCGGCTTTCACATCTGACGCATCCCTGCGCTACAGCGTTTTGGTATAAAGATTGCTAGATCGCCTTATGAACCTTATAGGGAAGTTGCTACTTCGCAAACAACTGTCCCATGTCCCTAAAAGCCTTAAATTCGAGCGCATTTCCAGCAGGGTCCAAAAAGAACATCGTAGCCTGCTCTCCAACCTCACCCTTAAAGCGAACGTAGGGTTCAATAACGAATTGGACGCCCTTATCCCGAAGTTCTGCCGAGAAATTTTCGAAGGTGTCCCAAGGGAGGACAACGCCGTAATGGGGCACGGGAACATCCTTCCCGTCTACGGGATTGCTATGAAGGTTTGTTTCTTCGGCTTTTGGTTTGTAATGAATCACCAACTGATGGCCGAACAAGTTAAAATCGACCCAATGGTCGCTGCTACGGCCTTCCTCGCAGTTTAAGATTTCCCGGTAAAAGGTTCTACATTCCGCAAGGTTGTGAACGGGTATGGCAATATGAAACGGAGTTACGGTAGACATTGTTTTTTCTTTTTTATAAAATTACATCATTTTAAGATGCTAAAAAAGCAACGATCTGATCGTTTACCTCATCTTGGTGCATGGAGTGCCCCAGTCCCTCTGTGGTAATAAAAGTACTGCCCTGCCAAGCGGCATGCACTTGTTCAGAGGAATGATAGGGCGTAATGGTGTCCAAACGGTCATGGAACAGCAGGCCTTTTTTAGTGTTGGTCCGTACAAATCTCGGGGAGGAAAAATCCTTTTCTGTAAAACCAAAGCGATTTAAAATATAACTTCTTAGGGCACGGGAAACCCGGTTGTTGAAACTAAGTAATTCCTTAAAATGGGTGATGATTTCATGATATTCGGACGGTGAACCAACGGTTACCATCTTTTGTAATGTTGGTGAGGGATTAAGGTACTCATTGTATAAGGCCGTCATACCGCCCACGGAGTGGCCTACAACATGTTTGGGCCCGTAGGTGGTTAGTACCGCTTGCAGCGTTTGTGCATATTCGGGAACGTTCATGTGTGTTCCGGTAGAATAGCCATGGGCGGGCGCATCAAAAGCGATGACGTTAAAGTCTAGCGCTTGGAGTTTGTCTATAAGTTTATGCCAACGCCAAGCATTGCTTTCCCAGCCATGTGCCAAGACTACCGTTTCTTTGCTGCCTTGCCAACGGTAGGTCTGTATGGTGTTTCCCGCAACCTTTAGCTGTTTGTCCTTTGCCGCATCCAAGTAGTCTTTTTGATGGGGCAACACCCTTCCTTTTCTTACTTTGGAGAAAATAAGGAAGGCCTTTTTGGCCGCTTGCTGCGGTAGGAACAGGGCATATACGTTTAAGTAGAGCCCATAAAGTTTGGGGATGGTTTTGGTAAGTTGTTTTTTCATAGTACGATGGGCGCAAAAATACTGAAAGCTTTTCATTCGTAAGAACCGAATTAAAAATCCCTTGGTATTTGTGAATTTAAGGCTTGTATATAGCCGTGGCAATGACCCTACAGTGCAATTTTCACTTTTTTTTAGAGGTCATTTGAAGGCTAAGGTGTACTGGCTTTTTCTTGAGTTTTGAGCAGCATAGCTACAGTGAACTAGAAAAAAGATGTGTAAAGATCGTATTCTTTTTCAGCTTGGAGCGGCAGTAGTATTTCTAATGTACATATTCCCTTAAACTTCCCTATGCGCCTTTTCCAAACTAAAGGCGGGCGTACATACGGAAACATACTCACAAGGTTCCCCGAACGGATTAGAATAGTGTACGGTTGTGCTCCTACAGATTTTAATGGATTCGCCAGCATTTAGAATAATGGTATCGCCATCTACAACCACCTTTTTCCTTCCTTTGACCACCAAGGTGTACTCGTCAAATTCTGGAGTTTGGGCGGGTTCGCTCCATCCTGGTGGTGCCACCATGTGTGCAATGCTAAGCTTGTCGTTGCCATCCGTTGCCTTGCCCACATGTTCGGCAATATATTTGTCGTCATCGGTTGGAACGATAAAAGGGGATTTTTGTAGGTAGTAGTTTCTGCTCATGGTTTAGAAGCGTTAAAATAATACATGATAGTGTGCCTATGGGTCAATATTTCGCAGTAAAAACTAATTTTCCGCCACTTGTTAAATATGGATTTAACTCCGTATGGCTTTCACACGGAAAAGAATACTTTGTCTCGTTAAGCTGTATTCATAATATCTGAAATGTGTTCCCCTCCGCCTAAAGATGCGCTTAGCCCTGTTTGCACCAGACTAAATAAGCTAACATCCAACATCCAACATCAATCCCAGCCCACCATCATGTACTTGATTTTAGCGGCATCGGGGATTTGTACCTCTTCTACGCTGGTATTGGCACTATACCGAAGGCTGGCAGGTAGCTCCTCCTTATCTATGGTAAAGTAAATGTCACTGTCCTTAAGAAGCACAACGACGTTGTTTATTGATGTAATTATTTTTCGGATCTTGAATTTTTCTTTGATGTCTTTAAATGTGCTATTGATGGTGATTCCGTTAGATGTGGCAAAACGTGAATCGTTTATTAGTACGTTTTGAACCGTTGGAATACTATCAGAGTTGGGCGTAAGGGTTAATAAGTGGGAGCCACCTTTATCATATACCTTTATTTTACTTGCTCCGGCACCAAAGTTCAGTTTTACGGTATCCATGACCAAGGAGTCATTGGCATAAATAAGTTCAAGGTCCCGGGCTAAGCTTTCCTTTTCAAGTTTTCCGATACTGTTGGAGGTTATTAAAAAATTAGGGTCTTTTTCTTCTTGGCATTGTGTGGCAATTAGGGCAGAAAAAACAAGGATGATTGTTTTGATCGATTTCATTAAGCGTATTCTATGTTTTGGTTTATTACTTAGCGCATAACTTTTTTAAGTACCCCTAATACTCCTCTAATAAACGTGGCGCTGGTAAGTACTTTTATAACGGGATTCATTCGCGTACTGGTACGGGAGCTTGTTCTTCGTTTGGCAGGTCTGGCTTTCTCCTTTTCGGCCAAGGCTTCCGCTTTTTCAATTTTTTCGTTTAAGATTTCGTAGGCACTTTCACGGTCAATGACCTCCCCGTATTTTTTTACGAGCACCGATTTTCCGATGACCTCGTTGAGTTCTTTTTCGGTTAGAACGTCCATGCGGCTCATAGGTGCTCGTAATAGCGTTGCCGCAAGTGGTGTGGGTCTCCCTTTTTCGTCCAAGGCAGAAATTAGCGCCTCTCCTATACCCAAAGAGGTAAGCACTTCTTTGGTATTGTAAAATTCCGAAATAGGGTAGTTTTCCGCGGTTAGTTTAATGGCCTTTCTATCCCTAGCGGTAAATGCGCGTAATGCGTGTTGTACTTTAAGACCTAATTGGGCCAATACTTCATTGGGCACATCGGTCGGGTTTTGGGTAACAAAGTAGAGCCCTATCCCTTTGGAACGTATCAGTTTTACAATGCTTTCTATTTGATCCAACAAAGCTTTGGACGCCTCTTTGAAAATGAGGTGCGCCTCGTCTATAAATAGAATAAGTTCCGGTCTGTCGCTGTCTCCTTGTTCTGGAAAGCTATCATAGATTTCGGCCAATAGGCTTAGCATAAAGGTCGAAAACAATTTGGGTCGATCTTGGATATCGGTCAATCGCAAGATATTGATGTAGCCTCTACCATTTTCATCTATCCGGGTAAGGTCGTCTACGTCAAAGGACTTTTCTCCAAAGAACAGGTCGGCACCTTGTTGTTCCAGTTCAATTATTTTTCTGAGAATGGTACCGGTAGAACTGGTAGAGATGCGTCCGTAATCCTTGGTGAATTCCGCTTTTCCGGCACCGGTAGCGTACTGCAGCACTTTTTTGAAATCCTTAAGATCCAATAAGGGTAACTTGTTATCGTCACAATATTTAAAGACAACGGCAACGATACCTTCTTGGGTTTCCGTAAGGTCCAAAATACGGGATAGTAGGGTAGGGCCAAACTCGGAAACGGTTGCACGCATTTTTACCCCGTCCTGTTCGGAAAGGGAAAGGATCTCTACCGGAAAGCTTTTCGCTTCAAAAGGAACCCCTATTTTCCCATGGCGTTCATCAATCTTTGGATGACCGGGACTGGGTTGTGCCAAACCGCTTAAATCTCCTTTCAAATCCATCAAGAGTACGGGAATCCCTTTGTCGGAAAGGTTTTCGGCCAAAACTTGTAAGGTCTTTGTCTTTCCTGTTCCGGTAGCTCCGGCAATAAGCCCATGGCGGTTAAGGGTTTTTAGAGGTATTTTTACCAGGGCATCGGTAACGGCTTCCTGATCCAACATGGCGGCGCCCATAGTTATATAATCACCCTTTGTAGTGTATCCTTTTTCAATATGTGCAAAGAAATCCTCTTTGGTAGTCATTTGGTTTATTTTCTATAAAAATAGAAGATTTTGGGCAATGTGCCTTCACATTTTTGTAGGGGTTATTAAATTGTAATTAACAGTAGGTTTTATATGCCTGGGGCTCAATACTGTTTCGTATATAATAGCAATGGGTAGATTTTGAGTTTTAGAAATTGTTATGCGTATCTTTGCCCGATGGAAAAACAAGAGGTACTTGCCCTAGTGGATAAGGGGATAATGCTTCCGCTTATGGAAGATTTTTATACCATACAGGGCGAAGGTTTTCATAAAGGAACGGCTGCTTATTTTATACGTGTTGGCGGATGTGATGTAGGATGCCATTGGTGTGATGTAAAGGAAAGTTGGAATGCCGATACGCATCCGCCAACTAACATTGATAGGATTGTAGAAAATGCGGCAAAGTATTCGGACACTATTGTAGTAACCGGTGGAGAGCCCCTGATGTGGGATATGGAGCCCTTGACATCTGCCTTAAAAGCAAAGCAGCTAAAAACGCACATAGAGACCTCGGGGGCGTATACATTAAGCGGTACTTGGGATTGGATATGTCTTTCCCCAAAAAAGAACAAACTACCCGAAGGTAGAATTTATGAGGAGGCACACGAACTTAAAGTAATCGTCTATAACAAGCACGACTTCATTTTTGCCGAAGAACAGGCCGCACAAACCAATGCGGATTGTATTTTATACCTACAGCCGGAGTGGAGTGTTCGAGATAAGGTAACGCCCATGATCGTGGACTACGTGATGAAAAACCCAAAATGGAAGGTGTCCTTGCAGACTCATAAATATTTGAATATTCCTTAGAAACGGGGTTGCTGTCTTTTGCCAATCGGGAAGACCCTAGCCTTATGGATGTTCCATAGCAAAAGATGAGGTTGGTTACCCTTGGGTATCGTTAGTACACTTTTCGAATACGAATCGCAGGATTCCCTTTGTTATCCACCAAGTATAGGAGCCTTTATTTCTTAAAGCTGTGAGCTTTATCTCTTTATTTCCCTACCTACCCCCGTTGGCTCCAAGGTCCCGAACACATTCTGCTCCCAGGGCAACGGTGTTTCCTTTTCCGCTTTTGGATCGTAACATCCGAACCACTGTAGTGCCAGATAAATTACAGATAGCTTTTGGTCCGTTTTTTACCACTTTGCTCTTTCCTGTGGCTCTGCCCAATTGAAGCTCCGAACGCATGAGGCAACCGGCTATGCTGCAATGGCTGTTGCCCACCAACTCTCCGTCCTCGTTTTCCGATTCCGATTCATGCGGATTTACCATTTCCGTACCCAAATTTACCAATCCGAACAGATGGCCGAATTCGTGGTTCAAAGTGGCCGACTCTACATCGGCAACCGATATTAAGGAACTTTGTGCGGCCAGGCGTATGATAGTATCCTTGTAGATGATCATGGAGGTGTTTCGGTATACGGCGCCTACGGTTACCAGGCCTTCGGACATGTCGTCCCCTTCCGATGGGGCATCGGCAAAATAGATGTAAATGGCCAAAGTCCTACCATCGTTGTAGGCGGTACGGTTCTCTTTTTCCAGATCTGCTATTTTCTGCAATTCCAAATCTTCTTCCTCAGGGGAATCTAGTTCCAGGTACTTGATTTCTATATCTTGTTTAAAGGTGTGTTGCCTTAGGAAATCCGTAAACTGCGAAATAGCTGTTTCGGTAGGTTTAAAACCCCTAACATAACCGATCTCGATCAACATTTTATCAAAATTGGCATTGGAAAGAATATCGTTTGCAGAGTCTCCTGTGGTTTTTAGGTTTGCTGTTCTGTCAACTACTTTAGGCTCGTCCTCTCCGTTGGTATCAGTAGCAGAGCATGCCAGAAGTAGGGTGCAAAAAGCAAAAAGAAGCAAACGTTCGAAATTCTTCATAGTCATTTTTTTAAAACAGAAAGGCACAAAAACTATGCCCTGTATTATCCTTTTAGGCTTAATCTGGCCAAATACTCATAATGGTTCCCTTCAAATAGCAGTTCGCAAGAAAGTCCGTTAAAGTCGGCCGCGCGCTGTAAGGTATTAAAATCCAAATAGAGCCAGCTAAATTCGTTGCTTTTTTGTTTTTTGTATTCCATGGTAAAGCGCACTTCCCCGTAGTAGGGCGTATCTTCAGGAATCCAATAACCGCCATCATCGTCCAGTTCAAACATATACATAATATCGCTTGAGTCTAAGAGAATTTGTCCATTTTGGTTTAAAAGTGATTTTAATCGGTTAAAAACTAGGTCGATATGCTTTAACTGTCCGGCAATACCAATACCGTTCATAAGTAAAAGAAGCGTATCAAAAGTGCCTAAGTCTGCCTCTAAAAGGCTTCCTTCGTGTAAATTTTTGATGCCACGGGCTTTACAGACCGCTATTGCTCCTTTGGATTGGTCCAGACAGGTTACATCAAATCCTTGTTCTTGCAGGTATAAAGCATGGCTACCGGCACCACAACCGATATCGAGAACAGTACCTTTGCAAAGTGCAAGCGCTTTTTTTTCAAGTTCGGGCATTTGAGCGTACGCTCTAAAAAGGTAGGGCAGGGGTAGGGTGTCTTTTTCATCCAAGGACGAATACGTGATGATATCCTCTGCGTAGTTTCCGTTATGGAAATCCAATAAAGCGGTACCCAGTATATCTTTTTCCAAGTTGATGGTTTTATGCTACAAAAATCCCTTTTTTTAGAACGACTTCCCTAGTTTTGGACCGAAACTTTTATCCAATGGAAAAAATAGTAGCGGAATTACCCTTAAAAGCCAAGGAGAAAGCCACCGAAAACAAGAAGTTCTTTGCCAAACTAAAAAAGAAGCCGCCCAAGAACTTGGATTACCTGATGCAGGAATTGCATGAAGACGAATTTGAGCGCACCGATTGCCTAACCTGTGCCAATTGCTGCAAAACGACGGGACCACTTTTTACCAATGCCGATATTGAACGTATCGCAAAACACGTTCGGTTAAAACCGCAGAAGTTCATTGATACGTATTTACGACTGGACGAGGAAAACGACTACGTATTACAGCAGGTACCCTGCGCATTTTTGGGAACGGATAACTTTTGCTCCATTTATGATGTGCGGCCCAAGGCGTGCAAAGAGTTTCCGCATACAGACCGTAAAAAATTCCAGCAGATCAGTCATCTTACCATGAAAAACGTCGCAATCTGTCCGGCGGCTTTCAATATTGTAGAAGAAATGAAAAAGCGAATAGGGATTTAGGTTCAAGGTTTCAAGTTTGTTCATGCCCAAATAGTATTGGCTGCTCTAAGTTGGGTTTTTATATATTTCATAGGGGAATGTAGGCTATGTTTTTAACCAATATTAAGACCTGCCGGGTTTCTGAAACCTGACAGGTCTCCTCATTGTTTTAATAGTTACATACCAGCCGATAATTTTAAGGCGCACAAGTTTTTAGCTTTTACATCAACTAACAGAAACCTGAAACTTTCCTAAACTTTGACCGAAGGTTTTTATTCCCTGTATTTTTTTTACCTTTAAAACATGGAACATGTAGTTGCTTATTTTGAAACCATACCGCCTTTGCATAGGACAATCATACTTATTGGCGGGATTACTTTTTTTTGGATTTTAGAGGGTATTATGCCCTTATTCGGCACGGGTTATAAAAAATGGAAACACGCACTGCCCAACCTGTTTTTTACCTTAACCACGATTTTGGTCAACCTTCCTTTGGCTTTTTTATTGCTAAAAACGTCTGATTGGACGGTGGCAAACGATTTTGGCATCATCAACTGGTTACCGGAAATGCCATTTTGGCTGTACGTATTGCTTGGGGTAATGCTTTTGGATTTGATCGGTGCCTATACCGCGCATTGGGTAGAACATAAAGTAAAACCCTTATGGATGGTGCATTTGGTGCATCATTCCGACCATAACGTAGATACCACAACGGCCAATAGGCATCACCCTTTAGAGAGCGTTGTTCGATATATCTTCACTGTGGTCGGTGTTTTTCTAGTGGGAGCCCCAATAGGCATTATAATGTTGTACCAAAGTGTCTCCGTGGTGTTGTCCCAATTTAACCATGCGAACATTAAATTGCCGTTGAGAGTGGATAAAGCGATCGGTTGGTTCATTATCTCACCGGACATGCACAAAGTACATCACCATTACAAGCTCCCATATACCGATTCCAATTACGGCAATATTTTCTCTATCTGGGACCGTATGTTCGGTACGTATATGGAACTTGATCGCGACAAAATCGTGTACGGAGTGGACACCTTTCCAGATGAAAAAGAGAATTCCAGTATCAAAGGGTTGTTGAAGCAGCCCTTTCATAAGTATCGGAAGCCCACTGGATCGGAGCTGTGAAAGGAAACTGGGAAGTGGCCGCTGTATGGAAACCAAAAAATGCAGCACAGAATAGTCTCGTGGAATACTGCCGGTTCAGTTTTGCTTTTTTTTGATCAATGTTCCTGAAGTGTATAAGGAATTGTAGTGAGTGCGGCTATCTTGATTATAGGACATTAGCACTTAAAATCTAAAAAACAGTCCTTGCCATAAATTGATATTAATCTTATTCATACCTCAAATACTTGGCACGTATCAGTTTAAATGCTTCCAAGTCCGCCAGCCATGTCGCTTTTATTTCGGCTTCGGAAAGTCCGGCTTCAATCTGTTTTTGTAATTTTTCCGTACCGGCGTGTTTAGTAAAGCCGGAGGTAAGAAAAAATTTGGATTTGTCCGTTGTGTTTTCATAGGCGTCCATGAGCCATTGTAGGGAAACCTCGTTCATCCGTGGTATGGCCGACAAATCTTTTCCATAACATGTTTTACCTTTTTCCTTGGGCGTTTTGGAGCCGAAATTAGGTTGCGGAACATAACTGAAATCATACTGGGCGGAATCCATAAAAGAGGCACCGTAGCGCTGAAATTGAAATTCCGTTCCACGTCCTGCATTTACATTGGTGCCCTCAAAAAGTCCCAAACTTGGGTACAGATGAATGGCGGTATCGTTGGGCAGGTTCGGGGAAGGCCGTATAGGGAGGTGGTAAGTCATGTTGCGTGTCCAATTTTCCAAAGGAATTACCTGTAGGTCGGCTTTTAAACCGTTTTCCAACCATCCTTCTTCATTGATCATTTGTGCGTATTCCCCAATGGTCATCCCGTAGACCAACGGAATTTCCGTCATCCCCAAAAATCCCGTATGTGCCGCGTCCATGCTGGGGCCGTCCACATAATGTGCGTTTGGATTGGGCCTATCAAGAACAATAACGGGAATGCCTTTTTCTGCGCAGGCTTCCATCACCAATTGCAGGGTAGCGATATAGGTGTAAAAGCGTACGCCCACATCCTGTATATCAAAAAGCACTGCATCTATATCTTCCAAATGCTCCTGTGAAGGTTTTCTGTTTTTGCCATAAAGGGAGATAAGTGGCAGGCCTGTTTTGGGATCGGTACCATCCAATACCTTTTCGCCGGCATCCACATCGCCCCTAAATCCGTGTTCCGGGGCGAACACCTTTTTTATATTCACGTTTAGGGCTAAGAGGGAATCCACCAAATGGGCGTGTCCGTTTTCCGTAAAGATAACACTCGTTTGGTTGGCTACGATCGCTATTTTTTTACCCTGTAGTAGCGGTAAGTAGGCAGCTGTACGGTTGGCGGCGACCGTAATCGGTTTTATGGCCAAAGGTGTTGCTGTTTCAGAATCTAGAGTGGTTTTTTCTTTGGTTGATTTCGCCTGGTTTCCACAGCCCCAACATATTAAAAACGATAATAAAACTGTATTTTTGATATTGGATAAAAATAGCATCATTTGAACCTAGAGTATTTTATTGCGAAACGACTTATTACAGGTAAGGAGCATAAAATTAGCATTTCTGCACCGATAATAAAAATAGCTATTGCAGCTATTGCCTTAGGTCTGGTGATGATGTTGATCGCCATTGCTACCGGCGTAGGTCTTAAATACAAGATACGGGAAAAGGTCACGGCCTTTAACGGGCATGTACAGATCTATAATTACGACAACAACAACTCCGAGGTTTCCGTAGTTCCCGTTTCTAAAAATCAGGACTTTTATCCCAAGTTCACCAGTGTCGAGGGTGTTGTGCACGTACAGGCCGTAGCCACGAAAGCAGGCATAATCCGTACTGCCGAAACTTTTGAGGGCATTATTGCGAAAGGGGTAGGGGAGGATTACAACTGGAAGGCATTGGGGGACTATCTAGTAGCCGGGGAGCTGCCAAATTATAATGAAGACTTGAACGGCGATATCCTCATGTCCAAGCTCATGGCCAACAGATTGAATATGGGCGTAGGCGATTCATTTTTCGCTTTTTTTCTAAAAAATGAGGATACCAACGCCCTGCCCAACCAACGCAAATTTACCATAAAGGGCATTTACGATAGCGGATTTGAGGAAATAGACGGACTCTTTATTTTTACAGATATACGGCATATACAGCGCATGAACAAATGGGCCGAGGATGAAGTGGGGAATTTTGAGGTGTTTTTAGAAAGTTTTGAGGATATTGACGAGAAAAGCGCGGAGATTTACGGAAAAACCTTGTCCGATCTGGATACAAAAACCTTGAAGGACAAATACCGCAATATCTTTGAATGGATCGGGCTGTTCGATTTTAATATCATTTTGATCATCGGTATTTTGATCGTAGTCTGCGGCTTTAATATGATTACCGCCCTCTTGGTCTTGATTTTGGAACGGACACCTATGATCGGTATTTTAAAGGCTTTGGGGACCAATAACTGGAGCATACGAAAAGTATTTCTGTACAACGCCGCCTACCTGATCGGTGTGGGCCTATTTTGGGGAAATGTAATAGGTTTGGGCATCATTTACATACAAGCCGTTTTTAAGCCTTTTAAATTCCCCAACCCAAAGGAGTACTATATCGAGTATATACCCGTGTACATGGATGTTCTAACGGTGCTTGCCTTGAACGTGGGTGTAATGGTACTCTGCCTTTTAATGCTATTGGTGCCATCCTATGCCATTACGAAGATTACGCCCGTTAAGGCCATTCGTTTTGAGTGATGCGGACTAAGGGTCACCTAGATATTTTCCTAGAAAATAGGATTTAAAATTTTAAATGCGGGCTTAGTGTTGCCCTAGCATAAACAAGAAGTAAGAATATGGATTACGTAGAAAATATATTGGGAACCATCGGGAACACCCCTATGGTAAAGATGAACAAGCTAACGGCGGAGTTACCGTGTTTGGTGCTGGCAAAGTACGAGACCTTTAATCCGGGAAATTCGGTCAAGGACCGTATGGCGCTGCAAATGATAGAAGATGCTGAGGCAGCCGGAGTGTTAAAACCGGGCGGTACCATTATCGAAGGAACATCGGGGAATACCGGGATGGGGCTAGCGCTTGCCGCCACCATAAAAGGTTACAAGATGATCTGTGTGATAAGCGACAAACAATCCAAGGAGAAAATGGATATCCTAAGGGCGGTCGGTAGCGAAGTGCATGTATGTCCCACTGATGTTGCTCCGGAAGACCCCAGGAGTTACTATAGTACGGCAAAACGTTTGGCTACCGAAATACCTAATTCATGGTACGTGAACCAGTATGATAATCCTAGTAATTGCAAGGCACATTTTTTGAGTACGGGTCCCGAAATTTGGGAACAGACCGATGGGAAAGTGACCCATTTTGTGGTTGGTGTTGGTACGGGTGGTACCATATCCGGCGTAGGTTCCTATTTAAAAATGAAGAATCCCAAGGTGAAGATTTGGGGTGTGGACACCTATGGTTCGGTCTTTAAAAAGTACCACGAAACCGGAGTTTTTGACGAAAAGGAAATCTATCCGTACATCACGGAGGGAATTGGAGAGGATATTCTGCCCTTGAACGTCAATTTTGGTGTCATCGATGGGTTTACCAAGGTCACGGACAAGGATGCTGCCATATATACACAGCGGTTGGCAAAAGAAGAAGCGATGTTCCTGGGGAATTCTGCCGGGGCCGCTATCAAGGGACTGCTGCAATTAAAGGAACATTTTAACAAGGACGATGTGGTCGTTGTTTTGTTTCATGACCATGGCAGCAGGTACGTAGGAAAGATGTTCAATGACGATTGGATGAAAGCACAGGGGTTTTTAGAGTAGAAAATTGAAGTTAATTATGTTTAAAATAAAGATGATGTCCGTAGTAAGAGTTGTTTTAGGGGTTCTTGGTTTTTTCATAGTTGGATTGGTTTCCGCGCAAAAACTATCCAGAACGGAGAAGAAAATTAGTAAAAGCGTAGAATCCAATAATGCCGAAGCCATAGGGTTTTTAGAAGAGGTCGTTAATATAAATAGTGGCACGTTAAATCTGCCCGGGGTAGATAAGGTAGGTCAGGTATTTGGAAACGCTTTTGAGGAAATTGGTATGGAAACCACATGGACTCCCATGCCGGCGGAAATGAACCGTGCCGGCCACCTCTTTGCGGAAACAAAAGGTACAAAGGGAAAGAAACTATTGTTAATAGGGCACTTGGATACGGTATTCGAGGAAGACAGCCCCTTTCAGACCTTTACCAAAATCAATGACAGTATTGCCCACGCTCCCGGTGGAAACGACATGAAGGGTGGAAACGTTATCATTTTGTATGCCCTAAAGGCGTTACAAGAGCACGGCCTACTTAAGGATGCGCAGGTTATAGTGGCCTTTACGGGAGATGAGGAAAGCGCTGGAAAACCCTTGTCCGTTAGCAGAAAGGATTTGGTAGATGCGGCAAAACGTAGCGACATTGCCTTGGGCTTTGAAACCTCTACGGGCTTCAATTATGCTACCGTAGCGCGGCGTGGCTCCTCTGGTTGGAAGGTTGAGGTAACCGGTAAACGGGCGCACTCGTCCGGAGTTTTTAACGAGAATGTCGGGGCAGGAGCAATTTTTGAAATGTCCCGTATTCTGCATCGTTTCTATACCGAAGTAAAGGGAGAGGATCTGTTGTCCTTTAATCCCGGAACTTTGATGGGAGGCACCTTTGTGGAATATGATGAGTTGAGCAGTAAGGGCAGCGTTTTTGGAAAAACCAACGTTGTGGCCCAAACAGCTGAGGTACGTGGTGGCTTGCGTTTTATCTCTGAGGAACAAAAGGAACGTGCCAGGGAAAAAATGAGGAACATTGTGGCGGACAATTTGCCAAAGACTTCCGCTACCATAAGCTTTACGGACAGCTACCCGGCCATGGCGCCCAAAGCGTCCAATTTGGACTTGTTGAAGGAGTTGAATGAGGTGAGTCAAGATTTAGGTCAGGGCGAGGTCGTGGCTTACGACCCGGGCAAACGCGGTGCAGCGGACACGTCTTTTGTGGCGGATTATGTGGCTTGTTTAGACGGACTCGGAACTATGGGCACAGGAGCGCATACCCCGGAGGAAACGGTCAACCTTAACGCTATAGAGGCACTTACTAAAAGAACGGCGCTGCTAATTTATAGGTTGATAAATCAATAAAAATAAACCATTGTCTTTTTTGAACAATTTCAAGGCCGTATATGTACACCCTTCGGGTTTGTTGCTTTGCCTATATTAGTTAAAAACTAGAACTATGAAAATCGCATCAACGTTGATTGTGTTAGTTGGCCGTTATTTGACGGTTGTATTTTTAGTGCTATTATGTATTAATTGTAGTTCGGAGGATCCGCCTATACCTCCTCCAGACGATGAGGAAACGGAAAGCACGGAAATTCCCCCAGAAGACAAACTGCCCATGTTCGCTATTTCCACTAACGGCAATCAGATTGTAGACGAGCCAAAGAACGATGCTACATTTACCGTCACCGAGGGCAATGTGGTAAGCCATGAGGGAAGAATGGGCATTGAGATTCGTGGTGCCTCCTCCCAGCTTTTTCCAAAAAAGTCCTTTGGTTTTGAGACGCGTGATGCTGCCAATGAGGATTTGGACGTATCGCTATTGGGGTATCCGGAGGAAGAGGACTGGATTTTATATGCCCCGTACAGCGACAAATCTTTACTGCGAAATATGCTGATTTATGACCTATCCAGAGACATTGGGCAATATGCTAGCAGGACCAAATTTGTGGAAGTCACCATAGACGAAGCCTACCAAGGGGTGTATGTGTTTATGGAAAAATTGAAAAGGGATTCCGGTCGTATTGATATCAATAACCTAAAAGAGGACGAAAACTCCGGCGATGACCTTACCGGAGGATATATTTTAAAGATAGACAAGACCGCCGGCAGCAATTTGGGCGAAGGCTATAACGACCAAAATTCTTTCGCATCCACTATTTCCCCGCCAAATGCCGTGAACGGACAGGAAATAAATTTTATGTACGAAGATCCGGATGCCGAGGATATTACCACGGAACAAAAAACCTATATTACCAACTATGTGGGACAATTTGAAGCTGCTTTGGCCTCGGACAGCTTTACCGACCCCGAAACCGGATACGCAGCTTTTATAGATGTGGATAGTTTTATCGATTTCTTTATTTTGAACGAGCTTTCCAATAACGTGGACGGCTATCGGTTAAGTACCTACATGCACAAGGATAAAAACGAAAAGTTGAAAATGGGGCCTATTTGGGATTTTAATTTGGCCTTTGGCAATGCGGATTATTGTTCGGGCGGAACTACGAATGTGTGGGCCTATAAATTTAATGAACGCTGTCCGGAGGATTTTTGGCAGGTGCCTTTCTGGTGGGAACGTTTGCTACAGGACCCGGCTTACGTAAGCAAGTTAAAAGCGAGATGGGGTCAATTGCGAGGCAGTAGTTTGTCCAACGGTGCCATTTTATCAAAACTGGATACGTATACCACGGTGTTGAACACCTCTGGTGCGGCGGAAAACAACTTTCGCAAATGGCCGGTTCTGGGAACCTATATTTGGCCGAATAATTTTGTGGGTAATACCTACGCGGAAGAACTGGATTATTTGACCAACTGGATAGAGGATAGATTGCTATGGATGGATGCTGAAATCGAGGGCTTGTAGTAGATAGGGAGTATTTTTGGAGCTTGGTTCATCAACTGAATAGCGGTAAAGAAACGAAGTTATATGGATAAAGAGATAGTGTTGTCGCTAGGAAATCAACAGGTACAAATCGATGCCGGGGAACTGGTAGGGTATGCGATTGCCGGTCATGAATTTATACATCAAAAGGGCAGTCCCGGATGGCGTAATGCGGATACCGAAATGTTTCCGATTATCGGCCCAACGGATGCAGCCAATTTTCGCGTTACCACCCCAAAGGGAAAAGCCGTGCAGGACCAACACGGGCTGTTACGCGAACTGGACTATGAGTGTTTGGAGCAGACCTCTAAAAAGGCTGTTTTTAAGAAGCGGTATACGGCCAATTCGGTAGTTAAAAACGCAAAGTTCCCCCATAAATCCAGTGAAGCGGAATTGTCTTGGCCTTACAATTTTGAGTTTACCAAAACTTTTCTGCTTTCAGATCAAGGATTGCAAATATCCTTCACGGTTCATGGCGAAGAAGGAATGCCTTTCATGTTGGGCTATCACCCAGCTTTTAAACTTAGGACGACGGAGGCATCAATAGAAACAGGCAGCAAAAACTGGACGATTACCAAGGTGATGTCCGTTGGAAGCCGTGCGCTTCATGTGCCCAATTGTGAGCGCATCCTGCTAAAGGATGAAAAATCCCTTGAAATAAGAACCAAGGGCTTTGGGAATTTTATGCTCTGGACCGAGGTGCCCAACATGGTCTGCATAGAACCAATCACTTTTTACCCTTATGCCGTTGCACAAGAGAAGCTACACCAAGGTTTTACGGTCTTCAATGGAAAGGCAAAGGAGTACAGCGTATTTTTACATCCTTTGCAAAATTAATACCAACAGCGTATGAAACGTATTCTTGTTTTTTCATTGTTGTGGTGTGGTTTCTTTGGCACTGCCCAGAAGGCTCCCACCACAGCATCTTATTATAGCGAAATCCCTGCTGCGCCTACCGAATATTTACCTGGCGCTATTGTTTCCAGAATGATAGATGGTCTTGGGTTTCGGTATTACTGGGCTACGGAAGGACTCACCGAGACGGATTTAAGTTATAAACCCAGTCCGGAGGCGAGAACCTTGAGGGAGACTATAGGTCATATTTACGGATTATCCAGAACCATTTTGAATTCCGCCCAACAACAACCTACGGATTTTACCCAAGAGCAGGTTCCGATGAGCGATGCCGAAAAACGCTTTGCAACCTTGGAAAATTTCAGAAAGGCAAGTACGTTGTTTTTAGGTTCCAAGGATGTATCAAAACATACCATTGTCTTTATCCGAGAAAACGGCAGCTCGGAATTTCCCTTTTGGAATCAGATAAACGGCCCCATAGAAGATGCTGTTTGGCATGCAGGGCAGGTAGTGGTACTGCGCAGGGCTTCCGGTAATCCTATGAACCCAAAAGTAAATGTGTTTTTGGGAAAACTCAATGACTAATAGGGCTATGCCACATCAACCGCTTTTCAATTTGGTTTTTAGGTGGTCGCGCATTATTATGTAACTTTGTCGCGTGAACCAATTTTTTCCGTTTTTACAGTGGGTCGCTACCTATAAAAAAAGCTACTTTACAAAAGACTTGATGGCCGGTCTTACGGTGGGTATCGTTTTGGTACCGCAGGCCATGGCCTATGCCATGATTGCCGGTCTTCCTCCTGTATATGGACTGTATGCCGCTTTTTTGCCGGTACTCACTTATGTTTTTCTAGGTACCTCAAGAAAGATAGGAGTAGGTCCTGTTGCAATGGATTCCTTGCTGGTTGCGGCAGGTCTGGGTACACTTTCCATTACAGGTCCCGAGCACTATATCGCCATGGTTGCGGTGTTGGCCTTTTTGGTTGGTGCCATTCAATTTCTTTTAGGGCTCATGCGGATGGGTTTTTTGGTGAATTTCCTCTCTAAACCTGTAATCAGCGGCTTTACCTCAGGTGCAGCCATTATTATTATGTTGAGTCAGTTAAAACACCTTTTTGGCACAGGTTCCGCTAACAACAGCAGTACCTTTCATATCCTTGTGATGGATACTTTTAACTACCTGTCCGAAATAAATACCTATACTTTACTTGTTGGTGGTATAGGGATTCTTTTGATTGTAGTTTTTAGAAAGTGGAACGCCCGCATTCCCGGTATTTTGATCGTTACGGTATTGGCCACGGTGGCCGCATATCTATTAAAACTTGGCGATTACGGAGTTGCTCTGGTAGGGACGGTTCCCAGTGGCCTGCCCAGTTTTGTGATACCGGATTTAAAATGGAACAGTATAGAGCAGTTATGGCCTATTGCCCTGGCCCTGGCCTTGGTGGGGTATTTGGAAGCTATTTCTATTGGGAAGTCCTTGGAGGTAAAAAGTGGGGAGGAAACTATAGACCCCAACCAGGAATTATTGGCCTTGGGCTCATCAAATATTTTGGGTTCTTTTTTTCAGGCCTACCCGGTTACCGCAAGTTTTTCCAGATCGGCCATCAATCATGAATCCGGTGCAAAAACAAACCTGGCCGCACTATTTAGCGTGGTGTTGGTGGTGTTGACCTTGTTGTTCTTGACTCCTGTTTTCGAGTTTTTGCCCAATGCCGTTTTGGCCAGTATTATAATGGTGTCCGTTTTTAAACTTATTGATTTTAGCTATGCCAAAAGGCTATGGCAATATAGACGGGACGAATTTGTGGTTTTGCTGATTACTTTTTTGTCCACACTTTTTTTAGGAATCAAAGAAGGTATTTTTGTGGGGATGCTCAGTTCTTTATTGTTGATGGTATATAGGACTTCAAAACCTCATTTTGCGGTTTTGGGAAAGGTAAGGAATACCGAATATTATAAAAATTTAAAACGATTTGGCGATGAGGTTACCGATCGGCCGGATTTGCTGATTATGCGTTTTGATGCGCAATTGTACTTTGGGAACGCTACTTTTTTTAAGACGGAATTGATGAAAGAGGTGGCCAAAAAGGGAGAAGCCCTAAAAGGGGTTATCTTGAACGCCGAGGCCATTAACTATATAGACTCTACGGCCGCGGATATGTTAACGAAGACCATTAGGGAGATACACGAGATGGACTTGCAATTTTATATTGCCGGAGCCATTGGCCCCACTAGGGATATTATCTTTAGTAGCGGAATAATTAAGGAACTGCATAAAGAGTATTTGTTCGTGAAAACAAATGAGGCAGTTGCTTTTTTTGATGATCCAAGGGCAGTTTCGGAGGTCAGTTCGCGGGTAGCTTATGAAAATCGTTGTAAAAAGGACACCGCAACATCTTAAAAAAAGGAATACACAATACGTTAAACCAGTAAAATACAGGCATGAAAATAGAACAGATATACACAGGTTGTTTGGCACAAGGTGCTTATTATATAGAAAGTGAAGGGGAAGTGGCGATCATAGACCCGTTGCGCGAGGTAAGGCCTTATATGGAACGTGCGTTGGCCGATAATGCTAGAATCAAGTATATTTTTGAGACCCACTTTCATGCCGATTTTGTGAGTGGCCATGTGACCCTATCCCAAAAAACCGGTGCACCAATTGTATTTGGTCCAACCGCTAATCCGTCCTTTGAGGCTATTATCGCTACGGACGGTCAGGAATTTAAATTGGGTGCCCTTACGATAAAGGCATTACATACCCCTGGGCATACCATGGAGAGTACCACCTACCTTTTAAAGGATGCCGCAGGAAAAGACCATGCTATTTTTTCTGGTGACACGTTGTTTTTAGGAGATGTCGGGAGACCGGACCTGGCGCAAAAAGCCGCAGATTTAACACAGGAGCAACTTGCGGAAACCTTGTTCGATAGTCTGCGCAATAAAATTATGCCCCTTGCGGACGATGTCATCGTATATCCCGCCCATGGTGCAGGTTCGGCCTGTGGTAAGAATATGATGAAGGAAACGGTGGATACCTTGGGCAATCAAAAGAAAATGAATTATGCCCTGAGGGCAGATATGACCAAGCAGGAATTTGTTGAAGAAGTGACCGATGGACTCTTGCCCCCGCCAAAATATTTTCCCCTTAACGTAAAAATGAACAAGGAGGGTTATGAGGATATCGCTACGGTATTGGATAGGGGGACCACGGCCATGTCACCGGAAGAATTTGAGTTGGCGGCCAACACCACAGAAGCCTTGGTATTGGATGTGCGTCATCAAAACGAGTTTATAAAGCAGCACATACCAAGATCTGTTTTTATAGGCCTTAATGGTGATTTTGCACCGTGGGTAGGTGCCTTGGTTGCAGACATCGAACAACCTTTGCTTTTGGTGATTCCCGAAGGCAAGGAAGAAGAAGCAATTACACGATTGTCCAGGGTGGGCTTCGATGGTACCGTGGGTTATTTAAAAGGTGGCTTATCCGCTTGGCAAGCTGCCGGTAAGGAAACGGATAGTATTACCTCCGTTACCGCAGATGTGGTGAAAGCGACAATGGAAACAAAAAAGGTGCCTGTATTCGATGTTCGCAAGGAAGGTGAATTTGCTTCCGAACATCTTGTAGGTGCCAAACACACACCGCTGAGTGATTTAAACACCTATTTGGACGAGTTTCCGGAGGATGAAGATTTCTTTCTGCACTGTGCTGGCGGTTACCGTTCCATTATTGCGGCATCTATCTTAAAGAGTAGGGGGATCCATAACCTTATAGACGTATCCGGAGGTTTTGGTGCGCTAAAAAAAGAAGGACTTTCCATGACCGATTATGTGTGCCCAACAACGCTTTAAACCTGATATTTATCATTTTTTGTAAGTATAGGGCGATGTAAATTTACTCCGTAGTTGGTAGTAGCTATCATTTAGAATTACCGGTGCTATTATTTGTTTAGAAAATGATAATACTGGGGACTTGGCAGCACAAAAGTACATAGGGCATGAAAAAGAACATGGGGGTTTTAGACAGAACAATCCGAACTATTATTGCGATAATTGGTGGTTTTATGGTGTATTTGGGAATGGTTGAAGGTTCTTCCTCCTTTGTCCTTATAGCTGTAGCTGGAATATTTGTACTTACTAGTATTGTGGGTTTCTGTCCGCTTTATGGCATTTTTGGTGTAACTACCCATAATCTGGAATAACTAATCTAATTTTTTTATTATGCAAACAATTTATCCTTTGGTCAACTGGAATAACGGTATTATAATGATAGGTGTTTTTGCCTTGGTCTGTATTGTTTTGGTAGCGGTCATGATTGGTTTTATAAATAGCGAAAGGAAGAAGTAGTAATGTAAGGTTGCAATATAGGAGGTCTTTCCCGTGTTCGATAGCATCATATCAGCGGTGAAAACTAGGCGTTTAATTATAGGCATTGGGCGATACAAGATTATCCAAATACATGGATTTGATAGGAATCCGGCTAAGGTATTTAAATACCCGCTTGCGCTACTGGGAGCGCTATGGTAAAGTGGTTTTTAAAAAAACCGAGAGTACCGTACCTTAAATCTCTAGAGGAACGTTCTCGACCCCAAAGTTTGTATAGGTTTTGTTCCTTAGAATCTCCGAAATTGTAAGATTGTTTCCCAAAGGTCGTCAGGTGTGGCTTGCACACCGGTGGTATGAATTTTAGGTGCCAAAAAGAAGCTAGTTTTGAGAAAAGAGAGTACCTCCAGTTGGAATAATACCAATTAAAGTTTTGAATATCGTATTTATAATTTGAATTATTTTTTTCTCAGTTTAGGAATGAAATCTAAGCATAGCATTACCTATGGTTCTATTTTATGACGACAAATGAGTAAAAAAGAAACTTGTTTTATGCGACATCTAGAATTTAAATTGGTATAAAACCGTTTAAAGCCATAATGTGATCGTTTGGCATAAGAATAACAGGTTTTAAAAAATGAGTTTACATCTCATTTTTTTAAGAATTTGCTATATTTAGACTTCACTAGGTATGGTTTTATTAATTGTTAACGAAAACCTAATAAAATTAGCTAAAGTGTTAAAATAATTTGTAACTTTAAATAGAGATTGTACTACGGTAATGATTAAAAATTTTGTCAGACGCGTTGGAGTAATGAACTGTATTCTTCTTCTGGTGGTATTGTCCATTATAGTTGTGGCCGAGGTGCTTTTTCTTAGTGGTAAAAGATTAGATGGTATTTTTATAGCATTGTGGGCTCCCACCATTTTAGGGTTTATGAATTATTTTAAGGAAAAAAAATAGTGGATTTTGTACTCATGTATTCCATATTTGTAGGTGTCATATTTGTGGTATGGATTGTTTTTGTTATGCGCATGTACCGTAATTTAAACGATTAATAGCTATCTATGTTCCATGCTTCTTTTTCGATTTCTATAACGGCCGCAGGATTTTTAACTAGATAAGAGGCTAGAATACGTTGACTTTCCACAGTATTTTTGTGTAAATTTAGAAAGGGTTCAAGATCACTATAAGTTCGTATTTGTTCTTGTTTATCTATAAAAGCGTACCCTACGTACAAATTATTTCTCACCAATACAATGGTCTCCTCCCCATGGTTTCTTCCGTTACCTTTAATCATATAATCGCTCGCACGTTTTTTCAAAAATGTAACTGCTTTCTGTACCTGAGTGTTGTACGACTGTAATTTAGAAATATCGGTACAGATACCACAACACTTTTTTATTCTGAAATGGGAGCAATGAAGTACGTTTTCCTGCAAATGACAATACTTAGGGCAAAGTCCGAATACATCACACAACCTTTCCATATACGCCCGGCAATCGGTTGGGCTATAGAAGATACGCATTGGGTTAGGGACCAACTTAAGTTTATTATGAGCCAAATGTATAATTCCGTTGCGGTCTTCATAGCTAAAAATGGCATACTGTTGTATCGTTTTTTTTTGGGCACGGTTGTGCTTGGGGAAATGCTTTTTAATTTCAGCAGATTCAAGTAGCAGTGCTACCAGTTCATTGCCGGTCTCTTCAAAATCCAAATAACCGGTATCCTTGCACAAAGCCAATTCTTTGTTGGCCTTGTCGTAGAAATGGCTTAGCACCCTCTTTTTAATGTTGATGGCCTTTCCTACATATATGATTTCTCCCTTCGCATTTTTAAAATAATAGATGCCCGGGGTTGGTGGTAGCTTTTCGAATTCTTCTTTAGGAAGGTGCGGTGGTAGTGTAGATTCTTGCGAACGTGCGTTTAAAAAGCTTTTAAAGACCGTGTCCGCCCCTTTTGCACGTAATAATTTATGGAAAAGCAGCATAGTGGCATGAGCGTCTCCACGGGCGCGGTGCCTGTCCGTCAGCGGTATACCTATCGCCGAGCATAGCTTTCCAAGGCTGTAGGAATTGTAGCCAGGAAGTAATTTTCTGGAAAGGCGTACGGTACAAAGTTTCTTTCGTGAAAATACCAAACCAATACCTTTAAGCTCATTTTTGATGACGTTGTAGTCAAAATTTACGCTGTGCGCAACGAAAATGCTATCCTTTGTTATCTCTAGGATTTCGGAAGCTATTTCTTCC
Source organism: Maribacter chungangensis (assembly GCF_042676845.1). Taxonomy (NCBI): domain Bacteria; kingdom Pseudomonadati; phylum Bacteroidota; class Flavobacteriia; order Flavobacteriales; family Flavobacteriaceae; genus Maribacter; species Maribacter chungangensis. Next base: position 1,125,247 of record NZ_JBHTHY010000003.1, read on the forward strand.
AAAACAGGAGCGTTACGGACCATATTATTATCTATACCCGTAAGGCCCGTAATAAAATGGGGAATCTCACATTCTGGATTTACCAAGGTCGTAAACTCGTCTACCAACTCATGACCATCATATTTGAAAATGGAGATTTCGGTAATCCGGTTTCCCTTAATTCCGTTTCCTGTGGTTTCAATGTCTACGATACAATACATTATTTACGCTTTGGTTTTGAGTATAGGTTTTCAAGTTTAAAGCTCAAATACAAACGTCAAACACAAACCCGAACACTAATACAAGTTTATGAAGTCATTTAAACTTTTTCCGTTCCCTAAAAAATTGCTCTTTTTCGCCCATTTTTTGTCTTTTTTTCTTTCCATAGCTATGCTATGCAACTCAAAAAAGCCTTCAAATGGTCATAAAATTTCTAATTTTCGCTTGAACGCGAAAAGTTTAAACCACTTCTATAGCCCAACCCCATGCATGGCGCATCAAACTATCGAATAACTTCTTTGTGCCCCCTCGTAAAGATGTTCCATTTAAGTCCAACAATTTTTTTACTTAGTTACTTTTTAAAGATTGAACGTACTGCGCTCTAACAACTGTATTAGACTAACTGGATAAGGCTCTTTTTTCGACCCGAACAATAACCGATTTGCTAATTGGTGTATTACTATGATCCGCAAAGTGGTTGTAGGGGATGATCATATTGGTTTCTGGAAAATAGGCGGCAATATTCCCTTTTGGAATATCATAAGGGACTATAAGGAATTGTTCCGCCACTCTTCTCGTTTCGTCATAATTGCTGCTTAAATCCACCACTTCCAGTTTTTCTAAATTTTGAGTTTTCATGTCAGCTTCGTTCATAAAGATAATCCTACGTTCGTTATGCACGCCGCGATACCGATCGTCTAGTCCGTATATGGTAGTGTTGAATTGGTCATGCGAGCGAATGGTCATTAATAACAATTCATTATCTTTCATTTTATGCTCTGCTACCTTGCATACACTAAACTGGGCTTTACCATTGGACAGTTTGCTGAAATCCAGTTTCCGTACGTTATTGGGAAGGTAAAAACCGCTTCCTTTTGATTTTTCCGTAACGGCTTCAAATCCGCTTATGGTGGCAGCGATTTTGTCTCGGATAGCATTATAATCGTATCCTAAGGATTCCCAATCTACCGGATGGTTTCCTTTAAAATACCCCTCCGCTATGCCAGCAACAATTTCCGGTTCGCTCTTAAGCTGGTCGGATTTTGGAGTTAACACCCCTTTTGTGCGATGTACTTTTCCCATACTGTTTTCAACCGTTAAAAACCGTTGGGTTCCATTTTTAACATCTTTTTCCGATCTACCCAATGTGGGCAGTATCAAAGCTGTTTTGCCGGTTACGAGGTGACTACGGTTCAATTTGGTACTGATCTGAACCGTTAGGGTACAGTTTTTTAGGGCATCCGCGGTATATTGCGTGTCCGCAACTGCTGAGACAAAATTCCCGCCAAGCGCAACAAAAACCTTGGCCTTTCCTTCGTGCATGGCCTGTATGGCATGTACGGTATCCAAGCCTTCTTCCGTTGGAGGGTTAAAACCGAATACTTTTTCCAGGCTCTGGTTCAATGCTGTGGATACATGGTGCATAATACCTACCGTACGATCTCCTTGTACATTACTGTGTCCACGAACGGGACAAGTTCCTGCCCCTGGTTTTCCTAAGCTTCCCTTTAGAAGGAGCAGGTTTACACATTCCTTAATATTGGCAACTCCGTTTTTATGTTGTGTAAGTCCCATGGCCCAGCAAATTATGATTTTGCCTTTACCGGCCAAAAGGTCCACCGTTTGGTCGATCAAATCTTCTCTGATACCACAAAGTTCCAGTAATCGGCTTTCGTTATGCTCCTTTAAATCGGTTAAAAAAGATTCGTAGCCTTCGGTATACGTGTTTATGAACTCGTGATCAAAAACTTTTTCTCCCTTGGCGTCACGAACCGCCAATTTTTTCATTAGCAGTTTAAGCAGTGCTACATCTTGATTGATTTTAACCTGTAAATGAATGTCGGTCAGGGACGTGCCCTTTAGCATCCCGCTAACAGATTGCGGGTCTTTAAACCGAATGAGGCCGGCTTCCGCCAAGGGATTTATACTAATAATCTTCCCTCCGTTCTTTTTACAGGCCTCTAGTGCCGATAGCATTCTAGGATGATTGGTGCCTGGATTCTGTCCCATCACCATTACTACTTCAGCTTCGTGTAAGTCTTCCAAGGTAACCGAACCTTTACCTATGCCTAGGGTTTCCGAGAGTCCAACGCCACTGCTTTCATGGCACATATTGGAACAGTCCGGCATGTTGTTGGTGCCAAAGGCGCGTACAAAGAGGCCATATAAAAAGGCTGCTTCGTTACTGGATCTGCCAGAGGTGTAAAATATACCTTCATCAGGATGGTCAAGTAGGTGTAACTCGTCTGCGATGAGTTCAAAAGCAGCATCCCAGGATATGGGTTCATAATGAATGCTATCCGGTCTTAACACCATAGGGCTCGTAAGTCTTCCGCTTTTTCCAATTTTAAAATCGGACCACGTGGAGATTTCTTCTACGCTGAATTTTTTGAAAAAATCGGCATCTGCTTTTTCGTAGGTGGCCTCCTCGGCCAATGCTTTTGCTCCATTCTCGCAATATTCCCCTAGTTTGGAAGGTTCTTCAGGGTCTGGCCAGGCACATCCTGGGCAATCAAATCCTTCTTTCTGGTTCATTTTGGAAAGGGTCTTTAATGCCTCCAAACCACCCATCTCCTTGAAGCTGTGCTCTAGTGCTACCTTAATTCCCGGTAGTCCCGCCGCATAGGTTTTTGGGTCTGTAAGTTGTAAACCTGTGAAGTTTATGGTGCCCGTTAGGGATATATTTCGTTTTACTGTTTTGGCCATGCTTGGATTCGTGAAAGTCTTTGACCCAAGATATTAATAATGTGACGAAATTGGAATATTACCAAGAAATATATTTTGGTCTGACTACGCTATATGTGGTAGGTTATTTGCTAGTTAATGTTACCGAAGGTAACGTACGATAAAAATAAAATATAGCAAATTTGGCGTGGTTGCCAGCGGTAGGATTACAAATGCTTTGCCTTCTTATTTACCAAGAACGTCAGCGCGTTCTTCAATTTGTGTCGCTTGGATTGACGCTGCAGGTAAATTTTCAATAGTAGGCCTATCTTCTTTAACTTTTTGAAGTAGCGCGTTTTCTGTTATTACAAACTCTGATACAAGATCATGCTCTTTGCTACAAGAACTTAGTAGGATTACGATAAGGATTAAAAAAAAAGAAAAATTGGTTTTGAGTAGTTTGTATACGTGCATTACTATTGAAATATCTATATCGTTACTTAGCGGTTGCTAAAAATATAGTAGAAAATTGATTTTCAGACGAAACGCTATATTTTTTCGATGAAATGCACATTTAAGTTTTCAAATCAGTTTGTTAATAACTTTTTACCAGTAGTGTTGACTCATAAAAAATCCCTTCTATCATCACCTATTAGGGTTCCCCCGAATCTAATATGATAATTTTCAAGAAGGGATGATTACAAGACTATGCTATTAAGTTTTTAGCGCTGATATTTAAAATTTCCCTTCATCCAGCGCTATTAAAATAAAACCGAACTATTTGTTTATCACATTCAGAGACAATGATGGGTCTGTCGTGTAGCTCTGCACAAATTACTTTTGTTTGTATGTTGTTTTAACTTTTTTATTGGCACCGCCAAAGGGTATAATACCCCGATGCTTGCCTAGAAATTAAAGGTTCGTTTCTTTCGAATGCCTCGCGGGCTTGCCCCGAGGTTGTTTACTGGGTATAAATGTAATACGATAAGATGGTGCAAAAAATACCTGCTAGTAGGTATTTTTTGCATAAATCGGTAGCCTTGATGCATGAGGCCTATCGTTGTTTTAATGGAACACATACGAATTTAGTTAGTATCACGGGCTTCTTCTAGGTAAGATATGTTCTAGGTTCTGTTTTTAATAATTTGATGCGTTGGTCTTTTAATCCCGCAGGTGTAACGAAAAAAAGCCACCCGAAGGTGGTTTTAGAAGTGGAGCCGGAGACGACCGCAGCGTTAGGAAAATGTCTAGTAGACCTTTTTAGCGAAGGTGCGAGCTGATGCGCTGGCCTTCGAATCCCGCAGGTGTAACGAGAAAAACCACCCGAAGGTGGTTTTAGAAGTGGAGCCGGAGGGATTCGAACCCTCGTCCAAACAAGCAACGCCAGTGCTTTCTACATGTTTAGTTTCCGCTTAATTTTCGACGCAGGCCCGGCCGGAAACGGCCTAACAAACGCTTAGCTTTTGAAGTTTTAGTGTTATTGCCAAAGCGAACAACAACCTTATGTTGACTTTTCTGGTGCTCCTAAATAGGTCGCCATCAACAAGGGCTACCCAGGAACATCTCGCTTCCCTACCTGGTAGGGACGAGGCTAAATCCTACTATAATTCAGATTAAGCGGCAAGAGCGTAATTATTTTCGCCAATTAAAAGTGTGAAATATGAGATTAACGAGCTGTATCCCAGCGCTCGACATGCTTACAATGCCATTGGTCTCGCTGTCAAAACCAGTCGGCCCCAATATGTAAAAGAACTAAACCTTAAGATGTATTTTAAGGTTGGGCGTTCCCCTTTTTTACAAAAGGGTCGGGCTTTCGGCTATACATGGTATTTGCCTCTATCCCTAACGCGGGCAGCAAAGCTAACAAAAACTTGCGAACCTATGCAGAACCCACTACATTTAGGTCAAAATTTATACCAAAAGACCATACATGAAGTTCGGAATCATAAGAGAGCGCAAAAATCCCCCAGATCGCAGGGTGGTGCTATCGCCAGGGGCATGTCAAAAAGTCCTGTCTACCCATAAGGATGCCCAAATAATCGTAGAACCTTCGCCCATACGTACATTTTCAGATGCCGATTATGAGACAGCCGGGCTCACCGTAGCCCCAAAAATGGAAGAATGTGATGTTCTGTTAGGGGTAAAAGAAGTGCCTGTAAAGCATCTAATTGCTAATAAAAAGTACTTTTTCTTCTCACATACCATTAAAAAACAACCGTATAATCGAGATTTGTTGCAGGCCGTACTGGCTAAAAATATCGAGTTGTACGATCATGAGGTGATCACCAACGAGAAAGAACAACGTTTGGTAGCCTTTGGTAGGTATGCGGGTATCGTAGGGGCGTATAATGGCTTTAGGGCCTACGGATTAAAATACAACAGTTTTGCATTGCCCAAAGCAGAGGAACTAACGGACCAACAGGAACTAATTTCAGAGTTAAAACAACTAAAACTCCCCAATATCAAGGTTTTATTGACGGGACGAGGAAGAGTGGGCAACGGCGCTAGGGAAATGCTGGACGGTATGGGTATGCGCCGTGTAAACGTAACCGAGTATTTGGAAGAAGATTTTAAAGAGCCGGTCTATTGCCAGATAGACGCTTCGGAATACAACAAACGTAAAGACGGTGTACGTGGAAACAAGGCCGACTTTTTTGCGAATCCTCAAGAGTACAAATCAAACTTTTTCCGTTTTGCCAAGGTGACCGATTTCTACATCGCAGGTCATTTTTACGGCCAAGGTGCACCTTATCTGTATACTCGGGAAGACGCCAAACATCCCGAGTTTAAAATAAAAGTAGTTGCCGATATCAGTTGCGATATCGATGGCCCTGTAGCAACCACCATAAAACCTTCGACCATTGCCGACCCTATTTACGGTTACGACCCGGTATCTGAATCCGAGACCGATTTTGCCGATCCCAATGCCATCGCCGTCATGGCGGTGGATAATCTTCCTTGTGAATTGCCAAGGGATGCCAGTGTTGGTTTTGGGGATGCTTTTTTAAAGAATGTAATTCCTGCCTTCTTTAATGGGGATAAAAACGGAGTCCTGCACAGAGCAAGGATGACCCAAAACGGAAAACTGACAGAGCGCTACAGCTATCTTCAAGATTATGTAGATGGGAAGGAGTAATTTGTTTACAAGTAATAAGGGGTTTATAATAGCAAGAGACAACAATCAAGAAATGGTAAAGGTTTGTTTGTTCTTTTTTATTTTTATCATCGGTGTACACGAAATTAAAACGTAGCACCAATCACTAGTGACAAACACCCAATTGCCACCGGTATATTAATAAGCATGAACAACATGGCTTTTAGCAGGAACATACGTTTAGGGATGTTCGCGATGATTAGAATACTGCAGATTAGAAAATAAAAGCTGTTTAGCGACACAATGCCTCCTACTATTTTCATAAAGAAAACCATGGTGTCGTTACTTGGTGTATAAAGAAAATAACTTGCCGTTAGGTGTCCGCCAATAAGTGCGGAAAACAAGGTAATCGCAATGGCTCCTTTACTCAGTTGTTGTGAGGTATTTTCGGATAGTATCATTGTTCTAATTTTATAAAGGTGCTTTCGTACACGACTTGCATTAAATAAGAGGGGCATGTTATATTGAGCGCTCCTGACGTTCTTGGGGAATAACGAATAAAACCTTAAGTTTTCTTTCCCGTTGGCAGGCAGGTGCGCTCAGACTGACATTATAATCCTTTACCGTACCCACTAACAACCGGAACCCCAATCAATTTTACGCGAAGCGAACATTACGAGTCCTAGAATACAGAATAGGCCAATACTACCAACTAAAAGCGAATAACTTTCCAACTGAATGATTACAAAAATAAACGCGTATAGCGTGGTGAGCGACCCAAAGATCAGTAGTACAAACTTTTTGATCTTTAAAATGCTTTTGGAATACAGCGTAATTAAACCGATTACCGCGGTACTGGCAATCGCGTACGCTTTTAGAAAATTCTGATGTTCCGATATGGAGATGAGCAAGGTGTAGAACATCAACAGGGCTATACCTATCATTAAATATTGAAATGCGTGAATGTTGATTTTACTAATGGTCTGTATCAGGAAGAAAACCAAAAACGTTAAGGCAATGACCAAATACCCATATTTTGTGGAACGTTCGCTTTTTTGATATTCATCCACAGGCACAAAAAGTTCCGTTCCAAAGGAGAATTCCTTAAGATCGGGTAGGGTGCCAAAAAAGGATTGCTCAAACTGTCTGTTTATTTGTAAGATGTTCCAATTGGCAACAAAACCATCTTCTGAAACGCTTTTTTCACCATCTTCTTCGGGGAGGAAACTACCGGTAAAACTAGGGTCTGCCCAGTTACTGGTCATGTGTAGTTTGGTCTGTTTGCCCACAGGAACAAATCGGATTTTGGAACTCCCGTTTATCGTAATGGCCGTGTTGAAGGCGATTGGCTGTGAGATAGGAAGTGCGCTTTTGTCCAAAAACGGACTTTCCAACTCGTGCATAGGTACGAAACCTGCCAGATAGGACTGATCATGCTGGTCCTTATATCTGGGTAAAAAAGAGGTGGTGGCCGTTCCCAATTGCATTTCTATCTGATTTTTTATGCCTTTAAGATTGGAACTCCTTATGAGGATGGTAGCTTTTTCCCAAACCACATCTTCAGGTAGTACATCTTTCTGTTTAAAATCGGGAATACCAAAACTACCTTCAATAGCCATTTTACTTGAAAAAACAGATGTTTCATAGATTCCTCTTTCCTTTTTAATAGCGTCCACATGGGCATCAATGTTTAAGTTATCGGGCAAAAAATAGGCGTAGTTGGTATGCGCTACCCGTTTTGTAATTCCTTTTTTTGTTTCGGTATCGTAGGTGGTGGATTCCGTGTAGGTCTTATACGGAACTTTTAACACTGGCCCCATGAGCAACACTTCCGTTCCCCATAAATTCCCTACCTCCGAAACAACTTCCTCTTGCCGCTCCGAGCGTTCTTTGATGAGTTCCTTAATGTACACAAGTGGTATCAACAAGACCAAAATAAGAAAGCCTACCATGAGCATTCTAGCGGTGATACTTGTTCTGATCCAGTGTCCAAATCCTTTGTTCTTTTTTATTGTTTCCATATTTACGTATTTAAAAGTACTTTGAAATTCAAAGTAAAATGATAAAAAAATTATGTTTGTTGTCGTATTAAGTTTTCAAGTGCTTCAATATGTTTTTGAAAGGCTAACTTCCCCTCTTTGGTAATGCTATATTTTGTATTCGGTTTTTTGCCGATAAAGGATTTTTCGATACGTATATAATTGGCCTTTTCCAGGGTTTTGGTATGGCTGGCCAAGTTGCCGTCCGTAACGTCCAAAAGCTCTTTTAATCGCGTAAAATCTACCTGGTCGTTCACTATTAAAATCGACATCATTCCCAACCGGATGCGGTGGTCAAATAACTTATTGATGTTGTCTATTAACCCCATGCTAGGCTTTTTCCTCTTTAAAATAGATAAGGCTACCGTAGATAATATGAAATACGCCAAAACCTAGAATCCAAAACCAAAAGCCGTAACCGGGTAGCGCGGCACATATCAACCCTAAAATTAGTTCTGCATAGCCCAAATATTGGATGTTACTTATGGTATATTTAGAGGCATTGATCAACGCCAGTCCGTAAAAAATAAGCATAAGGGAGCCTGTGAGTCCGTAATGCTGACTGCTCAGTTTTATCAGAATATAAATGCCTCCGGCAACCAAGGGCACCAAAAAACTTACGAGCAATCGTTTGGTCGTAGCATCCCAAATTTTTTCCTTGTTTTTCTTTGCTTTTTTAGAGGTCAATAGAAATGCGGTAATCACACTCAGAGCAGCTACGGCGATGAGAATACCTAGGATGATTTTAAAATTCCAACTGTGCAAGGTCAGGAATTCTCCGTTTTTAGGGAGTAGAAATACGTAAGTAATCGTGGCTCCGGCAAGTGCATAAAGCCCGGCCATAATTCCGGATAGTCCGCTTAGCGAAATAAAACGGGAAGAACGACTCATTAAATCCTTAATGCTCGAAAGGTCGTCCAGATATTTTTTTGAATCCATTTAAAAGTACTTTGAAATTCAAAGTTAAATTAAATTTTTCAATTTTGTATCGTTTGATGTAAAAAAGTTCAGGGCTTACTTTTCAACGGGAATACTCCACTGGATAACCGGAGATACCTTTGGTGCGGTAAAAGTACCTATGGCCTTTAACTTTAGATCGATGCTCTGTTTTACCGCTATTGTTTTAATACGAAGGGTATAGGAGCCCATTGCCGGAATTTCAAAAACTGGGGAACTGCTGTAAAAACTAAAGTCCATTTCGTTTTGAAAAAGCAGGGGACTGCTCGATACGTTTTCCAGTTCTACTTCAAGAATTTGTGTTTTGTTGATGTATTTGGCAGATTTAACCTCAATACTGGCTCTGATCAACGGATTTAAAAACTCGGCCTTTCCTACCAATAGGTCATTGTAAACGGCAACCGTTCTTCCTGCAAATAAGGCTTCCTGCATACTCTCGATACTTCTTTCTTTGGCAAAAACCAAGGTAATGGGCCGTTGCTTCCCTTTTTCGGTATAGTCCCAATCTATGAGTCCGTGAATATCACTTGTGCCCATAATGGTCAAGTTTTGTTCCAAGGCCAAGGCGAGCGATTCTTCGGCATAATCCACCGAGTTGATGACCTCGATACCGTGCAATTCCCCTTTTTTAATGCGTTCCTTTTGGAAATCGCTCAATATGGGATTGCCCTTTGGATTTTGGGCATGCCAGGCAGGGTGGTTCCAGAATACAAAGGCATTTTGTTTCTTAGCTTCTGAAAAGGCTTTTTCGGCCTTTTCTACCAGTAGCGAATTTGCATCTTTTATAAATACGGCATTGCTATGACCTACAGGTTCGGAACGCGTAATTTCCGAGCCATGAATGATCAATAAGTCATGGTCTTTTGCCTCCTGTAGGGCTATATCATAGGAGCGATTACGGTTTGGATGTGGAATATCGTCCAAATGCGGTTGGTATTCCAAGTGTTCCGTAAGGGAAATGGCATCCAGATTTTCGCGTAACGCTTCTTGAACCCGAATGTTGGGCCATACCTTCCCGTCCGAAAAAACAGTATGAATGTGCAAATCTGTTTTTAAAGTTTGATATCCTTCTATATTTGGATAATTAAAGGGCTGTGCTCCAGCGTGACTATGGTCTTGAGCTTGTAGCGTTAGTGATGTAAAAATGGCTAAGGCAAAAAGATAGGTTTTCATCTGTTCGGTTTTATTGTTTTTCATAGGTCAGATGTAATTCGCCAATAATCAATTCGTATGTCATCAAGAATCGTTATGGCTCCGTTCGTGAGCTGTGCTTTTCTTCAAATATAATCGATTAGCTGCTATAATGTACATGCAATGGCTCCGTAAATAAAACGTAGCAGAAAATAAGCCATGGCTTCTCGGACCTGCTTGCAGTTTATATATAAGCCGCACCCGAACTTCGCAAAGGCGACTTTCCGCCAACCATCCAAACTTTTGTTTTAGCAAGGACTTAGTTATAATTAAGTTGCAATGTTAGGCAACGTTTTTATTTTCGTAATGCTTTATTTTGTTCAGTTCGGATGCTTTCGATTTCTTTTCTTCTTCGATATCATAATCATCTTGAAGTCCGAGCCAGAACTTTGCCGAATTCCCAAAATATTTACTCAACCGTAAAGCTGTGTCCGCAGTAATTCTGCGATTTCCTTTTACAATTTCCGAAATTCGTGTTTGTGGAATTTTCAAGTCTTTGGAAAGTCGGTATGCGGTGATTTCCAATGGCTCAAGAAATTCGTAATTCAAGATTTCTCCTGGGTGTACATTTGCTAACTTTTCCATTTTTCTTTTTTTAGTGATAATCGATTATTTCTACCTGACTTGCATTTCCAGTATCCCAAATAAAAATAATTCTCCATTGTTTGTTTATTCGAATACTATAAAAATTGTTCAATTTTCCAGTCAGTTTTTCAAGTCGGTTAGCGGGCGGAATTCTTAAATCGGCAATGTTTTGTGAGTTATTCAACATTCTTAATTTCCGACGTCCTAGGTTCTGAATTTCAATCGGCATTTTTTTGACTCGGATTCCGTTCCAAATCTGTTCGGTTTCTTTTGAGCCAAATGAAACAATCATAGTCTTGTTTTACGTTACTAACGTTAAAGGTAGGTATAAGTATTGTTTTTTCCAAATGTAGTCTAACGCTTTAAGAAATAGTACATTGTAGTGCAAGCTAGCACCGTTTCAAATGAACCCTGCCGAAAATTACATACTAAATCAACCTGAACCTTTTAGGAATATGTTGATGCACTTACAAGCTGTCATAGAACGCACGGTTCCCAATGCTCAATTAAAATTTAAATGGAAAATACCTTGTTATTATCTAAAGGATAGCCCGTTTTGTTATTTAAACGTTCCGGCTAAAAAGGGATATGTAGATGTGGGCTTCTGGCGTTCTGCGCACATAACAAAGCACGCTGATAAAATGACGACGAAAGGCAGAAAAATGATCAAATCCCTTCGGTACACCTGTTTGGAAGAAATAGATGAAACGGTGTTGAAGGAAATTTTGCTAGATGCATACGCTGTAAGGGATAAAAAGTTTTGGAGTTAAGAAAGTGACGAGTAATTAGGGTTCTGAACAACAGCGCTGTTCTGGATTTAATTTTTCGTGCCTTAAAATCAATCGAACCGACATCTTAGGTTGCTCTTCATTACAGAAAATAGATGTTATTCTATATATCCTTTTTCCTTGTATAAGTCGATATATTGCTTGCTAAGGGCATCCGAATCCCGGTACTTTTCCCGTATCTCGGCGAGCTTCATTTTTAGTTCTTTTACGATTTCTTGATACTCGGGAGCTTCATAGACATTGTTGGTTTCGGTAGCATCTTTTTCCAAGTCGTACAATTCCCACTGGTCTACGTCATAATAAAAATGCATCAGTTTGTATTTTTTAGTCGCAATGCCATAATGTCTTTTTACGGTATGTTCCGCAGGGTATTCATAATAATGATAATACACGGCATCCCTGGTCCAACTATCCTTTTCCCCTTTAAAGAGGGATAGGAGGCTTTCGCCCTGCATATCATCTGGTGCATCAATGCCTGCCGCTTCTAAAAATGTCTGTGCAAAATCCAAGTTCTGGACCAATTCGTCTTCCGTGGTATTGGGGGTAATGATATTGGGCCAGCGGATCAACAAGGGGGTTTTAAAGGATTCGTTGTACATAAACCGCTTATCGAACCAGCCGTGTTCCCCAAGGTAAAATCCTTGATCGGAAGTATAAACGACCAGGGTGTTTTCCGTAAGGTTTTCGGCATCCAGGTAATCCAATAATCGGCCTACATTTTCGTCAACGCTGGCAATGGTTCCCAAATAATCCTGTAGGTAGCGTTGAAACTTCCAAACCGTAAGGGTACTGTCGTTCATCTGCGGAAATTGTTCCGTAAAATCCCTGGCTATGGGGTCATAGACCGCATCCCAGGCCGCCCGTTGTTCAGGGTTCATTCTGTCCACGCCGCCAGAGCCCAAGCGTTCCGAAATGCCCATCGCGTCCAAAACTGTTTTCGGTACTTTAAGGTCGTACCGCAGTAACATATCTTTTAGGATGCCCATTTCGGCCGTTTTCGCTGCCTCGCCTCGTGTCTCGTAATTATCGAACAGGGTTTTAGGTAGGGGATAGGTGTTCTTTGTGAATTCAGGGTAATGCCGTGCTGCCGGTAGCCAACTGCGATGCGGAGCCTTGTGCAGGTACATCAATAAAAAGGGTTTTGTGGTATCGCGCCGTTTTTCCATCCAATCCAGCGTAAGGTCGGTTGTAATATCGGTTACATAGCCTGTGATCGTAGTATCTCCCGTAGCGGTAATGAATCTGGGATTGTAATAATCGCCCTGCCCCGGTAAGATCTTAAATTCATCAAAACCTTTGGGATTGTTGCCAAAATGCAGTTTTCCGAACATGGCGGTCTGGTAGCCTCCTTTTTGGAGCAGCATCGGGAACGTGACATTGGTGGTGTCGAACGGACTCAAATTGTCAATCTTTCCATTGACATGGCTATGTTTTCCCGTTAGGATGACCGCTCTGGATGGCGCACAGATAGAATTGGTGACCGATGCATTGGTAAACAACATTCCTTCATGTGCCAAGCGATCAATGTTCGGTGTGCTGATCAAGGTAGTATCGTACGCGCTTATGGCCTGGTAGGCATGGTCGTCCGACATGATAAAGATGATATTGGGGCGTTTTTCCTTTTTTTCGGGAGCAGGTTCGCTACAAGAAAACAGGAGCACGATAGCTATAATGGCTACGTGAATTGGGAGTGATTTTTTCATCGTGTTGGCCTCTTTGGAATTTTTTCTTTGCTTAAAGACTGTTGATGGTTGTTTGTATGGCTACCAAATCGGTCAATAATTTTTCAAGCAGGCTCAAATCTAGCATATTCGCGCCATCGCTTTTTGCGTTCGCGGGGTCAAAATGGGTCTCTATGAAAAGTCCGTCAACTCCCGCTGCAATCCCTGCCCTGGCCATGGTGCCGATAAGTGCCGGCCTGCCGCCCGTAACCCCGGAGGATTGGTTCGGTTGTTGCAAGGAGTGGGTAACGTCCAACACAACGGGCGCAAATTGTTTCATGGTAGGCACTCCCCTAAAATCAACGATCATATCTTGATAGCCGAACATGGTACCGCGATCGGTAATGATGGCCTGTTCATTTCCTGTTTCGGTAATTTTCGTCACCGCATGTTGCATACTTTCCGGACTCATAAATTGTCCTTTTTTTATGTTTACGGTTTTTCCAGTTTTGGCTGCGGCTACCAATAGATCGGTCTGCCGTGCCAAGAACGCAGGAATTTGTAGAACATCAACATATTCCGCTGCCATGGCCGCATCTTGTTCTGTATGAATATCTGTTACTGTTGGGACTTTAAACGTTTCCGATACCTTACGCAGTATTTTAAGCGCTTTCTCATCGCCTATCCCCGTAAACGAATCCAAACGGCTACGATTCGCTTTTTTAAAACTCCCTTTAAAAACATAAGGAATTTTTAGTTTGTCTGTAATGGTAACTACATGTTCCGCAATGCGTAAGGCCATATCCTCCCCTTCTATGGCACAAGGGCCACAGAGTAGAAAAAAGGTGTTGGAATCGGTATATTTTAGTTGTGGGATTCGAGAAAGGTTCATATTGGCTATATTTTAAGATAGCAAAGATACTATTTTAAGCTTCTTTCTGTTGTATAGGGGTACTATTGTAAGAAACCCAAAACTACAAATGATACCCCTAAGAAACCTATGCCTGGTGGTGCTGCTCTTGATTGTAAACCATGCAATGGCCCAGTTTGGCAAAAACTGTGAGCTTCGCCAGTTTAAGGTGAACCTTATAAATCCGGGGTTGGAATATGAAATGGCCCTAGGCGTGAATACGACATTGGATCTAAAGGCAGGCCTGCAGGTGGCTCTTGATCCATTGCTCCCGGACGTGTATGAAGAATTGGCAATTTTTCCGGCCATAGCTGCACAATACCGATACTACTATAATTTTGATTCCCGCCAACGTAACAGAAGAACTATTTACGGGAATTCCGCCAATTACATCGCGCCGGCGGTCGCGGCATTTTTCCCTGATACCCGTACCATAAACAATGAAATCGTAAAAGGCGCCTTTGGGTATGCCGGAGTTGTAACCGGACTGCAACGAAGCTATGATTCCGGATTCAATTTTTCGGTAGATGCAGGAGCGGCCTATTATACAGGTGATTTTGATGGATCCATTTATCCGGTAGTAAATCTAAGCATCGGGTGGATTTTTAGTGAGAAGCGCTGGTGTGTGGGGAGATAAGTTAGTTGGTAGTTGGTAGAGGGTAGCTTGTAGTGGGTAGTTGCTAGTAAAAAGAAATAGAGGGTAGAAGGAGTTTCTGGTTGGTGTATTTGGCTTTACACCTGCACTAACGGATTGGCACATAGTTGCAATATCCTTAGCTACTTTTCCAAACGTCATTACGAGGAGGCACGACGAAGTAATCTGTGGAATTGATGCACGATGCACGATGCACGATGTAACGATAGTATTGTTTCACTTGATTTTAAACCTCCTATGTCGGGCAGGCTTGCACTTGAGTTGGATATTTGAATTTGACATTTGTATTTGTTTTCAAGCGGATGCTATGGGATTTTCGTATACTTACGGTAACCGCAGTTGATTCCCAAAACGTCTTTACGAAGAGGCACGACGAAGTAATCTGTTGAATCGATGCAAGATGCTCGATGTCACGATAGTATTGTTTCACTTGAACTTGTAATTTGAACTCATAAAATTTCTATAAAACAGCAGTTGGTCTTTTCTTGATCCTTTACTTTTAATGGGAATAAAATTTTTGAAAATGACCAAAACCGCCTTCCTATTCCTTTGTATTTCAAGTTTTTTTATTGCCCAGCTTCAATCGCAGCGTATCTCTGAAAAAGGAGTTGGTATCGTGAATTTAGAACGTCATCAATTCGCATTTGGGACCGGGTTTAGATACGAGATAGGCTTGTTTAGAAATGTAAGTGCTTCTACAAGTTTGGCACCGGCTCTGGCGATGTATAGCGAAGGTTATACTTTTGGTTTGGCATGGAACATTAGAATGCGGTACTATCATAACTTTCAAGAGCGACTGGATATCAATAAGAATGTAGTTGGTAATTCGGCAAATTATATAGGTCCGGCAAGGAGCGCCTTTTTTGGCGGACTCCAATTGGCTAATAATTTTGATGCACCCAATGGTTTTGATAAGGAATTTTTTGGAGGTGTTTATGGTATCCAAAGAACGTATAGAAGTGGATTTAATTTTAATGCGGAAATAGGCGTCGGCTATTATAGATCGGAGTTTTTGCCAAGTGGTTACGGAGGCCTTTTTAGTTTTATGGTAGGTTGGGTTCCCATGAAAAAGAAGGCGCGCACCCCCGTTTTTGATTAAGTTTCATTTATGGTGCATCAGGGTAATTCTGCTTACCGCTTATTGGGTTTTGGTAAGACTTTTTCTTTACCTCTAATCTATTATTTAATGGCCTATTTAAAAGGATAGAAAATTACGGGATACCAATGTAAAATCGATTACTTTTTTCATCACATTTGCACGCATTTTTAAACAAGATGATAATGATAAGAACATATACACTATTGGTTTTAGTTGTCGCTGGAGTTTACGGTCGTGCCCAATCTGTAGAGAAGGGTCTACTTAAAGTCAATGCGCTGCTACCGGGCCTCTCTTACGAGCTGGGTATAGCGGATAAGGCTACCTTAAATTTTGATGCGGTTATTGGGTTTGCGCTAAACGGCGGCTCGGGTAGAAGTACTGAATTTGGTGTTTACCCTAGTGTGCAGGCAGAGTACAGGAACTACATCAACTTCGATAGGAGACTTCGTAAAAAAAAGAACGTTTCCGGTAACACGGGAAATTATGTGAGTTTGTTAAATCAGTTCCAATTCGGTGATCCTTTGGTCGGAGACTTGGAATTTAGTTCCGATTTTTATTACAATATTGCGGCGGTCTACGGTATCCAAAGAACACGGCCTAAGGGATTCTATTGGGGCCTAGCTTTTGGGCCCGGTATTTTTGTAGATGAATTTGATACAAATGTGGGCTTACTTGTCGATGCGAGATTGGGCTGGGTCATAGGCCGATGAAAAAGTAACGGATTTCGCCATTAAACCCGCTCAAAATCAGTAAGATAAAAAATCAACAAGATTATGCGTGCGTGTATAAAAATGAAGTATCTTTGCACGCCTAAAATAGACCTTAATGTCCAATACAAAAAACATCGCAATTATTGCCCACGTTGATCACGGTAAAACCACCTTGGTCGATAAAATCATGTACCACTGCAGCCTTTTTCGCGAAAACGAAAATACGGGCGACCTTATCTTGGATAACAACGATTTGGAGCGCGAACGCGGGATCACGATAACGTCGAAGAACGTTTCCGTAATTTACAAGGACACCAAAATTAATATCATAGATACGCCAGGTCACGCCGATTTTGGTGGGGAAGTAGAGCGTGTATTAAATATGGCGGATGGTGTTTTGTTACTGGTAGATGCCTTTGAAGGCCCAATGCCACAAACACGTTTTGTGTTGCAAAAGGCAATTGACCTTGGATTGAAGCCATGTGTGGTTATCAATAAAGTTGATAAAGAGAACTGTACTCCGGACGAGGTACACGAAAAGGTATTCGATTTGATGTTCGAATTGGGTGCAGAGGAGTGGCAACTGGATTTCCCCACGGTTTATGGTTCTGCCAAGAACAATTGGATGAGCGAGGATTGGAAAAACGAAACGGATAATATAGAACCGCTTTTGGATATGGTTGTGGAACACATACCAACATTTAAACCGACCGAGGGAAATACTCAAATGCTGATTACCTCCTTGGATTTCTCCTCGTTTACGGGTAGAATAGCCATTGGAAGGCTAACAAGAGGTTCTTTAAAAGAAGGGCAGCAGATTGCCTTGGTGAAAAGGGATGGTAGTATCGTGAAATCCAAAATCAAGGAACTTTTTATTTTTGAAGGATTAGGGCGCAAGAAAGTACAAGAAGTGGAAACAGGAGATATTTGCGCGCTTGTTGGTGTAGAAGGATTTGAAATTGGGGATACGGTAGCGGATCTTGAAAATCCGGAAGGATTAAAGACTATTGCTATAGATGAGCCAACCATGAGCATGTTGTTCACCATTAATGACAGTCCGTTTTTTGGACAGGACGGTAAGTTCGTTACTTCACGTCACATTAATGATCGATTAAAACGCGAGCTGGAAAAGAATTTGGCCTTACGGGTCAACGAAACGGATAGTGCGGATAAGTTTTTGGTTTTTGGTAGAGGGGTTTTACACCTTTCCGTTTTGATCGAAACCATGCGTCGCGAAGGGTATGAATTGCAAATTGGACAACCACAAGTAATTATCAAAGAAATAGATGGCGTTAAATGTGAGCCTATCGAAAGCTTAACTATCGATTTACCCGAATCAGTTTCTGGTAAAGCGGTTGAAATGGTTTCTATCCGTAAGGGAGAAATGACCAGTATGGAGGCAAAGGGCGATCGCATGGTGTGCGAATTCCTGATTCCTTCTAGAGGAATTATCGGGTTACGAAATCAGTTGTTGACCGCCACCGCCGGAGAGGCCATTATGGCGCACCGTTTCTTGGAATATCAACCTATGAAAGGAGATATTCCACAACGCCAGAACGGATCTTTGGTATCTATGGAAAAGGGAAAAGCGATTCCTTATTCAATTGATAAATTACAGGATAGGGGTAAGTTTTTTGTGGATCCGGGAGAGGATATTTACGAAGGTCAGGTGATTGGGGAAAATTCTCGTGGAGATGATATGACCATCAATATCACCAAAACCAAAAAGTTGTCCAACGTACGTTCTGCAGGTGCGGACGACAAGGCCAAAATTGTTCCGGCAATTAAATTCTCTTTAGAAGAGGCTCTGGAGTACATTCAGAAAGATGAGTATGTTGAGGTAACACCTAAGCATTTAAGATTACGTAAAATTTTCTTGACGGAAAATGAACGTAAACGTAACAAGATTGCATAGGTTCATATTTTTACGAAGTATTTAAGTATAAAAAAACCCTGACTTGTTCAGGGTTTTTTATGCTTTTTCTATACGGGTCAACTAGTCTATGGGTGCTTGGTGCAAAGCCGCCGCCGCCGCACCGACTATTCCTGCAGAGTTCCGTAATTCTGCTGGAACAACAGGAGTTTCAATAGTAATACGGTGTTTAAATTCCTTAAAGTTTTTAGAAGAACCACCGCCTAAAATAATGAGTTCCGGTGCAACGATGAGCTCAACATATTTTAGGAATTTATTAAAGCGCTTGCCCCACTGGTCATAGCTTAGCCCCTCACGCTCCTTGGCAGAATCCGCGGCCCATAGTTCAATTTTTTTATACTTTTTATACGGAATCTGTCCCAGTTCAAAATTAGGGATCAACTCGCCGTTCCAAAATGCCCCACTGCCCAATCCCGTTCCAATGGTAATCATCACCACTAGTCCGGTTTTTCCTTTTCCAATACCGTAGTTCATAGTGGCATATCCGGCCGCATCCGCATCGTTAATAACCGTGACCGGTAAGCCAGTAGCATTACTGAACAGCGATTTAACATCCATCCCTAGCCATTTCTTGTGCAGGTTGCCAGGAGATTTACAGATGCCATGCTTTATAACGGTAGGAAAACCAACTCCAACAGGACCTTTATAGTCAAAGTGTTTTACGATTTTTGCCACCACTGCGGCCATGTCCTTGGGTTTTCTTCCCTCAGGGGTTGGTATGCGGTGCCTTTTGGTCAACATTTCTCCGGTTTCAGAATCTACCAAGGCTCCTTTAATACCGGAGCCGCCTATATCAATACCGAGAACTTTCATGTAATTTTTATTTTTTTTGAATACGCGCAAAGTAACAAAAAAGAATTGGCACTTGAAATTTGTCTAAGATTCAAAGAGGTTTGGAGAAAAGGTCTAGGAACAAAAAAGGGCCACCATGGCCCCTTTGAAACGTTGTTTGATCCAAAACTAGTTCAATAGCTTTAAGGCAATAATAGTATTAACGGTAATTTCTTCATCCAGGTCATCCATTTCAGTTTCGCTGGTGTAGGTAATTTGAAAGTCGCTGCCAATAAATTCATCCGAGGTAAGATCATACATTTTCTTGGCATCTTTAGAAAAGTGGCTAAATTCATTGGTATAGCCATCCGTATCCGTAAAATAAAAAATACCGTCTTCATAAGCGTCATAAGTAGCGGTAATGGTTTCTGTCTCTTGAGATAGCTTATTGGACAGCGAGGAGACTACGAGCAACAAAGAAATAAATAGTGTTTTCATACGATGTTTGTTTTATGTTTTACTTATTTTTTTGAATGGATTCCGCCCTCTAGATTAGCTTGGAATTATCGGAGCAAATGAACTAAATAAATGAATACAAAAATTATTTTATCATGAATTTTTTTTACCTTGAACCATGAGGTTTAAGTGTTTGTTTTTAAGTGGTTTATAAAGATTTAGTCCCTAGGTAGATTTTTTAAATAAAATCCTTTTTGTTTCAAAAAACAGATTACATTTAACCTAGCATTATGAAGTTATGGGAAACAAAGGTGATTGCTCGCGGAAACACAAAAATCACTATGCGGTACAGGTTGCAGCGTACAAGTATCTAGGCTACCTTTACTACATGCGAAATAAATGGGAGCATTAGTTAAAAAAAGGTTGTCTATTCTGACCACAGATACCACGGCACTGCGAATTTAACCAGAAAGTATGGTTGTAAGACAAATTAACGATCGTTGGTTTACAATATCTGGTTGCAAATACCGGTTTTGGGAATTTACATTGCATTTTTAAAATTATGGTCAATGAATCTTAAAGACGGGGTAAGGACCTCGGACAATAAAGTATCCTCGGAGGCCAGAAGACTTAGCGGGATGGTAAAGGATCTTGGTAAGACACTGGTAGATAGACTGGAGTGTTACGAGGATATAATTAGTTTGGAAGTAGGGGATACGGGATTAAACCGTGCCAAGGCTTTGGAGCGGGAATTTGATTTGCGTCAACTTTATATCAAATATGAGGGCGATAACCCTACGGGCACACAAAAGGATAGAATTGCCTTCGCCCAATTGTATGATGCCCTTAGGCGGGAATATACCGTGGTGTCGTTGGCCACCTGTGGTAACTATGGTGTTGCTATGGCCTTGGCGGCAGATTTGGCCGGTATTGCCTGTAAAGTGTATATTCCTGAAACCTATCATACGGACAGGGTTCAAGAAATGAAAAACCTGAATGCCGAGATTATTCGTCTGCCCGGCAGCTATGAAGATGTTGTCCGGGCCAGTACGGCACATGCTAACGAAAATGGTTGGTACGATGCCAATCCCGGTGGTGCGAACACGCCATTACAGATTTCGGCCTATGCCCAAATAGCACAGGAAATTTTTGAGGATTTAGGAGATGCCCCTAAATATTGTGCCGTGCCCGTGTCCAACGGTACTTTGTTCGCAGGAATTTACAGGGGTTTTGTTAGCTTGTACAAGCGGGGGAAAACATCACGTGTTCCAAAAATGATAGCGGCCTCCTCGTCGTATAAAAATCCGATCATACAATCTTTTTTGCAAGGTTTGGAACACTGTAAGGATTTGAATCCGGAGAAAATAAAAGAGACGGTCTATAATGAACCCCTTATCAATTGGCATAGTTTTGATGGAGAAGAAGCGTTGTACGCCTTAAAGGAATCCGATGGGAGTGCCTACAATATCAGTGATAAAAAACTACGGGAAATGACGGCTCTTTTGGCAAAAAAAGAAGGGTTTAAGATACTGCCGGCATCGACCGCCGGCTTGATCGGATTATTGGAGTTGGACGAAAAATTAAACTTGGAGCCGGACCGTTTTGTTGCGGTACTTACGGCAAAACACTAAAAATAAAATGATGAACAAAAAAGTTATAGATGGTAGGGCATTGGTCTATTGTGAAGGTGCTTTCAATACACCATACGGAAAAACGGCCCACGGGCTTGTTCGTTTTACGGAACGGTATGAGGTGGTCGGGGTTTTGGACTCCAAGTACCAAGGGCAAGATGCAGGCGAGGTGTTGGACGGAAAACCGAACGGGATGCCTGTTTTTAAGGATATCGAAACCGCAGAAGCTGCATTGTTGGCCTTAGGCACTATGCCAAACTATTTTGTGGTAGGGCTTGCCCCTGATGGCGGACGCTTGCCGCCTACTGCAAAAAATGTGATCAAAAAGGCATTGGCGTACGGATGGAACGTAGACAGTGGCCTACATGATTTTCTGACCAACGACGCGGATTTAATGGAGGTGGCAACTAAAAATAACTGTCAGGTACGGGATATTAGAAAAACACCGGATCGTGATACGTTACATTTTTTTACAGGAGCTATAGAGAAGGTCGACTGTCTAAAACTAGCGATTCTAGGAACCGATTCCGCCCTCGGAAAACGTACCACTGCTTGGATCTTGGTCCATGCGTTCCGGGCGGCCGGTAAAAAAGCCGAAATGGTTGGTACTGGCCAGACCGCTTGGATGCAAGGGGCTAAATACAGTATGGTCATGGATAGTTGTATTAATGATTTTGTTTCCGGTGAAATAGAGCATGCCGTGGTAAGTGCCTATGAAAATGAAACCCCGGATGTTATTGTAATCGAAGGGCAAGGTAGTTTAATGAACCCTGCCTATCCTGGCGGATTTGAAATTTTAGCTGCTGGTAGACCTGACTACGTCATTTTACAACATGCTCCTACTCGTGTTGAGTACGACGGATTCCCGGGCTATAAAATGCATTCGCTACAAGAACAGATAAACGCCATACAGGTGATTTCCGGTACGGAAGTGATCGCCATTACCGTGAACCATGAAGGAATGGCTAAGGATGCTATTCCCGAGGCCTGTAGGCAGATTACTTTGGAAACGAATCTTCCTGCCTTCGATGTTTTGGAATACGGAGCGGCCGAATTGGTGGCATTGCTAATGGAGAAAATAAAATGAGAATAACCAAAATATCCTACGAAAGAATAGATTTAAAACTAGCCGTTCCCTATACCATTGCATACGAAACCATTGATAGGACCACGAACTTTATCCTTAAAATAGAGACCAACGGTAAATGGGTAGGTTATGGTTGTGCTGCACCCGACCCAGTAGTTACGGGAGAAGCGCCAAAAGATGTGGAGCGTGCTATTGAAAATGAGATTACGGATTATTTGATCGGTAAAAACCCATTTACTTATGCGCTTTTGTTAATGGAGTTGAAACAACGACTGGGCAAAAGGGCATCCTCTTTAGCGATGGTAGATTTGGCCTTGTTCGATTTAATCTCTAAAAAGGCAGAGGTTCCTTTGTATAAGTTCCTAGGAGGATATAGAACTAGTATTCCTACCAGCATCACCATAGGTATTTTGTCCTTGGAGGAAACTATGAAGCATGCAAAGGAATATGTGTATCAAGGTTTTTCCATCTTGAAAATAAAGGGAGGTAGTGATTTGGAAGAGGACGTAGCCAAAATGAACGCGTTACATAGTATGTATCCGAACGTTACCTGGCGGTTTGATGGTAATCAGGGGTATTCCGTAAGTGATTCTATTAGTTTTATAAAGGAAACAGAGGCTATTGATCTTGAAATGCTAGAGCAACCTACCATAGTGGGAGCGGAGGAGCATTTAGGACAGGTGACCAACAAAGTTACTACGCCCGTAATGGCGGACGAAAGCCTAAAAACATTGGCAGATGCGTTTAGGCTAGCACAACATAAACGGATTAATATGGTAAACATAAAACTTCAAAAAGTAGGAGGAATCATGGTGGGTATGCATATTAATTCGGTGGCAAAATCAGCAAATTTACAAGCTATGGTGGGTTGCATAGACGAATGCGGTTTGGGCATCGCCGCCGGTCTTCATTTTGCCCTTTCCAGACCCAATATCATGTATGCCGATTTAGATGGCCATTTAGAGTTGGTAAATGATCCGTACAAGGATATTTTCACCTTACAAAATGGTATTTTATTTCCAACTGAAAAATACGGTCTGGGCTATGATGGCTAGGGTTTTCTTTTTTTTATAATTTGAATTTATGAACTAAGGAAAAGCTCCCCTCTTTGAAAAAGAGGGGAATGAATCCGCCTATGGCGGAGGAAAGGGGATAACTTCTTCAGTATAAATATTGTTGCGATATTTATATGGTTGTTGATCAGTAAATTTTCACTTTATCGGCTCTCCCCTTTTGATAAAGGGGAGAATGAATTTCGCTTGCGAAAGAAAGAGGGGTTCGACCCGTTAAATTGCTCACCACCACCTCCCTTTGAAAAAAAGGGAGGAGCTTTTTTTAGTTTGCTATAATTTTGAATTATATAACGCAGGAAAAGCTCCCCTCTTTTTCAAAGAGGGGAATGAATTCCGCTTGCGGAAGAAAGGGGAGATTTCTTGATCTGCGGGCTGGTTGCTTTTGCTAGGATGTTTCTAATGTGTTTTGTGATTTTAATTGCTAAGGCGGTCAAGTGTTTTACTTCTCTTGCAATTTGATTTTTGAATTTGTGTTTGTATTTGTGTTTGAATTTGAATGTTCGTCAAAGCAGCCCCGAAGCGTGGGGTCATCCCTCCGTCACTTTGGCTCATTTTACCTTCGGAAAAATAGCTCAGCGGGACCTATACCTTTCTTTCCCTCTCTCTCTCTCTCTCTCTCTCTAATACTTCGCTCGTCGGAGGCTAGGAAAAAAAAGGGAGAATCCAAATAACTTCGCTAATTTATCAAAAGCTTACTGCTTATCACGGAAAGCGAAATGCGCTCAGCGCTAATCTTCCAACTCCTGAATTAAATTCGCAACAAGTGCTGTCCACCCCGTTTGATGAGAAGCTCCCAAACCACGTCCGTTTTCACCGTGAAAATATTCGTAGAACAAAACTAGATCTTTAAAATTAGGATCCGTATACTGCTTTTCGTGCAACAAGTTTATCGGACGTTTTTCGGCGGCATCCTTTTCAAACATTTTGATAAGCCGTTTACTGATTTCATTGCTTATCTGATGAAGGTCCATTTTGATTCCGCTTCCCGTTGGATATTCAAATAGCATCTCTTTTCCTCCAAAAGTGTAGTATTCCCGTAACGATTGGATAAACAAGTAGTTCATGGGCATCCATACAGGGCCGCGCCAGTTGGAATTACCTCCAAAGAGGGATACCGTAGATTCCGCCGGTTCATAGTTAATGGAATAATCTACACCTTCTATATTTACACGATAGGGTTCTTCATGTATTTTGGATAGCGAACGGATCCCAAACGGACTCAAAAACTCTTTTTCGTCCAGTAAACTTGATATCAACAGTTGTAAGCGGTCATTTGGAACTAAGGAAAGAAGAAGGTCTTCCCCGTCTTCAAACCCTTGTATGATGGGGAATTTTAGATTTTCCATACGGTACTTTTTAAACCAAAGAATACTCGCTTTAAACTTTGGAAACATGGCCAAGGTTTCCTTGGTTATGGTAAGAACAGCGGCAAGGGATAGCATGCCGGCAATGGAACGTATCTTAATACGCGTAGCGCGTCCGTCCGGCAGCACTAATCTATCGTAGAAGAAACCTTCCTCGTTGTCCCATGTTCCCTCGTGCTCGGTGTCTATTTTGTTAAGGGCTTCGGCAATGAATACAAAATGGCCAAAATATTTGGTAGCCATATCCTCGTAGGCATCGTCTACTTTAGCGATTTCCAAGCTCATTTCTAGCATATTCAAACAGTAGAGTGCCATCCAAGCGGTACCATCTACCTGTTCCAAAGTACCATTGCCAGGAACGCCATGGCTACGGTCAAAGACCCCAATATTGTCCAATCCTAAAAACCCTCCCTGGAATACATTTTTTTGGTTGCGGTCCAATTGGTTTACCCACCAGGTAAAATTCAGGGCCAATTTGTTGAACATTCGTTTAAGGAACTTGATGTCTCCGACACCTGTTTTTTCTCTGTCGGTCTTAAAGATCCTCAAGGCGGCCCATGCTTGTACAGGAGGGTTCACATCGCTAAAATTCCATTCGTATGCCGGTATCTGTCCGTTGGGTGCCATATACCATTCTTTTGTAAAAAGCAACAATTGCTCTTTGGCAAAACTGGGATCAATTAAGGCAAAAGAGGCACAATGAAAGGCGGAGTCCCAAGCCGCATACCACGGATATTCCCAAGCATCGGGCATGGAAAGGATATCGTGGTTCCTAAGCGTTTTCCAAGAGCTGTTACGTCCGGTGAGTCGTTCTTTTGGTGGTTGGGAGTTTTTAGAATCGCCCTTTAGCCATTGTTCTACTTCATAATTGTAGTATTGCTTTGTCCATAAGAGTCCGGCCATGGCCTGTTTAAAGATCAGTTTTTTATCCTCGTTGGCATGCGGCCCAAATTGCTCGTAAAATGTATCACATTCTTTTTTTCTGGTAGAAAATAGGTTCTCGAACGCAGCTCCAAAAGGAGATTCCAATTCTTTGTCGCTCAAACGAAGCAGCACGGAGACCGATGCCCCGCCCGCTATATTTTTTTGGTATAAAGGCGCAAACTTGGTGCCTTGGTCATTTTTGGTAGCTAGCGTATAATCATTGTTACAGACGGCTTTATGGAACAGGTCTTTTTTGAACGGATGTTTATTTTTTTGTAGGTAGATGGCCTCTCTGTTGGTTTCGTTTTCGGTAAATAAAAGTTGGTCCGCTTCCTGAAAATACAAGTGGTAGTCGCCCACATAGGGATGCTCAATTATAGCTGAAACCAAACCGTTTTGTACACTTTTTTTTATAATGGGCTTTTTGGGCATTTCTTTGAACGTCCAATGATTTCTTAGCGTTACGGTGGGAAGGAGATGGATTTCCGCTGTTTCTTGGTTTCTGTTATGTACGGTTATTTTTATCAGGATATCATTTTCATCGCCTTTGGCGTATTCCGTAAAAACATCAAAATAGGCGTTGTCTTCAAATACGCCCGTATCCAATAATTCATATTCGAGTTCGTTCCGGTTTCTTTTTTGGTTTTCTGAAACAAGCTTTTCGTAGGGGAATGCCGCTTGTGGGTATTTGTACAAGTGTTTCATATAGGAATGGGTGGGCGTACTTTCTAAATAGTAGTAGAGTTCCTTTACATCCTCGCCATGATTTCCTTGCGGGCCTGTTAGTCCAAAAAGGCGTTCCTTTAAAATAGGGTCCTTACCGTTCCAGAGTCCTATGCCAAAACAAATATTCGAATACCGGTCCGATAGGCCGGCGATACCATCCTCTCCCCATCTATACGCCCTGCTGCGGGCATGCTCGTGTGGGAAATAATTCCATGCGTCTCCATGTGCGCTATAGTCTTCCCTAACCGTGCCCCATTGTCTTTCGCTAAGGTAGGGACCCCATTTTAACCAGTCTTTTTTGTCCGTATCTTGCTCTTGAAGTCGTTTGGCTTCCTCGTTTTTTATGCTCATAAATTGGAATAGGGATTTTTAAGTTAGTAGTCTCAGTGAGCAGTTTAAAGGAGTAAAAAGTAATTAGTAAAAGTAAAAGTTTGATTATGCTTTCAAATCTAGTTCAATTTATATATTTTTTCCGGTTTCCGGTTTTTCTACCGTCTACCCTCTAAAAACTACCAACTGATTTAAACCGCTTTCTGAACTACCTCAAAAACACGGTTTGCATCGCATTTAATGGTTTTGGACGGGTATTTTAAAATAAGCGCATAATCATGGGTGGCCATTAATATGGTGCGTCCGGATTTGTTTATTTCTTGTAGTACTTTCATTACTTCCACACTGGTTTGGGGATCTAGGTTTCCGGTAGGTTCGTCCGCCAGAATAAGTTCCGGGTCGTTTAGGAGTGCCCTGGCTATGGCGACCCGTTGTTGTTCCCCTCCCGATAATTCATGCGGATACTTAAACCCTTTGGTTTTCATACCTACCTTTTCCAATACGGCTTCTACTTGAGAATTCATTTTTGCTTTGTCCTTCCAGCCGGTGGCTTTCAACACAAATAACATATTTTGATTGATGTTCCGGTCCGGCAACAGTTTAAAATCCTGAAAAACGATGCCTAATTTTCTACGTAGAAAGGGAATATCGCTTTCTTTCAAAGTTTTTAGGTTGAAATCTACGATGCTTCCTTCCCCTTGTTTTAAGGGCAGGTCACCATACAGGGTTTTCATGAAACTACTTTTTCCGCTTCCGGTCTTGCCAATAAGGTATACGAATTCGCCTTTTTCAACATGTAGGTTTACCTCGTTCAGAACAAGACTTTCTTTTTGGAATATAGCGGCATCCTTTAACTCTAGAACAGTGTTTTCCATAGTGCAAATGTTGATATAAAAGTAATAAGTTCCTAATGATAGTAACGAACTGTTTTACAAATTCTTTTCCTTTGTTATTTAACACACATACTTAGGCACATTATTTGCCGTTATCCCTAGTGATACGAAAGTGCCACCAAATAGTTAGAGAACGCTATGCTTAAAAATATTCTAGTTTACTTTCCTTTACTTGTAGGGGTTGTTTGGTCTTCCAGCGCACAGGAAACCAAAATCTATACCCACGAACAAAAAGAATTCCAAGATGCCCTTGCCTTGTACAACAACGAACAGTACCAAGCTGCGCAAACCTTGTTCCGAAAGGTAAAATCCAGTACGGAGAACGAGGAGGTGGCCGCCAACAGTGCTTATTATGCCGCAAATGCCGCAGTACGTTTAAATCAGCAGGGTGCGGACCGTCTAATGGAGGATTTTGTGGAAAAATATCCTACGTCTACCAAACGGAATTCCGCCTTTGCAGATGTGGCGGAGTATTATTTTGATACCGGTAAATATCCCTATGCGCTTAAATGGTACAATAAGGTAGATCAGAGCGCCCTTTCCCGGGGCGAAATGGAGAAATTTAATTTCAACTATGGGTACTCCCTGTTTTCGTCCCGTAAAACCAAAGAAGCGGAACGCTATCTCTCCAAAGTGGCAAATTCTCCCGTTTATGGCTCTCAGGCCAAATATTACTTAGGCTATATTTCTTATAAACAAGATGATTACGAAAAGGCCAACGAACGTTTTGACCAGATTACCGATCAAGACCTTTTAGAGGAGAAGCTAAGTTATTATCAGGCAGATATGAACTTTAAGCTAGGTAAGTTCGAGGAGGCCATCGCGCTAGCGAAAAAGCAATTGCCAAAATCTGATCGTAAGGAGGTATCGGAATTGAACAAGATCATTGGCGAAAGCTATTTCAATCTAAAACAGTATAACAACGCCATTCCCTATTTGGAGGCCTACAAAGGTAAAGGGGGGAAATGGAACAATACCGATTTTTATTTATTGGGCTATGCCTATTACATGCAACAGGATTATGCCAATGCGGTACAGCAGTTCAATAGAATTATTGATGGCACCAATAGTGTATCCCAGAACGCTTATTATCATTTGGCGGAATGTTATTTGAAACTGGATAAAAAGCAGGAAGCTCTAAACGCCTTCAGAAACGCATCCCAAATGGATTTTAGTCCGGAAATTCAAAAAGATGCTTTTCTAAACTATGCGCGTTTAAGCTACGAGGTAGGAAATGCCTACGAACCGGTACCGCAGGTGATTGCCACTTATTTGGATACCTACCCCAACGATGAGCACCAAGAAGAAATGCAGACCCTCTTGGTAGACTCCTATATAACCTCCAAGAATTTTGCGGGGGCCATGGAACTTTTGGAAAAGAACAGGGGCTATGCCAGCAAGGCTACCTATCAAAAAGTGGCCTATTACAGGGGTATAGAGCTTTTTATGGAAACCGATTATACCGGTGCATCGGAAAATTTGGAAAAGTCCTTGAAAAGTGCTGAAGATCCTAAATTTCGTTCACGAGCGCAGTATTGGAAAGCGGAGGCAGATTACTTATTAAATCGTTTTGATGCCGCTGCCGCTGGATTTTCATCCTTTAGACAGAACGCTTCCGGAGTGCTTCAGGCCGAATTGCCGGACGTAGATTATAGTTTGGCCTACGCTTATTTTAAACAGAAGGATTACGACAAGGCAATTACTTATTTTTCCGCATTTACGGAAAAAGGGAGCGATGCCGTAGAAAAATTGAACGATGGCTACCTTCGCCTAGGCGATAGTTATTTTGCTACAAGTAAGTATTGGCCGGCCATCGAAACCTATAATAAGGCCTTGGCGCTCAGCGGCCCGGAAAAGGATTATGCTTCCTACCAAAAGGCCATGAGCTACGGTTTTGTGGGCAGGGGGGAAACGAAGATAGAAGGTCTTGAAAACTTTGTATCCGACTATGCCAATTCCAGGCTTAGGGACGATGCACTTTATGAACTCGGTAATTCGTACGTAAGTGCAGGAGAGGAAAGCAAAGGACTGCAGGCCTATGATCGATTGATAAAGGAATTTAGGGCGAGCAGTTTGGTGCCACAGGCATTAATGAGACAGGGTTTGGTGCACTATAACAGCAACCGAAACGAAGAGGCACTTGCAAAGTTTAAGACCGTGGTTCGGGACTATCCTAAAAGTCAGGAAGCGATACAGGCCGTTGCCACCGCCAAACTGGTGTATGTAGACCTGGGTCGTGTAAACGAGTATGCCGCTTGGGTAGAAAATCTGGATTTTGTTGAGGTAACGGATGCCGAACTGGACAATGCAAATTTTGAATCGGCCCAAAAACAGCAGCGAGACGGAAACACCGATGCCGCCATCCGTGGGTATAAAAAATATATCGAACAGTTCCCGAACGGGCTTAATGCCATTGATGCTAATTTCAGTCTGGCGCTATTGTACTTTGGAAAAGGCGAGAAGGAAGCGGCCCTTCCATACTACAAATATGTTGCGGATAGAAATACCGGTGAATATGCGGAACAGGCCTTGGCACGGGTATGCGAGGTGTATATTGGACAACAGGATTATAGGACGGCGGTGCCGTATTTGTTAAAACTGGAGGCTAGGGCAAACATACAACAGAACAAGACCTTTGCACAAAGCAACCTGATGAAAGGGTATTACGAGCAAGGAAACTACGATCAAACCTTGGCCTATGCCGATAAAGTTTTGGCAACCCCAAGTATAGACGACCGTATTAAGAGCGATGCCCAAATTATGATCGCCAGATCTGCCATGGCCACCAACAACATGGATAAGGCAAAATCCGCTTATGCGAACGTTTTAAAAATAGCTTCGGGAGCTACGGCCGCGGAGGCACTTTATTACGATGCCTACTTTAAGCATACCGAGGGCGATGCGGAATCTTCCAATATTGCGGTGCAGAGATTGGCCAAGGATTACGCCTCCTACAAGGAATGGGGCGGCAAGGGACTGGTACTGATGGCCAAGAATTTTTATGCCTTGGACGATGCCTTTCAAGCGACCTATATCCTGGAGAGCGTAATCACTAATTTTGAACAATTTCCGGAAATAGTTGCCGATGCAAGGGGAGAGCTCGCCATTATAAAATCCAAGGAAGCCCAGCGCAACTCCTCGGTAAATCCAAATCAAGATTAATGTACCAAAGTAATAGAACACGTATGTACAAAAATATACTCGTAACAACAGGTGTCTTGTTCTTAGGTTTGTTGTCCGCAAGTGCCCAGGACGATAAGAACGAGGAAGAGGGGCTAGGAACGGAGACGGTTACCGTCACCAAGGCATACACCCCAACGGTATCCGATGCTTTTAAAATAAAGTCTGTCCCTAATCTAAACGACTCTATCGTTTTACAAAAGAAGCCGATTAGGTATAGCATCTTTTCTGTGCCGGTGGCATCGACCTTTACACCGGCTAAAGGAACCGCATCAAGAGTGGAGCGAACACCACCGCCTGTACTTTTTAACTCGTACGCGTCTGTTGGAGCAGGGAATTTTGGGAATGTAAATGCCGATTTTTACACCAATAGAACCATAAGTAGGGACGAGGACCTCACCATAGGACTTAACCACCATTCTACCCAAGGCGGTATAGAAGGGGTGCAGTTGAACGATAGGTTTGCCAGTTCCAGACTGGATGCCGCTTATAAAATGCGTGATCGCGATTATGATTGGGGTGCGGATGTGGGATTGCAGCATAAATATTACAACTGGTACGGTCTGCCCGACGGCGTTTTTGACGATGCGACCATTGCGACCATAGATGAAGGTCAAAATTATTTTATGGGAGAGGCTTCCGGGCATTTTAATCTGGAAGATTCTTTTTTTAAGGGGGTAGACGGAAAATACCGCAGGTTTTGGGATTCTGCGCAATCTGGTGAGAACCGCGCTATCCTAAATGCTGCCTTTGAGTTTCCTCTAAATGATGAGCTTTTTGAAGTTGGGGCAAATGTGGACTACGTTGGCGGTAGTTTTGCAAATACGAGTTTGAACAGTACGGTGAACGAGGGTGGTATAGATTACGGCCAATTACAGGTAGGTATACGTCCCAGTTTACAGATGTTGCGAGACGATTTATCCTTGAACCTAGGGGTGAATTTGGTTTATGGAATGGATTTGGAAAATAGCGAAGCTAACTTTTACATTTATCCGGCCGTAACCGCTTCGTACCGTTTATTGGAGGAAACCGTGATTGCGTACGGCGGTATTACCGGAGAACTGCGACAGAATTCGTTTCATGGTTTTGTAGCGGAGAATCCCTTTGTATCGCCAACCTTGAGCATTGCGCCCACCGATAGTCAGTATAATGGCTATGTAGGTGCAAGAGGCCAGTTGATGCCTAATTTAAGCTATAACGTAAAAGCATCCTATAGTGCGGAAAATAATCGTCCGTTATTCCGTTTAAATCCACAAAACTTGTTTAGAAACGATGACCGTGGCTATTATTTTGGCAACTCGTTTGACGTGTTCTACGACGATATAAAGACCTTTGGGATATTTGGCGAATTAAATGTAGATGTAAACCGAAACTTTACCTTGGGCGTGAACGCACAGTTAAACGAATATACCACCGAAACGGACAACCCCGCTTGGAACTTACCTAAAATACAAGCGTCCCTGTTTATGGATTATCATATCGGGGAGCAGTGGTTTGCCGGGGCCAATTTGTTCTATGTAGGTGAGCGTGAGGATTTTTCTAGTATTGCTGCGGAAAATGTACTGCCATCGGATTTTCTTGCCACACGGATTACCTTGGAAGGATTTTTTGATGCCAATGCGCATGTTGGCTATCGCGTAAACGACCAATTGTCCCTATTTGTAAAGGCTTCCAATATTGCCAACAACAACTATCAGCGTTGGGCCAATTTCCAAGTGCAAGGACTCCAGGTGTTGGGTGGGGCAACCTATAAGTTTGATTTTTAAACGATTTCAATAATACGATTTAAATCCCCATACCTGTAAAGGAATGGGGATTTTCTTATTTTAGGGGTGTATAATGTACTCCAATGAAGTCCAGCGTTAATTTATTTTTCCTGTGTACGATGCTTCTAACCGGAGGTGTTCAAAATGGACTGGCCCAAAACCTGGTTAAAAACCCCAGTTTTGAACTATTTATAAATTGCCCTCAAAAATTGGGAAATTTAGATAGCGATGTAGCACATTGGTCAACCCCTACCGCAGGCTCTACGGACTATTTTAATGGGTGCAGCAAGGCCATGGGTACGCCCAAAAATTTCAACGGGGAGCAACCCGCGCATTTTGGTGTGGGCTATTTAGGCTTTTATTTTTATGCGCCCGACGATTACAGGGAATATATACAAGCCCAACTTACCGAAACCCTTGTAAAGGGCGAGACCTATACCGTATCCTTTTATGTAAGCCTTGCAGAACGGTCGGATTTTGCTATCAGGGAGTTTGGAGTTCAATTTGTAGAAAATCCAGTTCATGTGGATACCAGAAAGACCCTATCTAGAATGCATTTATCCAGAATACAAGGAGATATCTCTAATTATTTTGACATAATATATGCTGATTTCTACTCTGACAAAGAGGATTGGGTAAAGGTGGAAAAGGAGTTTGTTGCCAACGGTACGGAAAATTATTTGCTTCTCGGCAATTTTAAGAACAATGCGAGCACCCAAAAGTTTCGAACAAAGCGAAATGTTACCAAGGGTTCCTACTACTATGTGGATATGGTTGCCGTTCTTCCGCAGAATCCTGAAGCGCATAGCCGTTTAGCTGTTATTAAAGGTGAAAAAACCTTTCAATTGGATAGCATCCATAGGTTTAAAAATCTGCTGTTCAGGTTTGATACCTTTGAGCTTTTGGCCGATTCCAAAAAGGAACTCGATGAAATTGAAGCTTATTTGACCCTGCGAAACAATTTAAAAATAGAAATAAACGGCCATACCGATGCCATTGGCTCCGCCCGTTATAACAAGCTGCTATCTATAAACAGGGCCAAGGCGGTAGCAGCGTATTTAATAGCAAAAGGTCTTGATAGTTCTCGGGTATCTTATAAAGGCTACGGAAGTGAACTACCGGTAATGCAAAATGGCACACCCAAAGGTCGCCAGGGCAACAGGCGTGTAGAATTCCGGATTACGGAATAGCTTTGCCAACCTGAGCTTAGTAATCCGAATAGGGCGTGGGGTAAAGAAGCATGATATCCGCTTTTTTCATATTGTTTTTGTAAAAAGGATCATTTTTCAAGGCTGTCCATTTCTCCGATTCAAAAAACGTCTTCCATAGTTCATCTCTTTTATCCATAGAAGAAAATGTGGTCATATACATCAGGTTTGGCATACGGTCTCCGGAAATAACTTCGGCATAGAACACCGCATTAAAGCCTAGGCTGTCAAAAAGTGCTACTTCGCCACCCTGGTTGAACATGTGTACTTTGTTTTTGTAGGCCGCCTCCGTGGGCGATTCATAGCTACGGAGTTCATAGACTCTGCTTGCCCGTGGCCCTTCGATATTAGAGGGTATCATTTTAGGCATATCGGTAAACGCTCGCATTAAAACAGAAGTAATATTTTCATAAGGCGCATTATCGTGCGTTGCCTCCAAATAGGTTTTGCCATCGGCTAAATGCGCTTTGTCCCTAAGTAAAAAATCTTCCAATGCTTCAAACTGCAGCAAAGAATTGAAGGGAATAAGAACATAGATCTTATCAGCTTTAACATACTTGGAGTTGTGCAGTTTAAACACACCAACGGAATTGATTCCATAACGCTTCAGTGAAGGTAAAAAGGCCTTCTCCAGGTAAGAATCCACCAGTTGCTCTTGCGCTTCATTCTTTAGGGTGTACGTTTTTAGTTGATAATATTCCCTTTTATCCTGCGCAACTAGGTTTGTTGAAAAAAGGAAAGCAAACAATAGTGCTGATATGACGGTACTACTTAAAAATCTCATAAGTGATAATCAATATGTTTTACGTAAGTAATCAAAGTTACTAAATAGGTATACATAAATTGATTATTCGAAAACAGAAGTGTACATTTCGGTATTGTGTAGGAAAACATCCTACCTTTACAAAAAGCGATAAAATGGACAAGAATTTAGCCGTACTAATCGATGGGGACAACATCCCATCGGCCTATATAAAGGAAATGATGGAAGAAATTGCCAAGTATGGCAACCCCACCATTAAACGTATTTATGGGGATTGGACAAACCCGCGTTTGGGCAAATGGAAAAATGTGTTGTTGGAGAACGCGATAACGCCCATACAGCAATACGGGTATACCCAGGGTAAGAACGCTACGGATTCTGCAATGATCATTGATGCCATGGACGTGCTGTACTCGGGCAAGGTAGATGGTTTTTGTATCGTTAGCAGCGATAGTGACTTTACACGTTTGGCAACAAGGCTAAGAGAAGCGGGGATGCAGGTATATGGCATTGGAGAGCGGAAGACGCCAAATCCGTTTATAGTGGCCTGTGACAAATTTATTTATCTGGAAATTCTTAAAGATCAGGGAGAGGAAGAAGCTACGGATACCGATAAATCCAAACCAAAGACCAAGAGCAAGGTAGACAAAATTACGGCAAAGGATTTACGGTTTATGGCCAACACCATTGACGATGTTGCCGATGACGACGGATGGGCATTTTTAGGCGATGTAGGGAGCCTGCTCCAGAAGAAACAACCTAATTTTGACGCTAGGAACTATGGTTTTCAAAAGCTGACCCCGCTTATTAATAGTATACCACATTTTGAAATTGAGCGCAGGGAAGATTCAAAAGGGCGCAAGAAACTTATTTACGTTCGTATAAAGGAGAAGAAGAATAGCCGCTCTTCAAAATCCTAAATAGTTTTTTTTCGTAAACGCGATTACCACGGAATAATTTTATAAATTCCACGTTGTAAGGACAAACGTAAAACATTTTCAAGATGATAGGACGATTTCAATTTTTATTAGGATTTTTGGTTTTTCTTTTTGGAACGAACCAAGGTGTATTTGCAGCACCGGACAATCAAGTTGTAGTTTTGGAGTCTATTACCAATGATAAAGGACCTTTAGGGGTCTGGGATTATGAGGTAGAAGGAACGGAGGACGCGTATCGAAAAGGAGTACTTTTTGTTCGGATGGAGGACGGAAAGCCTATTGTTGAGGTGCATCTGGGCAATGGCGTTCTTAATGGGCAGGATGTACAATTAAAAGGGGATACCTTAAAGTTTATTGTAAATATTGATGGTGTAGAACGGGTTTCCGTTGTTTTGAACGCAGAGGACGACACCATACTTGGCCAAGCCTCTTCTGCTCAAGGTAGTTTTACGATTAAAGGAACTAGAAAGATGCCGCCCGAATAAAGGTACTACCCAAGTTTATACATTTTAAAAACATCCGTTGGTTACACATCGGATGTTTTTGATTTTAGCATGATGCCAAAAATTAGAGGTGGGGCGGAGCTAATTGAGGTTCCCGTTGAATGTTTCTAATTTAAAATATCCAAAACCAAGGTTATGGATTCTATGAATATGGGGAGTGGGATAATACTAGTGATACATTTTCGCACTTTAGTCCGATTAAAATATAAAAACCCGAAGTGCTTAAGTCGATTATAAAACGCGAAGGGTTT
Organism: Maribacter chungangensis; assembly: GCF_042676845.1. Lineage (NCBI taxonomy): Bacteria > Pseudomonadati > Bacteroidota > Flavobacteriia > Flavobacteriales > Flavobacteriaceae > Maribacter > Maribacter chungangensis. Next base: position 1,161,595 of record NZ_JBHTHY010000003.1, read on the forward strand.
TATAAGTAATTATTTACTTTTCAAGTTGGGATGATTATTCTTTATATTTTAAATGCAGAATATTGGGTTTTAAAAAACCCTAACCGAGGAAGGTTAGGGTTTTTTACATAAAATAACGGCTATTAATACCCTGGATTTTGTTGGATGTTAGAGTTTCCTGCAATTTCATCAATTGGAATTGGTAGGGTGAACCTACTATCCGGTGGTGACAACGAGCATGCATCGTTAATCGCACAGTCTAAAGGATCTCTTACAATGCCTTGACCAGCTCTTTCCCCTAGTCTTTTGATATCTTTCCATCTATGGCCTTCAAAGGCGAATTCTATGCGTCTTTCGGTTAGAATATCATTGAAAGCTTCTTGACTGTTTGCATAAGAGGGTAAAGCCTGTGCCGTGCCAAATCTCGCATCCCTTAGTTCCTTTATCAATTCGGCGGCACCTGTTAAATTACCAGCATCCGCTAAGGCTTCGGCATTTATCAAAAGCATTTCCGCAATTCTAAACACTTTTAGATCGTTAAGCAGTGGTTTTTCATTGCCCTGATATTTTCCAACAATTAGAATATCATCGTTAATAAAATCTTCGGCATTAACGTAATCTGCACTTATAACGGAAGTGGGTTCAACATTAACCTCATAGCGCACATCATCTTCATCCATTAAGTTGAATAACGAGCGGCCAATTTCAAAATATGGTGAACCCTCAATAGTTGAGTTCACAAATGCAAAATTAGCTCCAGCCCAACCCCCTGCAAAAGCACTGCCGGTGGTTCCCTGTCCATCATAATCATCGTTGATCGTACGTTCTAGTTTAAAGATTACACCGGTATTGTCTTCGTCCTGAAAAACGTTTTTGTACGCTTCTTTATCTGCCAAAGGATATTTCTCCAAAAGTTCCGATGCAAATTCGGAAGCTTGTGTGTAGTTGCCTCGGTATGCGGCCATCCGAGCTCTAAGCGCTGTTACAAAATCTTGACTAACAAAGGTTGCATTTGCTTCTTCTGTCAACAAATTTTGAGCTTGCTCCAAATCACTGTTTATAAATGCAAATACTTCGGCATTGGTGCTTCTTGGTAGTTGTTGGTCCGGTGTTGGAACAAAATCGTACAAAATTGTTGCTAATGCACTATCATCTGTATAATCCGTGCTGTAATAAGAAATCAGCTGAAAATAGGCAAAAGCACGAAGCGCATAGGTTTGCCCTAAAATATCATTATAATTAGCTTCGGCAGGTATAGTTTCCGCCGCAGCTAAAATACGATTGGCTGCATTTATAGCGTCATTATAATTAAACCAAGTGGCTCTCGCTATTGCGCTATTTGGATTAAGTATAAATCCATAAGTACCGTCTCCTATACCTTGGCCGCCATTATCAAAACCTATGGATAGCTCGTCGGTAAAAACAGCATTGAACTGAATTTCAGGGGTTATATCAAATTCGTTATAAAGACCCAATAGCCCCAAATTTAAATCGGAGACTGTTGTGAAAGCTGCACCAGCGTCTAATCTGCCGGGTTGATCTATATCAATGGCATCGTTGCACCCAAAAAGGGCGATTGCCAAGCCTATCAGTAAATATTTACTATTTTTCATATTGTTATTATTAGTTCTTTTATGAATTAAAATCCAACTTGAATACCAAAACTATAGGTCTTAGGTGTTGGATATAACCTAAACTGTGTTACATCTGTTGGGTTGTTCACCTCAGGGTCAAAACCTCTCCAATCGGAGAATGTAAGGATATTTTCTCCGTTAAAGAATAATTTAAGGTTCGTTAATCCGGTACCGTTCAAAAGTTTTGTTGGAAAATTATAGCCAAATTGGGCAAAACGCAATCTCAAGAAATCTGCACTCCTTAAGTACCTGGATGAATCAAAACTTAAACCAAAATTGGTAGCATCCAAGGATGGGATGTCCGTGTTTGTATTATCGGGTGTCCATGCTCTCTGTAAATCCCTTGAGTGTCTAAATTGCCCAATATTCGTAGGATTTTGAAATCCAGCCAAATCGTAGTCAAAGCGATCAAGACCAACTGCATAGTTAAATTGAGTTACAACGAAAAAACCTTTGTAATCTGCATTGAAACCAAAACTACCTTGAAACTCTGGAAAAATATTCTGAGAGAACCATACCCTGTCTGTATCTACATTAGGCTGTTCGGTTACTGTTCCGTCTGCGGTCAAGAATTGGAGGTTTCCGTTTTCTGGATTAACCCCATTGTACCTATATGTATAGTATTCGAAAATACTACCACCTTCTCGATATCCAAGAGGTGCTCCGGAAATATCGATTATACCATCCTCTGTTGGTAAATCAATTATTTCTTGCTCGTTGAAAGCTCCAACGGCGTTCAGGGTTAGGTTGAAACCATCATTTCCGCCTCGCACAACATCATAATTGGCATTGAATTCGAATCCTCTATTAACGAGTTCTCCCGTGTTCCTGCTCAAGTTGGTCTGAGCATTGATTGCGGAAATAGGGGTGTCCAAAAATAAGTCTGTTGTGGTTCTTACGTACGCATCTACGCTACCTCTCAAACGGCGGTCAAATACTTCGAAATCTATACCCACATTGGCTTGGGCGGTTGTCTCCCAGGTAAGTTGATTGTTGCCAATTCTATTTAAAAGCAATGAGTTGGCAGCTCCATATCCAGAACCAGTAGCGTATAGGTCCTTGGTTAAGTCCGGAGAATCAAAATATATTCCTGGAGTGCCAAAATCTTGTGAGATATATTGGTTTCCTGTTGTTCCGTATGACCCTCTTAATTTTAACTGATTGAACACAGAACCTTCCATAAAGTCCATATTATGAAAGTTGATGCGGCCTGATGCGGAGTAGAACGTACCCCAACGATTGGTATCCGAAAAGCGATAGGATGCATCACGCCGTAAAGTGGCAGAAACACCATAAATTCCATCATAATCATAGTCCGCAGCACCAAAATAGGAAAAGAGGCCTGCATCCAAAATATTAGCTCTAACCGTATCTACGTAAAAATCGTTGTCTGGATTATCTCCAATAAATGCACTACCATCGCCAGGCGCAAATGTCAAAGGATTTAAACCTTGCTGTGTATAGCCAAAAGTTTGGAAATGTGCCTTAAAGTATTCCATGAATGCACCAACGTTCAAAGAATGCTTGCCAAATTCGGTATTGTAGTTTAACGAAGTAGTCTGGTTGTATGTGAACTGACGAATGACATCTTGGTTCTGCGTTCCCGAAGGATCTTTTCCTTGGGCGAACAGAAGTGCATTAAATGATTCTGGTCGCTCGGATTGAGTGCGGGTTTCATCTCTGTAGTCACCACTCATTACAACTTTGGCGGTTAGGCCTTTTGCCAGTTCATAGCTAAGATTTAAACTTCCCAACAACTGTAACTCGTTCTCTCTTCTATAATTATTTTTTTGTACGTCTATTAGAAACAATGGTGTATTTACGAAAGATAGAGGACTAAGTAACGAAGCGCCATCCACATAATCATCAGGAGATATGTAGGGTGCCGCTTGGAAGGCTCCTAATATAGGATTACGGTTTATACCGCTCCCCCCAATGTTATTTGGTTCGTTGGATTTGGCAAAATTAATACCTAAACTAACTCCATAACGGAATTTTTCATTTTTTGATTTACCGTTTGTATTGTTGCGAATATTAAATCGCTGTAAATCACTGTTAAGGAGAATTCCATCTATATTAGAATAGCCAAAGGAAGTAAACTGACTCACATCCTCGGAGCCACTTGTAAGTGTTACCGTGTGGTTTTGGGCCACACTACTGCTAAAGAAATAATCTGCCCAGTCCGTTGTTGGGGTGTTTGCGATTTCCGCATCAGTAAGACCGGCACCCCTGCCTCTACCTACTAAATTTTCTAAACGTAGCTGCTCAGGGCTGCTCATTAAATCATAGTTATTGCCCTGAAGCGTAGAAACTCCAAGCAAACCTGCATAGGAAATCTTAAGGCCTTCATTAAAGTTTCCTTGACGAGTTTTAATCAAAATAACCCCATTTGCACCCCTATTACCATAAATGGCGGTTGCACCGGCATCTTTCAATACAGATACAGAAGCAATATCGTTAGGGTTTAAAGTTCTGAAAACACCGGCATCTGTTGGTACGTCGTCAATAACGTATAAGGGCTCGGTATTACCGTTAATGGAAGCCTGACCACGAATATTCACTGATGGCGGGGCACCTGGTTGGCCTGTTGATGCCAAAATATTGACCCCAGCTACCTGTCCGGCTAATGTTTGTAATGCATTTGCATTGGGTCTATTTTCAATGGTTTCGGATGCAATTGTCTGTGATGCAATGCTTGATTTTTCTTTAGTTGAGGTTCTGTAACCCATGATGACAACTTCCGCTAGGGTCTCTGCATCATCTTCCATTTGAACGTTGACCGTGTTAGAGGCACCAATGGTAAGGGTTACAGATTTTTGACCAATGTAGCTATACCGAAGTTGCTGCCCCGTTGCAACACTAATCGCATAGTTGCCATCAAAGTCTGTCTGAGTTCCTTTTGTAGTGCCTACTATTACAACGGAAACACCAGGTAGTGGCATATTATTTTGATCCGTCACAGTTCCGTTGACCGTTTTTTCCTGCGCAAAGGACAGGTGAACAACAAACGCTAATAATAGCGTAAGAATCCCTCTTGTTTTTGTTCTCATGTAAATCATTTGAGTGTTAGTATTAATTTGAGTTAGAAATCTGTCTAGTGAGAGCCGACATCCTTTTATTTCTTGATAGCTAATCCAAAACGAAAATGAAACACCAAAACCGATAATGTTTTTGATGATGTCGACTCCTCTAAACCTTTATTCTGAAAAAGTAATCTCAGAGGAGCCGTTGTATGATTACTTCCGACCTAGATTAATTTCAAACCGATTTAAAGTAACGTTTACTTCGATTATATCTATTTGAATGATAGTTCTTTGTAATAAATAAATAGAATTAAGACTATTTTGGCAAAAAAGTCACAGATGTTAAAATTTAGACAAATAGTCGCAGGTGGTATAGGTCATTAAGGTTTCGTGATTATTTAGGAATGTATAATCTAGCATCAATGACCTTTTTTGGCTTCAGATAAGTTAAATTTATTAACTATTTTAAGCGATTTTGATCGGGAATACTATCACAATTAGATCAGAGGTTGGACTTGTTCCGGGTGTTTTTAGGATAGAAACGTTAATTGTACGTTGTGTCTATTTGTTTAAAACAGGTTCTTGGGTATGTATAACTAAGGGTTCGTAAGATAATGGGAAAAGCCTATTATACTATGTGTAATGCTGATTTTGGCCTAGCCAAGAAGGTTTAAGGTGTTGGATTAGCATTAGGCAATGGTAGAGAACTCCTTTATGTATTTCGCAGGCGTCATACCTTTTCTTTTTTTAAACGCACGGTAGAAAGATACCTTATTGTTAAAACCGGATTCATATATCAAGTCCACTACAAGGTGTACGCGATCTGGATTGCGTTTTATTATCCTAACACTTTCATTTATTCGATAGTCGTTGATAAATTCATAAAAATTCTTATGAAATTCTTGGTTTATGACCTGCGATAGACTGTACCTATCCGTGTTAAGGGTTTCGGCAAGGGTTTGAAGGGTTAGTTTGTGGTCTAAAAATAGTTTGTCCTCCTTCATAGCCTTAACCAACTGCTCCTTTAAGGAAAATAGCATGTCCTTGGTTAAACCGCTATTCTTGTATTTTTCTTCGTTATTTTCTTCTGTCGTGCTCTGCGGTGCAGCATTCTTGGGAAATAGAATGTTTAAAGAGCCGAGTATCAGTATAAACGAGGAAAAGCAATAAGCGGCCAAATATTTGGAAAGGAAATCATAAGCAAACACGGTGTCAAACTCTGCTCTAAATATTTTGATTACCAATAGAAAGGCAAAATAACTTATCAATAGTTTTGCCCATGTTTTTGATAATTGATTGGCAGATTTCTCGTAACCATAGTATTCCCGGATCAATAATAAAAGATAAAACGAAGAGTATATACTTTTTACCCAATTATTGGTCAAAAACGTTAGTATGAACCAAGAGGGGGAGTACTTAGAGGAATCATAGTCCATATCCACATTCCCAATAATGGAAAGTAGTAGCAGGGATACCGTAAAGATTATATAATGCCGTAAAGTTGATGTGTAAGAAATGTTCGTATTACCCGGTCGTGCTTTGCTTTTAAGATATAGATGAAGGGATGGTCCCCATAAGAAAACAAGACTTTTGTAAAATGGTACTTTGGGATCGTAATGCATCGCTTCCCACCAATCCAGTGTCAATTCTATTAGTATAAGCGAAGTGGTTAAGGTGAAAATTCCCAAAAAAACATTGAAGGTTTCTTTTCTTCGATAGCTTAGAATTAGATAACCGCTAAGTATAAGGCCCAATACACCTATAATACCAAAAAAAGCAGTTTGAACATTGTCCTCTATTCCACTCCCTAAACTCCTTGAAGTGTAAGCATCCAAACTATTCTTAAATGCTGTAAATCGAACAAAAAAGTCTGAGAGGAGTGTCATATATTTATTTCAATCGATTTAATTAAAGATAGCCATTCGTGTTATGTGGGACTGTTAAAGTACTATCATTAAAAACTATGGTAGTGATTAGTTCTTTTTATAATTGACAGTTTTTTCTTGCTTTAAACATAAGTATTCTGGCAATAAATTAATTTCGAAACAAAGTCCCTATTGTCCTAAATTAGCAGGATAAAGGCTGGGTTTTTAATTGTGGATATGAGCTCCAAGAGTTTTCTGTGGTGTGGTATTTCAAACTAGTGGTTTTTCTTCTAAAACATGTGCTCCCTATAGACTAAAGTTCCCTTCTTTTTATGGTCAGATACCTGCCTCCTGCTTCTCAATTCATTTCCTTGTGAATGCTGAACAGACTTGTCCCAAGTCTGTTTATTGGATGTATGGGATTTTACTTCAAATAAAAAACCCGAAGCTTTTTTCTTCGGGTTAATAAGCTCTACTCCCAAGCGGGGGCATCAATTTTATTTGTTTACCACATCACCGGTACGGCCACCCTGGTGGTGTCCCAGCCCATGACCATGTGTGCTCCGCCGTCTACGTCTTTGAATGCGATAGAAAACGCTTCCAAAGATTCTCCTGTACTTGTTGCACCAGTAACCCGTACCACATCAGATGCTTCTTTATAAAAATAAGATCCCCATTGGTTCAATTGGTTGTGTAGGATAACCGTCCACTCTTTTTCTCCCGGTATGGTCAATAAAGCATAAGTTCCCGCTTTAACTTCCTTTCCTCCAAAAGTTACATCTTTATAGAAGGTGATTTCTGGCGCCTCATTGGCACCGGTTCTCCACACTTCGCCTGCTGGAGCTAGCTCGGACAAGGAACGTCCTTTCAATTGCGGTCTTCCATAAGTTATTCGAACGACCTTTTCGGAAATTTTATAATCACTAGGGAAAGAAGCCATGTCTAAAGGGCTATTGTCCATTCCTGAGAACTTCTGGGCATTGGCGTTCGTCGTAAAAAACAAGGCCGCTACAAATAGGGTAAGGATACTAAATTTTTTCATTTTCTGTGTTTGTTTTTAAAGTGTTTCAAAGCTAACTAGTTCGTGAATTAAATTTGCTTAAAATGTCGTTAATTTTTTGAATACTTACAGATAGATTCAATTTGTATTCTTTTTTGATAAACGCATTTCAATTCATGCTAATAACAAGTTATATAGTTTAAAAATGAAATCATATTGTCTATTATGGTTTTTAAAATGAAACAATAAATGAATATTTGTATTCGAATTGATATAATAAGATAAAATTATGTGTGGAATAGTATGTGCATTTGATGTTAAGGAAAGTACGGAAGTACTTAGGCCTCAATTGTTGGAAATGTCTAAAAAAATACGTCATAGGGGTCCGGATTGGAGTGGGATTTACAGTAATGACAAAGCAGTTTTAGCGCATGAAAGATTGGCTATCGTAGATCCGGCATCCGGAAAACAACCGCTGTTGAGTAAGGACGGTAAGCTGGTTTTGGCAGCAAATGGTGAGATTTATAACCATAGGGAGTTGCGAAAGCAGTTCGAAGGTAAATATGAATTTAGGACAGAATCCGATTGTGAGGTTATTTTGGCGCTTTATCAGGAAAAAGGTGCAGCGTTTTTGGATGAAATGAACGGTATTTTTGGGTTCACTATTTATGACACGGAAAAGGATGAATACTTTGTGGCTCGCGATCACACGGGCATTATTCCCTTATACATGGGATGGGATCAGAACGGAACGTTCTATGTCGCGTCGGAGCTAAAGGCCTTGGAAGGTACGTGTACCAAAATAGAACTATTCCCTCCAGGGCATTATTTGCATAGCAGCGATGGGGAACTAAAAAGATGGTACTCCCGTGATTGGATGGATTACGAGGCCGTTAAGGAAAACGAGACCAGTATACAAGAAATCAAAAAAGCCTTGGAAGCTGCCGTTCATAGACAGTTAATGTCCGATGTGCCTTATGGTGTATTGCTTTCCGGCGGATTGGATTCTTCGATAACCTCTGCCGTTGCAAAAAAATACGCCCAAAAACGAATTGAGTCGGATGATACCACAGAGGCCTGGTGGCCACAATTACACTCGTTTTCGGTGGGATTGGAAGGCTCTCCTGATCTGGCCGCGGCGCGTAAAGTCGCAGACCACATAGGTACCGTACACCACGAGATAAAATTTACGATTCAAGAAGGATTGGATGCTATAAAGGACGTGGTTTACAACTTGGAGACCTATGACATCACTACCATAAGGGCTTCTACACCTATGTATTTGATGGCAAGGGTCATAAAGTCCATGGGAATTAAAATGGTGCTTTCAGGCGAAGGTGCAGATGAATTGTTCGGTGGCTATCTTTACTTTCATAAAGCTCCAAGTCCAAAAGACTTTCATGAAGAAACCGTTAGAAAATTGGATAAGTTGCACATGTACGATTGTCTTAGGGCCAACAAATCATTGGCAGCTTGGGGTATAGAAGGTCGTGTGCCGTTTTTGGATAAGGAGTTTATGGATGTGGCCATGCGCATCAACCCAAAAGATAAAATGATCAACGGCGAGCGCATGGAGAAATGGGTGCTAAGAAAGGCTTTTGAGGATATGCTGCCCGAGAGCGTTGCTTGGCGACAAAAAGAACAGTTTTCCGATGGTGTGGGCTATAGTTGGATAGATACCCTTAAGAAAATTGTAGCGGAAGAGGTAACGGATGAGCAGTTGGCCAATGCAAAGTTCAGGTTTCCGTTGCAGACACCAACGAGCAAAGAGGAATTCTATTACCGGTCTATATTCGAACAGCATTTTCCGTCTGATGCAGCAGCGCTTTGTGTACCGCAGGAGCCATCGGTGGCCTGCAGTACAAAGATAGCTTTGGAATGGGACGAGGCATTTAAAAATATGAACGATCCCTCTGGAAGGGCCGTTGCCAACGTCCACGACGATGCTTACGGCAAATAATCGTCTGTATAAATCTGTTTTCTGCGACTTTGAAGCAGATCAGTTTTGTTTTTTTATTTAATTAGTCTTAAAGAGGTGTCATTTTGGATGGCGCCTCTTTTATTTGTAGAGTATACCGGGTTTTCAGGGGTAATGAAACAGGGTAAAAATTTTTCTTATTATCTTAATCGAATATATTTAGACCAACAGAAAAATCGAGCAACCATGAAGGTTATGAATTGGAATTATTTTTTTGTTTTGCTGTTTGTCCTAACAACCACGATTTTGGGGTCCTGTACGGAAAGCACGGTGAAAGAGGTTCAAAAACCGAATATCCTTTTTATCCTATCGGATGATCACACGTCCCAAGCTTGGGGGCTTTATGGTGGTGTTTTGGAAAATTATGTCCGGAACAAAAATATTCGACGGATTGCGGATGAAGGCGCAATGCTAATGAATGCGTTTTGCACCAATAGTATTTGCACCCCTAGCAGGGGTAGTATTTTAACAGGGCAATATAGCCATATCAATCAGGTGTATACCTTAAATGAACCCATTCCTAGCGGGCATCCCAATATTGCCAAGACTTTTCAGGATAATGGCTACGAGACCGCTGTAATAGGAAAATGGCATTTGGTGGAACAGCCGGAAGGTTTTGATTATTTTAATGTGTTGCCCGGCCAAGGTAAGTATTGGAACCCTATTTTGAAAACAAAAGAAAATTGGAGAGATGGGCATGATGGTTCGGCAGGAAAACAATACGAAGGTTTTTCCACGGACGTTATTACCGACCTCACTATAGACCACCTTAAAAAACGGGACATAACCAAACCTTTTATGATGTTCTGTAATTTTAAGGCAACGCACGAACCTTTTGATTATCCCGAACGCTTTGCGTCGCTTTACGAAAACGACACCATTCCCGAGCCGGCGTCCTTATTGGATTTTGGCAAAGAGACAACGGGACGTTCGTTCAAAGGCCAAGTTTTGGAGCACTTAGGGAAACGTTGGCAAAAGGCTACGGAGTCAGATGCTTTTTGGACCTCCTATCCCGGTCTTCCTTATCCGTTGGACGGTTTGGACAGTATTCGTAAGCGCAAGAAGATTTATCAGAAACTGGTAAAGGATTTTATGCGTTCCGGAGCGGCTATCGATGATAACATTGGAAAGTTGCTGGATTATTTGGAGGAAGAAGGAATTGCGGACAATACCATTGTTATCTACACTGCCGACCAGGGTTATTTTCTGGGAGAACATGGCTTTTTTGATAAGCGGCTAATTTATGAGGAGTCGCTCCGGATGCCTTTTGTAATCAGATATCCCAAAGAAATAAAAGGAGGACAGCGTATAGACGATATCATCCTTAATATCGATTTCCCCGCTGTATTAGCGGATTATGCAGGAATTGATAAACCGGATTATATCCAAGGAGAAAGTTTTAGAAATCAACTTAAAGGAGTGGCCGTTAAGGATTGGCGTAATCAAATGTATTACAGATATTGGTTGCACCACCCAGATAGGCCGGCACATTTTGGTATCCGTAACGAGCGGTACAAATTGGCGTTCTTTTATGGTCAGGATTTAGGCAAAAAAGGAACTTCCAGGGAAACCACTGTTCCAAGCTGGGAGTTTTATGACCTCGAAGAAGACCCCGAGGAGTTGAGGAATGCGATAAACGACGATACCTATGCCGCAATTATCGGAGAGATGAAGGAGCAGCTCGTTGCGGAGCGTAAAAAGTACGCGGATGTGGATGAGGATTATCCCGTAATGCGCACCATTTTATCGCAGGCCGATTTGGAGTAGTTTCCGGTTCTTTTCATTGGCACCGCCAAAGGGTTTGATACTCAGAGGCTTGCCTCGAAATTAAAAATCGTTTTCTAATTTAATGCCTCGTGGGCTTGCCCCGAGCTAGTTTACTTTGTCTTTCTTTCCATTATGAGTTGGGGTGAGTGTTGCTTCTTGGATGTGTCGATATAGTTACTTTAACTGGTTTTTTCATCAGTTTTTAAAGCTGCTTTAAACGTATAAAACCCGTTCTGTTTTTCCACAATTTTTGTTGATAACTTACCTATCCCGAAATGGGATGAATGTCATATTTTATAGGGTATTGCGTATATTTGTAGGATTGCAAAATTTGAAGTACAAACAACCTTAAATTTATGAGCGAAGCAGCAAAAAACGAAGACGAAGAAAACAAGGGGGACGCATTGAAGAAAAAACCTGAATTACCCATGAAGGATTATTCCGCAGATAGCATACAGGCCTTGGAAGGTATGGAGCATGTGCGTATGAGACCTTCCATGTACATAGGTGATGTTGGTACTAGGGGACTGCACCATTTAGTCTACGAGGTAGTGGATAACTCTATCGATGAGGCTATGGGGGGGCATTGCGATACCATAAGCGTTACCATAAACGAGGACAATTCGGTTACTACAAGGGATAACGGTAGGGGTATTCCCGTAGGGATGCACAAAAAGGAAGGCGTTTCCGCATTGCAGGTTGTCATGACCAAAATTGGTGCCGGTGGCAAGTTCGATAAGGATTCCTATAAGGTTTCCGGTGGTCTTCATGGTGTTGGTGTCTCCTGTGTGAATGCATTGTCCAGTCATTTAAGGGCTACCGTTTTTAAGGACGGTAAGATTTGGGAGCAGGAATACGAACGTGGTAAAGCCATGTATCCCGTAAAAACGATAGGAGAATGTAAACCCGAGGATAGAGGTACAGAAGTGACCTTTTTACCGGATACCACCATTTTCACCCAAACCATAGAGTACAGTTATGAGACTTTGTCCAATAGGATGCGCGAGCTTTCGTTTTTGAACAAAGGAGTAACGATTTCCATTACGGACAAGCGTCAAAAGGATGATAAGGGCGAGTTTGTATCCGAAGTATTCTATTCCGACGAAGGTTTAAAGGAGTTTGTTAAGTTTTTGGACGGCAACCGAGAATCGCTCATACAAAATGTGATTTCAATGGAAGGGGAGAAAAACGATATCCCCGTTGAGGTTGCCATGATCTATAATACAAGTTATACGGAGAATCTTCATTCGTACGTAAACAATATAAATACCCATGAAGGAGGAACACATCTGTCCGGTTTCAGAAGAGGGCTTACCTCTACCTTAAAGAAGTATGCCGATGCTTCCGGAATGCTGGATAAACTTAAGTTCGAGATTCAGGGAGATGATTTCCGTGAAGGGCTTACAGCTATTGTTTCCGTAAAAGTACAGGAACCTCAGTTTGAAGGGCAGACCAAAACGAAATTGGGTAACAGGGAGGTTTCCTCCGCCGTTAGTCAGGCGGTTTCGGAGATGCTTACTAATTATTTGGAAGAACATCCCGATGATGCCAAGGTAATTATCCAAAAGGTTGTGTTGGCCGCTACGGCAAGGCACGCGGCTACAAAGGCCCGTGAAATGGTACAGCGTAAAACGGTGATGAGCATAGGAGGTTTGCCCGGTAAACTATCCGATTGTTCCGAACAGGATCCCGCGCTTTGTGAAGTATTCTTGGTCGAGGGAGATTCGGCAGGGGGTACTGCCAAACAGGGTAGGGATAGACAATTTCAAGCTATTTTACCGCTTCGTGGTAAGATTTTGAACGTGGAGAAAGCAATGCCCCACCGTGTTTTTGAAAACGAGGAAATAAAGAATATTTATACCGCCTTAGGGGTTACCATAGGAACGGAGGACGATAGCAAAGCCTTGAATTTGGATAAGCTGCGCTACCATAAAGTAGTGATCATGTGTGATGCCGATGTAGATGGTAGCCACATTGAAACATTGATACTAACATTTTTCTTCCGTTACATGAGGGAGCTCATCGAAGGTGGTCATGTTTATATAGCTACACCGCCTTTATATTTGGTGAAGAAAGGCCAAAAGAAGCAATACGCTTGGAGTGATAAGGAGCGAGACGAAATTGCCGATAGTTACAATGGCAGTGTTGGTATTCAAAGGTATAAAGGTCTTGGGGAGATGAACGCGGAGCAACTGTGGGACACTACCATGAATCCTGATTTTAGGACTTTGCGTCAAATCACAATTGAAAATGCGACCGAAACGGATCGTGTATTTTCTATGCTGATGGGAGATGAGGTGCCACCACGCAGAGAATTTATAGAGAAGAATGCTGTCTATGCTAACATTGACACATAGAAATAACCGCTTTCACAACAAAAACCTGTGCGTATCGTACAGGTTTTTTAGTTTTAACTAATTAATAGTCAGCAGGTATTGTTGAATATGAAAGATTTAAAAGCGAAAATCGCTCAATGATCAAAAGTTAAAATAGTACAGTATGAAGCGTATCATTTCAGGTTTGTTTATTTGTAGTTGTTCTTTATTGACCGCACAAACTAGTATCAATTCAATTTTTGCGGCCGGTCTAGAGGACGCCGAACGATTTACGACCGACTATTTAGCGCCTTTTTCCGAAAGTACGGTATATGGTTTTTCTAGTGGTTGGTACAATACCGCAGATGCCAAACCTTTAGGTGGATTTGAAATTTCTTTGGTAGGAGCGGTTACGAGTCATAAGAACAAGGAGGATAAACAAACTTTTGTCTTGGACCCCAATGAATATCAGAATTTAAATTTCGTGCAAAATCCTGGTATGGCCAGACCGGTGTCCAGTGCTTTGGGAGGTTTGGAGGGAACCCGTGTTTTTGTAGAAGGACAGGTGGCTGGTTTAAACGTTCGTCAGGAATTTGAACTCCCCTCGGGTATTTCTGCCGAAGGTTTGGATTTTGTACCTTCTGGATATCTGCAAGTTAGTGTTGGTATTTTAAAAGGAACAGAAATAAAAGCTAGATTTTTACCGAAAATCGCCTATGATGGAGCATCCGTTGGATTGATAGGCTTTGGGTTACAGCACGATTTTACCAAATGGTTGCCTGCTGATAAGCTATTGCCCATCGCTATATCTGGGGTAATAGGGTATACGAAACTAAACGGAGACTACGACATCTCCGATATAGGTTTAGTAGAGGGCGCAAACCAAAGAATTGAAGCAGAAATGAATTCTTGGGCCTTTAGTGCCGTGCTATCTACCAAATTACCGATAATTAATTTTTATGGTGGTGTCGGTTATATCACCGGAAAGTCACAAACTGATCTTTTAGGGGAATATCGTGTAACTTCCGGGCCATTTGCATCTGAAACATACATAGATCCTTTTTCCATTGCTGAGAATGTAAGCGTTGTAACAGGAACTGTAGGTGCCAAACTAAAACTTGGTTTCTTTAGAATAAATGCCGATTACAATTTAGGGGTGTTTAATACCGCAACTTTGGGTGTTAATTTTGGTTTTCGATAGTCCATTATATAATTGCTGAAGGATATCCTTACTATTTTATGGGATAACAGGCTTTATATGAAGTAAAAGAGTAGCATCTCTCGTTATTTCTAATCTAGGTGTTTTAGGGTTTGATATGCTGTATTTTTCTATACTGGAGCCAGTGCCGATTATAGGGGTACGGTTTTACGGTATTGATTATCGGCTCCGTATATGAAAAGTAGCGCTGAAAATAAGCGGTTGCTTTTCGGATGAAACACAAGCCGAATTTTTAAATTTTACTATTTAACTTTTTTGTTGGAAATCGTCTCCCGAAGTGTCGGGATAAAAATTTGACGACTTTTCAAAAATGCACAAACCTTAGTGTTAGCAATGACTCGCGCTATTTTTCATAGGATACATTGTTGCCATTAGTACTTTCCGCACTAATTAGACGTTCAACGATAATTTTAGACTTCCGCCCAATCCTTCTCGGATAATTCGCATCAGAGTTGAAAGTCTAATATCACTTGCGTTATTTTCAATTCGAGAAATATAACTTTTAGTCGTTCCAACTCTGTCTGCAAGTTGTTGTTGAGTTAAGTTCTTACTTTTTCTAGCCTCTTGTATTAAAACACCAATTCTAAACGCCTCAAATTCTTCTTGGAACTTTTCTCTCGTATCAGTTCCTTTTTTTCCGTATTTGGCGTCTAAATGGTCGTCCCAATTCGTAACGTTATTTTTTGTTTTCATAATACTCATTTTTAAGTTTTTCAGCTCGTTTAATTTCCGATTTTGGTGTCTTTTGCGTTTTCTTTTTAAATCCGCTTAACAAGACAACCAAGTTTCCTTTGTCAAAAAAGCAGAATATTCTAAAAATTCCATTGTTGGCAGAAACTCGAATTTCCCAAAATCCGTCGGTATTTGTTAAATGTTTAAAAAACTTCTCAGGTACAATTTTATTTGTTTGGATTAAAGTTACAGTCCAGTCGATTTTGTCCTGTACTTTTACATTTTGTTTGTTGTAAAAATTCCAAAAGTGATTTTTATAAATTTCGATTTTCCGATTAAATTCGCTTAATTCTGCTAACAATTAAATTGTGTGCAAAGTTAGCTAATTAGATAACATTTTACAGTTTATTTCGGGATTTTTGATACGAAGACGAGTTTTTCAGTATTAATGGCAACATCAGGTTGTACGTGTATGGTAGTCTAACTGGTTTTCATCAGAATGGAAAGGATGTAGAATTAAAAAAGTCTGCCCAGATTGCTCCGGACAGACCCTTTCCCATGGCCCTGTTAATTTTGTTTATTCCCTAACGGCGAACATCCTACCATCGGTTTGTTGTAACAATGTGCCGTCCTCAGTAGTTTTAATGGTGACGATGTCGTTGGGTTTGTTTTCAAGACCTCTATATTCCACGGTGTAGATCCCGTCTACCTGAGACCATTTAAAGTCTGTTTGCAGAATAATTTGTCCTTGTTGAATTTCGTGGTAACGTCCTAGAAAAACATCGTTAAAGATCCATTCTTTTCGTGTAGTACTTTTTGCGGTACTAGTTTCCGAAGAAGATGTGGCCTCTATCCAAATCCCTATTATGGGATCGTCGTTTTGTTCAATTCTAGAGCAATTACTAGAAAATATAATGGCAAGTATCGCCATTAATGAAAGTAATTTTTTCATCATTAAAGTAGGTTTTTGGATTTGGGTATCCAGAAATGATAACGAGGATGTAGATTCTCTTATTACTAAAATTCGTTGTATGGTAACAAAATTCCGTTTTCTTCGTTGAACCGCTCTTTTTTTTAACGTGTTGCTCCGTTCGTCGATATTTATTTGGGCGTATTGTGGGACAATATTGGTGACATCTAGCCATTTTTTTATCAATTTATACCTATTTTTGAGCTTAAAATGGAAACAAGAATAGGACGCTATACGTCTTAAGTGATAACCAAATAAATTGATCTAAAAATGAAAGTTACAGTAGTAGGAGCAGGCGCGGTAGGAGCAAGTTGTGCAGAATATATAGCAATAAAGGATTTTGCATCGGAAGTTGTTCTTTTGGACATTAAAGAGGGATATGCAGAAGGTAAGGCAATGGATCTGATGCAGACCGCCTCCCTAAATGGTTTTGACACTAAGATTACCGGGAGTACCAGCGATTATTCTAAAACAGCTAATAGCGATATTGCTGTGATTACCTCGGGAATTCCAAGAAAACCAGGCATGACCAGGGAGGAGTTAATTGGTATAAATGCAGGTATCGTTAAAGCGGTTTCTAGCAGTTTAATAGAGCATTCGCCAAATGTTATTCTAATTGTCGTTAGTAATCCTATGGATACAATGACGTATTTAGTACATAAAACCACAGCCTTGCCAAAGCATAGGATTATAGGTATGGGCGGTGCTTTGGATAGTGCACGTTTTAAATATAGACTAGCCGAGGCGATGGAAGCTCCGATCTCCGATATAGACGGTATGGTTATCGGTGGTCATAGTGATACGGGCATGGTGCCATTGACCTCGCACGCTACAAGAAATAGTATTAGGGTATCGGAATTTTTATCCGAAGATAGATTACAGCAAGTTGCCGATGACACGAAAGTAGGTGGGGCAACGTTGACCAAGTTGTTGGGAACAAGCGCATGGTACGCTCCGGGAGCGGCAGTTTCTGCTTTGGTACAGGCAATTGCATGCGATCAAAAGAAACTATTCCCATGTTCTACATTTTTGGAAGGGGAATACGGATTGAACGATATCTGTATCGGGGTGCCCGTTATATTAGGTAGAAATGGTATAGAGGAAATCGTTGATATTCCGTTAAGCGATGCAGAAAAGAACAAAATGCAGGAAAGTGCGGCCGGAGTTGCTAAAACAAATGGTCTTTTAGACGTGTAGTTTAAATCCTTTAGCGCTAAAACAATGCCTTTATAGTCTAACTATAAAGGCATTGTTGGTTGGTGTACCGTGGGCTTTCAAAATTTATAATGTACAAAATATACTACCTAGAATAATCTTTCTTTTTATATTTGCCGCATGAATGCAAAATGGTGCATTAGCACTTTATTTATTATTCTAGCCTTTTTGGGGCTAAGTCAAGAGCATAAGAGAACTTCTAACCAGCAAATTTTATTAAAATTTGCAGATGTAGAACTAGCCTCGGAAACTGCTCATGATGAAATTTTGGCTGTAATTGCCAAGAAACTAGAGGTACTTGGTATCGCTTATATTGAAATAATAGAAAATGACGGCACCCAGTTAAGTATTCGTTATTACAGTGATATTGATGCCGTTAGTGTTAAGGAGTTTCTTTCCAAAGAAAACCAATTTTCTATATCGAACAAAGAAGAATTTCCTTCAGAGTATCCAAAAGAAGACCTTCCTGAAAAGTATAGTTTAACCGTATCTGATTTGCACCAGCGAACAGATGATATTGTTAATTTAAACGCGACTCTTGTTTTAAGTCCCGACCAAGCGGATAAAATAGTTTCTAATCCTGTCTTTATAACATTTGGCAATACAATAGGCTTTGAACAAAACCCTACGGTTGAGATAGCTTATAGGATTAATAGGAATATTGCATTATCAATTAATAACACTTCGCAAATAATACCAGAGGTAAGGGCAGGACCTTATGTGAATGGCAACAGTTAACTTCCAATAACATAGAATACCAAGCAGCGCAATTACTTTGCGAAAAGTTTATTTGACTTGGTTTTTATTACACCTAAATAACATAAATTAAATAACTATTAAAATGCAAAATAAAGGACTTATAAAGCTTTTCGCTTTATTATTCGGGTTAGTAAGTATCTACCAGCTATCCTATACTTTTATCACAAGTAAAGTAGAAAACGAGGCAGAAGCATTCGCCATAAGCCGTATTTCAGAATCGGAAGACGATTATGTCTCTAAAAGAGAAACTGTTGAAGCCCGTTATTTGGACTCTATAAGCGAGAACCCTATTCTAGGCTATACCACTTATTCCGAAGCCAAGAAAAAGGAGCTGAACAAGGGTCTGGATTTAAAAGGAGGTATTAACGTAACCTTGCAGATATCCGTTAAGGATATATTAAAAGGATTGGCGAATAATACCAAAAATCCAGTTTTTAATAAGGCCTTGGCCGATGCCGATGTTGCTTCCAAAAGTAGCGATGATACTTATTTGGACCTGTTTTTTGATGCTTTTGACAATATAAAGGGAGAGACCAAATTAGCTTCGCCCGAAATATTTTCCAATAAAGGATTAAGTGATGAGGTTAATTTCCAGATGTCGGATGACCAGGTTAGACCAATTATAAGAACAAAAATAGATGAATCTATCGTTTCTGCATTCGAGGTACTACGGGAACGTATCGATGGTTTTGGTGTAACACAGCCCAATATTCAAAGAGAAGGAAACTCTGGCCGTATTCTAGTAGAATTGCCAGGGGCTAGGGATATTGCACGTGCCCAGGATCTGTTGTCCAGTACGGCCCAACTGGAATTCTGGGAAACCTATCCGCAGAACAATACCAGTTTTAGTACTTTTTTGATTCAGGCAAACGAGAAACTAAAGGATTTTGTAAAGGTTGACGAGCCACAGCAAATAAAAGAAGAAACCGAATTGGATTCTTTATTATCGGACGTAGCATCCGATTCTTTGGATATGGCTACCCAGGTAAATCCGCTTTACGAATTATTGATTCCGGCAAACCCTGGAAGTAATGCCATGTTTCAAGCAGCTATTAAGGATACCGCTACGATAGGGGAGTATTTAAGAATGCCGGAAATTAGAAGATTGTTACCTGCGGATATTCAGTTCGTAAAATTCGTTTGGGAACGTCCGGCAACGGAGGATACTGAAATTATCAATCTTTATGCATTGAAATCCAATCGTGAAGGAGAGCCTAGAATTAGTGGAGATGTGGTAAGTGACGCGCGAGGAGAGTTCGATCAATTCAGCAAGCCTGTAGTTACCATGAGCATGAACTCAAAAGGTTCTAAATTATGGCAAAAACTCACTAGTGATGCCAACGTAAACCAAACCGGTATTGCGGTGGTATTGGATAACAAGGTCTATACTGCGCCAGGTTGTTCCGTTGTTGGTGGTATTTCTGGAGGAAGAACCGAAATTTCCGGAGATTTTACGGTAAATGAAACCAAGGATATAGCTAACGTTTTAAGGGCGGGTAAATTACCTGCCTCGGCAGAAATCATTCAGTCCGAAATTGTAGGTCCTTCATTGGGACAAGAAGCGATCGATAGTGGCTTTATGTCTTTTTTGATTGCCATGGCGGTCGTATTGTTGTGGATGATTTTTTATTATGGTAAGGCAGGTTCTTTTGCAGATGTGGCGCTCCTATTGAATATTCTGTTGATATTCGGAGTACTCACCAGTTTAAATGCCGTACTAACATTACCCGGTATCGCAGGTATTGTACTTACGATAGGTATGTCGGTAGATGCGAACGTACTTATCTTTGAGCGTATTAAGGAAGAATTGGCTAAAGGTAAAGGTAGGGGACAAGCCGTATCCGACGGTTTTAGCAATGCCTTGTCCTCTATTTTGGACGCGAACATTACTACTGGTCTTACGGCGATCATACTCTTTGTATTCGGTTCCGGACCCATAAAAGGATTTGCTACTACCTTACTTATAGGTATTCTAACTTCTTTATTTACGGCAATTTTTATCACTAGACTTTTGGTGGATTGGTATCTTGGCGGTAAAGGCAGAAGCTTGGATTTCTCTACGGCCATCACCAAAGGATTGTTTAAAAACATGAATATCGATTTCTTGATCAAAAGAAAGATAGCTTATGTGATTTCTGGAATATTGGTGGCTGTAGGCTTGTTTTCACTGTTTGCAGGCCCTGGCTTACAACAAGGGGTAGATTTTATTGGCGGGCGTTCCTATACAGTTCGCTTTGAGCAGCAGGTAAACCCCTCTGAAATTGCATCTGAACTTAATGACGTTTTTGGAAGTGGTACACAGGTTAAAACATTTGGAGAATCCAATCAGATTAAGATAACCACCCCTTATAAAGTAGATGTAGAGGGGATAGCCGTTGATAACGAGATACAGGACAAATTATATACGTCTTTGCAAAAATATTTACCGGATGGTATTGGTAAGCAGGATTTTATGATCGGTAGTGCCGATAAGGCCATAGGTATTATGCAGTCCGTTAAGGTGGGGCCTACCATTGCGGATGATATTAAGAATAATGCTTTCTTGGCAATTCTAGGGTCTTTGGCCGTGGTGTTCCTTTATATTTTGTTGCGTTTCCGTAGATGGCAATTCTCTTTGGGAGCGGTTGCTGCCGTTTTCCATGATGTTTTGATCGTACTCGGTGTGTTCTCTATTTTCGGAAAACTGATGCCGTTTAACATGGAAATAGACCAAGCTTTCATAGCGGCCATACTTACGGTTATTGGGTATTCCTTGAACGATACCGTGGTTGTTTTTGACCGTATTCGTGAGATAATCGCAGAGCGCGGATGGAAAAGTGGACAAAATATAAACACCGCTATCAATAGTACATTAAGTAGAACATTGAATACCTCATTAACCACATTGGTCGTATTACTTACCATATTTGTTTTTGGTGGGGAATCACTAAGAGGGTTTATGTTCGCTATGATCGTAGGTGTCATCGTAGGTACCTATTCATCTGTATTTATCGCAACTCCGATAATGTACGATGCACTGGGTAATAAAATACGTTCCGGTGCCGAGGTTAAAGAATAAAGTAGACTAACTCAAACTAAAGAGTCGCTATTCCTTAGGGAGTAGCGGCTTTTTTTTTGGCCGCGCAGAACGGTACGCTTTTACAATCGTTAAGTTTTTTTCAACTTCCCTTGGTAATCGCCAGTTTTCCACTGGTGCCGTACCATGAGCCTTTAGTTGTTTTTCGTCGCTAGAGATTCTTATACCAATTTAAATTCCAGATGTCGCATAAAACAAGTTTCTTTTTTACTCATTTGTCGTCATAAAATAGAACCATAGCTAATGCTATGCTTAGATTTCATTCCTAAACTGAGAAAAATAATTTAAGCTTTAAATACGACATTCAAAACTTAAATTGGTATTTCTCGGTATACCAAGCGATGCAAACCAAGGCTAGCGAGTCGCTTACCTTGAAACTTGAAAGTATTCTGCTGTTGATTGCCTTATAGACTTCGCACAAGCTAATGTACTTCGGTTATGCTGGTACGGTGCTTCCTGTTGAGCCGTTAGGGGTCATCTCTAGTTCGTAGATAGACTTAGGTAGTAGTCCGGGCTCGATCCTGTGGGAAACAAAAATAATAGAGGTGTTGGTCTCCTGCGCTATTTTGTTCACCAGTGCTACCAAAAGGGCAGCTGCGTTATCATCCATACCTGCGGTAGGTTCGTCCAATATTAATAACGGGGGGTGTTTGACCATTGCCCTTGCGGTCATTAGGAGTCGTTGCTGGCCGGTGGACAGGAATCTAAATAGGGTGGTTCGCTTTTCCCATAAACCTAACAGTACCAACCATTCCTTGCTGCGTTGTTTTTGTGTTTCCGTAGGCAGTGTATAGAGCCCTACGGCGTCCGTAAACCCTGAAATAAGCATTTGTTCCACCGAATGTCTACCGGTGTATTTATCTGTCATGTTGGAAGAAAAGTAACCTATCTGTTCTTTGATTTCCCAAACACTTTCCCCAGTTCCCTTCTTTTTTCCAAAGATGTAGATGTCTTGTCCGTAAGCCTTGGGGTTGTCCCCAAATATCATCGATAGCATGGTGGTTTTACCCGATCCATTTTTGCCCATAAGCTGCCAGAAATCTCCTTTTTGCACCTTCCAAGAGATATTTTTAAGTATGGGCCTATCCTTGTATAAAATAGAAACATTACGGAACTCGATCAGAATGTTCGTTACGGAACCATGGGTATGTATCGGTTTCGGAAGCTGTTTATTGAATACAGGTGTTGCGTTAATCGTATCGGTAGTGCTTTTAGCATCGAGCTGTATGAATTCACCTTCTTTAAGGGTTCCGAAACGGTTGATAAAAGGCAGTATATCAGATTTTCTGCTAGCAAGCTGTATAAAACTAATGTCTTGTGATTTTTGAATAAGCAATTGCTTTAGTTCTGCTTGAGAATCAATGTCCAGATTATCAAACGGATTATCAAGAATGATATAGTCTGGTTGTTCTTGGATTATGAAATTTAACAGTGCTTTCTTTTGTTCACCGCTTGACATGGTTTTTAAGGGCTGTCGTGAATTTTTTAGTGCGCTACGCCCATATTGCTCTTCTTTGTTGATAAACTTTGTCACCGCTAAAGGAGAAAACAGCGCGCCTTTCTTTTTTACAGGAAACTTAAATACTGTTTGACCTTGTTTAAGCACCTCTTCAATGAATCCGGATTTGTGGGAATCGTTATCAATATATATGGCCCAATGCGTCGTCATATCAATGATTTATAGCGAATATTTCTACTGGGTTTTGCTTGTAGCTGGTTGTTTCACGTAACTCCATACCAATTTTAAGTGCTACTTTTTTGGATGGTAAATTATCAACATGAATAATGGAAATCAAATGTGGGGCCCATGCATTTACAAAGGCAACTTCTTTGCATTTAATGGCGGCCTCCGTGGCGTAACCATTACCCCAATATGAGGGTAGAATAGAATATCCAATTTCCAATTCGTCCTTGCCTTTTACTGTTTGCATTAAAAGGCCACAGAAACCGACAAGATCTGTAGTTTTTTTGCAGATGAGCGCATTCATGCCTCCTTTGTTGTTTATATACCGTTCGAAGATTGCATCGAATTGTTGTTGGCAAGCTTCAACCGGGTCCTTTGGCGGTCCTGTCCAATGTTGGGAGCTTAACGGGTTTTGGTGAAAAGGAAGCCAGGCATCGAAATCCGAAGTAAGAATTGTTCTAAACAAAAGGCGTTGGCTTTCTTCTCCTGCCAATAGATATTTCATAAGATCAGTCTCTTTCGAATACAATGCGGTCGCCGATTTCCAACTGCCATTCTTGCACAAGCCCTGCGTTTACTTCCAAAACATATTTTACAGGGACTTTGGAAGAAAGCCCGTCTTGGTTAAATGGTTCTGTATTTTCTTGGAAGCTTACAATCTTCAAGGACGCATCAATAAAAATAATATCCAAAGCAAATGCAGTGTTTTTCATATAAAAGGAATGCATGGCAACATCTGGAAAGATAAAGAGCATACCCTGGTTTTTTTCCATACCGTTGCGGTACATTAGTCCCGTTTGGGTCTCATAGTCCGACTCCGCAATTTCAATATCCAGCCTGATCGCTAAGGAATCCGACTCTTTTTTGAAGATATCCAGATTGCCTTCCTTTGTGAACGTAACTTCTTCTGTTTTAATGGTGGTCTTATTTTCTTCTTTACAGGAGAACATAAAGAGGACAATCAACATAAACCACAACTTGTTTTTTATACGCATACTGCTAAAATTAGCTAAGCCTTTTTAGTGCCTGGTCTAAACATAAGATAGAGGCCAACTATGATAAACGGAACGCTAAGCCACTGTCCGGTGGAGAGCAATCCCCATGTTTCTTCAAAACCTCCTTGACTTTTCTTAACGAACTCAACAAAGAATCGTACCGTCCATAACAGTACTAGGAATAGCCCTAGCAGATAACCTTGCTTATTTTTTTTATTGGTTTTCCAATACAAGTAGTATAATAGTATAAAAATGAAGATATAGCAGATGCCTTCATAGAGTTGCGCTGGATGACGATATGGAATTTCTTCTAAGTATTGAGCAAATTCGGGATTGTTCTCAATAGCGTCATACGCTGCGTTCAGTGTTTTTTCTTTTGTGACGGCCAAGGCTTTTGAAGGATGTAGGTCGTCCGAATCACGTATAAAGCGCGTGGCGAAAATAAAGGATTTGTCCACTATTTTTCCGTTTATCTCCGAATTGAAAAAATTGCCCAAACGTACGCAAAAAGCACCAATGGAAAATGGAATCACCATTCGGTCCAAAATCCATAGCAGCTTAAACTCAGGGTATTTTCTGGTGTAAATATACATACCCAATATAACGCCAATAGTTGCGCCATGGCTTGCCAAACCTGTAAAGCCCGTGAACTCGTAACCCTCTATTAATCCAAAAAGTAAGCTCCCCGTACTACTTTCCCTGATCGGCAATAAAATTTCCAACAGATGATCTTTATAATAGTCCCAATCATAGAATATTACATGTCCCAATCGCGCACCAAGCATGGTACCTAAAACGGTATGGATGAACAGGGAATCCAATTGCTCTACTGATTTTTTTTCTTTATCGAAAATTCGCTTCATTAGGTACCAACCCAGAGCAAAGGAAATAATCCATAAAAGATTGTAATATTTTATCTGAACAAAACCAATATTGAACAAGGTTTCGTTCGGATTCCACGTAATACCTAAAAAATGCATAGTTGTTTGTTTGGAACGGCTAAGATACTAAAATAGAAAATCCTTTTGAGTAAATACAGTTGCATCTACTCAAAACTAATTGGGCTTCTAAAATCATCATAATATAAGCAAGGCATTATATTATTTATGTATTTACTTAGAAACAACCCTTAAGGTTACAGATAAAAATGACCAAATTGTATAGTGCTTTTGTTTTAGTTGGTGTTTTTGTACCGCTGATGTAAAACGATACGTAAAGACCGGGAACCAAGCAGAATGGTCTTTTATTTTTTGTCAATAGGTGTTATGGGTCTCAATATAAAATAGAGCCCTATAAGTATCATAGGGATGCTTAACCATTGACCGGTTGAAAATGTACCCCATGTATCCTCAAAGCCACCTTGACTTTTCTTGAAATATTCTGCCACAAACCTGGACGACCAAAGACCTACCATAAACAAACCGAATAAAAACCCTTGTTTTTCTCTTTTGTTCGTTTTCCAATACGTGTGCCACAATAATCCGAATAACAACACATATAAAAAAGCTTCATATAACTGCACCGGATGTCTATAGGGTATTTCTTGGAGTATTTGGAAGAATTCAGGTTTATGTTCGATTGCCTTATATGCGGCATTGGGCGTTTGTTCCTTTGTCAATTGCATTGCCCTGTATGCTGGCATATCATCGGAATCACGAATCATGCGGGTGGCGAATACGAACGATTTATCTACAATATTCCCATTGATTTCTGAATTGAAAAAATTTCCGATACGTATAAACGCGGTGCCGATAGCCGAAACAACGGCCACCCTGTCCAGTATCCATAAAAAACTGATATCCCTCTGCTTTCTAGAAAACAAAAACAAGGCGATCAATGCTCCTATCATTGCACCATGGCTAGCTAAACCTGCAAAACCTGTAAACTCATAACCCTCAATAAAACCAAAAAGAGTTTCGTTCTCGTTTGCCCGAACGGGCAATAGTATTTCTACGATATGATTTTTATAATAGTCCCAATCATAAAAGAACACATGTCCAAGCCGTGCGCCAAGCATAATGGATACCACACAATGTACAAAAAGAGAATCCAGTTTTTCCATGGATTTCTGCTCCTTGTTGAATATTTTTTTCATCAGGTACCAACCTACTACAAAAGTTAATATCCAAAATAAATTGTAATATTTTATTTGAATGAAGCCGATGTTGAACAGCGTTCCATCGGGATTCCAGTTGAAACCTAAAAAGTACATTTTATGTGTTTTTGGCTAAGATAGCCAATTAGATAACGGCCTTAAAGGCTTCTATCGATTGGAGGTGTCTATAACGGTTATTTGAGCTAATTTTTAAATTTGATTTTATGTTTTTTAAGGCACCGGGTCGTAGCCTTTTCCGCCCCAAGGATTACAGCTGCCTATTCGTTTTATAGCGAGCCAACCGCCCTTAAACAGACCATGCTTTTTTAAAGCTTCTAGCGTATACTGCGAGCATGTAGGGGAGTAGCGGCAGGTTGCCGGTAAGTAGGGCGATATCGCCAACTGGTAGAAACGTACAAGAAGTACGAAAGGGGCAATCAGGATTTTTTTAATGGACAACTTCAAACTTAGTTAATTACGGATTCAAAGTTAGTGTAAAGCAAACGTAGGTCAAAAATTAAAAAGCCCGCATTACCAATGCGGGCTTTTTCAACTATATCCGGTCAGGCTCCAAACCTTACGGGCTCCAGTTGTTCCGATTCCCCTGGGGTATAAAGCCGTGAGCGAATCAGAAACCGAATCCCCAAGGGAATTTCCAAAGAGAAACTGGCTCCCCTGCCAGGGGTTACATCAATAGTGAGCTGGGTATGCTTCCAATACTCGAACTGATCTTTTGACATGTGAAAATCGCAGCCTTCTATGGTACCTAGCCAAACATCATTGTCATCTAGCAGAAGGTCTCCCTTTGTAAAGCACATAGGTGCGGATCCATCGCAACAGCCTCCACTTTGGTGGAACATAAGCTCCCCGTGGGTGTCCTTCAATTGGTTGATAATGGCTGCTGCCTTTTCTGTTACCAATACTCTTTTGATTGTCATATTGTTTGTTTATGCCAAGTACATGACAAAAACAGATGTAAATAAAAATGGGGCATTTCTGTTTTTGTCATGTGCTAAACTGTTTGTGTTAGAAGAACCCCATTGCTTTCTTGTCATAAGAAATCAACATATTCTTAGTCTGGCGGTAGTGTGCCAGCATCATTTTATGGTTCTCCCTTCCAATACCTGATTTTTTGTATCCTCCAAAAGGGGCATGGGCGGGATAGAGGTGATAGCAGTTCACCCAGACCCTTCCGGCCTGTATCGCCCGCGATATGGTATAGGCTTGGTGGGTATCCCTGGTCCATACCCCGGCACCTAGTCCGTATAAGGTGTCATTGGCTATGGCTATGGCCTCCGCTTCGTCTTTAAAGGTAGTTACGCAGGCTACCGGGCCAAAAATCTCTTCTTGAAAAACACGCATTTTATTATTGCCCTTTAAAAGGGTGGGCTGTATGTAAAAACCACCTTCTAGCCCTTCGTTGTATGCTTGTTCGCCGCCTGTTAAAACTTCGCATCCTTCTTCTTTACCTATTTTGATGTAGCTTAGAATTTTTTCAAATTGGTCATTGGAGGCCTGCGCTCCCATCATGGTGTTCGGGTCTAAAGGATGGCCCATTTTAATTGCCTTGGTTCGCTCGATCACCCGTGCAATAAAGGCATCGTAGATATTTTCTTGAATAAGGATACGTGACGGACACGTACAGACCTCTCCTTGGTTTAGGGCAAACATATTGGCACCTTCTATGCACTTGTCAAAAAAATCATCATCGGCATCCATTATACTTTCAAAGAAGATATTGGGTGATTTACCACCTAGCTCCAACGTCACCGGTGTAATGTTCTTAGAGGCATACTGCATTATTAATTGCCCGGTAGTCGTTTCCCCGGTAAATGCTATTTTATTTATGCGTGGACTGGAAGCCAAAGGTTTACCTGCTTCCGCTCCAAACCCGTTTACCACGTTTAGCACTCCGGCAGGTAAAATATCCTGAATCATTTCCATTAACACCAAAATGCCTACAGGAGTTTGTTCCGCAGGTTTAAGAATAACGCAATTCCCCGCTGCCAAAGCAGGAGCCAACTTCCAGGTAGCCATTAATATGGGGAAATTCCATGGTATAATCTGTCCAACAACACCTAAGGGCTCCGTAACGTTAAGGGCTACGGTGTTGGCATCAAGTTCGCTTACAGATCCTTCCTCTGCCCTTATCACTCCTGCAAAATATCTAAAGTGGTCAATGGCCAATGGCAGGTCTGCCGCCCTGGTTTCCCGTATGGCCTTTCCATTGTCCCAAGTTTCGGCCCTGGCCAAAACTTCCAAGTTCTGCTCCATTCTATCGGCAATTTTAAGCAGCATGTTACTGCGTTCCGTTGCGGAGGATACATTCCAAGTGGCAGCTGCCTCCCATGCGGCATCGATCGCTTTTTCGATATCCTCTGCCGTTGATCTTGGAATTTTGGTAAAGGATTTTCCATCTACCGGGCTGGTATTTTCAAAATATTCGCCCTTGGTCGGTGCTACCCATTTGCCGCCGATAAAGTTTTCATATTGATTTTTAAACGTCGGTTTTTCTAAAACATCCTTTTCTACTGTTGCTGTATTACTCATGGTATTTATATGTTAAGGTTTCTATTCGATTTTGATGAGACGATTATTTGCAAAAAATTGAATCTAAATGTAATTATAAGATTCTTGATATATCTGACGTATTCTGTGAATAATATGAACAATAATATCATTTATTAATTTTATGATTTTTTTAAGCTTAAATTTTTGTACTTTTTACAATCTTAAAAATAGAATTATTGTGCTACGGGTATCTCAAAAAATTTTGAACGAAAGACGGTTGGAAACCTTGGTTGAAAACCAGACTTCCTATACCATGAACAATGCTGCCTTGCACGTATTTGAAACCCATGAGCAAGCAGAACAAGTGCTTTTAAAATTTGAGCAGCCCGTATTGGCGAGTATGATAGAGGGAAAAAAGGTAATGCACTTGCGGGACTTTGAGTCTTTTGATTTTTTACCTGGAGAATCTTTGTTGCTACCTGCCCATGAACAAATGTGCATAGATTTCCCCGAAGCCATGTCAAAAAATCCGACACGTTGTTTGGCAATGGCGATATCCGAGGATAAGATAAAAAGGGTAATGCAGTTTATGAACGAACAAATGCCAAAGGATGGTAAAGGGGAGTGGGAATTAATGAATTACAATTTTCATTTTATAAATGATCCCGGTATTTTTCAAATATTAAAACGACTTTTGTTCCTTTTTTCCGAAAATCATCCTTCAAAGGATTTTTTTGTGGATAATATGTTGCGGGAACTAATTATCCGGATTTTACAGACCAACGAATGTAGGATTTATAGTAACGAGACCTTAAGCCTTACAAATGAGAGCCGATTGGCAGGGGTCATACGCTATATTCGTGAGAACCTTAGCAGTAGCTTGCAGGTAGATGATTTGAGTAGGATGGCCTGCATGAGTCCGTCACATTTTTATCGTAAGTTCAAATCCGAATTAGGAATTTCGCCAGTAGAATTTATAAACAATGAGCGCATAAAACTAGCGGTGGGTTTGTTGCAGGACACAAAGCGTAGCATCAAAGACGTGTATCTGGATTGTGGTTTTGAGAGTCGGTCCTATTTCAATAGGGTCTTTAAGAATAGACAAAAAATAGCTCCCGGTGCTTATAAGGCAAATATTCTAAATGCTGCCTTTCGAAGGTGATCAGAGGCTAAAGGTCGTACCCTCTTTCCCATCTTTAAGTTGAATGCCCAAAGCTGCCAACTGGTCTCGTATACTATCCGATGTTGCAAAGTCCTTGTTTTCCCTAGCGTTTTTTCTAAGCTGAATCAACAGTTCTACAGTGCCACTGAGTTTTTCGGTATCCGCTGCCGAGTTTGTTTTGTTTTCCAGACCCAATACATCAAAAACAAAAGCTTGTATGGTTTCTTTGAGTACCGTTTTGTCGTCTGCGGTTATTGATTCTTTACCTTCTTTTATAAGATTTATGTGCTTTACGGCATCAAACAGTTTTGCGATTAAGATGGGGGTGTTAAAATCGTCGTTCATGGCATCATAACAGGATTGTTTCCATGCATGGACGTCAAATTGGGTCTGCTTTCCTTCGGCTAGGCTGTCCACGGTATTTATGGCCTCCATTAATTTGTTGAATCCTTTTTCCGATGCAAGCAATGCATCATTACTTATGTCCAGAATACTGGTGTAATGTGCTTGCATCATAAAGAAGCGCACCATGGACGGAGAAAATGCCTTACTTAGGATTTCATTGTCCCCCGAAAAGATTTCACCAGGTAGAATGCTATTCCCTGTAGATTTGGCCATTTTCTTGCCGTTAAGGGTAAGCATATTGGTATGCAGCCAATACTGTACGGGAGATTTGCCGTTGCTGGCCTCTGCTTGGGCGATCTCGCATTCGTGGTGCGGGAATTTTAAATCCATTCCACCACCGTGTATATCAAATGTTTCTCCCAAATATTTTGTACTCATTGCCGTACATTCCAAATGCCACCCTGGAAAACCATCGCCCCACGGGGAGGGCCATCTCATAATATGTGCTGGCTCTGCTTTTTTCCAAAGGGCAAAATCCTGTGGGCTTCGTTTCTCATCCTGTGCGGCAAGCTCGCGAGTGTTCGCGATCATGTCCTCCAACTTTCGGCCGCTTAGTTTTCCGTAGTCGTTGGTTTTGTTGAATTTTACGACATCAAAATATACAGAACCATTAATTTCGTAGGCGTATCCTTTTTCAATAATAACCTTTATAATTTCAATCTGCTCAATGATATGCCCCGTGGCCGTTGGTTCTATGCTTGGTGGCAGAAAATTGAATTTCTCAAGAATGTTGTGAAAATCAACCGTGTAACGCTGAACGACCTCCATGGGTTCCAATTGTTCCAGTCTTGCCTTTTTGGCAATTTTATCTTCCCCATCTTCGGCATCGTCTACCAAGTGTCCTGCATCTGTTATATTGCGCACATAGCGTACCTTATATCCTAAATGTTTAAAATACCTGAATATCATATCAAAGGACATAAAGGTGCGGCAATTGCCAAGATGAACATTACTATACACGGTAGGTCCGCAGACATACATGCCAATATAACCCGGATTTAAAGGAACGAATAGTTCTTTTTTGCCGGTTAATGAATTGTGTACCCTAAGTTTCTGCTGTTCGTATAGTTGCATCTTTTCGGAAAGAATTAGAACGTGGTGTCTAGGTTAATAAAGTTAAGAAACTCTCTGCGTACGGCTTCTTCCTTGAACTTTCCGCCATATTCCGCGGTAACGGTACTGCTTTCTATATCCCTAATGCCTCTAGAGTTTACACAAAGGTGTTTTGCATCTATGACACATGCAACATCATCGGTGCCCAGCACTTTTTGGAGTTCTCTTACAATTTGGATATTTAGTCTTTCCTGTACTTGGGGCCTCTTTGCAAAATAATCAACAATACGGTTCATCTTTGAAAGACCTACGACCGTTCCTTTTGAGATGTAGGCAACATGTGCCCTACCTACAATGGGCAGCAGGTGATGTTCACATGTGGAGTAAAGGGTGATGTTTTTCTCTACCAACATTTCCCCGTACTTGTATTTATTGTCAAAAGTGGAGGATTTAGGTTTTTTATCTGGATGTAATCCACCAAAAATCTCTTTGACGAACATTTTTGCGACGCGGTTGGGAGTTCCCTTTAGACTATCATCATCTAGGTCCAGTCCCAATGTGAGCATTATGTCCCTAACGTTCGTGTTTATTCGCTGTATCTTTTCCTCATCACTTAGGACAAAGGCGTCTTTGCGAAGTGGCGTTTCCTCCGATGAGGAAATATGGTCTTCACCTAGCTGTTCAAAATGGTCTTCCAATGTACCTTCGGTTTTCATGTAAACAATGCTTTAACAGGGCGCAAAGATATACATTATATGCCACTTTATATATCGGGAGGCGGTGTATTGCATATTAATAAAGGTGAAGCCGAACTGCTTTTAGGGTCTAATACTTGTACTTGGGTTATAGAAGTAGTTTATGCTTCGTGTTCTTGGTTTTGTAGAACGTGGTATCACATCATTTCCAACGTGTCCAATCAAAGTGATTTTGCTAATCGCTTGCACCTATGATTGTATTTCATCGATTAAGTGCGTAAAAAATCGATGTAAAATACTAAAAGGTAAAGCTACCAGTTATGATATATGTTGTAGTATACTAATAGCTCCATTTATTTTATGCGAACACTACCTATATTTTTATGCAGTTTGTTCCTGTGTATTGGGAACTTGCAGGCACAAAATTCACCCGATTGTAGAACCGCCATACCTGTTTGTGCGGACATGCCTATTTTTGGTCTGGCCGATGGCGGCGGGGATATCGATGATTTTGATCCTGACGTAATTACCCAAACAGGTTGTCTGGAGAAGGGTAGTGTTAGTTCTGCCAATATTGAAAATAATACATCTTGGTATGTGTTTCGTGCCGGTACAGCTGGCCAGGTAGGTTTTGATATCCAGGCGATGCCTACCAATGGGGGAACGGGAACACCAACAGCGGAATGGGATTTTGCTGTTTACGGTCCTTATGACGAAGCCGATGGACAGAATTATTGTACGATAATAGGTGACGGTACTTCCGAGCCTATTCGGTGCAACTATGAAGTAAACAATACCGAATTTACTGGAATAGGGGTGAATCCTGAAAACGGTCAGGAAGGTGCCCCATTTTTAATCGGTAGCCAAAATACGTATGACGAGTGGTTGGACGTACAGCCGGGTGAATTGTATTATATATTGATAAATAATTTTAACACTAATTTTGACGATGACCCGGAGCCGTTTATGCTAACGTTTACGGGAAACTCTGTACAGGCCGACCAAGATACCGCTTTGGATTGTACGCTGCGCGATGAGTTTTTGGGCTTGGATATCGTTGCATGTGAGGGCGACCCGGATATTTTACTAAGTGCATTACGTTCTCCCGCTGGCTCTGACATTGCCAACGTAGAATGGACTGTAGATTATGAGGATGATGGTACGGTGGACGCTACGCTGACTGGTTCAGGCCCCTTTGGTGCAGAATTGGTGGTATCAAGTCCAGCTTCGGGGCGCTATTTTGCGGTAATAACCACAAACTCAGGCACACCACCTGTTGTCGCCGACGTTGGTGGTATTCTTATTACATTTTATGGCGACCCAATTTTAGACCGGGTAGAAATTTTGGACACCAACCTTTCTATAGACCCAGATCAAAATAATGT
Source organism: Maribacter chungangensis (assembly GCF_042676845.1). Taxonomy (NCBI): domain Bacteria; kingdom Pseudomonadati; phylum Bacteroidota; class Flavobacteriia; order Flavobacteriales; family Flavobacteriaceae; genus Maribacter; species Maribacter chungangensis. The sequence continues at coordinate 1,195,052 of NZ_JBHTHY010000003.1, forward strand.
GGCGTTTATTATGGACGGGGATAGTTCTTATGAATTTGCCATAAATGGAGGAGAGTTTCAGGATAATCCTATTTTTATGAATGTTCCGCCTGGGGAGAATACCGTTATCATAAACGATAAGAATGGATGCGGGATAACCGAGCCTATACCTTTTGTGGTATTTGCCTATCCAAAATTTTTCACACCCAATGGAGATGGTATTAACGATGAATGGAATATCCAAGGGATAGACGCTACTAGTATTTCTGATGTAGCTGTCTTTATTTTTGACCGTTATGGCAAATTGTTAAAGCAGCTGGGCGTAGCCGATACCTGGGACGGTACGTATAACGGAAGCCAAATGCCATCAACAGATTATTGGTTCAGGTTTGAGTATTCCGAAAATGACAACATAGCCCCCATTGTTGCTAAAACAAGAAGGACTCACTTTACCTTAAAGCGCTAAGGTATTCTTGGGATATAAAACATACCATGGTATCTAGAATTACAGCTACTTATTATTATCGGGAACTATTTTAAATTGTAGCGATAGGTATGTATTATGGTTTGTCATTTTATTACCTATCCAGAAGGAACTAAGTCCAATTAAAGTTATTTCTAATTGATTCAGGGTTTCTTTTCTAGTCAAAGGTTTAAACCCTGCATTTAGTGCAGCTACTTCAATTACTATAAACATTTTAGCACTTTGGTTATTGATTAACGTGTTGTTCCGTAATTCGAAGTAAACAACTGAATAACCTATTTGCACAATAACCGTTCACATTTTCATTCCTTCATTAAAACCTGTGGATTTCTAATCTAATCATAGCGAATTAGTTTTTTAATGTGCTACGACTACAAAGAGAATCATGTAATTTTTAATAATTGGTTTTCAAATGATTATACCAATTTAAGTTTTGAATGTCGTATTGAAAATTTGAATTATTTTTTTCTCAGTTTAGGAATGAAATCTAAGCATAGCATTAGCTATGGTTCTATTTTATGACGCCAAATGAGTAAAAAAGAAACTTGTTTTATGCGACATCTGGAATTTAAATTGGTATTATACTTAAAAGTTTATTGTATAACTAAGAGTGGCATTGGTGCGTATGCGATCTATCGTGGCGGGGGTAATCAATCCGGTATCCAATAATAGCTCATTTACCTGTTGATCTATCCTATTTAGGGAAAAGTCCAATCTGCTTCCGCCAAAATTATAGCCAATACCCCCAGAAATACTGTTTAAATCTCCGATAGTATCCGTATTTACGTACGGACTCTGTTCAAAACGGTATCCAGCCCTAAGGCTAACCTGGGCTATCCGGTACTCGCCTCCAAGTCTGTAGGTAGAAACGACGCCTAATTGGTTCGTAATATCGCTATTAACCGTTTGGAAACTTGGATCGCTTTGGGGACGTAATTGGGCATTCGAAAAATCTTGGTATCCATAATCAAAACTTAACAGTCCATTTTTACCAAAGATAACCGCCAGGCTCCCAGTTAATTTACTGGGCGTTTGAATGGTATACCTTTCAAACAGGTTAATGATATTGAAATCTATAAAGTTGATGTCCTCATCCGCTAGGTCGGAGTTTATGCGTTGAGAAAGTTCATCATCCAAGCGATACCACGTTGGGGACTGGTAGCTTCCGCCAATACGAACAGACTCGTTTAATTTTGCGATAGCGCCCAACGTAAAGGAAAACCCGTTTCCTTGGGTAAGGAGTAAGTTGTCAAACGTGGTGCGTTGTATCTCGGAATTTGCGTCATAACCGGTTTCCGTTAGGCGGTCTAAGCGCTCGTTGAATATGCTATGAAAATTTAAGGATGCTCCCAAATATAATTTGTCCTTATATTGTGAGGCTATGTTTGCCGTAAACTTGGAATTATATCCTATGCTACTACGTTGTAATTGCTGGTCTACGTTGGCATACGAAGCATTACTGATGTACTGATCTGTTTCCGGGTCATCATCGAGTGGATCAAGAACCCCTCCGTAATATCCTAGAAATGCCTGTTGGTCGCTAAATCCACCATTAGCACCTATATCCAAGTATCCATTTTCAATTAGTTCTCCATCGTCAAGCAAAATAGCGCCAAGGGGAGTCCCCTGTGCAAAGTTCAGGAAATAGGAATCGATTCCTTGATTACTTCTACCGGATACCAAGTAACTGTTTTCAAAATTACGTGCCAAATCATAGTTCAATGCTAGGGAAAATTTCTTCCAATCAGAATTTTGATTTGTATTGTTGAAAACAAAAACCCCGCCTACTTGGTTGATATTGGTTTCGTTAACGTTGCTATTGGTTTGGGTGCCAAAATAATTTACCTGGTTGTCCGTGGCGAAGAAGGTTCCGGAAAAGGTAACTAAGGTATTGTTGAATACCGCAGCTCCTGCAGGGTTGATATTCAATGCGGACAAGTCGCCTCCAAGTGCCCCAAAGGCGCCTCCCATACTCTGAAAACGTGCTGTTCCTTGAATTTCTTCGGTTCCGTATCGCAACACGTCATTTATATTTTGTGCACTCGCAAAAACACATAAGAATGCTAAAATGAAAGTTAAATACCTTTTCATTGCTTTTTTTTTAAATTTTAAGTAAACTAAAAATAATTGCCATCTATTGCCACTCCATAATTATGATATTTAGAACGGCTATCTTGATTTTTAAATGTAAGGGTAAATCTTGGATCTTTGCACATTGGTAATTAGTTACGTCTGCCACCACCTGACCTACCGCCAGAAGACCTGGAGCCGCCCCCGGAACTTCTCATGCTTCCACTGCTTCGAGAACTTCCACCGGAGCTTCTCATGGTTCCACTACTTCTAGAGCTACCACTTCGCGAACTCCTATAGCTTCCACTGCTCCTAGAACTGCTGCTACGCCCTGTGCTGTAACTTCTTCCGCTACTGGATCCGCTTCTGGAATTGCGATAGGTAGATGTTCGGGGCGTTGTGGCCCTGGAAGAAGATCCAGACCTGTATGTTCCCGATCTTGGAGTTGCACGGTTATAGGCCGAGTTACTTCTTGAAGAACTATAGTTCCTTGGTGCTGTTCTGGTGCTTCTACTAGACCTATAGGCACGGTTTTGGTCAACACCTACGGTTCTTCTGTTCGCCATATTGTCTCTATAGGACCTAGAGGTGCCCCTATTTCTTGCCGTTGTATTGCTTCTTGCGTTCGAGGTCCGAGTGGCGTTGCTTCGATACCTGGATGATGACCCCCTCGTATTTATATTGGACCTTCCTCGTAAAGCGGTACTTCTTGTGTTGTTCGCTACGTTGTTTCTATTGTAATAACCTCGTCTTGAAGAGTTTACAGCGTATCTGTTGTTGCGGCCCCATTGGTTGAAGCCACCGCCCCAACCCCAGTTGTTCCAACGGTTCCATCCAAAGCCACCGCCCCAACCCCAGCCGAGACCACCGCCCCAACCCCAGTTGTTCCATCCAAGGCCACCGCCCCAGCCCCAGCCGAGACCACCGCCCCAGCCCCAATTGTTCCAACGGTTCCATCTGTTCCAGCCAAAACCTCCGCCCCAGCCCCATGGGTTGCCCCAGCCAAAATTGTTGAAACCACCGCCCCAACCAAAACCTCCGCCAAATAGCCAAGGGTCATAAAAGCCCATGCCCCAACCATTGTTGTGAAAATTGATGTTAACGTTCGTTGCATTGTCTCCCCAACCTCCAAAACCTTGATAGTCGTTCGGATTGTTGTAATAATCCGTTAACTGTTCTTGATCGAGTTCAGCATCTGTTGGATTGCTTGCGTAAGAATCTATATCCGTAAAGATTTCGCCGTCCAACATTTGGTCGTATTGTTCGGCTTTCTGGCCAAAGTAATCGGTATAGGTGTTGGACTCCGGCTGTGTTCTATATTGTTGCTGTTGTTGTCTTTGCTGCAGTCGTTGTTCCGGCCTGCGCTCTACAACCCGTGGAGCTTCATCGGAATATATACCATCATTATCATAGTATGATGCAGCTTCGTAAGAACCGCAAGATGCAACAACTAGGGCTATAATGGAAAGTATTGTAATGTTGCGCAGTTTATTGAGGGGTAGTGAATATATCATCGTTCTAAATTTTATTGTTGAACATCTTAAAAATAACTAGTTTTACGGAATTATTTTGTTAATAAATCACAACTTTTGTGCCAAACTACCTATAATGAGTAAAAAATTAACCAAGAGAAGCGAGGATTATTCCAAATGGTACAACGAGCTTGTAGTTAAAGCAGATTTGGCCGAGAACTCCGGTGTACGTGGCTGTATGGTCATAAAGCCTTATGGTTTTGCAATATGGGAGAAGATGCAGGCAGAATTGGATCGGATGTTCAAGGAGACGGGGCACGAGAATGCTTATTTTCCTTTGTTCATACCAAAATCATACTTAAGTAAAGAAGCGAGCCACGTTGCGGGATTTGCAAAAGAATGTGCCGTGGTTACACATTACCGACTCAAAAATGCAGAGGACGGTAGTGGAATTATTGTTGACCCCGATGCCAAGTTGGAGGAAGAGCTTATTGTAAGACCTACATCCGAAACCATTATTTGGGATACCTACAGAAAGTGGATACAGTCGTACCGGGATTTGCCTTTACTGATCAATCAATGGGCCAATGTGGTGCGTTGGGAAATGCGTACACGTTTATTCTTAAGAACGGCCGAGTTTCTGTGGCAAGAAGGTCATACGGCACATGCAACCGAACAGGAAGCCTTGGACGAAGCGGAACAAATGATGAACGTGTATGCCGATTTTGCCGAGAATCACATGGCTATGCCCGTTATAAAAGGGGTAAAGACAGAAAGTGAGCGTTTTGCGGGAGCATTGGAAACCTATTGTATAGAAGCACTAATGCAAGATGGCAAAGCGTTGCAGGCAGGAACTTCACATTTTTTGGGTCAAAATTTTGCGAAGGCCTTTGATGTGAAATTTGCAACAAAAGAAGGTGGTAAAGAGTATGTTTGGGCTACCTCATGGGGTGTTTCAACACGACTTATGGGCGCTTTGGTCATGACTCATAGTGACGATAACGGTTTGGTACTTCCTCCAAAATTGGCACCAATACAAGTAGTAATTATTCCCATTTATAAAGGACTAGAGCAATTGGACGTTATATCTGAACGTGTAAAACCTTTAGTGGCGGAATTAAGGTCCAAAGGGATATCCGTAAAATATGACGATAGGGATACACATAAACCAGGTTTTAAATTCAATGCTTATGAACTTAAAGGGGTTCCCGTGCGGTTGGCCATTGGTCAACGCGATATGGATAATGGAACCTATGAGCTTGCAAGAAGGGATACCTTGGAGAAAATGACAATTCCTATGGATGAGGTTGTTGCCAAAATTGAGTTTCTAATGGTAGATATTCAAAATAATATCTACCGGAAGGCGGCGGATTATAGAAAGGAGCATATAACCTTGGTCGATACCTACGCAGAGTTCAAAGAGGTCTTAGAAGAAAAGGGTGGATTTATTTCAGCGCATTGGGATGGTACCATCGAAACCGAGGACCGTATAAAAGAGGAGACCAAAGCAACCATCAGATGCATACCTATCGATGTTGAAACGGAAAAAGGGGTATGTATGATAAGTGGTAAGCCTTCGGAAAAAAGGGTGCTGTTCGCCAAGGCATATTAAAAGATTAAAAAAATAATATCTTGGTGTTGTGATAGTAAAAAATAATTGTATTTTTGCATCCGCAATTGCGTAAAGATATGGTCCGTTCGTCTAGGGGTTAGGACGCCAGGTTTTCATCCTGGTAACAGGGGTTCGATTCCCCTACGGACTACAAGGTTTAATGAAGAGTTGAAAATGGACAGGTAAGTTTTGTATTCATTTGCAACGCTTTAAATTAAGTTCTTAATTGTTTATTGGCCCGTTCGTCTAGGGGTTAGGACGCCAGGTTTTCATCCTGGTAACAGGGGTTCGATTCCCCTACGGGCTACTTGGTAAAATGGATAAATAATCCATAAAAATATAATTTAGTTAGAAAATGGCAAATCATAAGTCGGCATTAAAGAGAATTAGAAGAAACGAAGCTGTACGTTTACGTAACAGATATCAGCATAAAACTACGCGTAACGCAATCAAGAAATTGCGAAGCGAGGAAAGCAAGAAAGATGCTGAGGCTCTATTGCCGAGTGTTGTTAGCATGATAGACCGTTTGGCCAAACGTAACATCATACACGCTAACAAAGCTGCAAATATTAAAGGAAAGCTGGCAAAACACGTAGCAGCACTTTAATTTAAAGTATTTAGGTAACAATGTAGAAGTCTTCTAATCTAATTAGAAGGCTTTTTTTGTTTCCGTATTTGACTTCATGTTGCCAAGCCGAACAAACCCTATTATAAAATATCCGTAGAGTATTATAATCAATAGGAATAGTAATTCTCGTAGGTAAAACTTATAGTATAAGGCTTCATTTGTCTGCCCGATCCCAAGGATTACCGGGTAGAACGGATAAAAAATTAAAAGTCCTTTGCTTATCGATTGCAGTAGTTTGTGGTAATTTGAGAACGTTACCCGCATTTTTTTGGTTTCCTTTAGATACATGTAGGAAAATGTTATCATAGCAATAGATCCAATAAGTATGGCCAATAATTGTGGTTTCAACATAAAACTGTTCAAAAAGGGATTAACGGCACTCGCCAGACAAAATAGTACGGCACCCCATTTCACATATTTCTTTAGCTCTAGGTTGGTCGTGCTTACACTGTAAATCCGGAAAAAATAAAGAAAAAAGACGATATCAAGAATATTAAAAATAAGGTGATTGTAATTTTGATAATCCTCTTCAAATATTAATTGAATTTCGTCGATATTACGTATTAATCCACCAAATATTTCGGTCAGAAGTATGTAAGCGAGCAATATTGGCAATGCTTTTAATTTGGTATCATAGTAGTATTTGTATTTAATTAGGGATAGTGCCAGTACCAGGACATACACCAATATAAATGCGTTTTCTAGTATGAATAGTCCTACCTGGCCGGTCATATTATAAGATTAAATATACTTGATATCGTAAACCTTTTAACTAAAATTTCTTTTTCTGCTCTTTATAAACCCAATACAGAATAGCATGTACATTATTAAAATCGTAAACCTTAAAACGGTCTGAAGCTCATATTGCTCCCATGCATCGCCCCCTAAAAAACCTAACAAAAAAAGTATGGGAAAAATAGAGTGGAACAGTATGAGTCCAACAGAAACCCACCACACTAGGTTGTATTTCTCCCTATGCCATTCCCAGTTTGGGCCTTTATCAATTAGATATAAAATACATATCACGACCAAAATTACCGAGGCAAAGGAAGTGGCGTAATATAAACTTATTTGTAGCGGGTTTTGAAAAAAACAGGATACTATGTAACTTCCTAAAACGATGATAGATAGTATTTTAATCCATTTTTTAAATGTTTGTCGTGAAATTAACTTCCAAAAAATAAGATAGAAAAAGCTGTAGTAGAAAATATCATAAATATTATAAATAATGTCGTTGGCAAATGACTTATCCGTAAGGAAAGCAAAATTTTCGGAATATCTAATTAAGTGGCCTAAGAGCTCATTTAAAAGTGTGTAGGCAATCAGTATTGGAAAATATTTTAAAACGGTATCAAAATACTTAATGTACGAAACAATGGAAATCAATAGGGTTACGAAATAAACACCAATGATGAAATTGGTTTTTATAAACTCTAGAAGCTCTGGTGACATAAGGACTAAAATTCAGTTTTAGGTGGTGGTCCTGATCCACTTCGATTTAAGATAAGACTTTTACTATTGTATGATGTTGCATTCGAAAAGAAGTTTGGAACTATACCTGCCCGTGCTGTTTGTGATTGTTCTAGCACGGTACCCATACCTTTTTCCAGCGCGCTGTCTTTCCAATCTATAATCAATTTTGCCTTACCGTCATCTCCTATATAAAAACTGTAGTTTTCTCCATTTTGTTCTAAAGTGGGGAGGATAAAAAGGGAATTCTGTCTTGGGTGAATCACTTTTTTGCCATCCTTGAATGTCTTTTCGTTTGGATAATTTGCAAAATACATCCGTAATTTGGTCACTTTTTTTACACCGGCATTTTTGGCTTCTTGATCTACATAAGCAATGTAATTTTTTATCATGTCGTAATCGAAATCTACGAAACGTGCTGGTTCAAACGCTTCTTCTGGTGCCCGTTCCTGTGTTTCATAGGTCGTAATCATAGGAATACGATGCTTACTGTAATTGGTGTAAATGGCATCGGCTTCTTGTAGTGTAATAATATTTTTTGGGGCTTCCACAAGCTGCGGCTTTTCTTCACTTTGTTCTTGTTCCGGTGTTTGGTGCTTGGTTTTGTTGTTTTCCTTGCATCCAATACATATTGCGATTACGAAAATGGGCAACAGCCGCAAAAGGTATTTTGTATTTTTCATAGTTGATAGTTTTAAGTTTAATTATTTGGTATAGGAAAATACGCTAGTAATCGGGGGAAGATTCTTTAAACCTGCCTAAAGATATTCATTTTGATTGATTATAAGGTTTGTAGATTGTTTTTTTTGATCGGTAAAAAAAAATCCCGATTTCAAGGTGAAATCGGGATTTAAGATATGGTTTAGGTGAACCTTACTGATTCATGGTCAGCAAGAATTCTTCGTTATTTTTGGTTTGTTTAAAGCGCTGTTCTATAAATTCCATAGCTTCAACCGGGTTCATGTCCGCGAGGTATTTACGCATGATCCACATACGCTGTATAGTGTCTTTGTCCAATAACAAATCATCTCTACGTGTGCTTGAAGAAGTGAGGTCGATGGCCGGGAATATTCTACGGTTAGATATTTTACGATCTAATTGTAATTCCATGTTACCGGTTCCTTTGAATTCCTCAAAGATAACCTCGTCCATTTTAGAACCTGTTTCTGTAAGAGCGGTAGCTATGATGGACAAAGATCCTCCGTTTTCGATGTTACGGGCCGCTCCGAAAAATCGTTTTGGTTTATGAAGCGCGTTGGCATCTACGCCACCACTTAGAACCTTGCCCGAGGCCGGTTGTACCGTATTGTATGCCCTTGCAAGCCTTGTAATGGAGTCCAATAGAATAACCACATCGTGTCCGCACTCCACCAGTCTTTTGGCTTTTTCTAAAACTATGTTCGCTACCCTTACGTGCTCCGTTGCTTCCTTGTCAAAAGTAGAGGCAACTACTTCCCCTCTCACATTGCGCTGCATATCCGTTACTTCCTCGGGGCGTTCGTCGATTAGAAGAATAATTTGGTACACCTCCGGGTGATTGGCGGCTATGCCATTTGCAATATCCTTTAGTAGCATGGTCTTACCCGTTTTGGGCTGCGACACGATCATACCTCTTTGGCCTTTCCCAATTGGGGAGAACAAATCAATAATACGGGTAGATATCGTACTTTGTCTTTCTGCTAGATTGAATTTTTCTTGTGGGAAAAGCGGAGTAAGGTGCTCAAAAGAAACCCTGTCCCTTACGATTTGTGGGTCTATACCGTTTATCTTGTTCACCTTGATCAAAGGAAAATATTTCTCCCCTTCTTTTGGGGGTCTTACCTGTCCTAAGACCGTATCTCCCGTTTTGAGTCCGAATAAGCGAATTTGCGACTGCGAAACGTAAATATCATCAGGTGATGATAGATAATTGTAGTCGGATGATCTTAGGAAGCCATAGCCGTCTTGCATAATGTCCAAAACTCCTTCACTGGCAATAATACTATCGAATTCAAATTCCGGTTCCTTGTATCTATTTTTTAGGTCCTTGTCAAAATTGCTTTTGTCGTGGCTGCTCCTGGGGTTTGGTTTTTTGTTCTGGTTGCTTTTTTGACCTTTATTGTGCGGGGTATTCTTTTGGTTTTCTTGTTTATTTTCATTTGCCGCAGGTCTTGGCCTTGGCCTCGGCTTTCTATTTTCCGTAGGTTCTTTGGTTTCTGGTTCTTTCTTCTGTTTCACCTTTTCCGTAGGAGCATCAGCAAGAGGTTCCGATTTAACAACGATTGGTTCCTTGGGTGTCGATTTTTTGGCTATTCTTACCCTTGGCCTGGGTTTTGGTTTTGGTGTGTCTTCCGTTTTTGTAGGAAGTATAGCGGCAGCCGCTTTAGGGTTTGCTGCTTGGAGGTCTAGAATTTGATAGACCAGGTCCAATTTCTTTAGGGTCTTGAATTTTGGGACATTAAGTCCTTTGGCTATTTCCTGAAGCTCAGGTAGCTTTTTTGTTTTTAAATCTGAAATCTCAAACATTAATTGTAGAATAAATTATACGTGATTTGTATTGTAAGAAGTGTATTAGCTGCTAGATATGGTGGCGGAAAAGATTTTTCCTTGGTAAGTGTTAGAACTGATAACGAAGCAATAATACAAATTATTTTCATGATTAGCCTGATATTTTTTAAAAAGACCTGTATTTTTGTAGCGTTAAAGAACAGTTGGCACTATGATTCAAAGAGTACAGACCCTTTATTTGGTTTTGGTGGCACTCGTGTCCGGGATACTTCCATTTTTTGTAAACCTTTGGTCAGATGCCAATGGGATGGAGGTTTATGCCCAAAATGAAATAATCGTTTCTATTGTTTTTTATGTTGTTGGTGCCTTGGCCTTGTGGGCAGTTTTCCTGTTCAAAAATAGAAAGAACCAGTTTGTGGCAAACAGGCTGAATATGATATTGAATCTTTTTTTACTGGGATTTTTCGTTTACCGATCGCTAAATCTATCCGGAGAGACCTTGGTCTCGGAGAAGGGTATTGGGATGCTGATTCCTGTATTTTCTATCGTTTTTTTAGTCCTTGCAAACCGGGCTATTAAGAAGGATGAAGATCTTGTAAAATCTGTTGATCGTTTACGTTGAACCTAACATCTTAGTAGTATTAGTGCGTTAAACCCGGGGTAGTTCCCGGGTTTTTTATTGTGTGGGTCATAAATTCGGTAGTTTTTTATTACGTAAGTAGATAGCGTAGTGAAATTCAATAATGGATCGTAAACCTGCATACCTTCTTAGTTTATTTCATTATCCAGCGGAGAGCGTGCTTTAATTTTCGTAACCAGGTTTCGGGACTATAAAATAAGTTCTTTTTAATGGGTTTAATGCTTGTTCGTAGGTCTAATACCAATTTAAGTTTTGAATGTCGTATTGAAAATTTGAATTATTTTTTTCTCAGTTTAGGAATCAAATCTAAGCATAGCATTAGCTATGGTTCTATTTTATGACGACAAATGAGTAAAAAAGAAACTTGTTTTATGCGACATCTAGAAGTTAAATTGGTATAATACCATTTCCCAATTGAAAATCATCCGATAATTTTTTTTACGCCCTACTTAAAAACTAAAATCAGCCATAACCCTGCTATGCCCGGTTTTTCTTTTTCGAAGGACAAAAAAACAATTCAATTTCTTTGCCAGGTTTTCAAAAGAGAACTGGTATAATGCCAGTTATTACTGGTGTACGCCTTTCCTCATGCGTTTAGGACCGTACCACAACCAAAAACCTGTGATGGTAAAAAGTAGCAAGGAAAGGCTCATAATCGTCGTATAGGCAAGTTTTATATATCCGCCTGTATTCAAATGATCATCCAAAAGGGATGCATCGTGCATATTTTCTATAAAATCCGCGCGTCTTCGGTCTACATGCAATAGAGTTCCTGTTGCACCGTCAATTTGTATGCCGTAGTAATCATTATAAATGAATTTGGCTACGCCTTTGTTCTGCCTAATATCTATGCGGTCCAGTTGTAACTCCGAACCTACAGGAACTGAATTTTTTAGATAGGTTTCCGCCTTTAACTGCAATTGAGATAAGGGCAGCCATTCCGTAAGTTCTGTAGTTGTGCCGTTGTACGTTTTTGAACCTAAAAGGTCTCCGGTATTCTTTTTCCAACCTAGGAGAAGTCCCGTACCCGCTATGATAAAGAAAAAGATAAAAAGTGTAGCACCCGTAATTCGATGTGCTTTTCGGAACATACGAATGGTTTTAGCCTGCTTTTTTCTGCGATTTTGTATATCCATTAAAAAAAATGAAATAAGATATGTTTTGTGTCTATGATTAGTTTTGATGAAACAAACCTCCAAAATGACAAAAATAAATGGAATTGTTACTGACTTTAAGCTTGTATTAACAGATAGTGAAGTGCTTTGTTTTCTAATAAAAGGTTAAAATGCTGCAATTTTATTGCAGCTACTTTAGTTTCTTTAAACATTTTAGCCAGTTTAGTTCTTGTGTTGTTGATTCATGGGTTATTCGGTAACTTCAAATAAAGAACTCAATAACCATTTGCAATTTCTTTGCTTCAATAAAACCTATGGATTTTCAATCCATCGCGGTTTAGTTATCGTTTTCCCAATTCGATTACCTCTAAGTCTTTAATATCAGCACCATCGACCACGAACCTAAGCATAGTACGTACCTGGTGAAAACCATGTTTTCCGCAGGCACCTGGGTTCATGTGTAGTACTTTAAGTTTTTGGTCCATCATCACTTTTAAGATATGGGAATGGCCACAAATAAAAAGCTTGGGAGGGTTTTTTAGTATTTCTGATCGTGTTCTGGGGTTATATTTGGGTGGGTAGCCGCCAATATGGGTGATCAATACATCCACATCTTCGCACATAAACCGATTGTTCAGCGGAAACTCTTTTTGGATTACGTGGTTATCTATATTTCCAAAAACGGCCCTAAGGGGTTTTACTCTGGCCAACTCATCGGTAACGGAAATATCACCGATATCACCGGCATGCCAAATTTCATCTGCTTGTTTGGCATATTTAAGTATCGTTTTGTCTAAGTAGGAATGCGTGTCCGATAAGAGTAGGATTTTGGTCATTTTAGCTCTATGTAATATTCATCTTAAGTTTAAGGGTCGGCCTATTTCCTTTGGTCGTATATCCGTTTTTTTAGTCTTATTACATGTTTGGGTTACCGCCCTTGTCTTGTTAAAACGTAATAATGTTGATTACGCTTTCTAATTTCTTGTTTGCAAAACCTACAAAGCCTTCCGAATTCAGGGGAACTATGCATATCTTTGCACTTTGCAAAACTAAGCCATCCTATTGAGATATTTCATTCAATTTTCATACTTGGGAAAAGCCTATCATGGCTGGCAAAAACAGCCCAATGCCATAACGGTACAGGAAATTTTGGAACACGCACTTTCGGTTTTGTTGCGAGAAGAAATACTATTGACGGGAGCGGGAAGAACAGATGCAGGCGTGCATGCCCGTGAAATGTACGCCCACTTTGATTTTACCGGTCTTACGGATAAAGAAGATTTGATATATAGGCTGAATGCTTTTTTGCCCGGCGATATTGCGGTAGACAACATATATGTTATGCTCGATCAGGCCCATGCACGTTTTGATGCCTTGGAGCGTTCCTATGAGTATTGGATCTGCGATACCAAGAACCCTTTTTTGAAAGACGCAGCCTATTATATAAAGCATCACTTGGATATTTCGCTCATGAACAAGGCGGCAGAGTTGCTCTTGGGCAAACAGGATTTTGAATGTTTTTCTAAGTCCAAGACCGATGTCAACAATTATTTTTGTTCTATAAAAAACGCGAAATGGAGTAGGGAGGGAGAGTACATTGCCTTTAGGATCTCTGCGGACAGGTTCCTTAGAAATATGGTAAGGGCGATTGTTGGTACACTTTTGGATGTTGGCACTGGTAAGACTGACTTGGAGACTGTTAAGACCATAATAAAAAGTAAAGATCGGACACAAGCTGGGGTTTCCGTACCTGCAAAAGGCTTATATTTAACGGCTGTTAGCTATCCTAATACTATTTTTAAAAAATGAGCAAAGAATCGGGAAAAGCCTTTGATACGCGTCTTTTTAAGCGGTTGATAGCACATACCAAACCTTATAGGATTACGTTTTACGGAGTTGCTTTGGCAGCGATCCTACTGTCCTTGTTCGCCGTACTTACCCCGATAATATTAAAACAGATCATAGACGATGCCGTCAAGGGTGCGGATGCGCAACGATTGCTTCATCTAACGATAACGATGTTAGTGGTGCTGTTAGGACAGGTGTTGAGCCAATTGAGCTTTAACTATTATGCCAATTGGTTGGGAGAATCCGTTATTCGGGATGTCCGCATCAATTTATTCCGGAAAATGCTAGGGTTCAAAATGAAGTATTTCGATAATTCGTCCCTAGGTGTATTGGTGACCCGCGCGGTGGCGGATATGCAACGTATAGGAGAAATATTCAGTCAAGGTTTTTTTGTTATTGTTGCAGACTTGTTGAAAATGTTGGTGGCGGCCGGGGTCATGATCTATATAAATTGGCGATTGGCGTTGATCGTATTTGCTGTATTACCGTTGATTTTATATGCCACGCGTTTATTCCAAAAAGCCATGAAGGTTGCTTTTACCGAGGTAAGGGCAGAAGTTTCCAACCTTAATTCCTTTGTGCAGGAGCGCATAACGGGCATGCGGATTGTTCAGCTATTCACCAGGGAAAAGATAGAGAGTGAAAAATTTAGGGAAATAAATGAAAAACATAAAAATGCCTGGTTGAAAACCGTTTGGTACAACTCCATTTTCTTTCCAATAGCAGAAATAGTTTCCTCTATTACCTTAGGACTTATTGTGTGGTATGGAGGTTTACAGAATGTTGCCGGTATTACGGATGATGTTGCAGGCACAGTTTTTGCCTTTATTATGTTGATAGACCTTCTTTTTAGACCGTTACGGCAGATTGCCGATAAGTTCAATACCCTACAGATGGGTATGGTTGCCGCTAATAGGGTGTTTAAAATTTTGGATACGGACAGTTCCATTGATGATTTGGGCCACATAGAAAAATCCACTATTAAAGGGGATATTACATTTAAAGATGTGCGCTTTGGATATTTGGAGGACGAAGAAGTGCTTCATGGTATTTCCTTTGATGTAAGCGCTGGTGAAACTATCGCTATAGTTGGGGCTACCGGAGCGGGTAAGTCTACCATCATTAACCTATTAAATCGGTTTTATGAGATCAACTCGGGCCTTATAAGTGTGGATGGTGTAGATGTAAAGGACTATAAACTAGCTTCGTTGCGGTCCCATATCGCGGTGGTGTTGCAAGATGTTTTTCTGTTTGCCGATACGATTGCCAACAACATTTCTATGAAGGATTCCGCTATAGGGATTTCAGAAATAGAAACAGCAGCTAAGGCTATTGGGGTAGATGAATTTATTTCTAGTCTCCCAGGTGGCTATGAATACAACGTAAAGGAACGGGGTACCATGCTTTCCAGTGGTCAGCGTCAATTAATTGCTTTTCTGCGGGCTTATGTTAGTAATCCCAGTATTTTGGTGTTGGACGAGGCTACATCTTCCGTGGATACGTATTCTGAACAGCTCATTCAAAAGGCGACCGACAAAATTACCCAAGGCAGAACGTCTATCGTTATTGCGCATCGTTTGGGTACCATTAAAAAGGCAGACAAGATTATTGTAATGGATGCAGGTAAAATCGTAGAAATAGGAACCCATAAAGAACTACTTAAAAAGGGAGGGTACTACAGCAATTTGTACGAAGCTCAGTTCTTGGCGGAGGAGGTGGCTTAGCGCGGTACTTTTTGCGCTGAAAAAAGTCGGTTAAATATATTTTGTTCCAATTGACAATTGATAGGAGCAATATAGCCGTTGAAATTATAGAACCTTATTACGCTACCAATAAATTCCATAACCTATTATGATTATGAGTTTTGGTATGTCCTTAATGTACTTTCATTTAAGATATTAAATCCTGTTTCATTAGCTTACCCAGCTCAATAAGCGAATCGTACAAAACAAATTCTCCATTTTTTATATAGGAAATCAGACCTGTTTCTTCGCTTACCACAAGGCAAAGGGCATCGGTTTTTTCGGTAATTCCTACGGCCGCGCGATGTCGCAATCCAAATCGTAAAGGAATATTACGTTCGTTGGATACGGGCAGAATAACCCTAGTTGCTACAATATAGTTGTCAACGATTACGGCCGCACCGTCATGTAAAGGACTGTTTTTATAAAAAATACTTTCGATGATGTGCTGGTTTATTTCTACGTTCATTCGGTCTCCCGAGCTTTTAATGAAATCGAGTGAGTTATTACGCTCCAACACCAAAATAGCCCCTGTTTTGGTACTTGCCATTTTATCACAGGCTTTTAAGATGGCATCCACATCTACTGTTGTAGTGAGCCCTTCCTGTTTCAAGAACTTAAAATGTTTAATAAAATTTCGCTTGTTCGCAAAGTTGGTAGAGCCTATCATTAGAAGGAATTTTCGTATCTCTTGCTGAAATACGATAATCAAGGCGATAAGGCCTACTTGCATAAAGGCACCAACGATACTACTTATCATCTCCATCCCTAAAAGCTCTGTGAGCTTCCAAAATGCCCAAACAATAACGATACCGATAAAGATATTTATCGCCACCGAACCACGGACTAGTTTGTAAACGTAGTACAATAACACCGCCACTAGGACAATATCCAGGATGTCGGTAATTTTAAAATCGATAAAATTGAAAAAATCCAAGGAGTGCCTTTTTTGTAAAATTAACAAAATTTGAAGTAGCACACAGGGTAAACATTTAAGATGTAAGTTGCGTGTATAGTTTTACACATTCTACGGCTTCCTTTACATCGTGAACGCGCAAAATGTTAGCTCCTTTGGTTAATGCGATTGTATGTAGTGCGGTGGTGCCGTTAAGGGCATGGGCGGCATCGGACTCCAAAAGTCTGTAAATCATGGACTTTCTACTGATCCCAACAAGAATGGGCAATTCCATAATCTTTAAGCTATCCATTTGGTGTAAGAGTTCATAGTTCTGTTCCAATGTTTTTGCAAATCCAAAACCGGGATCTACGATTATATCGGTAATGCCTTTTTTTCTTGCCAATGCAAGTCTTTGTGAAAAGAAGAACAGGATATCCTGGATTAGATGTCGGTATGCTGTTTGTTGTTGCATGGTTTTCGGAGTACCGCGGCTATGCATCATTATATAAGGAACTTTTAAAGCGGCTACAGTGTCCAATAGGGAGTCGTCCCTTAGACCGGCGGAGATATCGTTAATAATTGCCGCTCCCCGGTCAAAACATTCCTCGGCGACTTTTCCCCTAAAGGTATCTATAGACAAAATGGTATTTGGAAAATGCTTTAGCACCAATGATACAATGGGTGTTATGCGTTTTAATTCAAGGGTTTCGGAAACATCATTGGCACCAGGCTTTGAGCTGTAGGCTCCAATGTCTATGAAGTTGGCACCTTCCAACACCATTTTTTCAACTTGGTTTAATATGTCTTTTTCATTCTTGAATTTTCCGCCGTCGAAAAACGAATCGGGGGTAACGTTTAGAATACCCATTACCTTGGGTGTTTTTAAATCGATGAGTACTCCTTTACAGTTGATCGTCATGTATATGTTGTATTAAGCCGCAGATGTAACAGAAGTTTAAACCAAGGGTCTTGACGGTTACGAAATTTTAAGCGAAATTTACACAAATTACAAGAAGTACATGCAAGCAACAGCGGAACAATACGATGCGGTCATCAAAACTTGTCGCGATTTATTCGAAAAAAAACTATTGGATTACGGCTGTGCATGGCGTATTCTGCGCTTACCATCATTAACGGATCAAATTTTCATAAAGGCACAACGTATTAGAGGGTTGCAGGAAAATGAAGTGCGTAAAATAGATGAGGATGAAAAGTCCGAATTTATAGGCATCGTAAATTATGCCATCATGGCATTGATCCAGTTAGAGCTTGGTGTGGTGGATCAGCCAGATTTGGAACCCGAAAAAGCTAGTGCTCTTTATCAAAAGCACAGTACCGAAACCAAAGAGCTAATGCTGAATAAAAATCATGATTACGGAGAAGCTTGGCGCGATATGCGTGTGAGTTCCTTAACGGATTTAATTTTACAGAAATTATTAAGGGTAAAGAGTATCGAGGACAATAAGGGAAAAACTTTGGTCAGTGAAGGTATTGAGGCCAATTATCAAGATATGATCAACTATGCCGTATTCGCTTTGATACATTTAGGTTTAGCTACTAAAATTGCGTAATTCTATGAAGTATATAATTGGGTTGGTTCGGATTTTTGTTGGGGTTCTTTTTATTATCAGTGGCTTTATTAAGTTAAATGATCCCGTTGGATTTTCGTTTAAACTAGAGGAATACTTTAGCCCCAGTGTTTTGGATTTAGGATTTTTTATGCCCTATGCGTTGGCAATATCTATATTGGTTGTCATTTTAGAAGTTATTCTTGGGGTTATGCTCCTCATTGGCTTTAGAGTCAAATTTACGTTATGGAGCCTATTGGGCATGATCATTTTCTTTACGTTCCTTACCTTTTATTCCGCTTATTTTAATAAAGTAACGGATTGTGGATGTTTTGGGGACGCCATTAAATTAACCCCATGGGAATCGTTTACCAAAGATGTTGTGCTTTTAGTGTTAATCTTGTTGCTGTTCATTGGAAAAAGGTATGTTACACCATTGTTTGCCCCTAACGTCAAAAAGATCGTCATGGCCGTGTCGCTAGTGACATGCGCAGTTTATGCACATCATGTATTGAATCATTTGCCCGTTATCGATTTTAGACCGTATGAAATAGGAAAGAATATTGAGGAGGGGATGGGAGTACCTGAGGGCGCGCCAAAGGCGATTTATGATTATGCCTGGGAGTTTAAGGTGAACGGAGAGAAACAGGTAATAGTCACTAACGGGGATTATCCAACGGTAGACGGTGAATTCATTGGAGTAGAGACCACGGAGGTGCAAAAAGGCTACGAACCACCGGTTCATGATTTTACAATAGAGCAGAACGGAGAAGATTTTGCACTTTCTCTTTTGCAGGAGCCCAAACTGGTTATGGTAATTGCATACGATTTAAGAAAATCCAATACCCAGATGTTCACAGAAATAAAGAAAGTCGCCGATGAGGCCATGGTAAACGGATATAAGGTAATAGGTATGTCTGCTTCCGGCCCTGAGCAAACAGATGCGTTGGAGGCTAAATTTGGATTGGATTTTAATTTTTTCTTTACGGACGAGACCACCCTTAAGACCATTGTTAGGTCTAATCCAGGTGTGCTTGTTTTAGAAAAGGGGACAGTCCAACAAAAAGTTCATTATAACGATTTGGACGAATTAACGTTTCAGTAGGTTTAAATTTCACATAGAAGTGGTCTAAGCTTTTTCGCGTTAAAGCGAGAATTAGTGATTTTTTGAACATTTGAAGACTTTTTTGAGTAGCATAGCATCGCTACGGAAGGAAATAAGGACAAAAAATGGGCGAAAAAGAGTAATTTTTTGGCGAACGGAAAAGTTTAAACGACTTCATAAATAGCATAAAAAATAAAGGTTATGAGAAGTAAAATAGTAGCAGGAAATTGGAAAATGAATAAAAATTTAGCGCAAACAGAAACCCTGTTGTCCGAACTTGCTGCAAAACTCCCGGACACCGATGCGGAAGTTATGGTAGCTCCCGCTTATGTTAATTTGGTAGGTGCCGTACATAGTTTAGAAGACTCTAAAATAGAGGTTATAGCCCAGAATATGCATTTTGCGGAAAGTGGCGCGTATACCGGTGAAATCTCCGCCGATATGCTTTTGGATATAGGTATAGATACTGCGATCATAGGACATTCGGAAAGAAGGGCCTATTTTGGTGAGACCGATGAAGTATTGGCCAAGAAAGTGGTTACCGCGCTGGATAAAAATATCCGTGTGCTATTTTGTTTTGGCGAGGAATTGGAAGACCGAAAATCTGGAAACCACTTTAAGGTAGTGGAAAGTCAGCTTAAAAATGCCCTATTCTCTTTAGAGGCATCCGCTTGGTCAAAAATAGTATTGGCCTATGAGCCTGTTTGGGCTATTGGAACTGGGGAAACCGCCTCTCCGGAACAAGCACAGGAAATGCATGCATTTATCAGAAAAACCATAGGTGATGCCTATAATAGTGCTATAGCCAATGGCATATCTATTTTATACGGTGGTAGTGTAAAACCGGGAAATGCAAAAGAGATTTTCTCTAAACCAGATGTAGATGGCGGTCTTATTGGTGGTGCTTCTTTGGTTGCAGACGATTTTGTAGCTATCATCAAGGCTATTTAAGGAATACGTTTTTCAAAGTATTTTTAAATTTAATAGCATAGCGGGTTAAAGTTTTATTATCACAAATTGATTTTGCTTTGCTGTTCTCTAAAGAATAACGTCCATTGCCGAACGAATCTATCCAAACCAATGAGCAATACCATTTATATTGAGTACAACTTCACGGTAACCCCACGGGAACCTGCTTCGGATATTCTTATAGCCGAACTTGGAGAAGTCGGTTTTGAGAGTTTTGTAGAGGAGGAAAGCGGTGTTTTGGCCTATATACAAGAGAAGGATTGGAATGATAGTATTCTGGATTCCATAGCTATTCTTGAAAACCCTAATTTTAAAATCACCTTTGATAGGAAAGAGATAGAGCAGGAGAATTGGAACGCTACTTGGGAACAGAACTTTAGGCCAATTATCGTAGACGGTGTTTGTATGATCCGTGCTCCTTTTCACGAAAAGCAAAATGTGGTCTATGACATTATAATAGAACCAAAGATGAGTTTTGGAACCGGACATCATGAGACCACCCACATGATGTTACAACATATTCTGGATTTGGATGTAAAGGACAAATCGGTTTTGGATATGGGTTCCGGAACCGGGGTTTTGGCTATTTTGGCAGCAATGCGCGGCGCCTCGGCGGTTGACGCCATAGATATAGATAACTGGTGCTATCTTAATGCAAAAGAGAACGTAGAGCGCAATGGAATTGATTGTATATCTGTATATGAAGGAGATGCAAGTCTTTTAAAAGGACAGCAGTATGATGTTATTATCGCAAATATCAATAGAAATATTCTTTTAGGGGATATTGCTAAATATGTAAGCTGTTTGCTACCTAATGGCGTTTTACTGTTAAGTGGTTTTTACAATAAGGATTTGGACATTATTACTAAGAAATGTGAAAAAGAGGGCTTAAGGTTCGAAAAAAATCTTGAAAATAATAATTGGGTTGCCGCAAAATATGTATTTTAGTTTATAGTAAAAATGTACTGATGAGCACTAAGGAACAAATTTCGGAGGAGCTCCTATTAGAAGAGGAGACGGTTAGACAAAATGAAATCGTTGTATTTAATGACGATGTAAATACGTTTGACCATGTTATTCAAACGTTGATTTCGATATGTGATCACACGCCAGAACAGGCAGAGCAATGCAGCCTTATAGTCCACTACAAAGGAAAATGTACCGTGAAGACCGGTGAATATAAAGACTTGGAGCCACGCTGTACAGGTCTTTTAAATGCCGGGTTAAGTGCGGAGATCGTTTAATATCTAAGTATTTCGTTTATCGATTTTTGAATTTACGGGCACCTTAGTTTTAATTTTTTATCTGAGTCATATCCCGTAAGACTTACCCGCAACATAGTAATACCCATTTAATGTGGAAGCTTATTTTTTAAAAGGCCGTAAACAAAAGTTCCTGCCATGGCTGCTAGAATAACGATAGCGATAGGGTAGATACCAGCTCCAAGTAAAATGTACATAGGTCCTGGACATGCCCCGGCAAGAGCCCAGCCTAATCCAAAAATAGTGCCGCCCAGTATATATCTTGTAAAGCTTTTCTCTTTAGGTTGCACTACAATAGGAGTGCCTTTTATACTTCTAAGTCTGTATTTTTTAATGAGAAAAATTCCGCAAATGCCAATGAGTACGGCAGAGCCGATAATCCCGTACATGTGAACAGATTGAAATTTGAACATTTCATAAATCCGGTACCAAGATACTGCTTCCGATTTTACAAGAACAATACCGAAAAATATACCTACAAAAAGGAATTTTAAAAATTTCATATTTAAAAAAGTAAGGGAAGAATAAAATTGGTCATCACTAGGCCACCGATAAAAAATCCAATAACAGCTATCAGAGACGGGATCTGCAAGTTGCTTAAGCCGGAGATGGCATGGCCAGAAGTGCATCCGCCGGCGTATCTAGTTCCAAAACCAACCAAAAACCCAGCTATAATCAAAATGCTCATGCCTTTAAAGCTGAAAACTGCATCCCACCCATATAACTCATTGGGCAATAAGGTTTCACCTGCCTGTGTGAAGTTCATTTCCGAAAGATCGGAGATCGTTTCGGGACTTAATTGAATCGCTGTACCGTCCGAAAGAAATTGTGTTGCTATAAAACCCCCTATGACAGCACCTAAAACAATAGTGAGATTCCATCTTTGGGCTTTCCAATCGAATTTAAAAAAATCAGAATATTTTCCGGCACCGGAAATGGTACAAAGTGTTCTAAGGTTGGAGGACATGCCAAAGGTTTTCCCAAAATATAATAGTACTAAAAGTACCATAGCAATTAGTGGCCCGGAAACATACCAAGGCCAGGGTTTTAAAAGAACATCCATTCAGAAATTTTTAAACATGTTTAAGTATTATGAAAGTGCAACTGTATTCGCAGCGGTATGCCTTCCTTGCAATAAGGGAGGCTAAAAATAAAACCCCTCTCAAGGAAGGGTTTATGTATTATAAATTAATTATTAAATAGCTATCTAACTATTTAAGCAACGTATGCCAATTGTGTGGTTACACCAACGGAACACCGTTTAGCCTTTTTTCAATTTTCTTCTTCTTTTCCGTAACGCGTTTCATTACGTCCATTAAATTAGAATCTTTAGTTTCCTTATAAATTTCGTTGATACTTAAAATTAATTTTTTTGCCTCTCTAGAAGCCTCAACTCTGTCACTAGTTGACATGTTGCTCATTTTTCGTCCTACGAACTCGTCTGCGTGCTCAAGTAAATCCATTTACATCTTTTTTTCAAAGTTAACATAAAAATTAAATTACGCAATTCTTTGTCAATTGTATATTGTTATAGCCTAATTAGATTACCGTATTTGTGAATATTTTAACGTTCACCTTACATAGACCTAGCTTTTTACCAGTAATATATACAACATAAAAAATAAGCGTCAATGGGTTGTACCATTGACGCTTATATAAGTAAAGCGATAAGCTATTCTACAATAATCTGTTTGCTATCGGTCCAATCTTTACCGGAAACTAGTAGTATATAACTTCCTGTTGCCAGATTTCCTAACGGATAGGTCACTAGGGTTCTTCCCTTGTCTACCTCATAGGTACGTGTAGGTCCTACGTTTTTACCGTTTGTATCAAACAGCACCGTTGTAACCGTTTCCTTTTCAATAGGAAGGAAAGCCTGCAATCCGTAAGCCACTATATCGGTGTTGGTATTTGAATCCAAGGACTTGTTCGCTGTGTTTATCACAATGCTAAGGTCTGTACTAGCTAAAGCTGGAACAGGGTATACCATAGCGATCATAGGTGTAAAAGTTGGTCTTTGTCCGCTTGGCAAACACTCCGGAGCTTTGGTTAGGTCAAAGTAGGTAAGACCATGACAACCGTCCGGTGATGTCCAAGATATTTTATAGGTTCCAAAGTCTTCCTCCGTTAAGGTGTATTCTTGGGTTCTATAGCTTTGGTCGGCAGCGTTAGCTTGCGTAAACACTTTTCCGTTAGGGAATTCATAAGTGAAAGACCAGCCTTGTAGATCATCACCTTGGTAACCGGAGAAGTTGCCCAAGTTTTCTTCATCCAAGAATAACCAAAGATAGAAGTCGTCACCTATACAGGCCGTATCCGAGTTTCTAGCGGTATATACACCGCCTGGATCTCTTGGTAACACCTTGCTGCCAATTCCCATGCCACAAGTCTCGGCCACCAAGCCGGCATCTATTGTGGTGTTATCCGTATCGGTAACATCAAAGCATGCCGTTACTCCGTCCCTATTTACATCTGAATCCAAATCTACGGCGGCCATTTCTTGGGTCGTGAACTTATATCCAGTTGGTATATCCTCGAATATCATATAATATGATCCACTATCGATACATACATCGAAATTATAATATCCTGCTTCTCCTGTAATAGGATTATTTGAAGTTATACAAGTATCGACTAGATCGCCATGGGCATTTCCGTAAAATGGATCACATTGGAACAATTTAACCGTGATTCCATTGATACCGAAATCTTCTCCATCTTGGATACCATCGTTGTCCTTGTCCTCAAAAACAAAATCTCCTATGGTTACTTTTTGGTTCACTGTAACAATAACTTCATCCGTTGCCTCGCAACCAGCTGCCGAAGTAACTATGACGCCGTATTCAGTGGTAATCTCTGGGCTAACCTCGATAGTTGCTGTCGTTTCCCCAGTGGACCATAGGTAGGAATCCCCGCCCGTTGCCGTCAAGGTAACTTCATCGCCAATACATATTGCCACATCTTCACCGGCATCTGCCGTTGGAAGTTCGTTTACCGTAACGATTACCGTATCTGTATCCTCACACCCTTGTGCGGAGGTAACCGTTACGCTATACTCTTGAGTAGCCTGTGGGCTAACCGTAATGGTAGCGGAAGTCTCCCCCGTAGACCATAGGTAGGAATCCCCGCCCGTTGCCGTCAAGGTAACTTCATCGCCAATACATATCGCCACATCTTCACCGGCATCTGCCGTTGGAAGTTCGTTTACCGTAACGATTACCGTATCTGTATCCTCACACCCTTGTGCGGAGGTAACGCTTACACTGTACTCGTGAGTAGCCTGTGGGCTAACCGTAATGGTAGCGGAAGTCTCACCCGTAGACCATAGGTAGGAATCCCCGCCCGTTGCCGTCAAGGTAACTTCATCGCCAATACATATCGCCACATCTTCACCGGCATCTGCCGTTGGAAGTTCGTTTACCGTAACGATTACGGTATCTATAGCCTCACACCCTTGTGCGGAGGTAACCGTTACGCTATACTCTTGAGTAGCCTGTGGGCTAACCGTAATGGTAGCGGAAGTCTCCCCCGTAGACCATAGGTAGGAATCCCCGCCCGTTGCCATCAGGGTAACTTCATCACCAATACATATCGCCACATCTTCACCGGCATCTGCCGTTGGAAGTTCGTTTACCGTAACGATTACGGTATCTATAGCCTCACACCCTTGTGCGGAGGTAACGCTTACACTGTACTCGTGAGTAGCCTGTGGGCTAACCGTAATGGTAGCGGAAGTCTCACCCGAAGACCATAGGTAGGAATCCCCGCCCGTTGCCGTCAAGGTAACTTCATCGCCAATACAGATTGCCACATCTTCACCGGCATCTGCCGTTGGAAGTTCGTAAACGATGATTTCTTTACTAACCTCACCGCTGCAATCGAATTGTGCAGTATCCGTAACCACAACACTGTATGTTGTTGTTGAACTTGGAGATACACTTAAGGTAGCGGTAGTTGCTCCTTCAATAGCTACTCCGTTTTCTTTCCATTGGAAACTATCTCCACCAGAAGCCGTTAATAGGACCTCTTCACCGTCACAAATACTATCTATGGCTGTAATTTCTGGTGATATAACGCATGGTGAAAATATACCGGCGTCAATGGTTAAAATAGATTCGTCCAATACGGTAAAGGAATCTGTACGTCCGTTTTCATTGCTATCGGAGTCCAATTCATCGTTTCCTGCGTTTTGGGACGTAATTTCAAATCCGTTAGGTATACCGGTGAATACAATATAGTATTCCCCTGAGTTGGGACAAACTTCAAATTTGTAGGCTCCAGGTGCTCCGGTAATCGCATTATTTGTGGTAGTGGTACTTTCAATTTCGGTACCATCATTCTGAAAAAGTGTTGCGGTTATTCCGTTTACACCGATCTCACCAGTATC
This sequence comes from Maribacter chungangensis, assembly GCF_042676845.1. Classification (NCBI taxonomy): domain Bacteria; kingdom Pseudomonadati; phylum Bacteroidota; class Flavobacteriia; order Flavobacteriales; family Flavobacteriaceae; genus Maribacter; species Maribacter chungangensis. The sequence continues at coordinate 1,220,788 of NZ_JBHTHY010000003.1, forward strand.
TTGAAGTCCGTTTTGGTTTTCATCGAGCCAAACAAAATCTCCAAGAACTAATTTGTCGTTCACTCGTATCATGGCGCCTGCAACATCCAAGGATGCACATAAGCTTCCTCCGCCTTGTACCAACAAGGCATTAACGTCGCCTCCGGTGGTAGTCCCTACGTTAACAACACTTAACGGGTCAAATGAAGTAGGATAAACAAAGGAATGTATCGTATACTTTCCAGCCTGGGAAACTTCAAATTGTGGAGATGTATTCAAATCTTGGATGACTAAATCATCACCAGCTGTAAGAACATATGCTTGTACGTAATCTGCTGGTATATTCTGGTTTCCATTGCTGGTTGCAGAAATTGTTACTGTATTGTTTTCTAGACAAACCATGTCAGCATCAGCAGTCATTTCCCCTGCTTGTGGATTGGTAATGGTAACCGTTACTTCATCTTCTGCTTCACAGTTTTTACAATCTTTGGCAACGATTTTATAGGTGCCAGATTGATCTACCGTAATGGACTCTTGATCGGCGTCTCCTACTATATTTCCATCTTCGGTTGTCCAAACATAGTCAACGGCATTGTTCGGTGCGAAAGTAACACATTCCCCTAGCTTTATATTTACATCACCATGGTCGTAGAAACCATCGCCTCCGTTCAGATAAAACCATCCTGATGCGCCAAAACCTGTTCTAGCTACATCACCTCCAATACCTAACTGGAAAGCTTCACCCATTCTTGAAACTTCGAACGTTCCATGATTTTGAGAAATAACTGTACCAGAAGTATTGGTATAATATACAAATCCTGAGGTGTCTCCTGTATCACAACCTAATTTTGGGCTGCCAACTGGAGCTATCGTTGTTCTTCCAGTAAATAGAATATTTATGTCTAGGATATCCGTTCCGTTGGAAACCCTGCTCACATAGGTGGCGGTTCCATCGTCAAATACTTTAAATGAAGAATGTATGGTCGTGTTGAACATGTTCTGTGCGTCGTTCATCATCCATATTTCCGCTGGATCCCCACCTGCACATCTATCTTCTTCGATAATAGGGTATTCACAACCACCTGCACACTCTTTGGCATTTTCGACCAACGCGGATAGTTCAACCGTTTCTTCTTGACAAACTTCTACATCTTCTCCGGCATTTACTGTCAATGCAGGACCAAGCTCAATAACTACTTCGTCGGTTGCTTCACAGTTATCGCAGTTTTGTACCGTTACCGTGTACGTAGTAGTACTTTCCGGACTAACAGTAATAGATTCCGTAGTTTCCCCGGTTGACCACAGGTAGGTAACTTCATCACAGTTGGTGAACTCCCTTGGCTCTAAATTACCGAACCATTCTCCACCATTACCAAAAGTACCGGAAGTCCATGCTCCAAAACCAAATTGTCCTGATTCTAAACTAGCGCCTTCGGCGAATACAAAGTGATGTTTAGATACTTTTGGTTCCACGGTGTATGAAACACCATCTACTGTAATGGTACCGTAAAAGGACTGATAAAACAGTTGTGGTCCTACCAAATTGTCCAAATAACAGTCGGCGGACCAACTTTTACCATTATTTTGTTTATCGAACAACAGCATATCTACCGTTCCGATCTTTCCTTGTTCGTCTATAACGGTTCCTGTAATATTGGCAGTATCGTTGTCGTATTCGTTCAAAATCAATTCGTTATGGACTTTCCAAGCATTGTAATTGCCGGTAACAGGAAAATTTGGATTTCCTTTTTGTAATATTACACCTTGCTCGTTACCATGTACATTTGCACAGATACCTTGTGAGGTGTCCGCATCCGTAACGTTGTATGACGATATGATTCTTGGTGTATTTGTAGTATTGTTAATGGATGCCGTTAAAATAGTTTCGGTTTCGCTACAGAAGGATACATCTTCTCCTAAGTTTACTTCTAGGCTACAATCTACGCTAACTATTACCGCATCTGCATCGGTACATTCTCCGTTATCCGAGGTGACCATTACCGAATAGGTAGTTGTTTCGTTCGGCGTTACCGTAATGGATGGCGTTGTTTCCCCGGTAGACCAAACATAGGTTCCGCCTCCGGTTGCTGTTAATGTTGTGGACGCTCCTGAGCTTATGGTTACATCGTCTCCGGCATTTGCCTCTACATCATTGTTTACGGTTACAGCTTGTACATAAGTTGTTCGTACACCACAAGCATCTTCTACTACCCAATGTCTAACAATAAGGTCGGAACAGGTGGCATCGGGTAATTCTACACAGTCTCCAATAGCAGAATACATATCGTTATGGTTTGCACCACTGGTAGACATGGAGTTACCAGCAGGCATACCGTTTACGGTTCCTTCATAATCGATCCAGAATCCAACGCCAAATCCGCCATAAACATCTCTTGGGCCGTAATCCATGTGGGCTACGTTTCCATTAGAAATTAAGCGTAAATCAGAATCGGAGAATGCTCCAAATCCAACTATGGAATTTGGTTTGTTGAAATCAACTCTGGCGTACAATCGTTCCGACGCATCATTATCCGTATTTTGGTAACCTCCACCGGCTATCCATGTATCAAAGTCTTTTAGTGCTTCAAAATAGTAATGCAGATGAAAACCGGAATCAGGTAAATCCACATTGGTAATGGTACCGAATATTTCTGCTGTTCCATCTTCTTTGACTAGGACATATCCATCTTTCCATAAGAAATTCTTGTTGTACTGTTCGGGGAAGGAGTGGAACCATAAATTCTTGGTGTTAAAATTCTCATGAGAGCTTAATTCAATTTCACAAAGTGAATCTGAGTCGTTTTCGGAATATGAAATCACTTCTCCGTTTGTAAATGTTACTTCAGGGAAACTTTCTCCTTGAGAAATAGTTACCGATTCTGTGAGGTTATTGGCTTGTACTTCTGGTGCATCCGTAATTGTAACTATGATTTCATCGATAGCCTCGCAATCAGCACAATCTTTAGCCTTTACTTGGTATGTTCCAGATTGATTAACTGTTATTGATTGTTGGTTCGCATCTCCAATGATATTACCATCTACAGTTGTCCATACATAATCTACGGGATTACTTGCACTATTAGGAACACATTCCCCTAACTTAATGTTTACATCACCACGAGTATAGAACCCGTCTCCGCCGGTTACATGAAACCAGCCAGATGCACCAAAACCTGTTCGTGTGACATCACCACCAATACCTAATTGGAATGCTTCACCCATTCTTGAGAGTTGAAAGGTACCATGGTTTTGGGACACTATTGTTCCCGTTGTAGTGGTCCAATACACGTAATCGGAAGTATCGTTGGTATCGCAACCTAATTTTGGACTACCTGTAGGAGGTGTCGTTGTTCTCCCGGTAAAGGTAATATGCACGTCTAACGTATCCGATCCGTTGGCTACTTTACTGTTGTAGACTGCGGTACCATCGGCCAAAATCTCAAAATTGGAATGTATCGTTGTATTGAAAAAGTTGTTGCCGCTGTTGGACATCCATATTTCGGATGGGTTGCCGCCACTACATCTATCACTTTCAATAATAGGGTAAACGCAGCCTCCTTCGCAGGTGTTCTCATTTGTAGTCGTAGCGGTTAAGGTAATGTCATCAGAACTACACGTATCGATATCATCTCCAGCATGTACTGTTATCTCGCAGTTTTGAATAATCTCAAAACTTAAGTCGATGGTATCACAATTTGCGCCAGCAGCATTGTTATTGCGAAAAGCTCCTGCATGAATAGTATATTCGCCAACTCCTGCATTCCAGTTGTTGCCTGTTTCTCCGCCACTTGGATAGGTGAAAGGAGAAACGTTCTCGGTAATTTGATGATTGTTGACCGCAATGCTAACACTTCCAACATGCCCATTTGTTTCGGCCACTAGGTAGTAGTTGTCAGGTAATTCATCTGTGGTAATATGCTGTCCGTTGGTTATTGGACCTAGAACTGCTTGGTCGTTTTGCTGGTCATATATATAGATGCCATCCAAAGAACCGCAGGCCACGTTAGGAACATGAATTTCCGTTGACTCATAAATATCGGTACAACCTACTGTTCTCGCACACATTCTATAATACCCAGGTGTGTCCGGACAATAATCCAGGGCCGTATCGGTAGACCAATCCGTTAAGGGTATAAACTGATCGTTACGGCGCTCCAACCACATAAACTCCACCTCGTCCCCATAACTATTGGGAGTTGAGTTGGCCTGCACACAAGTACCATCTAAATGTAAGGTTGGCATTTCTACGTAGCAGCCAAAATCCTCATCAAGGGATTTAAATGAATCTGCTTCTGCCATGAATCCTACTTTGTCCGTATGCACGGCACTGGACATAAAGGAAATACTGTTTGTTAAGAAGGATAATCTAGAAGTAGTTTGACTAGTTGATAAGCTACTACTATTTGTATCATACTTTTCGTTACCCATAAGCTGATTGGGGATACAAAAAGAAAATAATAGCATTGCACTAAAAAATGTGTAATGTAGGTAGTTTGTTTTCATAAGATTTAGTTAACGGGTTATTACTTTTATAGTGTAAAGAGAGTTCATTTGTTAACATTTTCTTTTGAATGCCGGTAGTATTCGATGAAAGGGTTCAAATAGTCTATTGATAACATGGGCAACTTAGATTTTGTAGGAATATACGTAGTGTGATAAAATTCTTGAACTCCTTGTATGACTTGGCTAATCGATGAACGGTAGGTGTGTTGTTATAAAATAATCTTGATGGGAAGATTATAGATAAGGTATTGGAATACAAGTGGTTTAAACGTTAGTGATAGGGCAACAAAATCATTTAGGTAATCTTACGGAGGCGCATTATGCAAGTTCCAATTGGAGTTTTTTGGCCGTTTTAGCTAACATTTTGATGTAGGTAATACGTTTGCCCATTGTTTAGGGAAAGAAAGTAGTTTATGTTTTTGGATAGTAAATGAAAGCTTTTTCAAAGAAGATTCTGGTCATTTTTAAAATTCTAACTAGTTTAGAAGGTGTTTAACAAGTAAGAACGATTAAAATGTTGAAGAAATATACCGTTTTGCTAATCATACCTTTTTTCTTTTCTTGTAAGAAGTCTAGCAAACAATTAAGCGAATCTAAAAAACAAAATTTTGTGTTTGTGCTGGTCGATGATTTGGGGTGGACAGACCTAGGATACTCGGGCAGTACTTTTTATGAGACTCCTAATATTGATGAGTTCAGTAGGGCCAGTATTCAGTTCACCAATGCCTATGCGTCCGCTTCGATCTGCTCTCCTTCCAGAGCGGCCATAGTTACCGGAAAACATCCCGCGCGCTTGAATATTACAGATTGGCTGCCTGGAGATGACCCAAAGGATAGGAGTTTATTAGGGCCAACGGATTTGGATGCGCTACCGGTACAAGAAGGTACCTTGGCAGAAGTATTGAAGGAAAACGGATATCGTACCCTTTTTGTTGGGAAATGGCATTTAGGAGGTGAGGGGCATTTACCGGAACAGTTTGGGTTCGATAAGAACATTGGCGGCTATCATGTAGGACAGCCACCGGGAGGATACCATTCACCCTATGAGAATCCTTATTTGTCCGATGGCCCTGCAGGGGAATATCTAACGGATAGATTGACTCAGGAGTCCATGACCTTTTTGGATAGTATTGGAGAGAATCCATTTTTTATTTATCTAAATTATTACACAGTACATACCCCTATACAGGCCAATACCATGCATATTGAAAGGTTCAAGGACAAACTGGAAAACTTGGATAGCCTGGGCTTGATGGAGCGTGAAGAAGGCAAAGCCATGACGAAATTAGCACAACGTAATCCAGAATATGCGTCCATGGTCTATGCATTGGACGATAATTTAGGTAAGCTAGTACATAAATTAAAAGCCGAGGACCTGTATGAAAACACCACAATAATTTTCACTTCCGACAACGGTGGATTATCTACCTTGGAACCCATATATAGTTTCGAAGCCCCTACCGCTGTAGTTCCTTTAAGAGGAGGAAAGGGTTGGCTGTACGAAGGGGGAATACGTGTGCCATTACTTATAAAACCAGCAAACTACAACAAAAAAGATGTTCTTGTTGAAACACCGGTGGTGGGCCATGATTTCTACCCTACAATTCTGGCGCAAGCGGGCGTGGAGCTACCTGCAAACAATCAAATAGATGGGAAGGATTTGTCTCCCTTGCTTAAAGGTGTACCAACATTGGATAGGGATGCGCTGTTTTGGCACTATCCGCACTATCATGGCAGTGGTTGGACACCCGGTGCCGCAATAAGGGAGGGTGATTGGAAGCTCATCGAGTTCTATGAGGAAGATAGGGTAGCGTTATATAATCTAAACAAAGATCTGTCCGAGCAAAACGATCTTGCATTGAAATACCCCGAGAAAGTTTTGGAGCTTCAAAAAAAACTACATGATCTGCAACAAGGGATGGGAGCTCAAATGCCTAAGGGTAATGTGATGCCGGAATAAGGATTTTATTGTTTTTTCAGTATGTTTTAGAAATAAATAAGTTACGTTATTTAAACCTCTTTAACATCTGTTTCATTAATACATTGGCGCTAATCTTACCTTTTTCCTTAATGAAATCCCGAGGGGTATTGTCCCCAATTTCAAAGACCAGGGCTTCAGCGCCGTAGGTTGCAAAAAAATAATTTCGAGAAACTGTTGTAGGTTCTATTTGGTCATTTGGTTTTATATTGGGGTCGTATCCAACGATTTGTTTTTTTAGTTCATCCAGCCAATCGTAAACAAGGTTAGGCATGTTTCCTTTTAACTTGGGATCTACCGTGTAATAAATATCGTCCCAGGTAGAGTGAAAGTCTATGCCAAAATAAAATTTACCTTTTGTGTCCTTGATTTTACTTTCCATAAAGGATTTGACGGCCCTTGTTTCGGGTTGGTTAAAATTGGCCCAATCCCGGTTTAGGTCTATTCCTCCCGCATTGTGTCTCCAATGGCCATTGTCCACTCCGTCGGGGTTCATTAGGGGTACCACGTAAACAGTGAATTTTTTTCTAAATTTTCGTGCGAGCTTGGTGTCGGAACTAAGGTTCTCTACAAAAGCTTTCATTGCTAAGTATCCAGTAACTTCAGGCGGATGCTGCCTTGAGATTACTATGAGCATGTTTTTGGATGCCGGGTCGCCTATGGTAAGCATGTTGAGGTCCCTGCCCTGTTCGCTTTTTCCAATATTGGTTTTTTGAACAAAAGTGTTTGCCGATAGGGTGTCGGCCCAACTGGAAACCCGAGTAGAGGTCTCCAATTCTTGCCCGGATACCCAGAGGACCTCGGGTCCAATGTCCAATGTCATCTTAATTTTAACAGGGAGTGAGCCCGGTCCAAAGTCGGCATCCCCTTTTTCATATTCGGTATAATTAATAGAATCTAACGAGGACCAGTTTACACCGTCTTTACTAAGTTTTGGATAATAGCGATGTTTCGCCGTTTCTTGATAAGTTAATATTAATTCTATGGATTGTTCTTGGGCCGACCATATTTTAAAGGAATACCAAGGACTCATGTTTACGGGGGTGTTTTCGGAGGTAATCAAGGCAGTAAAGGTGTTATCATTGTTTTTTAGCACACCGTTAAGTCGGGCACCTTCAAAGTTGTTGGAAAAAATAACATCCGAGTCGGTAAAGGTAAAATCTCCTTTCCATTGCATTTGGGTTGGTTTGGATTCCGTAGCAACGCGTTCTACGGGCGGCTGCCCTTGAAATTTAGGTGTTTGCCCCTGTAGAAAGGAAGCGATGAACAAGGTGATGGTAAGGAGGGTGTGTTTCATTTTCCGAAAAATTAAAAAAGCATCAATGTTAAACCTGTTCGGCAAGTTAACGAAAAGCTCGGTAACTAAGTAGGGGACAACTTTGGTAAACGCCTATCTTATTTTAGTACGACGATAGTACGCCTATTGAACTTTTGTTCAAAAAGGAAAACCACATTCCTGTAGAAGAAGGTGGTTTTAATTATAGTCAAGACCCTAACAAGGGTGGTTTCGGTTCAGTCATATAGGCCCAAAGGTGCAAATTACAAACCACGTAATGCGATAAAGGGGATGTAAGTTTTGCATTTTCGCATGCTTATGCCAACCTGGCGTTTATAACACCTTGGAAAAACAAAAAACCACGCTCTTAAAAAGAACGTGGTTTGTTATGTGTTGTGACCCTGACAAGGATTGAACCTAATGTTCAAAACCCTGCCATACCAATATATTTGCTATTTTTTACAATCGATGTTGATGATTTGTGAACTCTTATGAAAACATATGTCAAAGAAACTTTCGTTTTACGAATATAGATGTTTCTAAATTTAAAATTATGAGTAAGAGAATATTTTTGAATCCTAAAAACGCTTAATAATTTAACTCAGTCTCATTAAAATTGTATTTTAATTACTGACTGAACATTATTAAATAAACATAAAATCCTAATGCTTTCGTAGTTTTGCAACCAAGAAGACTTGGTCTTATCATTTTTATTTGAATCGTTTGGTTTGTTGAGAAAACAACTATTGCAAAATGAGATTTGTTTTTTAGTGCTTTTAACAAGATGTTGACAAATCTTAAATTTTGAGGACTATTGGAAAACAAGTTAGACTTAATTCAGAGTATCGGTAAGATTATCGTTTTTATAATGATACTCCTTTCTGTTTTTCTTTTTACCGTCAAAACAAAAAATAAGCTCTCTAATAGGCTATTTGGCACATATCTTTTGGTAATAGCTTTTGATTTAATTGGCTTTTTTACGGTTAAGACTTTAGCATATCCCAATATTCATATTTTAAAAACTGCTTCTAGTCTTTTGCAACTTCCTTTGTTTTATCTCTACGTCTTATCTGCTTGTTATATTAATTTTAAAATTAAAAAAGCCCACATTCTACATGTATTATTATTTGCGATATTTGTTGTTGTTTTCAAAGTAACAAGTTTATCCAGCACAAGCCTTATGTTCTTTGAGGTTATTGGAGAGCTTCAATACTTCGGTTATATTATCGCGGTGTTTTTGGTTCTTAAGAAATATAAAACGGTTTACCTTGAGAATTATTCGAATGCCAATTATATTGTCTACAAATGGCTGTTTCAAATTAGTCTATTTTCATGTGTCGCTCACTCCTTTGTTCTATTTCGATGGTATTTGTCCAATACTAGTTATAAGGAATATATTATTAATATAAATATCTTAATCAGTATTAGTGTTCTTTCGATAACGGTATTTTTTGTTTTAAAGGCTTTATATCAACCTGAGCTATTTAAAGGGGTTAACAAAAATTTGGAACCGGTAAGATCAAGTGTTTCAAAAAATGGTAAGCAAACAAATATTAAAAAAAATGGATTCAACAGTAAACATCTGGAGAAACTGACCTTTTGTATGAAAAAGGAAAGACCCTACTTAGATTTTGACCTGACTTTACAGAAATTGGCTATACAAACTGATATCCCGGAAAAGGAATTATCACTATTGATTAACCATTATTTAGGGAAGCATTTTTTTGACTTCATTAATGGGTACCGAATAAATGATGCCGAAATGCTTCTTAAAGACCCAACAAAAAAAGACGTAACTGTTTTAGAAATACTATATCAAGTTGGTTTTAATTCAAAATCTTCTTTTTATACTGCTTTTAAAAAAGTTACTAATAAAACACCAACACAGTATCGGAAAGAGACCCTCTCTTTAAAAAATTAGTTCGACTTTCTTTACTCGGACTTCTTAACTATCAAAAAACTTCAAATTTGCATCAAAATTAAATGGTGCTCGTATGAGTTAGGTGGTACCTTTTAACTACCGGAATTTGTATTAAAAAACTGAAAAATGAAATTTACCTATACACTCTTATGTTTATTACACATTCATCTCTGTTTTGGGCAACTGAATATTCCAGAACTAAATGGGATTGAAAATGATATAAACCAATTAGTAAAACAATACAATGCAGTGGGTCTTGCCCTTGCCGTAGTGAAAGAGAATAAAGTTATTTATTCCCATGGTTTTGGTTATCGGGATATAGAAAATAGGTTACCTGTAAATACCAATACGGTCTTTCCTATAGGTTCAACAACAAAAGCTTTCACTGGATCTCTTTTGGGTATTTTAGAATCTAAAAAACAAGTTTCTCTAAAAGATAAACCAGCTTCATATCTTCCCGATTTTCAGTTTTATAATGAAAAAATGGATAACTTAATTACTATTGATGATTTATTAAGTCATAGAAGCGGAATTGGAAATCAAGGAACTTCAGAGGTGTTTTTTCCAGAAAAAGACAAATTAAAAGTTGTACAACGTCTTAGGTATTTAAAACCTGAGGGCGAAATTAAGAATAGCTTTGAGTATAGCAATATGGGATATACCCTTGTTGGAGCCATAGTTGAACAAATAACCAACAAGAGCTGGGACACAAACCTTGAAGAAAGAATATTCGAGCCTTTAGAAATGAAAAATTCATATACCACCCTTGAGGAAATGAAGAAATCAAATAATTATTCTTTGCCATATGGTCTATTCGAGGGAAGGACGGAAAAGGTGAAATTTGAAGAATTCAATTCTATTAGCCCAGCTGGGGCAATCAAAAGTACGGTTAATGATTTGTCAAATTGGATGTTAACATGGTTGAATAATGGTGTTTTCAATGAAAAACAGGTTATTCCACCAAATTATGTAAATGAAGCTACAAGGCTTCAAAATGTTAAAGTAGGACGTTATGAGAAAGATGCTTTTCTTTTTGGAGATGGGTTTGGATGGCGCTTAAGAAGTTCATACGGACATTATAGAATAGATCATGGAGGAAATACATTTGGTTTTAGCTCGAATTTGGTCATGTTTCCTCTTGAAAAAATAGGTGTTGTGGTATTAACAAATCAGGATAATTCTCAATTACCCTACATGATTACCGATAATATTACCAGGAGGTTATTCAAACTTAATCCATATCCAGAAGAATATCCCGTTGTAGTATCAGACATCTTTAAGCCTAGGGCAGCTCACAAAGAGCTTAACAAAAATAAAATGCCAAACCATCCTATAGTTTCTTTCTGTGGGACCTATTTTGCAAAAGGGTTTGGAGAAATTATAATAGTAAAAGAAAAAGATGCACTATTCGCTATTTTGCCGACTTATAAATTCCAATTAGAACACTTAAATTATAATTCGTTCTTCTTTAAAGCTACAAAGGCGTTTAAGGACGTTTATAATCCTCAATATACCATCCAATTCATACTTGATACAGATGGAAATATTTCCGGATTAGAAATGCACTCACAAAAAGAACCTATTGAATTTCAAAGGATGGATTCTAAAGATTAGAACAAGATCTGTTTGTAGCCTTTCATAAAAACGAACAACTTTAAATTTGATTTTTCTATTCTTGAAATTTAATTGTGAGATGAAAAACTGGAAGCTTACAGAGTGCTAAATCCCGAAGGAATTGTAAGTGAACTGACTGAGCCTTAGTCTCGGTGAAGTTTGTAGTTAACCGGGACACCACAAGGGTATCTTGTTACTGTTGGTGCAACAAATACGGGGTATGCAGTTTGCTTACATTAGTAGGTTGAAGTAACTTGAGAAGGATAATCAGAAGCTAGAGTTAAAGTAGATGTACTACGATGTATGTCCGGTCTAACTATGAAACGCTAGAACCTTCAACATCATGGTCTACGGCAGCCAGGAAGAATTAATCATGGGAGTAGGGTGAATCATGCTAAAAGAAAGACTGTAGGAACCTTGGAATATCAGGTTAACGAAATAGGGCTCTCTATACTCCATAAAAAATAAGTATTCAGAACGGTTGTAAGTTAAGCATGAAGATACTGCCACAGTGGTTCATAAAGCAAAGGTGGTTTTAAACTTAATTCAACATTATAAGCTCATGCAAAGTGGTTTTATGGTAAGGTTAACTGGTTTTACAGTTAAGACGTGTTCGACTGATATTTGTTCAACTACCTTAAAAAAAGGTGTTAAAAAAACGAAATGAGGATTAATGTCAGGATTATCTCATTTCACCCTTGGATAATATACTACCAAATGAATATGGAAATCCCTAAGGGTATAAATTGTTCCCAGTTCGAATCAAAAATAATAGTATGTTTATGAATTGGCAATAGATTAATAATGGTTAGGCAAACAGTTAAAGGAGATAAAAAAATCATACAGTTCAATTTGTCTAATCTCTTTCTCTTGGGATAATATCAATGTGTGAACGTTTCCAGAAAATTTTGAAAATAATGTCTTAATTTTAAAAAATAACCTAAATAGTTATAACATAATATGGAGCATATTTTTGTCAAAATAATGTCTGAATTAACAGAACTAAGTGAAGAAGAGAAAGAGGATATTAGACTAACTTTTCCCATCAAGGTTTTTGAAAAAGGTACTTATTTACTAAAGCAAGGTAATGTCGCAAAAGATGCATACTACGTCATCAGCGGTTGTATAAGGGCCTATGAGCTGAGTGACGGAAATGATAAAACAATTGCCTTTCTTACGGAAGGCCAATGTGCTGCCAATTTTCAGAGCCTTTCAAATAAAACGCCTTCCAACTATAGTTATGTATGTTTAGAAAAAACTACGGTTACCGTTAGCAATTCAGTAAAGGAACTGGCTCTTTATAAAAAGTATCCAAGGTTCGAGGCGTTCTGCATATCAGGAATGGAGAAAATGATGGGAGAAAAGCAAGAAGAATTGGCTTCGTTCATGACGATGAAACCTGAACAGCGTTACTTGCATTTGTTGGCAACAAGGCCAAGTATTACCCAGCGTGTACCACAGCACCAACTAGCAAGTTTTTTAGGTATCAAACCGCAATCCTTAAGCCGTATCAAATCGAGAATTCTTGATAAAGAAAAAAATATGTAATAAACCTTTCTTCACTTAAGTGAATGTTATTGTAAAAACTGTAATATAATTTTGCATATTATTCGCAATCGCTAATTTCATATACAGTGAAAATTATATTACTGATCGTTACAATCTTATTTGCACAAAATATTAAATCTCAGTTTTATTTTGTAAATCCTATAGCTAAGAGGTGCTTTGTAGGTGCAACAATAGCAATGCTTGGCAATCTTTTGCCGGAGGAAAAACCTGAATTCCTTCAGCTTAATCTGGGGTATCGCCTAACTGAAAAAGATGTGATTTCCTTGGAATTAAAAACATGGCACTATTTTGAACCACTGGGCATACCTTATGGAGAGGCACGTGGAAGTCCCCTAGAAAATTTTCCTGGATCTATTCGGGAAAAGGGAATTGCGTTGGCTTACCAAAGGTTTTGGTATCAAGGGCTATATACCGCTGTGCATGTTATGAGCGCTTGACAAGATTTCATAAGTACTGAGGAAGTGAAAATCGATAACGGCTTCCAAATCTTCAATACCTATCGTTTGGGCCATCATTTCAAATTATTCAAAGGTTCTTTTTTATAGAGCCTTCTATCGTTATAACCCTTAGGCTATTTCACAACGAAATGCCAGATTCTTTTAATAGGCAAGATGATAAATGGAGTAAATTTTTCTTTGGCGAGCCTGGCCTTCATTTCGGATATATTTTTTAGTCTGTAAATCAATAAAAAATAACAATCAATGACCAATTTAAAAACCAGGGAGCTACTCTCTACCTTATGGATTGTGCTTACCGTAAACTATATTTTTTGCGATGTGTTCTCCTTGTATCTTTCGGAGACGCTAGAGAAACTTATGGCAGGTGGGATGGGAGGAATAAAATTCACTCAAGAATTTTTACTAGTATTTTCAATTATTATGGAAATGCCGATGCTCATGATTATCTTATCAAAAGTACTTGACCGTAAAATTAATAAATGGCTTAACTTAATCGTAGGCCTACTTTTATTAATCGTTCAAGTTGGAAGTATCCTAACCGATGAGAACTATCTCCACTATCTCTTTTTTAGTGTAGTCGAGATAAGTATACTATTGATAATCCTTGTAATTTCATTTAAATGGAAGGGCACTGTAATACCGAGTGATAGGAATTAAAAACTATAGAATAAATATATTAAAATCGTTGTTTTATGGCAGGGAGATTAGAAGGCAAAGTAGCACTTATAACGGGCGCGGCAAGAGGTATTGGTAAGGCCACTGCGAAATTATTTCACTCAGAAGGAGCTACCGTTATCATTACGGATATTTTGGACAAGGAAGGAAATGCACTTTCACTATTGTTGAAGAATAAAAGTGAATACCATCATCTAGATGTAAAAAATGAAGCGGAATGGGTTAAAATCGCCACATTCATAAAGCAAAAATATGGTGTGCTGGATATTTTGGTCAATAATGCAGGAATATCTGGGTTCCTTGAAACCCAGGGACCTTTTGATGCTGAGAATGTTGACATAGAAGCCTGGGATTTTGTTCACCAAGTGAATTCAACTGGAGTGATGCTTGGTTGTAAATATGCCATAAAACTTATGAAGGAAAAGGGAGGTGCCATAGTAAATATATCCTCTCGAAGTGGAATGGTCGGTATACCCATGGCAGTGGCATATGCTTCTAGCAAGGCTTCGGTAAGGAACCATACGAAAAGTGTAGCCCTGTATTGCGCAGAAAAAAAATACAATATCAGATGTAATAGTATTCATCCCGCAGCAATTATGACTCCAATGTGGGATATTATGTTAGGAAAGGGAGCTAGTCGTGAGCAAATGATTAAATCCGTGGAACGTGGCATACCTATGGGATGCTTTGGTGAGCCTGATGATGTCGCCTACGGCATCTTATATCTATCTTCCAATGAATCAAAATATATCACCGGAACTGAATTGACCATCGATGGAGGTATACTAGCCGGGAGCGAAGCAAAACCGGAATAGCTGGTGATTATGGTAATCGAGTTCTAATACTCAATAACAAAATTTTTCAGATACACTATTCTTAATGTAATAAGTTAACTGTTAGCTAATAGCTAAAAAAATAGACTACTTCAAAATAAACGTAATGAAACAAATTATTTCTTCAATCTTTATAATGCTAATGCTTAACTGTAAAAAAGAAAAACCTGCTCCTCAAACTTCTAATGAAATAGGGACGCTACCCTTAAAGAAGTTAGAAAAGATTAATTTGCCAACAGAAGTTATTCAAGTTGATGTAAAATTTGTTGGCAACCCAGTAATAACGAACAAATCAATAGTGTTTAGATACGAGCTAAATATTCTGAATAATTTCAAAGTGCCGTTTACTTTGAAGAGCCTAGAAATTTACAATCTTGAAAAGACGGACACTCCAATTTCTAAACTTGATAGTACTTATATCAATCGGAATTTTGATAGACCTGGCGGTACCACCTTGGATGACATAAAATTCCTAGAAGGAAATGACTTCGGGGTACTAAATATTGAATTGATTTTTCCAGAACAATCGATGATTCCCCAAAAAATATTTCATAAACTCTATTTTGAAAGGCAAAAAAGTAGTGGTGAGTTTGCAAGTCACCCGATGGAGGTGGCTATTGTTGAAATTCCTGAATTAACCACACTAAGCTTAGGTCTTCCGTTTAAACAAAAAGGTCAATGGCTGTATGAAACCGATAGCCACCAAGGTGCCAGACAGATAACCGAAGGCCAAGTGACGTATCCTCAACGCTTTGCAGTAGATTGGATGTTAATTAATACCGATGGAAGTTTTGCAAAAGGGAATATTAAGGCTAATGCCGATTGGAAAACCTATGGAGTAGAAATAATTGCCGTGGCTGATGGTGAGGTAGTGAATTTAAAAGATGATATAAAAGAAAATGAACCACTTTCTGAAAAAATGGCTGTAAGAATGAACAAAGAAACAATTGGGGGAAATTATGTTGTTTTGGATATTGGGAACAACACTTACGCATCCTATGGGCATTTGATGCCAAATAGTCTTAAAGTTAAAATTGGTGATAGAGTAAAAAAAGGACAAGTATTGGCTTTATTAGGTAATAGTGGGAATTCTGATTGCCCCCATCTGCATTTTCAATTGGAAACCAAGAGTAGTTCATTTTTTGGAGGTGAAGGGGTGGCGTATACGCTACCGAAATTCGCAGAGCTAAAAAGTTATTCAGAAGAAGAAATTACGGGATTCTTTAAAAGTAATATGATTCCATCTATACCGGCCAAAAAGAAAGTAAAAACCAATGTATTCCCTATAGGCTATGGATTAGTTGAAATAAAATAATGTAATAGATTGTGGTATGAAAAACGCTGTTGTTTTATGTTGTCTTCTCTCTTTTCTGGCTTTTGGTCAAAATGTTGAAACTAAGAAAATCAATTCTCCCATCTTTGGTACCGAAAGAAATATCTGGGTTTATACCCCTGAGCTATATGATTACGAATCAGAAAAAATTCGATGTCATATACGTTTTTGATGCGCAAGCCAGGGAAATGTTTAACGTAGTACATTCCACAATTCAATTCTTAGACGGTCAAGAATATGCATTTATCGTAGTAGGTATTGAATCGCCCTTCAATGAAGAGCCTTTGCAACATAGAAACATAGACCTTTTACCTAAGCCTAAAACTTCAGAAGTAATAAAAAAAATACGGTAAATATGTCGGTGGAGCCGAAAAGTTTATGAAATTTTTGAATCTCGAAGTATTTCCACTTATAGAAAATGAATATAGAACACTACCGAAACGAATTGGTTTAGGGCATTCTAATGGAGGTACTTTCCTCAGCTATTGTTTGCTTGAAAACCCGAGTATATTTGATATTTTGACAGCCATTTCACCCAATTTTGGATTTGATGGCGAACAGTTTGTGGAGCGATTCAAAGATTTTGAAACTGATACTATAAAAGAAAAATTTATCTATTGGAGTAAGGCAAATGAACAATATCGCAATTCACCCCAATGGAAGGATTATGAAGAGTCAAGATACAAATAGAAGCAGTAATTAAAACTAAAAATATTATTAAATTTAAAAAAGTCCCATAACACAACTGTGTTTTTGGGACTTTTCAATTTAAATAAACGTTTATCTTTTTCTATCGGTATCTGGAGTATTTTTCAAAACTCTCTTCAAATCTAAATCTTGAAAGTCAAAACTAAAATCAATGAAACGAGAAATCCCTTTCATTTTAATATTTTGGCCTTCGCCGTTTTCGTCTACCGAAAACATGGCAAAGGCATCGGCTTTCATGTCTTGATACTCCCATTGTATGGCAAACGTATGTTCCTCGTAGAAATACATTTTACCATTTAATCTTGGAGACTTATAGGATTTGAACCATAAATCCCCATTTTCATCAAAAACTTCGACCTTCCCAAACCAGTCATCTTCATAAATTCCAATATACTTTTCCTTATTGATTTTAAAATCTTTGTTCGCATTAACTTGGCCCCAGACTTTTTCGGTGTCAGGGTCCTCCATTTGCGGCCCGCCCTGTTGCATACCTTTGGCCATTTGCAGCCAATTGATTCCCGTTTCAAGTTTTAAATATTCATCCAATAGAATAAAACCTATCAAACCGTTTAAGAAACCAGCACCTTCCGAATTATTCAAAACAACGATTCCCAACTCAAGTTCGGGAATTAATGTTACCTCGGAAGACATGCCCGCTATCAACCCGGAGTGTTCCACTTTGTAAAAACCGTTAAAATCTGACAGAAACCAACCTAAGCCATATCCAGAAAAGTGGGATTTAAAAGGCGACTTTGGGTCTGATTGTTTATTCATAGCAGTATGTACACGCCACATTTCTCGTTGCTGTTGTTCCGAAAATAAAGTTTTGTCCAAATCCTCACCATATTTTCCTTTGTTCAATTGAACTAACATCCATTTGCACATATCGTTGGCACTAGCCCAAATTCCGCCTGCGGCTCCATTCATTTTAGGTTTTGTATTGGCATTTATATCTTGTTTCGGATTTTGTATTGCATTCAACGATTTACCATCAAATGAATGTGCCACGGCAATTTCATCATTTTTAAAGGCCTCATCATAACTTGAATATGAATGCTCCATACCCAAGGGCTTCAATATTTCTTCATTTATAAATGCTTCCCAGGATTTTCCAGCAACTCTCGCCGTAAGTTCTCCTGCTACCAAATACAATAAATTGTCATAATCGAACTTTGTCCTAAAAGGAGTCGTTGGTTTAAAGTATTGAAATGAGGATAGCACATCATCTATTGTAAAATTAGAACCATCCGGAAAAATCATAAGGTCGCCGGCTCCTAGGCCCAGACCACTGCGATGGGTCAAAAGATCTTGAATGTTAAAGTTGTCAGTAACATAATCGTTATACATTTTAAATTCAGGAATATAATCTATCACCTTATCCTCCCAATTAACTTTTCCTTGTTCTACTAAAATGGCTAAAGCAGCTGTGGTAAAAGCTTTAGAATTAGAGGCAATGCCAAATGGGGTATTTGTAGTTACCGCTTCTTTTGAATCAATTGAATTTATACCATAACCTTTCGCATGTACAATCTGGCCATCTTTGACTACACCAATAGCAAAACCTACGGTATTATCCATCGTTGTAATCGCCTTTTTAACTATACTGTCAATTTGCTCTGCATTCATTTGGGCATATGTCGATACCGAAGGCATAAATGCCACTGTGCAAATCAAAATTAAAGCCCGATAATTTTTAATTACTTTTTTAAATGTGGTCATCCGATTCGTAGATAAAATTCTTTTAGTAGTAGCTTGCTTATAAACAACCAATACAATCAGTATTAGAGTCATAATTCCAAATTCATAGATGTAATCAGTCATAGTTGTATATTTTAATAAATGTGTCCTTATGATTGTTTTCAATCTAAGAAGGTTACAATTTGGATTAATATTCTTTTGAGAACGACCCTATTTATGAAAACTATTGGAACTAGTTAAGAAGAGTGATATAGACGACCAAGGTTAATCTTCACCGATTGAAACTACGAATTGCTTATGTTTTATTTAAAGACGCTAAAATCTATAAAACGGTTAATGTTCTTTAGACTTTTTTTTTAAGAAAAGATAATTTCCCCGTCCTGCTTTAATCAGTTAATTAACAAATAGGAGTCTACTGCGGTGCAGTTTGTTGAATAGCAATTAAAAAGTGTTTTATACCCTCAAGGTACCAGAGCATAATCCTAAAAGAGTTCCTGACTATTTATATTATTTATGAAAAAAAGGTTTAACTGTATATTAAAATTAAAGTCAATCCCCTGTTACTTTTAACTTATTGAGGTGATGAGAGAGTGTCCAATAAAACTTAAAGATATTTTTCATTACCTGTTCCCAGCTTATTCAAAGCATTTATATTTATCTTGGCAGTAATCACCGTCAATAAAAAAAACCATAGTGAGGCCCATATCCCTATGAGCTACGACCAACTTAAGTACCTATGCAAGGCTTACTTTTGTTCTGTGGTGTTATTTTATTTCATAATTAATTTCATATACAAAATATACAGTATTGGACAATACTTTGTAAGCCTCATTCAATTTATCTAATCCTTCAATGTTTATTACCACTAAAGTACTCTTAGACTTCTCATCTTTAAATATGTTAATGGTATTAATTGGCGTTTGAATTTTAAGTGAAGGAAAATGTTCCTGTAATTTATTTACAGTATTTATGTTGTCCGAATGAATGACAAATAGCTTAGTTGTCTCTTTTTGATCAATAGTTTCTTTAAATTCTGATGAAAACATAGGAGTTGAAACCCACATTGACCGAATATTGAAATAATTATGAATATCATTAGCTATTTTACTTATTTGGGCTTCTTCTTCTGTGTTGGCAAATAATTGTAAGCTATTCATCAAAATAGCTATTTCTTTTGTAGCCTTAGGGAAAGTTTGTCCAAATAGTTCAATTGATTTATTTACGAAATGTTGGTCTAAGCTTTTTTCTTCATTTAAGTACTGCTCAACAACAGGAAATATAGAATGTGCAAAACCATTAATATGTTGATTATTATACCAATCCCTAGAATCTAAACTTTTATGAATTTCCTTGTAAGCCCATCCATTACCTAAAACAGTGGCTAAAGATTCATTAAAGAATGAGTAGGCAAGCGGGGCGTGAGGTGAATCTGAATTTGCGAACCATTGGTCAATTTCAAGTTGAAACTCTTGGCTTTGTTCTTTGTATAGAATATGACACATTTCGTGAATTATTATACCTAGTAGATATTCATATTCGTTCTCATTATGTGAAAGAAATCCACAGATAAGTGCATTCCCTTTTGGTATTGCGGTTGTAGCACCATTTCTTAATGGAATGGGATAAAGCATTATTTTAAAAGGAATATTGATATTCCAAGAAGTATTATAAAAACGACTTATACTTTGGTATAACTCACTTATTTTACTTTTATACTTACCTAATTTGTTTTCAATACTATCAATGTTTTCTTGCTCATTATTCCATATTAAATTGTCATAATACCTTTCAATATTTTTTAATATTTCTATTAATTGAGTATGTGTTTGGTGTGGCAGAAGTCCGATTATCCGTTGGCTAAAACCTTCAATACTAGTCGAGTTTGAAGCCGCAATCCATAACAAATCTTTTACCGTGGTGGAAGCCGGTCTTTTTTTAGGAAACTCTTCTCTTGTTATGGAATGATTTAGATTGAGCTTAGAGTATGAATTTATTAATATATTGAAATTTTTGTCTTGTTTGTAAAAGTCAAGTATAAGTTCTCGAAATGAACGAGATGTTCCTAATTGAGCAGAACTCGTTTCCAAAAAACTAAATAAACCTAACGTTTTGTTTGTTTCTATTTGTATAAAATTATTTTGTCCAAAACTGTAAGAAGTAAGCATTAAAGATATGATTACAGAAAGCATTGTTTTCATAGACTACTATATATTTCCCTAAAGACTGATTAAATTCTCAAATGTTGCATTTTTAAGGACACCCAAATCTTATATATGAGTATTCCGCTTATTCCAGCGTCTCTAATTTTTCAATCGCCCACTCATTTTTTACATCTAGTTTTAAACTCTTGTGATAATTTTCGATGGCAAACTCTTTATTTCCTGCTTCCAAATAGGTATCGGCTAGTATACTAAAGATATACCATGAGTCTGGTATTTCTGTAGCGAGTATCTCAAGCAAATCAATAGCTTTATCAAACTCCTTTGCCTCGCGATATTTATTTGCAGTATCCATTAAATATTTATCGGAAATATTCCCCTCCATAGTTTTTAATTTGGTAATTGCCGCATCGAAACCCTCGGTCTCATAGGTTTCAATGAGTTTTTTGGTACCTAAATATTTGTTGGTTTCCTTAGTGGAGCCCGCAAGTTCTTCACGTATCATACTTCTAACATCTACCCATCCATCCAGTGCTCCTCTATTGGATAACGTAACTACCACATAATCAAGATTCTTATAAATATCAATTTCAGCAGAAACTCCATGTGCGCCACCATTATGACCATACACCTCAGTATCATTGAATTTATTGAGACTAAAACCATAGCCGTAGCCATTCTGATTCTTGTTGGAATTCATCAAAGACAGACTTTCTTCCGAAACTAGGGTATTGTTTTTTAAGGCAAGGGCAAACTTTAATAAATCTTCCGCAGTAGAGTAAGCACCCCCTGCTGAACTACCTCTGGCTCCTTTCATATAGGTACTTGTTGTCCAAATGTCATGCTCATCCTTCATAATGTACCCCTCGGCAATATTCGCAATTGACTTATCGGTTTCGTAATTGTCCGTATTCTCCATTCCTGCAGCTTTAAAAATGTATTTTTTGACATAGTCATAGTAATTATCTCCCGATAAACGCTCTATTATCATTCCAAGAACGATATACCCAGCATTACTGTATCTAAATTGGCTACCCGGAGAAAATAGTAGGTTATCATCTCCAAATAAGCTATAGTAATCAGCAATTGTTCTAACGCTGTGCTTGGCACGATGTTCGAATTTATCATTAAAAAAATCGGTTAATCCAGAGGTATGCACTAAAAGCTGTTCAACGGTAACACTGTCTCTAACAACAGTATTTGGATAATCGGGTAGCGTTTCACCAACTTTACTGTTAAGTTTTAGTTTTTCCTGCTCTATCAGTTGCATTATTGCAACGGCGGTAAACATTTTGCCCATTGATGCTATTCCAAACTTTGTATCTATTTTATTTGGTACTTGATGTGCGAGATTCGCATAACCATAGGCCTTTTCAAAAAGTACGTCTTCGTTTTTAGCTATTAAAACTGTACCGCTATAACCATCCTCTTTTGATATTTTTTCGAGGTTATTGTCAATTTTGACAATTTTTTCGTCAAATGGATTTTCTGGACTTACCTGGCAACTGGAAAGGAATATTAAGATTATATATATTGATATATTTTTCATTAGGTGATGTTTTTGTGGTTTTTAAAAATGTTTGTTCCGCCCATTTCAAGTTGTATGAAAAGGACAATGAGAACTATTATTATCGAGGTATATGTTATAATGGAATGCTCGACTGTACGAACATACCCCGACATGCTGAACAGGATTCCAAGGGCTATTATTAAAATAACGGATACTGTCAAAGCCTTCATGCCTTTTGCTTTGTAGTTGGCTATTTTTTGCTTTGAGTGTTCCTGTTCCATTATTGCCTTCAAAACAGCATTTTCTAGGTCAATAGGCCCATTAACAGCATCTATTTCCCTCAAGATTTCCATTAAACGATCTTCCTTGTCCATTTTAATTGAGTTCTTTAAGTTTTTGATTCTTCAGTACTTTGTAAAAACTTTTTCTGCCGCGGTATAGT
The DNA here is from genome assembly GCF_042676845.1 of Maribacter chungangensis. Classification (NCBI taxonomy): domain Bacteria; kingdom Pseudomonadati; phylum Bacteroidota; class Flavobacteriia; order Flavobacteriales; family Flavobacteriaceae; genus Maribacter; species Maribacter chungangensis. The sequence goes on from NZ_JBHTHY010000003.1 coordinate 1,243,444, forward strand.
AGCACTTTTACATTAGCTTTGGTAAGCGAAGTGATAGCTTCAATCTCCGCAATATTCTGCTCATCGATATAATATAGTTGTAAAACCAAAGCTTCTTTTGCTGAGATTATTTCAAAGATCCCTTTTATGAGTTTCTTTAAATCTTGTTTTTCTAATTGACTAATGGCGTTATTAAGTGCGGTTTTTTCATCTTTTGTAATAGAATATTCTCCCGTAACCTCATGTTTCCGCTTTTCCCGTTTTATGAATTGTAGGGCCGTATTGACCACAATACGGTAAAACCAAGTGGAAAATTTTGAGTCGTTTCGAAAGTTGGTCAGTGAAGAATAGGCGGTAATAAAACTATCCTGAACAACATCCTTTGCATCATCTTCACGTTTGACTATAGAAATAGCCAAGCCAAAAGCTTTGTTTTGATATGTTCTTATGAAATACCCAAAAGCATTGGTGTTTCCCTTTAAAACCTCATTTATGTAATGGGTATCCATAAAGGGTTATTTGTTTTTCTGTAATCGTTTTGCCCAGAAAAATGATACAATAAGACTTCCTCCACCAAACAAGAGCATTAATGCGGGATAAAAAACCAATTCGTCAGTTTTTGATATTTTTTCGATTAAGTAGGCCAAAAGCAAACCAAAAGAAATACCTATCATTAACATCCCTAGTTTTAATTCCAAGTATCGACTATTTGACGGCTGGCTGGTATCAATGCCTTTTTCAATTTTAGCCATTCGCTCTAAATGTGATGCTTTAATAAAAGTGTAAATTGTGTATCCCGCGGATACAAATAATGCCACTAATACAATTCCAGGTCCAAAAATAAAATCATTCATTCTTTAATGTTTTAGAAAAGTTACGCCTATATGATTATTGTCAATCCGTGAAGGTTACAGTTTTTTTATTTTATTTCAAAAAGTCATTCTCGTTAGTTGTTATTTATGTGCTATAGCACAAATTTGTAAGTATGCTCATAGATTTTGAGAAGAAAATATACTACCCCAGATAGATAGTATAGAGATGATTTGGAAAGGTTTAATTGGAATTGTCGAAAAGAAAGAGGTTTTAGCGAATGTAACTGTTAATCACTTTTTTTATTTTTTAGAAAAGTCTACATTGGTGTTGGAAAAAATATCAGGTTAATTGATTTTAGATTCAGCGTAATTTCATTATTGTTTTGAGTTAAAAAGCCTAAAAATCACTTAAACGCTCCAAATCAAGTTCATTGAAGTACCTATTTTCTTGATAGTTTTTCATGCAATATTTCAAATTAGAATACCCCTTGGTTTTTTTGAAATTATGTTCAATGGATATTTTGGCTACGAAATAACTGAATTCCAATTGTCTGTCCTTAAACCTTTTTTTTCCTTCTTCAAAAAAGCGCATACCTTTCTCAAAATATCCCATGTCATCAATAAAAAGTTCATAATAGTGGTTAAGATTGGCCTTTAATATTCTATTTTCAAACTCATCACTGCTATTGAGCATTTGATTAGCATACTGCTCGGCTTTTTCATAATCCGCAATTTGCTTATTGAAGATAAACATCATATGGGTCTGTTGTTCAAATCCATTGGCTTTTGAGTCGTATTCCAGGATTTGGTTCATAACCCGCTTATTCTTGGTTTTAATACTTAAATCACGTAAGGTATAGAAGTCATCCTCTTTCATTACAGTTTCAATACCATAAGCTTCCTTGTTTTTTCTTTGATATTGTTTTAGGTAAAGTGCTATATCAAAGTCTTTTTTAACTGATGCTTCGGTGAAGTCGTCTACATTTCTATATTTATAAAAAAGATGCTTGATTCCGTTTGCTAATGCCAATACGGGCATTTCGTTGTGATTTCCATTATAGGCGCGTATTTCCAAATTTTTGTTGGTGACCGCTCCTTTTAGACTTTTTGCCAATTCATTAAAACCAATATCTTTGGTGCCATACCCTAAAAATATTGTTGCGCTCTCATTTTTTTCTAGATAGCTTTGTATTTGCTCCTTGAACCTTTTTGTTCCTCCAGTTAGTGAAATCGAAATTATCCCTTCGAACGGATTTCTGTTTTGAAACGGTAAGCACATAACAAAATGAGCAGTATTGGAATGTCCAATGATAGCATTATACCCCGAGGTGTTGTAAGTTGAATCTACGTAAGGAACAACTTCTTCAAATAAAAAGTTCTTCAATTTTTCAGGGCCTTCCAAAAATTCAGATTCGTGTATATTTTCTATTAGGCTAAAATTGGGCTGTGTTTCGTATCCTCTGTCATTATGAAATATTCCTACCACAATAGATTGGGGTATGGCATCGGAACCGTAGTCGAAACCGTCATCATCTACGGTTAACTTACTTAGTTGACCAACATAGTTTGATGTGATATAAAATAAGCTATTTCCATCGAGTGTATAGATTACTGGATAGTTTTTTGAGCTATCATATTGTTTGGGTAAGGATACTTTTATCGTTCTCTTTTGTTGGAAGAATTTAGAATGTAACTGAATAACTGTATATCCAGTTGCTACCTCCTCAGTAAAGGTTTTTGCCTGCGTGTAAGAATTTGAAACCATTAGTAAAAAGAAGATAAATGTTGTTGTTCTCATTGTTATCATAATTAAAAATATATACCCAGTAAGATAACTTAGTATGCTTTCTTTTCAGGTTTTTATAATGTTGTCATATAATTTGTTGGTGTAATTTTGAAATAAATTGAGCCTTCAATTGGGTGGATAGTATTGCTTTGATTTAATTATTTCTAACTGTTTTATGTCAAAATAGGACGGCATATATCTTTATGGCATTTAATATCTATTTAACTATTTTAAATTAACCCTACTCGTTTCCGTATAGAACTGAAAGCGTACGATTCATACTAGCTGCATCCACGGATAAATGCGTTTCCTTTTCAAATATTTGCCAATCTAAATCTATATTCTCATCGTTTAAATCTTCAAGATTCATACTTAATGTAATCATGGCAGGAACCATTTTTGAGCCTTCTAATTCACCGACTGAAATAAAGATTCTGGTCGGTGGTAACCCCCATCTAGTTTTATTTTCAATTTCAGCGATAAAACGGGTCAGTAATTCATTATTGTTCCACATAAGCGAAGGACTATTTATTCCAAATCGGGTAAAAAATCCATCAGAGTATAATAGACAGTAAGATGCAAACAAACCTCCCAAAGAATGTCCGCTGATTCCTCTATCTTCTGTAGTTTTATAATGTTTGTCCACAAAAGGAATAATTTCGGTTTTTAAAACTTTAAGGTATTTGGCTGATCCCCCTGATTGTATGGTTCCTTTTGGTATCCCAAACTGTTTCTCCATCTTATCTTGATAGCGAATGTCAACGGATGGTGTGTAGTCAAAACTCCTATGGATAAACCAAGATGCCATGTCCAAGCCTGATCCAATACCAACGATTATGACATCTTCCAGCTCATTTTCGAAGCCAAAACTTTTATGCGACGAACTAAATTTGTGATAGGAGAGTTGACCATCTAAAACGTATAGAACAGGATATGAAATGGTGTCTGTAGCTGAATAGCTTGTGGGAAATGACATGTATAGTTGATAATCCCTTCCCATTATTTTAGAAGTGACTATGTGGTCTGGCTCTATCGTCCGTTTTTTTGGCACTAACTTTTGAGCAAGTATGTGACCGCTGAAATGAAATAGAATTAAGGCTATTAATAAATGACGTTTTGATTGTGTAATGCTCACTTTAGTAGTTTTATCGTTTAATCTTTTTGTCATTCTTTTGGTATCTGGGTATAATTATATTTAAAGATGCTATCTAGTTACACTTGATGGTTGATTGAATGTTGCAATACCATTTGGACCTGGACATATTTTATTTGAAGTTTAAGCTAATCAATCACTTTTTGTTCATTTTGGACTTACCTTATCTGGGTTTGGGAGATACCTAAAACTGATTATACTTTTTCAGAGAAATAGTGGTCAAAGGCTTGTTTATATTTTTCAGATACCTGTTGTTCTATCTCACCAGAAAGTACAACACCGCAGGAAGATTTGGATTCTTCAATTCTAATAACATGGCGAACATTAATTATTACTGATTTGCTAATACGTATAAACAGATCAGGCAAAAGCTCTTCCAATTTTTTCATGGTAATCCTTATCAATACTTTTTTATTGAAACAACATACGTTCACATAGTACCTGTCCGCTTTAATAAATTTAACTTCATTGATTTCAAATAGGTGTTTTTTGTTTCCCTCAGGTACAATGATTTTGTTAGGAAAATTTATCATATTATTTTTTTTTGATATTGAGATTTCTATTATTTCTTACACTTTCCAACAAAAATGGTGTTCATCACAAAACTAGCAAGGGTATGGACAAAAGCTTATACACTTAAGTTAAGAAATGAATAGCGTGAGATTCATAAAACATTAAAACCATTATTCATTTTTTAAAATTTATTCGCCTAGGTTAATTGTTGAATACATATTAAATGGTGTGTTTTACGCAATTACCTCAAAAATTTTAAAAAGTATGTTTGCTAGAAAAATGGTCTTCTGAGTACATTTCTAAAATATCGGAAATAAATATTTTCTCTCCGCGGTTACCTTTTTCTATTTCCTCCAATGGGTTCAGCTGTTGGCTGAACAACCATTCATCTCCATCTAACTTTGTTATTTTCATTGTGGCTACCGTTTGTTCTTATAAATAACCAATAAATATCCCTGTTTTAAAAAAGGTAGGTGCTTAATTTTATAAAATTAAGCACCTTAAGATACCTTAAAAAGGGTATTAAATGGTAGCTTAAATAATAGAAATTCAATAGATTACGTGCTAATGGTTGTAGTAAAGAAGAGGATTTTAATTAGTGTAGGGGAAGAGTAACAAGCAAACTGACAAAATAATCAGCTCTGGTATTGTTTTGATTTTTTCGCAAGTTCTTTAATTAAAGCAGAAGGCAGTACCCCTGTTCTTTTTTTAAACGCAGCATTAAAAGATTCTTTGCTTTTAAAACCAACCTCATTGGCAAGGGAATGTATGGTATATCTTCTGTAAAGATTATCATTTTTCAACCTATCAATGACATAGTCTATTCTTAAGTCATTAATATAGGTTGTGAATTTTTTTTGATAGTGGATATTGATAATCTTGGATAAATATGTAGTGTTGGTTTTAAGTTTTTTGGCCAGGCTTGAAGCTGTTAGATCCATTCTTAAATAGTATTTTTTATCCTCCAACTCGTTTATTTTTTCAATAATCCTTTTCATTTCATCATCGTTAATATTCAGAGGAGCTACTTTGGGTTTTAGTTGTGTTTCATTTTTGGATATCTGATTCAAGAGTAATCTTAATTTCTCTTTGCTTTTTGCTTGCTGTTTTCTGAAACGTACTATAAGCAAGCAAATTATTAAAGTAGACGCCATGAAGCTGGCCAGTAAAACATACCATTGTTTTGCTTTTTGTTTTTTAAGCGTTTCTACCTCTATGTTGTATTGGTCTATTTCAGTTTTTTTGAAATTTGAGTTTACCGAATTGTTGACATCCATTTGGCCTCTTATAGAGGATAAATGCTTCTCAAAATAATAGTCTGCTTTTGTTAAATTATTAGTTCTTAAAAAGGACTTGTAAAGTTTCTTATAAAGGTCGTTATGAAAAAAACCTAAACGTTCATTTGACTTGATTCGAACGGTATCAAGGGCTTCGAAAAAAACAATAGCTTCTTGAAAATTTCCTTCTTGGTAACTTATCAATCCGGAATAATAATCTTTCGTAAAATCAATGTCGGATTTTTGATAGAAATCAGGTACTATTTTATACGCTTCATCAAAGTGTTCTTTAGCTAATTGGACATCATTTTCAAGTAAATTGATTTCAAGCTCTTGTATTTTCTGTCTAAATCGGTATACATCGTGATAATTTCCCTCCGTGGTATCTAAAACAGATTTGGCGATATTATTGTATAATCTGGCAGAATCTATTTCCTTTAACTCTATATAAATTTTAGAAATTTCCAAGTTAGTAGTTTCTATGCTACTACCCCATATTTTAAACTTGTGGTAATCCTGTGATTTGGTAATCTGTTTTAAAATGGAGAGGTTATTTTTATAGAATAATAGTGCTTTATCATACTCTCTTGTTAGTTGATAATATTCGGCAATATCTCTATTAAACTTACATTCCCATATTTTACTATTAATTTCTTTGGAAACTTGTAACGCGTTATAGATATTATCGAATATTCTTGGGTCATCAAGTCCATATATAAGTCTTAAGTAAAGGTTTTTCAAATGATACCCTTTCAGTAGTTCTATTTTTAAGTTGTTATTTTTTGCAACGGAGAAAAGGCTATCTGTATATTCAATATACCTGATAGTATCTTTATGTTTATGATAAAAAGATGCCAATGCATGGTAGCTGTCAAAAAGATCTTCTGGATTGTTATCTTGTAAAGATTTTGATATATAATCCGAAATCAAAATCTTTGTTTTAGCGCTATCTGTTGGAAAATATTTTCGAATTGAATCAGGGTAAGATAATTGTTCGTTTTTTTCCTGTTGTGATTGAACTAGGTTCTGCACTAGAAATAATACACAAAGGAAAACGATGTTTTTTAAGATTCTAAAATATTTCAAATGAGAATTTCTTATAAATTTATATCTTTTAAGGTAGCTCATATTGAGTTTTAATAGGGTGACTTTAATATATTTTTAATAAAACTACCATAACATTTGATATGATTTTATGTTGGAAAATTGGCTGAATAGTTATATTTGGTTTTTCTTAAATTATCCATGCTATCCAAGAGGAACTTAATAGTCAAGTAATACTTTTCATACACTTTTAGTGTAAAAGAAGTATAATTTTCTTTCATTGATAAAAATTGAAATGTAATATCACAAATGTGAAACGTAATGACATATCGGTGCAACAAAAATTAATGGAGAATCATTTGCAACAAAACTGTGATTTACGAAATATCGTAAAAGTTAGAACTATTTTTATGTCGGCGTAGTCGTAAAGGGGAAGCCTACATCAGAATGATATTTTCCTATTCAACTATTGTAAACTGTTCCTAAAATCAAGGACTTACCTTTTTTAATAAATACTCAGCTATAAACCTATTCTGTACTTAGTTTTAGTACATTCAACATTATCATCTTCATCAAAACCTGTATCAATACGAGAGGATACTATATTATTGCCAAATGTAATGAAGCCACCTATTTTAAAGTTATAGTTTGATTCTTGACTGAAGATTAAAAAGCTTACTAATGTCATTAAATGAATAAATAAAAATAATTTGGTAATTAATACTATAAATTGGTTTAGGCTTTTTTATCCTAATACAAGGGCTCGTATGAAATTAGGTCTTATTAGCTGTAGCATTGTACTAAACAGAATAGTTATGATTTTTTTTTACCGCGAATCAGAATTTTTGGGTAGTAAATTACTGGTGGCAATTCACAACTTAAGATTTATTCATATGGAGTAAAATCGATTCAGTACTATGTAAGGTTGATTAATACGTTTACTTGGGCTTATTTAGTGTCGTTACTTGATGGCTTTATTAGTTATGGGGTAAGCAAGTTTTAATTTATTCTAGGGAATTATTTTCAGTTCATATTTTCATTCATCATGTTGTTTAGATTACAAAAATTCGATTTTGTAGCAAATTTAATTCCTTTGGCAGCAAATTTTTATGGTGACAACATTTAATCACTTTCTTTATTGTGGAATTGAGAAGCGGAGTTAAGAGTTCAGGACAAAGAATTGAGTAGTTTTTATTTTTAGTTAGCATCACTTGCTCGCATTTTCTTAATTGACAAATTAAAAATAATCCCAGTTATTTTAAAGCATGTGTTTGCGTAGTTCTAATATAATTTATAGTTAAAGGTAATTAAACTCGTATTAGCAATTAGTATATAGTGTCATATGTTGATTTAAATTAAGCTACACTTAGGGAATACTGCAAGTGAATATTGCTTAAGTAAAAGGCTAACCCAAATATTGGAGATTATTTCATGAATTAGATTGTCTTCCTTGAAATATGAAGAAATTGTTAGTTTACAGATTGGTATAATCATAATAGTATAATTCTTACAATAGCTAATCAACTTACTTTTATTGCGTGGGTATTTAGAAAATCATATCTATTTTTATCTTATCCATTTCTCAAAACATTTGAAATCACTTTTTCGATAAATGAAACTTTGGAATAGTCAGAGAGCTTGCTTTCATTAGCAATTAAAATGAATACTAGTATACTTTGTTGAAATAAACGCAAAATGTATACAGATTATATTACTGTTAAATAACAAGATAAAGGGTAGGAGAAAATGTATAAACAATAAAAGGGTCTTTGTATTCCGTTTTGATATTAATAATCTACCCCCAAAAGTTTAGTACTATTCCCACAACGGTACAATTGGTTGAATGTTGTTACCCTATTTTTTCTTCTTTTTTCTTCTTTGAAATTCATAGAATCTTATAGCAAAATTCTCGCATTTCGTTTCAAACAAAATTCACGTCTACTATTTTTTAGTTCCTTGCGGCGTCTCTTAACTTTTTATTAACCTTTTTGGCAGGTCGATTCAAAGGTTGAGTAATAACTAACTCTTTAAATTTTATTTACAAAATGAGAACAAAACTAAATGGAATGCTAACGCTATTTTTAGCGTTAATTGTGCACATTACCTTAGCACAAGAGAAAACGGTATCCGGAACGGTTACCGACCAAGATGGGTTGCCGTTGCCCGGGGTAAACATAGTTGTTGAAGGAACAACCAATGGTACCCAAACTGATTTTGATGGTAATTATGCCATTAGCGCGTCAGCGGGGCAAACACTTCTATTTACCTACATAGGTCAGAAAGCTGTAAGGCAAGCTGTCGGAGCGGGCAACACGGTAAACGTTCAAATGGAAGAAGATGCACAAGCATTGGAAGAGGTGGTTGTTACTGCACAAGGTATCAAGCGAGAGAAAAAAGCGCTTGGTTATGCAACAACATCCGTTGGAGCAGATCAATTAGAAGGCAGAACGGAAGGTGATGTTGCCAGGGTGTTATCAGGTAAGGCCGCAGGTGTACAAGTAGTAGCATCGGGGGGCTCATCCGGTTCGGCTACTAATATTACTGTAAGAGGGCTTAGTTCTTTTAGCGGTACTAACCAGGCGCTATTTATTGTAGATGGGATTCCATTCTCTAATGATACTAACGCTCCTGGGGATTTTATAGAAGGTAATCCTAGTTCTTCAAGATTTTTGGATTTAGATCCGAACAACATCGAAAACGTCGAAGTTCTTAAGGGACTTGCTGCTGCCACTCTGTATGGTAGCCAGGGTCGTAACGGTGTTATCTTGATTACTACCAAGGCTGGTGCCGCCAATGTAGGAGGTCCCAAGAAGACGGAAATCTCTGTTAGTCAGTCCTATAATGCAATTGAAATGGCCTCTATTCCTGATTACCAAGATTCTTTTGGTAACGGTTTTGACCAAAATTTTGGATGGTTCTTTAGTAACTGGGGACCGAGTTTTGAAGAAGGCGGTATTGCTGGCTATGGAAGACAACCACTAATAGATGCTAACGGAACTTTGGAACATCCTTATTCAACAACTGCGGTAGCATCTACTCGAAATGCATTTCCTGAACTTCAGGGTGCTCGTTATGAATGGAAGCCTTACAATTCTTTGGAGGAATTCTTTAGACCAGGATATTCAACAAACACTTCGGTAAATATTTCTGGCGGTTCTGCGGATGGTAATACAAGTTTCAACGCCAACCTAGGTTATTTGGATGAAGAAGGTTTTATCCCAGGCAATGGACTTAACAGAACAACCATATCTATAGGTGGCGTTTCTAAACTGACCAACAAGTTCACAGTTAGAGGAACCATGAACTTCGCAAGAACGGATTTCAAAAGCCCGCCCGTTGCGTCCAGTAGAGGTAACGGTACTGATGGTCTTTCCGTATTTGGAAATGTATTCTTTACGCCGCGTAGTGTTGATTTGATGGGTCTACCTTTCGAAAATCCTATTGATGGCTCCAGTGTGTACTACCGTAATGGTAACGACATCATCAACCCTAGATGGACAGCCAAAAACGTTACGTACAGACAATTAACAAATAGATTCAACTGGAATCTTTCCTTAGACTATGCCATAAATGATAACTTGAACGTTACTTGGAGGTCCGGGCTAGACTTCTATAACGAACGTAACATCAACGGATCTAACAAAGGAGGGGTAGAATTCCCAGATGCTATATTCGGTTTCTATGATACCTTTGATAACAATAATACAATTTGGGATCACTTCTTGTCATTAAACGGTAATTATGATCTTTCCGAAAAAATGGGCATGACCTTTACGGTAGGTGCAAACTCCAGACAAGATAATTTTGATCGTTCCGGTGTTGCCAGCACGGGACAACTTGTTTTCGGTGTAAAAAGACACTTTAATTTTGAAAACCAGTTACCGATTCAATTTTCTAGAAATAGAAATATAGCCGGTCTTTTAGGCCAGGCCACCTTAGATTATGATAATATGCTGTTCTTAACAGTTTCGGCAAGATCTGACTGGGTTTCCAATTTTGCCCGTGAAAACCGTAATCAGACCTATCCAGGCGCCAGTTTATCATTCTTACCAACAGCTGCATGGAATGGGTTAAAATCCGAAAATGGACTAAACTTCTTGAAAGTAAGAGCTAGTTATGGTACATCTGCAAACTTTGACACTGAGTTTGCGTACCCGACGGTAAACGTGGTACAACAGAATCCACAAATTTTCGTAGATCCGTTTGATGGTGGCGCTTTAACTACTAACCAGGTAGATAACTTTAGAGCAAATCCAAACCTTCGTCCAGAGTTATTGGAAGAATATGAAGTAGGTATCGAATCCAAATTATGGAAAAACAGAGTATCACTTGATTTAACCTACTACGATCGTAGAACGAACGATCTTATCGTGACCGAGCCGTTGGCACCATCCACAGGTTTTAGTTTCACTCAAAGTAATATTGGAGAGATAAGTAACAAAGGTTGGGAGGTCGTACTAGGTGTAGATGTTATCAGAAGCGAGAACTTCTCTTGGAATTCCAGCATAAACTTTTTTACCAATGAGGAAATCGTTGTGGAACAAGAGCAGGATTTTATTGCCTATGCAGGTTCCCTAGCAGAAGGTGGTGCGCTTTTTCGAGGATCTAATGCGGCGATCGAAGGGGAGTCGTTACGTACTATCGTAGGTACCGCAATAGCAAGGGATGATGATGGCAATTTTTTGATCAATGATGCTGGTAGGTTTGTTGTTGCAGATCAAGATAATGACGGTAACGTGCCTATTATTGGAGACGCGGTAGCGGATTACACCATGAACTTTATTAACAACATCAAGTACAAGAATTGGAATCTTAACTTTCAGATAAACCACACCAAAGGTGGCGATATTCTTTCTTATACTACCGCGCAACTATTAGGAAGAGGTTTGATTACTGAAACGGAGGATAGATTGAATACCTATATTTTACCTGGCATTCGTCAAAGTACGGGACAGCCCAACGACCTTCAGATAAACAACTCAACCTACTTCTTTAACAATGTGTTGTTCGGCCCCACGGAAACCCGTATTTACGATGCTTCGGTTGTTCGGTTGCAGGAGGTATCCTTAAGCTATAGTTTCCCGGCCAAATATTTGGACCGTACGCCATTCGGCAGCCTTACTGTAACGGCTCAAGGGTTTAACCTTTGGTACGATGCATATAATACCCCGGACGGTGCCAATTTTGACCCCAATGTAGCCGGTGTAGGTATTGGTAACGGATTTGGTTTCGACCAGACTAACGGACCTTCTGCAAGAAGATACGGTGTCACACTAAAAGCAAGTTTCTAACAAAATTGTTAATGAGTAATACAATGAAAAAAATAATTAAAAATATAACAATAGCGCTCCTTGTTGGTGGATTTATTACCTCTTGTGAGACAACAGATTTAGATCAGCGTGTAAGTCCAAACGACTTGTCTACCGATCAAGCCGACCCTAATTTATTGCTGAACGCCATTCAATTAGCGTATGGTACAAACCAAGATACGTTTAGTGATGAGGCCGCAGAATATACTAGGATAGATTACTTTAATGGGCGTGTTTATTTTAACGCAATACCAAGTTCAACGCTTGATGGTGCTTGGGGAAGAATCTACAGTTCTGATGTCAATGGAGTAGGCGATTTAGTGGATATAGGTATCCTTACCAATTTACAGGCTTTGGAGGCTATTGATGCAACTACTGACGTTGACTACTCTTTCCATATTGGGGTTGCCAAAACCTTATATGCGCACTCCTTATTTCAAATGGTCGATTTTATTGGCTTAGCCGCTTTTAGCGAAGCAGGTCAGCCAACAGAGTTTCCAGCTCCTAGACTGGATAGTGGAGAAGCAGTTTACGCAGCAGCTTTCCAACTGTTGGATGAAGCGGAAGTCTTGTTGGAGGCTGCACCGGAATCACAAGGTGCTGTGGATATCTTTTACAATGAGGATACGACCAAATGGGTAAAGCTGATTAATACTATTCGTTTGCGATCGTACAAGAACACAGGTAATGTTTCGGCTTTTAATGCTGTTATAGCAGCAGATAATTTTATCACGGATTCGGAAGATGATTTCCAGTTGCGTTATGGTACTAGTGAACTGCAGCCGGATTCAAGACATCCGGATTACGCAGATGATTATACACCATCCGGTGCTAATATTTACCAATCCAACTGGTTAATGGAGACCATGCTTGAAAATGATGACCCAAGGATTCGATACTATTTCTATCGTCAAGCGAACGGTACTCCAGGTGCTTTGGACATAGATGGTGTGCCTGTTCCACCAAATCAGGAAGATTTATCTTGTTCTATAGAAGTTCCACCTCAACATTATTTGGATGGAGGGTTCACCTATTGTAGCGTAAATAATGGATATTGGGGAAGATCTCATGGCAACGATGAAGGTGGCCCACCGGATAGCTTTAAGAGAACAGCTGTAGGGGTGTACCCTGCGGGTGGGCTGTTTGATAGCAGTGCGTTCGATGCAGATTCTGGGCTTACAGATGGAGTAGGGCTTGGAAAAGGCGGAGGTGGAGCCGGTATAGAGCCTATCATCCTATCTTCATATGTAGATTTTTGGCGAGGGGAAATGGGATCCGATGAGGATAAGGCAACGTTCCTGCGGTCCGGGTTGGAAAAATCGATTGAAAAAGTACAGAGTTTTGGTGTTTTGGACGGCTCTGCAGATTTATCATTAGCTCCTACGGAGGCTGAAGTAACAACTTACATTGATGGTATCGTGGCAGAATTCAATGCGGCAACAGGTGACGACAAACAAAACATCTTTGCGGAGCAATACTTTGTTACACTTTACGGTGGTGCAACGGAAAGTTACAATTACTACAGGAAAACAGGATATCCCACTACACTAACACCAAATTGGGAGCTTAACCCTGGGCCGTTCCCTAGAACCTTATTGCTTCCACAGAACGAGGTGATTACCAATCCCAATTTGACACAAAGAACAGACCTTAACACTCAGGTATTCTGGGATACAAATCCTGCAAGTCCTGCATTTCCACCTGCTAACTAATAATAAAAGACAATAAAAATGAAAAAAAATGTTGATAATCATTTGAAAACTGTTCTGGCAAGTTTGGCTATATTATTTGCCTCCTGCTCAGAAGGAGACGAAATCATAGATAGCATCTTTGAGGATGTGCAAAGTGGAGCAGCACTTAGGACGGTAGAAATATTAGAAGATGAGATTTTATTTAATGTAGCAACGAGTGAGTTAGTAGGAGGTAATTTTACGGTCCTGCTTGAAGCGCAAGACGAAGAAGATGGTGCACTCTTATCTGAAGTTGAGGTCTACTTCGGATTTAGGGACAATACAGACGAAGCGGGAGCGGACAATGACCGTGAAGAGTTGTTGGTAGAGACCATTCCTGCTTCTGCTTTTACTCCTGGACCGTTTAATTTGCCGAGATATGAGTATACTACTACTGCGGATGCCATACAATCTGCGTTGAGCTTACCCGGTGATGAAATATTTGGAGGGGATCAATTTACCGTGAGGTTTGAAATGGTATTGACCGACGGAAGAAGGTTTTCCTTTGATCAGAATACAGGTACATTAACAGGAGCCTTCTTTAATGCGCGTTTTTTGCATACGGCAAACATCGTTTGTGCCCCATCTGTTCCTACAGCTGGTACATGGACGGTAAGCACTACTGATACATTTGGGGACAGCTGGAACGGAGCTAGCTTAGACGTGAGTATTGACGGTGGACCAGTAAATTCTATTGCTAATGTAGACGATGGTACACGGCCTTTTGCTGCATCCACACAAGAATTCACGTTTGAAGTTCCTACTGGAGCCCAAACAATTTCTATAGTGTTTGTTTCTGGTGATTTTGATTCTGAGGTACAATTTAGTATCACATCTGCTAATGGCAATGTGGTAGCAGAAGGAGATGAGCCTGATGCAGGTGAGGTATTGGATTTTTGTCCTGATAATTTGTAAACATTATTCATTTCAATTTTTAAAAACGACTCTTTTTTTAAAGAGTCGTTTTATTTTTTTAACTATTAATGAAGCAAATAGCATTTTATAAAATCAATATTTAGTTGTTTGGGTATATGCTATATTTACCCTAGTCGGTTACTTTTCATATTCAATTTTTTTTTCTAAAATTATGGTGCTTAGCCTAATAAATTAACAAGACATGAAAAAGGATTTGATCATTACAATGGTAGGGCTCATAATCGCCTTCGTGCCAGCAAAAAAAATAGCGATAGAACAATAGATAACAATCGTTACATTTTGGAAGTAGTAAATCTACTTAGCATTTTTCCCAAAATCCAAATTAATAGCTACTCCAAGATTATAGCATAAGGATTCCTTGTAATTACTCACTAGGTTAATTCATGTATCCATATACATGACACTTTACCATCCATTACCCGCTTATTCGTTTCTATTTCCTTCTGCATTGAATTGTCTGTAAAGTCAAGATACCATTAATACAATTATGAGTGTCAAAATGCCAATTATAGTGGTAATTATTCCAATAGTTTTTGATTTCATCCATCCAGAAAGACCGATAAGTGCTGATAGAGCTGTTATACCAATCATAAATGCCGCTGCGCTAATCCTTCTTGGTAGTACAAAGTCCTTTTATTCAATTTCATAAGGATAACCTTCCGTCGTCATCTGTAAGAGTTTTGTCAAACCAAATACGGAAATAAGAAAACAACAAGCGGCTAAAGTTGCTATGATTAATAAAGCATTCGAAATACTGTTTTTATTTTTTGAAACTACTATGTTGGCAATATATGCTATAGAAAAACCAGTTAATAAAGCACTTATTAAAATGAAATGATTGGCCAGTTCATTTAGATATTTGGAGGTAATTTGAATTTTATCCATAAATTTTTCTGTTCTTAGTTTTATTAATTAAACCTAATCAAAGACTTCGTTATATAATTGCCTTTTGAAAATAACAAACCTCTCCCCAATGGTTGTGTTCCGGCAAACCATTTGCATCTTCAATCCTTTTGGTTCCTAAAAATTCAAATCCAAGTTTTTCATAATGTCCAATTAAACCAGTATCTAGACCAACAGTATCCATTCGGATATATTTTAGACCTTTGTTGTTTCCATATTCGTTCGCCCAATGAATTAATTTTTTAACCAGGTTTTGCCCTCTAAAATCTGGATTTGTAGCAATTCGATGAATATAAATCGATGGATCTTTGTTTTTGTCTCCCCAAATTAATTCGTCATTTAATGTTGTCGCTCATATGCATGGAATTTTATCTTCAATCAATAACTTCCATTGTCTATTTCCCTCTATTTTATTTAGTATTAAATCTTTCGGAAATTCTGGCCAGTGAACTTGATTTTTTGATTTCATATAGTGGGTTGCGGAGTTGTACAGGTTAAATATGTTATTTATATCTGTCAGTTTACTGTTTTCTATGCTCATATGGCTTGATTTATTGTCAATATTTAGTTTTTCTATCTATCGGAAGGCTTTATTTTTTTGAACTTATTGAGCGTAAGTTGAAATTTCTTCATGTTAACCGGTTTTAGTATTTTCTTGTTAGATGGTGGGTATTTGTATAAAAGTTCCTTTGGTCTTGTTGGTCTTTTTTCAAAACCACCGCCACAATTTGGACAGACATTTTTTAAAATAGTGTCAACGCAATCCTTACAAAAAGTACAATCAAAAGTACAGATCATAGCCTCCTTACTATTATTCAGTAGTGGATGGTCACAATTCTCGCAGTTTAATCTAATCTCCATAACACTGTTTGTTAATTATCGATTTGTAAAATGGTTGCCTCTTCATTTTCGGTTTCGTAATTCAGCAAACCTTGATTTTTTTCCCCAAGTTGGGCTACTAACTTTCCATCTTTATTCCATGCAGCACTTTTTCCATTACTCATAAAATTATCGTATTAACCTACACAGTTTGACATGAGTATAGGTATCTTAAACTCTTTGGCTATTGATGGTAAATGTACATAGGCCTTTTTGTTTCCCCTTTCAGGCTTGGCTACACTAGCAATGTAGATAATGACCTTGTTTTCTACGGCTTTTATAAAGTGTTCCCATTGTAGTGCCTCATAACAAATTCCAAAAGCGATTTTCTTTTCTTTTATAGTTAAGAAAACCTGATTGTTACTACTAACAAAATAGGGTAATTCATCATCATGCAGTAGCTGTTTGGAGTAGATCAATCGCGCTTTATGGGGTGGAAATAATAGCATACTTATCTTGATGCCCTCCTTAGATTGGGTTGGCATTCCTATGCCGATTGTGAGTTTGTTTGTATTAGCTATTGCTTGAAAGGAATTGAATCTTTCATCGTCTATAGTACAAGCCAGTTTTTTGGCCAATTCCGGTTCGTAGCCTATAATGGATAGCTCAGGAAACACTATCAAATCGGGCTTTGAGGGTAGTGCACTTTTAATTAAGTTCAGATGGTTCTTAATATTCAGGGAAATAGCTCCTTTTTTAGCGGATGTTTGTACAATGCCTATTCTTATTTAATTTGGCATTAATTCTTCTAAAATAGATATTCCTCCTGAATTGCCCCCAGAGGTCCATTGCCAAGTTTCATGAAGTTGTATTGCACCATTATCCATAATTAGAGGTTTTGAAAAGCATATTCCCGTCATTAGTTCTCCTTTGGTATTTACTTGATGATACCGCATTTCTATGGCTCCATCTTTGCTGACTAAACCAACGAGATGTCCTTTTCTTATTTGCCCACCTCGGTACTCCGAAGTTAGGATATCACCGCTTTGCCGATACTCGAAAATGGTTTCTTCTGATGTTTCACCGTTTTCTGTATTTTGAATAGCCCTGATACTTTTTTTATCGTAGTTCATACATTGTAGGATTGAAACTCTGTGAATATGCAATTTTTTAGACTATCCCATTCTTCTCGAATGATGCTAAAGTAAATATCATTTCTACTCTGGCCGTTTGCAACTATATAATTGTTTCTAAAAGTACCTTCCCTTGTTGCGCCAAGCTTTTCAATCGCTCGTTGTGATCTTATATTTTCTTGGTCAGCACTAAATTGGATACGCCGAAACCCTATAGTTTCAAAACCGAATTTCAATAACTCGTATTTACGAGTCTTTTTTTATCCAGTTCCTTGAAAATCCGTTCCATACCATGTCCAGCCGATTTCGCTTTTTAGACTGGATTCATTCAGATAACCGTATCTGGTGCTGCCTGCGATTTTACTATTTGCTTTATCGATAATGATAAACGAATAGCAGATGCCCTTGTTTTTATCGGAAATGGTATTCAATACATAATTTCGAAATCCGACTCGGCATTCATGTTCGTGCCCATATAGCTCCAAATTTCTTTTTCAAAGATGATGTCTTTAAGCTCCACATTTCTTGGATACTCAAAGGGTAACAGTAGAACCGAGTCGTTTTCTAATTGTACTTCTGTGTTTAGAATTTCTATTTTCATCAGCGTTAACTTTTCTTCAGATACTTAGCTCTCCTTTTAAAACTATTTGAGCCTCACTTTTTATCAGTAATTTAGAAGCACTAATTAACTCTACTTCCAGAAATCCAGTCCTTTTAGAGCATTGAAATGAATTCATTTTCTTTTTGTTCAATCGATTACTCCAATATTTTGTTATGAAGGTATGGGTACCTCCTGTTACAGGGTCTTCATTTGTGCCGCTCCAAGGTCAAAAGTGTCTTGATTCAAAATCAAAATTTGTTCTTTGAGAGGGCGCGGTTATCAATACTCCGTTTATGGAATCATGTGAGCGCTTTAGTTTTTAAAAATCAGGTGATAGATTTTCTAATTGTTGACCACTTTCAATTTCAAGAAGTAGGATTTTTGTTTCTTTATTGAACACACTATGTATAATGGTTTCAATACCAAGTGCTTTTAATAATTCATCAGGTACATTTTGTGATGCAGTTTCATAAATTGGGAATTCCATTTCAATTTTTACTCCACACTTTCAAATCATTAAATCCAAATTTTGGATATTTAAAATGTACTGTATTTATTTTTGGATTAATTTCAAAAAGAACTTTTGAAGCAGCTAATGTTGCGTGCCCACATAGTGGAATTTCCATCACTGGCGAAAAATAGCGGATAGAATATTTATCCTGATTTTTTATTTGTGTGATAAATGCTGTTTCTAAAAGCCCTAATTCTTTGGCAATAGTTTTCATTTGTTCATCCGACAGGGTTTGATTTAATAAACAAGCACTAGCTGGATTACCCTTGAAGGGCTTATCTGTAAAAGAATCAACTATTTAAGTTTCTATGGCATACTTCATTTTTATGAAATGTTTGGTTAATTCCGTTGCTCATATTGTGGTCGTTTATATACGATATGCTTTTTTCGCGCTTTCAATTTGCTCATTCTCGGTTGTTTCTGGATAGAGCAGATATCTGGGTGCAATTATGGGCTTTACGTTTTCTATATTAATTATTGTAACTGTATTAAATGGATATCTGCCCGCTGTCATTTTAGTCAGTACTTTTTTTATCTCCAAGAATTCAGGAGCGTTTGAATTTATAATTTCTGCACGTCCTTTTATCTGATATCCCTTTTGAACTAGGATGTCGATAAAACTTACACATACGCTTTTATGAGCTTTAATATTCTTAACAGTTTGTGGGGATGCGATGTTGGCAATGATGATTTTATCTTTCTGATAATACGTAAATATCTCTTTGGGTGAGACATTTGGAATGTTTTTGGTTGATATCGTTGCCAGCCAGCATAGAACGCTTTTGTCAATTGAAGCCCTTATCTCTTTTGTTAGTTCCATTGTTGTAATTCAATTAAGTTTCCTTCTGGGTCTCTGGCATAAACGAAAGTAATTTCACCAACGCCTTTGACTTCTTTTTTGGTGATTATACCTTGGGTTTGGCCACCATTTTGGATGATACGCTCTAGTATTTGTGCCACATCTTTAACCTCGAAAGCTATATGCCCGAAACCTCTTTTATTGGGTAGTATAGGTTCCTGAGGTATGCCGTTTTGATATTCGTAGATTTCAAGCGTTGGCCCGTTTTCACAATACCCGGGAAGCAAGAGGTGAGCGCCCTCTAGCTTGGCGTTTTTTAGACCGGTACCCTTGTCTAACCATTCTCCTGATTGTTTCCTGATAGGAGGGACTAGTTTACAATCTAAAGTTGAAATGTAAAAATTTGCAAGCTTTTTCCAGTTGACACTTACAATATTGGTATGGGCAAATCTCATCGCTGTATTATTAAATGGTGTTTGGGTCAGAAACTGTAAGACTATTGTTCACATTTCCTGTGTTCAGGGTAGCAGCGGGTTCAAAAAGTAGTACATGCACTTCCTCAGGAGCGTATGGCTTATGTGATACACCCTTAGGGATAACCACAAACTCCCCGGCTTGTAGATAAAGCGTTTTGTTATTCAGTTCGATATATAATTCTCCATCGATGACATAGAACAATTCATCTTCATTTTCATGATGGTGCATTACGAACTCACCTTTGAACTTGGCCAGCTTCACGAGTTGATTGTTCAATTCACCTACAATCTTTGGCGACCAGTAATCGTCAAAGCTGCTGAATTTGTGTGTAATGTTTATTTTTTTAATCTCCATGTTGCTATCATTTGAAGCTGTTAATGAACCGTTGTTTTTGGAACATGTCCTATTTTGAAATTACACGAATTCGCGATAAAGCACATTGTATTGGCCTCTTCATGAAGTTCAGTGGCTTTAGCGATCATTTTTGCATCCTTTACTTTTACTTGAGGGTTTAGTGTAACTGCAATAAAACGACCGCCTCCGTTTTCATCTTCGCTCATGACTCCTGTCGCCTTATCTAAGTATTCGGTGACCGTAATCCGATTTATGGCACATAGATGCAAATACCATAACATGTGACACGAGGCTATAGATGAAAGAAAAAGTTCCTCTGGATTGTATCGGGAGGCATCGCCTAAAAAGGATGGGTCAGAGAAACCCATAATGGGGTGTGCTTTACCGTCTACATGAACTGTATAGTTTCTATCGTAAGAACGATAATTAGCTGTACCATGGCCTTTATTCCCTGTCCATTCCAGCGCGGTTTTATACTGATGTTTTTTCATTTTTTTCATTTATCAATTCGTTGGCGATACGCTCGCCAAAGGATGCTTTTTCTAGATTAGCCTCCAGCTGTTCTAAATGCTGCATAATCTCCGTATTTTCATTGAGAAGGTCCAGGGTCACTTTTTTCCCTATTTCCCATATTTTCGCAAATAGAGGCATCGCGTCCTCTGCTTTTTTTGTTAGATTGAATATGGTTTTCCTTTTATCAAAAGGGTCTTTTAAACTCTGCAGATACCCTTTGTCTATCATCTTACCGGTCATGGTCATAACAGATTGATGGGTGAATTTTAATCTGTTAGCTATTTCCATAACAGAAATATTAGGTTGTTCCCTAACAATCCATAACACCAAATACCAATTAGGTTCTGTATCCATGTCAAGATTACGATACATGGAGCGAAGGCTATGGGACATTTTATCGCTGATGCGTTTTAAACGTGTATCAAGGTTGGCATAGCCTAATTGTCTAATTAAATCATCTTCCATAGCCTAAATGTATAATAAATATGATTAATTACCCAGTTAACTGCGTAATTAATGTAATAAAAGGGGAATTGTGTTTTAAATCCTATCTAGGATTATTTTTCGGTACGACTTGCCAATAGGTAATTTGGTTTCGTTTTGCAATACCACCTGATTGCCATCAATTAATTTAAGCTGGTCAAAATTAATGGCAAAGGATTTATGAATTCTTAAAAAGTTACTTGGTAGTTTCTCCAAAAACTCGGTAAGCGTTTGTGGGGTGAGTACCATAGCATCCGTAAAAATTTTGATGTAATTACCATACGCTTCTATATGGGTAATCGCTTTTAAATTAAGTTTAATGATTTTCTTGTCGCTTTTTACAAATAGCGTCTTAGTGGTGTCCTCTTTTGTAGTTTCAGGTAGTGTAGGGTTAGGTTGAACTAGTTGCTGTACTTTTGAAATTGCCTTTAAAAAACGTTCCAAAGAAAAAGGCTTTAATAGGTAATCGGTCACCGATAATTCAAAACCCTCAACAGCATATTCCGGATATGCCGTGGTGATAATTACATATGGTTTTTGCTGCATGGTCTTTAACAGACTTAACCCGGAAAGCTTGGGCATATTAATATCCAAGAACAAAACGTCTATGCTGTCTTTTTGTAGAACCTCCATAACTTCAAACGCATTGGCACAGCTTGCCACCAATGACAAGTATGGAAGATTGGCAACATAGCTTTCCAATATTTGACGGGCAATGGGTTCATCGTCCGCAATAATACAATTTAGGGTTTTCATTAAGTATGGTTTTGTTGAAAAGATTACTGGTTAAGCCAAGTTATTGCATATTTGATTTGATTGTCATTCTCCGTAGGAATATCATGTTGGAATTCTATAGCAACATCAACCCCAACATTTTTATCATACCTATTTTTATTGCGGTCAATGAAAATATCCTGCGAAATTACCAAAGCTAATTCATCACTTACTATATCGTACCCATTACCTGTTGTGTAACCTGCGGTTTCTTCACCTATAAATTTGGTGTTAGGCCTACCTTTTAAAGTAATGGCTAACATCTCACCAGAACTAATGGTATATCTACTTAATAATACAGCGACTTTTTCACTTGGAAGAATATTTGGTTCCGTATCCATTTCACAAGCTAGTCTTTCATAATTATAAAACTGACCTTGTTTAATGGTATAATCGCGAATTACGTTATGTGCATTAATTGCTCCGCCAACAAAACCCTCCCCAATTAAGGGTGCAATGCCTGAAACCATAGGTTCAATATTTCCCCCGCCATTAAATCGTAAATCAACAATCCATTTATTTACCCCCTTATCTTTTAGTGTCCTGAGTCCATTTCTAATGAAATTCGCCTGTTCTTTTACGTCTCCCGGTCCGATTCCAACAATTCTCAAACAACCTACCTTGTTTTCTAAAAGCTGATATGAAAATTCAGCGTAGACATCATTAATAACAGTATTAATAAATTCAGCATCTCGTTCACGATGTTCATTTTCAACGCTTCCGGTATACCGTACAACAAGAGCATGATTTTTTATTGACCGAAACTGACCGTGTTTATCACCTATGCTATTAATTAGAAACTGCAGTCCTTCTTTTAAACTTTCTATATTGGTTTTGTCTTTTGTTAAGGCAATGAATTCTTGATTTACCTTTTTCCACTCGACCTGTTTGGTGTATAGTGATGTTTCCTTTGCTTTCTGAACAATAGGATGCCATTCAATTTCCTTTTTTTGAGAATTGGCACAAGATGAAATTAATAATAGAACTATAAATTTAATTAGGATTTTCATCTTTCTTTGGTATTGTAGATTCTTAACGAAACTGAATAATGTCCTTTTGTTGATTCTATTTTTAGGTTATGTTTATTAGGGTAAAGTAGCGCCAATCTTTTTTTTGCATTTTTAAGACCAATACCACTTTTTACCATTTCTAGATTAGCTTCTGATTTAGGATTTGTAGCTATTGAATTGGAACAGCTAAATTCCAATACATCGTTATCTTGTTTTATCTTCACTTCAACGCTACTATATTCTCCTCTGATAGCGCCTAAATGTTTAAAAGCATTTTCTACGAACACAATCAGCAACATGGGCGCGATTTGGGTTCCGGAAAAATCACCTTTTTTAATCAAATTAATATCCGTTTTATCTTCCAAACGTATTTTTTCTAATGCAATATAATTTTCCAGATAGGTGAATTCCTTTTCAAAAGGCACTAATACTTCTTTTGTTTCATAAAGGCTGTAGCGTAATAAATCCGATAATTTTAGCATTAGCCCAGGTAATTTATCCGATTTTATTACAGAAAGGCCATAGAGGTTATTTAAGGTATTGAACAAAAAATGAGGATTCAATTGTGCTTTCAACAATTTCAGCTCTGCTTCTTTTTCTTGTTGACGTCTTGTAAAACTGTCTCGTGCAATTTTTATCGTCGATGCAAAAATAAGGGCCAACACCATAATGCCAAAAAAATTAAAGTATCGGCTCCATGCAAAAGCAACTTCGCTTACATTGTTTAGTATTGCTACAGAGATACCGGTAAATACTAAGGTGTTAAAAAGAAATAAGGAAACGAATATGCTCGGTGATTTTTTAAAAAAGGGCAGGATATATAAGTTATTGACGTACACTGGCGGTGCCAACAAAACGATAGCGAATAAGGAAGCCAACACCCTATTATCATTCTGTATCGCCGTCATAAAGATGAGAAACAGAAAAAGCCAAATAAAGAGGTTCTGGGCTATTTTATGGTCAATAAATGTATCAATTTTAGACATTTTTAGGCTGTATTGTAAGTTTCAAAAGTAGCTGTTATCCAAACACTACCCATTTTTAAATGGCAAGTGCTTCAAATTAGATGACCAATGGCCATGTTTTCATGATATCCGTACATTTTTGCGCTTATCATTTTAGTACATACGTTGGTCATTCTTATTTTTTAAAGCTGGTCTTTCATCTCATTTTTGAAGTCTAATCTTTAAAACAATAGATATGAAAACCAAAAATTCAATCAGCATCCTTTTAGCGCTACTTCTTAATGTAACGGTGTTTTTTTCTCAAGAATCCAGTCTAGAATCAATTGCCTCAAAATACCAAAGTTCCTTTAAAGAGAATAATCAGGGCGTAGGAATACTCGTCAAACGAGATAACGAAGTGTATACTGCTAGTATTGGAAACCATAATTTAACTGAACATAGTGTTTTCAATATTGGTAGTGCAACAAAAACGTTTACCGCTATTTTAATTTTACAAGAAGTTGAAAAGGGAAACATTAAGCTTACTGATACTATAGGTACGTATCTTGACCCCATTCCCAATATAGATGGCACCCTTTCCATAGAACAGTTACTTGCACATGAAACTGGTTTGGATGAAGTTATAAGTAGAAATATTGAAGACATTTTTTATGCTAAAAACGATGTTCTTTATCAAGATGAACTATTACAGCAAGTAGGAGAAAATAATCCTGATATGGTCGGGAAATATGACTATTGCAATACCAATTATTTTTTATTGGGTAGAATTATTGAAAAGTTGACCGACCAAAATTACTTTGATGCAGTTCGTGAGCGTATTATTGAGCCACTTCAATTGCAGCACACCTACCCTTATGTGCATAAAAACTTGCCCAATTTGGCAACACCCATGCACGATGATAAAGATGTAACAGAGTTTTTGGACTATAGATATTTTGCCAATATAGCTTTTGCTGCGGGTAGTGTGGCTTCAACCTTGTTTGATATGGAAGTGTTTTATACAAGCCTTTTTGAAACAGAAAAACTACTAAAAAAGGAAACGTTGGCGCTGCTAATGGAATCCGGTAATGAGGTATATGGTCTAGGAATTTTTAAACCGAATCCTAATGAAGGAAACTACTACGGGCATGGAGGTAACAACATTGGCTATTCTTTTAGAAACGGTTATAATCCTGATACGAAAAATCTTTTTATGATTTTCTCCAATTCGAGAAAAATTCCAAAAAGTGAAGTGATTAACTTCGACTTAATTACTTTTTTAAACGGTAGGCCCATTGTCCAATTTTCTGCAATAAATATTGAAAACTTTAAAGACTACACCGGCACCTATCTTTTGGCGGAGGCGAATCTAGAATTCGTAATCGAGTTGGATGGCAAAACAATGTATTTACTGGTTCCTGCACAAGATGCAAAAAGTGAGCTAACGCAAAAGAATAAAACTACCTTAATGGATACATCGGTCGGTGCAACTTTTAGCATTATCGAAGGTGCTGAAGATCGTTTAAAATTTGAGCAAAATGGATTTTCAACAGAAATAGTAAAAGTAACTTCTCAAAATACTAACTCGGAACAGAAATAATTTAGGTAACCATCCAAATACATTACTTATGAAACTTACTATTACCAATGTGTCAAAACGATACGGAAATTCAACAATTGGGCTTAAAGATTTTTCTATAACGATGCAAAGCGGAATCTTAGGACTCCTGGGTCCAAATGGTGCAGGAAAATCGACATTATTGAAGATGATAGCTACCGTGAGCACCCCTACCGAAGGTCTTATCTGCTTGAACAAAAATAACATCATAAAAGACCCCAATTATATGCGGCGGCAGTTGGGATTTTTACCTCAAGATTTTGGGGTATATCCGAACCTTAACGCTATTGAATTTTTAAAATATATGGCGGCAATAAAAGGGGTAGGAGGGGTCAATATGAATGAGCGCATAAATAAACTTTTAGAAGGGTTAAACCTTATGGAGGCTGCTAAGAAACCAATTGGTTCATATTCTGGAGGTATGAAACAAAGAGTTGGTATCGTGCAGGCGCTTCTCAACAATCCCAAAGTGTTAATTTTCGACGAGCCCACAGTGGGTCTAGATCCAGAAGAACGGGTTCGTTTTCGGAATTTAATTTCAGAATTGGCAAATGATAGCATCGTAATTCTTTCCTCCCATATCGTATCGGACATAGATACCATTGCGGATAAAGTGGCTATCATGAAAAACGGTAGTTTAATTACCCATGGGAATCAAGAAGATATAATAAACCGGATACGCGGAAACGTATTTGAAACCATAATCCCAAAGCCAGATTTGAATGCGTTTAAATTGGAACATACCGTAGTAAGTACAGCTCGTAAAAAAGGGCAATTGGCCGTCAGATATCTCAGTGATGAACCTATTGCCAATTCAGTTCCTAAGGAAGCAAATTTAGAGGATGCCTATTTATACCTAACTAAAATCAATTAAGATGAAACATTTTTTAGCTATTGTAAAATATGATTATATCCAGCGTACAAGAACCTACTCCTTTTTGATTACGTTATGTGCTAGTTTGGTAATCGCCTACACGTTTTTGCCTGCACCGGATGCCGGTTATTCTACCATTAGAATTTCAGATTATGTTGGGTATTATAATTCTTCTTGGGTCGGGTATATAACCGCAATTTTAACTAGTGTTTTTTTGTCGCTACTTGGCTTCTATTTGATAACGGGGAGCATAAAAACCGACAATGAAACACGGGTAGGGCAGATTATCTCTACAACACCGATTACAAATTTTATTTATCTACTCGCGAAAACCAGCAGTAATTTCTTGTTGCTAATTACGCTTGTGGCTATAATCTTTTTAATGAGTATTGGCCTATTTTTTTTATATGCTGATAGCTTCTCGTTTGAACCATTGCAATTTGTCCAGCCCTACCTAATCATTGCAGTTCCTACTATGGTTTTTATTTCGGTTTTGGCACTAATTTTTGAACTGATTTTCGGAAAATACACTATAGTTCAAAATGCTTTGTTCTTTTTTCTTTTCTCCGCAATAATGTTGTATACTCCAAAAACGAAGGTTCAGCAAACCTTAGATGTGTTTGGTAGTAAGCTGGTTACTCAACAATTGGAACAAACGGTAAGGGAGATTAAAAATACCGACAACAACGAAGAGTTAGGAATAGGATACATAATAAGTAGTAACCAAGAAACAAAATATTTTCAATTTAATGGAGTTGATTTTTCAACGCATTACGTTTTAGGTCGTTTAGCGCTAGTGGCATTGAGTTTTTTAGTTCTGTTTTTAGTGTCTCCTTTCTTTCATCGTTTTAATGTATCAGAAAGAAAAGTAATGAAAAAGAAGAAAACCCTATTGGAAAAACAGCCAATCGTACAAGATATAAGTATAGGTGATTTAGCTATTATGAGTAAAAATTATAGCATTCTACCATTGTTTAAAACAGAATTTTTGATGCTGATGCGAAAAGGAAAATTTTGGCTATGGCTGTTTAATATAGTAGGAATGGTCTTGTTAATAGTACTTTCAGTTGATGTTGCGCATCAAATAGTACTTCCTGTATTGTGGTTTTTACAAGTACATCGATTCTCTGATATTACCACTAAAGAGACGACGAATGGAATGCACTACTATGCCTTTTCGTCTTATATGCCCCTGCGTAGGTTGTTGATGGCTCAATTGAGCTCAGCTGTTGTCTTAATGCTGTGTCTTGCGTTACCTTTATTAATACGATATGCAGTATTTATGAATGTTCAAGCACTCATGAATGTAGTTTTAGGAGGTTTTTTTATAGTGCTTTTAGCCGCTATTTCAGGTTTGTTGAGTAAGGGTAAAAAACTCTTTGAAATACTGTTTTTCTTACTCACTTATGCGAACCTAAATAAGGTTCCATTATTGGATTATTTTGGTGGATATCTCCAAACAGATATATATTCATTAAAGCTTTTTACATCAGTTTTTCTGCTTATTGTAGCTACTTTTTTACTAAGAAAGTGGAAGCTTTACAATAATTAGTGGTTTATAGTATTCAGGAAGCTTACAAGTAATCTATGATTTTAATTGGTATAAGAACCATTGAATCATAACGATTGTAAAAAAGGTAAGTGGGAGAGAAAAAATTGATGCTAATCCAAATAATTTCACAATGAGAACAAAACTAGACAGATTGTTTTTAAGTCTTTTAGTAAGGTTCTTCCCAATCTTACCTTTTATAAATGTTTCTCAAAGAAAATGTTTTTTCTGGCTTACCAATTTTATTTGAAACGAAACCCAATTAATTTGCTACAGATAACTTATATCCGCTTTATTCATAATTCCAGGATAGAACGCTGATAATTATCGTGTACAATACCAACGCGGTTTGCAGTACTCAATAGTAAAGTTATTTTTTCGAACAGAAATCCAGGATACATTATGCTGAACAGCAACTTAAATAATTCATTTGTAACCAAAACCTTTGCAAATCCTTGTGGCGTGTTAGATTAACTGCCTTTAAGCAAATTTTTATATACTTGTTTTGGAGTGTAATTTATCTCAGTTTTATTCAATAATTAGTTTTTTAAATCCAGCTGTGATATATGTTTTAGTTTGCCCTAAAGAATCCAAATAGACCAAGTAAGCCTCTATATTCTCTAAACTAGGTATCATTTTTTTAGAGTTATCAATTCCCATTGCCATAAATGTGGTAGCGTACCCATCTGCAATAGCACAAGTTTCCGCAATGACGAAGGCACTTAAAACATCCCCTTGTTCGGCTTTCCCGTTTAAGGGATTAATGGTATGCACATATTTCTTATTTGTTAAAGAATCCACTCTATACTTTCTATAGTTACCTGAACCCGCGATGGATTTATTAATAAGTTCTATTCTTGCCACGGAAGTTCTATTATTTATTTGTGATTCAATGCCTTCAATTCCAACTGTCCAATTCATATCGTAAAACAAATGTTTTCCATGTGTTCTAATTTCTCCACCAACTTCCACTCTTAAGTTTTTAATTCCTTTACTTTTAATATATGACACAATCCTATCAACTGCATAACCTTTTGCTATTGAGTTAAAGTCAAGATAAATAGCTTTGTTTGTTTTGTAAACCTTTCCATTAGGTAGTAGACGTACTTTATCGAAACCTACATAATTCATCATAGAATCCAATTTTAAGTCTGTTATTAATTTAATTGGTTTAGTATCCCCAAATCCATAAGCATTTCTTAAAATACCAACTGTTGGATCAAAATATCCATTTGATTTTTTATGTATTTCCTTAGATAGCTTAAATACGTCTTGGAATAATATATCTGTGACTATGTTTGAATTACCTCTATTAATCTTAGATATTTCACTTTCTGGTAGATATGTGCTTAAAGAGTTATTGATTGAGTCAATAACAGAGGCAATTCCTTCTTCAATTTTGATAGTATCTTTAAAATCATAATATTCTATCCTATATGTCGTTCCAAAGGCCAGTCCGTTCAATGTAACGAGTTTTTGCATACCGGTTGTACAGCCTGAGAAAAATAGTGTCGACAGGATGAAGATTAAATATCTCATTTATAATTGTTATTATAAGTTTTCGGTGTTGTATTCTAGTGTTGTTTAGCTATTAGTTTCTAACCATTCTTCGTAGGACATAACTAAACTTCCTTTTTCAGGACTGTATTTTCCCGGTAATTTTCCGATGAATTCTAAATAATGACCATCAGGGTCAGAAAAGTAAATAGCTATAGCAGGAATATTGGCAAATACCATCGGCTTTTTAGAATTATCACCTAAGAAATTCCAAAAACCAATGCTGTGTGACTCAAGAAAATCAAGGGATTCATTCAAAATCCATTCCCAGTCACACTCAAAAGCAAAATGTCTCAAATCAATTTCATCTTTTGGTTTTTCCCAAATACCTAAGAAGGACTGTCTTGATTTTTCTCCTATCCAAAATAAGGCAGCTCTACGTTCTTCCTCGTAAAGAAATTGTTCAAGCCCTAAAACATTGGTGTAGAAATCTATTGAGCGCTCCAGATTTTCAACAAACAAATGGGTTTCAAAAAGTCCTTTTATCATAAGTGTCTTTTGTTATTTTTTTATCCATTTCATTAACTCGTTAGCGTCTACAATAGACCAGCTATGTGGATGACGTTCGCCATTAGAACGATATCCCTTATTCTTAGTTTCTATCAATTCAAATTGATTCCAATTTTCTTTTATTAAATCCTTAGCCACTTGCTGAATAGTATAAGCATTAGTGCTTTCAAAGTCTGTTTGTCTGTTAATTTTTTGCCATAGGCTATCTGGTTCAGTATAAAACCTAAGCTTAATATCTTTTAAATTTGAAACATTTATATGGTTCTTTTCTTGGGTAAAAGGCGATACTTTTGCAATATTCATCAGCAACGAATCTTTACTGAATGCTTCTTCAAAATAATCAATAATGAATTTAGGTTCAGCAAGCCGTTCTTCATCTAAATTAGGGTTTAAAATATCTTTTA
Source organism: Maribacter chungangensis (assembly GCF_042676845.1). Lineage (NCBI taxonomy): Bacteria > Pseudomonadati > Bacteroidota > Flavobacteriia > Flavobacteriales > Flavobacteriaceae > Maribacter > Maribacter chungangensis. Next base: position 1,273,816 of record NZ_JBHTHY010000003.1, read on the forward strand.
GCGAACTCTTGTAAAGTGCATATAAATCAATTGGAGAATCAATAATAAAGGTACCTTCTGGCTTAATGATACTTTGACTTTGATGTAAATAGTTTGAAAGTGTTAAGGCTACATTCCCACCAATGGACATCCCACCAATGCATATATTCTCAGGATTTAGCTCATTTTCTTTAAATAATTGTTCTAATTCATTTGCTACCCGTATGGTTGTAAGTGTATCAATCCATAAATGGCGATTAAAATTCATCAATGCAACAGAAATGTTGTTGGCATTGGCAAGATTGATAATGTCAAATTCTTTTTTTGTTTCTTTGGAAGTGGTACCACCACCAGGATATAATACTAAAGTCGCTTTAGTGTTTTTTGCCTTATAAAGCTGATAGTTTTCAGTCATTATGGTGTCTTCTAAGTAGAGTTGGTTTGTCAACTCAGCTACCAATTTTTGTGTGGTGTTTTTTATGATGGTGCTTTTCATGTCTTTTTCCAACACAAAAACAGAAATTGAAGTCCTCAATTTCGGAAAATACAATACTTGCGAACCCCAAAAGCCGCCGTGCCCATATCGTTTAAACCCTTTTGTATTACCTATAGAAAGCCCTAGCCCATAACTATTATTTTTACCATCAGCGGTTTTCACTTTTGATGAAAGTAATTTTAAAACATCCTTATCTTCAATTATATTTTGATTGAATAGATGATAAGAAAATTGGGCTAATTCTTTTGTAGTAGTAGCAATGCCGCCACCGCCATAGAGGTCAAAAGATATGTCCATGTTTTTAGAATCCCATCCCTTTTCAGTCCAATATTGATGAACCAATTCTTTAGCTCCTTTTGGTTGAGCCTCCAATGTTGGGAACCACGTATTGTTCAAAACAAGTTCATCATATTTAAGCAAGTTTCTTATGGCTTCGTAAAAAGGTTTTTTGGTAACTTCCTCAATAATTTCTGTGCAAAGTAAATAGTTGCCATCGGCATAATTAAACAGCTCTTGTGGCTTACCTAAAGGATTACCAACCGCTACCGCGCGTTGTAGTTGCTCCTCTCTTGTCCATCTGTATTCTTTGTTTTTATCAATAAAGTTAATATAGTCATCATTAGTATATTCTTCAATACCGCTTGTATGAGAAAGCAAGTGTTTTATGGCGATAGCATCAACATCATACCCATCACTTTTAAATAAATCAGTTGTTTTTTGAGTTAGATACTTGCTGATGTTATCTTCAATAGATAGTTTGTTTTCTTCCTGAAGTCTTAAAATAGATGCAGAAATATAGGTTTTTGTATTACTAGCTATTAAAGCTGGTTGGTAGGATAATAGTTTTGCTTTTGTCTCTCTATTTGAATAACCAGCACTTCCGCTCCATGATATGCCATTTTCTGGTGATTCTATATGTACAGCAATTCCTATGGATTCTGGATTGGATTGGTACATTGAATTTATAATGGTTTGAAATTTATCAACAGCAATTTGTGATGGTTTAATTTCTGTTTGCTCTGGGGAGTTTTTGCAGCTAAAACTTAGCGTACAAATAGCAAATAAGAGTATTAGAGTTTTGTTTTTTAGTGTTATCATAAGTGAATAATTAAGGGTAGTTCGGGTCTTAAATCAAAAGATTTCCCTTGAATAGTATCGTCAAAATAGAGTTCCATAAGATGTTCTGAGCCGTTTTTAACGGTAATATTTTCAATTAAATTAAGTGCTTTTATTGTTTCTGAATTAAGGTCCAAGTCGGTTGATGTTATAACAATGTTTGTAATTTTTTCAGCACCATTAGGATGCTTAAAAAGCAGTTTCCAACTTGGGTCATCCGTTTGGAATTTTTTCAATTCTGTTGTGGAATCAAATGTTCCGGATTGCATTTTTGGGGGAACCACAAAAATTGATGGTTCTTTTAGATGGGTTTTTGAATTTTTAGCAGCATATATGTTTTCATCTTGATTCATCCATTCTTGATGATATTTTACCTTTTGGAATGGAATTTTGTCGACATCGTACTCTTTCATTTTTAAAGCTATGCTATAAGGGGAAGCACCATTTTTTTGAAAGTTTGCTCTTACTATAAAATCTAAGTCTTTATGTATTGTATTATTTTGCTCTAACTCGGTTTGGTCATACACAAAAATCAATTCAAAGTAGCTATTTAAAAAATAGAAATAGCGTCCTGCCGTTCCTTGCCTTTTGTGAATTGGTGATAGTGAATCTTGGAGCGATGTAAATCCAATATCTGTTAATCGTTTTTTTGCTGTTTTTGGATTTTTAACCCAAATATTGAAATGGTCAACTTGTAAATCTGTTGATATAGTTTTAGCTTCGCTTAGGCTTTCATTCTTTTTCTTTTCGGAAATACAACACGTGAAGCTTAGGATAAGGAAGAAAATTATAATTTGATTTGTTTTTATCATTTGGATGTTATGAATGTCCATTTTTTTTAGCATGGTCTTCAGTAGTTCCAAGTCCTAATGCCTAAGGTCATTGATTAAGCTTAGGTTTGTTAATTATCAGCTTGCTCTGGTTTAGAACCTTGATTGGTAGTGCCCTTATGTAAAGCTGTGCAACTTTTGATTTTATCTCTCAATAATTTGTTTTCTGGCTTTAACTTCAATGCTTTTTCATAAGCTGTTATTGCTTTTTTATAGTTTTTTAACTGCTCCAGGTTTTGTCCTTTTATGTCATGTACTTCCCAGTCCTCAGGTAATTCTTTAACCATAATTTCACTTAACTGATCACTTACAGAATAGTTGCCTTTTCCAAAATGAAAGCGCTCTAACCAATACACATCTATTATGTTATGAGGGTAATCTTTGCTTTTTAAAATGTAAAACTTGTTGACTAAGTTATCCCTATTTTCAGCATCTATAAGGTTTGCTAATTCGTATGCGATAGTTCGTTCAGGATGATTGAGTGTAAAAGACGGATAAAGAATATTGATTCCAATATCATCAACCACATTTACTGAATTAGAAAGTACCACCACTCCAACCTCTGTGTTTCTATTGTAACCCAAAAACGATATAAAGCCACCGGTGCCGCCATTATGTAGGAGAATATTAGTTGTGTTATCGGGTTTTAAAACAAACCATCCATCTTTATAGAAAAGCTTATCCTTACCAAGGTTAGGAACTCCTGTCTGAATTTTATTTTTTAGAGAATCTGAAGTAAATAACAGATTGTTTTGCTTTTGGTACTTTAAATACTTTATAAGGTCTCTAGTATTACTAATTAAACCACCTTCGTATCTACTTGGACCGGTGAAATTCCAATTGCTATTTGAAGTACCAAAGTTGGTAGGCTGAGCAACAATTTGGTTTTCTTGGTTAGGAACTGAATGGATTGTATTTCTCATTCCTATGGCTTCTATTAAATTACCCATTAAACTTTCGTACGATTTACCCGAAACAATTTCAATTGTTCGTCCAAGCATTGCATATCCTAAGTTAGAGTAGCTCCAACTGGTAGAATTGTCGAGACTCAATTCTTGCATTTCTTTCCCTAAAATATTATTCGAGTAACCATTAAAAGGGTCTGACCAGTTTTGAGGGGAAAATTGATTGGACAATCGAGGAACACCAGCAATATGATTTTGCAACTGGTATGGCGTTATACTATCTAATTTAGGGTTTTGAATTCCACCAAAAAAAGCAGATAAAGGTTTATTCAAAGAGTCTTTTAGGTAGATAGAAGCTAGCTTTGCTGTAAAGGTTTTTGTAATAGAACCAATTTCATAGAGGGTTAAGCTATCAGGCTTTTTTTTTCTATTATTATAAAAGCCATACCCATAAAACTGGGCCGTTCCATCAGGCAAGAGAACACCAATTGAAAAGCTTGGGTTAATTTCAAGTTTTACTCGTCTTTTAATTTCATTATCTAATTCTTGTGATATTACTTGGCCAGAAAGACTAGTTGTGAGAAAAGAGAGAAAAAGACAGTGGAAATATGTAGTTGTTTTCTCTCTCATGCGTGGAAACTGCATTTTATTTGGCAGCCGGCGTTTAAATGAAGTGATTATTTTGAGATTGAGCACAAACTAGATTTTAAAATTTCATTAATTTACTGTGTGATTTCAGGTAGACAGGTCTTTTTTATTGGAAACGGTTAAATCTACCGATTATAGCTCTCGGTATTGGCGCCTTTTTAAATCTACTTTTCCTTTGATTACTCATCTAGCTAGTTACTAGGTAGAATACGGTTCTACTACAACGTATCCATCGCTTTAGATTTATTCTGATTTTCTATTTTTTGTTTGCAATCAGTTCTTTAAAAAAATCTGTAACTATAGAAGCTCCTTTTTTACCACCATAACCTATATACGTATTGTAGCCTTTGATTTTTGGTTTGAACATTAATTCGGTTGTTTCTTTTTTTATTAGTTCATTGTTTCCTAAAGCCTTTGAAAAATTAAATAAATCTGTTATCGTCGAATAATAAAACCCTCCTGGTGATGCTTTCGTCAAGTAATAGTCATTTTTTTTAAGGACTTTATTTTCCCCGAACATTGACGTATATCCACTTGCTTTATTACTCACGGTAGAATCAACTTCGAGTTCGCTTGTGTTGAACATTTCTGTAGGTTTTAAAATAGCGACTTTGATATATTCATAATAATTTTTACCGCTTATTTTTTCAATGATTAGACCAAGAATAACAAAACCTGATGCACTGTAATTGTATTTGGTTCCTGGTAGTGATAAGAGTGTATCATGAACGAAAAGAGGAACAAAATCCGATACTTTTTTGTATTCCAAATTTCTCATTTTATCCTCGTCTGCCACATAGAAATTATTAAGTCCAGAAGTGTGTGATAATAATTGATGAATTGTTACCGAATCCCTTACCAGTTTATTAGGATAATCAGGGAGGTATTCGCCAATTGGAATGTTTAATTTCAACATTCCTTGCTCGTACAGCTGCAAGATTGCAACAGCAGTAAACATTTTAGCTATAGACGCAATGTTGAATTTTGTGTTTACGCTGTTCTTAATTTCGTGTTCTATACTTGCAAGTCCATAAGCTCGTTTTTCAGTTATTTTATCGTTATGTGCGACCAGAACTGTTCCAGAAAAATCGTCTGGAGTTAAATGGTCCAAAAATGTCTTTATCGCGATATCTTTGGATTGGCTAAAAGCAGAAATTCCTATGAAGAGAATTACTGTTGCTAAAAGAGTTTGTTGTTTTATATTCATAGTCAGGTTTAATGTGGCAGCCAAGTAAAGCTTTAAGTTGATTATTGTAGTCACCCATTATAGTTTTTTATACGTCTTTGTTACTTTCTTCTTGCTGAGTTCCTTGGCTTTTTGCTTAATCCAATGTATAGAGATATCAATTGGTTCCGTGGTATTGGCAAAAGCAGTATTGTGCCCTAATGTTGGGAATAATGTATACTCAAATGGTTTGCCCTGTGCTTTTAAAGTATTAAGATGCTCTATGCACATTTTTGCAGGAATTTGTATGTCCTTTTCACCAAAAAGCCATAGGCCTGGCGTTGAAAGATTACTTAGAGTGGTTTTTGGGTCTGTACCGGTAAATTGGTACCTATCAGGATCATTCTTGATGTGTTTTCGTGCATCTTCTTCCGTGTGTGTGTCCCAAAAATCTTCTCTCCCATTTGTATAAAACTGGAACCTGAGTTGTTCAAGAGTTGTGATTGTGGGACAACTAAACAAGACCATGAATTCTATTAATGGATTTTCATTTGCAGCTATTGGCATTATCCATCCTGCTTGGCTAAAACCAATAACACCTATGGGTATGTTGATGTTCTCTTTGAACATAATATTAACGGCGGTACTTGCATCTTTTGCTAATAGATTCAAATTATCCGTACTGATATTATTAGTTCCTACCTGGGGCCCAACATAAACGCCACCTGATTCCCCTACACCACGTTTATCATAAGTCAACACTAAAATATTATTTTTTGCTAGTATTTCAGCAAACTTGGTCATTCTAGGAACCGGGTCGGAACCATGCACAATGACAAGTGCCGCATTAGGCTGTTTGGGGCTATAGATTGTACCTGCCAACTTAATTCCTTCACTATCGAATGTCACATTTTTTGTTTCTACTTCTTCTAATGACTGGGCAGTTACCTTATTTTTGGATAGGAATAAAAGAAGAGTTACAAGCAAAATTGAAAGTCCTTTTGCCATATTTACTTCTTTTACATCTGGGAAGACATATTTCATTCTTTTCATGTTTTATTTACATTAAGTAATAATTTCAAATTCTTGATAGTGTTATTCATGTTTAAACCAAATACTGATGGTTTAATGAGTAATTAATAAAAAGTATTCGTAATGGTTATTATTCGGAATTGTATTTTATTCCGTCTTGGTTCTTTCAAAAATTAATGATGAAAACGTTTGGACAGCAATTTTCATGCATTCTTCATCTACCCGAAAATTAGGGGCATGGTTCATAGCGACGAATCCTTTATCGCTATTTGAACCTCCTAATAGAAAATAGACGCCAGGTATTTTTTGTTGAAAGTAAAAGAAGTCGTCATTGAAGTATGGTAATTGCCCATAACTCTTTGAAACTGCACCCAGGCCGTAGATTTTGTTAATGCTATTTATGGCTTTGGCGGTTAATCCTTCATCGTTTAATACCGTTTGATTTTCCTGAATGTACGATGTTGAAACAAAATGGTCATTTATTTCTGAATTGTTTATAATTTGCTCAATTGTTGGTAATATTTTCGGTAGATTAGACTTGTTGGTTTCATATAAATATGATTTAATACGAACCTGATCACTGTCTTGTTCCACAACGAAATTTTCTTCCAAAAAGAGATAGTCATTGAAAATAGTGTTTGGGTTGGTTAACGTATTAATTGAATCAAAGACTTTTGGAAAATTCCAGTGATCGACTTCATCTTTTGTTCGTAAAATCTCATTGCGTATACTTTTATATAGAATTTTGGCATCGTCTTTTGTAAGATCGTTATCAAATGTAAGCTGTATTCGCTTTTGATAGGCATATATTTCGTTTGGTTTCACCATTACTTGCCCCATAGGCAATGCAGTTACGTGTAATGAATATATTTCGTCCATATTCAATTGCGAAAACACATTGTCGGAAATCATTTTTTTCGCTCCGACAAAAGTTTCTTCTTCCGGTTGAAAAATAAAGTAAACTGTACCATTCAGAGATTCTTTGCTTTTAGAAAGTACCTCAGCTATCCCAAGTCCAATTGCCATATGTACGTCGTGACCACAACCGTGCTGGACTCCTTTGACCGTTGATGCATAAGGTACGTCATCGGTATAATCACTCTTTATCGCATCCATATCGGCTCTCCAACCTATGGCCTTTCCCAATTTACTTCCTTTCAATATGCCGATAACTCCGTTTCCCGCAATTCCAGTTTTAACTTCCAAACCTAAATTCGAGAGGTAGTTGGCAATAACTTTAGAAGTTCTTTTTTCATTTCCGGCCAGCTCAGGGTGTTCATGTAAATCTCTTCTGATTTCGACTAAGCTGTCAAAAATTTTAGCTGTGTGTTTTTCTATTTCTTGGTGGATCGTGTTCTGTCCAAAAGACTTATAGGAGAATAGACCAAGAAATAGGATGAGCAAGAATATACCGTTTTGATTTTTAAGCATTAGAATCTCTCTAGTTTAGTTTTTTGAAAGAAACAAAGGAAACTAAATGATTAAAAAATGAAAAGAAATTGTGACGCGTTACTACTTTTATTGATTAGTTGTTAGTTTTTATGACGAACTACTAATTTGTGGGCTTAATACCTAGTGCTAATTTTATGGTTTTGTAGTAAGACTTTGATAACGGTATATTTTCATCCTTAAGATGAAACTCTATTTTTGCATTTTGTGAATTTCCTCTGATAGTTTTAATTGTCGCAATATTCACTAAATAGGAACGATGGGATTTGTGTAAAAAGGGAACTTGTTCCTTTATGGCAGCTAACGTATTTCTAAATGTCTTATGATGGATACTGTTATTTTTCACGTAAAAAATTTTGACATAGTTTTCAGATGCTTTGACAAAAAGCAGTGTTTCTTTTTGAATCACTAATTTTTCTCCATTGTTTTCTCCTAAAAGAGTGATTTCATTCAAAGACTTTTTAGTAACTATGATGCCAAATTTATTTCGTAAATAGAGATAGAAAGGAAGTAGAAGTAACATAACCGGTACCACTGAGTGTCCGAAAAACCAAATACCGTGTTTTAGATATTCATAGGGATAAAAGGTGTGGCTAAAAAAATTATTCAAGAAGACTTGATTGTAGAAATGAATCGGTATGCCAGAAACAAGCATAAAAATGATAAAGGAAACTATTTCATATCCGCCCTTCCATCGTTTGTTTTTAGAATGATACCATAAATTTTCAATTCTTGCACAGAATAAATACATTGTTCCTGCCAATAATCCAAAGCCCGAAAATATTAAATATTTGTAATCGGACTCAAAACTATAAGTGCCAAAAGGTTGTAATAAAATCATGATAAGGGCAATAATACCTCCAATTATCAAACCAATTAACGATTGCTTTTCAAAACTAGAACAGTAAGGTATTTGTTTTTGGATTAGTCTTAACATTGTATATTGATAAGGTTCTATTCACAATCACGGAGAGCACGGTTATACTGATTATTGCTCAAGACTATTAGCATCACAATCGTAAGTAAATATTAATTTCCGTAAAAATAAAACAAATTCTTTTTAATATAAAGATGTGGCAAGTCTTCTAAATGCTTAATTGATATTATCTGCTTCTACAACTTAGAAATAAACTTCACTGAACATACTACATGGAAGGAATAATCTATTTTTTTAACCGTTCTAGCCAATCCCTCTAAATTCTGCGAAAAGCTCCATTTCGAGTAACACGCTTCACTAAACAAGGTCTTGGACACAACTTCAAAGTTTGCGATTTCCATTCCGCTACTCCTGCAAAAAAAAAGGCAGTAGCGCTTCATTCCCAATCTCCACCTTTAAAGTCAAGTCCGCTTAACATTCTGCCTAACGAGAACAGTCTGTTTTCATAACCCGTTCAGCACATTCCCCTGCATTTCGCTGAAGAAGTATGAGCGCAAGAAACGTTCAAATCCTAAAATGAATGAATAGTCCAGATCGCAAAGAAATATGTCTGACTTGCGATACTCGGCTTCCAAAAATTTCAACAGATATTTTTGGCTAGTTTTATAGTGGCATAAAGTTTTTGGTGCAAGGTTCACCCCTAAATTATCATTGTGATAAGAAAATATGTTTTTTAAAGTGTGGTTTCTTGTATCCTCTCCTAAATACCTTGCTTTTATTAATTGTGGAGTTACTAACTTGGATTCGTTGACCAAATCTCTGTAGCTTTGAACAATAATTGCCTTTACTTCATCTAAATAATAATTTACCTCTCTCGATGTTTTTCCATTGCCCTTTAACTTTTGGCGTTTTGGGTCCCAAGAGTCTACATTGACCTTTTGGTTTAAACTAAGGTTAACTTTTTTTCCATTTAGGGTAATGCGAGCATAAATGTTAGAAGAATTATTTTTGTCGGAGCGTTGGGTGTAAACCCAAAAGAGTACTGAAAATGTTTTTGCTGTGCGCATAGTTTTCGTCTTAATGTGTTAAACAATAATTGAGACGAAAGTCAAATCAACTTAGCAATACTTATCTTTAATTGAGCTCAATATATAAAACTGTTGACACTTATGTTGACGTTTTAAAAAAATGTTGACGATTTGTGAACATTTAAAACCATATAGCATCATTTTATATGATTGGCCTAAAATAAAAAAAGCCTGTAAATCATAAGATTAGCAAGGTTTTGGTCTCGGATGATATCCGTTTTAGTGACCCTGACAAGATTCGAACTTGTAACCTTCTGATTCGTAGTCAGATGCGCTATCCAGTTGCGCCACAGGGCCTTTTTAGGCTTCCCCTAAGGGGCTGCAAATATATTTCTTTTTACTTTTAACGCAAAATAAACAAGGTACAAAAGGAATGGATTTAAAACGCTATGTAAGGGATATTGAAAATTTTCCTAAAAAGGGTATTCTTTACAAGGATATTACGCCGTTGTTGCAAGACCGAAAAGCCTTTCAAGTTGCTACAGTTGGGCTATTGACCATGATTGGGGATACCCGTATAGATAAGGTAGTAGGAATGGAAAGCAGGGGATTTATCTTTGGACCGCTATTGGCCCATAGCCTAAAAGCAGGATTTGTTCCCGTTAGAAAGCCGGGAAAGTTGCCCTTTAGCAAGTTAAGCGAACCATTTACCTTGGAATACGGTACTGATATTCTAGAAATGCATACTGACGCCATAAGCGAGGGTGATAGGGTATTGGTACATGATGATGTACTAGCAACTGGAGGTACTGCTAGTGCCGTCGCAAAATTGGTAGAACGTGCCGGTGGCGAAATCGTACAGTTTAACTTTTTGTTGGAACTTACCGTCCTTAATGGTCGTGACAAGATAGCTGCTTGCCCAACGCATTCCTTACTGCGCTATTGATCCAATGCTTTTGTTGTCACAAAGTACCGCCAACCTATTATGGCCATTTGCAGTTTTGATGCTTTTGAGAGATCCAGTCGCTGTTTTGAGTAGGAGGGAAGTAATGCCTTGTTCAATTTAGCCAAAAAGGTATACATGTTTTAAGCGGGTTTGTTGGTGGTTCAAAAATACAAAATTAAAAATACGGAGTTCCGTTAGGTATTACCGCGCATTAGTTGATTATTGCCCTAAACGTATGTTAATCCATTTAAATGTCAAATATGATGAACCTTTGAGTCGTGAATGTGATTTTACTACGTTATGAAAAGGACGAATTGGGTCGGTTTCTGTTGTTACCATGGTTGATGATGTTTGTATCTTATAATGATGTTAGCAAGCTGCGCAAATGCTTTTTCTAAGAAGGTATAATAAAACTGATCACAGCCGTAGAAGAAGATTTTAGTATCGTGGAATTTCAGTAAGATCGGATGCGTGGTTTAAGTTATATTATTTAGGACAATGAGTCACTTCTTTAAATTTAAAGATAGCGCGGAGCGGAATGCCCAGGTCGGAACTGTTTTTTGGGCTCTCAGAATTTCGGGACCGGTAAGATAAAATATGATGCCGAGTTTTTCGGGAACGCAATACTCTTCCGGATTTGTGCTATGTTTATCTTTAGTATTCCTTTGTTTTGGTTCTATCGAATTATGAATTAGAATCTTAATGTCTGTGCTACTTGGGGTACTTGGGCAAATCCCGGATTCTTACTTTATATTTGTTGAAAATAAAGGTGTATGCAGAATTTTTTGTTCGTGGTGGTTGGATTGGTACTGTTGATTGCCGGAGGTAATTGGCTATTGAAATCTGCTGTAGACCTGTCTTTGAAATTGAATATTCCAAAAATAGTTATCGGTATGACCGTGGTGTCCTTTGCTACCTCTGCACCAGAACTTATGGTAAGTGTCAATGCTGCCTTGGACGGTTCTCCCGATTTGGCCTTGGGGAATGTGGTAGGCTCCAATATTGCGAATTTGGGACTCGTGTTGGCCGTTACGATTTTGTTAAGTAGTATAGATGTTAAACGTAGTTTTTATACAACGGATTGGCCCGTTATGATGATAGCTTCTTTATTGTTTTTTGTTTTTATTTATTTTGATGGGGTATTGGAATTCCATGAGGGTGTTATAATGGTTCTCTTTTTGTTCGCCTTTTTGGTGTACTTGCTGCGATTTCAAAAAAAGGCAGTGGAGGAGGAACCGGAGCTGCCTGCGGTTATGATGCCTCTATGGAAAACCACACTATTTTTGGGTTTGGGAGGTGTGGCTTTATGGGGTGGTTCAGAACTTTTGATTACTGGTGCCGTTGGTCTTGCCCAGAGCTTTGGGGTTAGTGAACGTGTCATTGCGATTACGATAGTATCCGTAGGTACTAGTATTCCCGAACTGGCAGCTTCTATTATTGCCATCATTAATAAAGAAAAAGCAATTTCCTTAGGTAACCTTATTGGTTCAAATATTTTCAATTTACTTGCGGTGCTTGGTATTACGGCTATTATTACGCCCATTAAAGTGATGGACGAAGGCTTGCTTTCCAATGATATCTGGTGGATGCTAGGGATTTCCTTTCTTATCCTACCTCTGGTATTTATACCAAAAGGATTAAGACTGGGCTGGCGAGATGGACTTGTTTTGCTAAGCGTTTATCTCATGTTTGTGTATTTTACTATTTCGTAGTTGCTAATTGTTAAAACAAAAAACGCCTTGGAATCTCCAAGGCGTTTTGTTTAAAACTAAATATCCGTAATGTTAAAGCTTTGCGCTCTTCACCGTCTTAATTATTCTTCCCGCAATTTTGTAAGGATCTCCGTTAGAAGCAGGTCTTCTATCCTCTAGCCAACCTTTCCATCCTTTTTCAACTGTAATGATCGGAATTCTAATAGAGGCGCCTCTATCGGAAACTCCATAAGAGAAATCGGATACGTGGGCCGTTTCATGCTCTCCTGTCAATCGTTCATCGTTAAACTCACCGTAAACGGCAATGTGCTCTTCCGTTACCGGTCTAAAGGCTTCGCATATTTTTTCGTAAGTCTCTTTTGACCCGCACGTTCGTAGGGTGGTATTTGAGAAGTTGGCATGCATTCCCGATCCGTTCCAGTCACCTTTTACTGGTTTAGGATGGTATTCTATGTAGTAGCCATGTTGCTCTGTTAGTCTATCCAATAAGTAACGTGCAACCCAAATTTCGTCGCCTGCTTTTTTGGCACCTTTAGCAAATAATTGGAATTCCCACTGCCCTGGCGCAACTTCTTGGTTGATACCTTCAAAATTCAAGCCGGCCGCTATGCATAAATCTGCATGTTCTTCAACTATATCCCTGCCCCATGTATATCTACCGCCTACAGAACAATAATATTTACCCTGTGGTCCAGGAAAGCCACCACGCGGAAATCCTAACGGCAGATCTGTTTTTGTATCCATCAAGAAATACTCCTGCTCAAAACCAAACCAGAAGTCACCATCGTCATCGTCAATTTTAGCCCTTGCATTGGAAGGATGTGGCGTTCCATCGGCGCTTAATACTTCTGACATTACCAAAAATCCATTTTTTCTTGCTGGATCTGGGAAAATAGCTACAGGTTTCAATAAGCAGTCAGATGCCCCGCCGGATGCCTGCTCTGTAGATGAGCCATCAAAAGACCAAATGGGACAGTCTTCCAATTTGCCGCTAAAGTCGTTTTCTACTTTAGTCTTGCTTCTCATGTTTTGGGTCGGTTCATGACCGTCTAGCCAGATGTACTCCAATTTTGTTTTGCTCATAATGTATACTAAATTATAGTTGATGAAAAATAAAAGACAGGCAAAAATATGATTTTTTGTTGAATAATATGAATTTTTAAGGGGTGTAAATCGATAAGAAGTAAAAAAAATAGATAGACCCCTATTTTTTATAGGGTGTTTTGTGATATTTATAATTTAAGGTCGTAATTTTGTCATATTAATAATTTAGAACTATGTCATTAAGTAGATTTAAGGCACTGACAGAGAGCGGTAACAGGGTTTCCATTGGCATTGCGGAGAATGGAAGAAGATCGGATTTCTTTGCCAACAATGTGTTCAACGAAAAAAAAATGTTACAGTATCTTACCAAGGATGCCTTGGAAAGTGTAAAAAACGCTATTTCATCGGCCTCTAAAATAGACCGTAAAATAGCCGATCAAGTAGCGGAGGCCATGAAGGGATGGGCTATTTCTATGGGAGCAACCCATTACACCCATTGGTTTCAACCATTAACGGGTGCGACCGCCGAGAAACACGATGCGTTTTTTGATTTGCTAGCAGATGGTACGGCTTTGGAGAAATTTGGTGGTGGGCAATTGGTACAGCAGGAGCCGGACGCATCAAGTTTTCCCAGTGGCGGTATTAGAAATACGTTCGAGGCAAGGGGCTATACGGCATGGGACCCTACATCTCCTGCCTTTGTTTATGGTACCACGTTGTGTATCCCAACCATATTCGTATCCTACACGGGAGAAGCTTTGGATAACAAGGCACCTTTATTAAGGGCTTTGGCGGCCGTAGATGATGCCGCTACAGCCGTAGCTAGGTATTTTGATAAGAATGTTACAAAAGTACATGCCACACTAGGCTGGGAGCAAGAGTATTTTTTGATCGATAAAGCACTTGCCCAGTCCAGACCGGATATTGTTCTAACAGGCAGAACCTTAGTGGGTAATTCCGCAGCAAAAGGCCAGCAATTGGATGATCACTATTTTGGCGTAATACACAACAGGGTTCTAAGTTTTATGAGCGATCTGGAAAAGGAATGTACCAAACTGGGTATTCCTTTGAAAACGAGACACAACGAAGTGGCGCCCAACCAGTTTGAGTTGGCCGCTATTTTTGAGGAAGCTAACCTTGCGGTAGATCATAATCTACTGTTGATGGACGTAATGGACAAAGTTGCCGATAAGCATAAATTTAAGGTGTTGTTCCATGAAAAACCGTTTGCGGGTATCAACGGTTCTGGAAAACACAACAATTGGTCTTTGGCCACGGATACGGGTGTCAATCTTTTGAGTCCAGGTTCTACACCCATGAAAAACCTTCAGTTCCTTACTTTTTTTATAAATACCATTAAGGCGGTAGATACGTACGAGGAGTTATTGCGTTCCTCTATTGCTTCTGCAAGTAACGACCATAGGCTGGGTGCCAACGAAGCACCGCCGGCTATTTTTTCCATTTTTATAGGCTCGCAGCTTAGTAATGTATTGGATGAGCTCGAAGGGGTATCCAAAGGAAAGCTCTCCCCAGAGGAAAAAACTGAATTAAAACTGAACGTTGTCGGTAAAATTCCGGAAATTCTCTTGGATAACACGGATCGTAACCGAACCTCGCCCTTTGCCTTTACCGGTAACAAATTCGAGATGCGCGGCGTAGGGGCAAAGACAAATTCTGCCAAACCTATGACCATATTAAATACCATTGTGGCAAAACAGTTGCAGGAATTTAAGAAGGAGGTAGACACGCTCATAGATAAAAAAGGATTAAAAAAGGATGAAGCTGTTTTTAATGTTTTACGGGAGTATATCAAGACTTCTAAGCGAATTCGGTTCGATGGCGATGGATATAGCAAAGAATGGGAGAACGAGGCAAAGAAGAGAAAGTTAAGTAATAATAAAAACACCCCCGATGCCCTACAGGTATTAACATCCAAGGAAAGTTTAGCGCTGTTTAAAGCTACCAAGGTCATGAGCGAAGTAGAGATCGGCGCCCGTTTGGCGGTAGAGCTTGATACCTATATCTTGAACATACAGATAGAGGGGCGTGTGTATAATGAACTTGTATACGGCTATATTATTCCTGCTGGTATTGCCTATCAAAACAAACTGATTTCCAATGTTGCGGGCTTAAAGGAGATATATGGTGCCGCCCATAAGAAGTTTTCGGAAGGGCAATTGGCCATGATAGAAGAAATTGGAGAGCATTTGGATGCCATTAAAAAAATGACGGATGCCATGACCGATGCGAGGCGAAAAGCCAACGTTATTAGCGATGGTAAAAGGAAGGCCGAAGCCTATTGTCATAATGTTAGGCCTTACTTTGATGAGATAAGAAAGCATTCGGACAAGCTGGAAAAGCTGCTTGACGACCAACTTTGGCCCTTAACAAAGTATAGGGAGCTTCTTTTTGTTAAATAAAGGAAGGGTTTAGCTTCATTTCTCTGGTGTTTTTCAACTTGGAGTTTGAAGCAAATCCTTTATTTTTGCCTCAAACCAGTTATATGTCATCATCTACAAGTGAAAGATACAGTCAACGCGGGGTTTCTGCGGCAAAAGAAGACGTTCATAATGCTATAAAAAATATAGATAAGGGTTTGTTTCCAAAGGCGTTTTGCAAAATTGTACCCGATTATTTGACCGGAGACAAGGACTATTGCTTAGTGATGCATGCCGATGGCGCTGGAACCAAATCCTCTCTTGCTTATATGTATTGGAAAGAAACGGGAGATCTGTCCGTTTGGAAGGGTATTGCACAAGATGCGTTGATCATGAATATTGATGATTTGATCTGTGTGGGTGCTACGGATAATATCATGTTATCCTCTACCATTGGCAGAAACAAAAATAAAATTCCGGGAGAAGTGCTTTCGGCCATAATTAATGGTACCGAGGAGTTAATTTCCGATTTGGCGGAGCATGGTATAACTATTCGCTCCACAGGTGGGGAGACCGCAGATGTGGGCGATTTGGTTCGTACCATTATAGTAGATTCTACCGTTACGGCAAGGCTTAAAAGGAGCGATGTAATCGACAACGCAAATATAAAGGCCGGAGATGTAATAGTTGGTTTGGCTTCCTTTGGACAAGCAACCTACGAAACCGAGTACAATGGGGGTATGGGCAGTAACGGACTCACCTCTGCGCGCCATGATGTGTTTTCCAAGTCTTTGGCAGAGAAGTACCCGGAAAGTTTTGATTCGGAAGTTCCGGCAGATCTGGTCTATTCAGGTAAGACCAAATTAACGGACGCTGTTCCCAATTCTCCCTTGGATGCCGGTAAACTGGTCTTATCGCCAACACGGACATACGCGCCGATCGTAAAAAAAATACTATCTAAATACAACAGTACGGACATTCATGGGATGGTACATTGCAGTGGTGGTGCCCAGACAAAAATTCTTCATTTTGTAGATAGCTTACACATTGTAAAGGATACTCTTTTTGAGCTTCCGCCTTTGTTTAAGTTGATACAGCAGCAGTCTGGAACCGATTGGAAGGAAATGTACCAAGTGTTCAACTGTGGCCATAGATTGGAAATTTATCTGGATTCGGCTTTGGCCAATGATGTAATCGAAATTTCAAAATCGTTTGGTGTAGATGCCCAAGTCATTGGGAAAGTAGAGGCATCCGAAACGAAGCGGTTGACAATCAAAAGTACATACGGCACCTTTACGTATTAAGGTATACGATTGTTTGGAATCCTACGTTCTTTATTATAAATAACTGCTATGGAAAGAAAGGATTTTTTAAGAACATTGGGAGCCGGTGCTGCTTTCGCTATTACTTTTCCATGTCTTGGAGGATGTTCCAAGGATGATGAAAACGATGGAAATATTGTCGATCCACCAACAAATGTAGATTTTACCATAGATCTAAGTGCTTCGGAAGCCGCTAAGCTATCAGATAATGGTGGCTTTATTCGTAAAAATTTAGTAGTTATTGTTAGAAATTTGGAAGGTAACTTTGTTGCTGCTTCCCAGGTTTGTAGCCATGAGCAGTATGATGCAGTGGTATTTGACAGTCGTAACGGAGGAACTTTTTTCTGCGATGTGCACGGATCACGTTTTGGGCAGGACGGCACCCCTTTAAACACCATTCCCAACAGCACGCCAAGAGCTTTAAAAGTATACAATACCGAGCTTAATGGAAACCTTTTGCGGGTTTTTGAATAAGTCCGTTCCATACAGCTAATTCATCTGTTTTAATGACTTGTTCCCCTTTAGTAACGAATAGTTTACGCACTATAATGATCGGCATCATTGGGCGATGCTTATTAGGTGTTGGATTTAGTTATGGGGTGTTTCTACAGTGTGCTAAGGGTAACATTACGACCATTTTGTGTTTTTTCTTCTTGTTTGTTGGTTTTGCCCAGGACAAGGATTATGTAACGGTAAAGAAGGCCGCGACACTGATGGGAACCCGTTTTGATATTACCGTGGTTTCTGTAGATGAGGAACTAGGATATATCAACATACAGGAAGCAGTTGGCGAAATCACAAGAATAGAAAAGCTTATATCCTCGTGGGATGCCGATTCGGAAACCTCCTTGATCAATGATAATGCCGGTATTAAGCCGGTAAAGGTAAGTCTAGAGCTTTTTAAACTGATCGAGCGTTCCAAACAGATTTCGGAAATCACCAATGGTGCTTTTGATATCACTTTTGCCGGAATGGACACCATTTGGAAGTTCGATGGATCCATGACCGGTATGCCATCTGCATCTCAAATTGCAAAAGCTAAAACAACTGTAGGTTACGAAAAGATTATTTTGGATGCTTCCGAGCAGTCCGTTTTTTTGTCCCAAAAGGGAATGAAGATCTCTTTTGGCGCTATTGGCAAAGGGTACGCTGCGGACAAGGCAAAAGAGTTGTTGGTATCCAAACAGGTAGTGGCGGGCGTTATCAATGCTGCCGGTGATATTAGTGCTTGGGGCAAAAAGGTAAGCGGTGAGAAATGGCTCATAGGTATCGCAAATCCCTTGAGCAAGGATACCATTTTTTCATGGATTCCGCTTTTGGAATCTTCGGTGGCTACTGCTGGTACTAGCGAACGATTTGTGACGATTAACGGGCAGAGATTCGGTGATCTTATAGATCCACGTACCGGGTATCCTGCCACGGGTATAAACAGGGTTTCCGTGTTTTCTAAAAGTGCGGAACTATGCGATGCCCTTGCTACGGCCATAATGGTTATGGGTCGGGATGCGGGACTGGCCCTGGTAAATCAGTTGGGGGGTACGGAAGTGATAATTATAGATTCCGACAATACATTGGTAAAGAGCAATGGTCTAATTCTGGATAAAGCACCTTGAGTCTTTTGGTTATGCCGGTATATCATCGATTGCTAAGTTGGTATGGGTTAAGTCCTATAAAACACTTATATGCTTGGTCTTAGTAGCAATAGGGTGGTAATATTAATGGTGTCGCATTCGCTCGCATTTAATGCTTAGGTTAAATATCCCTCTTGTTTCAATTCCACTTTGGATTTTAGTGCTTTGGAGCACCCGTTCTTGAGCAGGTAAAGGGTATCGCTGATATCTAAAATATCTTCATAATAATGGTCGGTCAAAATAATAATACTATTTTCTTTCTTTTGGCAGATGATTTTTTTCAGGATATCGATATATATAGGGGCAATAAAGGAAAAGGGTTCGTCCAGTATAATAATCTCTTTCTTGGAGTTCAATATCAAATAGGTTTCCAGTAGTCTTAATTCACCAGTGGAAAGATTGTTGATCTTTTCTTTTTGCGGTGCCACAAAAGAATGGAATAACGTTGTGAAGTCCTTTCGATCTGTCTTAAAGGTCTCAAAAGCTTCTTGAACGGTCATGTAGCTCGGCAGCAACCGGTGTTGTGGGAGATATGCTGCTTTACCTGTTTTATAGAGTTTCCTTTTTTGATGTAATCCGTTAAGCCTTACATTGCCATATTTAGGCCCTAGGTTTCCGAATAGAATGCGGAGTAAAGAGGTTTTTCCGCAACCGTTTCTACCTAAGACACCCGTAACCGTTCCGGTTTCGGCATGCATGTAAATGCCGCTAAGGATTTTCTTGGAGTCAAAATTGAGTTCTATGTTGTCTAATTCTAACGTCAAAACAGGCTTAGGATATAGTATAGAGCGGATGACCATAGCGCATCCACAAGAAAGCAACCGAAAAATAGCTGAATATGTGAAAGTCCAAAATTTTGATAGAATATCATCCTTTTCTGGAGTATCGAATCAAAATATACAACGAACAATAATAAGAACAGTACTGCTTTACTGCCAAATAGCACACTAAAAGGTGCTTTTAAGGCTAAAATAAAAATCGTTAGGAGCAAGGATATAAAAAGAAATTGGCGGTAAAATTTCCAAACAAGAATCAATTTTTCCAAACCAGGGATTAAGGGTTCAATCGTATCAAGTACTTCCTTAAATGTACAAATTTATCGTAAATTCGCAGGACTAGTGAAGGATAAATATGATAGACAAGTTAAATATTGTAAAACAGCGTTTTGATGAGGTTTCCGATTTAATTATCCAGCCCGATGTCATAACGGATCAGAAAAGATATGTGAAGCTTACTAAGGAGTACAGTGATCTTAAGGCGTTAGTGGCCAAAAGAGACTACTATTTGGAGCTGACCAATAATATAGCGGAGGCAGAGGAAATTATAGCCGATGGCAGTGATGAAGAAATGGTAGAGATGGCAAAAATGCAGTTGGAAGACGCTAGATCAGAGTTTCCAAAACTGGAAGAGGAAATAAAGTTGATGCTCATCCCTAAGGATCCTGAAGATGCCAAAGATGTGGTTGTTGAAATCCGGGCCGGGACGGGTGGGGACGAGGCAAGCATTTTTGCAGGCGACCTGTTTCGTATGTACACTAAATATTGTGAAAGTAAGGGTTGGAAAACCAATGTTATAGATTTAAGCCAGGGTACGAGCGGGGGCTACAAGGAAATTCAGTTCGAGGTTACCGGAACTGACGTTTACGGAACCTTGAAGTTTGAAGCAGGCGTACACCGTGTGCAGCGAGTGCCCCAGACAGAAACACAGGGCAGGGTGCATACCAGTGCCGCCACGGTTATGGTATTGCCCGAAGCAGAAGATTTTGATGTGCAAATAGATCCTAAAGATGTGCGCATAGATTTCTTTTGTTCTTCCGGTCCTGGGGGTCAATCTGTAAATACGACATATTCGGCCGTGCGATTGACCCACCTTCCTACGGGGCTTGTAGCGCAATGTCAAGATCAAAAATCACAACACAAGAATAAGGACAAGGCCTTCCGTGTACTGCGTTCTAGACTATACGACCTAGAGCTTGCCAAAAAACAGGAGGAAGATGCTGCAAAACGAAATTCTCAAGTAAGTAGTGGTGATCGCTCTGCGAAGATCAGGACGTATAACTACCCACAAGGAAGGGTAACCGATCACCGTATCGGCCTAACTTTATATGATCTGTCAAATATTATAGATGGTGATATTCAACGGATTATTGATGAATTGAGCCTTGTGGAAAACACGGAGAAACTAAAAGAGGCTTCCGAAACATTCTAATCGCTTCATTAGTACTACATATTTTATTGAAATAACGTTTTGGACTTATTTTTTGGACAAAATATAAGCCAACCAAAAGAACTGTACTCGTATGACCACGAAAGCATTAATACAACAAATCCGTAAAAAAGAATCCTTTTTATGTATTGGTTTGGATACCGATCTAGAAAAAATTCCCGAGCACTTGTTAAAAGAAGAAGACCCTGTTTTTGCCTTTAACAAGGCCATAATAGATGCTACACATCACCTTTGCGTTGCTTACAAGCCCAATACTGCGTTTTATGAAGCCTACGGGATAAAAGGTTGGGTGGCCTTGGAGAAAACGATTACATATTTAAATACCGAATATCCAGAGATTTTTACTATTGCAGATGCCAAAAGAGGAGATATCGGCAATACATCCACGAGATACGCAAAGGCATTTTTCGAAGATTTAAATTTTGATTCCGTCACCATAGCACCTTATATGGGAAAGGATTCTGTAGAGCCATTCTTGGCATTTGAGGATAAACATACTATTTTATTGGCCTTGACCTCGAATATTGGTGCGTATGACTTTCAAACCAAGGAACTGGAGGGTTTGGAACTTTATAAGCAAGTATTGGAAGTGTCTAAAACCTATAATGGTTCAGAAAATTTAATGTATGTTGTGGGAGCCACCAAAGCATCTTATCTTACTGACATTCGAAAGATTGTGCCTAACAGTTTTTTATTGGTACCCGGAGTTGGAGCGCAAGGTGGAAGTCTTTCGGAGGTATGTAAATATGGAATTACCCCAGATGTGGGTTTGCTTATAAATTCTTCACGGGGCATACTGTATGCTTCCAATGGTGAGGACTATGCCATCGCCGCCCAACAAAAGGCAAAGGAATTACAGGATTTAATGAAACAAGAGTTAGCTAAGCTATAATCCCTTACATCAGTTCTTTTAAGGCTTTTTGTATTTTTATGGCTTTAAGCTCAAAAAATTCACCAAGTTTTGTATTAGAATACTGTATGTTGGAAGCCTTGTCCATAAAATTCTGGTATTGGTATTCCAACATGGTAATAGCATTGGGTTGTGCGGCTATTGGCGTAACTGTTCCTACTTTACAATATTGCTTTTCCATAGTTTAGTATTTGTTCTTACAAATATACGTAGGATATCTACTTTTGGATGTTGACATACGTGTTATAGAACTAATATTCAGGTAATTTGTCTTTTATTTAACGAAATAGATGTGAATGCGATAAAATCCAACCTTGTTCAGGTTATTTTCTTTCGAAAAGTCCTTCAATTCAAAAAGATTATTTACATTGCTGATTGGCTTTATTCAAAGACGCCCTAAAACACATTGTTAAACTATACGAAATACATTCATAAAGATTCTTCTACCTGGGTAACCTTTGTTCATGGTGCCGGTGGAAGCTCTTCTATTTGGTACAAGCAGGTGAGGGAATTTAGGAAATTCTTTAATATCCTGCTGTTGGATTTACGTGGTCATGGAGATTCCAAACCCAACTTAAAGAATGCTTTTAGCGATCAATATACCTTTGATTCTATTACCGACGATATTCTGGAAGTAATAGATTTTGAAAAAGTTGAAAAGTCGCACTTTATAGGTATTTCCTTGGGTACTATTTTAATTCGGAATTTGGCGGAGAAGCATCCGCACCGTGTAGAAAGTATGATTATGGGCGGGGCAATCATGAAATTGAATTTACGGTCCCAGATTTTAATGCGTTTAGGCGTAGTCTTTAAATCGGTTGTGCCATACCTATGGCTTTATAAATTTTTTGCCTTTGTGATAATGCCAAACAAGAACCATAGGGAATCTAGGTTGCTTTTCGTTAGAGAGGCGAAAAAACTATATCAAAAGGAATTTATCCGCTGGTTTAAACTTACCTCTGAGATTAATCCGTTGTTGCGTTTTTTTAGGTCTGCCGATATCAAGATACCTACCTTATATGTAATGGGCGAGGAAGACTACCTGTTTTTGCCTACAATAAAAAAGATAGCAACGGCCCATACCACATCTAATCTGTTTATAATTCAGGATTGCGGGCACGTAGTAAATATAGAACAGCCGCAGCTGTTCAATAATATGGTAATTGGTTATCTGGTAGGAATGGGAAACAAGAAACCAAATATTGTCCTATAATGATTTTATCGGCTACGTTGATGCATTCTTGGTTTTCTCCTTTGGTATTATTTGCGCAAGGTTTTGTGAATTTAAAGTGCCGGTTACTACCCAAATAATCGCAAATTTTTGCTTAATAGTTGGTTGCCATAGCATGCAGGCCTTATCCTTTTTGCATACAGGGTAAAGGTTTGAACTATGAATACAAAATAAGAAGAAACAAAAAAACCGGTGCTCCCACCGGTTTTAAACTAACTAACTAACTCAAAAACTATTAACTAAAAAAATGAACTTTAACTATTTTATTTTTTATGTTAACACTTGAAACTCAATAAATTTAACGCAGTAAACTGTTAAATATTGTTGTTGGTCTATTTTTTTAGTCCTGTAGTGCAAATACTTTCTTAAGTAAGTCGGTTGTTCTAGACGAAGCTTTGCTTCTTATTTCCTTTTCCTCAACGGCAATCATTGTGTAAACTCCTTTTAACGCTTCTTGTGTTACGTAATCCGTTAAATCCGGATTTACATTTGACGTTAAGGGAATGGAGTTGTATTTGTTTATCAATGACGCCCATACCTTATCTGCTCCCACTTTTTCGAAAGAAGACTTTATCACCGGATTAAATTTGTCGTAAAGTTCCGTTGTTGTCCTTTCCTTTAAATAATTGGTAGCGGCATCTTCGTTTCCAAGCAGTATTCCTTTTGCATCGTTGAATGAGATTTCCTTTACCGCATTCACGAAAATCGGAGTGGCTTCGGAAACTGCATCTTCGGCCGCCCTGTTCAAAACTTTTAATCCTTCGTCCGCTAAACTTCCCAAGCCAATGTCCCGCAAGGTCTTGTCCACTTTTTGAAGTTCTTCCGGCATAAGAATTTTAACGAGGTCGTTTTTAAAAAACCCATCTGTTTTAGTAAGCTGGCTTACTTGTTTGGTAATGCCTTTATCCAAGGCGGCTCGTAATCCGCTACCAATTTCTTCGTTGCCAAGTTCGGTGGTTCCCGCGGGAAGTTGGTTTACGACCTGTTGTAACTCGGTACAGGATAAAAACAAGGTGATGCCGATAAGTAGTGCGATTTTTTTCATATTCTTCTATAATGTTTAGTGTTTATGGTTTTACGAGAAAATAACGGTTTTATTGTTATAGACCATGGTTTTTCTTAGCACGTGAAGTTTAATGGCTCGCGCAAGCACGATTTTCTCTAAATCCCTTCCCTTACTTATAAAATCGGCAATGCTATGCGAGTGCGATACCGGAATAACGTCTTGTTCTATTATAGGTCCTTCATCCAGGTCCTCCGTAACATAATGGCTGGTAGCACCAATAATCTTCACACCCCGTTTAAAGGCCGCATGGTAGGGTTTGGCACCTGCAAAAGCAGGCAAAAAGGAGTGGTGTATGTTAATGATACGATTGGGAAAAACATCGATTAAGCTATTGCTTACAATTTGCATATACCTAGCAAGAACTATAAAATCTATATGGTGCGCTTTCAATAGAGTCAATTGTTCGGCTTCGGCCTGTTTCCGGTTTTCCTTGGAGAAGGGTACATGAAAAAAGGGGATGCCAAATTGGTCTGCAATAAATTTCAGGTCCGGATGGTTGCTTAAAATAAAAGGAATATCTACTTTAAGTTCTCCAGAATTATGTCTGCCCAAGAGGTCGTATAAACAATGATTGTACTTTGATACGAAAAGTGCCATTTTTGGTCTTACAGTATCCGAATACATACGCCACTGCATGTGGTACGATAGCGCAATAGATGCTTCAAATGCGTTTTTAAAACTATCGGCATTAAAATTTTCGGAATTGAAATCCGTCTCCAGGCGCATAAAAAATACGTTCGAAAACTTATCTACGTGTTGATCTAGGTATACAACGTTTCCGGAATGGGAATGTATGAACCGTGTAACCGAACTAATAATACCGGACTTGTCCGGACAGTTGATGAGAATAATTACTTTCAATTGAACCTCTTTTGTAATCAAAAGTAAGGTATTATGCGGAATGGGAAATACCTATAACCAGATGTTTATCTGCTTTTTGTCAATATCAAAAAAGTAACCGTCCTAGTTCATGGATATTTTCCACTTCTTGTAGTGTTTTCGAAAACTTCGTAATTCCGAGCGAAGTAGATTAAGGTATTCTATTTCTTTTACGCCATCTTTTTCGAGTCCACGGCAGTACGAATTAATATTTCGAATCATGATGTTTATAAAAGAAATGCTGTGCATGCGTTCGCTGCTCGACGTTGAAAATTCGGCTGCTACAATTTTTTGGGGAATTAGGATGGTATCCGTTAATAATGAATTGGCAATGCTGTCCCTTAGGCTATTTGATTCATAAAGGGTTAACAGGTTTTTATTCAATGACACATAGGATGCTATTTCCCTGCTCATGATGCAGAGATCCATTGCTTTTCTGTAGATTGGTATTTGTTGTAGATTTTTCCTTGCCATAGGATTTGAACACGTTCTTTATTAGCATAAAGTTACTACGGAAATTACATAGAGAGCTTTTTGTTACAAAGCAATTATGTAAATTTACTTTACAATCATAATAAAATTAAGTCAAATGGGGCCGAATGTAAAAATAGATGCGCTTAATTGGAAAATATTGAACCGTTTGCAAGAGAATGCCAGGGAATCCTTTGCTAATATTGGCCGTTATATTGGCCTAACTGCACCTGCGGTGGGAGAACGGGTAAAGAAAATGGAGGATGCCGGAATCCTTTTAAGCTATAATGCCGTGGTGTCCCATGCACATACAGGCCATCAATTAAAAGCCATCATTACCTTGAGGGCTTTTATGGGGAAATTAAAACCTTTTTTGGTATTAGTCCCAACATTTGATGAGGTGATAAACTGTTATAGGATTACGGGTAATGAGAATATTGTTATGGAGGTGGTGCTTAAGGATCAGTTTCATTTGGAAAGGTTCATAGATAAACTGATCCAGTACGGTGAAACCAAAACCAGTATCGTCCTGTCCCATGTGGTCGCCAATGCTCCCATTCGAAGCGAACCTTACTAAGATGATCATTTTCAGCTGTTTTTTTTTTGCTTAAATCGATGTGATGGATGAATTCCTTAACTTTAAATGTGAAATTTGGCTAGATTTTTGATTACTTTTTAGGATATGAAAAAAAATATTATTCTCTTTCTTTTTTTGTTGCCTTGTTTCTTGCAGGCTCAAAAGGTCAATCTTGTTAAAGGCGGGATAACCGAAAACATCGTTATAAACGATTCCATAAAAGAATCCTTTTCCGTTTATATTCCCAGCTACTTTGATGTGACCAAGAATTGGCCTATAGTTTTTGTGCTGGATATGGAAGGGAAAAGTAAACAGTCGCTATTGATGTTTAGGGATGCCGCGGAGCAACAAGGCTACATTTTGGCCACCTCCAACAGTACAAGCGATTCCTTATCGCTTTCCAAGAACATTCTTATTGCGAATAGATTTTTTAATGCGGCATACGACTTATTGCCTTTACATAAAGAACGCACCTATACTGCAGGATTTTCGGATGCGGCTAGGTTTGCATCGATCATTCCAAATTTTATTAAGGGAATCAAGGGTGTAATTTCCTGTGGTGCTGCTGTTGGTAGCATGGATATACTAAGCCCTAAGAATTCTTTTTATTTTGTGGGGATCGTAGGTAGGGAAGACTATAATTACATTGATATGTTGGCAACCCGTAAGGTCTTGGATAGATTGAAATTTCCAAATCAGCTGCTTTTGTTCGATGGGGGACATGATTGGCCGACCACTGATTTAATCGCTAATGCTTTGGAAATATTGACCTTGTCCTCCATGGCCAAAGGTGAAGTGCCAAAAGATGAGGAAATGATGGCCGCTACCTATAAAAAGTCGCTTACGGAGGCCAATAAACTTTTTTCCGATAAAAAGCCGTTGTTGGCAGAACACAAGCTATCGGAAATGATACGGGTTTATGGACCTTGGATAGAAATGGATTCGTTAAGGGATATCAGGAAACAGCTTCGTAGGAGCGGGTCTTTTAAGGCAAATAAAAGAAATCAGAATAACGTAATGGTAAAAGAGAGTTTTTCTAAAGAAGACTATGTCTATTTTTTAGAGGAGGATGTTATGACCTATAACTACAATAATTTAGGTTGGTGGAATTATCAGATGGACGAGTTGGATAAGTTGGCCAAAAGTTCTAATGTATATGAAAAACAAATGTCGCATAGGCTACGGGGCTATTTAAATGCTTTGATCGAGGATACTATTGATATGGTTGCCGGTGAGAAGATGTTGGATATGGAAGCACTTACATTTTTATACATGTTAAAGACGATTTCCGAACCGGAAAATTTCACATATTATCTTAATGTAATTTCCAATAGCGCTAAGGTAGAGGATTATGGCACCTCACTTTTTTATCTAGAAGAATTGTTAAAGAACGGGTATAAAAACAAGGATGAGCTGTATGCGGTAGAGCACACTGCGTTGTTGAGAATTACACCGGAATTTAATGCTTTGGTAGAAAAATATCTGAACACCGCACGTTATGGCATTATGGAAGACTAAGATGTGGTACGGATGCTAAATCCCAGTCTATAACCAAACCTTTGGCGAGGGAAACCGCCACTTCTTTGCCATATAGTAGTTCGCAGAGATACAAGGCTGCCTCAAAGCTTTTGGCCCCACCGGCAGAGGTTATGTATTTTCCGTCATGAACAAATAAAACACTGTCCTTAACCATTAATTGGGGAAACATTTTTCTGTAAGCGTCAATATCGCTGGGGAATGTGGTAGAGATTGCCCCATCTAAAATACCGGTCTTTGCAAGAATAAAAGCGCCATCGCAATGGCTGGTTACGTACAAGGCTTCCTTGTCTACTTTTTTTATAAAATTCAATAGATTTTCATCCTGTAGGTCTTTGTCCAAATGATGTTTGGCACTAGGTACTACCAAAATATCTATGGGTGGTATGGAGTCTGTTAAATAATCATAGTCCGGTAAGAAGCGTAGCCCTTCAAAACTGGTTACAGGTTTTAGTGTGTTGGCAACAGTAAATGTATTCATTGCTTTTATGTTCTTTCTGTACACCGTGTGCTGAAATATATCATAAGGAGCTGTGAACTCGGTATTGTACACCCCGTCCATTATTAAAAATGCCACATTATATCTATCGCTTTTTAATTCCGGAAACGTGCGGGCTTCGGTGCTTTTTTTATCGTGTTTTTCCATACATCCTGTTAGGATAGAACATAATAGAAATAGTGTTGCTAGTTGTTTCATTTGAATGTGGTTGATCTGCTCGCAAAGTACAATGAAAATGAAAAGCACTTCTGCTAAAATCGTATTTTTGTGAAAAATAAATATACCATGCGTTTTCAGTGGAATACTCTAATATTGTTCGTTATCTTGACTTTTGGTTGTAAAGAAGGTAAAAAATACCATGATGAAAAGGTTAAAAATTCAGTAGTGGCAAGCTCGGATAAAATCGCTGCGATATTGGAATTTCAAGAATCGCTTAATGCCGAATTTAAGCATCCGGAGCGATCGCCGTTGCCGGATAGATTTCGTTCTAATTTTGAAAGTTTGGAGTTTTTTGCACCGGACACCAATTATGTGGTAACTGCAAAGTTGGTGAGAACCCCGGAGGCACTTCCTTTTTTAATGCCTACAAATACAGGTAGAACTTCAGAAGAAGTGGTATATGGGGTCGTTACATTTAATCTTAAGGGTAAGGCGTATTCGTTGGAAGTGTACCAAAATCCAGAATTAATTGAAGACAAAGACTATGAAGATTACCTATTTCTTCCTTTTTCCGACCATACTAATGGGGACGAAACCTACAGTGGAGGGCGTTATCTTGACTTAAGGATCCCACCGGGTAATTCGCTTGTCCTGGATTTTAATCAAGCGTATAATCCATATTGCGCTTACAATCCAAAATACTCCTGTCCTTTGGTTCCCGCTGTCAATAGACTTGAAACTAGTATTTTGGCAGGTGTCAAGGATTTTAAAAAATAGACTTAAGGCCACTCCTAAAAGTAGCTGTGGTATAGTTTGATGAATAACTTAAGTTTTAGTACGTATAAATCATTCTTTGGTACGGGAAATATCGATTTAAAGAAAAACACGAGTTTGAGACCAGAAAAAAAACCAAGCGATAGGAAAGATCTTATCGCACACTGGTACTTTTACAGATGTTAAATGATAGGTGCTTACCTCGGCTTGGGGGAGTGCATGTCCTTAATTTAGTTCAAGAAGGTTTTTCTACGTCAAAGGCGGATAGAATAATCAAAGGGGTTGAGCGCATAATCATTTGCCCAACAGAACTTTTGACCGGATAGTATAAGAACTAGTTTGTTGGTAATCTCTTATGCCAACATAGTTGGGCACCTCTCTTTGACAAAGGGAGGTGCTTTTAACTAATCCCGAAAGAATGGTTGATCCGTTGTTTTTCAAATTTTCATAAAATATGTCAATGGTATCCCCTAGATTATTTTCTTGTACCCTGTTGTATTTTTTAAACAATGAATAGTTCAAATCTGCTCCTAAAAGGAATAGATGGCAGCAATTAAGAAAGAAGATAGGCTTTTCGTGGCAGCGCCATCTCTATTTAGATATGGCTCATTATCGGACCAAGAATCCAATCTTATTTCTGGCTTAATAATTAAGTTTTCAATAGTATAACTGCCTGTTAATGTGGTGGCGAAAACATTAGGGTCAGTAGCTAGGATATCAGAAGTTTGTGCAAAATACTCTGCCCTTAAACCAACCTTGAAATTATCAGATGCCTTTAATTCCGGGTAAATAGAGCCTCCGTAAAATCCGGTTCCGTTGTTTTCATCGTAAGATGCGTTGATACCCATAAAAAAGGAATCGGAGACCTCAAATCCGCCGGTATAATCTATTTCAAAGCCTAAAGCTTCGCCGCCGTCGTAATAAAAATTCAAAAATTGGCCCTTATATCCCAATTGGGCGCCACCTGCGTATGCTCCAGTAAGGTTGTTGTTGACATCGGTGACGTTCATTAATGCCAACATGAGACTAAAATCCTCCGATAACTCAAAATCTGCCCGAAGCCCTAAATGCGTAAAGGGGCCAAATGAGAACTCATAAGAGGTGCTGTAGTGGAAATTATCCAAAGGAGAAATTACCTCATAGCCTAGGTAGGTGTTGAATCTCCCTAATGTAAGTTTAGTTTTTTCCGTAACGTTCCAATATACGTATAATTGATTTACATTAAAACCACTGGTGGCGGCCTCTCCTCTAGGTCCAAAGGTAAGGTCCGCAACTGCTCCTGTTTTTGGGCCATCGTAATTTGCAATGACATTGACCATTCCTAGTGCGAAACCAAGCTGGTCTGCAAAAGCAGTTCCAAAGGATTGTGGCGTATCGTCAGGTGCGGTTAAATTGGTTTGAAAATACGTATCTATTGAGCCGCTAAAGCTGAGCGGATTTTTCTCATCCCTATCTTGAGCCATGCCTAACGTTAAAGAAAAGACAAGTAATAGTGTAGAAAATAAATTTTTTACGAATTTTGTTGAAGTAATCTCGTTCATAAGTTCTTATGTTGAATCCTTAATTGGATTGTTTTAATTGCGTAAACTGAATTTTTGAAAAGGTTATGTAACGGAGCGTTCTGCAAAACGCTCCGTTTTAACTTTGTAGTGATTAGTGCTGGTTCATTCTAAAGTCGGCATAGGAATCCATTCCATGCTCATGAATGTCCAAGCCTTCAAGCTCTTCTTCCCTGGAGACCCTAAGTCCTAATGTTGCTTTTAATGCCCCTAGGATGATACCGGAGGTGATAATACAAAAAGCTCCAACAATTAGCACGCCATAGAGTTGGGTCAGGAACTGCGCCCCACCGGCCTTGGCGCCAAAGATTCCAACGGCAAGCGTGCCCCAGATACCGCAGATCAAATGTACCGCAATAGCCCCAACTGGGTCGTCCAGTTTAAGCTTATCCACCAAAGCTACTCCGAGCACTATAATGATACCTGCGAAAAAGCCTATTGTGACCGCCTCGTTGGGGGACATTAGGTCTGCACCTGCCGTAATGCCAACAAGACCACCAAGAATTCCATTTAGGAACATAGTCAGGTCCAAATTTTTATAAAGAATAGTTGAAGTTATAAAAGCGCCAAATCCTCCAGAAGCTGCCGCTAAACTTGTAGTGACCAAGACCAATGATGTAAGTTCTGGATCTGCCGACAATACCGAGCCCCCGTTAAAACCGAACCATCCTAACCAAAGCACCAATACACCCGCTGTTGCCAATGGAATGTTATGTCCCGGTATTGCTTTTGATGTCCCGTCCTTTCCAAACTTCCCTAGCCTGGAGCCTAATAACGTTACGGCTACCAAGGCCGCCCAGCCTCCAACGGAATGTACTAGCGTTGAACCTGCAAAATCATAGAATCCCCAAGATTCCAAAAATCCACCTCCCCATTTCCAGGCACCTACAATAGGATAAACCAATCCTACGTATAACACCGTGAATATCATGAATGTGCCAATTTTAATGCGCTCTGCAACTGCTCCCGAAACTATGGTCGCCGCTGTTGCCGCAAACATGCCTTGGAATAAAAAATCTGTCCACCAGGTATATCCACCATCTGCGTATTCCGCGGTCATGCCTCCTTCTGGCGCACCAATGCCAAAGCTTTCCATTGAAAATTTTAAGATACCTAAATCCCCTTCTTCAAACCCAGGGTACATAAGGTTAAAACCGAAGGCATAGTATAGAAGAAGCCCCCCTGTTATAATAAAGATATTTTTGAAGAGTATATTAATTGTGTTTTTTTGTCTGGTTAAGCCTATTTCTAAAAAGGCAAAACCCGTATGCATGAAGAATACCAAAGCGGTAGCTACCATCATCCATACATTATTCGCTGTAAATAATCCTGCGTCCATTTTTAAAGTTTTATTGGTTGGTTTTAGTTGATGCCTGCTTGGCCGTTTTCTTTAGTTCTAATGCGGTATGCCTGAATGACGTCCGATACAAATATTTTTCCGTCACCTACATTGCCGCTATACGCGGATTCCAAAATCGCTTGTACTGTTTTTTCTAAAAACTCATCGGAAATAACTATGGATAGATACCTTCTTTGAATGTCCGTGGTGCTATAGGAAATACCACGATATACATGGCCTTGTTGTTCGTTCCCGACTCCGGTTACATCCCAGTAACTAAAGAAATTAACCTCAATTTGATGGAGCGCCTCTTTGACATCCTCAAATTTTGATTTTCTGATAATAGCTTCGATTTTTTTCATTTTGATATTCGTTTTGTGATAGCCAAATGTATGTTAATATTTTGTAGACCCTATAATTTTTAGGGTATATTCTTATTTTTTTATATTTATATGATTTTTAACCCCATAATATTGTGGGTATAACTCAATTATAAATATATTTTTATGAATATAACTATGATGTGAAGTGGTTGTGCTCCAGTAAATGAAAATTTGTTTCAGAAAAGAGTTTATGGGTAAGAAATACGCAAGATGTTAGTAAAAAGAAAGAAAAAAATGTAATGCTTAAACTATGGGTGGTACTTGATCGGTCTACAACAGTTTAGATGTCCATAGGCCTAGAGATACGGCAATGATTCCAACGGCAATACTAAGTATGGTGTAAAAAGAAAAATGGAGTAGATTCGAATCTTTTAGTAAGTAGTGACCTTCCATGGCAAATGTTGAAAAAGTGGTAAAGCCACCGCAGAAGCCTGTCGTAAGCAAAAGTGTTTGATTTTGAGAAAGAATGTTGGTTTTCATGGATAACCCTAAAAGAAAGCCGATAAGTAGGCACCCAATGCCATTTACTAGAAATGTTCCAAGATAAAAATTGGGAAAGTGATCGTTGAGGGATCTCGATATCAAAAATCGTAATAGGCTCCCAAAGCCTCCTCCTATAAAAATTAGCAATAACTGCTTCATACCTGTTAAAGGTAAAAAACTATACCGCTTTTTTTAGTTCGGAAGGAAGTAAATTAATTGGATAAATAATGGAACCGGATGTTTTGGCGGTATTTGAGGTTTGTTTTGCCGCTTTTTTGCTCCATATTGGCAAGCTTGCCAAAAGCATGAAGACATTAAGTCCAATTAAAATTAAAAAAATAGTAAGAAAAGTAATCATAATATTTTTGCCCCTTTACATATCTATAACGCAAAATTACGCTATTTGTTATCATATACGAGTAAAATGGATCTTTTGTTGTGTAAGAGGTGTTTTTTGTTGTGTAGATAACAAATAAGTTAATTTTTAAGGAAAAATTTAATAATGAAAAGCGTTGTTAAGAATAGTATAAAGAATACGCCTACCCATTTAACACCCTTGTAATTTTTTTGATGCAACTTAAGGTCTTTTTTATAGGAAATAATGATTATTACAAAAAATACCACTGCAAAAAGACCTCCAAAAATTAATTGTCCGCTACTGAACATATTTTATATTTTTACGCAAAGCTAACAGAAAACCATAACAGTAAGGATGAAAAACAAAATCAATTGTGTCAAACTTTTTCACCAATCCTTTGGACTCGGAGTTTCCAAAGAATTGAAACCCGATTTGGGGGCATCTAAAAATCTATTACGATTTAATTTAATGGACGAGGAAAACAAGGAGTACCTAGAAGCGGCAACCAATAAAGATATGGTTGAGGTGGCCGATGCACTTGGAGATATGCTCTATATACTCTGTGGTACAATTTTAGAACACGGAATGCAACATAAAATTGAGGAGGTGTTTTATGAGATACAGCGCAGTAATATGAGTAAATTAGGTATTGATGGCAAACCTATTTATAGGGATGACGGAAAGGTTTTAAAAGGACCAAACTATTCTAAACCCAACATTGCCTTCATTTTGGACAGTTAATGTATACATAAAATAAGTAGTAAAGCTAAACAAGCGGAATTGGCAGTGATGCCATTCCGCTTGTTTTGTATCAAGAAGTCTCGGTTAGTTGGTTACTTTATACCTCCAGCCGTATGGGTCGTCCGACTTGTTGTATTGGATATCCGTAATAATTTTCTTTATCCGTTGCGCGTACGGTGTATCCAATTTGGGCAGTGCGTAATCGGTATCCTTAAACCCAAATGCCGATATAGGAGAAATGACCGCCGCAGTTCCGGCACCGAACATTTCCTTGAGCGTGCCCGCTTTGGCGGCGTTCACTACCTCGGTTACGGTGATTTTTCTCACTTCTACCGGAATTCCTTCTTTTTTGGCAATTTCTATAATGCTTTTTCGGGTAATGCCGTCTAGGATTCTATCACTCGTAGGACCGGTAATAAGCGTATCGTTTATGCGAACAAAAATATTCATTGCTCCCGCCTCCTCTATATATTCATGTTCCGTATCGTCTGTCCAGATTACTTGGTTATATCCTTTTGCAATGGCCAACTGTGTAGGGTAAAATTGCCCTGCATAGTTACCTCCCGCTTTGGCAAAACCAACACCACCGTTCGCAGATCGCGAATAGGTCTGTTCGATCAGTACTTTTACCTCACCTGCAAAATAAGCTCCGGACGGGGCGCATGCAATAATGAATTTGTACTCATCTGCAGGCGATGCATGAAATCCTTTTCCCGAAGCGAACATAAAAGGTCGTATATACAAGGAAGACCCTGCATTTGTTGGAATAAAGGCACTGTCAAGTTTTAAGAGCGTGGTTAGTCCGTCCATGAAGTAATCCTCAGGAATTTCCGGAATACACATTCTATTTGCAGAAATGTTGAACCTTTTGTGATTGTCCAGTGGTCTAAAAAGGAAAATAGCATCGTTCTTGTCCTTATAGGCTTTCATTCCTTCAAAAATGGATTGCCCATAGTGGAAAATCTTTGAAGAAGGATCTAGGCTAATATTTTGGTAAGGTACAATTTTAGGTAGCTCCCATGCCCCGTTCTTATAGTCACAGACGAGCATGTGGTCGGTAAATACCGATCCAAAAGCTAAATTATTGAAATCTATTTGGTCAATTCTAGAAGTTTTAACTTTTTCTATGCTGATGCTTTTTGTTTCGATACCCATTAATTCATTAATTTTAGAGATTAAATTTAATCAAATATCCCAATGGTCACTTCTTTTTTAGTTTAAAAATGACCAGTTTTGTGCGGTAAATCTAATTTTTGGAGATTATGAAAAGTTTTAACATTTTACTTGTGGTTTTTGCGATGGTATTGTCATGCAAAGGCCAAAATAATACTGAGGATAAAGTCGATGCAACCGATAACTTACGTTCTTTTGGGGATAAAATTGAAGCCGCAGATGCAAATAGTGTAAAAAGTATGCTTGCCGATTACAACAACATGGATAAAAATGACACCATTCGGACAAAATTCGTGGCCAAGGTAAAAGAGGTCTGTAAGTCAAAAGGCTGTTGGATGAAGCTGGAATTGGCAGAGGGGCAAGAAGCTATGGTGCGCTTTAAGGATTATGGCTTCTTTATGCCAATGGATATAGAAGGTAAGGAGGTTATAGTCAATGGTTTGGCCTTTGTTGAGTCCATGAGCATAGAAGACCAGAAGCATTATGCCGAAGATGGCGGAGCTACTGCCAACGAATTGGCCAAGATTACAGCTCCAAAAAAAACTTATGGTTTCGAGGCTAACGGGGTCTTGTTAAAAGACTAATTTGGAACGGGAAATTATTATCACCGGAGATGGGTCAAAGACCATTCAGCTCAAAGATTGGGACGAGCAGTACCATTCCAAGCACGGGGCCGTACAAGAGGCATACCACGTATTTATAAGGAACGGGCTAGATTTGTTCAAGAACACTTCTCTGGACATTCTCGAAATAGGTTTCGGTACGGCTTTAAATGCGTTCATAACTTTTTTAGAAGCCAAAAAAGGAGGTCTTTTGGTTAACTATTGTGGTGTAGAGGCCTATCCTATCGTTTGGGAGGAGGCTAACCAGTTAGACTATGTTACGCAACTAAACGCCCTTGGTAAGGAGCCTTATTTTAAGCAGTTACACAGCGCTCCATGGGAAATTCCTATTGCAATAGCACCTTTTTTCAAGCTTACCAAAAGAAAAATGGACTTTAAGGATGTTGAAGACCAAGAATTGTTTGATCTTATTTATTTTGATGCTTTTGGGGCTAGGGTACAACCGGAACTTTGGTCGGTTTTCATCTTTAAAAAGATGTACGAAGCCTTAAGAAGTAAAGGGTATTTGGTTACCTATGCCGCGAAGGGTAGTGTAAGACGGGCTATGCAAGAAGTTGGCTTTATAGTAGAGCGCCTTCCGGGACCTCCAGGAAAAAGAGAGATGTTACGCGCTCAAAAGCCTTGAGATCAAAATCTTGAACCTAGTTTTTTGTCCGGTTGTTGCCATCTTTGAACATACTTCCTTGAACAACACTGTTAAATCCAAATTAAAGCTGGCCCTCGCTTTAACTAAAACCAATACCTTTGGGATATGAAAGTATTGATTACAGGTGCAACAGGACTGGTTGGTCAGGAGTTGGTGGCTCAATGTCATGCTAAAGGGTATGGGGTAAATTTTCTTACCACTAGCAAGAAGAAGTTGGTTTCCGACCCTAACTACCAAGGTTTCTATTGGGACCCAAAAATTGGGGAGATAGACGTAAACTGCCTGAAAAACGTTACCGTCATCATAAATTTGGCAGGAGCCAGCATTTCCAAAAGATGGACCGCCTCTTACAAGAAAGAGGTTTTAGATAGCCGCATAGATACCTTAAATACGTTATATACAGCGTTAAGCGAGTTTTCGGATCATAAGGTCACTTCCTTGGTTTCGGCCTCGGCCATTGGTATTTATCCAAACTCCCTAGACAATTACTACGAAGAAGATGAACTTGGTGTAGATGATAGTTTTCTAGGAGATGTGGTTGCGGCGTGGGAGAATAAGGCAAATGAGTTTAAATCCTTTGGTCTAAAGGTTGCCAAGGTGCGTATTGGATTGGTAATGTCTGCGAAGGGCGGCGCTTTGCCCGAAATAGCGAAACCTATAAAGTATTATGCAGGGGCGGCATTTGGTTCCGGAGAGCAATGGCAATCCTGGATTCATATTTCGGATTTGGCACGCATGTTTCTTTTTATTGCGGAAAATGACCTAAAAGGAGTGTTCAATGGCGTTTCGCCAAACCCTGTTACAAACAACAGGCTGGTTAAGGAGATCGCTAAAATTTTGGAGAAACCATTGTTTCTTCCCAATATCCCAAAATTTGTAATGGAGATCGTTTTGGGTGAAATGTCCTATATTTTATTCGCCAGTCAGCGGGTAAGTAGTAAAAAAATTGAAAAGGAGGGCTTTGGTTTTGAACATCAGAATATATGTAACGCCTTGGAAAATATTTATGAAAAAAGCGGAATGTGCAGCATTCCGGGGGATAATATAAGCAATGAGTTTGCGCCCTAATTTTTTTGATATTTTCCCCGTTTAAATTTGAAATCCGCTTTTGGCGGATTTTTTTGTAAAGTTTGGTGACATTTTGACATTTTTAAAGATTTGGCAGTACTTTTGCCACCTTGTAAAACCATATTAACGTAGCTAAAAATCACATGAGCAATAAAGATAAAGTGGATGAGATAGATGATGCTATTTCACAGGAAGAAAACATAGACACCGCGGAAGAGAAGCAGCTAAACGAGGAAATTGAGCAGTCTGAAGAAGAACGCCTACGGGAAGATGTAGCGAAGGAGAAGGATAAGTTTTTGAGACTCTTTGCCGAGTTCGAGAATTATAAGAAAAGAACATCAAAGGAAAGAATGGATCTTTTTAAAACGGCTGGGCAAGAGGTGATTATCTCATTGTTGCCGGTAATGGATGATTTTGACCGTGCTTTAAAGGAGCTTTCCAAGTCGGAAGATAAGGAGATGTTCAAGGGCGTGGAACTAATTAACGGCAAATTAAAGGAGACGTTGAAATCTAAAGGTCTAGAAGAGTTGCAGGTAAAAGCCGGGGATGCTTTTGATGCGGATATCCATGAGGCCATAACACAGATACCGGCCCCTAGCAAGAAAATGAAAGGTAAGGTTATAGACGTAATAGAAAAAGGATTTAAACTAGGGGATAGAATTATACGTCACCCAAAAGTGGTGGTAGGGAATTAAAACAAAGCTATGAAGCAAGATTATTATGAGGTGCTGGGGATAACCAAGGGCGCCTCTGCCGCAGAGGTAAAAAAGGCATATAGAAAGAAAGCAATTGAATTTCATCCGGACAAGAATCCTGGCGATGCAAGTGCGGAAGAGAGCTTTAAAAAAGCGGCAGAGGCCTATGAGGTTTTAAGCGATCCTGATAAAAAAGCCAGATACGACCAGTTTGGACACGCAGCTTTTGAAGGTGGCGGCGGTTTTGGCGGCGGCGGAATGAATATGGATGATATCTTTAGTCAGTTCGGTGATATCTTTGGTGGCGGTTTCGGTGGTGGCGGTTTCGGTGGTTTTAGTGGTTTTGGCGGCGGTGGTCAACGCAGGGTCAAAGGAAGTAACCTACGGATACGGGTAAAACTTACCTTAGAGGAAATAGCGAATGGGGTCGAGAAAAAAGTAAAGGTCAGGAGAAAGGTTCAAGCAGACGGTGTTACCTATAAAACATGCGCTACCTGTAACGGTAGCGGGCAGGTAACCAAAATCCAGAATACTATTTTAGGAAGGATGCAAACGGCTGCTACATGTAGTTCTTGTGGCGGTGCCGGGCAAACGTTGGATAGGAAGCCCAATGATGCGGATGCCCAAGGTCTAAAAGTTGTAGAGGAGACCGTATCGATCAATATTCCTGCAGGTGTTGAAGAGGGAATGCAGCTGAAATTTCCGAACAAAGGAAACGAAGCACCGGGTAACGGGGTTCCTGGAGACCTGTTGGTGGCCATAGAGACCCATGAGCACGGCACACTTAAGAGAGAAGGGGATAACCTACATTACGATCTGTACATTAGTATTTCAGAAGCGATATTGGGAACATCAAAAGAAATTGATGCCGTAAACGGTAAAGTGCGAATAAAATTGGAATCTGGAATTCAGTCCGGTAAGATTTTGCGTTTGCGCGGAAAAGGTATTTCCAGTTTAAACGGCTATGGTAGTGGCGATCTTTTGGTTCATGTGAATGTATGGACACCAAAAGAGTTGAACAAAGAGCAGAAAGACTTTTTTGAGCGTATGCAAGGCACCGAAAATTTTGAGCCCAGGCCCCAAAAATCGGACAAATCCTTCTTTGAAAAAGTTAAAGATATGTTCTCTTAGAGGAAAAGTATTGGATTTTAAATAAAAAACGTATATTTGAGTCGATATTGGGAAACCAATATTAATTTTCTTTTTCATAGCAATTTTTTTCCCATCCTTAATGCAATTAAGGGTGGGTTTTGTTTTTAAGACATATTTGGTTTAAACGACTACGGGTTTATTTTCTGGTCAAAGGTTATAACCCTGCAATTTTATTGCAGCTACTTAAGTGTCTTTAGCCATTTTAGTTATTGATCAATGGCTTATGCTGTAATTCGAAATAGATAACTGAATAACCTAATTAGCACAATAACCATTTACAATTTCGTTGTTTCAATAAAACCTATGGATTTTTAATCCATAGCGGTTTTGTAAAGAATAAACATCGTATTGTAAAAAAAAATGAAGCTGTCTTTCTTTATGAGGGTCTTATACCAATTTAAGTTTTGAATGTCGTATTGAAAATTTGAATTATTTTTTTCTCAGTTTAGGAATGAAATCTAAGCATAGCATTAGCTATGGTTCTATTTTATGACGACAAATGAGTAAAAAAGAAACTTGTTTTATGCGACATCTAGAATTTAAATTGGTATTAATAAAACACTGTTAAAAAGACCCAGTTAAAGTGTCCTTAAAAATCATGGTTTAAAACAATTCAATATCTTTGAGCAAATCGATTACATGAGCAATATTTTGGTAGTTGACAAGGTTACCAAACAGTTTGGAGATTACACTGCTTTAAAGGGTGTTTCCCTTGAAATTCCTAAGAATAGTATTTATGGTCTTTTGGGCCCCAATGGGGCAGGGAAAACTACCTTGATCAGAATTATCAACCAGATAACTTATCCGGATGAGGGAACCGTATTTTTTGACGGAGACCCCCTAAAGGCCGAACATATTTCTCAAATTGGATACCTTCCAGAAGAACGGGGATTGTACAAAAGCATGAAAGTAGGGGAGCAAGCCTTGTATTTGGCCCAATTAAAGGGGCTCTCCAAGAGCGATGCCAAGAAAAAACTGAAATTTTGGTTCGATCGGTTGGAGATTGGAGATTGGTGGGGAAAGAAAATTCAGGAGCTTTCTAAGGGTATGGCGCAAAAAATACAATTTATTGTTACCGTCCTGCACGAACCTAAGTTGCTTATTTTCGACGAACCTTTTAGCGGTTTTGACCCAATAAATGCAAATATTATTAAAGAGGAAATTTGGAAGCTAAAAGAGAATGGCACCTCTATCATATTTTCTACCCATAGGATGGAATCCGTAGAAGAGCTCTGCGAATATATAGCACTCATTCATCGGTCAGAAAAGATTTTGGACGGTAAACTATCCGAAATAAAAAAAGCGTTCAAAAATAATATATTCGGGGTAGGGGTAACGACCCATACTCCAGAAGCCATATTGTCAGAGTTAAGTTCACGGTATCAAGTACTATCTTCCAATTATAGCGCTACTGAAAAACAATTGGATTTCTCCGTGCAACTACCAAGCGAAGATTCTACTGCCCTGTTGGGCTTTCTCGGCTCAAAATCAAACGTAAATAGTTTTGTGGAGTCCATTCCATCGGCCAACGACATTTTTATCCAGACTATTCAAAACAAAGGATATACCCATGAATAAGTTACCGTTGATCATAAAAAGGGAATATTTGGCCAAGGTTAGGAACAAATCCTTTGTCATCATGACCTTTTTAAGCCCTATTTTAATGGTGGCCATGATTTTGCTTATCGCCTATCTTACAAAGTTGAACGATAGCGAAAAAAGAGTTATCGCAGTGTTGAACGAAAGCGATTTTTTTGCTACGGAATTTCTTTCCAACGAAACTACCTCCTACATAAATTATAGGGATGTGTCACTAGAGGAAGCCAAGGATTCTACCATAAATATGGGATATTATGGCTTGGTCTATGTGCCAAACGAGAGTACGCTGGAGTTGGTTTCCCAACGTGCTTTCTTTTATAGTGGAGAGGCGCCAAATACAACGGTGTTGGAAAGTTTGGAGCGTATTTTTAAGGAGCGATTAAGACAGGAAAGACTAAGGGAATTGGGTATATCGTCTTCGGAGTATGCAGAAATGGACCGTTCCTATCAAATGAACATAGCTACGTTCGAAGGCGAACAAAACTTAAAGGGCATTAATGAAATAAAAGCATTGATAGGCGGCGGATTCGGATACCTGATTATGATGTTTATAATTATTTATGGTGGCTTTGTTATGAGGAGCGTTATAGAGGAGAAGACCAGTCGTATAATAGAAGTGATCATTTCATCCGTAAAGCCATTTCAGTTAATGTTGGGCAAAATAATTGGCACTTCCTTGGCCGGAATTACCCAGTTTGGTATCTGGATACTTTCGGGTACCGTTTTACTGATCATTGCGATGGCTATTTTTGATATTGATCCTTCTGTTGTTTCCGGTTCGGGAGCCATGCCCGCTATGGGACAAGGTGCAAATCCTGGGATACCTTCTGCCGATCTTACCATGCAACTGTATGCCCAAGAGCTTTTTGATATCCCTTGGGGGCTTTTAATTTCGTTTTTTCTTGTTTATTTCGTGCTAGGATACTTGATCTATAGTTCTATTTATGCGGCTATAGGCGCCGCGGTAGATAACGAAACGGATACACAACAATTTATTTTTCCAATTATCCTGCCTCTAATGTTGGCTATTTATGTTGGGTTTTTCTCTGTATTCAGTAATCCTCACGGACCTATTGCCGTAGGCTTTTCACTTTTTCCGTTAACGTCTCCCATTGTTATGATGATGCGTCTTCCCGGTGGTATTGGAGAGGGTGGCGTACCTGTATGGCAGTTGGTGACCTCTATCCTAATTTTAATGGTTACCTTTATTGGTATTGTTTGGTTGGCAGCTAAAATATACAGGGTAGGGATACTCATGTATGGTAAAAAACCAAGCTATAAAGAGTTGTTCAAATGGCTCAAATATTAAGTATGGTTCAGGACAAGACCGAAAAATTAAAGGAAATTATAGAGGATGATATCTGGGGTTCCATAAAGGAATTCTTGGAACTTGGTATTCATTACGGAACCGGTGAAAAAGCTATAAGTATTACTGTTGGCCTCATCTTGTTATTGACTTTCGCTTTTATTGTAACCGGTTTTTTTATGAAATGGGTGCGAAGGTTTTTTACCCGTAATATGGAAACTGAGGACAAGCTCAAGTTTGTCAGTATTTTTCAGTTTATTAAATATCTTGTGTACATAGTGGTAATCTTGGTTACCATGAGTGCGGCCGGCATAAATATCACCATTCTCATTACCGCCTCGGCAGCA
Organism: Maribacter chungangensis; assembly: GCF_042676845.1. Classification (NCBI taxonomy): domain Bacteria; kingdom Pseudomonadati; phylum Bacteroidota; class Flavobacteriia; order Flavobacteriales; family Flavobacteriaceae; genus Maribacter; species Maribacter chungangensis. The sequence goes on from NZ_JBHTHY010000003.1 coordinate 1,316,174, forward strand.
CTTTTCGTTGGTTTGGGTCTTGCACTTCAGGAACTTTTTCAAGATATTATAGGAGGTATTTTTATTATTCTGGACAAATCGCTCCGTGTAGGTGACATTGTAGAAGTAGACGGAAAAGTGGGAAAGGTCTTTGAGATTAAGCTCAGAACCACAAGGGCCATCACCAGGGACGATAAGATCATAATTATACCCAACCATAAGTTTATCAGCGATATTGTTTATAACTACACACAGAATCATAAAACAACAAGGGAAACCGTGAAGATAGGAGTTGCTTATGGTACCGACATACAGTTGGTGACTAGGATTTTAGAGGAGGTTTTGCAAGATCAAAAAGGGGTGTTAAAAAGCCCAAAACCTTTTGTCCTGTTCGATGATTTTGGCGATTCTGCTTTGCTCTTTTCACTTAATTTCTTTATCAACGATAGTTTTACCGACCCACGAATAAAAAGTGAGATAAGATACCGTATTGATGCCGAATTCAGAAAGAATAGTATAGCCATACCCTTCCCACAAAGAGATGTCCATATTTTTCAGCATACACCTTTTCAACAAAGCACTATTAAAAACTCAGGAAAGGAATGGGGAAAAGGGGAGGATTGAGCATTCTATTGCTATTGATGCCTTTATTTATAACGTTGGCTCAAACACCAGATGTGTTCCGGGCAGAATATATGATACTGCCTAGAAACGATTCAGGGGCTCGTTTGGCCCGTATGAAGTTGGTCGCAAATGTTCCTATTAAGGTTGGAGATTCCAGTCTTATTGTATTGGGCGGCGAATATAACCGATTGGCGTACGACTTGGATAGGGATGATATTACGATCAATCAGCAAGGCCTAAATTATTTTCACGTAGTCGATATCAATTTAGGGTATGTTCATAGTTATACCAAAGATTGGAGGCTTATTGGTGTGCTTACGCCAAGACTAGCGTCTACGTTGACCAACCCGTTAGAAAACGGTGATTTTTCTATTAATGCAACTATTGGTGCTTTTAGGGATAGGCCCTATTTGGATAAACCAACACGTTTGGTATTGGGTATAGCTTATAATTCTGCCGTTGCTTTACGAGTGCCCTTGCCCGTTGTCTACTATGAAAAACGGTTCCATCCAAGTTGGTCTTATATCGTTGGGGTACCAAAAACGGGTATTAAACATCATTTTAACGAAAAGCAGATGTTGCAGACAGAGTTTATTTTAGATGGTTATTTTGTAAACCTACAGAACAACACGGCCTTACCGGATGCTACCTTTGCATCGTCAATTTCGTCGTCGGCTGCGGTGGTAACCCTTGGCTATTCCTATAATATAACCAAAGCAATGTCTTTTTATGGGTTTTTCGGGCATACAATTTTTCAACTCGGAGTTTTGAGGGATGACGATAGAAATGATATTTTTACGCTGAACGACGACCCTAGCTTTTATATAAGGACAGGATTTAGAATAGGATTGTAAATAAATAAAAATAATATGTCAAAAATTTTAGTGATCGAGGACGAGGCGGCGATAAGGCGCGTGTTGGTTAAAATACTGTCCGAGGAGAATGATGCCTATGCAGTAGAGGAATCCGAGGATGGTTTAAAGGGGTTGGAGGCCATAAAGAACAATGATTATGATCTTGTGCTATGCGATATAAAAATGCCAAAAATGGATGGGGTAGAGGTGTTGGAGGCTGCTAGAAAAATAAAACCGGAAATTCCTTTTATTATGATTTCCGGGCATGGCGATTTGGATACCGCCGTAAATACGATGCGCTTAGGTGCTTTTGACTACATATCCAAGCCACCGGATCTAAATAGATTGTTAACTACGGTCAGAAATGCTTTGGATCGTAAGGAACTAGTTGTGGAGAACAAAATCCTCAAAAAGAAAGTAAGCAAGACCTATGAAATGATAGGCGATAGCAAAGCGATCCACAACATTAAGGATATGATAGAGAAAGTAGCCCCTACCGATGCCCGGGTCCTTATTACCGGTGCTAACGGAACCGGAAAGGAATTGGTTGCACACTGGCTTCATCAAAAAAGTCAAAGAAGTGCAGCACCTTTTATTGAGGTTAACTGTGCCGCTATACCATCAGAGCTTATAGAAAGCGAGTTGTTCGGTCATGTAAAAGGAGCATTTACCTCGGCTGTTAAAGACCGTGCCGGCAAGTTCGAAGCCGCGAACAAAGGAACCATTTTCTTGGACGAAATCGGGGATATGAGTTTGTCCGCCCAGGCAAAAGTTCTAAGGGCCTTGCAAGAAAGTAAAATTTCTAGAGTTGGAACCGACAAGGATATAAAAGTAGATGTAAGGGTTTTGGCCGCCACCAACAAGGACTTAAAGCATGAAATTGCAGAAGGAAATTTTCGTGAAGACCTCTACCATAGGCTTGCCGTAATACTAATTCAGGTACCTTCTCTAAATGACAGGAGGGACGATATTCCACTGTTGATCGAACATTTCTGTAAAAAAGTAACCAGTGAACAAGGTATTCCTCTTAAATCCTTTAGTGATAAGGCTGTTAAACTGTTAAAAGCTTATGATTGGACCGGGAATATCAGGGAGTTGCGAAACGTTGTGGAGCGACTTATTATACTAGGTGGACCAGAGGTTTCGGAGGCGGATGTAAAGTTGTTCGCAAGTAAGTAGTGTTTTTTCCAAATAATTCCCCGATGGCTTTGTCTGGCGATCGTCGGTTTAATTGACTGTTTTTGGTCAAAGGCAATCGGGAATTCTTAGTAGTGCATCTGCTGTAATCTCCTTGGTTCTGAGATTGTAATATTTCTTACCTTCGGATAGATCGGTCTTTAAAAGTTCTTTTTCACAATTCTCAAAGATTCTTTCGGCAAATGCACGAGCCTCTTTACAGCTTACCGTTTCCACTATTTTTTCAAGGGAGAGTTTATATTTCTCCAAGGAAAGATCAATTTTTTTGTTCAAGGAAGTCATCCCTTTTTTGTTCAAAAGTTCCGGTTTGTTTTCTGATACCGTATTAACGGCGAGTAGTTCATTTCCATATTTACTTTCATGTAAATCGTGCGATTCCAGTGCTTCTATTCCGCTTAGGGTAAACTTTAAAGAACGTTCTAAAAATATGCGTGTGGCGCTTAGGGAGGTAGCCTGGGTTGCCATTTTAAGGTTTTCCAAGCCTTCTTTCAAATCGGTTTCGGCATATTCACAACCGCAAATAGCTAGTTGTTTCTTGGATTTTTCTATCGCGTTTAGAGCTTTATAGGCATAAAACCGTGCTTGGTTTATATCATCCTTAGCTATTGCGGTCTCTGTTTGTGTTTTGGCAAAGCCAATATTGGAACCTGCATATTGGCATTCCATATTGGAGGTAAAGGAAGAAAACAGTACCAGTGACATAGCACCGATGAAGATATAGGTCTTGTTCATTATTTAAAATTTGGTCTTGTAAAATTTGGGACTTTTTACAGGTATAAAATTACTTCGGTATGGTGTATTTTAAATATACTATTCGATGGAAAACACCTAGTTCGCGTTTAATTAGGTAAAAAGTTAAAATCGTGTGTTGAACCGCAATTTTTTTTAACATTTGGGTGTATTTCATCGATTAAAACTTTTATATTTCCGTATGGATTATATAAAAACAGAACAATATCGGGCCGGTAGTAGTACTAAAATAGCCCAAGTGGCCACGCATCAGGACTTTGGTCTATCGGACAAACAGCTTAAAAAAGACCTAAAAAAGACACGTAGAAAACTAGGAGAGTTTCAAGATACTCTTTATGCACACAACAAATACAGCGTACTGGTTTGTTTACAGGGCATGGATACAGCGGGCAAGGATAGTCTTGTGCGCGAGGTGTTCAAGGATTTTAACGCGAGAGGGGTAGAAGTGCATAGTTTTAAGGTGCCAACCGAGCTAGAACTAGATCATAATTACCTCTGGAGACATTATATAGTACTGCCGGAAAAGGGCAAGTTTGGTGTATTCAACAGAACGCATTATGAAAATGTACTCGTTACTAGGGTTCATCCGGAGTATATTTTGAACGAACGGGTTCCAGGTATCCATTCGGTATCCGATATTGACCAGCGGTTTTGGGACAGGCGTTTTGAGCAGATCAACAATTTTGAACGGCATTTGGCAGAAAACGGAACTATTATCTTTAAGTTCTTCTTGCACCTTTCCAAAGAAGAGCAGCGCCAACGCTTGCTAAGAAGGCTATCGCTAAAAGAAAAACATTGGAAGTTTTCTCCGAGCGATCTTAAGGAACGCAAGCTCTGGGAAAGATATCAGGAATGTTATGAGGAAGCCATCAATAACACATCTACTGCACACGCTCCGTGGGACATTATTCCAGCGGACAACAAAAAAGCGGCACGCGTTATTGTCGCTACAATCCTTTTGGAAAGGTTAAAAAAATACAAAGATATAGAGGAGCCGCATTTGGATGCTAAAATAATGGCTAATTTAGAGACCTATGAAAAGGAACTACAGAACGAAGAGTAAAATTGGCCTTCTGGCTTTATTTTTGATTTTTACCCAGGTTATCTTCTCCCAAACGAATGATGAGGTCCAGCTACGCAAAATTTACGACGTTGCACTAGACCAAGGAAAATCCTATGATTGGCTAAATTATCTTTCCAATCAAATTGGTGGTAGGTTGTCAGGCTCTATTCAGGCGCAACAGGCGGTCGAATATACCAAGGCGGAATTGGATGCGCTTGGTTTGGATCAAGTCTGGTTGCAGCCGGTAATGGTGCCCAAATGGGTTAGGGGTACACCTGAGTTCGCTTATTTTGAAACTGATCCAGGCAGCACTACCAATGTACCCATCACAGCCTTAGGAGGTTCTGTGCCCACACCTCCAAAGGGTATAAAGGCAAAACTAATTGAGGTACAAAGTATAGCGGAGCTTGATGCCTTGGGCGCCGATAAAATAGCTGGGAAGATCGTTTTTTTCAATAGGCCGATGGACCCACGACAAATTAACACGTTCGATGCCTATTCCGGTGCGGTAGATCAACGAAGTTCGGGAGCCAGGGAAGCCGCTAAGTTTGGAGCTTTGGGTGTTATTGTGCGTTCCATGAACCTAAGACTGGATGATTTTCCGCATACGGGAGGCATGGATTATGGCGATACCCCTCTAGATCAAAGAATTCCAGGGGCAGCTATAAGTACGAATGCTGCGGAGTTGCTAAGTGCAACCTTAAAGTTAAATCCGGAAATCAGTTTTTACTTCAAGCAAAACTGCAAACAGATGGATGATGTACAAAGCTTTAACGTCATTGGTGAAATCAAGGGAAGCACCCATCCCGATGAAATTATAGTGGTAGGCGCACATTTGGATTCTTGGGATTTAGGTGATGGTTCCCATGACGACGGTGCCGGCTGTGTACAGAGTATGGAGGTGTTACGAATTTTTAAAGAGATGGATTATAAGCCTAAACGTACGCTTAGGGTGGTGCTGTTCATGAATGAGGAGAATGGCTTACGTGGTGGTAGAAAGTATGCCGAAGTTGCCAAAAAGAACGATGAGAATCATATTTTTGCCTTGGAAAGTGATGCCGGAGGATTTACGCCAAGAGGTTTTTCTTTTGATGCATCGGACACAAACTTTAAACGTGCACTAAGTTGGAAACCATTATTGGAGCCCTACCAAGTAACGATGTTAGTTCAAGGATTTAGCGGTGCCGATATAAGTCCCCTAAAAAATGATACGATAGTACTGGCAGGGTTAAGGCCCGATTCACAGCGGTATTTTGAGCACCATCATTCCGATAACGATAGGTTCGAACATGTGAATAAGCGAGAATTGGAATTAGGAGCTGCCGCTATGGCAAGCCTTGTTTATCTTTTCGATACCTACGGCATAGAAACGGCAGGTGAGTAGGGTTTGCGGCCCAACTTATATGAGGTAGTTGCTTCCTGCAAAAAATCCTAACAATTTTCCATACCTTTGCGCCTTACTAAAAAATAGGACAATGGAAGACGGAATCTACGCAAAATTCAATACAACAAAAGGAGAGATATTGGTTAAGCTCACCTACGACAAAACCCCGGGTACGGTGGGTAATTTTGTGGCCTTGGCCGAAGGTAAAAAACAGAATACCGCAAAAGCCGAAGGAGTACCTTATTACAATGGTTTAAGCTTTCACCGTGTAATCCCGGATTTTATGATTCAAGGAGGATGCCCTTTAGGGACGGGTACGGGAGATGCCGGATATAAATTCGATGATGAGTTTCATCCAGAGCTTAAGCACGATGCACCTGGAGTTCTTTCCATGGCCAATGCAGGGCCTGGAACCAATGGAAGCCAGTTTTTTATCACCCACATTCCTACCCCATGGTTGGACAATAAGCATAGCGTTTTTGGTCATGTCGCTTCAGGGCAAGAAGTTGTTGATACTATAGCTCAGGGCGATACGCTAGAATCTGTAGAAGTTATTAGAGTTGGTTCCGATGCCCAGGCATGGGACGCATTAGAAGCGTTTGATGCTTTTTCTAGATCTGGTGCGGAACGTATAGCCGCCGCAAAAGCCGCCCAAGCTGCAGAACTTGATAAAGTTGCGGCCGGTTTTGAGGAAACTCCCTCCGGTCTTAGATATAAAATGATACAAGAAGGAAAGGGAGCCCAAGCAGAACAAGGAAAACAAGTTTCGGTTCACTACGAAGGTTCCTTGCTTAACGGACAGGTTTTCGATTCTTCTTACAAGCGAAGCGAGCCTATAGATTTTCAATTGGGGGTAGGTAAAGTAATTCCAGGATGGGATGAAGGTATCGCACTTTTAAAGGTAGGTGATAAGGCACGCTTTGTAATTCCATCAGATTTGGCGTATGGAAGTGCAGGGGCCGGTGGGGTTATTCCTCCGGATGCAACGCTTATTTTTGATGTGGAGTTGATGGGGGTAAGCTAATTACTGCGCAGTTAATACTTAAAAACACTTTGGTCGCTTAGATCAAGGTGTTTTTTGTTATTTAGCCTTAGGTAAACCAAACAAAAAAATTAAAAGATTTACCAGAAGGAGTATAAGGATAATAGTGAAAAATGCCTTCATAAGTTTTAACGATTATAGTTACTAAACAACTAAAGCGCAAATTCCCCTACCAACAGGAGCACAAAAAAATACTATTTATTTTTTATGACGTCCCCAAAGATCATAATCAAATTTATGATAATCAGGGAGAGTAAGATTAGGAGAAAGGTGTTCATTAGATGTTTACTATACAAGTCGTTTAAACTTTCTACGTTCGCTAAAAAATTGCTTTTTTTCACCGCGCGCTGCAGCTGGCTCCTCATTCAAAAGCCAAATTGTCGGCTTTTGTTTCGGCCCTGTTTTTTTTACTTCCCTAGCAATGCCATGCAACTCAAAAAAGTCTTCAAAGGTTCAAAAAATCACTAATTTTCGTTTGAACGCAAACAGTTCAAACCATTTGATATGGAGAACTACAGTTTTGTTTAATTTTAAGATGTAATTATATCAATAAGGTTGCGTAAGGTTAAACAAAACGGTTAGGAAAAAGTTATAAACTACCGGTTTAAAAAATAGGGTATAAAAAAACCCGATTCTAGCAGAATCGGGTTTATACTATAAAAAAGTTAAATCTTTACCTAGTCAATTACTTTTACATTAACGGCGTTTAATCCTTTTTTACCTTGTTGTAGTTCAAATTCTACAACATCACCTTCACGAACTTCGTCGATTAAGCCAGAAATGTGTACAAAGTGATCTTCGTTCGAACCATCTTCAGTGATGAAACCATATCCTTTAGAATCATTGAAGAATTTTACTGTTCCTTTACTCATAATAAAAAAAATTATATATTAATTAAAAACCAAAGATACCATATTTTTTTTAAATTATAATAATTTAACATAAATATAGTATCTGTAAGTGTTTAGAAATCAATTGTCTTGGATAGTAATGGGTCCAAATCAATTCGTTGGGTCAGGGGTCATTCTTAAGTACGGCTTTATTTCCTCTATACCTTTGGTGAAAATTTCCTTGGCATCTGCTGTTTTAATTGCCGGACTAACCACAACTTTTTGGCCCCGTTCCCAGTTTGCGGGAGTAGCAACCTTATGATTGGCAGTAAGTTGCAAGGAATCTATAACACGAAGCAATTCGTAAAAATTACGGCCTGTTGACGCAGGATAGGTAAGCGTTAGTTTTACACTTTTGTCCGGGGCTATTATGAATACGGAACGCACGGTTAAGTTGTTATCGGCGTTTGGGTGAATCATATCGTATAAATCGGACACTTTCTTATCTTCGTCTGCAATAATAGGGAAGTTTACCGTGGTGTGCTCTACTTCGTTTATATCCTTGATCCATTCGGCATGGGACGCTACACCGTCTACACTCAAGGCTATCATTTTCACGTTCCTTTTATCGAACTCGTCTTTGAATTTTGCTGCCGTACCTAGTTCGGTCGTGCATACGGGTGTAAAGTCTGCTGGGTGCGAAAATAAGATACCCCAGCTATTCCCTAGATAATCATAAAGGTTAATCGTACCTATGGAGCTTTCCGCTGTGAAATTTGGAGCTGTATCGCCTAATCTTAATGTTGCCATTTTTGTTGTTTGTTTTTAACAAATTATTATCCTACAAATTTAGTAGATTAATGTGGTGCGAATCGTTTTTATAAGGTTAAAATAGTTTTAAAATATTGTAATTTAGATTGGGAACCTTCATGTGCCTTCCACTCTCCTTAACTATCTATACAAATCGTGGGCAAAACTTTTAAAATTAGATATCGGCCCTTAATAGCCAAATTCAAGTTAAGCAAGGAACAATAATTGCCCTTTATCAAATAAGGCTTTAACTCTATATCATTAGAACTAAAAGTTGAGAGACCAATAACTGATGTGTCGGTGTTTTGAATTTTGGAATCTTTAGTTACATTTAACCTATGGAAAATTTAGAAAAATTACGTTACCCCATAGGACGTTTCAACTGTCCCGAACACATAAGTGAAGCAAAAGTTAAGGAGTGGATTCTTTCTTTGGAAACCTTTCCCGACCGATTAGAAGCTACGATCGCTAACATGACCCAAGACCAGTTAGAAACGCCATACAGGCCTGGTGGTTGGACGGTGAGACAATTGGTGCATCATCTTGCCGATAGTCATCATCATAGTTATACACGTTTCAAATGGGCACTAACCGAAAATAATCCTGTAATAAAGGCATACAAGGAAAAGGCATGGGCCGATCTTCTTGATGCACATACTGCTCCTGTAGCTATATCGGTAAACTACCTTAAAGCACTGCATACAAAGTTGGTGTTTGTTTTAAAGAAACTCTCCAAAGATCAGCTAACGTTATGCTTTATACATCCAGCCGATAACAGTAAGGTTAGCCTTGCGGAAAATATTGGCAAGTACGCTTGGCACGGAAATCATCATCTAGCGCATATTCAAAACCTAAAACAACGTGAAGGTTGGATGTAAAAGAATTTTTATAGGATTTTCTTTTTCATTATGAACATTGGTTTTTCTTCATCCAACACGTGTTCAAACTTTACCTCCGTAGTGCTGTGAACGTAAAAACCGTGTTGTTTATAGAAGTTTAGGGCAGGTCCTTTTTGCATGGTGGCAAGCCAAACCAATTTTTTATTTGCTTCCTTGGCCCTCAATAGTATAAATTCGAGTGTTTTGGTTCCGATCCCCTGGCCTACGGCTTCCTTGATGATATATATTTTGTCTAGATACAATGCTTCTTTTTTGGAATATCCGTCTATAGCACAGTCTATAATCAGTTTTACGATTCCTACATATATCCCATGCTTTTTTATCAAGAAAAATTGCGTGTTTGCATCGCTATGTTCTTCTTTTAGTACCGTATGGGTAAAACTTTCCTGTACATAAGGAGACGTGTCGGCATTGGCCCATAAATGGGTATAATGTTCATTATATGCCTTTGTACCCACCTGTATGTATTTGTCGAACATTTTAGGGCTTAGCGGTTCCATGTAAATAAGGTCGTTCATCCTAGCCCTTAACTTGGTTCAAAGGTCATGTATGTTTTGCTATGACCAGCAAAGGAATTTTGAGCTAAAACTTCTGAATCGGGTATCGATTTCATGATGTCAAAATTCATTTCGTTTTCCATTTGATATTACAGCCAATACTTGGTTTTTGATCGGTAGTAATAGGGTTACCGGTTAATAGTGCATCCATTGCTACTCTTAGGTCCTTTCCGGTAACCGGTATGCCGTTTTCAGGTCTGGAATCGTCCAATTGCCCACGGTATACCAATTTCAAGGCTGCATCAAAAAGATAAAAATCCGGGGTGCAAGCTGCGTCGTAGGCCCTGGCAACTTCTTGAGTATCATCATATAAATAAGGAAAAGTATAGCCCGCCTCTCTTGCGGTTATTTTCATGAGCTCTGGATTGTCTTGCGGATAGTTTACAATGTCGTTGCTTGAAATGGCTATAAAACCAATTCCCTTTGCTTGATAGTCTTTTGCAAGTTTAGAAATTTCAGGGTTCACGTGTTTTACAAACGGACAATGATTGCAAATGAACATGATTACAGTTCCTTTTGTTCCGGTTGTACGTTGTAAATCTAATTTGGTGCCGCTTACGGTATCCCATAAGCTAAAACTGGGTGCCTTGGTACCCAAGGCCAACATTTTACTTTCTGTTCTCGCCATGCTTTCTAAGGTTATTCGATAAAGTTACATAGTATTTCTTGTTCCTTGGTACTATGCTAAGACCTAATGTTTGAAAGCATAAATATAGTATATGCAATAGTTTTAAAAGAGGGTACTAAAGTGTTTGTGCCCAAGTTTTGTAGCGCGTTGGATTACCGATTTTAGCAGCTAAAGTAGTATCTTGGGTGCTCCGGAAAAGATAAATGCGTTTTTTGGATAACAAATGAGTAGGAATACACCTTAAAAAAATATGTTTTTTTGACCGATACGCTTTTAGATAACATACACATAAACTATAATGGAGAAGCGCTGTGGACAATGAATGTTGTACTGGCATTTGTGATGTTCGGGATAGCGTTGGAAATTTCGGTCGGAGACTTTAAACAATTGTGGTCCAAGCCCAAACCGGTCCTTGTTGGGGTATTGAGTCAGTTTTTGGTGCTGCCTGCCTTCACATTTTTGCTTGTTTGGAGTATAGATCCATATCCAAGTATAGCCTTAGGTATGTTTATGGTTGCCGCGTGCCCCGGTGGTAATATCTCTAATTTTATTTCGCATTTGGCTGGCGGTAATACGGCACTTTCTGTTTGTCTTACTGCAATCGCTACCTTATTGGCAGTAGTGATGACACCTTTAAATTTACAGCTTTGGGGTTCTTTTTATGGGCCAACATCGGTGATTTTAAAAGAAGTGGCCATATCTCCATGGCAGATGGTGAAATTGGTTGGTTTGCTTTTGGGGCTTCCGTTGGTTTTGGGGATGTTCGTAAACTACTGGAAACCGAGGCTTGCTTTTAAAATGGCCAAAATTCTAAAGGTAGTTTCCTTACTGTTTTTTATTGCCTTGGTGTTTTTGGCGCTATACAACAATCGAGAGGTGTTTTTTGACTACATATTTTATGTGTTTTGGATTGTACTTGTTCATAATATTTTGGCATTTTTTACGGGCTTTTCACTTGCCAAGGCTTTTGGACTTCATACGCCCGACACCAAGTCTATAACCATAGAGACCGGAATCCAAAATTCCGGACTGGGTTTACTGCTCATATTTACTTTTTTCGACGGTCTTGGGGGAATGGCACTTTTAGCCGCATTTTGGGGAATATGGCATATTGTTTCAGGCCTGGTCTTGGCTAGCTTATGGAATGCTAAAACGGTAAAAACCCAAAAACTGGTTTAAGTAAATGTTGTACCGGGCGCTTAAAAATATCATTCACATCGGCCTCTATTGCTACCATAGCAGAATTCTCGTTTATGGCCTTGAGAATATACCTAAAAATAAACCTGTACTTTTTTTGCCCAACCATCAGAACGCCTTGATCGATGTACTGTTGGTCGCCGTTAATTGCAACAGAAAACCTTATTTTCTAGCTCGATCCGATATTTTTGGAGGACGTGTATTAAATGTACTTTTCGAATACGTAAGAATGATTCCCATTTATCGCATGCGCGATGGTAGGAATACCCTGTCCAAGAACGATGCTGTTTTCGATAGTTGTGCCCGTGTATTAAGCAAGGGGGAAGCCATAGTTATGTTTCCTGAAGGAAATCACAATTTAAAAAGAAGGGTTAGACCTTTGAGCAAGGGCTTTACGCGAGTGCTATTTCGTGCTTTGGAGCAGTCTCCTGAGCTAGATATTCAGGTCGTTCCGGTTGGTTTGAACTATACGTGCGCGGAGAATTTCCCCAGTTCTGCCGCGGTCTATTATGGTAAACCTATTGCGATCCAAGATCTATACGATAAAGAAGACCTGCCAAATTCCGTGGTCAATATTAAGGAAGCGGTCGCATTTCGCTTAAAAACGCTCACCACGCATATTTCACCCGAAGTACAATACAATGAAATTGCAAGTTACCTTGAAACGCAAAAGGTGAGTTTTTTAGATCCAGAAAAAACTAATCGTTTAATAAGGGAAGGATTCCCTTTAACTGCCCCTAAGGTCGAAAAAACTAGGGCCCACACTAATGAAAACAATATTTTTAAGAGTGTGTTCCTGTTTTTAAACTTTCCTGTAATTTTATTTTGGAAGCTGCTGATACGACCTAGGGTTCCCGAGACGGAATTTATCGGAACGTTTAGGTTTGCCTGGTCCTTTGTAGGTTTTATGCTTTATTTTAGTCTTTTGTTCGTACTATTTTTGTTCACTGCGAATCTTTGGTGGGCACTTGGAACAGTCTTTTTTCTATGGATGTTTAATGTAGGCTATGTTAAATTTTTATCAAATTGAAGGTTGCCAAGGTCGCGAAAAAAAAGGGTCGCTAAGCGTTTTAGCGTTACCTATAAATTTCTAGGCTTGGTATAGAACCTTTTAGCCCATGACCCGATATTTGATTTCCCACTTTGGCATAAGTGGTTTAGACTTGATAATCTACCAAAGTCTTGCTTCCTTAAAAGTATGGTCAAATACTCCTTTCTTCTTCCAATACAGGTCATTTTTCCTTAATTGGCAGCATAACAATGTACGTGTTGCTTTATAATAGTGCTATTTTTTTTCAACTTTTGATAGCTAAGGGAGAGTGTCTAATCTTTAAAGTTTATTGGGTGTTTAGACAATTCATAAATTTTATTAATACAAAAGATAATTAATATAGATAATAATTAATAGATTCAATGTCCGATCTTCGCATCAAATTAGAAGTATGCGTTAAGAGGAAGTACAGAAATGCGGATAGTGCACTATAAATTTTTACGGCGTATCAGAAAATCTTAAAAGCATCACACCTAAAGGGTATTTTATAAATGAACGAAAATATCACATTCATAGAAGGGCGTTTTAGTCCAGCCGAGGCAGCGGATGTTCTTCTTTCCTTACTCAACGACAAAATTAAATTTCATACCGTAAAATCGCTTAACCTACGAGAGGCCGATAATGATTCTGATAATGGTTCGGCGGTACGAATCACCCGTTTGCGCCAGGCTAAAAAGCGTGTAGAAGAGTTAGTTGTCCTTGCCCATAAGAAAGGTATGGAGCTCAAAATTGATAGCAACATTGAAATTAATCTTGTACCAAGATCAACAGCTTGAAATCATATCTTTTGACCTTGATCAAGCGCTGCCTTACGACCCAAAAACGTCATTTGTCTACAATATCATTACTATTAGTTAATCAAATCAATTAAATCAAATAATTACGTGGAAAATTCCTTACAAGGTACCAAAAACATGTACGTACCCGAAAAACCGGAGAGTATTTTACCTGCTACAGTATCAAAAATAACTACTGTGGTGCTATGGTCACTTTTTGTGGCCAATGTCATTTGTTTAATCTATTTTTTTCCCAATGTTCCGGAATGGAAGTATGAAAATATTTTTCGGCTAAACGGATTTACCGTTTTAATCTGGACTACGGTTACCTTTTTCGGAGCTTTGGTAAGTACCTATGCCGGCAACTATCTTAAAGGGTTTAGGTACCATTCAAAATTTATGATGCTTTGTCTTGGTTTTACCGGGTCGGTTATGCTTTTTGTAGTGTCCGATCATGTAGCTCCCTTGTTGTTCAGTTGGTTGATAATGGGCGTCTTTATGTCTAGGCTGATTGGTGTGGATACCCAATGGGGCGAGGCACGGGAGGCATCTAAATTCAGCCAAAAGTACTTTTTAACGGGCACCATTTTTTTTGGTACGGGAGTTTTACTTTTAGCCTTTCAGAGCGGTAAGTTTACGGTGAGCGGGATAGTTGCTTCACTGGACGGGCTTCCTGTCTATATCACATCTACTGCAGTTGCCTGCATCATTATAGCTGCTATCGTACAGTCGGCCATATATCCTTTTCATCGTTGGTTGCTTTCCGCTATGACCGCACCTACACCGGCTTCGGCGCTTATGCATGCCGGTTTTGTGAACGGCGCGGGTATTTTGTTGACCCTGTTCTCCACACTTCTCTTTGCGACGAATACTTTGGATCTGTTGTTTGTAATTGGTGGCCTAACCGCTGTCATAGCCCAGTTTACGAAACTGTTGCAGGTAAACGTAAAACAAAAGTTAGCCTGTTCCACCATTGCCCAAATGGGTTTTATGATCATGCAGTGCGGTCTAGGCTTTTTTAATGCCGCCGTAGCGCATTTGATTCTCCATGGCTTTTACAAGGCCTATCTCTTCTTGGCTTCGGGAGAGGAAATTGCACATGGTAAACCCCAAAAAGTACCACATATAACTATAAAACCTTTTCAGGCTTTGGCGGTTTTGTTCTTTGGTGCATTGGGAGCGCTATTGTTCACAATGCTTACGGGCAAAGGAACTGCCATTGATAGTAGTATCTTTTTAACGCTTATAGTGGCCATAACAGTGGGTCAGGTAACCTATAACATTGTAAAGGAAAAAAGTTTATCCATAGTACAGAAAATATTTTTACCACCTATTTTGTTCATCGCGGGTGTTGGTGTCTACGCGTTAATATATAATGGTGTAACCCTGTTAATGGCAGATATGCCCATGGTTGAGGTTTCACTTCCGCTTACTATGGTTCAAGTAATTTTTGGGGCGGTTTTCCTTGTCGGGTTTTTTGTGATGAAGTTGGGAATTTATCGAAACGTTCCTTGGATCTACGTTAAACTTATGAATATCTCACAGCCGTATAAAAAATCGATTTTATTTTATAAATCTAAATCCTAATGATGCCACAGAATATTTTAAAAAGCATAACCCAAGCTTCCAATGTAATTGGTAAGACATGGCCTTTGTACTCATTTGTTACCTCCAATCCTTTATCTGGGTATGAGGGAACGGACTTTAAAACGGCAGTTGATAATGCCGGAGCGATTTTAAACACCACTATGTTTCCCGAAGCGTCCTTGTTTAGACAGGCTTGGGAACAAGGGGAAATAAACAAGCTGGAAGTAGAGAAACTGTTGTTGGAAAAGGGATATGATAAATCTCCGGATTTTTACCTTGAACAAATGGAAGCTCGGAAAGAAACTAGTGAAAAGAACAAAAGTCATAAGATAGATGATATTATGGCAAAGTGGCTTTCTGCCTTTATGGACGAAGGGCTTGCGGAATGGGAAATGCCCGGAAAGGAAGCCGGATTCTATGCAGCTTGGCGTAAATTGGCCAAATTTGACCAAGAGCTTAAAATAAATGATATAAACGATATACCAAAAAACAGTTCTGAGGCCTTACAAGAGGTATTGAAAGGTACGCCGGAAAATAATTATGTTGCTATTTTTACGTACCATTTGGCCGCCTTGCCAGGTTGGACGGGTTATATAAATTATAGAGTGGAATCCAACTCGCTTTGGCACCAAACATATCCTATAACATTGGAGGATTATTTGGCCGTCCGTCTTTGGATAGCTAAACATTTGAACTTGGAACTACTGCCCAAGGATCATGTGGGTACTATTCCTGCGGCCTTGACAGAAGTCCCATATATTTGGTTAAAAGCTTGGGAAAGTACGTGGCAGCAGCAGTTGGTCAATTCCTTAGAAGTACAAACAGCCGATGAAACCGATTTGGAAGAGTCAAAAAATATTCCGGATGCACAAATGGCATTTTGTATCGATACCAGGTCGGAACTTATACGAAGGCACGTGGAGAGCAAAGGCAACTATGAAACCTTTGGATATGCCGGTTTCTTTGGTATTGCCATGGATTACAGCAATTTACAGGACGGACTTAGTCGAAAATCCTGCCCACCCATCGTTACATCCGCTTATCTCGTATCCGAAAAGGCAGGGCCTAATAAGGAAGAAGAACTGATTACGTTCCAAAAGAAAAACGAGAAATCAAAATTCGGTGCCTATTTCTTTAAGCGTATGAAGAATATGTTACCGTCCGCTTTTGGCTTTGTAGAGGGTTCGGGATTCTTTTATGGTTGTTATCTATTAATCCGAACCTTTGCCCCGGGCAGGTTTTATCGATATAAAAAGAAAACTTTACCTGCTTATGAAAACCTATGTACTCCGGAAATACAGAGTGCAAATGATGACAAGGCTATACAACTCAATATTCCTTTAGATGAAAAAGTGGGCATTGTAAAATCTGCTTTTGACCTTACCGGTTGGCAGCACTTTGCTCCTTTGGTTCTTTTCGTAGGGCATGGCAGTCATTCGGCCAACAATGCCTTTGCATCAAGTTTGGATTGCGGAGCCTGTGCCGCCAGTCCGGGAAGGCATAATGCCCGTATGCTGGCGAGTTTGGCCAATGAAAAGGAGGTAAGAACCGCATTGGCAGAAATACATGGTATACGGCTCACGGATAGTACTGTCTTCATAGGAGCTGAACATAATACCACTACAGACGAAATCGTTATTTTCGATGCCGAAGTTCCCACTTCGCACAAGGAAAAATTGGCAGTTCTGAAATCAAACTTGGTATTGGCGCAACAAACTGCCACACAAGATCGCTTGGGTGTTGATAAAAATAGTGTAACCGTGGCGCAAGGTAAGGCCAACCAATGGAGCGAAACAAGACCGGAATGGGGCTTGGCGAAAAATGCAGGTTTTATAGTTGGTCCTAGATCGCTTACCAAGACAGAAAACTTGGACGGTCGCTGTTTTTTACATTCCTACAATTGGAAATTGGATAAAACTGGAGCTGCTTTAGAAGGTATCATGCAAGGGCCTATGGTGGTTACCCAATGGATCAACAACCATTACTATTTCTCTATGGTAGCTAATGAAACCTTTGGAGGAGGTTCTAAAATAACCCATAATATTACGGGTAGGTTCGGCGTTGTTCAAGGTAATGGCGGCGACCTTAAAATGGGTCTTCCCTTACAATCCTTACGTGCCTCGGATACGGAAATGTACCATAAGCCTTTGAGATTATCCGTGATGATACAAGCACCTAAGGCCCGGCTGGTAGACATATTGGAGCGTAATGGGAATTTACGCATGCTTTTAGATAATCAATGGATCTATTTGATGGTTGTGGATCCTATGAACAACAATAAGATAGAGAAGTACGGAAAAGGCTTGCAGTGGATCCCTGTATCCGCAGAATCCGATTCTGAGGTTGAGCATAATACAAAAATAGCTTATGAAGAAGCCGAGGCAGTAACGGTTTGATCTTGTGGTGTTTTGGCGCTTTTGGAAAACCCAAGATTACCCAGCACGGGTTTGCCCTTTTACTTGTTTATGGAGGTTTATTTGTGCCTAAGTTTGTTTAAGCACGTGAACTTCGCTTTTAATAGATGGCGGACTTGCTTCTAGATGTCTTACGCAACGTTATAAAGCGGGTCTTTGAATAACATTTCTTTTAATTTGGAACTAAAGACTGCCTATTGGTTGTATCATAGTACAACCAATAGGCAGTAAAATTCCGTAGCTCTACGGGCGAGAACCAGTTGGTTAACTACCTTGATTTATTATGTAGACTACATCAGCTCGCCAAAAAAGATAGCGTTCATTAGTAACTTGTTGGTACCGTACCAAAAAGCACGGAAGTTGGTATTATCGGTAAATGCTATTACCTTTCCTTTTCCTAATCCTTGAACTTGAAAAGGAACGGAATTTTTAAGCATCTCTAAGTTCTCTTCGGAAATATAACCGCTCAATAGAGGGTCGTTGGTATACACGATAGGGTTGTTATAACTATTCTTATCTGGCTTTATGTATACATTGGTATTACGGAAAAGGGATATATTGGTGTTCTTGTAACCATAGTTAATTGGGTGGGTGAGATCTAGCCCTGCTTCAAAAATAGCACCTCCTGTTACTTGCGCACCTCTAAAATCGCTTTTCTGCTCAAAATTGATATTCTTGCCTACCAAGGTGTCTTTTTTAAATTCGAGCTTCATGAATTCATTTTTATTAAACCATTCCGCTATGTTCCGGTAGCCTATCAAGGTGCCCCCGCTTTTTACCCACTCCTTTATCTTATCCGTATTACCTTTATCGATGGCGTTCCCGTAAGCACTTGGAAGAATAATGTCCGTGTACTTGCTAAGGTCTACGGAGCGCAGATAGCTAAGGTCTATTTTTGTTAACTCTATGTTGTATCGCGTATCGAACAAATGCCAGATTTCCCCTGCATCATAGGACCGAATGCCGTTTCCTACTATAATTGCCACTTTCTGCTTTTTAACAGGTTCAAAGTCGTTACTTCCTAAATCTATGCCTTTGGTAAGTCCCGTGCCCACAGAGGTTATGCTCAAGTTGCTTTCGGTAGCTACTTGTTGCATAAACTCATGTAGTTCGTTAGCGTTCAAATCTTGGTTTTGTACAGGCACCATAATGGTTCCGTAACCATAGGTTTTTCCCTCAAGGGTAAACGGCGACGTGGCCACCTTGGCACGAATTCCCTTTTGGGTGATTGTATTTAATGCTTTTGGTGTGTAGTACTCGTTCCATTCAAAAAGGTAGGCATAGCTACTCTTGGCGCTCACGGAACCGATCATGGGAGGCAAGCTGGTGATTTCCGGCCCTGCGTTGTTTAAAGAGCTCACTTCTGTGTAATCCACATTAAAAGCTAAGGGGAAGGTCCAAGCGGAAACATCGTAGAAAATGCTGTCCTTGAACGTAGTGCGCTTTTCGAACATGCCCTTAATCAATCTAGGGTTTTTCTGGTTCATGGGAATTACATAGCTTTTTCCTTTAGCATACGATTTACCGTTTATGGTAGCATCGTTTGCCAATTCATGGAATTTGATTTTATGTCGTTGCAGAATCTCTGCCAGGTGCCACGCCTTGGCCCCGTCCTTACTGTCGCCGAAAACAATGCCTTTTACTTTGCTCCTAGATGCTTCGGCCTTAATGTCTTGGTAATACTTTTGCTGGTAGTTCAGGATTTTTTCCCGCATATTCTTTGCCGCTTCTATGGTAGAAAGTGCGGTGGTGAACTGGTTGCGAACTGTAAACGGAAAAGTCAATAGGCCGTTTTCACTTTCTTGTATATGCCCTCTGGAGCTTCCTTGCTCAAATAGGATGCCTATGCTTCCGTTCACATCCGGAAAAGTAGATCCTTTGCCATAGTAGTAGTCGTCATAGCCTTCTTCGGAATAATATAAGGACCCAATTTTGTCCAAGGCCTTGGCATGGTATGTTCCTATTTCACGGGTAAGTTCTTGGTTCATGTCCGGTGTTAACGGGTGTGTTCTCATAGGTTCTCCCGGTTGAAAGAAAAAGGTAGAGTTCGTACCCATTTCATGATGGTCGGTTAAGATATTGGGCATCCATTTATGAAAACTTTCGATACGCGCCCTGCTTTCGGGTAGTTGTACGGGTAGCCAATCACGGTTCATATCAAACCAGTAATGGTTGGTTCTGCCGCCGGGCCATACTTCATGGTATTCCCGTTCGTTGTTATCGGCCACTAGGGTTATACTTTTATTGGTATTTGCCCAGTAAGCAAAGCGTTGCAGTCCGTCCGGATTAAAGGAAGGGTCCAGTAAAATGACCATTTTGTCTAGCATTGCTTCTATTTCAGGGCCTTGTGCCGCGGCCAAATAATAGGCGTAGGCCAGGGCTGCATTAGAGCCACTGGGCTCATTGCCGTGTATGGAGAAGCCTTGGTAGACTATTATGGGCATAGATGAGGTGTTTGCATCTGTGCCACTTTCGGTCAGTGCTACGTGGTCTTTTCTAATTTGTTCTATGTTTTGATGGTTTTGAGGAGTGGTAACCGTTAATAATAAAATAGGTCTACCCTCAAAGGTCTCGCCACGATTTTCAATACTGATGCGGTTACTTGCCTTGGCCAAGGCCTGCATGTAGAACATAAGTTTGTCATGGGTTACGTGCCATTCTCCAACTTCGTGCCCAATAATGTCCTTGGGTGTTGGAATGGATGCATCATAGGAAATGTTTTGTGGAAGGTAATAATTGAGGTCCAATTTTTCCTGCGCTAAGGAAGTAAAGGAAACAGCGAGTAAAACGGATAGTAATAGATTTTTCATGTGTCTGATGTATTTAGCTAGGCTATAAAAATAAAAAACGACCCTTAATAATTGGGGTCGTTATAGGTTTATTTCAGTGAAATAATGTTAAATGTCATCAAAGCTGACATCGGTAAAATTTCCTCGGGGTGTATCCTTGGTATCTGCAGTTATTTCGTCCTCTTCCTTTTTAAAATCTTTTTGGTGTCTTTCGGAAATTACCTCGGTACCTTTTTCGTTAACGATAAAGTCCATCATCTCGGCTACGTTTTCCTTAAAGGCATCAAAATCCTCTTTATAAAGGTAGATTTTATGTTTTTTGTAGTGAAAAGACCCATCGTCATGTGTGAATTTTTTGCTTTCGGTAATCGTTAAATAGTAATCACCTGCCTTTGTGCTTCGTACATCAAAAAAGTACGTTCTTCTTCCGGCTCTTAAAACCTTGGAGTGAATTTCCTCTTGGTCCATTAAATCTTTATCGCTCATTTCTTTATGGTTATCACGTGTTGTTTACTATCAAAAATGGAAAAAAAAAAGCTATCTGACAACAATTTACTAGTTTTCTTTCTTTGAAAGTTGGTTCTGGTAAAGCGCCTTATAGTAGCCTTCTATAGAATTTAGGTCTTCGTGGGTACCTTGTTGCAATAGCTCACCATTTTCCAGTACAAGAATTTTATCCGCGTTTATGGCAGAGGAAACTCTATGGCTAACTATTAACGTTGTCTTATGGGTAGATGCTTTTTTAAGGTTGGACAGTATTTCTTCTTCAGTTTCCGTGTCTACCGCGGACAGGCAGTCGTCAAATAGATATATCTCTGGGCTTTTTAGCAATGCCCTCGCAATCGATATCCGTTGTTTTTGTCCTCCGCTTAGCGTAATGCCCCGTTCTCCCAATACGGTTTCATATTGTTTTGAAAAGCCCATAATATTATCATGGACTACCGCTTGTTTGGCTATGGCAATGATTTCCGCATCGGTTGCATCGAATTTTCCGAATTTGATATTGTTCTTTATGGTGTCTGAAAATAGAAACGCATCTTGGGGAACCGCACCAATAGACTTTCTAAGGTCTGTTAGATTTATGTTTTTAATGGGTTCGTCGTCTATGGTAATTTCTCCTGAGCTTACATCGTACAAACGTGCTACCAGATCTAATATCGTAGATTTTCCGGAGCCGGTTTTGCCTATGATGGCCACCGTTTCTCCGGGGTTAATGGTAAAGGATAAATCTTTTATTGCATGTATATTGGTGTCCTCATAGGTGAAATTAACGTTCTTGAACGTTATCTTGCCTTTGATTTGGAGCGAACGGGATTCCCTGTTCTCTAGTTCGGGCTTCTCGTTCAAAAATTCATTTATTCTTTTTTGACTTGCCTCCGCACGCTGAACAATGGAAGTTAACCAGCCTACAATGGCTACCGGCCATGTGAGCATATTTACATAAAGAATAAATTCGGCTATTAGCCCAACGCCAATTTCCCCATTTATGTATTGCATACCTCCAATGTAGATTACCAAGATGTTACTGATGCCGATAAGCAACACCATCAACGGAAAAAACCATGCATTTACTTTTGCCAAACTCATGCTTTTATCCTTTCCTTCTATGGCTAATTGGCCAAGTTCGGTGTTGGTCTGCGGTTCTAGCGCGTATGCCTTAATTACGGAAACACCGGAGAATACTTCTTGTGTAAATGTGGACAAAGAAGAAAGATATTCTTGTACGACCGTACTCCTTTTATGTATGATCTTACTGATTTTGTAGATAAGGACAGATAGGATCGGTAGTGGTAATAAGGTGTAAGCGGCCAAAGTAGGTGCCTTAATGAACATTAAGGGAATAAGGCAGGCAAACAGGGTCAATGTCTGAATTCCATACATTATTGCAGGTCCGGCATATAAGCGCACTTGGTTAACGTCTTCGCTGATACGGTTCATTAAATCCCCGGTCCTATTTTTTTTATAGAAATTAAGGCTCAGGATTTGGTAATGGTCAAAAATCTCATTTTTAAGATCATACTCTATATAACGAGAGACATAAATGATTGTCTGTCGCATAAGAAAAGTTAAGAAACCAGAAAGTAATGCCGCTCCTACAATAATTAGTATGAAAAGGCTTAATTGTTCCTTTGCAGCTTCCTTTGCTATCGCTGAACTCAAATACTGTTCCACCACCGTGATGATTTTGTTCACATAGGAGGGCATAACCAATTGGAAAAGCCGGGCAAAAATGGTGATTACAATCCCTATTAACAGTTTAAGCCAGTATTTTTTAAAGTATTTGTTGAGGTGCTTAAGTTCCTTCATCGACTAAATTAAATGGAAATTGTAACTTTTTTATTTTTCAAAGATAGGTTTTTGACCTAGAGTTTAATCTTGAGAACGGTTTTAATTTAAGGTGTTTTGGCCTCCAATTAATTCTGGTAACTAACTTAGACCTTGGGTATGTAGGCATAAATTCTAGGGTATATTAAAATACCAGTGGCTTAATATTAGTCGAGTTTACAGGTTTTTAAGATGTTGTTTCTATATAGTTTTTAGAGCACGGGGGTTAAGATGCCCTACGATTTTAAAAACCATTACATGTAAAACCGATTTACTTTGTTTTATCTGGTTCGTTGGTTGGTCTTCGATCTTACATTTGTAGGTAAGGGAGACAGCGGACCGTTATTTTATAGTCCATAAATTATATATTGCTTAAGAATAAATACAATTGATTTTGTGCCGCTATAAATAGATGCGTACTTTTGCCGATTAAAGTACAAATCTTAAAAAAGTTCTTAAAAATGCTTACAAGAAGGCATATCAGGGTAAAGGTGATGCAATGCATTTACGCGCTGATTCAATCCAAGGATGATTCCCTGCCAAAACAGGAAAAGTTTTTAAAAGTAAGTATAGAGAATACATATACCCTATATCTGGTATGGTTAAGTCTTTTTGTAGAAATTCAGCAAAAGGCGTCGGAACAACTTGCCCTTTCTTCAAAAAAATACATAGCAGATGCCGAGAACGGCTATGCGGACAAGGCAAGGTTTGTAAATAATGCGCTTTTACTGCAGTTAAAAAACAATCAGCTTTTAAAAGAAACCTTATCCAATAGAAAATTGGATAATTGGTACTTGAACGAAGAGTACGTAAAACTCATCTATAAGGAAATTATAGAAAGCAAGGTGTACGAAGATTATATGAAGCAGCCTCAGTCTGATTTTACAATGGATAAGGAATTGATTTTGAACTTGTTTAAGGAAATTATAGCGCCTAACGAAAAGATTTATGAATATTTTGAGGATGATAAACTAACTTGGATAGATGATATTCCGATCGTAAACACCTTTATTCTTAAACAATTTAAAAAAGCAAAGGAGCAGCATAACGAGTCGTTCTTTCTGCCAAAGTTGGTTAAGGATCAGGAGGATTTGGTTTTTGCGAATGATCTTTTAACAAAGACCCTGTTAAAGAATACGGCGTTGGAAAACGAGATAGAGGGCAAGACGCCCAACTGGGATAAAGACCGTATTGCAGATATAGACAGTATCTTGCTTAAGATGGCCATCTGCGAACTGCTTCACTTTTCATCTATTCCCGAACGTGTAACCATAAACGAATATCTAGAAATCGCAAAAGAGTACTCAACGCCCAAGAGTAGTATTTTTATCAATGGAATTTTGGATAAGTTGACAAAAGAATACAAGGCCGAGGGAAAGCTTAACAAAATGGGTAGGGGACTGTTATAAAATAATTTTATAATTTTACGTTTTAATATAATAACAAATAGTTTTAATCATGAAAAAAATAGTTTTAGCCGTAGGTTTGGTATCGATGTTGGCATTTACTTCCTGTAAGGAAAATGCTTCTGAAAAAATTAAGACAGATAATGTAGCGCAAGCGGCAGTAAGGGACGAGGCGGCAAAAGCAGTTCCTGTAATGTCCTTTGAAAAAGCGGAACATGATTTTGGTACTATTGAACAGGGAGCTGCCCAAGAGACTAGATTTAAATTTACAAATACAGGTAATGCGCCGCTAATTATTACCGATGCCAAAAGCAGCTGTGGCTGTACTGTACCCAACCCGCCAAAAGATCCTATAGCACCTGGGGAATCCAGTGAATTACTGGTAAAATTTAATGGTGCCGGACAAAATCAGGTTACAAAAACGATTACCGTTACGGCCAATACGGAGAAAGGTTCCGAAATACTTAGGATAAAAGCCTTCGTAAACCCAAAAGGTGCCGCGCCTCTTGGACCGGTAAAATAATTTTAAATTCAAATAAACACCAAAAATGGGCGATATAGGACAATTTCTTCCGATGATATTGATTTTCGTGGTAGCGTATTTTTTTATGATACGACCGCAAATGAAAAGGCAAAAAGACGAGAAGAAGTTTTCGGCTGAGTTAAAACGTGGCGATCGCGTTATAACGAAAAGTGGTCTGCACGGAAAAGTGGTAGATATTAATGATAAGGACTCCTCATGTGTTTTGGAAACCATGGCAGGCAAACTTAAATTTGATCGTTCAGCTATTTCTATGGAGATGAGCAAAAAATTAGCAGCTCCCGCACTAGAAAAAAAATAGGCTACCTTTAGTATAGCATAGCAAAGGCACCAATAGCAATATTGGTGCTTTTTTTATGTTTGAAAATACGTATCTTAATGGCTTAAAATAGTTGAATATGTCTTTAGATAGAAGAAGTTTTTTGAGAAAAGGAACCGCAGGACTTGCCGTTACCGGAGCATCATTTTTGTTTCCGATGGAACTCTTGGCGGCAGTACGTAAAAAGGTTGGGCCTAACGATACAATTAATATAGGTCTTATAGGTTGCAAAGGAATGGGTTTTTCCGACCTTACATCTATCTTAAAAATTAGTGATACCAATGTAATCGCCTTATGTGATGTAGATGAAAATATCCTACGAGCCAGAACTGCGGACTTGGAAAAGGCAGGCATCAAAAAACCTAAATGGTATACCGACTATAGACGTCTTTTAGAGAACAAGGATATAGATGTAGTTGTTATTGGCACGCCAGATCACTGGCATTGCCTGCAATTGACAGATGCCCTGCAAGCAGGTAAGGATGTGTATTGTGAAAAACCTATCGCGAATTCTATTCAAGAGTCGAAAATTATGTTGGACTATGTTGGGGCAAGCGATCGCATGGTGCAGATTGGCCAATGGCAAAGGAGTCAGCCACATTTTGTAGACGCCATTGATTACGTGCATTCCGGTAAGTTGGGCGAGATACGCTTGGCAAAAGCATGGGCGTATCAAGGATGGATGAAACCTGTACCCATTACCCCTGATACCGCGGTACCTAAAGGAGTAGATTATAATATGTGGTTGGGCCCGGCACCAAAAAGGGATTTTAATAAAAATAGGTTCCATTTTAGCTTTAGGTGGTTTTGGGATTATGCAGGTGGGTTAATGACAGACTGGGGCGTGCATTTAATTGATTACGCGCTTTATGGAATGAAAGCAGGAACGCCTAGATCAGTTATGGCATTAGGAGGAAAATTCGCCTACCCGAATGATGCTTCCGAAACACCGGATACCTTGCAGACCGTATATGAATACGATGGATTTTCTATACTATGGGAGCACGCTACAGGAATAGATGGTGGTAATTATGGCCGTAATCATGGGATTGCTTTTATTGGTAACAATGGCACGCTGGTGTTGGATAGGCAAGGTTGGGAAATCATACCGGAGAAGGAGTTTCAGGGTTGGGATAAAGACGGTATACCTAAAATGGAAGCTGCCACTTTTGATAAAGGCACTAAAAACGGTTTGGACCTGCATACGCAGAACTTTATTACAGCGGTTAAGGATAGGGACGCCTCCAAACTTACTGCACCTATACAAGTAGGATATGATGCCGCATTGGTGTCCCACATGGGAAATGTAGCGTTTAAAACGGGAAATCGTATATATTGGGATGAAACAACGGGTCTGTTTAAAAGTGAAAAGGCAAATGAAATAATAAAGGCCAATTACCATAATGGGTGGACACTGCCTATGCTGTAGATGTTGAGTTTTCTTTTCTATCGATACCTATCGTTTAGACTTTTTCCCTGCAAAATCATAGGAATAATTTTTTTAAGTCGAGAGGCTTTAGTTTTCACTTGTTTGGCAGAATTAATATAAGTCTTGTACTCTTTTTGTTTATAGGGGGAAAGGGCATTATACGCTTGATGTAGTTCGCTGTTGGTTTGTAAAGCGCTGGATAAAATCTTTGGCATGTTTACATTATCATTATCTGTTAATTGCCTAGGGGTTTTCAACCCCTTTTCTTCAAGTTGTATCGCCTCCTGGATATATGTAAGGATAAGATCTGGGTTTATTTCTTTTTTTGAGGTAAACTTCCAATGGCGCATGGCCTTGGTTTTCCCTTCTTGCGCATTTACCAAAACCTTATGTGGGTCCTTTAAAAAAACACCGTTAAAAAACCAGAATCCAAAGTGGTGGTTAAACCTGCAAATGGCTATCACATTTTTATTGTTTAACGTATACGTAGGGAAGTTCCATTTGTAGGTTTCCTCTAATTTTGTTTCTTTTAAAAGCCGTCTAAGAACTGCTATAGCGTCCTTAAAAAGATGCTCTTTTGAAAAGTAGGCCTCAATTTTTTCAGTTCGTTCCATATATATAATAAACGTTAATGGTTGGTATGTCCTGGCAGCTCAATTTAAAGTTTTTATATATGCCCGTACTTTCTGTTCCGCATCAAAATGATGTGTTTCGTCCTCGGCTCGTTCTCTGCTAACTATTACCGTGAAACCATTTTTTGTTTTGATCAATTGGTAGGAATCGTGACCGTGGCTATTTATAAAAGTGCTGTTTTCTCGGACAGCATCGAACATCTGTTTTAGTTCACCCTTTTTTTTATGTGGTTTCTTTTTTCCCATAATTATTTAGTTGCCGTAAGTTCACAAATCTTAACAATCAATTCAGTAGCCTTTTGCATACTTTCTACCGGTACATATTCGTATTTGCCGTGAAAATTATGTCCCCCGGCAAAAATATTAGGGCAGGGTAAGCCCATGAAACTTAACTGCGATCCGTCCGTACCGCCACGAATAGGTTTTATGATAGGTGCAATGTCCAATTCTTCCATAGCTTGCCGTGCAATATCCACAATATGCATAACGGGGGCTATTTTCTCTTTCATGTTAAAGTACTGGTCGCTTAGTTCTAATTGGATACAATCGCCATAAATACCGTTCAATTTATCCGTTATGGTTGTTAAAAACAGTTTTCGTTGTTCAAATTTTTCCATATCGTGATCACGAACGATCAATTCGATGCTGGTGTGCTCTATTCCACCATTTAGCGTATGGATATGATAAAAACCTTCCCTGTCCGCTGTTTTTTCGGGTATTTCATTTTTTGGAAGTAGGTTTATGAGTTCATTTGCCAAGATAATGGAGTTGACCATTTTTCCTTTGGCATAGCCTGGATGCACACTTTTACCGGTTATGGTAATTTTTGCCCCTGCTGCATTAAAGTTTTCGTACTCCAGTTCCCCTATTTGGCTACCATCCATGGTATAGGCCCACTCGGCTCCAAATTTTGCAACATTAAACTTGTGCGCCCCGCGTCCTATTTCCTCATCGGGCGTAAAGCCTACCCTTATTTTACCATGTTTAATTTCTGGATGTTTTACTAAGTACTCCATTGCCGTAATGATTTCTGTAATGCCCGCTTTGTCATCCGCACCCAAGAGTGTAGTACCATCCGTTGTAATAAGGGTCTGTCCTTTATACTGTTTTAGATCCTCAAAATAATCGGGAGAAAGTACAATGTTCTCTTTTGCGTTCAAGACAATGTCCTTACCGTCATAATTTCTAATAATTTGCGGATTTACATTGGTTCCCGTAAAATCGGGGGTAGTGTCAAAATGAGCAATAAATCCTATGGTGGGCACCTCATAATCTAGATTGCTAGGTAAGGTCGCCATGATGTATGCGTTTTCGTCAATAGTTACCTCGTGCATGCCAATTTGTTTTAGCTCCGTAACTAATTTATGGGCTAAGTCCCACTGCTTTAATGTGCTAGGTGTGGTAGGAGATTCAGGGTCACTTTGGGTGTCAATGGTAATGTAACTGATAAATCTATCGATGATATGCTGCATGAAAACTAGTTTTTATCCAAAATTAAACTTATAAATGGTAATTTTAACCTATTGTAAAATTTCCCCCGCTATGTTTACAAAAACTTATCCCTTTTTAACAGTACTTTTTGTAATGCTGTTTCTTTATAAATCAAATGCTCAGGCAGATTGTGTACTTGGTGTAGGAGTGGTAAATGACTCGGTATTAACAGCTGTATTTCAACTAAACCCACAGCAAAGTGAAAAGTTGGCAAGCTTTAGCGCGGAGCTAAAATATAGGAACGAAATATTGGACAATACACTGGCCAATATTAGAAAGAGACATCCTCAGAGCACTGTTCAAGAGCTTTCCGATCTGGCTAAAGAGTACAATGTGATGATGGATAGTATACACTCCGTACAAACGATGATTGAAAAAAGACTGTTGACCCTTTTTAATCAAAAACAATACACCCTTTACAGAAATTTATGTTTGGAGGCGTCTAGATCTCCATTTTTAGTAACGCCTAGTGTTTACCGAGATACCACCGTTGTTAAGAAACGCACCTCTTTCCTTGATAACTTAGACGATAAGAATTAAGTTCTATTCGTTGTAGTTAGTATTTTTGTTTTAAATACGGTATAAGCAATGTATAAAGTACTTATAAGACCCATACTTTTCCTATTTGATCCGGAAAAAGTGCATTACTTCTCTTTTTCGATGATCAAGTTTTTTTCCAAGATAGGATTTTCAGGTCTTTTTAGGTCGCTATATGTTGTTGCCGATGCCAAGTTGGAAAGAGAACTTTTTGGTCTAAAATTTAAAAATCCAGTAGGCTTGGCCGCCGGTTTTGATAAAAATGCCCTGCTGTATAATGAATTGTCCGATTTCGGATTTGGATTTGTTGAAATAGGTACCTTGACTCCAAAGCCACAGAGCGGAAACCCAAAACCAAGACTTTTTAGGTTAAAGGAAGATAAGGCCATCGTTAACCGTATGGGCTTTAATAATCTAGGTGTTTTTGATGCGGTAGAGCAACTTAAAAAAGACCACCGCGTACTTATAGGTGGTAATATTGGTAAAAACAAGGTGACACCAAATGATGATGCCGTTAAGGATTATCTCATCTGTTTTGATGCTTTATTTGACCATGTTGATTATTTTGTGGTCAATGTAAGTTCCCCGAATACCCCTGGACTTCGCGAATTACAGGATAAAGAGCCGTTAACCGCATTGCTCAACGAGCTGCAACGCGAGAACGATAAGTTTTCTCGTAAGAAGCTGGTAAACCGCAAACCTATTCTACTTAAAATTGCGCCGGACCTTACCGATAGTCAGTTACTGGATATCATTGCCATTGTAGCCGATACGAAAATCGATGGTATTATCGCATCCAACACTACTATAGAACGAAAAAACCTAAAATCACATGCCATTCTATTGGAAGAAGCTGGCGGACTCAGTGGCATGCCCTTGAAAGATCGCAGTACCGAGGTTATTCGTTTCTTGTCGGAAAAGAGCAATAAAGCCTTTCCTATCATAGGAGTTGGCGGAATACACTCGGCCGAAGATGCCATAGAAAAATTAGAAGCGGGGGCGGACTTAATTCAGTTATGGACGGGATTCGTATACGAAGGTCCGGCCTTGGTTAAAAAAATAAACAAGGCAATTTTAAATAAATTATGAGTTCGCGGTAAAAGATGCCTTGCGCTAGGGTCCATAAAAGGATTATACCACTTGTCTTACCATTTTTATATCCTTACCAATATTGAAGGTTTTGTAGTATTTTATAATCTCGCAGCGGCGGCATACCGCTACCACCATCTAAATATTTACAACCAAATGCTACCCCTTTGTCCAATAATCCAGCACCAATACATCATCCAAATGTGGGCCTAGTACATCTCCGAAGGCTTTATGGTCCGGGTGCGGTAAATAAATAGCTCTATCTGCTTCACTTTTAAAACTTAAGAAAAAACAGTGTGTAAATCCCTTGTCCAATCCTTCGGGACTGTTGTTGGTGCCCCATTCATATCCTTTGATCTGTGGTATTTTGTTAGGAAGTGCACTAAAGGCTTCTGCTACTTTTTGTATATCCTCTTTGGTAGTTTCGTCCTTGAATTTAAAAAGCACTACATGTCTTAGAACGCTATCTTTTTGCATTACCGTTTCATTTTTAAGGCTTTCGGATTTTTTTGATGTTTCGGTTTTACAGGAACTAAATGAAAGATTCGTCATCGCTAACGCTAGAATAAGTAGCGTAAATGTAATTTTTTTCATAGTTGTGAATAAAAATGATTTTTGGAAAGATATTAAAAATAGTTGTACCGCTCTATTATTTGTATTTTTCGAGCAGAAATCCAAATAGTTGAACTACGAAATCCTTTTTACGTTTTCTTTGGCAACGGCAGTTTTAGCGCTATCTCCGGGGCCAGATAATATTTTTGTCTTGATACAAAGTGTAACTCATGGCAAACGTTATGGTTTTTCCACCATAGCCGGACTCATGACAGGCTGTTTGATACATACCTCTTTATTGGCTTTTGGCGTTTCGGCGGTCATCAAGAATAATCCAATGATTTTTACGGGGATTAAAATTTTCGGTGCATTGTACCTTCTTTATTTGGCATGGTCGGTTTTTAGGGCCGATCATAGCATTGCGTTGGATGCCGAAGGTGTTGAAAAGAAAAGTCTACTACGCCTTTTTAGGCAAGGATTTATCATGAATGTCCTTAATCCAAAGGTTACTATTTTCTTTTTAGCATTTTTTCCCGGTTTTTTGTTTTCTGATGAATTAAGTACCGTAGTTCAATTTTATGTCTTGGGTCTGCTATTTATCTGTGTGTCATCCCTAGTTTTTGGAGGCTTTGCTTTGTTGGCCGGAACGATAGCTGTTTACACAAAAAAAAATACAAATACAGGTTTAGTGCTAAAATGGTTACAAATACTGGTTTTTAGCGGTATCGCCATATTTCTGGTTACAGGATAGGCTATTTATCTTGAAACTTGAACCTTGAGTTTGTACATTTACGCCATGTCCGACCAAGTAAAGATAATCGAATGCCCACGCGATGCTATGCAGGGGATAAAAACTTTTATTCCTACCAAGGACAAGGTTCGTTATATTCAATCTTTGCTGGGGTGCGGTTTTGATACAATAGATTTTGGGAGCTTTGTTTCGCCCAAGGCCATCCCTCAAATGGTCGATACCGCTAAGGTTTTGGCCCAGTTGGATTTATCCAAAACCAACAGTAAACTACTGGCGATAGTTGCCAATGTAAGAGGTGCCAAAGAAGCGGCTACACATCCAGAAATTGATTATTTAGGGTTTCCTTTTTCGATATCCGAGAATTTTCAAATGCGGAATACCCACAAAACCATTGCAGAATCCGTGGTTACTTTGAAAGAGATTTTTAGTGTAGCGGAAAATGCAGGTAAAGAGGTGGTAACCTATATATCTATGGGATTCGGTAATCCTTACGGAGATCCGTGGAACGTAGAAATTGTAGGGGAGTGGACAGAAAAATTAGCAGGAATGGGCGCAAAGATTTTATCGCTTTCCGATACGGTGGGCACGTCCGATGCCGAAACGATAGATTATCTTTTCTCCAATCTTATTCCCAAATATCCTCAAATAGAGTTTGGAGCTCATTTACATACCACGCCTACAAAATGGCACGAAAAGGTGGCTGCCGCCTATAATGCGGGATGCCGAAGATTTGATGGAGCTGTACAAGGTTTTGGCGGCTGCCCTATGGCAAAGGACGAACTCACGGGTAATATGCCTACTGAAAAAATGCTTTCCTTTTTTACCGAGCAAAAGGCGCATTCAGGGGTGAATTGGTTGGTTTTTGAGGCAGCTTATAATAAGGCCTCGGAGTTGTTCAATACCTATCATTGATTTCCTAAAAGTAGGTTCAAGTAATTTTCCAGATTCCATTAAAAAAGTGTCCACTTCACTAAGTCATCAATTGTATTTGATTCCCTTACATTAATGGCGAAAGAAACTTGTGGCTCAGGGAAATCGACCAATAAGGCTTTGCAGGCTACATTTTCACTACAATCCCCAAATAAGGGGTCTGAGTTGTTTTGTTCTGCTGTTATTTGTCGCGAACTACTCTAGTTCCTAATACAAAGTGTTAAACCGGTACCCTAGAACACCAATTGTTTTTCCTGTTGGTATTTTCATTGGACCATTGAAAGGGTATTCCAAATTCGTTACTGTTTATGGGATGTATGTAGGTTGTTTTGAGTTTTTGGTTACTGGGTAAAAACTTGAAATATTAGTGTATCTATCTTGGTTTCTATACTTGTTTTAGCCATTAGGCTTATCTTATACTTGATAATAGTGCTATTAAGGGTTTTCTAGTGCATAACCCAATATCTATCGGACATTGTATTGCTGGTTTAAAACTATCCATCTTCAATCTATGGTTTGATTGGTGCGATATTGACTTAATAGCAATCCATTTTTAATTGTTCCCTGTGTTCAAAATCACTTAATGAACTATGTAATTCTATTGTAGCTATTTCTTCTAGAATGGTCAGCACCTCATTTTGCATCGCTATGGAACCGCAGATCATAATCGCAGCACCGGATTTCAATTTTTGGGCAAGAGCTATTTTTTGTTCAGCTATGAGATGCTGCACATAGCGTTTTTGGTCATCTGCTTGTGAGTAGGCTATGCTTATTTCAGCTAACTTTCCAGAGGTGATGTATTGATTGATGGTTTCCTCATACGCCGTAAAAGCACTTTTGTTCCTGCCGCCCCAAAATAAAGATATAGGGATATAATCTTTGTTTTCGTCTACAATACCAAGAAAAGGCGCAATTCCTGTACCGTTGGAAATACAGATGATTTCCTTGGCCTTTTTAGGAAAATGAAAGTTTGGGTTTCGTTTTATGCCCATATACACCAGATCATCATGTTTTAAATTATTTAAGTGATTGGAGCAAAGACCAAATTCATGTCTTTTAATGCTCAGAAGAATATCATCTTGTATTTTTGCTATGGAATATAACCTGGGTACTCCATCTTCTTTAGGTTGATACGATAACAAATCTCCCGATTGAAATTTGACTTTCTTTTCTGGGCGTAGCCGCACTAAGAAGGTATTGTCGTCGTTTAAAGGCGTTCTGTGGACTACTTTAAATGCCTTTTTTTTACTAGTTTTCTTAGTCTCTTTTGGTGCTTTGATAGTGAGTTGTATACCCGTAGTGTTACACCACTGTCTACTCCAATCGGTAAAAGCGGCAAAAGATTGGTTGTTAATTTTGTACAGCGGTAAAGTCTCTGTAAAATTAGACCTTGTTCTAAAAACGGTATCTACCTCAGTTGCGAACTTACAGTAGTCTGGGTATACTAAAGAACCGAATCCAACAACACTGTAATTTATAAGTTGATCGCTTTGTGTCGTTGTAAATTTTTCCCTGAACTTACGTGCATTGGTGGGAGCCTCCCCTTCACCATAGGTTGCTGTAAATACAATAATATGTGCTGCTTTTTTATAGTCCGTGAATTGATTTAATTCTGCTTTGTAAACACGTTTTCCTGCCTTGTGTAGTGCATTTTGAAATAAAGTGGCAAAGTAGTTCGTGGTTCCGGTTTCCGAACCTACCAGGAGTATAAATTCGCATTTGTCCTTGTCTAGTTCCGGTGTTGTTGCTTTTACTGTTCTCCTGCGTTTAAGTGCCATTGCAAAACCCGTATACATAAAAAATAAGAGCGATACACAGGTAGCCAAAAGTATAACCGACCATAAAACACTACCTTGGCCTGTATGCAGGGTTAAACTCAAACGTGCCGCCAAGGTTACAAAGGGGTAGGGTACCTCGCTCAGAATCTCCCCGGTGTATTGGTGAATATAGAGTTCCTTATCGGTTAGGGCCAGCTCAAAATAATCTTCAGGGAATTCTGAAAAAGGGAAGGTCAGTTTACGGACGTTGTCCAAGGTAAACGTTTCAAAAAGTGCCAGCTGTCTGCGTCCTCGCTCCGGAATTTCATCATCCTGAATAATAAGCTTGGAATGTGTTACGTTGCCCGAAGGTAAGATGGAAAATTTTTCGGCGGATAGAAATACCCCGGTTGCCGCAACGATTAGGACAGGTAGCATAAACCATCGACTGATAACAACATGATAGCGTTGCTCAAAACTGTCTTTTTGTACTTTGGTAAAAAGCTTGCTGACACCGCCTTGCCGTTTTGCTAAAAGAAATACTCCGGTTACAGTAATCAAGCAAAGTAAAAATGAAATCAAACCAACAAAAAAGCGACCGATACCCTTTAGGAACAACGACCGATGCAAATTGGTCGTCCATTGAAATAGCCTGGATTTTTCTTTTGGGTACCCTAGTTTTGCCCCGGTGATAGGGTGAATGTAAATACGTTCGCTTTCCCCCTCTTTGGTGATTACGGATGCCAACACATAATCGTTTACATCTACTTCTAGCTCCAAAGTTTCTTCATATTGTTCATCTAGGGCACTCATGGTCCGCGATACTTTTACGGCACTAAGGTCTTCTACGGCATACCCCCGTGTTGCATCTGTAATAGGCTCAAATGACAGTATGAGTCCGGTGATGGACGCAACGATTAAAAATAAAGAAGAGCATACCGCCAGCGCAAGGTGACTGTACCTCCAAATTGAGATGGTCATATTTCAAGTTCAATGGTCAACTTCAAGGGCCAAGCCTGCGGGTAGCATTAGAGTTAAGATACAAGTTTAAACTCAAGTCCGTCTTCCAAATAGGTAGGGCGTTTTTATTTTTTTGCCCACTACGAGACTACACTCGCTACCAACTAGCTACTGCGGCATCATTCGTATATACCTAATGAAACCTTTGCCTTCTTTTTTTGCCTTTAAGTTTTCGGTGGTTAATTCAAATTCTAAATCGTCCTTATGGTATTCTTGGTCTTCCACCGCAGATTCAAAACGTATGGTGTATCCAGCATCTATTTTGGCGGCAGGTATTTTTAAAACCGTCATACTGCGTTCACCCCCGGAAACTGTTGCACCGGTAATGGCGTCAAGTTCCGGTCTGCGTATGCCATATACATTTTTCCACCATTCCTCAATGTCCCTGTACCATTCGTTATCATCGCCTTGCACATATAAGGTTTCTTCGTATTCGCCTGCATTATTTAATAAAGACACTACTAGGTAGGCGCCTTCTCCAGTATAGTTGGTCAGCTGGATCATGCATTTATAGTTCACGGTTTCTACCGGTCTCACAAAACCGACCAATACCAAAAATCCGACGGTGGTAAAAATGGCTAAAAATCTTTTTTTCATTGTATTATTTTTTATAGTCTCAGATTAAGAGGTTGTTTACAGAGCTTAGTCTATAGCCGGTAGTTGGCAGTATCTAAAATAGTTCGTAAGAAGTGTAAAGTGAGAAGAAGATAAAAGTAAAGGTTGATTTTGTGAATTCATCATCAGTTACAGTTTTTTTACTATCCACTATCCACTATCCACTATCCACTATCCACTATCCACTATCCACTATCCACTATCCACTATCCACTATCCACTATCTACTACCCACTACCCACTACGCCCTTATTTCAAAAATTCCAACGCTATCTTCTGTTCTTTCAATAGTTCATTTTCATTTGCTAGATCGAACACAGTTTCGTTAAAATCCGTTTTTACCATTCTGTCCGCACCCTTGGAAATCAAATATTTAAGGACAGCATCGTTACGGGAGGTCATGGCAGCTAAATGTAAGGCGGTGTTTCCTTCCTCGTTTTTTTTGTTGATATCAAACTTAAACTCCTCTAGACGTTTCAGTAAGGCCATATTATTGTCCCTGGCGGCCAAATGCAAGAGTGAATTCCCGTTGTATTGTGCTGCGGTAAGGTCAAGGTCATGAGCTTGTAGCAGCTTTAGTTTGGATTCGAATTTTTCCGGGGATTTTTCATTAAAGGTGTTTAAAAGGTAATAGGCCAAGGAATTTCCTTTCTCATCAATAGTAGCGATGTCTGCACCGTTTTGTAGTAAATAATCAACTACATCCGGTGTATTCTTGTTTACCGCCATTGCCAATGCTGAACGTCCGTTTTCATCTTTTAAATTGATGTTGTTCACATACGGCATTAAAAATTGAACAACACTAAGTTCATTGCTATTTGCAGCGTTCATAAACGGAGTATCGCCACCTTTATCCTTTTGATTTATAGCAACGCCTTTTTCAATAAAAAACCTAAAAATAGATAGGTCATCGCTTTTGTAGGCAATGGCGTGTAAAGGATTACGACCTTCTTTGTCCGTGATGTTCGGTTCTAGTCCCAAACTTTCTAAATAGGTAAAGGTGGCCAATGCGTCTTTGTGTTTGTCAACCCCTTCACTTGCCATAAGTATGGCGTTCCCATTAAGCTTATTTAATTGGTTGTAAGCCAGTCCTTTTGACTTAAGCTTTTTAAGAAGCCTAATATCGCCACCTTTTGCCGTATAATGGAACAAACCATTACCATTGTGGTCCGTACTGTTCAGATCAAGTCCTTTATTTTTAAAATAATCAAAGGTCTTGAAGTCGGTTACCGATGGCGCTACAAGTAACAAGGCATTGGCTCCACTGTTGGTCGTATCCTTAATATCTGCATTATGTTTCAACAGAAAATCATAAAGAGCGGTATTTGTTTGTCCGCCACGTGCGGCAAAGTTGATAATAGTGTACCCATGGCTGTCCTTAATATCTGCTCTGGCACCGTTAGCTACCAAATATTCCATGATCTCGAGGTTATTGCGATACGCTGCCCAGAACAGATAGGTTCTGCCATCGTGGGTAAGTTTATCTACGGCATTGCCCTTTTTGGTCAAGAGATGCTTAACGGTGGCATTATCCGTTTTTGCCAGGAGTGCGTAGCAAACGGCATCGAACATATTACTGTTCAATTCAGAAACGTCGTTACCCGCCTCAATTGCTGATTCTACTTCTGCGATCGTGGGGTTTGCTTTCCAAAAGTCCCGCTTAAGAAATATGTTATCCTGGGCTATTCCTGTTGATAACGACAAGAACAGTATAAGGTTGAGTGCGAATTTTAGAATTTTCATACCAGTATTATTTACTTTTCGATTCTTGTTGGTTCTCCTTTTTTACAAAGGATGTGATAATAGCTGCAATCTCTTTTTCTTCTTGAATTTCTTCTGCTAAAAGATGCTTGTACAGTACTTTGTTATCTACTTTTTCTTCCAATACTAGGTCTTGGTTCCGTCCAAAAACCTCGTCCCAGGTGCCCCTTACGGTCGCCCACTTATCCTGTTCCTTGGTCCACCAATCTGCTGCTGCTTTACAACGTGCATCCGGTACTTTCACATAGGTATTGTATCCCTTTTCCATGGCTAGAACTACATCGGTATCGCCTTCTTTACGAATGATTTTAGCGTTGTCCTGATCGTGAATCCAACCGTTTTCGGTAATTTCTTGTCTATTCCCGCGCATGGTAATGTTATAATCGCCCCGGGTGGTATATTCCCTTCTCGGTAATGGTGCGGGTGTGGTATTTTCCCAGTAGCTTTTACCATCAACATGTACCCATGTTGCGGTGCCTTCGTAACGCGGGCTGTCATCTACCTGAAACACTTTTTGTGTCCACTGTCCTGCAACTTCGGATGCGTCTTTCTTTTCATAACGCCAGTGGTTATCGCCATTGTAGGTGTACAGATCGGTATTTTCAAAAATCCAATCTTGTCGCCAGTGTTTTACGATCATGGGCTTGGCAGGATTGCCTACTTGTAGAATGTGTTGGATCACTACCTTGTTTTCATCGTCTGTAACCAATTGTGCCCATTCCAAACCCTTGTCCACTTTGGCTTTTGATGGCTTGTACAAAGAGTCGTTACTATAATTGAAGGTTTCTGCAAAATTGAAGGTGACCTCAAAACAGCCGCACATTTCTTTGATGGCGTTTGCATCTTGTTCTTTTTTGTCATTTTGAGCATACGCCTGGGTGCTTAATGCAGCACAGATCATTAGGGATAAAATTGTTTTTTTCATCGTGTGATATGTTAAAAGGGTTCTATTTATTTTCAGGCCAAAAATATAAAATTAATTTAGATTCATTAAAAATAAGATATATATTTGTCAAAAAATTATTAGTAATGAATCTAAATAGGGTCGTACCCCTTGTATTTATGGTGTGTTTGGCGATGCCTTTTTTTGGTCAGGAGAATAATATGAAAACGGATTCTATCCTAACCCAAGATTTGGATGAGGTAATTGTAACGGCCACACGCACCGTTCGTCAGCTTTCTTCCGTGCCGTTACCTGTTACTTTAATTTCCAAAAAACAGATAGAACGCACCGGCGTAACGCGCCTGAACGAAATTTTAAACGAACAAACCGGTATCGTCATGACTCCCGATGCCACCATCGGAGGCGGTGAGGGGGTTCAGATACAAGGTATCGCCTCGGATTATGTCCTTGTTCTTATAGATGGTGTGCCCGTAGTGGGCCGTAGTTCCGGTAATTTGGACCTAAGCCGGTTTGCGATAGGCAATATTAGGCAAATAGAGGTGGTCAAGGGTCCATCTTCAAGTCTCTTCGGTTCCGAGGCGCTGGGTGGCGTCATCAATATAATCACCGAAAAACCCAATTCTGAAACTATAACGGGTCAAATAGGACATCGGGCAGCTACTTTCAACAACCAAAATTCCAATATTAGTCTAAATCAGCGTAAGGATAAATTTGGATATTCCTTTTTTGCAGATCGATTAGGTACGGACGGCTATGACCTTGCTAGCGGCGATGACGGACAAACAGTAAATCCGTTTTTAAACTACACCTTTAACGGTCGCCTGTTTTATGATGCATTCGAAAAATTCAAAATTTTTGCCTCGGGACGTTATTTTACCCAAGAATTTGATGTCACGCCCAGCACTAGCGAGGAAAGTGATGCCAATGCCCATCTCCGCATAGATCACAATCCCTCCGACAATACCAATTGGCAATATGAGTTGTATTATACCCGGTATGTAACCGATGAGGAAATCTTGGACCCCATAAATAACGAGCTCTTGATCGCCAATGATTTCAATCAGCAGTTGTTGAGGCCAGAAGTGCGCTACAATCATAACTTTAGTGACAATAATACGATGACCTTGGGTGTCGGTTACAATTTTGAGTCTTTGGATCGCTCGCTTTTTGCAGAATCAGTTGCCTTTGATTCGCAATACCTATTTGCGCAGTATGATTTTAAACCGCTTGAAAACCTGAATGTTATTGCAGGCGCAAGGTTCGATAACCACAGCGAATACAATTCCCAATTGAGCCCCAAACTTTCTGCGCGGTACGATTTTAATGAAAATTTTGCTGTCAAGGTATCCGTGGGTAGCGGTTTTAAGGCACCAGATTTTAGGCAGTTATATCTGGATTTTACCAATGCGGCCGGAGGTGGTTATTCCGTTTTTGGAAAAGAAGTAGAGGCGGCCGGAATACAGCGGCTTTTGGATAATGGAGAAATAGCCAATCTGGTCGTAGATCAAAATAATCTGGGACAACGGCTCAACGCGGAAAGTTCCATAGGCTATAATGTAGGCTTTGCTTACAGAAAAGGAAAACTTGCTTCGGACATCAACCTGTTCAGGAACGATTTTGATAACCTTATTGATACCCAGATTTTGGCGTCTAGAACCAACGGTCAAAATGTCTTTGGTTATATCAATAGGGAGAGCGTCTATACCCAAGGGCTGGAGTTCGACCTAAAGTACCGCCTTTTGGAAAATTTAAATATCTCCGGTGGTTATCAGTTGTTATATGCCTTTGATAAGGATAAGGAGGCAGCAATAGATGCCGGTACCGTTTTTGGTCGTAATCCGGAAACCTTGGAAACGGTAAGGTTGACCAGAAAAGATTATTTTGGACTAGAAAATCGCTCACGGCATACTGTCAATTTTAAACTGTTTTATGAGGTTCCCAGATGGGCCGCGAATGCCAACTTGCGCGTGGTTTACCGCAGCAGGTTTGGTCTCACCGATCGTAATGGAAACGATCTATTAGATACCTTGGACAATTCTTTTGTGGATGGCTATGCATTGGTAAACCTCGCGTTCGGGAAAACCTTTTACAAAAACTATCAAGTACAGTTTGGTGCCAATAATCTGTTGGACTTTAGAGGGCAAAATCCCTTGGCCGCTCAAGATGCCGAGGTACTTGTAAACCCAGGTATACAATTTTTCACACGTTTAAACATTCAATTTTAAATTTTAAATCCCAATTATTATGAAAACATCACTTAAAATGTTCGCCTTATTGTTTGCTTTCTTCGCCTTTATTGGCTGTAGTGACGATGATGAAGACCCGTCCCTAAACTTTACGGTAGTTAGTATTTCTCCGGAATCGGCCACAGTGGGTAGCGATATTACCGTTACGGGAACCGATTTTCCTACGGATGCCTCTCGCGTAGAACTTACGGTTGGCGGAGCTTTGGCAAGCATCACTTCCTTGAGCAGTACACAGATTGTGGCAACGGTTCCCCAAGGCGCGGTTAGTGGAGCGGTAAGCGTTAGTGTAGACGGTACGGCAAAAACGACAGCTACCAATTTTACCGTTCTATCGGAATTGATAAGCGCTACAGCTGAGAATATTCCGGCTCCGCAAACCGGTGGTCAAGGTCAGCCTGTAGGAGGTCCATTTACCAAATTTAGTTTTGAGACCGGTGCCGTAACGGACAGCGATACCGAGTGGGATATTGCTTTTAGGGGTACCACTATTGCCGTAAACGGAGGAACGGTTACTGGAACAGCTGAGGAGCCTGCACGTACCGGAAATGCAGCTGCTGCCATAGTAGACGGGATATTTGCAGACGTACTTTCCGTAGAAGGGATGACGTTCGCCCAGGATGCCGATACAGCTTTTGCAATACCTACAGGTAGCGATAATGGATGGTACAATTACAATTTTATGACCAATTTAGTAGTGCCGATTCCTGGAAAAATTTTGGTATTCCGAACGCATGACGACAAAGTGGCCAAAGTGGAGATATTGAGCTACTACAAAGACGCACCAGCAAATCCGGACGGATTTGCAGACGAATCACGTTTCTACACCTTTAACTATGTGTATAACCCAAATGAAGGTGAGACTTCATTGGAGTAGGGTAAAGAAACTGAGCTACATACAAAACCGAACATGGATTGCATATGTTCGGTTTTGTACTTGTTAAAGGAAATAAATAGATATGACATATCCTTTTTACAAAGTCTAATTACCGATTCTTGATGGCTGCCTGTTATTTAAAATATAGGTATGCCTTTCCATAGAGTTATGATAGAATCCAGTACATTTTATTGGAGTTGAAATTTTAACACATCTTAATTAATTCTTATTTAGATTGATTAAAAATAATTAATATATTTGCCTAAGAATTATTTAGAACTATTCTTAATAAATAAAATAACTAAAGTTGAGTTTGTGTTAGTTTTAAACCAGAGGTCTAAGGTACTTCTGGTTTTTAAGAAACCAGACCGAAAAACCAAAGAAGTATGAAAAGATTTTACCTATTGATTTTTGCACTGTGCATTAGCGCAGTAGCTATTGCACAAACTACTATCAACGGAACTGTTTTAAGTGAAAGTAACGAACCATTACTCGGTGCAACCGTTATGTTGGTCAAGGGTAAAGGCACCACTACAAATGTTGATGGAAAGTATAGTTTTTCTTATGTCGCCGATGGTGAATATGTTTTAAAAGTGTCTTTCATTGGGTATGCAACGCAAACAAAAAATGTAGTGGTTTCTGGTCAGGAAACCATGGCTATTGACTTTGTTTTGGCTCAAAATGCAGAAAAATTACAAGCGGTAGAGATTATTGGAAGGCGGGAAACGGGATATAATAACACCGTGTCCTACTCGGCCACCAAGTCGGCCGCTCCCGTCAAGGAAGTGCCCACCACCATCAATTTTGTTACCAAGGAACTGGCCTTGGATCAGGCCGCCTTTACCTTGAACGATGTTGTAAAGAATGTGAGCGGTGTAAACCAGTTCAGTTTTTATAATGATATATCTATTCGTGGATTCAGGGTAGCCGGGCAGCGTAACTCGGGTAATTTGGTTAACGGTATGCGCGCTTTTACCAGTTTTTGGAGTCCGCAATTAATTCCTCATATTGAGCGGGTGGAGGTGATAAAGGGTCCCGCCTCGGCACTGTTTGGCAATGCATCCCCCGGGGGCACGATCAATAGGGTCACCAAAAAGCCCTTGCGGGAAGAGCGGCAGTCCATCACCGCATCCGTGGGCAGTTTCAATACCTTCCGGACACTGGCCGATTTTACGGGGCCCATGACCAAGGACAACACCTTGTTGTACCGCCTGAACATAGGCTACGAGAACACGGATGGTTTTAGGGACCTTCAATTTGGTCGTAATCTGGTGCTGGCACCATCCTTTTCCTTTTTGCCCACCGAAGATACCCGCCTTAATTTTGATATTGTATACCAGGACTCACAAGGGCGGCTGGATCGGGGTCAGGCGGTGTTTGGCAACGGCGATTTAAATTCTACGCCCATTACCAAATCGCTCAGCGCGGCAAACGATTTCTTGGACGAGATCAATTTGACCGCCACCGTGAGCCTTCAGCATAACTTTACCGACAACATCACCTTTAATAGTGTGTACATGCGCTCTTCCTATGACGAAGACCTTTTGGAGCACCGAACTTCCAACCGTTTTGCCGCTCTCGGGGATGGCGGTATCGATGAGGAGAGCGTGGCCATGCGGGTGTTCATCCGTAAAAGGGCTTGGGACAATAACAGCTTCAATAATTATTTCAATTTTGATTTTGATTTGGGAGATGTGAGCAACAAACTGTTGGTGGGCCATGATTATTTTCAACAGGAGTTACAGCCTGGGGGCTCCCAATTGGAAGCGCGCAGTTATCTGTTGCAGAACGGTGGTGCCACCAATGTCTTCAACCCGGACAATATAGATGACTATGTCTTGGATGCCAATGGTAACCCCGCCACCAATGTGGGGCATT
Source organism: Maribacter chungangensis (assembly GCF_042676845.1). Classification (NCBI taxonomy): domain Bacteria; kingdom Pseudomonadati; phylum Bacteroidota; class Flavobacteriia; order Flavobacteriales; family Flavobacteriaceae; genus Maribacter; species Maribacter chungangensis. The sequence goes on from NZ_JBHTHY010000003.1 coordinate 1,359,662, forward strand.
TCAACCTAACGTCTCCCACCGCCAATGGCCTAAGGGATATGAGCGACTACGTGTACCGCACCCGAACCTTTGGCCAGTTTTTGCAACGCTCCCATGGGGTATATCTACAGAACCAGGCAGAGTTTGGCGACTTTAAATTCCTTGTGGGGCTGCGCCAAGAATTTTTCAGGGATTTCATCAACTACAACAGCGAAACAGAGGAAACCCTGGAACAACGGGCCTTCTTGCCCCGGTTGGGCCTGGTCTATACCCTTAACGAGAACGTGAACCTCTACGGAACTTGGGTACAGGGCTATCAGCCCCAAAGCGCAGCGGATATCATCAACCCCGATGCTGGGGGTCCTTTTGACCCCTTGGTGAGCGAGTTGTTCGAAGCGGGAGCCAAATCCGATTGGTTCAATGGCAGGCTCAACGCCTCCCTGGCTTTTTACCTGCTTACCCAAAATGGAGAGCTTTATAACGCGGACGATGCCGCCAACCCGGATCGTCTGGTGCAGATCGGCGAGGAGGAGGCCAAGGGCTTTGAATTGGATATCTCTGGGAGCATCACCCAAAATTGGAGCCTGGTGGCCGGTTATGCCTTTAATGATGCAAAGTTCACGGAAAGCGATGACCCAGCGGAGATCGGAAGGCAAAAGCCCAACGCCCCGAGGCATATGGCCAATGTCTGGACCAAGTACATTTTGAGTGAAGGACGCTATAAAGGCCTGGGCTTTGGCCTGGGCTACAATTATGTGGCCGAGCGGTTCGGCTCCATCGTGGCCAGCAACGCCAACCCCACCGAATTTCCCGCCTACGGTCTTTTCGATGCCGCCTTGTACTATAATTTGAACAAGGTGCAGATACAGCTCAATTTCAACAATGTGTTCAACAAGACACACTGGGTGGGGGGGTATGATTTTATCCGTGCTTTTCCAGGGGCTCCAAGAAATATCATGACCACCGTATCCTATATTTTCTAATGGGATGAAGGTCAATAAAAAGATCTTTTTCAAGATTCATGGGTGGATCGGCATCCGGTTGAGCATACTATTTTTTATAGTATGCTTTTCCGGTACCCTGGCCACCCTGAGCCATGAGATGGATTGGTTGTTCATCCCGGCCATAAGGGCCGTGCCCCAACCGGAACTGGCTTCCCGTAACCTCATCATGGATAATTTCAGGAAGGCGCATCCCAGCGGCGAGGTCACTTTTTGGTTGCGCACGGACGAGCCCTACCTCTGCGACATCATTTACAAGGAAGAGGGCGGGCAACGTACCTACGTATTCGCCAACCCCTATACCGGTGCCATTCAAGGTAAGGCACAGCTCACCTTTCAGCGTTTTTTCAGGGACTTGCACTACTTCCTTTTTGTACCCTTTCAAATAGGGCATTTTACCGTGCTCATTTTCGGTTTTTTATTGCTCATTTCGCTCATTACAGCCCTTGTGTTTTATAAACAATGGTGGCGAAAGCTGTTTGAACTGAAAATGGGCAACGGCCCCTTGGTGTTCTTTAGGAGCCTGCACCGATTGGTGGGCGTTTGGTCCGTTCCCTTTACGTTGCTGTTCTCCATTACCGGTATCTGGTATTTCATGGAGCGGGCCAATGTGGCCGGGGTGGGCGATTTGGGCAACCCTCCTGTACCGGTGGTGGCGTCTTTGGAAGAAGGTGTCCAAGCCACGGGTGATGCCGCTAAAATTGATTATGATCGTGCCGTGGCCTTGGCCAAGCAGGAAATTCCCGGCTTGGTGGTAGGCGATATTTCACCCAAAAGAGGGGAGGCCGGACTTATTTACTTAACGGGCAAAAGTGATGTGCCCTTGGTGCGGCAACGTGCCAATAGGGTGTACATAGACCCAACCACCTACCAGGTGGTCGCCAGTCAGAATGCAAAGGACATCGGTGCGGTGCTGTATCTCAATGATATTGCCGATCCGCTGCACTTTGGCAACTTTGGCGGCTTGATCACCAAGTTCATCTGGTTCATTTTTGGCCTGGGCATCTCTGGGCTGGTGCTCACGGGCATCTGGATAACGGTAAAGCGCAAGGCCATTAAAAGAAAGAAGGACAACAAGCCCACGATGGGCAAATGGCGCTTTGTCAATTGGGGGTTTTATGCTATAATGATGGGCTTTATGTACTATATCCTCTATGATAGGTACAGCGTTTCTATGAACACCTTCGCTACTATTACCTTCGGGTGGCTTTTGTTCATTATGGGCTGTTATTACCTTTTTGTGTACAAAATTGAAAAAAGTATAGCGAAGGGCTAAATTTAAAATCATAAATAATGGAACTTATATATAGAAATGATTATGCCGCAGTTTATCGTGTACAGAATAGTCCGCACGAGGACTGCGATATGCAATTGGTGGTAGATACGGTTGGTCTTTTTGTCTCTAGAGGAGATTTGGAGCATTTAATGGGTATAGTACAGCGGTCGGATGAACCATGTACATGCGCGGATTGCGGCGGTAATGCCTGTAATAAAATTTGGTGCTCTAATCCCTTGATAGATATCTGTCTTAAGGTCGATAAAACAATTTTAGCATTATTGGAAGATGTAATAAAGGGGACGCAGTTTACACTTGATCTGGATGCAACCTTGGCTAAATATAGGCTAAACTAGCGGTTTCAAGGTCAACTTAGTCTCTTCGAAAACCGTGGTTTGGTATAGTCTCCTAGTTTAGAAAGAATTTAAACTTTGAACTAAGTTGCCTTGCTTTTTTGGAGCTACATAACTTTAAACTATTTTTGTATAAAATGAAAGCAATGAACAAGTCAATAGAAACACTTTTGAACGACCAGATAAAATACGAAGCAAACGCATCTATGCATTACATGGGCATGGCCAGTTGGGCAGATGCTGCGGGATATAACGGTATAGCTGAATTCTTCTATGCGCAGTCGGAAGAAGAGCGGGAGCACATGACCAAATTAATTAAATTTGTAAACGAACGTGGAGGCAAGGTAATTGTACCTGCTGTTGAAAAGGCAAAAGATAGTTACAGTTCCTTGAACGAGTTGTTCGAAGATTTCCTAAAAAGTGAAATGTTCGTGACCGAGCAGATAAATCACGTTATATATGAATGTTTGAACAAAAAGGACTACAATGTGCATAATTTTATGCAATGGTACGTAACGGAACAGTTAGAAGAAGAGGCTGTTGCCAGAACCTTGCTGGATAAATTAAATATAATTGGTGATGATAAGTCCGGTCATTATATGTTCGATCGTGACATCAACGCCATAGCTACATCGGTAGACATGGAGGAGTAAAGCATATAATTTCCTTAAAAAAGTATAGATTCCGTTTTGCGGAATCTTTTTTTTGTTTAAATTCGTTATTATTTAGATTTAATAAAAATAATGAATTCAACATTACTTGTACGTCCTTGCATCATTATGGCATCCGATTGCGGTGGTTGCTCTTCTGAAGGGAAAAAGAAAAAATGCTGTAAAAAATATAAGAAAAAGGGAAAGACAAATTGTAAGCGCTGCCCTAATCTCTAGAGCATTGGCACCTATAGCGTACAAAAGTTCTCCTATGCAGAACCACTAGGGTGTTTTATAAGATTCTTAACTCGTAATTACCCTTGAAGACCTGCCTTATGCAAGTTACAAAAGTCTTAGTCCTCTTTGGCCTGGTATCATCTTTTCAAAATTGTTTTGGTCGGTACAAAGCTCCCACTACACAATCCTTCAATTAGCATAAAAACATTATTGATGTAGTCTATGGTTGTATCGGACTTACCAGTGCGCTTACTACTTCATATCTGCGTTTTTTATTTACGAATCCTAAAGTTTTAAATCCATGCCTAGGGATGGGTTACGGTAAACAATTTGTTGCTGATTTGGGGGACGGCGAGGATGTAGCGATATATTTGGTGAACGCTGGGTTGGTTTTTGGTCGTAGAAAACATCATTTTGAATGCGGACTTGGAATTGTAAATGATTTTATGAAAAACAAACCATTTACTACCTTTCTACAACCCTCTGGTTTCGTCGGATATAGGATTCAAAACCTCAGAAGTACTGGGCCTTTTGATTTTCGCACGGGGCTGGGTTGTCCAGAAACGTTGTACGTAGGCCTTGGGTTATGGTTCTAGGTGTTAAAAGAAAAAAGAGCAAGGGTGCGGTAGAAAAGTAAAGTACAATCAGGATGGTGTGTATGAACCATTTTAGTACTTTTAGGTCTGCCCGGTATGCCTCAAGCAAGTGCTTAGGTCTTTTGATTCAGTATTAAAAGCCATAAATAGATTCATTAATATCAGCTTAAAAAACAATGTAATTAATAAATTCACAATCGATGAAAAATCTACCCCTCCTACTTTTAATGTTCTTTTTCATGCATTCCTATTCGCAAGATGATGCGCGGGCCGGTGATAAACACGAAATAAAGACAGATGTTTTTAATCTGGTCGTGTTCAAGGCACCTCAATTTTCCTATGAGTATCTTATTAATGAAGAGTCGTCTATTGGTGCGTCCATGATGTTTAATCTGGAAAATACCGAGGATGGCTCCTTTATCGATGGGCCTTACTATTACGAGAAATTTGCGTTTACACCCTATTACAGAAGGTTTATAAGCAATAAATACGCAAGGGGTTTCTTCTTTGAAGTATTTGGAATGTACAACGTACAAGGTGATTTCGATGGTACATGGGACAATAATTTTCAGAATGTAACCTATTCTGACGAGACGAGTAACAACATTGCATTTGGGGTTTCGCTGGGTGGAAAGTTGGTGAGTAAAGGTGGTTTTGTTCTTGAATTTTATGGAGGTGTAGGACGCAATATCATTACGGGAAATGAAGATATAGCGGAAGAGTTTTTGCCTAGGACGGGAATATCCCTTGGATATCGATTTTAGGAAAAATTAAATTGATTAAAAGCTAATTGTAAGACATTTTAATTGTGTGATCTATGTAATAATTGAATGTTCATATTTGATCATTTTCATAGTTTTATGTGGATAATTGTTCGTTTTTTAGGACTAATAATTTGGTTCTTAATCTCTTATGCGTTCGTTGGTTTACCCGAACAAAAATAGCTGCTTAATTCTTGGTTCCGGCCCTTGTAAAAAACAGATTTACTGCTCTTTTAATGGTCGGTATTTTGGTCTTATTTCCTTTGTTTGTCCTAGGTGGCGAAAGCCTTTCGGTTAAGCGTTTTTGAAACGGACAAATTTTTTTACGGCTTTTGTTGTAAATTAACAAAATTCGCTAACGCCATTGAAATAAGGGGTTTTGGGATGTTCCGATTAATTGTTGATAAAATGTGGAAAACCTAAACCACCTCGCTGGAAAGTAAAGCGATTAAATTTTGACCTTTACATATCTCATTAAATCATCATTTTTAAACCCGTTTTATATACCATGCAAATCACCCATCTCATCAAAAGGGATTTTACCAAAAAACCCTTTCAGTTACACAAAATTACAAACGCTATCTTAAAGGCAATGACCGCCGTAGAACATGGAAATCTTGGAGATGCTGAACGTATATCCGAGAATGTTAGTGCATCGTTGTTGGAACGCAAGGCAATAGATGAAAATTATGTACCTACCGTAGAGGAAGTTCAGGATTTTGTGGAAACCAAATTGATGGAAGGTGGCTTTTTTGATGTAGCCAAGGCCTACATCATTTATAGAAATGAACAGGCTACGAAACGTAAGCCAAATATCTTTGAGAAACGCATCAATCTAAAGCCTTACGAATACCCACAACTCTACGAGTATGTCCCCGCGATAAGGCATTCATATTGGATACATACCGAGTTTAATTTCACAAGTGATATTCAGGATTTTAAAACTCGTCTGAACGACGCTGAACGTAGTGCAATCAAAAACACGATGTTGGCCATTTCCCAAATTGAGGTAGCGGTTAAAAGTTTCTGGGGGGATATCTATCAAAAAATGCCAAAACCGGAAATAGGATCGGTCGGGTCAACATTTGCCGAAAGCGAAGTGCGCCATGCAGATGCTTATTCCCATTTGTTGGAAATATTGGGTTTGAACGAAGAGTTTAAAACACTAAAGAAAAAACCTGTAATGATGAAGCGGGTTCAGTATTTAGAAACTGCATTGAAGAATGCCAAGAGCGATGATAATAAAGAGTATGCGGAATCTGTTTTGCTTTTTTCACTCTTTATCGAACATGTTTCCCTGTTCTCGCAATTCTTGATAATCATGGCTTTTAACAAGCACAAGAATATGCTTAAGGGTGTTTCCAATGTGGTGGAGGCAACATCTAAGGAAGAGCAGATTCATGGAGATTTTGGAATAGATTTGATCAAGATCATCAAGGATGAAAATCCAGATTGGTTTGATGGGGAACATCATGCCAATATCAAATTAATGTGCGAAGAAGCTTTCGCTTCCGAAAGCACTATAGTTGACTGGATTTTTGAAAAAGGAGAGCTCGACTTTTTGCCAAAGGCGGTAGTGAACGAGTTTATTAAAAATCGATTCAACAATTCGTTGGAAAGCATAGGAATAGACAAGATTTTTGAGATAAATGAAACTTTATTGGCCGAGACGGAATGGTTCGATGATGAGATTATAGGTACCAAACATGGCGATTTCTTCGTAAAACGCTCTATCAATTATAGTAAAAGAACACAAAGTATAACTAGCGACGACCTTTTTTAGATGAACGATATAAACACTACCAAGGAGAACAAAACAGAAGCGATTAACGAAGCTGCCCAGCTTATAAATGCAAGAAAAGAGGCGCTGGATAATCAAAAGCATAAAACCGAAGGCGGCTTTGAATGGTTAACGGAGCATAGCCGAAACTTCCTAGATTCAGGTTACCTAACAGATGGCGTGTCTGCGGAACAACGTATACGGGAAATAGCCGACAGAGCGGAGCATATTTTGAAAATGCCCGGATTTTCCGATAAATTCTATGGCTATATGTCAGAAGGATTCTATTCGTTAGCTTCACCAGTATGGTCTAATTTCGGCAAGGAAAGAGGCTTGCCTATTAGCTGTTTTGGTTCGCACATAGATGATGATATGGGAAATATTCTATACACCCAATCCGAAGTTGGAATGATGTCCAAATTAGGTGGTGGAACCTCTGGATATTTTGGTAAGATCAGGCACCGTGGCGCAGCGGTAAAAAATAATGGTCAAGCTTCCGGAGCGGTACATATCATGCAGCTTTTTGAATCTATGGTAGATGTAGTTAGCCAAGGTTCGGTAAGAAGAGGACGTTTTTCCCCATATTTACCCGTAGAGCATGAGGATATTATGGAGTTTCTGGAAATCGGTACCGAGGGAAATCCCATCCAAGAGCTAACGCATGGCGTAACCGTTACCAATGAATGGATGCAGGAGATGGTAGATGGCGATGCAAAAAAGAGAGCTGTCTGGGCAAAGGTTCTGCAACGTAGGGGGGAAATGGGTTATCCGTATATATTCTTTAAGGATAATGCAAACAATGGTGCGGCAAACGTGTATCAAGATAAAAATTTGCCAATTTATGCGAGTAACCTTTGTACGGAAATTATGTTGCCATCAAATGATAACTGGTCATTTGTATGCGTGCTTTCGTCTGTAAACGTATTGCATTATGATAAATGGAAAAATACGGATGCCGTAGAAACGATGGTTTGCTTCTTGGACGCCGTGATCACAGAATTCTTGGAAAAGTTAGAGTCGTACAGGGACTCTGAAAGTAGAGAAGATCGCCAGACGTTCCTGTTTATGGAACGTGCCTATAACTTTGCGAAGGAAAACCGTGCCTTAGGTCTTGGGGTTTTAGGATGGCACTCATTATTGCAGTCCAAAAAGCTACCTTTTAATAGTAAGGAAGCGTATGACTTGAATTCTGAGATTTTTAGGGAGATTAAAGAAAGAAGCTATAAAGCATCTGAGGAGCTAGCAGAGAAATTTGGCGAACCGGAAGTACTTAAAGGATATGGTAGACGTAATACAACCTTGAACGCTATTGCGCCAACTACGTCGTCCGCTTTTATTTTGGGTCAGGTATCGCAAGGTATAGAGCCAATCTGGTCAAATATTTACGTTAAGGATATTGCCAAGATAAAAACAACGATTAAGAATCCTTTCTTGGTCGAATTATTGGAGGAAAAGGGAAAAAACATAACCGAGGTTTGGAGAAGTATCCGTGAGCGTGATGGTTCCGTGCAGCACTTGGAGTTCTTGTCAGATTTAGAAAAAGAGGTGTTTAAGACCTATTCGGAGATAGACCAATTGGATATTGTGTACCAAGCGGCAAACCGTCAAAATCATATTGACCAAGGACAATCCGTAAACATCATCGTACATCCGGATATGCCTGTAAAGGAAATAAACAAAATACATGTAACGGCATGGAAGTTGGGCTTAAAATCCCTGTACTACCAGCACAGTATGAACGCTGCCCAGAAGTTTAAGCAGAAGAAAGACTGCGCAAGCTGCGAGGCGTAAAACAGGTTCGAAACTGGTAAAATCCTTTATCGGCACATTACTGTGTGCCGATAAAGGATTTTTTGTTTTAAAACAATCTAAATATATATAACTGTAAATCAGCTATTTAAATTGTGTCTAAGCACAGGCCCGCTTAACTTTGTATTGAATTTAAAAAAAGAAAGTTATGTCGATACGATTAGGAAACAGTTGCATGAATTGCGAAAATTTAGTAGAAGGAAATACGTGTAAGGTTCATGGGGTAAAAGTTGGAAATAGCTATACCTGTGATAGTTTTGAAATGAAAGCAGCCTTAAAATCCGAGCAGAACTGTGTCAGTTGTGTGCGGTTTGAGACTAGCGATTGCGCAAATCCACAAAAGGCTGCGCCCGGAATGTCCTGTAACCATTGGGCACCACAAGCGGCTATGGCTTAAAAGGCAAAAGCGAGATTGAGCAAACGGCTTCCAGATAACGGAAGCCGTTTTTTTTGGTTCAAGTTTTTTGGCGCGTCCATTTTATTCAAATGTTAAAGTTTTAATTTTATTTAGAATTGATAAGAATAATCTTGTGTAGCTAAAAGAACTGCATTAGATTTGCCATTCTATTTAAAACAAGTCTAAATAAATTTAGTTTACAAATGAAAAAATCAATTTTTGCTGTAATGGCGCTTTCAGGATTGTTGTTTACCTCTTGCGATTCCGATGATGATAATAATGATCCAATAGTTGAGGCCGCTACCTGTGATGATAACGTGCAGAACGGAGATGAGACTGGTATAGATTGCGGAGGTTCTTGCGCCCCTTGTGAAACAGCTATCGAAAACCCTGCAACATATAGTTTCACTCGGGATGGCGACAATACGGTTAGTTTTTCGGGTCAGACCACTAGATTGGAAATGGGAGATGAAATCATATCGGTATTAAAAGACCCGACCACTACGGCCGCAAAACTGACAGCTATGTATGCACATGTAGAAGGCGATATGGATTTTGATGATGCAGATCTTAACAGTTCCGATAAGAACATACGAAGCAAAACTGCCGCGTCCGCAGATTTCTTTTCATCCAATGCTACCGATCAGGCCTTGATTAGAGCTGATTTTGATGCTTGGCTTTCGGCACAGGTAGATGAGGTGTTTCCCAACTGGCAGGTTGCGGCAACTCCAGGTATAGCGGGACAGATAGCCGACGGATCTTCTACCCGGTATGTTAATGCGAAAGGTCTGGAATATGACCAATTATGGACAAAGGGCCTCATAGGAGCCTTGGTAGCCGATCAAGTCTTGAACAATTACCTTAGTCCTGCGGTTTTGGATGCCGGTTCCAACAAAGCCGATAACGATGCCGGAACGGTTGCAGAGGGTAAAAGTTACACTACAATGGAGCACAAATGGGATGAAGCTTTTGGCTATGTCTATGGCCTAAATGCAGATGCAGCCAATCCTAATGCGGATTTAGGAGCCGATAGTTTCCTGAACAAGTACATAGGTCGTGTAGAAGGTGATGATGATTTTGCAGGCATAGCAGATGAAATTTTCCAAGCATTTAAATTAGGAAGGGCAGCGATAGTGGCAAAGGATTATGCTGTTAGGGATGCCCAAGCCGAAATCATCAAACAAAAGATTTCAGAGGTTATTGGAATACGTGCGGTGTATTACCTGCAGCAGGCTAAAAACTTAATTGATACGGAAACACCCGATTATGGAGGTGCATTTCACGATATATCCGAAGGATATGGATTTATTTATAGCCTTCAATTCACAAGAAAGCCAAATTCCAACGACCCTTATTTTAGCAAAGCGGAGGTAGATGCTTTATTGGAAGATCTTATGGACGATGGTGTTAATGGTTTGTGGGATGTTGCTCCTGCTACACTCGAAAGTATGGCAACGGATATTGCCGAAAGATTCGATTTTACACTTGCTGCGGCATCAGAATAATTTAAAGTTGAGTTAAGTTGATAAAAAAGCAGCTCGTTCCCTCAGGATTTGGGTTGCTTTTTTTATTTTTGCAATTAATTTAGAACAAATAAAAATAAATTGATGAAAAAGATACTGGGAGGTTTAGTTTTAATTGCCCTAGTTTGGGCATGTTCATCCGATAATGAAAGTGACGATGCGGTAATTAATCCTGGTATGGTGGTAAAGTTTGAGCGCAATACAATGCTGACAAACTGGGCGGACAATATCATACTACCATCTTATGGAGCCTTTTCGGCAGAGTTGGATGATCTAAGTACCGCTTTTGAAACCTTTAGGGCAGATGCAAGCGTTTCAAACCTAGAAAGTTTTAGAACGGCATGGACATCGGCATATAAAATGTGGCAACGGGTTTCCATGTTCGAGATAGGGCCTGCGGAAACCGTTGGCTTGCGACTAAACATAAATATATATCCGACAGACATTGAAAAAATAAATGATTTTATAGCTTCTGGCGCGTATGATCTCTCGTTGTCCTCCAACAGGGATGCAAAAGGTTTTCCGGCCTTGGATTATTTGATCAATGGTTTTGCAGAAGACGATACTGCTATTGTTGCCAAGTTTAACGGCGAAAATAAAGAAGCGACCCTCATGTATGTCGGTGCCGTCATAGACGATATGACCGCGTTAACCAACCAGGTCGTTGGGGAGTGGGATCAATCGTATCGCGATACATTCGTCGCAAACGATGGTGCTTCTGCAACCGCTTCTGTAGATCGTTTTGTCAACGATTATATCTTTTATTACGAAAAGTTTTTAAGAGCTGGTAAAATGGGAATACCCTTAGGTGTTTTTTCCGGTACTACATTACCAGAGAACGTGGAGGCCTATTACCAACAAGAACTTGCCAACGAGCTTTTTCTTGAGGGTCTAAATGCAGTTCAGGATTTTTTTAACGGTACCCATTTTGGCAGTAATGCCACTGGGGAAAGTTTGGCATCTTATTTAGATGCCCTTAATACGGTAAAAGATGGGGAGGACCTTAATAAGATCATAAATGATCAGTTTAATGCCGCGCGTACCGCGGTCAGCGGTTTGGGATCTTTTAGATCTGAGATAGAGAATAATCCCACGCCAACAAATATGTTGTTGGCCTATGATGCCGTTCAAAAAGCGGTACCTATGTTAAAGGTAGATATGGTGTCCGCTATGAGTATTAGTATAGATTTTGTGGATGCCGATGGTGATTAGGTCTGTCCTTGAAGGTTTGTTCTATCTTTTATATAAAAGATTTACACCAGAGCTATTTTTAGAATTTTAGCTTATAGGTTAAGTGAGAGTAAGTTGCAAAAAGATCTGGAAATCGATAAACTGAATTTAAACGTCAAGAAATACATTGATCTAGTACCGAACAAATGAAATCCTTCATCAAAAGATATATAAACGCTCCTGTGGAGGCCGCCCCTTTGGCGGTCTTTCGCATTTTATTTGGGGTAATGATGTTCTTGAGTATTGTAAGGTTCTGGAGCTACGGTTGGATAGATAAGCTGTACATTCAACCAGAATATTTTTTTTCATATTACGGGTTTGAGTGGGTCAAGCCTGTTGGGGAATTCACCTATGTGGTTTTTTTGATCTGTGCTATTGCCGCCATTTTTGTGGCCATCGGTTATCAGTATAAAGCGGCCATCATCATTTTCTTTTTGAGTTTTACGTACATAGAACTCATGGACAAAACAACCTATTTAAATCATTACTATTTTATCAGTCTGTTGAGTTTTGTCATGATTTTTCTTCCTGCAAGCACCTATTTTTCTATGGATGCGGCCCGTAATCCGCAAAAAGCGCATCAATACGTACCGGCTTGGACGATCAACTGCATAAAACTGTTACTTGGGATCGTTTATTTTTATGCAGGTTTGGCCAAGCTTAACTCCGACTGGTTGGTTAAGGCCATGCCCCTGAAAATATGGCTCCCGTCCAAGTTCGATATTCCTTTATTGGGAGATTTGGTAAGTAAGGAGTGGGCACAGTACCTTTTTAGTTGGTCTGGTGCTCTCTATGATTTGGCTATTCCGTTTCTTTTATTGTCCAAAAAAACGAGACCGTATGCTTTTGTGCTCGTGCTCGTATTTCATGTGCTAACACGTGTGCTGTTTCCTATCGGTATGTTTCCGTATATCATGATTATTTCCACACTGATATTCTTTGATGCCGGCTTACATCATAATATTTTAGGCTTTTTTGCCCGTATCTTCGGTATTGCCAAAACTAGGTTTGATAATGCAAAAAGGTTGGTGTCTAATTATAATGCGGTAACAAAACTAAAATATAACGTTCTCATCGTGTTTTTTGCCCTTCAGCTTTTGGTTCCTTTTCGATATCTACTGTACCCCGGAGAACTGTTTTGGACAGAAGAAGGATATCGGTTTTCCTGGCGTGTAATGTTGATGGAGAAATCCGGTTATGCCCAGTTCAAGATCGTAGACGGGGAAACGGGCAAGTGGTTCTATGTAGATAATACCGATTTTTTAACACCGTTTCAAGAAAAACAAATGGCATTTCAACCCGATTTTATTTTGGAATATGCCCATATTTTAAAAGAGCATTTTGAAAAAGACGGCCATAAAGCGGTACAGGTGTATGTAGATTGTCAAGTTACGCTCAATGGCAGGTTAAGTACCACCTTCATAGATCCTAAAATAGATTTAGCGCAGGAAAGGGAATCATTTGAGCATAAAAATTGGATAACCCCATTTAAAGATGAGATTAAAGGAATTTAGTGGTTTTGTACTATTGCTTTTTGCGTTCCCGTTGTGGGGCCAAGTAACCATTTCTGGCACGGTAACCGATACGCAAGGGACTCCCATAGCTTTTGCAGAGGTTTATTTGAAGCAATTACAACGGTTGGAGAATACCGATGATAATGGGCGTTTTGAGTTTGATAACGTGCCAGGCGGAAAATACACCGTGGTTGCTTTTGCTTATGAATATGAGGTTTTGGAGAAGGAATTGTTGTTCGATACTGCTTTTGAGTTTACCCTTCAGCTCCAAAAATTACGGGCAGAAAAGCTATCGGAGGTGGTGATGACCCAAAAAAGGCAAGAGGTTTTTGCATTAAAACAATTAAAAAAAGTGGAAGGTACCGCCATATACGCCGGAAAAAAGACCGAGGTAGTGCTGTTGGATGGCATTACCGGAAACTTGGCGGCCAACAATCCCAGACAAATATACAGTCAGGTTGTAGGGCTTAATATATACGATAATGGCGATGCGGGATTGCAGTTGAACATTGGCGGTAGGGGACTGGATCCCAACCGAACGGCAAATTTTAATACCCGTCAAAATGGCTATGACATTAGTGCGGATGTCCTTGGGTATCCGGAAAGTTATTATACCCCACCAGCCGAGGCTTTGGAAGAAATTCAGGTCATAAGGGGAGCGGCGTCCTTACAGTACGGAACGCAATTCGGTGGCCTGGTCAACTTCAAATTTAAAAAACCGGCTACCGATAAAAAGGTCGAATGGCTAAGTAGACAAACTCTTGGCTCCTTTGATTTGCGTACTAGCTTTAACAGCTTAAGCGGAACGGTGGGGAAACTAAGCTATTATACCTATTTGAATTACAAAGAGGGGAACGGGTTTAGGCCAAATTCAAATTTTAATAGCCGGAACTATTTTGCCCATGTAGGCTATCAAATGTCCGACAAAACTAAACTGACCTTGGAAACTACCTTTTTGAACTACTTGGCAAAACAGGCAGGAGGACTTACGGACGCCCAGTTTATCGAGGACCCAACATTTAGTAACCGAGAAAGGAACTGGTTTGATGTAGACTGGAAACTATACTCCCTTCGTTTAGATCATAAGTTTTCAAACAAAACCGATTTTAGTCTACATCTTTTTGGTCTGGATGCCTCCAGGAGCGCAGTAGGTTTTAGAACAAACCGCGTTTCCCAACCCGATGATGTTTTAGAACCCAGGGAACTCCTCGTTGATAATTTTCAAAACTGGGGTGCGGAAGCACGGGTGTTGACACGCTATAAACTTGGCGAATCGGAATCTGCCTTGTTGTTGGGTTCAAAAATCTACAGGACTTCCAATGATCAGCGGCAAGGGCCAGGGTCCGTAACCGGTAATGCGGATTTTAATTTCGCCGATGCCGATTTTCCTAATTACGAACGTCAATCACAGTTTGATTTTCCTAATGCCAATCTTGCATTTTTTGGAGAGAATATTTTCAATATTACAACTAAATTTACAGTAACACCTGGCTTTAGGCTGGAGCACATAAAAACTGAAAGTATAGGCAGCTATAATAATATTGTGTTGGATTTGGCCGGTAATCCCCTTTTAAATGAAGAGATTGCCGATAACAGGACTTTTGACCGTACATTCCTTTTAATGGGTTTGGGCGCTACTTATAAATTTGTGCCAGGTTTAGAACTCTACGGTAATTTTTCTCAAAACTATAGGTCGGTTACATTTAGCGATATCAGGGTAGTAAACCCCTCTTTTCAGGTAGACGAGAATATCTCCGATGAAGACGGTTTTACTGCGGATATTGGCGTAAGGGGTAGGTTGGATAATGCGTTTTCTTACGATGTTAGTATGTTTGGTCTCCTATATGACAATAGATTGGGCGAGGTTTTAAAGAGCGAAACCCGTATAAATGCCCTTGGCGAACTAGTAGAAACGGGCCGTATCGTTCGTTTTCGCGGTAATATAGGAACAGCTTTTATGTACGGCTTGGAAAGTTTTGGTAATTGGAGTGTTAAGGAAACGTTTTTTCCCGATATCGAAAAACTTAAGATGAATTATTTCATGAACCTAGCACTTACCAAGTCGGAATATCTATCTTCGGAGGAGGTTGGAGTAGAAGGGAACCAAGTGGAATTTATTCCGGTCGTGAATCTAAAAACAGGTGTGAATTTTGGATACGGTAATTTGTTGGGAAGTTTACAGTACACCTATCTTGCCGATCAATTTACCGATGCCACGAATGCCTTACAGGACGTAAACGACAATCAAAGAGGCATAGAAGGGCAGATACCTGCCTACGATATTTTAGATTTTAGTTTGGCCTATAGCTACAAAAATTGGAAGCTAGAAGCGGGTATCAACAACCTCTTGGACAATAGTTATTTTACCCGTAGGGCAACGGGATATCCCGGGCCTGGTATAATTCCGTCAGAACCAAGAACGTTTTATACTACCTTGCAATTTAGGTTGTAAGGGATTTTAAGGTAATTTATCTGCTGTTGGCGCTTACAAAGTAAGTTGGGCCTTTGCTCTTGTTGGTTTTCGTATGGTCTTGATTCTTGTTACTAGGAGCGCGGCGCTCTTTAGGTATTTCCGAATAAACCAATATTAATTACTATATTTGCACGCAATTAAATCCCTAATTGCATGGAAGCTCACCTAAATAAAATTCTCGGAGAAGGCCTTACGTACGACGACGTACTTTTAGTGCCCGCTTATTCAGAGGTACTGCCTCGAGATGTTAGTATAAAATCCAAGTTTACCCGTAACATAACCATAAACGTGCCTATAGTTTCTGCGGCTATGGATACAGTGACTGAAAGTAGAATGGCAATAGCCATTGCGCAAGAAGGCGGTATCGGTGTGCTTCACAAGAATATGACCATTGAGCAACAAGCGATAAAGGTGAGAAAGGTAAAGCGTGCGGAAAGCGGAATGATATTGGACCCCGTTACCATGCCCTTGGATTCTAAAGTAGGCGATGCTAAGGCCAACATGAAGGAGCACAGCATTGGAGGTATTCCTATCGTAGACGACGCCGGAAAGCTTATAGGTATCGTTACCAATAGGGACTTGCGTTTTGAAAAAAATAATAACAGACCAATTGCCGAAGTCATGACCTCGGATAATTTGGTTACGGCCGCAGAAGGAACTTCACTTTCGGAAGCGGAGGATATTCTCCAAGAGCATAAAATAGAAAAACTTCCCGTAGTCGATGGTGACAATAAGTTGGTCGGCTTAATTACATTTAGGGATATTACCAAGCTTACCCAAAAACCAAATGCAAACAAAGACCGGTACGGCAGGTTACGTGTTGCAGCAGCTTTAGGGGTAACTGCAGATGCTTCGGACAGGGCAGCTGCCTTGGTGGCAGCGGGCGTAGATGCGGTTGTTATCGATACGGCACATGGTCATACCAAGGGAGTGGTCGCGGTCTTGAAATCGGTTAAAAAAAGATTCCCCGACCTGGACGTTATTGTTGGTAACATAGCAACTGGCGAGGCGGCAAAGTATTTAGTGGAAGCTGGTGCTGATGCGGTAAAGGTCGGTATCGGTCCGGGTTCTATATGCACGACGAGGGTAGTTGCAGGTGTTGGTTTTCCTCAGTTTTCAGCAGTGCTCGAAGTAGCGGCGGCCATAAAAGGTTCAGGTGTTCCGGTAATTGCGGACGGCGGTATACGATATACAGGTGATATTCCAAAAGCCATTGCGGCAGGAGCGGATACCGTAATGTTGGGCTCGCTTTTGGCAGGTACAAAAGAATCGCCGGGAGAAACCATTATATATGAGGGCAGAAAATTCAAGTCTTACCGCGGTATGGGCTCCGTGGAAGCAATGAAGCAGGGAAGTAAAGACCGTTACTTCCAAGATGTCGAGGACGATATCAAAAAGCTGGTGCCAGAAGGTATTGTTGGCCGTGTTCCCTACAAAGGCGATCTATATGAAAGTATTCACCAGTTTGTTGGAGGGTTGCGTGCAGGAATGGGGTATTGTGGTGCAAAAGATGTTGATACCTTAAAGGAAACAGGGCGCTTTGTCAAAATAACCGCTAGTGGTATAAATGAAAGTCATCCACATGATGTGACCATTACCAAAGAGAGTCCTAATTATAGTAGATAGTAAGGAGTATCAAATAAATATATCAAAAGAGCCTAGCACTTATAAGACTGCTAGGCTTTTTTAATTTTTGTGTTCCTGCGGTCGCAAAGTTTAACAGTGGTACTACTTTGCCCCAGCGTATGTTTTCCAATCCTTGTCCTTATAAATATCTTCTCCAAAATATTTGGCGATATTTAGGAAAGGTTCAGGTTTTTGATATCCAGGTACCGGTGAAAGCATATTCAATTCTTCGTCTAGAAAGATAGTAGTGGGATAACTTAGTCTGCCCTGCATTAACGCTGCGGCCAGTTCATGATATCCCTTACGTCCAGAAGCGATGAACTTATAGGTCTTTCCTTTAAACTCGATCGGGTCTTTTCCTTCACCGTCCATCTTTACCATATAGAAATTGGCTTCCATATATTTGGCAACTTCCGGGTTTTGAAAGGTATCCTTATCCATTTTTTTGCACCATCCGCACCAGTCGGTGTAGACATCTATAAAAACTTTTTTTGGATTTTCTTCGGTGGCGGCCAGTTCAACCGCTTGCGAAAAGGAGACCCAATTGACTTCTTGAGCAAATAAAAACGATGTAAAAAGTAGTAGAAACCCGGTAAGCCCGATGTTTTTATAATCTATAGAGTTCGTTTGCATGATATTCATTTGAGCCTTAGTCCAATTAGTATACCAAAGCTAACGAATTTTCTTTGTTTTTATTTTACCGATGCAATCTGCTTGACGGTGAACAGGTCTTTGGTGTCTACTTGGTTTTTGACCAAATCATCAAAAGTTTCACGTTCCCGTATTAATATGGCTTTTCCTTCATGCCACAATACCTCCGGTGGCCTAAATCTGGAATTATAATTACTGGCCATGGTAAAGCAGTACGCACCTGCATTTTTAAAGGAAAGAATATCTCCTTCGGTAATTTCGTTGATCCTCCTGTTACTGGCAAAAGTATCCGTTTCACATATATAACCCACCACGGAGTAATACCGTTCCCTGCCCTCAGGATTGGATATGTTTTCAATTTCGTGGCTAGAACCATAAAGCATGGGGCGTATAAGGTGGTTAAAACCAGAATCTATACTTGCGAATACGGTAGATGTCGTTTGTTTTACTACGTTTACTTTGGCCAAGAAAAATCCTGCCTCGCTCACCAAAAACTTGCCCGGCTCAAAAGCTAGTGTTAGTTCTTTGCCGTACTCGGCACAGAATTCGTTGAACCGAGTGCTCAACTTTTTGCCCAGCTCCTCTATATTGGTCTCTATATCCCCATCTTTATAAGGTACCTTAAACCCACTTCCAAAATCTATAAAATCCAGGTTCTTGAAATTTTTGGCCGTTTCAAATAAAATTTCCGACGCGTACAAGAACACATCAATATCTAATATATCACTCCCCGTATGCATGTGAATACCGTTAATATTCATTTGGGTGAGTTCCACAATGCGTAATAGGTGTGGAATTTGATGTATGCTGATGCCGAATTTAGAATCGATATGTCCCACGGAAATATTAGAGTTTCCACCAGCCATGACATGCGGATTGATACGGATACAAACGGGAATTTTTGGATGCTTACTCCCAAATTGCTCCAAAATGGAGAGGTTGTCTATATTGATGCGAACACCTAGTTTAGCTGCCTCCTCTATCTCTTCAAGAGAAACCCCGTTAGGGGTAAATATGATGGATTCTGGCTTAAAGCCTGCTAAAAGTCCTAACTGTACCTCTTGTATGGATACCGTATCCAGACCGCTTCCTAAACTGTTCATTAGTTTAAGGATACTGATGTTTGAAAGGGCCTTTGCGGCATAGTTCAACTTCAGATGTTTTACAGAACCAAAGGCATTGGTAAGTCTGTTGAATTGTGAAATTATTTTAGCGGAGTCATAAACGTAAACCGGATCACCGTACGTTTTTGCTATTTTTAATAAATCCGTGTTTCTCATAACTAAAACTTTTTGGCAAATCTAGAGTACTGTACTGGTTTCCACAAAAAAAATTACAGAATAAGTTTAAATATCACAATTTGTTACATTTGAAACAATATATAAATTTTAGATTGCTTGTCTTACCGGTCTACTGGTCGTAATTTTAAATAGTGAAAAGACTTGCCAACGTTTCTTCTGAAGCGTGGCATATACTACCATGTGTAGACTATTGTTAATTAATTGGATAAACATATTTAAGATGAGATTACCTTTATTTCCATTACAGTCCATATTTTTTCCTGGCGAAACCGTACCGTTACATATTTTTGAGCCGCGCTACAAGCAATTGATAAATGATTGTAAGGACGAGGCCATAACCTTTGGCATACCGGTATACATTAATAATGGTATGCAATATGGTGTTGAGGTGCAGCTTGTAGAGGTGGTCACGCGTTACGAGAGTGGTGAGATGGATGTGGTTTGCGTTGCCAGACAGGTATTTAAATTACGCTCTTTTGAACAGCAGTTCAACGGTAAATTGTATGCGGGCGGAGATGTGGAGCTGTTAGCCTACGATTATGAAGCTGATGAAACTTTCAAAACCCAGGTATTAAACAATATTAGGGATTTGTACGCTATTATGGAAGTGCCCTTTTCCTCCGCAAGTTTAGAAAAGTTCAATAGTTTTACCTTAGCACATAAAATGGGACTTTCTTTTGAACAAGAATATGCATTGTTGCAAATTCCAAAAGAAATGGATCGTCTTATTTTTATAAACGAGCATTTAATAAGAACGATAGGGGTACTGAGCGAGGTGGAAAGAACTAGGCGGGCCATTGAATTAAATGGACATTTTAAAAATTTTGACCCTCTAGATTTTAAGGATATTGAAATAGAGTAACGAAATGGTGTGCAGATCGGTCCCAAACGGTGAATTATTCATTTTAATTTTTCGATTATTACCCCTCGTTTCCTATTTTTGCAGAACTAATAAAATCACGAATATATATGGATCTTCACGAATATCAAGGAAAAGAGATATTGGCCAGTTTTGGCGTACGCATACAAAGAGGTATCGTAGCCCACAGCCCAAAAGAAGCTGTAGATGCCGCAAAAAAGTTAACCGAAGAAACTGGAACCGGATGGCATGTTATAAAAGCACAGGTGCATGCAGGTGGTCGTGGTAAGGGTGGCGGGGTAAAACTTGCGAAAAACGTTAAGGAGGTCGAAGAGATAGCCGGAACTATTATTGGGATGGATTTGGTTACGCCTCAAACGTCTGCCCAAGGAAAAAGAGTGCACCAAGTATTGGTATGCGAGGACGTTTACTATCCAGGGGATAGTGAAACCAGTGAGTTCTACATGTCGGTGCTTTTGAATAGGGGAACTGGTAAAAATATGATCATGTACTCCACCGAAGGTGGGATGGATATAGAAGAGGTTGCAGAAAAGACGCCACATCTGATCTTTACCGAGGAAATAGATCCTGGAACAGGATTATTGGGGTTTCAGGCACGTAAAATTGCTTTTAACCTAGGGCTTTCGGGAATGGCTTTTAAAGAAATGACAAAGTTTGTTGCTTCGCTATACAAGGCCTACGTTGAAAGTGATTCCAGCATGTTCGAGATCAATCCGGTATTAAAGACCTCGGACGATAAAATTATGGCCGTGGATGCCAAAGTTTCCATTGATGATAATGCGTTGTACCGCAGAAAGCAATATGCCGAAATGCGCGATTTACGTGAAGAGAATCCTATTGAAGTAGAGGCAAGCGCTTTGGGTCTTAATTATGTTGATTTAGACGGTAATGTTGGCTGTATGGTAAATGGGGCGGGTCTTGCAATGGCGACCATGGACTTGATCAAGATGGCCGGTGGAGAGCCTGCCAACTTCTTGGATGTAGGTGGTACGGCAGATGCCAAGAGGGTTGAAGAAGCTTTTCGTATTATATTAAAAGACCCTGGAGTAAAGGCTATTTTGGTAAACATCTTTGGCGGTATCGTACGTTGTGATAGGGTGGCAAACGGAATCGTAGAGGCCTATAAAAATATGGGAGACGCCATGAATGTTCCAATTATAGTTCGTTTACAAGGTACTAATGCGGAAATAGCAAAGGAAATCATAGATAACTCGGGACTCGCAGTACATTCGGCCGTGCAGTTTCAAGAGGCTGCGGACAAGGTTAAAGAAGTTTTAGCCTAATGTAAATTATAGTAGTTTTAATGGAATTAGGGCAGCGTTTTTAAACGCTGCCCTTTTTTTGTACCGCAAATTGGTTTGTGGCAGTTTTCTTTTTTGAGTTTAAAATTTTCTTTGCCCACTGCCTTGTTCATGCCTAGTGCTCGTTGCGGTTTATGTAATAGGTTTTATTCCGCCCTTGAAAATCGTTTGTAAAAGCAACTGGTATGCCTTCTCATTCAGGGAGAAGTAGAATAACTTCGTTTTAAAAAAATGTTAAAAAACGATTTTATTGTAACAGTATTCATTTTGGAGCGTCTTTTAAGTAATTCATCATCAATCAATTATTAATCAAGTTCCGATTAACTTCGACAATCATCGAACGGAACTAAAAACAAACAAGTCATGAGAAAATTAAGTTATGTTATCGTAGCTGCAATGCTATTGTCCACGAGTGCAATTTTTGCAAACACCCCGGAACTTCCCGAGCCTACCAGAGGTCTATCCGAACAGATTACCGAACTATTATCCGATAATTCTTTTTCGGAGGGGGAATGTGATTCAACTGCACAAGTACGGTTTACGCTAAACGAAGAAGGGCAAATTGTAGTACTCTCTGTAGAGACCGCCTCTGAAAATCTAGAGCGTTTCGTTAAAAACAGGTTGAACTATAAAAAAGTAAAAATTTCTAATGTAGTCGAAGGAAAACTGTATACCGTTCCCGTAAGAGTAACCTCTTGAATGCATTTGAATTAGCTAAAAAATCCTAAGGACATTACCTTAGGATTTTTTTTTGTTCTTATATCTTACACTCGGCACGGCCCTATCTATCTTTTTTAATTGTTTTGCTTTAAAACTTTTATCCTTATCAATATGTTGTTTGTTCTCTTCCCTCGCTTGGCTTAGAAGGACCTCTCCCGGGTTTTTTGGATTCTCCTTGGTGCCTCTTAAATGAATGACCAAGCCGTTTAGGAAATTCCGTAAGACCTGGTCGCCACATTCCATATAATTAGGGTGGTCTTCCTTTCTAAAGAAGGCGCTCAGCTCGGTCTTTGATATTTTGAAATCTACAAGGGTTAGAATGTGTATAATATCGTCGTCCCTGAATTTTAATGCGACACGTAGTTTTTTGAAAACATCATTATTTGTCATTAGTATCTAGTTTATTGCAAGGTATTATAAATTACACAAAGAAGAAGAGCACTATAAATAATTACGCTTATTATATACGATAATGGGTTTTGAAGAGTTATTTAAATAGCTGTAGATTAGTTGATAAGATAGCCATGAATACGGAAAAGGAAAAACTTAGTATACTTTCAGAAATGATTTCTTTTGCCAGGGTGGACAATACCATTAAACAAGCGGAGTATGATTTTCTTTTTAACGTCTCCCAACAACTTGGGATACGTAAAACCGTGTTCGATGATCTTTTTAAAAACGAAGCGGAACATGTGATACCCAAATCACAGGCAGAGCGTTTAGTTCAGTTTAATCGTCTTATTTTACTAATGAACGTGGATGATGGCCAGGAGCTGAACGAAATAAGGCGTTTACATGATATTGGACTCGCTATGGGGCTTCCGCCATCTGCTATTCAGCAAGTATTGTCCATAATGCACAAGTATCCCAATAAGGTTGTTCCTCCGGAGACTATCATCAACATATTTAAGGCGCACTACAACTAGCGCTTGTATATCCTATATCACCTGTTACTTAAGATTTACCATATATGCCCATAGTGCTGTAGTTGTTTAGTACCCAACGCCGGTATATGTAGCTAAGGTTTAAGCTGGACTTCGAGAGAGATGATACGCTCCCAAATTCTTTGGAGAAGCAGTCCAAATTATTCCATAGCCTAGTGATTTCTTTATTGTCCTAAATTAAAACAGGGTTGGTCCGTTTCCCTTGTATCGGTTGCACGTATATAGTTGTCTTACCTAATTCGGTCTTTGCTATTGACTCGTTTATGCTCCTTAACCAACTCAAAACACCCATTTCTGTTGCGATTAATTAGATAAGGCGTTCTAATGGTAGTTGTATATGACATAAAGACAGTTTATTAGCAGAGGTAACCGACAAAAAGGCAGTATTTTTGAACTGGTATAGGATTTGACCTATGAAGAGCGTAACAGATGTTTAACCGTATTAAAAAAATATAATTATGAGTTTAGTTAAAAGTAATGATATGTTGTTTCCTTCGTTAATGAATGAAATATTCAAACCGGATTGGTTTGGAGGAATGAACGATGCAACGGCTGTAGTGCCAGCTGTGAATATAATAGAAAATGAAAAGGCTTTTGAGTTAGCACTTTCGGTTCCGGGTAGGACTAAAGAACAATTTAAGATAGAAGTTGATGATAATAAGCTTACGGTTTCTTCCGAGGTGAATACCGAAAAGGAAACCGAAGGGGTGAAATTTACCCGTAGGGAATTTGCTTTTAGATCCTTTAAAAGAGTTTTTTCACTTCCGGAAACTATAAATCTAGATGAAATTAAGGCGGATTATGTAAACGGAATTTTGAAGTTTACCTTAC
Organism: Maribacter chungangensis; assembly: GCF_042676845.1. Classification (NCBI taxonomy): domain Bacteria; kingdom Pseudomonadati; phylum Bacteroidota; class Flavobacteriia; order Flavobacteriales; family Flavobacteriaceae; genus Maribacter; species Maribacter chungangensis. The sequence continues at coordinate 1,383,495 of NZ_JBHTHY010000003.1, forward strand.
CTAAAAAAGAGGAAGCCTTGCCAAAACCAAAACGCATGATCGAGTTGGCTTAGGTTGAAAAGTGATTAAATTTAGAAACGGGGAAATATCGTTTTTAAGTTTTAGTTTGGTTGGTTGGTTGAGAAAGTGTCTTGAGAAATCAGGACACTTTTTTTGTTTGGATTTAAAGAGAAAATATAGAATACGCTATTTCGTACATCGAAGATGAACTATTTTTTTGAACGGTTGGTTGCTCTTTAAATTGAAAATCCTAAGGCGGGTTGTGTGCGGTTTTTTATAGAAATAGAGCAGGGGCTTGGTACTTTTTTTAATTTGGATATTTGAAGTGTGTACCGGTTGAAAAAGGTTAGTTTTAGGAGCAGAATTAACTGCCGTTTTTAAGACGGTCAATATTTGATTTTTAAACCAAAATATTGTTGTATATTCGATAAAGTAGAAGTGTTTTTCTCTGGTAGTTAGCTTCTTCTTAAAATCGAACAAGTGTTTTTTTAATGTTTTTTAGTATCCACTATTTTTTTAAAAAATCCTTATTTTCATATCAACTATTGAATGATTTATAATTTTTAGACTTATCTAAAAATTATTTTAATATGCTGTATTCCAATTTTTTAAATAGGTTTGATTTATCCTAAACATTAAGTATTCGTAAATTTGGGGTTTAAGTAGGTTTGGCACTATATTTCCTGCTCTTGAAGTCCCTTTATTTCGTCACGTAGTTTTGCAGCTTGCATAAAATCCAACTCTTTTGCCGCCTTTTCCATCGCCTTTCTTTTTTCGCGAATCATCTTTTCTATTTGATCTTTTGTTAGGTATTGCAAGTCGGGTTCTGCTGCTCTTAATTCTTCCTTTTCAAAGTGGTAGGTAGAGACCGAATTTTTAGATAGTACACTGTCCAAACTTTTGTTCAACGCTGTTGGCGTAATATTGTTTTTAACATTGTAGGCAATCTGTTTTTCCCTTCTATAGGTTGTTTCATCTATGGTCTTTTGCATACTTGCCGTAATCTTGTCCGCGTACATGATGGCAAGACCGTTTAAGTTTCTCGCGGCTCGCCCAACAGTTTGTGTCAGGGATCTATTGCTACGTAAAAAACCTTCTTTATCGGCGTCTAAAATTGCCACCAAGGATACCTCTGGTAGATCTAATCCTTCTCTTAAAAGGTTAACACCAATTAGTACGTCAAAAATACCTTTTCTCAAATCTTGCATAATTTCTACGCGTTCCAAGGTATCTACATCACTATGAATGTATCTGCACCGCACACTGATCCTGTCGAGGTATTTTGCCAACTCTTCCGCCATGCGTTTGGTCAACGTTGTAACCAACGTACGTTCGTCTTTTTCAACTCTAATTTGTATTTCCTCTACCAAATCATCGATTTGATTTAAACTGGGCCTTACCTCTATAACAGGGTCTAAAAGTCCTGTAGGTCTTATAACCTGTTCTACAAAAACACCCTGACTTAATTGGAGCTCATAATCTGCCGGTGTTGCACTTACGTATAGTACTTGGTTTTGTAGCGCTTCAAACTCTTCAAATTTTAAAGGTCTGTTGTCCATAGCTGCAGGTAAACGGAATCCATAATCCACTAAATTTACTTTTCGTGATCGGTCTCCACCGTACATAGCATGTACTTGAGGAATAGTTACATGGCTTTCATCTATGACCATTAAGTAATCATCCGGAAAATAATCCAATAGGCAAAAGGGTCTAGTTCCCGGTTCCCTGCCGTCAAGGTATCTAGAATAGTTCTCGATTCCAGAACAATAACCAAGTTCCCGGATCATTTCCAAATCAAAGTTAGTTCGTTCTTCCAAACGTTTTGCTTCCAAGGGTTTTCCTATTTCCTTAAAGTAGTCTATTTGCTTTACAAGATCATCTTGAATATTATGTATCGCCCCTTGCAGTATATCCGGAGAAGTCACGAACATGTTCGCCGGATAAATGGTAAGGGTTTCGTAAACCTCTATCACATTGTTGTTAAACGGGTCAAAAGCTTCTATTTCCTCTATTTCGTCCCCAAAGAAATGTATTCTAAAAGCATGGTCTGCATAACTGGGGAAAACGTCCACTACATCTCCCTTTACCCTAAAGTTACCGTTACGGAAATCTGCCGTAGTTCTTGAATATAGGCTTTGGACGAGTTGATGCAAGAATTTAGTGCGCGCAACTACTTGGTCTTTTTCTATGGTGATGACATTTTTTTGAAACTCAACGGGGTTTCCTATACCATAAAGACAAGATACGGATGCGACAACAAGCACATCGCGGCGTCCGGATAACAAGGAGGAGGTAGTACTTAATCGAAGTTTTTCTATATCCTCGTTGATAGATAGATCTTTTTCTATATAGACACCACTGGTTGGAATAAAAGCTTCAGGCTGATAGTAATCATAATAGGATACGAAATATTCAACGGCATTGTTCGGAAAAAACTGTTTAAACTCCGAATATAGTTGTGCTGCCAGCGTTTTGTTGTGTGCAAGAAGTAAGGTCGGTTTTTGTACCTTCTCTATAACGTTGGCCACCGTAAAGGTCTTTCCCGATCCGGTTACCCCAAGTAGGGTTTGGTACTTTTCCCCTTGGTCCAAGCCTTTCGTAAGTTCTTTTATGGCATTGGGCTGGTCACCTGTTGGTTTGAATTCCGATACAATTTTAAATTTCATATTGTAAAAATACAAAATGACGTTTCAGAAACGTATACCAATGCTTTTAATTCTAATTTGAAACGATATGCCGTTAAACTCAATTAATAATATTCCTTAACTATCGTTTTAAGGAAAAATGGCCGTTGATATATTCATTCTCGGTTGATATTGCCGTAAACCAATAATCAGATTCAGGTGCTGGTCTTCCGTTATGTAAACCGTTCCACCCTTGAGAGGTAGGGTCTATTTGTGCAATTAATACACCAAATCTATTGAATATAAAAATAGTACTAACATTTAGTTGGCCTTTATCCAAGAGCGGTATGTATTGCCAAAAATCGTTGACGCCATCGCCATTAGGCGTAAAGAATTTTGGAAAGCTGTTTGGGTTCAGTTCGTTTTCTGTGGTTCTTTCGGCTATGCCGCATCCATTTTTATCTCTGGCGTATATGGTATGATCACCTGGCGATACTCCGGTAAATCTGTTATCATCTTGGTACGGGCCGTTTATATCGTCCAATGCATATTCATAGCTTCCAGAACCGGCCACGAAGGCTTCAAGTGTAAGTCCTAATGAAGTTTCCGAGACTTTTATATCATTAATTTTAGGTACTTCCGAGGCTAAAACCGTAACAGTCTTTACAGTAGGGCACTCTATGAAAATATCGGCTACAGAAAATATATTAAAAACCTCATATCTATATTGTCCTGGTTCCGAAAAAGTAACTTCAGCGGTTGTCGATATTATACTTCCTCTTCTAATATTGGTCCAACGATATCCCTCTGCGCTATCTGGAGAGGTATAGGAGGCAGAAGGTGCATCCAGACAGATTTCTATTACATCGGGTACAACCGTTGTTGGATTCAGGAAGCTTACTGCCCCTGTACTTTCGTCAATATAGGGGCCGCATCCAGGGATTGTGGAGAATGACTCTTGAATACACCCTACCGCATCACCGGTAGCATTAAAAGGGACTATGGTGATAAAAAAGGTTGTGTTAGGCTCAAAATCGATAACCGTAGTAGCATTGGTCGAAAATGGAGCGTTGTCCAGTATGTTTCGCTCCGCTGCTGAATTCCCAATAGATACCCGGTACCCTGTAGCGTCCGGTACGGCATTCCATTCAATACGTGGTGTAAGTGGAACATTAATAGCTCCGTTTGCCGGGGATATGAGCGAGGTACATAGGGGTATTGGAGCCAACTCTGCGGTTGTAAACGATATTTCAGCGCATGTTGGGCTAGGGTTGTTTTCGTTGTAAGGAGTAACACGAACAAAAATGGTCGTATTTGGCGGTAAATCTGATGGTGGATCATAGCTGAGATTGTTTCCAAGATCTATGTTATTTGTAATATCGGTGCCGTTTGGCGTTGTTCCGATAGACACCAAATATCCCGTGGCAAAGGTCGCGTAGTTCCAACTAATATCCGTTTCAATACTCACGTCCGTTGCACCGTTTAAAGGATTATCAAACGTTGTACAACCCGGGGGCACTGTCACATTAACGGTCCTAAAGGTCTCGCTAGCACAGATAATGTTGGTTACATTGCCAAAAATAAAAAGGCTAATGGTTACATAAATCTGGGTATTGTCAGGCAGACCCAACAACGGGTTATACGTACTAGCGCTTCCAACATTTAAGCCGTTTAAAATTTCTGTACCGCCAGGAGTGGTACCCAGGGATATTATATAGGCTGTTACTCCGGGTACCGCATTCCAACTAATGGCCGAGGTAATTGCAATGTCCGTGCTCCCGTTTAAAGGTAAGGTTAGTAGGGGGCAGTCCTGTGCTTTAAGACCTTGTGAGGATACCAATAGAACTAGCACAATAATTAGCCGATATGTTTTACGAAAGCTGATCATGTACTATCGTTTCAATGAAAAATGGCCTTTTAGCTCTCTGCCGCCCTCTAAAGCTATCATAAACCAATAATCGTCCGCTGGTAACGGACTTGAGTTCCAAGTTCCGTTCCATGTTGGGTTGTTATTGGTTAAATTAGCCACTAGTTTACCATACCTATCAAAAATAGAAATAGACGCGTTTGCACTAAAATTCTCTTCTAGCCCAATGAGTTGCCAATAATCGTTTATGCCGTCCCCATTCGGAGTAAAGAATTTTGGATAGCCGAGTACCGCTGTTTTTTGAACAATAGTGCCGCAACCATTTTTATCGCGCACGGTAATTTCGTAACGTCCTGGAGCCATATCCTCGAACAGATTGTCGTTCTGAAAACTCATACCATCAATCGCATATTCGTAATCTCCATCCCCCTCGGCGAATACCTGTATCGTGTTATTATCTGCCAAGTCCTCTACTATTATTTTTTTTATCGATGCCGGGTTGGAAGGAGAGATCGTAAACGGAAAACTGTACTCGCATACTTGGTTAGTGCCTTGTCCTGGATAGCTGAAACCTACAGTTAGGGTATAGCTACCTATTTCAGTACCGTTAAATGTAAGGTTTGTTCCCATGGTTTCTTCTGCGCCACCAGTAATTTTTGTCCATCGGTAGAGGTCAAACCCAGCTGGGGCTTCAAGCACCAGTTGTGGGTCATTGGTGCACAGCAGGTAATTATCTTGTAACTGCACCGTTGGGCTAGGATTCACGATTAAGTTAATACGTACTATGTTTTCGCATTGATTACTATTTTCTAAACGTGCATAAATGAGCGTAGTGGCGGATGCCATGTTTTTGTTAAGTGGATTTTGTTCCAAGGAGGCATCTGTCAGGTTGCCATAGAATGCAACTTCAAAACCTAGCATTTGATTCATTTCCAAACCTGATAGGTCAAAAATGGCCGAAAGCTCACCATCGTTGGGGTCAACATCGCATTCATATAAGTTAATAACGGTATCATCCCTAAAGGGTATCGGTAAAATTTCTAGTTCCAAGGTACCCATGTTTACACACCCCGAAGGGTTAGTAACTTGATAATAAAGTGTTTGTTCGAATGGATTCCTATTGCTATAGTTCCCTACATTCGCAATGGCAAGATTATTTTCCCGATTTTCTTCGGATTCATAAAAACGATAAATATCTGTTGTGCCAGTTGTTAATTGATTTAAGTTTACCGTAGTTATCCCATCGGAACTATTGGCGTCTATATCGCACTGTTTAAGATTTAAAACACCACCCTGGGGTCGTGGTTGAAGCATTATTAAGGCTTCTCCAAGAATAGGACATTCTTGAGGGTCGGAAAATACTATTTCTAACTGGTACCTGCCGGCATCTACCAGTTCGGAACTATCGACCACCAATCTATTTTCATCGGGATTATGGAAAGGGATACCGTCTTTTGACCAATTGTAGGTCGCTCCCGGAAATGCTTCGGTCTCCAAGGTAAAAGGTGCTCCCTCGCATAGTTCCAAAAAATTACTAGCGTTTCCATTTTCGTCTACAAGAAGGTCTGTCTTGTCAAAAAAGGATTGTATAAAGGGCGGTAGCCCCTGTGTTCCTATGCGTCCTCCCAAGGAAATTGACCTATGTACATAATTTGAGCCATCGCCTTTAGCATCCGGTGTGTTAATGACGCTCAAAAAGGGAATGCCATTAAAATAATCATCCGCTAAGGTTCTGTATATTTTGCCGTTACTACCAATTTGTAGCGCACCTCTAAATATCGGTCTGCGATCCAATACGACTTGCGAATTAGGGATGTCCTGGGCCAAAACATCGAATTGTGACAGTAAGGAGAGGTAGGTTTCGTTTTCATTGTAGCGTGTGGAGTGCGTATAGAGGTATTGCCCCTTCGATGAAAACTCAATACCGTAAGGAAACTGATCTGGCTCGTTTATAGGCAATTGTATTTGGTTGGAAAACAAACCGGTATCCGAATCAAAATCATACAATTGTAAACCAAAGAACATATTTGCACTGGCCATCATAGTACCACTTGGAGCGAACTTTAAGGCACCTCTTGGGTCATCTATCGCCAAGTCCGGAAATGTTGTTTTTACCGATATGTTCGCAACGCCCAAGGTGTTTACCTCAAAAGCGTGGTAGGTATTGAATGTGGGTAGTGTACCATTTTCAGAGGCAAGGGTAACCACCCAGATCGATTGATCAAAACAGTTTTTGCGAACTGCGGCTATTTTTTCGGAGCAATCTTGTAGAAGCCTTCTATTTTTTTGTACGACCGCTCCGTTGCCATTGTTCAGCGAAATATCAACAGTGGAATAGTTAAGTCCCCTATCCGGATCGTTTTCGGCAATAGAGGTGTCTACGGTAAATATAAAGTAGATATTGGGGTCTTCCGGTTTTGGAACTATGATGGCCGATTGAGTACTGGAAGGATCACCAAACAAACCACTGCCATTTTCCATGATATTATGGTTCCGGTCGTAGACGATGATACCATCGGTATAGAAAAGTAAATCCCCAAAGGCATTGGAAATGGTGGCACAGCCTTCAAAGGTATTCAACCGACCATCGGTAAGCGCGTTTACACTGCCGTCATTGTTGAATTTTAAACCGGCCTGTTCCCCAAAATACCAGTTTGCGGTTTCCCCTTGGGCCCATAGGGCCATAGGGAGCAACAAACCTATTAGCAAAACTAAGGTTCCTAATTTTTTCATAGCACAGTGCAAAGCCCTACAATATAATTAAAATAGGCGTATGGTGCCAGTACCTGCAGATAAACGCACAATAACAAGTGCCGTAATTGACTTTTTCATAGTAAAGCGACGGGTGAATGTCAAAAAACGTGAGGAAAAAGGCTGGACAGGAGAATAGCGAGAAGAACATACTTCAGAAAAACAAAGATGAATAAAGCGTAAAAGGCATATTAAAAAACCCCAAATGAACTTCCCTGATTAGCGTTGACCGTTTTCAATTAACTATTTCATACTTAAAACTGTCAACTGCTACAGCAATTTATTTAGACTATCTGCTATATTCTCAAGACTACCCTCTAATTTCACAAAGGTTATAGATCCCGCTTTTTCAATAAGGCATACGACAGGTAAACGAAAATTGAGGTCCAAGCCAATACGATCAGTATTTCGTACCATTGCACATGATAGTTTAAATTGAAGGTTTCGCCAACTTGGTCGGCTACGGTTTGCACTGCTTCCAAACGCGTAAAAGGTTCTTTTATTAGGTTGAACATGGATTGTAATGGAAAGAAGCCCATAATGGTATCCGTAGTGTTCTCATCGAACAATTTCCATCGCATCAGTCCTCTTGCGATCCCTTCGAAAATTTGCCAAATAATTAAGAACCCCAATGCAAACGCAGAACGTTTTACAAGAATGCCCAAGAATAAGCAAAACGAAAAGAACCCCATCAATTTTACAAAAAACGCTACGATAAACTCCAAATCGGAGAATATGATGGAAACTTCGTTAAAGTCGGAATAGGCTAGGCCAAGGATTAAGGATACAACGAATACAAAGAGGGTAGAGACCAATGAAAAGGTCACTACCGTGAGGAATTTCGAAAGGATGAACTCTTTCTTGGAGAGACCGTCTATCAGGTTCTGTTTTATGGTCTTGTTACTGTACTCGTTGGCCATCATAGAAACGATTACGATAGCAAGGAACAGTTTAAAAAAGGCGGTTATAAAAGTATTGAAATGCCAGATGTACGGGAAATTGAAAATGCCGATTTCTGCCAAGTGGAATTTTATAGGCCCAATGTCAAATTTAATCGCTGCGACCAATGCAATTGAGGTGAGCAAAACAAAATAGGAGATGATCAATACCTTGCTAGCCCTGTTGTTCCAAAGTTTTATAAATTCTATATGTAGTAATCGTATCATGGCTTAGTTGGATTGGTTTTTGGTGAGTTCCAAGAATTGCTCTTCCAAACTTTCCTTACGTTTTACCAAATGGGAGAGTACAATTCCTTTTTCGAACAAAGACTTGTTGAAATCTTCTGCACTAATATCCTCTTTTAAGAAAGCGGTAATGAGTCCGTTTTCGGATTTAATTTCGCCAAAACTTACATTACCTTTTAAGTGATCGATAAGTGCATCATTTTTCGTGGCCTTTAGTTCAAAAAAACCATGGGTGGCCATCATGTCCGAAACACGACCGGAATATAGTTTTTCTCCCTTTCTGAGTATAACCACATGAGAGCAGACTTTTTCTACCTCGTCCAATAAATGTGAGGCCAAAAGTATTGTGGTGCCTTGGGAGGCGATTTTTTTAATGATTTCCCTTATTTGATGAATACCTTGCGGATCTAGACCGTTGGTAGGTTCGTCTAAAATGAGTATTTCCGGGTCGTTTAGCAGGGCAGAGGCGATGGCCAAACGCTGTTTCATTCCTAAAGAATAGGTGCGGAACTTACTGTCTTTTCTTTCTAGGAGCCCTACCAGTTCTAACTTTTCTTCAATCTTATCCGAGGGTACCTCTTTGATTTTACATACCAGTTTCAGGTTTTGTATTGCCGTCATATAGGGGTAGAAATTGGGCCTTTCTATAATAGCACCTACTTTTTTTAGCGCATTATGTGTAGAGACGTCCCCATCAAACCAAGAAAAATCTCCTTGTGTTTTATTGACAACGTTAAGTACAATACCCAAGGTGGTAGATTTTCCGCTTCCGTTAGGGCCTAGAATACCATATACGTTTCCCTTTTCTATGGTGAAAGAAAGATCTTTTACAGCAGTGAGGTAACCAAATTTTTTGGTAAGATTATTTACCGTTAGTATATGCTCCAAAATGTGATTGGTTTTGATTGATATACTAACAGGACGAACTACAGGGGAATTTGTTACAAATTCTCCCCAAAAGATTATGAAAGCGTAAGTTTCTAATCTTTATTTACCCTTATTGTGATTCGTCTATTGGTAATAATGGTTCGTGGTCCAACGGATAGTACGATTTCATTGGTTAAGGTCTGTCCGCAAACAAAAGTGTTACTTGTAAGTAGTGCACGGTAGATATATCCGTTCTTGGTCAAGTCTGGGGAAATTATGTTTAATTCATCGGTTTGAGTACCGCTATATTCGCTTCCATCACTAATGGGATTGAAGGTGGTTCCCCCATCCGTGCTTACCTCCCATTGGTAAGTATCACTATCTGAGGAAGACACTTCCACGGTGCCATCGTTACCTATAAATACCTTTTGGTTTAGAGGTTCTACTGAAATCGAAGGTGCAACGCCCACTTCTTGAAAGTCGAATGTGCCGTTGGTATCCATATCGGCAGGAGTTGGGTAGGAGGCCGCTGTTACGGTTCCATTACCATTTGTTGGTGGCGGCGTTCCGGTGCCGTATGATCCACCATCACCTGCATCCGCATTGGGATCGTTGTAGGCCTCGTTGGCATCGGAACAGCCGTCATTGTCAGAATCCAAGTCGTAGCTATTTGGAATAAAATCGGTATCCGAATTACAGTTTTCAGGTCCAAATACTTGAAGCTCCCCGACATTTATATAACCACCGCTTACATTATTTCCAGATAGTTGCAATCGTACATACCTACCGGTGATCCCAACGGGAATCACAATTTGGGATTGTAGCGAAGTATTTCCAAGTTGGGTCGTAAACTCCGAATTGTTTATGGATTGGTTAAGATCGGTGTTGGTTGGAAATGGTGTGTTTGAAACCATAACATAGGCATTGGAAAGTCGTTCCGAACAACAGTCCGTACGATTCCAAATCTGTATTTCATCTATGACTTCACTATTTCCTAAATCAATGGTTAACCACTCTGTACCGGTGGTGGCTTGTGTATGGACTACCGAACCTCCTCCCCAGTTACCATCCGTATTACCGTCGTTTGCTTTAAAAGCATCCCCGGCGGGATAGGTGCTACTTAGGGTAGCGGTACCGGATAGTGCAAGATTTACGGTGCTTGCTGGACATTCCACTGTATCCAGTATACCATCGTTGTCATCATCCAAGTCCGTAATGTCCAGAACCCCATCATTGTCATAATCATTGAGAATGGTAATGGTTGCCGATGGAGAGTCAGCCGTAATATTACTGTCGGATTGATCTTGTGCATTGGTGACGTTATTTGTTAATGATTGTGTTGGCCATGTCAAATTATTTAGGTCCGCCAAGGCTACAATATCAATGCTTGCCAATGTTCCGCTGGTCAAGGTACCAATGCTCCAGTTGGGAGAAGACCACGACCCCATATTTGGAGTTGCGGAGATCAATGAAAGTCCAGCTGGCAGTACATCCGTAACTACCAAATTAGTAGCAGGATCAACCCCAAAGTTTTGAGCGGTAACGGTAAAAGTTATGAAGCCTCCCTCGTTTACGGTCGTAACATCCGCAGTCTTCAAAAGCTGAATATCCGGATTACAGTAATAGGCTTGCAAATTATTGGAGTCGTAGGTACAAGGACCTTTTGTAACCCTTACAAAATAGTCTCCCGCTACCGTTGGGTTATACGTAGTACCTGTTTCACCCGCAATTGGATTTCCATCGAAAAACCATTGGTAGGCATCAAATGCTTCACCTATAACTTCAAGGCTGGCACCGGGTAAACATTGAGTTCCTGTAATTTGTAAATCTACATTAGGAGCAACATCAAACCCAGAAAAATAGCCAGCGATACCTCGGTTGCCATTTCCGCCAAAAAAACCTACCGCTATTGGACCGGTAGATTGTACATCCACATTGCCCGTAAGATTGGGAATGTAGAATGTTTTCCAATCCGTGTTTCCCGCCACTGGTTGTGACGAGGGTTTTGTAACGACTCCGCTGCCATCTGTTACAATGATATTGGCATCTGGGGTAGTGGTAGCGGCAATAATGGTGATGCCTCCTGTTAACGTGGTTCCGGCAGCGTCCGTAATATTGGGTATGTTGTTTACCGTATCGGGAATCAAACAGTTTAAAGGGGCCACAAAATTTAGCCCCACGGTTTGTCTACCACTGGTACCTGCTAAATTTTGGTAAGCGTACGCATCTTTTGAAGTTCTTACATACATATTCGCACCGGCCGAACCACTAGAATAATTGGTTCCAGGGACTATGAAATAGTCTCCATTATTTATGGTCGCAATAGGCGTAGCTGATCCGTTCACAAATATTTGTGTATTGTTCTGGGTAGCAATGATAATAGGGAATTCGGTTGCCGTTATTCCTCCGCCCCTTACAAAAATATAGTCTTTTCCGAGGTTGTTTTCCGGAACTGGTTGGTCAATACCGGCATCTCTGGAACCACCGGAACCGTTTACTACGGCATAATTAAGACCACCGTTACTAATGGCGATAGGTTTATCGGACACGATTGAGGCACCTAACCACCCTTCTACGTTGGCCGTACTTTCTGCAATATGAGCTTCTAATACAAAACTTTCACCAGCATCCAAAACGACTTGAATTGTATTTGAGGTAATACCATCTCTATCGTTTCCTAGTCTAAATTCACAGTTGGGGTCGTATCCAAAAATATCTACAGTAGTATTATTTTCGGAAGCCATGATACCTAAAGATGTTCCTTGTTCATTTGTGGTTCCATAGTTGGGTACGCCACCCCATTTAAAGGCCGTACCCAAAGCTTGCCTTCCTTTTGCGGTCAAAGAGGTAGATTGCGCGCCACTACTTCCCCTATAGTTGGCGTAGAATCTTTGTCCACCAGGAGCTTCAAAACGAAGGCCCGCCGTACTGATCACCACACCCGTATCCGAGTCGCCTATCATGGTAATACCATTATTCCGGTCTCCTGGATCATAAGTTGCCGGACTGGTATTTGAGATGGTAAAGGGGATAGGGGTGGTGCTTGTTCCTACATAGGCATTAACGGTAAAAGGTGTAGTTTCGGGTGTGGATAGGTAAATGCGCTGTTCCCTTACCGATCCACCGTTACTTCCTTGTTTTAACGGTGGCAAATAATGCAGATCGCTCAATTGGGAATAACCCTGAAAGCAGGCCATTATAAGCAGTATCAAAAAGAGCCACAATTGTTTTCCCATCAACATATTAATTTCAATCAAATAAACCAATAACCAAGGGGTATCGCAATTTATTGTTGTGAAAGGATAAATAGCAGTTGTTAGTTGTGAATTAACATCTGTGAACCTTTGATTCTATTAATCTTTTTAGCATTTAAGTACAAGGTTAATAGATCAGTTACAACGTTAAATCAATCTTTATTTACCCTTATTGTGATTCGTCTATTGGTAATAATAGTTCGTGGTCCAACGGATAGTACAATTTCATTGGTTAAGGTCTGTCCGCAAACAAAAGTGTTACTTGTAAGTAGTGCTCGGTATATATATCCGTTCTTGGTCAAGTCTGGGGAAAGTATGTTTAATTCATCGGTTAGCGTACCAGTATATTCGCTTCCATCACTAATGGGATTGAAGGTGGTTCCCCCATCCGTGCTTACCTCCCATTGGTAAGTATCACTATCTGATGAAGACACCTCCACGGTGCCATCATTTCCTATAAAGACACGTTGATCTATGGGTTCTACTGAAATCGAAGGTGCAACGCCCATTTCTTGAAAGTCGAATGTGCCGTTGGTATTCATATCGGCAGGAGTTGGGTAGGAGGCCGCTGTTACGGTTCCATTACCATTTGTTGGTGGCGGCGTTCCGGTGCCGTATGATGCACCATCACCTGCATCCGCATTGGTATCGTTGTAGGCCTCGTTGGCATCGGAACAGCCGTCATTGTCGGAATCCAGTTCATAACTATCTGGAATAGTATCGGAATCCGAGTCATCACATGGCGAGGTTGTGGCCCGAGCCCAAACTTTGTGAATGGTAGAGCGTGAAGCATTATTTGGAAAATCATCTACTTCCCAACGGTTTCCGTTGCCTCTTATACCCCAGTGATATGATGCGCCTCGGTAAAATGGGAAATTCGTTAGCGCAAAATCCCCTCGGTTGGAATAAAGACCGTTTACAACATCGGGTACATTTGCCGTATGTCCAGTAAGTTTGGTGTTAGAGGTATTGATTCCCGAGAAATTTCCGGATCCGGTTCCTGCATAGTTAATTCCAATATCCGAAAAGAAATGAATTTCCCTTTCATGGCCGCTTGTTGCACCGTACCATCGTAACTCCTCGGCGCCTAAATCCGAGAACCCTGAATTACCTAAATGTCCCCAAGTGCTTGTGGAACCTGATTCATCGTCCCCTAAAACTCCAGTACTGAATTCAGGTAAGTTCGCTCCTGCGGCCAGCACATTAAGACTAGGATTGGTACCCGCAGCATGCACATATTGAAGTATCAGTACCCAGCCGCCGCCGTTAGATGTATCTATATCTGCCTGAAAAACCCCTGCCCCTAAATTAAAATAATACCTTCCTGAAGTTGTTACTAAATTGGCTCCATATAAATTGGTGAAGGGGTCGGAAACTGTTCCAGAGCCTATACTTGATCCACATTCTACACTGTCTAAAATACCATCGTTATCATCGTCCAGATCCGTAATATCCATAACACCGTCACCATCAAAATCGTTTAAGATGGTTACGGACGCTGACGGGCTGTCAGCCGTAATATTACTGTCGGTTTGATCTTGGGTGTTGCTTGCCGTATTGGTCGGATACTGCGCTGGGGCGGTCATATTATTTGCATCTGCAAGTGCAACAATATCAATATTTTCCAAGGTGCCACTGGGTAATGTGCCTATGTTCCAGTTAGGCGAGGCCCATGTACCAACAGAAGGTGATGCAGAAACCAGTGATAGTCCGGCAGGTAGTATATCCGTAACTACCAAGTTGGTAGCTGAGTCTACGCCAAAGTTTTGAACTGTAATGGTAAATGTTACCGTGTTTCCTTCGTTTACAATACTATTATCAACTGTTTTGATTAATTGAATATCCGGGTTGCAGTAGTAAACGGATATGGAATTTGAATCATAGGTACACGGGCCGCGCGTTACCCTAAGGAAATAATCCCCTGCAATGGTAGCGGTATATGCTGCTGAGGTTGCCCCTGGTATTAAAACACCGTCACCAAACCATTGATAGGCATCAAAGGTCTCCCCACTTGAAATTTCTAGAACACCTCCGGGTAGGCAGTTGTTGCCTGTAATCTCTAAATCTATACTGGGAACTGTATCAAATCCAGAGAAATACCCGGCAACCCCTCTCGCACCATTGAAACCAAAGAAACCTACAGCTACAGGTCCTGTGGATTGTACGCTGACATTTCCTGTTAAACTGGGCAGATAAAAGGTTTTCCAATCCGATGTTCCTGTTACGGCTGACGAAGGAGGTAGGGTTTTTATACCGGTACCGTCGCGTACTATTATATTGGCATCGGGCGTAGTGGTTGCCGCTATAATGGTAACACCTCCGGAAATAGTAATGCCGGCAGCATCCGTAATATTTGGTATGTTGTCCATGGTATCCGGTAAAAGGCAACTTACGGGAGCAACAAAGTTTAATCCTTGCGTATAGGGATTAGTAGATCCACCTACACATTGGTAAGCATAAACATCCTTTGAAGTCTCCACATACATATTTGCTCCTACCGTATTCGATGAAAAATTACTACTTGGCACTTCAAAGAAATCCCCTTCGTTGAGTGTAGCCGCCGCTGTTGCGGAGCCATTTATAAAAACCTGTGTATTGTTTTCGGTAGCAATAATCAACGGAAATTCTGTCCAGCCGTTTGCATTTCCGTTTCCTCTAATGAAAACATACTCCTTTCCCAATCTATTTTCCGGTACGGGTTGGTCTATCCCAGCATCACGATTACTTGCTCCTACCTGCCGGCCATAATTTATAGAGCCGTTACTTATTACGATGTCCTTGTCCGCATCAATTGAGGCGCCGATCCAGCCCCGTTCATGTGCAAGGGTGGGCGATGTTCCGATATAGGTTTCAAAAACAAATGATTCGTTTTCATCTAAGGTTATGGTATAACTGTTCGCCGTAATCCCTGCTCTATTGGTGCCTACTCGAAATTCGCAATTAGGATCATATCCAGATAGGGTAATTGTGGTATTGTCCTCCGTTGCCATTATACCTAAGGTATTCGATTTGGAATTTTCGGCACCTAGGTTGGGCACACCTCCCCATTTAAATCTCGTTCCCATTGCTATTCGTCCTTTTGAGGTCAAGGAAGCGCCTTGTGAATTGGAATTTCCACGATAATTTACATAAAATCGTTCTCCTCCCGGAGCTTCAAAACGAAGTCCACTATTGGTCAGAACAACACCGGTATTGTTATCATCCACCAAGGTGATATTATTATTGCCATCTGCAAGGGTATAAGTAGCCGGACTCGTATTGGATATTGAAAAAGTGGCGAGTGGCGTTGTATTGGTTCCCCTAAAGGCATTAACCGTAAATGCGGTGGTTTCGGGAGTTGATAGATAGATGGCTTGATCTCGAATACCCGCATTATTGGCCCCTTGCCGTAAAGGGGGCAAATAATGTAGATCGCTCAATTGGGAATAGCCCTGAAAACAGGCTATGACCAATAATAAAAAAAGACAATGCTGTCTTCTCATTAGTGCCGTATTTTTTGCTAAGAAACTGAGATTTAAAGGGTATTGCAATTTATTGTTGTGAAAGGTAAGCTATACGTTGTTTATCGATGTTTTTTTACTGTTAAGCACTTATTTGTTGAGCGGTGGTATGTACTTAATCCTTCGAAAACAGGAATGGTTTAACCATAGTGTTTTAAAAAAAACTCCGATATTTCCACGTATGGAAGCTATCGGAGCTGTGGTTGTATTGGTTATTGTCCTTTTATCTGTACAAGGTAAAGTTTCCAACAAATTCTCTATCGTCATCTTCGCCATTTAGTTTGATCACGTACCAGTAATCTCCTGTTGGCAGTGTATTTTCCTGATAGAAACCGTCCCAACCCTCGGGGTTATCCTGTAGCCTAAATACAGTACGGCCGTAACGGTCATAGATGTTCATGAAGAAATTAGGGAATTGTTCGATATTCCTTGGTATCCACAAGTCGTTCTGACCGTCACCATCGGGGGTAAAGAAATTAGGGATTTCGATATCTATGAATTCCATGAATATGCTCGCCGTAGCTTCGCAGCCGTTTTCATCTAAAACGGTTACCTCGTAGTTTCCGGTTTCCTTTATATAGTAGGTTTCGTCATCTCCGTTGTCGATACCGTTAAATAAGTAAGTATATCCTTCCCTTCCTCCGGTAGCAACTACGGTTATCTCGTTTAGACTACGTTGTTCTAGACTTATTCCCAATGGTTCAAAAGCCTCCACTTCAAAAGCGAAAGTTCTGGTGCAGCCATTGTCATGGGCTATAGTTAAGGTGTGAGGACCAGGCGCAATATTAGTAAAATCCGGTTCTAATTGCAGATCACTTGGATCTGTGCTGTCCAAAGCAAATAGGAGATACAATCTTTCCGTCCTATCTTCGAGCGTAACTTCTATACTATTGCCCAATGTGCCATCAGGACAATCATAGATGACTTCTACTGTTGCATTTATGTTCACCCCTTCTTCAACAACCACTGTCTGATTGGTTTCACATCCGTTGGCATCCTTGATAAAGACAATATAATCACCGCTGGTAAGATTGTCGTAGGTCAATTGATCCTCGGTAAAGTCACCATCACTGTTCGAATTAAGACTAGTGCTGTACGGAGCCGTGCCTCCCGTTGGGTTTATGGTAATTGTTCCATCGGCTTCACCAACACAATATTCCGGAGTTACTATAACTTCCATTTCCAGCACTTCCGGTTCTGTAATCGAAAATTCTATAAGCTCAAAACAACCTTTACTATCTTGTACGATAACCGAATAGTCACCGGGTGCAAGGTCTTCGAAGGTATTTGCCTCATCAAATTGATTTAGATTAGGGGATATGGCATACTGATAAGGAGCTGTGCCACCTTCTACGGCAACCGTAATACTACCATTATCATCGCCATTACAAAGGACATCTGTAATAGTTGGAGTTGCCACCATTACATCCGGTTCTGTTATCGTTACGACCTCGGAAGTTACCTGACAATCTTCGCTTAATACACTAACATAGTATGTGCCTTGTGGTAAATCCGTGAATAGGCCATCAGCTTGGTAAGGCCTAATTTCGTTGGTTAGACCACTATCGGAGAACAATCCGTATTGATAATTACCAAGACCGCCATCCGCGGTTGCATCGATTAAAGCGGAGCTCTCACCGTTACAGTTGATCAATGCCGCTGAGGTATCCAAGGCTACGGTTAAGTCTTCAATGACATTAACATTAATTTCATTTGAAATTACGGAAACACAGTTTTCGCTATCGATTACAAAATATTGATAGCTTCCCGGTGTAACATTTTGGAATTCATGTAAATCCGCTCCATTTAAACCGTTCATAGGGTTAAATGTTGCACCATCTGTACTCCATCTGTAAGGTGCCGTACCGCCTTGGGCGGTTAACGACAAGGTAGCTCCTTGCTGGCAACCTATAGCTTGCGTGGTCAATAACTGGGCGCTTACCTCTGTTGGGTTAACAATTTCGGTAATCGGGGATTCAAAAGTACATCCCATTGTATCCAACACTTCAATCGTATAGAACCCGGAACCAAGATTATTGAATGATCCTGTTACTTGACTGGCCGTGCTACGTACAAGATTGCTTGCCGTCGCATCTGTATAGGTATTCAAAATATATCGATACGTACTGGTTACATTTCTTGCGCCTAAAGTTAGGCTAATCGTAGCATCGGTATCATCCTGACACGCTAAATCCGTCGCCGCTAGGGTTCCGTTAATTGGATCTGGTAACAGGAGCTCAAATGCATTTGCAAATACTTGCGTACACCCTAGAGCATCTGTCACGGATATCATATACTGCCCTGCCGTTAAGCCTTGGAACAAGTTAGAGTTTACTCTAGTTGCGTTGGCCACCACGCTTGTTACGGTATTCGTTAATTGAATATCGTACGGTGCCATGCCCCCTAAAGGATTTATCAATGCAGTTCCTTGGTCATTACTACAACCTACTTCCGTCCGTGCAATGGTATCCAAGGTAAGAGGAGCAGTTGGCGTAGCAATGCTAAAGGAACGTATCTGTGTACAATCCGGGAAGGCATCTTGTACAACCTCTACTATGTAATTGCCGGCCGGTATATTTATTGCCGCTGTTGGCCCTATGTTGGCAGAGTTTCCGGTAAGGATAGCGGCACCATCGTCAGAACGGTCTGCCGGTGTACCATTGCTATTGAATATCTCCCAGGAAAATCCTCCCATATAGGTTGCATCAGTTATAGCAAGTGTAATACTACCATCATCACCAAAACAAACCGCGTCCGAAAGTTTATTTACGGTTACATCGAATGTATTAGGATCCGCAACGGAGTGTGTTGCCGTAACCTCACAGCCCGTGCTAACGTTTCTAATGGTAAAGGTATAGTTACCAGGTTGTAAATCGGTGAATTGATTAGATGCTTGGAAGGCACCTGTAGGCAACATCCTAAATTGGTAGTTGCCAGGATTACTTGCGAAATCCGTTACGGTGCTAGTAATACCTATAGAAATATCCTCGCCCAAGTTACTACAAGAAATGTTGTCGTCAATTGCTATGGTCGGTGTTCCTAAGGCATCGTACGCCGGCACGTTTACCAATTGTTCTCCTATACAGCCATTTGCATCTATTACGCGAACTATAACGTCTCCGCCATTATTGTCCGTGTAGGTATAACTGTTCGAAGTACCGCTTTGTAATACGCTGCCATTAGCGTTGTTTACGAAATCAAATCGCGTATATGTTCCCGAACCACCTAGGATATTGCCCGGGCTTACATCCAATACTATAGTTGCATTGGCTTTGGTATTGCCGCTGCTACATGTAAAAGAGTTTACTGTTGGGGCTGCAAAGGTAATCGGGTCGGGTTCATCTACCTGTATGTTATTTAAGGCGGTAGTACATCCGTTAGGTCCTGTTGCCGTTACACTATAGATTCCCGCAGGAAGGTTTTCAAAAGCATTGGTTGTTGCGTTAAAGGTTGCAAGGTTCGGAACCAAGGCATAGGTTAACGGGTTGTTACCATTATTGGTCTCTGAAATTGCTATAGTACCATTACTGCCACCGTTACAGCTTACATCTGTTGGGTTGGGAGTGAAGCTAGGTAGTACGGCAGGTGGAACCACTACGGTAAATGTACGATTACATTCAGGGCTGCTGGTTCCTATATCATAAACATTTACAGTATAGGTATCCGCAACGGAAACCATCGTCGATATGGTAGTGGTGGCCATTGCTTGTCTTGCAATTACCGTTCCTGCGGTATTCGTAATTTCATACTCGTAATTAGTAGAGCCTGCGGTAACGTTCAGGGTCAATTCCGCTTCTTGTCCAACACCACAACCCAGGTTTTGAGTCAGGGAAGCGGTTGCCTGAAGGCTTGGGTTTACGGTAATCGCACGTGAGTCCGTACAGCCGTTAGCATCTTTTACAAAGACGGTATAGGGGCCTGGGGCCACGTTATTGAAAACACCTCCGTTGTTCAGGTATGTTGTTCCGTTATCCAAAGAGTATACCATAGATGCGGATCCGGTCGTTGCAGTAATTGTTACAGATGCGGCGGCACTACAGTTATCTACCACTATGTTCGTTATTGCCGGATTTGCGGTCAAGGTCATATTCACATCGCCCAAGTCGTAAGAACAGCCAAACTGGTCACTAACCTGTACATTGTATGCGCCTGCATCGGAATTTGCCGGAATTTCTATAGGGTTGTCCGGCGTTCCTGTAAGCGTAAATCCTGAAGGACCACTTACGGTATAGGTATAGGTGCCACCACCACCTTGAATGTTTTCTATCAAAATTAAACCTGGATTTTCACAACTGATATGTTGAATGGCATTAGGTGCATTTGCCGTTATAGGATCTAATTCTTCCAAGAGCAGATTTTCGCTCGCGCTGATACACTGCGGAGTACCTACACCATCAATTTGCTGTACTTGTATATAGTATTCATCCGGTGCCAAACCGTTAACGGTAATGGTAGTTGAATAACCCACTGTACCTGCGCTTGATTGTATGGTATTACCATCAACATCGAACAAGGTCCATACCATACTGGGTTCCGTAACCCCGTCCGTATCGGTAATGGTATAGGTGATTTCACCATTGTTAGCTCCTGCACATGATGGTTCAAAATCTGCCGTGATATCCATGGGGTTGACCGTTATGTCATTGACATTTACGTTACTCTGCCTAATACAACCGTTATTGTCCCGTACGTAAAATACGTATGTTCTTCCAGGTACTAAGCCTGTCCATTGGTGTAATCCTTCTCCTACTGGTACAGTGGCACCGTCTATACGCGTAGTACTTCCAAATATCCATGTTGCGGTAGCAATATTAAAATTACCTGGATTTTCTGAAAAAGCATACTCGTAAGGAGCTGTTCCTTCATCACCTTGAACGGTTACCTGAAGTTCATTACAGTTCACTACAACTGTGGATATAGTAATATCTAAATCATCTAAAGGATAAGGAACGATCAATGGGTCCAATACCACTTCACATACTGTATTTCCGAAACCGTCTACCGTTCTCATAGCCGGGTATACGGTATCTCCTGAAAGGTAGCCGGTTAACCGGTCCGAAACTCCGGGATTACTATTATCGCCTGTCCAAGTAGTTCCTCCATCGGCGCTAAATTCAATAGTTCCAAGTGTTGTAGGATATGCACTGAATTCAAATCCAAAATCATTTATATTACCGGTACAGCTAGCGGGGGTTACACCTACCACTGTTGCCGTTAATTCATCTGGTTCCGCAACAGTTATACCGTTTACATCAACCGAACAACCGGCTGCATCCGTTACGATCACATTATAATCACCTGGCGTTAAATTAAAATAGGTCCTTGTAGTGGTCATGACGCCGGTTTGAGTAGCATTTGATGTTCCATTGTCAACATCTACCAATTGGTAGGTGAACGGAGCAAGACCGGATGTAATGTTTACGGCAATACTACCAGTATCACCAAAACATATTGCATCTGTAGGTACCGCAGTAAAAGCAAGTATGGGTGAGCTTGCCACCGTTACTGTTTCCAAAAACTGACAATAGGGTGCCGTTGCACCGTTGTCCCTTACATAAACGTCATAATCCCCTACAGTTGCGTTGGTTATTACAATGTTGTCGGTAGCACTAAAATCACTGTCCTGTACTGCTGTTCCCGTTGGTAAAAAGGCATAGGAATATGCTCCTAGACCGCCAGTGGGCGTTACCGTAATGTTTCCATCTGCACAGGCACTTACATCAACGACGTCTACTTGTGCTAATAGCGTAGGTGAGATTACTAGGGTTTCCACCGGAGAAACACATCCAAAACTATCGGTTACTTCTACATCGTAGGAGCCATTTGATAACCCGGTAAAGCTATAAGTTGAGGCCGTAGCGGGCGTAGGAGTCATCCATGCACCACCATTGATTCTAAAGGTATACCCGCCATTGCCGGTATTTACGGAAACATTTAGTGAGGCGTTGTTTTGACCATCATAACAAGCGGTTGGCGTTACATCAAAATCTATAGTTGTTGGTGGGTTGATCTGTACCTGTGTTGTAGATACCGTTTCACATCCATTGCCGTCCCTAACCCGCACAACATAGGTGCCATCCGGTATATTAGGGAATATAGGACTGGATTGATATGCAGCTATTTCTGCCCCCCCAAGGTCTTCGATTCTATATTCATAAGCGGGATTGCCGCCGGTTGCAGATGCTTCTAAGGTGCCACCTGTATTAAAGCAGGTATAATCTGCAATTTGGGTAAGTTGTGGCACTATGACCGCTGGAGCGCTAATTGAAGCTGAAACCGAACCAGTACATGAATTGTCCGCTACTTTTCGTACATCAACGGTATACGCACCTGCCGCTAAATTTGCCGTGGTGGTTACCGGTGATACTAAGGAAGTTGTCCAAGTAGTACCGCCATCGGTAGAATACTCAAAGCCCGTAGCCGAGTCAAAATTTGATACTTCAAAACGGATAGCACCATCTGTACTAGTGCTACAGCTGGTGTCAATGGTACTCAATAAAGTAGCTTCAAAAGCTTGACCTGTTTCTACAACTACCGTAATATCGTTAGTTTTTTCGCAGATTTCAGGAGTTTGTGAGGCTTGAATGTCATCCAAGATCAGTTCATTGCCATCTTCGCTAGGCTGACTGCTACGTAAAACGATGCCTACGACCGTATTGCCTCCTGGATTTACCGTAAAGGTTCTATTATGCCAGTCGTCCGCGTTCGTATTTTTAGGAATTTCAGCCGTTAAAAAACTGTTGATAACAGTACCGCCTGCATCTACCAACTCTATGGTAATTTCTGGATTATTACCTGCGGATGTGTTCTGCCTTAAGTTGTACGCCCAAAACGATATATCTATATCTCTGTTCGGCAATACTTCTATGTTGTTTCTGCTCCAAATGATACTATTGGTGCCCACTAAATTATTACTAGGGTTAATGGCCAAGAAGCGACCGTCCGTTAATCCGGTATGATCATTCGGGTTTCTATAGGCCGGAATCGGGTTTGTTACCCGGTTGGTTACGGAATATTCCCCGTCTACCAATATTCCGGCCGGGCCAAGATTACAATTTGTTGTACTCCCGTCTTGGGGTTCGTAGCAATAACCAGTGCCAATTTCCCCAATTTGGGTGTTTGGTCCTGCTCCAAAGCTCTCGAAAAACAAGGTGCTTTGATCCGGTGTTATACTGCCGGTGTATCCAACGGTGACCGTTTGGGTGCCAGCAGCTACATTTGTGAAGATATTATTCTCCGCTGGTGTATTCAAGGTTCCGTTAAGGGTGTAGGTATATTCAAAATCCGTGGTATTGGATGGGCTTATGGTTACCGTAGCCGATCCATCACAGTCATAAGCTACAGCCTGATCAAAACTAGGATCGGCAATGGGGTTGGGAACCGTAATTTCCATAGTAATGCTACATCCAATGGCATCTCTGAGCACTAGCTGATGTGATCCCGGTAATAATCTGGATTCTTGGGGTCCAAAAGTACTCCCGCCATCAAAGCTAAATTCATAAGGTGCTTGGCCTCCGTTTGGATTTAGTATTTTAACCAACGCTCCGTTAGGATCGCAAAAAGCATCTTCGATGATAGAAGGGGAGGCGGTTAAGCGAAAGGGCTGGTCTATTTCATAAGTAATCGTTTCCGTACATGCATCTGTCCCTACGCCGCTGGAATCGGCAACGGTAATTTCATAGAAACCAGCTGAAAGATTAGCAAAGGTGGCTGTGCTTTGATAGGTAATACCACCGTCTAAACTGTATCTGTAAGGAGCGGTACCTCCCGTAACCGCAACGGTCATAGAAGAAGTACCTGTATCTGCACAGGTAATCTGTGTATGGCTTGCAGTTACGGACAAGCTGCCCAAGTCTTCGATAGTAACAGCATTGGAGATTTGGGAACATCCGCTACCATCGGTAACAATGAAGGTGTATGTGCCTTCTTCACCAGGCACGTAAGTAGCTGGATTTCCAGTATATCCAAACAGGAAGTTAGCACCATTTCCTATTTGTATTTCGGATGCTGGTATCGCTGCTATATCCGTATATAAATCCACCCCATTTTTACTCCATATTGCCATTTGGTAACTGGCATTTGGAATCCCACCACCCGGCGTAAGGTTAATGACACCTGCGGTACATGTAATATTGCTCTGTAAAGATGCTGATAGGCTGAGGTTTGGCGTACGTTCTACAACGATAGATTGTGCATCGGCACAGCCATTATCCGTTCCTGTAACTACGATATAATTTCCTGGCGCAACTCCCGTAAAGGTGTGTGTATTGTCGTTTGATGCTAATAGATCGCGTACAAAAGTTCCAGTACCACCGTTAGAGCCATC
The DNA here is from genome assembly GCF_042676845.1 of Maribacter chungangensis. Taxonomy (NCBI): domain Bacteria; kingdom Pseudomonadati; phylum Bacteroidota; class Flavobacteriia; order Flavobacteriales; family Flavobacteriaceae; genus Maribacter; species Maribacter chungangensis. The sequence continues at coordinate 1,407,868 of NZ_JBHTHY010000003.1, forward strand.
ATCCAATCTGAGTTCATAACTATAGTTGGGTAGTACGTTTAAGGCTTGAATGGAGATTGTCCCTAGGTCATTACAGTCTGCCGGTGTACTGGTAAGATTAACGTTAAAATCACGCTCAAGAACGCCAATATCCGAAGTCTCAAAAATACAGCTATTAGGAATCGGTGTCCCTGTTGATGGGTCTAATTGTGTTACTTGTACTTTATAAGTGCCACTGTTGGCAATACTGAATATGGGTCCGTTATTGGCCGAAAAAGGAACGATAACAGTGTCGTTGTTATCCGCGTCCACTAATTGGAATCCGTATCCGGAACCTACGTTCGTAATCCGTATAGAACCATCGGTATCGCAAAGGATATCTTCAACAATTGGCGTGTCAATTACCAATTCATTTTTGAATACATTGAAATAAAAGGTGCTTGGACAACCACCTTGGTATCTTAATACTACCCTGTATTGACCACTTTCGGTAACGGTAAAATTATTATTGGTAGCTATAGGGTTCCAGGTACAATTCAAGTTTTTATTGGCGCAATCGGGACCGCTAGAGGTACAGCTGCCTTCAACAAGCTTTTCCCAAGTAATACTCTGTGCATCCGTTATACCCAATTGTATAGTAGTTTCATCGTTTGCACCACATAAGAATATTTTCTGTAAGTCGTCTTGGTCAACGGAACAGGTAACCAGTTCTCCCTGTAAATCATTATCGGGATTATTGTCGGAATTTACCTGATTAAAGAAATCAATGATAGGATTGGTCTGGGTACTACCAAAACGTTCTACCCGAATACGCTCTACCATATTTGGGCAGCTACCATTAGATGATTTTTCAACAATATAATCTCCGATTGCAGTTACAAATAATGTGCTGGCGTCGTTATCCGGATCTCCGTCGTTCATGACGGTATCGCCGGCATCTACTTGTCCGTTTCCGTTGGTGTCCAATACCCAGTTATATGTGGTAAATCCTGAGCCTGCTGTAAGTATTACACTATTGTTACACAATTGTGCTATTCTAAATTCATTACAATCCGATAGGTCGTTAAATATTGAGTTACTTGCTACCTCAGGTGCAGTTGCACATACCGAGATAGGTTCGTTTCCGGGCTCATCTGAAAATGTATTGGTGTTTTGGGTACCGGTATATGTTACATATGCATTGTTTTCCAACAGGGAAGAACAGGCAGCAACAAAATCTGTACAGTTACCTGCTATGGTAACCGTAATTCGTATAATATACTCAGGTCTTCCTACTTGAACCAAGGTATTTGGTATGGTAAAATTAATCGTATTCGTAGCTATATCGTGCGAGTTGGTAATGCCACTCCCAACGGGTACGATAACATTGTCAAGGCTTACATTTGCCGGAAGTATATTTCTAATGGTAAAGTTTTGGGCATTATCATCTCCTGTGTTTTGGAAACGCAGTACATATTGTATGGTTTGACCAAGACTTACATCTTGACCGTTTATATCCGTTCCGCCCAAGTTTTCCGTAGTGTTTCCGAGCAGGATTTCAGGAGCAAAAACTTGGTTGTAAGAAGCAGTGGTTACTGCTCCAGAGGTATCTACCACAGGTATTCCTGAACCGAACTCGCCGCCATCGCCTCCATCGGCATTTCCATCTTTATAAAATTCATTGGCGTCCGTACAACCGTCACCGTCGCTATCCAAGTCTAGATGGTCTGGAATGCCATCGGCATCCGTATCGCAATTGGTGGTCAAAAAGTTACCTCGCATGTTGGTAGGTCCGACTACCATTTGGTTAATTACCACCGTATTGTTTCCGGTGGAGTTCCAATTAACTGTATTGGCCGGGGTGCTCAATGTCATAGGTTCTAGAGGGCCATTACTTGTACGTGTACCATACAGGCTAAACTGTCCGGATTCATCTATGACTACACGAAGAAGCGGAGTTCCGGGCGCGCCCGAAACAGTCCAAACGTTGCCTATCCCATTTTGACCATATCCAAAACCGTCCGAGAAGGTTACATCATTCCCGCTATTTGGAATACTAAACTGTAGTTCTCCGGCTACATCAATTCCGTTAACAGTAAGGTTGAAGGAATTGTCCAATCTATAAATGTCATAAACCAAATAGTTTTGGGTGCTTGATAGGGTGCTGCTAAAACCATTTCCACTAGCGATATCCACGCCTAAGGAATTACATTCGTCGGTATCATAAATACCATCATTGTCATCATCTACATCGGAAACATCACGTATACCATCATTGTCATAATCGTTATGAACCGTTAAATAGGCCGTAGGGCTATCTGGAGTAGTGTTACTATCTACTTGATCTTGGGAATTCGTTACCGTATTTATGAGGCTTAATAGCGGTAATGTATCTATTTCATCTGCCCTAACTTCCAGATCCAGTGTTGCAGTTTCTCCACCTAACAACGTTCCAATATTCCAAGTATTACCGCTCCAGTTTCCAGTAATGGTGGTTGCGGATTCGAGCGTAAGCCCTGTGGGAATATTATCGGTTATCTGTAAGTTGGTTACGGGGCCTACACCAAGGTTTCGCACGCGAATGGTAAAGGTTGCTGTTTCCCCTTCCATTATTTCGGGTTGGTCTACCGTTTTGTTTACGATGATATCCGGATCGCAATACAGGGCTGTTATCGGTTGTGAATCATAAGTACATGGGCCTTTGGTGCCCCTCACAAAGTAGTCTCCGGCTCTTGTGGCCGCAAAACTAAGACTGTTTGCTCCCGGTATGGCAACGCCATCCTCGTACCATTGATAGGCGTCAAAGTTTCCGGTAGCCTCATAGATTTCCGAACCTACAAAACATCCGGTGCCTCCCCTAACTTCTAAGGTTACCTCTGGAACGGTATCAAACCCTGAGAAATAACCGGCCACACCTCTAGCTCCGTTATAACCAAAAAAACCAATGGCCATTGGTCCGGTAGATTGTACACTAATATTACCATCAAGATTAGGCAGATAAAAGGTTTTCCAGTCGCTAGATCCAGCTACCGGTCTAGAGGCTGGTAAAGGAACCGTTGTTGTACCGTTGCTAACTACAATGTTGGCATCGGGTGTATTAACCGCCGCAATAATGGTCAGCCCACCGCTAACATCCGTACCTGCCATATTCCGAATGTCCGGAATATTATCCATAACATCCGGTAACAGACAGTTTACCGGTGCCACGAAGTTTAATCCTTGGGTATATGCGGTACTCGCTCCTGCCATACATTGGTAGGCGTAAGCGTCTTTTGACGTTTGAACGAACATATTAGCTCCAACCGTGTTTGAAGAATATAGGTTACTTGGAATTTGAAAGTACTCTCCATTGTTTATGGTTGCAATAGGCGTAGCTGATCCGTTTACCGTAATTTGGGTGTTGTCCGCTGTGGCGATAATTAAAGGAAATTCTGTCCATCCGTTGGCATTTCCATTACCTCTTACGAATACATAATCCTTTCCTAAACGGTTTTCCGGCACGGGTTGGTCAATGCCTGCATCACGGTTACTGGCCCCCACTTGCCTTCCAAAGTTTATAGAACCGTTGCTGATCACAATATCCTTGTCCGAAACTACAGATGCCCCGATCCAACCTTGACTATTTGCCGCAGTATCGTTATTACCTACGTAATTCTCAAAAACAAAGGATTCGTTCGCATCCAATGTTATCGTATAGCTGTTAGCGGTTATTCCCGTTACGTTATTACCCAGTCTAAAGCTACAATCCGGGTCATAACCGGAAAGTGTTACTGTAGTGTTATCCTCGGTGGCCATAATTCCCAAGGTATTCGATTTGGATGGGTGCCTACCCAAGTTAGGTACACCGCCCCATTTAAAACGGGTTCCCATGGCAACCCTACCTTTGGAGGTAAGTGAGGCAGATTGGGCCGCGCTACTACCTCTATAGTTCACATAAAACCTATTACCACTAGGTGATTCAAAACGTAGTCCGGAATTGGTTAGGACAATTCCGGTATTGGCATTGTCTACCAAGGTTATATTATTATCTCCCCGCCCTAAAGTGTTATACACCGCTGGTGCTACATTGGAAATATTGAACGTTGCAATTGGTGTAGGGTTGGTGCCACGATAGGCGTTTACCGTGAACGCAGTGGGCTCAGGAGTAGAAAGGTGAATAGTTTGCTGGTCTATACCTTGGCGATCTTGTCCTTGTTTCAGAGGCGGTAAATAGTGAAGGTCACTAAGCTGTGCATGCCCAACAAATGCAAAAAGAACGGCCAAGAGTAAAAGTAATTTTTTCATTAAATGCTATTCATAAGGATTATTGGGCGCTAAAAAACCAAATTTTAATCCTGTAGGCAACGATTTGTTGTCAACCAACGTATAGCTGTTGTGTACTTGGTTTTTTTTATGGGAAGCGTATTTGGAACTGCCCGTTATCGTGGTCTTTATCGATATATGGCTTCTAAATCCTAGTTCTTCCTTAAATCGTACCTTTAGGGTGCAAATTAATGACTATGGAAGAACGATTAATGTCCAAGAAAAAACCTGCGTATCCCGTTAATAAACGATTAGATGATTATTTGTCTACCTACAATAGAAAAATCGAAATCCCTATCTTTTATGAAGATTTATTACGATTTTCCGGTTCCGTTGTTGTTTATGACAAGAATGATGAAGATACCTTATGGATACGGGTATATTATTCCGAATATGACCGAAAGGAAATAGACGATAGTTTAAAAAAAGTCTATTCGATTCTGCATTCCGATGGTAGCGATAACATCAATCAATATTTGAACGTGGATGCAGTTGACTTTTGCACCTTTGGAAACTCCAAACCGTTTAGGATAAAGATCAGGAATATATTAAACGATAATTTTACGTATTTCTATATTAAAAAGACCGACGCTTCCCGTATTTACGGGCTGGAACTAGAGCACATGCTCTCTCCTTATAACTTAAATTTTTTGGTCTATAAGGATACATTGATAGAGGAGCATATTGCAGGAATACCAGGGGATGAATTTATAAAGAATATGCTGCCAACATGTACCGAATCCGAAAAGGCGCAGTTGGCAAAGGAGTTTGTCAAATTTAACGAACGGTGTATGATTCGTTTATTGGGCGATATGCGCAGCTACAATTATGTGATAGTACCGGTACACGATTTTGACCATGTGGTCTATAGAATACGTGCAATCGATTTTGACCAACAGTGTTTTGAAGGAAAGTTAAAGGTGTACAGACCCCAATTTTTTAAAGAAAACCTCAAAATGGTAGAACTGGTTCAGAAAAAACTGCTATCGGATTCCGTAGATCAATACAAACTAGAGGAACGTTCCATAATAGCGAAAAGAATCTTAAGTTCCAGTAAGCGTATAAAGAGAATACGGTCTGTTATTAAGACGGACAAAATTTCTACCAAAGAAAACGTAGCCCTGCTCAGGGAGCATATCTATGAACTTACCTTGGATATGGACTTTAAAAAGTGCAGAACCATGGGGCAGATACTGGATTTGGCTCTTAATTTCGTTAGAAGAAATTATGAGGATGTGAGTATGAAGCAGATTATTGAACAGAATATTAAAATTTAGTTGGTAGTTGGTAGTCTTTAGTCGTTAGATGGTTGTGTAAAAAGCATTCGGTTGGCAGTGGCAGTTAAAGTCATATATGCCACAACCCTTGTTCTGCAAAACAGGGGTTAATGAAAAGTAGAAAAGTAATTACGGTTTCTAGTTTTGAAAAGACAATTTTCTTACTGGCAGACCGGAAATAAATTATAGTTGTAGGCTCATGTTGTTTCGTTGCAAAAAGCCTAGAGCGCTGAAGGAATAGCAAAAAAGCCATATCAATTATTTGTATGGCTTTCTTTATGTTCTTTTGCTAACTGGTTAGCTTTTCTGTTCTTTGTTGAAATAGACTAGGTAATAGTACATTTGGCGTTCTTCGTCCCAGCCTTTCTCCACAAATTTTTCAGCGGATTCCGGATTTATGAAATCCATTTTGATCTGAATGTTGGTATCGAGATTAATAACGTTCTTAATCTTTTTTCTGGCATCGGAAACGGCTTTGTTGGCGATGTCAAAATTAGAGACGTCCTCAATGCTATATTTTGGTCCTTTTTCGGTTTTGTAATGTTTGAACTCTGGGATAAGTTCCGGGTTTGCCATTACATCGTTAAGGAAATTGGTTTCCTCAAAGGCGTCATTTTTAGCAAAATGGTTTACCGCTCTGTTCATGAACAGTACTTCTTGTTGTTTGTCCTCGGCCGGTAATACCACATCTTTTGCAAAATTCTGACAAAGCTTGAGGTAGTTCTTGGTCTTAAAATTATCGTCCGCTAATGCGTCTACACCCAAGAAATGCTCTAGCCAATATTTGGTGTCATACTTGTTGCTATCAACGGAAAGTACTTTATATCCTTCTTCCTTGTCTACATTGAAAATAAGGCACCCTTTATCAAGTTTGTTGATATTTATACCTTGTTGTACGATGATATCCAAATTGGAACTGTTTTCTTGAAACTGAAGAAAATCATGTTTTAGCTCGCTTTTGAAAATACCTATGGCATCCGTTTTTTGGTTATCCAAAAGGATACCGGTCAAGTAACAAACATAGACCTCTCCGCTTTTAATGTGCGGGTGGTTGGACTGCTCGAACAAATGCATCGCAATTTTTTTGGAATTTTGATGGCTGGTAGCGGTATCATCAAAAACAGCACTTACAATGTTAAAGAGTTCGTTGAATTCTATATCGACCTCATTGGTCAATTTATAATAATTTTCCTCTTTCTCCCGGAACGGTTTAAAAAAATACTCCTTTAATAGCCCTGTAGTTTCATCGTTGAGCGAAAAGGGTTCCTCAGATAAAAAAATACCTTCGTTTTTATTCTTGTTTCCTACTCTATGAATAGAGATATGTTCTATTTGTGTGGCGTATAGATTGATCATTGAATCGTTTTTATTTTCATTTCCGCGTAGGCGGAAATCCTACTCCGGTTATTTTTTAATTAGCTTGATTTTGGTGGTAAGCATCTAAACCTGTGGTCACTTAGTTCCAATTTTCATCAAAATCAAGGTCGTCGTAATTATCAAAAGTATCATCGAAATCGAAGGCACTGTTTTCAGATTCAAACTTCTTTTCCGGAGGTGCCTCCGGTAATTCTCCAAAACTGAAAAGGACATTGGGATAGGCACGGCCATCTTCCTTTTCTACCACATCGGCCAATTCCACAAAGAAGGTCCACATGCTAAGGAAATCGTATACGTAAATAAGTTTTGGTGATTTTTCACTTATGATATCCTCTAAAAAAGTTTCGTTCATCAACCGAACATCGGAACCGGATTCGCTCATATCAAAAAGCGCGATTTCCTCATCTTGAACCCATTCTTCGTCGCAGGTATAGAAAGAGGCCATCTCGTTTCCTAAAAAGCCAAACGCCTGTGTGATCGCATTGTGAAAGTCTTCCAACGAATTGTTTGCTTCAATTTCCAAGTCGCGAAAGATATCCTCTTCGGCATCAAGTATTATTCTAATTTTATAAACCATACCTATATTTTGTGGGAAGGCAAAGTTACGAAGTTTTAAGATTTGTTTTCGGCTTTAATGCATCTAAAACCAAATAGAACTGAACTCCAAAAAGAATGGCCGCTAGGACTAAATGCAATGGTTGGCTCCCGAACGGAAATGCTATATAGTTCATGGCAACCCCCGTAAATATTTCCAAGACCAGGATAAAGAGTACCCAGTAGATTTTAAGGTGACCAAGATCAAACTTAAATATGCGATAGGCTAAAAGTACATTCACCAGGATAATGGCTATGGAAAGGCTTCTGTGAACATAAAACACCAGTGTTGGGTCTTGTAGCCAAAGATGTTTTGCACCGGCCCCCAAGAGGTCTATTTGATGGTCTATAAATTCCCGTACCTGTGTTCCAAGAACAACTTGGATAAGGGTGAGGCCCAATGCCACGACTGCGATAACAAAGGTGGTTCTGTCGTAGGTGATGCGCTTGTTCTCCTTGTTCACAATAAAGATAATATAGAGTAAAAAGGCAACGATGACCAAGGCCATGAGCATGTGCAAGGTAATTTTAAACGGTAGTAGAAGCGAATATACTACCGTAGCCCCTAACCAGGCTTGAAAGCCCATACCAAATACCACCATCCAAGAGAGAAGGGTGACCGCCTTTTGTTTTTTCCAATATTTTAAAGATGCAAACGCCAGTAACAAGGTCGCCAGACCCGCCACCGCCCCGAATAAGCGATTGATGAATTCTATCCAGGTATGCCAAGGGTTAAAAATGGCGTAGTCATGTTTGGTATATGCCTCCCAATTGGCACTATCAAAATCGGTTCCGGTGGTGATGTCTTCCTTAGCTACCTGTAAGCTCTCGTTCAAGATGATAACCTGTCCTTTGTTATATGTTTTGTTCGGTTTCCATTCCAGTTCTGAAGCCTCTGTTGGTGGAATATAATAACCAAAACACTTTGGCCAATCGGGGCAGCCCATGCCGCTACCTGTCATGCGCACTACAGCTCCTGCGACGATAACCAAATACACCAATATCAAGGAAATTTTCGCTAATTTTCTAAATGATATCATAGCTGTTTTGCTTTAAGTCCCAGTTCGTTTCCCTTTTTTAGCATTAAGGTTTTAGCGGCATCGAATTCGTTGGGTATTTCCCCTTCCAGTATGGCTTCCTTAATGTACTCCTTTATAATACCTATTTCCTTTGAAGGTTTTAGATCAAATGCCTTCATGATTTCTTCTCCGCTAATAGGCGGTTGAAAATCCCTTACCCTATCCCGTTCTTCTACCTCGATAATTTTTTCGCGTACAATTTTGAAGTTGTTCTTGTACTTGCGCTGTTTTTTTGGATTTTTTGTGGTGATGTCCGCCTCGCATAAGGTCATTAAGTCCTCCACATGCTCCCCGGCATCAAATACCAGTCGCCTTACCGCAGAATCGCTCACATAATCCTCCGATAGCACAATAGGCCTAGAACTCATGAGTACCATTTTTTGAACGAATTTCATTTTGTCGTTCAGGGGCATTCGCAAACGTTTAAAAATTTTATAAACCATTTTTGAACCCACAAACTCGTGTCCATGAAATGTCCATCCTATTTTCTTGTGAAACCGTTTCGTGGGTGCCTTTCCGATATCGTGCAATAAAGCTGCCCAGCGCAACCAGAGGTCATCGGTTGTTTCGCAGATATTGTCTACTACCTCTAGGGTATGCCAGAAATTATCCTTGTGTTTTTGCCCTTCTATTTCTTCCACGCCTTGCAGTGCGGTAAGTTCGGGCAGGATAATTTCCAATAGGCCGGTTTTATGCAAAAGCGCGAAACCTTTTGATGGTTTTACGGTCTGCATTATCTTATGGAGCTCGTCTACGATACGCTCGTTAGAAATAATTTTTAGTCGCTCCTTATTATCCGTAATCGCTTGTAACGAAGGCAATTCTATGGTAAAGTCCAATTGTGTGGCAAAACGGACCGCTCGCATCATTCTAAGTGGATCGTCCGAGTAGGTGGTGTTGGGGTCCAATGGGGTTCTAAGTAGCTGTTTTTTCAAGTCCTTTATGCCTTCAAAGGGGTCTAGCAAATCTCCAAAAGTAGCTTTGTTAATGGAAAGCGCAAGGGCGTTAATGGTAAAATCCCGTCTTTTTTGATCGTCTTCCAAGGAGCCGTCTTCAACAACCGGTTTTCGGCTGTCCCTGTGGTAGCTTTCCTTTCTGGCGCCTACAAATTCTAGTTCCACTCCGTCATGCTTGATCATGGCGGTGCCGAAATTCTTAAATATGGATACTTTGGGTGCCCCGCTAAGTTTCGATGCCACTTTTTCGGCTAGGGCAATGCCACTTCCTACGGCCACGATGTCTATGTCTTTTGGAGTGCCTCTTTTTAGGAAAAAGTCACGCACAAAACCACCTATGACGTAGGCTTCAAGTCCCATTTCATCGGCACTTTCTTGAATTCTTTTAAAAATACTATGCGTTAATGCCTGTTTGTAGTTCATGGGTCTTTCGCCTGCATTATTCCCGTATCACTTTTACTATGTGATCACCACTTAATTTTATAATAGTAGATGCCCGGGAACCTTCGTTTTCCTGTTGCAAATTTACCACATAGTCTACACCTTTTAAAATGGCTGCATCTATTTCTTTAAAACTTTTCGGGGTACTGTTGCCTTCTATTTTTGCTATGGTGGCTACCAATGGTTTTTTAAATTTGTTGATGAGGTACTGGCAAAATTTGTCTGAGGCGACCCTAACGGCCAGTGACCCGTCCGGTGCCTTGACCTTTAGCGAAATCTCATTGGAACTGTCGTACACAATGGTAGTGGGCCTTGTGGCGACATCTAAAATGTCGTATGCCAAATCGGGAACCTTTTCTACATACTTTTCCAGCATACCTTCATGAGCTACCAAACAAACCATGGGGTCATTTGGTTTACGCTGTAAAAAGGTGATGAGCTTTTGTACGGCACTATCCTTTGTGGCGTCGCAGCCAATGGCCCACAGGGTGTCCGTGGGGTAGAGGATGAGGCCTCCCTTTTGTAAAACTTCAATAGCTTTGTTGATTTCTTCCGTCATTTTTTCTTCTTATCAGAATCTCTGCAAAAGTAAGTCTTCCAGTTTGTTGAGTACTTTTTTGTTGATCATTATATTTATTTGTTCATACCTTGTTTTTAAATTAATAGAAGATATACCATCATTTAAAAGCTGATTTTGTATTTTCCAAAAAACTTAGAGAACGTATCCTATGATAGCCCTAAATGATAAAGAAATATTAAATAAATTTCCTGGTTGGAGACTTGTCGAATTAAGTGAACACGGTCTTGAATTAGAATCAGTATCCGTTAAAAGTAAAGAAGATGGTGCTAAAATAGTTGCTTATTTGTACGAACAGATGCCGAATAAAAAGTGGATTTTCCATTTGGAGAACGATAGATTATTAGCTCAGATTAAAGAAAAATCCAAATATAACCGCATGTACACTTCCGGTTGTTTTGATATATTCCATTTTGGTCATCTTAATATATTGGCGAAATCAAAGGAGCTTTGCGATTATCTTATTGTTGGTGTTTCTACCGATGAACTTATTCTTAAAGAGAAAGGGAAGCTACCTGTGATACCCTTCGAAGAACGAATGAAAGTAGTACAAGCGATTGGACTTGTAGACGAGGTAATTCCCCAAATAGATAAAGATAAACAGCGTATTGTAGATATACATCGCATAGACGCTATCTCTGTAGGAGATGATTGGAAGGGAAGATATCCCAAGGTTAGCTGCGCCATGGAGTACTTTCCATATACCGCGAATGTAAGTAGTACTATTTTAAAACAAACCCTGCAGCTTAAGTAATAAATGATTAGGTAAGTGCTTTGTCATCCGCAGAAGTGTTCCAATCCTTGACCGGGGTTTGCCAATCACCATACCTATAGGTCAAATAACCATCTGTATTTTCTGGAATAGAATATACCTTGTTTTGAAAATTGATAGTTGTAAAGCTCGAGTAAAATTCTTTAGGAACACTTTTCGTCTTATTGTCTATTTCCCAAAAGGTATTTTCATCTTTGGTATATTTTATAAAAACATCTAAACACACCTTTCCTTTAAGAATACCAAAAAAACGTTTCTTCCGTAATTTTATCATTCTTAGCTTACCTTTTTTAAAAGTATCGTTTGTTGTGTTAAAGTGTCGTAGTCTTACTCTATAACCTTTACTTTTTAATGCTTTTATTAAAGTGGTGAGTTTTTTGGCTTCTGTGGCATGTATGGATATATCCAAATCGTTATCCCATGGTAGCAACCTGTTTTCTCTTCGTATACCTAATAGGGTTCCGCCTTCCAACCAATATGCTATCTTATTTTGCTCAAAAATGGCTGTAATTTCCCGAAGAAGTTTTTCTGCTTCTTTTAAGTTATTTCCTTCCAAGGTTATATCGTATGCCATTAGAACTGATTTTAAGTTTCTTTTTGACTTCTTAATCTTTTTAATTCCTTATACCTGCTGTAAACACCCAAAGCATTAAGATAACTAATGATTACGCCTTTTTTACCATCTAGGAAACCGAGTCTAAAAACAAAGTGGTTCAAAAATTTATAAAGAGGCCTAAAAATAAAATGATATAGGTTTGGGGCATAGTCTTTGGCTAGCTCTTCTTGGGCTTTCATCTGTCCGTACTTGATCATTTTCCCCTTATAATCTTCATAATCCTTATAAGAGTAGTGTATCAGTTTATGTTTTAGAACGTCAATTTCCCCGTCCACAACTAATGTCTCATGAACAATACGCTCCTTGGTAAAGGCTACCTTTGATTTTCTAAATAGCCTAAAGTTCTTATCGCTTTGCCAGCCACTAAATCTCAGAATTTTATTTCCGAACATGAATGTCCGGTAAAAATAGTAAGCTACTGCCTTGGGTTCTCCGTTTATGGTGGTAAGTATTTCATTTTTGAGTCGGTCCGTAAGGCGTTCATCCGCATCCATGAACAACACCCAATCGTTGGAGGCTTGGTTCATTGCAAAGGCCTTTTGGTCCGTATAGTTTACAAAAGGCCTTTGTATGAATCTGACTTTAGGTCTCTTCTTTATCCGTTCTACCGTACCATCGGTGCTAAAGGAATCTACTACTATGATTTCATCTGCAAATTGGACGTTGGTCAATACTTCGTCTATATTCACTACTTCGTTTAAGGTAATGAATACTGCGGATATTTTGTTTTTAACCTTACCGTTCCACACATTCGTGATGGGTCTATTAAAAAGTGCATCAATCTTAATTTTACGATCTAAGGGCAAAAATCTTTTCTCGGGAACCCCATTTTCGGCAATATACTTTTCTGCAGCTTGAATCATTCTTTGGGCCGACTTCCCATCTTGGTACGGATGGTACTGTTCATTGAGTTCCAAGCGCTGTTGTCCAAAAGAGTCGGTTTCCAAATTATTAAGTACGCTTTTTTTAAGATGGCCTTTTTTCGTGAGATTCTCCCACCGAATGTTGGTTGCTATGGTCTTGTAAGAAATGGCAGGTTTGTTCAATAAAAGAAATTCATAGATAACAGAGGAGGTGTCACTTATAAGTAGGTCCGCAAGAATTAAAAATTTTACGATGTTCTTTTCTTCTATAAAGAGAATGTTCTCATGATTTTTAGAAAGTTCTTTGTAGGGAGTTATTAATTCAGCTGCCATAAGATCATGGAACTTGATCATTATGATATATCCGGTAGCTATGGCTAGCTCCTTAATTTCTTTTAGTAAATCCGGGGCCGAGGTTAGACTTGGTGAAAAAGTGGGTGCATACAGTATTATTTTTTTGGTACGGTATTGATTTAATAGCGATTTTTTTTGAGCATCGTATTTGTTTTTTTGCAAACCATAGCCATCTAGTTTAGGCCAACCTGTCTGCACTACTTCAAAGTTTTTATATTTTGCTTTTAATTCATTAAACCTGTTCGTAAAATAAGGGCCTTGGGTAAGATAGAGGTCAAAATAATGACGTATTCTAAAATGTCCTTTTTTTTCACCTGCGAGACCGTGGAAAATTTGAACTTTAACTCCTCTTAGGTAATACGGAACTTCGTTCCCCGGGACAAATATGATATCACTTTTAAATAAGTGAGCGTCCAGGATGCTGGCGGTATGAGGCTCCTCCGGGAAAGGAAATTTTTGGATTAGTTTTTGGGCCACGTACCACAAATAGTCGTCCCCGCGGGAAATGATTTCATCCCTAATGGACGCCATAATGCCAAAAGCATATGCATTCTGGCAAAATAGGATAAATTTCATTTTTTAAACATCTTGTTTGCATTTTCTAAATCGTCCCTAAAATCGACCTCCATACAATCAAATTTGGATATGTCCAGTGCAGAAATTTTTATTCCATCTTTCGCGATGGCCATTTCCAGGCCTCGCTCAAAATAGTCGTTATCATCACATTCCTCTAATCTCGCTATAAAACTGTCGATGTCTTTTTGCGCTATGAAGTTAATACCAACGGCTTCTCCTAATCCATTTTTAACATTTTTGGAGAGTTCGTCAATGTAACCGTTCTTTAACGTGTATTTAACTTCTTCATCGGCTACTTTGCTGGTATTTACAGCTACAAAAGAATTTTCGGAATCTATATGTCCTTCTAGTAGGGTGAGTAAATCTCCATCGAAGACAACATCGCCATTTAACCATAAAACGGAGGTGTTTCTACTTTTTTTAAGTGCTTTCAATAGACTTTTGGAGGTATTGGTACAATCAAAAAATGGATTATAAATATAAAGCAGGTTTGGGAATCGCTCCATAATCAAATCCTTTTTAAAACCCACTACCACGTTAATATCGTCAATATTAAATTTTGAGGCGAGGTTGTCTACCTGCATTCCCATAATAGTCTTACCATTATTTAGGGGTGTTAGCGGTTTGGGAAATGGGTTGCCTAAACGGGAACCAATACCTGCTGCAAGAATAACAATTTTCACTATGTGTTTTTTTTAGTCTAAGGTACTCTTTGTAAGTGTGTTAATCGCTTATTAGAGCTGTGATTCCAATCATTTACTGCTTCTATGCCTAATCGCACAAATAAAAGGAGGAAATCCTTATTTTTTCAAATGTAAAATTATTTTAAGGATAACTAAAATTAAGTCACAAGTCAAAATGCAGAATTATGGTAGTTAAAAGCGGGTACTAGTTATTGGTCGGCAATATTTCCGTAGTTTAAATCTTAGGTAATACATCTAGAATTAGGTTGAATCAGCTACTTCTTTGGGAAATAGTTTTAAGACTGATCGCTTTTTGCTCATGCTCCAATCTTCTCAATTCTAGATAGCGTTCCCAATCACATAGTGCATTTAGGTAGCATACGGTAATTCCCTTGAAGCCGTCAAGAATTCCAAGCCTAATAATATAATTAAAGAGGAAGGTAAATGTTGGTTTTGCCACTAACAGAATGGGATTGAAGCCTTTGTTTTTTTGTAAGGCTTCTTTAGCCTTTAATCTTCCGTAGACCAACATTTTATTTTTGTAATTTCTGTAATCACGGTAGCAATAGTGTGTAAGTTTGTTTTTTAAAATCCCGGAACTACCTTTTATTTCCAATGTTTCGTGTACAATGCGTTTATCCGAAAACTGTGCCTTGCTTTTTCTAAATAGTCGGTAATTTTTATCCGTTTGCCACCCGCTAAAGCGCAACTGTTTCTGTTGGAACATAAATTTTCTACGAAACCAATATGCTGCATGTCCTTGGTTGGAATTTACGGTGTTTGTAATTTCATGGCGCAATTCTGGTGTTACAATTTCGTCGGCATCTACAAACAGTACCCAGTCGTTGGAGGCTTGTGATAAGGTAAACGCCTTTTGGGCCGTGTAATTTTTGAACGGATGTTGAATAACTCTCACTTTGGGGTGTGCACGGAGGTATTCATACGTACCATCGGTACTGTAGGAGTCCACCACAATGATTTCATCTGCGAATTCCACCGATTTCAAGCATTTTTCTATGTACCCTAGTTCGTTGTAGGTAATTACAAGTGCCGATATTTTAGTACGCTGAGGCTCCATAACCAAGATTAATAGTTAAGTTAGTAAGGAGTGTTCTGGGTATAGAACTGAAAAAAAGGGAAAAAATTATATTTTTACCTATATTTCCATACAAAATTATACGGCTACATTGTGTTCCCTTAGCGCATCGTTAAGCGAGGTTTTTTTATTCGTACTTTCTTTTCTTGTCCCAATAATCAGTGCGCAGGGAACCTGAAACTCTCCGGCCGGAAATTTTTTGGTGTAACTCCCTGGTATAACAACTGAACGCGCAGGAACCCTACCTTTAAGTTCTACAGGGGAAGACCCTGTAACATCAATTATTTTAGTAGAGCCCGTTAGCACTACATTCGCACCAAGTACAGCTTCTTTTTCTACATGTACACCCTCGACCACAATACATCTAGAACCTATAAAGGCGTTATCCTCTATTATAACCGGTGAAGCCTGTAGCGGCTCTAACACGCCTCCTATGCCTACACCTCCGCTAAGATGTACGTTTTTACCTATTTGAGCGCAACTTCCTACGGTGGCCCATGTATCTACCATGGTACCTTCGTCTATGTAGGCGCCTATGTTCACATAACTTGGCATCAGAATGGTACCCGGTGAAATGAAGGCACCATGTCTGGCTACCGCGTTCGGTACTACACGTATTCCTTTTTCTTTATAGCCCGTTTTTAAGGGCATCTTATCATGATATTCAAAAATTCCGGCTTCAAGGGTTTCCATTTTTTGAATTGGGAAATACAGGACAACGGCTTTTTTTACCCACTCGTTTATTTGCCAGCCAGTTGAAGTAGGTTCCGCACAACGAAGTTTGCCCAAGTCTATAAGGTTGATCACCTCCCTTATGGTTTGTTGTGTCTTGTCTTCGGTTAAGAGCGCCCTATTTTCCCAAGCCTGTTCAATTATATTTCTTAAATCTGTCATGTTGTTCCAAAATTTTTTCAAATATAGGTCGAAGTAAAGTAATTCACCGTAGGTAAGTTCACATATCACAAATTATCCATTACTTTTGATAAAATTTTAGTTTGGGAAGATTATTGGCATTGGATTATGGAGAAAAACGAACGGGTATTGCCGTTACGGACGAGTTACGTCTTATAGCTTCTGGTCTCACCACGGTTCCTACCAAAGAGCTTATAGCTTTTTTAAAAACCTATGTAAATGACGAAAAAGTTGATGTTTTTGTCATTGGAGAACCCAAGCAAATGAACAATGATCCTTCGGAGTCCGAGCAGTATATAAAACCATTTTTAGTAGAACTTTCCAAACATTTTCCTGATATCTCTATCGAAAGACAGGACGAGCGCTTTACTTCTAAGATGGCCTTTCAGAGTATGCTGGATGGCGGTTTGAAAAAGAAGCAACGTAGAGATAAAGCTTTGATAGACGAGATAAGTGCCACAATAATATTGCAGTCATATTTAGAAAGAAATTAAGATGGACGCCTTAATCGATTTTGAAATATTGGTCAAAAGAAAGATACGGCAGTATTTTACATCTTTTTTTGCACATAGGGATATTCAAAAACTCACAAATTCCGATTTTGTAATCGTTAGCAGGAACTGTTGGGGAGGCCAGGTATACCAATATTTGCAAAAGCCTTACAATACCCCTTTTGTAGGATTATTTTTATTTGGTCCTTGTTATATGAAATTGTTGGCCAATTTCGATGACTATATGCAAATGGATATGGATTTTTTATCTGTATCCAAATATCCGGAGTCCAAGAACAATTACCCTATAGGACTTTTAAACGATGTGGAAATCCATTTTCAGCATTACGAAACAGAAGCAGAGGCGTTGGAAAAATGGAATCGCAGAAGGGATAGGATGCTCGAAAACAGGAATAAGGACAACTATTTTTTTATGGTTTGTGACCGTAGGCGCATCAATACCGAGGATTTAACAAAATTTCATGAACTTCCTTTTAAAAATAAGGTTTCCTTTGCATTTTATGATTTGGCAACAAAAAAAACAAATCATATCCGTTTTCTTACTAGTAAACACAATAAAAAAAATAGGATACCTAACGGAAAAAAGAGATTTAAACTCACTTTTTTATACTTTGATATAGTCCACTGGTTAAATAGTGGAGAAATTTTAAGAACACGATTTAAAGAATTACGATGATATTACCAATTATAGCCTACGGGGATACCGTGCTAAGAAAAGTAGGTGCCGATATTGGCCCCGACTACCCGGACTTTAAAGTGCTTTTGGAAAATATGTGGGAGACCATGTACAATGCTAAAGGAGTTGGACTTGCAGCCCCGCAAATAGGACTGCCTATTCGTTTGTTCCTAGTGGATACTAGTCCTTTTGCCGATGATGAGGAGCTTACCGAGAGTGAACAAAAACAGTTGAACGGTTTTAAGCGGGTATTTGTAAATGCCTATATAGAAGAGGAAATCGGTGAGGAATGGGCTTTTAACGAAGGTTGTTTAAGTATACCGGATGTGCGCGAGGATGTCAGTAGAAAGGGAACCATTAAGATTACTTACCTTGATGAAAACTTTAAACAACATCAAGAAACTTTTGATGGACTCTTAGCACGGGTAATACAGCATGAGTATGATCACATAGAAGGTATTCTGTTTACGGATAAATTGTCGTCATTAAAAAAACGAATGATCAAGGGAAGGCTCTCCAATATATCCAAGGGAAAAATCAACGTAGATTACCGCATGCGATTTCCAAATATGAAAAAAGGTCGTTAAATACTTCTTTTAATCAGTTTAAAAATATAATATTTGCCCTTAAAAAATTTAAAATAGCCTATGGGGTTGGAGAAAATACTATCGGTTGCCGGTAAACCGGGATTGTACAAATTGATAACACAAACCAGATCGGGATTTGTAGCGGAGTCTCTGTTGGATGGAAAAAGAATTAGCGTAGGACTTAGAAGTAACGTTAGTGTACTTTCCGAAATAGCCATATACACCTTGGAAGCGGAATTGCCGTTACGTGAGGTGTTTCTAAAAATACAGGAAAAGGAAAACGGAGGTAAAACTTCTGTAGGCCATAAAGAGGATAAAATAAAGTTGGAAGAGTACTTTTTTGAGGTGCTCCCCAATTATGACGAGGATAGGGTATATGCCAGCGACATTAAAAAAATAGTTCAATGGTACAATATTTTGGTCGATAAGGACATAGCGGACTTTTCGGAACCTGAAAAAGATTCTGAGTCTGAAAAAGAATCTGATAAAGAGAGCGCTACGGAATAGGAATAGTTTCGTTTAATCGTATAAAAAAGCCTCAACTGCAGCTGCAATTGAGGCTTTTTTATTTTTCGACTACCAACTACCAACTACCAACTACCAACTACCAACTACCGACTACCGACTAATATCAGTCTTTTTCGATGGTCTTATAGGTGTATTTGCTCTTTTTCCAATCTATGAGGGGAGATGGGTAGTATTTTACGTCCATGCGTTCTAGAAACGGAGCCTGGTTGGCCAAACGAACTTTGTAGTCTTCCCAATTTCGGTTTTCAGGAATGCTCCAGCTGAGTTCGGAATGACCTATGACCCTAGGAAAGGCCAAGTATTCCAGTTCGTCTATGTTGCTTATGGTCTCGGACCATAATGGGGCTTCTATGCCAAGAATATTTTCCCTTGGAATACCACCGTAGCCCTCAGGTGTCCAGATGTAGGCGGAATCTACCGGAATGTAAGCTGCCCAATGCAGACCAAATTTGGAAAGTGTATCGTATTTCATGTCCAAATAGGTTCTTGTTGCGGGAGATACGATTACTTGCATCCCTTTTTCAACCGCTTTTTTGGCATTCTCCGCACTGGCCCACCATTGGGAGATAGAAGTAGAATCAATATCGGCAACGGCAACTTCGTCCCAGCCTATCATACGTTTGCCATATTTTTGGACAATTTTTTCTACCCGGTTCACAAAATAGATGTAATCATCTTTTTTAGTGACATGGCTTTCGTCTCCCCCAATATGGAAATAAGGCCCCGGGGTAATTTCGGAAATTTCCCGTACTACATCGTCTACAAAAGCATAAACGGTATCCTTTCTGGTATCAAAGGTGCTAAAACCTACCTCGATACCCTCATATAGTTCGGGTGTTTTGCCATTTCCGTTTAAAAAAGGATAGGAAACGGATGCAGCATTGGTGTGTCCCGGCATATCTATTTCGGGAACCACGGTCATATAGCGTTCTGCGGCATACCGTACAATTTCTTTGTAATCTTCTTGGGTGTAAAAACCACCGGCTTCACCACCAACTTCGGTACTGCCTCCGATTTCCGTTAATTTGGGCCAGGATTTGATTTCAATTCGCCAACCTTGATCATCGGATAAATGCAAGTGCAGTACGTTGATCTTGTAGTAAGCCAAGATATCGATGTACTTTTTCACATCTTCTACACTAAAAAAATGACGCGCCACGTCCAACATGGAACCTCTATACTCAAAAGCGGGGTTGTCCGTAATTTTTCCGGTGGGTACCGGCCATATTGTATGTGGTGCCAAGGTATCGTTACTGGTATGCGGTACGAGTTGCCTTAGGGTCTGTATGCCCCTAAAGGCACCTTCTGCAGTGTTTGCGTTAATGATAATGGAATCTTGATTAATGTACAATTGATAGGCTTCCGGTGTGTTAATATCCGTACTGTCCGATTTGTTGATGTAAATAACCCGTTCTAACGTTTGTAGCGATTCATCGTTCACCGGGATTTCGAGGTTTGTTTTTTGGGCCAGTTTATTGGCCAGAAACTCGGCTACTTCCTGAAAACCGGTATCACCTTTGGCCGTGTAAATGGCCGTGAACTTATCTAGCGCAAAGGCCGAATTGGTAGAGATGACTTTCAAGGGTTTCGGAATTAAACCTTCCGCGGCCAGATTTGTGGTAGGCATGTTAATTCTTGGTTTACGTTCCGCTGTGCACGCGTAAAACGCACAAATAAGGAAAACTACGAACGTGGTCCTGATAAGAGTGTTTTTTATCATTATTGTTAATTATAGGTTAGTAACTAGGTATTTAATGGCTTCGTGCCAAAGGGCGTATCCCTTGTCGTTCATGTGCAGGCCATCCTCTAGAAATAGGTCTGTTTTTAATTTTCTTCCATTAAGCATGGGAGACCAAACATCGGCATAGGTTAAGAGCGGATTTTTAGCGCCCATTTTTTTGAATTTTCTATTGAGTCTTTTGTATTTACTACGTAAACTCCAACGACTTATACTTGGTTTTGCGGCCATTAGTACAATTTTGGTGTCGGCTTTGTTCTTATGGATCTCTCGGATTATTTCGTGGGTAGTGGCTATAATTTCCTTAGGTCTTTTTTTGGCCGATAAATCATTATCGCCCTCGTAAATAAATACTTGTTTAGGAGCGTAACGGAGCACCAATGGCTCTAAGTAATATAATAGATCCGCGGCCTGGGAGCCACCGAATCCTGTGTTTATAATCTGATGCTCTGGAAACAAGGCTTTAAGACTATGCCACATACGTATACTGGAGCTGCCGGTAAATACGATGCTTTCGCTGTTAGCGTCCCAGATAGAATCGTACTTTTTTGATATCGCATTTACTTCATCTGAAAATGGTGCGGCATCTTGGCCAAAGGCCAAAATTCCTGATAGGAGAAGAATATAAAAGAGGAATTTCATTATAAAAGCATATCAGTTTGCAAATAACCACCGATTTTTGGTCAGGTCAAATGATTTTCGACCTAGGATCTGTTTAGGCGCACAAAGGGAGGACAGCACCCTTTATTAGTTCATAATTATATTCTTTTAATTCAAAAATTATGTATTGGAACTTTGTAACGAAGTTCTAATGCCTATTTTGGGTTTAGGATACCAAGGAGAAAACGAATGCTGCGATCATTGCTCCGATAATAGGTCCTATCACAGGAACCCAAGAATAGTTCCAGTCGCTGTTTCCTTTGTTTTTCAATGGCAGGATAGCATGCAGAAGGCGTGGGCCTAAATCCCGCGCAGGATTAATGGCGTATCCCGTTGGCCCTCCCAGACCAAAACCGATACCTATAACCAACAATGCCACGGGCAGGGCATCCAAAGCCCCAAGGGAAATGGATTCGGAACCAACGCTGCCCCCTGCAATAAAAAAGATACCGAAAACCAAGGCAAAGGTTCCAATAATTTCGGTCACCAAATTCCAAAACGGATTTCTAATGGCGGGCGAGGTGCAAAAAGTGCCAAGGATGGCAGCTGGGTCCTCGGTTGCATCGTATTGCTTTTTATGGTTCAGCCATACCAATAAATTACCCATCATGGCACCCAAAACCTGTGCAACAATATAACCCGGAACCAATGTCCAAGAGAATTTTCCTGCCGTGGCCAACCCTATGGTCACCGCAGGATTTAGGTGCGCCCCACTGGCGTCTGCAGAAACAAAAACACCGATAAAGACGGCAATACCCCACGCAAGTGCAATTCCTACCCACCCAAGATCTCCACCCTTGGTTCCCTTTAGCACTAGATTGGCCACTACGCCATTACCGATAAGGATAAGCATGGCCGTTCCTATAAATTCAAAAATGAAAGCTGTCATTTGGTTTGGTTTTAGGTGGTTGAAGATAAAAAAAATAGGCCAGCTTTTGGATCTTAAACCGCTCCCGATTATCCATTTCCATTACTTTTTATCTGATTTGTAGGATTCTTTTGGGGCGTTAAATAATCGATATTCCCTACCACCGAACCCCATTTACGCTCATTGTTAAGGTATAAATAGCTTTGGAAGCGGTAATGAATAGTATGTTTTGTTCTGCTCCTCCAAAAGTGACATTGGCAGTCCAATCGGCTGCGATAGGGATGTGTTCTATCTGTTTCCCTTGGGCATTAAAAACGGTGACACCCTCGCCGGTTAGGTATACGTTGCCTTTATTGTCTATCGTCATTCCGTCCGATCCCATGTTGGTAAAAAGCTTTCGATTGG
Source organism: Maribacter chungangensis (assembly GCF_042676845.1). Taxonomy (NCBI): domain Bacteria; kingdom Pseudomonadati; phylum Bacteroidota; class Flavobacteriia; order Flavobacteriales; family Flavobacteriaceae; genus Maribacter; species Maribacter chungangensis. The sequence goes on from NZ_JBHTHY010000003.1 coordinate 1,430,275, forward strand.
TTAGGCTCCCGTCATTTGCAATGGTATAGGAATAGGTTTTTTTATCGCCAATATCCGAAATATACAGGGTCTTGCCATCTGCTGTTCCAATAATTCCGTTGGGACGCTCAAAATTGTCCGCAACTACTTTTGCCTCTGTACTGTTGGGGGCGATATAGTAAACCAGCTGCGCATCCAATTCCGCTTCTTTTCGTTCCCAATAGGGTCTTTGGTAGTACGGATCGGTAAAATAGATACCTCCTTTTTTATCTACCCAAATATCGTTTGGTCCGTTGAGCTTTTTGTTTTCGAAGTGATGCAACAAAATACGCACTTTTTTATCCATATCAATTTGCCAGAGTTCATTTTTTTCATCGGCCGCAGCCAAAAGATTGCCTTGGTTGTCAACATACAGTCCGTTGGCACGACCAGCTGGTTTCATAAACGTTGAAACGGTATTGGTTTTTGCGTCCCATTTTAAAATACTGTTGTTGGGTTGGTCGGTAAAATAAACATTGCCTTCCTTGTCCGATGCGGGGCCTTCCGTAAACGCATAGCCATCTTGTACTAAAATTGGTGTAGCACTGTTTGAAATAATAGGTTTTTTGAGTGAATTGCAAGAAACAAAAAGTAGTATTAAGAAAGCGAAAGGTATTGGAGATCTCATAATAACCGTAGCATTTTAAAGTGAGTAGAAAAGTACACTAAATATTTGATTTTTTCTAACGCCTTAAATTGTAGTCCTTACCTAGACCTACTATTACCATTACGCCTATAAACATAAAACTCCAAAACGTTTTAGAGTTTTGGAGTTTTTGTATTGTACTATTTTAAATATACCTTTAATGCATTGGTTTCTTCGCTGTCGCGAAATCTAAATGGTTACTTTACGAGATTAATTTCTACCCTTCGATTTTGGCTTCTTCCGGCTTTGTACATATTATCTGCTATGGGTTTGTCTTCTCCATAGCCCACCGATGTAAGTCTTGTCGCGGCTATACCGTTTTCAATAAGAAATGTTTTAACTGCGTTCGCCCGTTCCTCGGATAATTTTTGGTTCGTTATCCTACTGCCTATACTATCCGTATGGCCTTCAACCGTGAAATTGGCCGTTGGGTATTCATTCAGAATCATGATAATATCCGTTAGTACACCTGTAGACTCCTCTTTAAGGGTACTTTTTCCGGTAGTGAACAAAATAGTCTTTGCATATTCATTCAACGTTTTTTGTACTTCTTCGGTGACTATCGGTTCGGGTTCGGGGCATCCTTTGTTCGCTACCGTACCCGCTTCGTTTATACAGGCATCATCTTTGTCCAAAATACCGTCACCATCCGTATCTTTCCATGGGCAGCCATTGTTTTCCAAAGGTCCTTTTTCGTTAGGGCAGGTGTCTTCGTTATCCAAGATACCGTCACCATCTGCATCCCCCCAAGGGCACCCATTATTTTCTGTTGGTCCTGCTTCGTTTATGCATGCATCGTCCTTATCTAGTATGGTATCGCCATCAGTATCTTTCCAAGGGCAGCCGTTGTTTTCCGGATCACCAAATTCTTTAGGGCAGTCATCAAACTTGTTGAGTACGCCATCACCATCCTTGTCTTTGGGGGTAGGTTGGTAAATGGGTATTTTTACTCCTGCGTAGACATCTGCCGCCCTACTGGTATTGCTTGTAAGCGCTGAGAGTATAGAACCTGAACCAATGTATAACGGCCCGGCGCGTAAACCTGCACCAAGTTGTGTGCCGGCATCTTTTATTACGCTAAGCGGCAAGTAAAAGGAAAACCATTTGGTTTCAAAGCGTGGTGTTAGGCCAAGTGTGGCAGGTATGCGGTTTACATTTATTTTATTGCCGGAGGTCAGTGGTAGATTTGTGTTAAGGTTTATGTAGAATTTCTTGTGCAAATTGTAATCCGCAGATAAACGCATAGCAGTGGGCAGTATGGCTTTGGAGGCGGTAGCCGTACTTGTTTGTGTGTATAGATTGTTTAGGATATCTTCTATGCTATCCTCGTTTTCAATATCGTCCTCACTTACGGTTGCGTTTATATCATAGGTCTCTTGGGTACTGTCCTTGTAATTTATAGAACCAATATCTGATATGGATAGCCCGATTTTTAATTTATATTTGTTCAGGTGCTTTGCCGTGGAATTACCGTTGGGATCAACTCCGTTATAGTCTGCATGGTCCGGTCTCCATTCATACACAAAACCTACATCTGCGCCAAAACCGGTGGCATTGTTTAAACTTTGAATGTCAAAATCATCAAAATCATCGCTAATATTGTCGCTGCTGCCATACATAACCTCCCCGGTAGAGGTTAAGCTCCCTGTAGTTTGGCCTCCGGGCAAAGAAGTGCCATCAGCATCATAGGCAATGTTTACATCAGTACCACTGGCAAAGGTATTGCCAATACCTTGCAAATATTTTAAGGAGATACCTCCCTTTAAAAAATGTTGGTCCTTAACTACTAAGGTTCTTGCATAGGTAAAGCCATATTCCGTCCAGCCATTTGCCGTGGCAAAGGCATTTCCTTCATTGATCAAAAAATCTTGGTTTTCATCAAAACCATCGGCCAAATTATCAATAGTATTTCCGTTAATCTCGTTTACATTAAAGGCTATCCTGGCCCTCGTGAACAAAGCAATGCTACTTTTTGGGCTAAGATTAAACATAACGGCCGGTCCCAAAATATCTGTATTCCCATAGAGGTTGTTGTTTTCTGTGGGTGTTTTGGTTCCATCTAGGTCAAAATCAAAATCCGAATTTCCAATAGCATCGTTAATGTTTACACCGTAATAATCGTTGCTAAAAAACGCGCTGGCTCCTAAAAGGTTAATATCCGTTTTAAACCTGGAATCTGTAATATTGGCCGGGTTGTCTATTACACCATGCACACCACTATAGTTATCGGTTAGGAAGCCAATATAGGATTGTGCGTGAAGGCCATATCCCAAGAGAACGAGCGATATGCTTAAAAGGTACTGTTTCATGTTAACGTTTTTTTGTGTTGGAGTTGTAATAACCATTTATAGTACTATTTATTGTATTTTAACCATCTTATGAATGGTTAGGATGCACTTTTTTCATTGCGGGATATAGTAATGATGTTGAAAGTGACTTACAGTAGAATTTCACATAAGCCGTGATTAGCTCCTTAATTTAAAATCTTATCCTTGGTTTTTGGAAGCCATAACTGGTGCAATTCGTAGTTTTGTTTAAAATATAAGGTAATGCATTCAAGACAGGAGCAATTAAAGGCGGTGGACAGGTTATTAACGGTAATGGACAAGCTTCGGGCGCAATGTCCTTGGGATAAAAAGCAGACCATAGCAAGCTTACGCCATTTGACCATAGAAGAAGTCTACGAGCTTGGCGATGCTATCTTGGATAATGATTTGGAGGAGGTTAAAAATGAATTGGGCGATATTTTATTGCACATTGTTTTTTATTCAAAAATAGGTTCGGAAACCGGGGATTTTGATATCGCCGATGTGGCCAATGCCATTTGTGAAAAGTTAATACATAGGCACCCACATATATATGGCGATGTTACCGTGAACAATGAGGAAGACGTAAAACGCAACTGGGAGCTCTTAAAGCTGAAAGAAGGCAAGAAAAGTGTGCTTGAGGGCGTTCCCAAAAGTTTACCTGCCTTGGTAAAAGCGAGTCGGATACAGGAGAAAGTAGCCGGAGTGGGATTCGATTGGGAGCAGCCCCAGCAGGTTTTTGAGAAAGTACAGGAGGAGCTTGGGGAACTACAGGAAGAAGTGCGCGAGGGCGATAAAGATAAGATAGCCTCCGAGTTTGGCGATGTGCTCTTTTCCATGATCAATTATGCCCGGTTTTTAGGGATTGATCCCGAAACAGCTTTGGAACGGACCAATAAAAAATTCACGAAACGTTTTCAATACTTGGAAAAATCCGCCAGTGATAAAGGAAAATCCCTCCAAGAAATGAGCTTGGATGAAATGGATGTGTACTGGAACGAGGCGAAAAAACAGGGGTAGAATCCGTTGGGACCGTGACTATCGATTTTAGCCAGAGACAATACCCAATGGCCAAGTGCCAAAAGCCAAAAACCATCAACCAAGAGCTAAGGCCTAATTTTACTTGTTGGTCTACACGCCAAATTTCATTTCCATTCCTAGGTGGTGATATGCTCAACTAACTATTAAAAAAGTATATTTGCACCGTTAAAAATCCAACCTGTTGCTCAGTAATTACACCAAAGAGTTTAGATATAACATAAAACTGTCCGTCCCTGTTATTTTGGGGATGTTGGGGCATACGTTTGTGCAGTTTGCGGATAATATCATGGTGGGCCAATTGGGAACCGCTGAACTCGCGGCGGTCTCTTTGGGGAACAGTTTTGTTTTTATAGCCATGTCTCTGGGTATCGGTTTTTCAACTGCAATTACGCCCTTGGTGGCAGAAGCGGACGGAGCTGGTAAGGCAGCGGATGCAAAAAGTGCTTTAAAGCATGGATTGGTACTCTGTACGCTATTGGGATTATCATTATTCGGTATAATTCTATTGGCCAAACCCCTCATGTTTATGATGAAGCAGCCCCTAGAGGTGGTAGAGTTGGCCCTGCCGTATTTGGATCTAGTGGCGTTTTCCTTGGTGCCCTTGATTATTTTTCAGGCTTTTAAACAGTTTTCGGAAGGATTGTCCCAGACCAAGTACCCTATGTACGCCACAATAATTGCCAACATCGTAAATATTGTCCTTAATTATTTGCTGATTTTTGGGGCTTTTGGTTTTCCCGAAATGGGCATCGTAGGTGCTGCCGTCGGTACTTTGGTTTCCAGGGCAGTGATGGTCATTTATATTTGGGTGCTCCTACGAAGCAAGGAAAAGTTTCACCCGTTCGTTACTGGCTTTAACTTTAAGCATATCGAAAAACGGGTGATGAACAAAATCATAGCACTGGGTTTTCCATCTGCCTTACAGATGTTTTTTGAAGTGGCCATTTTTACGGCGGCGATCTGGTTGAGCGGCGTACTTGGTAAAAATCCCCAGGCGGCAAATCAAATTGCCTTGAACCTTAGTAGCATGACCTTCATGTTCAGTATGGGTCTGGGTGTAGCGGCCATGATCAGGGTAGGTAACCAGAAAGGGCTTAAGAACTTTAGCGAGCTCAGAAGAATAGCGCAATCTATATTTTTACTTACTTTTTTAGTGGCTACAGGATTCGCGATACTTTTTCTTATAGGTCGAAATTGGTTTCCGACCATTTACTTGGACTTGGATGACGCCTTAAACCTCGTAGACAATACCGAAGTAATAGCCCTGGCCGCACAGTTGTTATTGGTTGCGGCGTTCTTTCAGATAACAGATGGCGTACAAGTGGTGGTCTTAGGTGCTTTGCGTGGTTTACAAGATGTGAAGATTCCTACCTTGATTACCTTTATAGCCTACTGGCTCATTGGTTTTCCGGTTTCCTATTATACAGGACTACATACAGATCTAGGCAGTGTTGGTATTTGGTTGGGACTTTTTGTGGGGTTAACGGCATCGGCCATTATGTTGTATATTCGATTCAATTACCTCACAAAAAAATTAATAGTGCAAGAGGCATTGGCTAAAGCTTCTTAATTTAGAACAACGCATCGAATGAAATAATTTACACTTTTATGGAACTACCAAAATTTATTCTCGGCGATAATACCGATCATCCCAATGCCATATTTGTAGTACACACGGACTACCCCAGGTTCATCATCAATTTGGAAAACGATGAGGTAGTTTGGTTTGAGGAGTTCTCCAAGGAAGACGAAAAGGACTTGGAAGAGGAAATGGGAAACCTGATCGCCATGGCTACCGAATTTTATGACCGAGAGGTTTCCCGTTACGAAGAATAACGGCCATGCTAGATTCACTCATACAATGGGACCATGAACTTTTCCTATATCTGAACGGTTTGGGAACGCCTTCTTGGGATTTCTTTTGGCAGTTTGTGTCCAATAAACGCAGCGCAATTCCCATTTACCTTTGCCTATTACTGTTATCCTACATAAAATACGGTTTAAAAAGAACGGTCGTTTTGGTGGTTTCCGTTGCCTTGTTAATAACGGTTACCGATCAGCTCAGTAACTTTTTTAAGTATGGTGTAGCTAGGTTAAGACCTTGCCACGACCCGGAGCTCATGGATGCCATGCGCTTGGTCAAGAGCCGTTGCGGCGGTAAGTACGGATACTTTTCCGCACATGCGGCAAATTCTTTTGCCGTAGCCGTTTTCTTTTGGCATACCCTAAGGACCGAATTAAGGAAGGTGAGCTATATCTTACTGGTTTGGGCCGCATTGGTAGCCTATAGCAGGGTCTATATCGGGGTTCATTTTCCTTTGGATATCCTTACGGGCGCACTCCTCGGCAGCCTTTTTGGCTGGTTGTTTTCAAAGTTATTTATATTTGCACTCCGGAAATTCTCCCTATGATATCCAACCTAAGATATTGGTTTTTAATTGGCTTGGTCATCCTAGTGTATATAGGTGGAATGTTCGTAACCCTAATGGAGAACGATTCCGCACAGTTCGCCGTTATGGCCATGCGTATGGTGCAGGAGAACGATTTTTTAAATCTGTTCAAGGGGCCAAATGAGTATTTGGACAAGCCCCATGTGCATTATTGGCTGGCTGCGCTTTCCTATAAAATATTCGGTATTCACGATTGGGCGTACAGGATTCCCGGTATACTTGCTACACTGTTGGGGGCTTTTAGCAGTTACGGACTGGGAAAGATCTTGTATAACAAACAAACCGGAAAACTAGCCGCCTTAATTTTTATGACCGCCCAGACCATTATGCTTGGCGCTATAGATGTCCGAACCGATGCCGTGCTCACTGGTTTCACCATTTTTGCGATATGGCAATTGGTTACCTATATAGAAAATGGGAGCCTACGCGCAATTTTATTAGGTGCTTTGGGTGCAGGTATCGCGTTCTCTACCAAAGGCCAGATAGCCTTATTGGTCATAGGTCTGCCTATTTTATGCCACGTGGCCTACACCAGAAATTGGAAGGTATTTTTAAACTGGAAAGTGCTTGCCGCGCTCCTCATTTTCGGGATCACCATATCGCCCATGCTTTATGCCTATTACCACCAGTTTGATATGCACCCGGAGAAGGTAATCAGAGGAAAATCCGGCCGGAGCGGCATCTTCTTTATTTTTTGGGAACAGAGCTTTGAACGTTTAAGCGGGGAGGGCATAGGCAAGAACAGCAGCGATTATTTTTTCTTTTTCCATACCTTCCTCTGGGTCTTTTTACCGTGGACTATCTTGGCCATCGCAGCGGTAAGTACCAGGATTCGTAATTTTTTCAAACAAAATTTTGCAAAACGCTCCAATACCGAGTTTCTGACTACGGGCGGTATCGTCCTAATTTTTATCCTCATCAGTTTTGCCCAGTTTAAGTTGCCGCATTACTTAAATGTAACCATCCCCTTGTTCTCGGTGCTTACGGCTTCGTACATACATGGTTTATATCGAGATCAAAAAGAAAAAGCCATGAAACGGTTTTTGGTGGGTCAGTATCTTATTGCAGGTATCGTATTCATTGCATCTGCACTTATTTGCTTCTTCGTTTTCCAAGTGAACAGTATTTCCGTATATGTTGCCTTGGCCGTGATGGTTGGAATAGGCATGTATTTCTGTATCAAAGGCGAAGATAGGTTTGCAAGGTTGGTTACGGTTTCGGTATGTGCTTCCTTGGTGTTGAATACGGTGCTCAATCTTCATTTTTATCCTAATTTATTGGAATATCAAGGCGGTTCGTCTATGGCCAAGGTGGTAGAGGAGCAGAACATACCGGTAGATGCTATTTACAAAATTGGTCAAGAATACACTTGGTCCCTGGACTTTTATAATCAACAACCCGTTAAGATCACAACCTTGAAAGACCTTCAGAAGAAACACGATATCTGGGTCTATGCCAATGAAAAAGAGTTGGAGCAGTTACGTAGTTCCGGTGTGGATTGGGATACGCAATATGCAGTAGATCATTTTCGTATCACCCGCCTACAAGCGAAGTTTTTAAATCCGAATACGCGGCACAAGGTATTAAAGAAGATGTACTTGATACATGTTTACTAGGTCCTCCTAAACATGTTTTTTGACACAGGCCACTATGATATTAGGGCCGGGTCGTTTTTAAGTCTAGTTTTTTAAAGTGATACCAAACGCCCAAAAGGGATACCAGCGCGGTAATCAAGAAAAAAATTACGCTAATACCTACGGATATATTTTCATTTAGTCCTAAAAACGATGCGCCATAGAAGAACGTGGCTTCCCTGCTTCCAATACCTCCAATGGTCAATGGAATTACCGATACAATGGAAGAAATTAGAAAAATGACCAAGTACGCAACTTGATGTAGTGCAATTCCCAACGATTTCATGATAAACCAAACGGCAACAAGCTGTGTTAGCTGTACCATGGCAGAGTAGCTTACCGATTTCCAAAAGACGGGTAGGGCATACCTGAAGAATTGCCGGTTAAGCAGGTAAAAGACACCAACAGACAGCGGAACCGCCAAGATGAACAAGGTTTTTAAAGGGGCAATAGATTCGATTTCAAGGTATGCCAAAAGTCCGCAGGCGTATACGAACAAGAGCAGTAGACCGCTCAAACGATCAAGTACCAGTATGCTCACCACTTTTTTGGTAGGTACGTCAAATTTCTTTTTTATCGCATAGCCTTTATAGGCATCACCACCAATACCTCCGGGTAAAAAGAGGTTGTAGAACATGCCCAAGGCATAGAGTTTTAGGTTGCTTTTTTGGGTAAGGAATACCTCTAATTGATGAAAATAAAGATTAAGCCTAAAGGAAGCGATTACTTTGGAGAAAAGAAATAGCGCCAATGCCAGAACAAGATAATAAGGGTTGCTGCTGCGAAGGGTGTTCCCTATCTCCCGTACATCTATCTTTGAGAAAATAAAATAGATGAGGACTCCGCTTACAAGTAGCTTTATCGCGGTAGCTATCGCTTTATTGGGCCGTGCCACCTATGCTAACTTTTTTAACTCTGTAGGGTCGTTTGTTCTGCGACTCGTAATAAGTGCGGATCAACAGCTCCATAACAATGCCAATGGTGAACAATTGTATTCCCGCCAAAATGAACATCATTCCGAACATTAGCAAAGGCCGGGTTCCAATATCCTCTCCAAAACCGATTTTTATTACTAGTAAGTAAACATTGATAAGGATACCCAAGAGAATCAACAAGAAACCGAAAATTCCAAAAAGGTGTATGGGGCGCTGGAAATATTTACGGATAAAAAGGAGCAGCATCATATCGGCCACCACCTTAAAGACCCTTTCTAGTCCGTATTTGGACACACCGGCATGCCTCGCATGGTGCTTTACCGGTACTTGTTTGATCTGAGCACCTTCCAAATGTGCCAGCAGGGTAATAAAACGGTGCATTTCTCCGTACAGGTTCAGGTCCTTTGCAATATCTTTCGTAAATACTTTTAGCGCACAACCGTTATCTTTTATGTCCAATTTGGTGACCCTTCGTACCAAAAAGTTAGCGATTTTGGAAGGTATTTTTTTTACAAGCGAATCTTTTCGTTTTTGGCGTATGCCCGTAATAAGGTCAAACTCCCCGCTCATGGCATAGGATAACATTTCGGGAATATCGCTAGGATCGTTTTGCAGGTCACCGTCCATGGTAATGATATACTCGCCCTCCGCATAATCTATACCCGCTGCTAAGGCCAAACTTTGTCCGTAGTTTTTTTTCAGTTCGATAAGATGTACTTTGTCGTCCTGCATTTCCTTTACCACCTGTTTAGTGCGATCGGTAGAAAAGTCATCGATATATATGATCTGGTAGTTATACCCGGCCAAGCTTTCATGGATTTTTTGGGTCAAAAGCACCGCATTGTCTTCTTCGTTGTATAAAGGTACTACGACTGACAATAAGGATGAAGTAACAATGTCCATTAGGCTATATTTGGATTGGCTGCAAAGTTATGTTTTTTATACCTAAGTTGAATCGGATTTAAAATTCACCACTAGAATACACCAATTCAATAGGTTGAAGTCCGTTAGCTTACTGCGACACCAATTTTTTATTGATTCTGCTGCTCGCAATTTTGGAAGCTATAATGCCCAAAACCAAAATAGTCACTAAAACAATGGCCACATTTATGAGCTGATATTCTACCGGATAGGCCAAGGTGGGAGTAATTTTCAGCCATTCAAAGGCAAGTTGGGACCAGATCAATAACGAACCCAACAGTACGCCTATGACCCCGCCCACACCCGTAACCAAAATACCTTGCACAAAATAGATACGGCGCAGCGCCTTTATTGTGGTGCCAAGGCTGTAGAGTGTTTTTGAGTTTTGCTGTTTGTCCAAAATCATCATAATTATAGCACCCACAACGTTGAAGAGGGCAATAATGAGTACTAAGGTAAACACAAGGTAGGTAGCCAAATTTTCGGTATTCAGCATTTTATACAAGGTACCGTTCAGTTCCTGTCTGTTTTTGAGAACGACCATATCGTCAAGACTTGTTAGTATAGCCTCCCTAACCGATGTTTCGCTGGCTCCTTCCGTCAATTTAAAATTGATGCCCGAGTATTGATTGGGTTCCTTCTCCAAAAGTGCCTGAGCCAAGGGTAAGTGCGCAAACACATATTTATTGTCCAGATCTGCCTCTACGGCATAAACACCGCCGATAACTATGGGGAGTTGATTGTAAATGGAACTTGCACTGCCCATGCTTTGGGACGAAAGAGAACCTTCTCCAGGTTTAATGGCATAAATGCGCATAGGGCTCCTGAACTGGTTAACAGTGACACCCAGATTGTTAAGTATACCGATACCGGAAACGGCCTGGTCCTCGTTTATGGTCCAATCGCCATAATAAATGGTGCTGTCCACCCCTGTTACTTTGGTGTAGTTGGAATCTATTCCCTTTAGATAAGCGATTTGATTTTTACCTCGGTGTTCCAGTAACACTTTTTCTTCAATTTCTTTGGCGTAGGACGCGATGCCTTTTATGGATGCAAGTTTGGCTTCCTGCTCAGGACTTATGGAGAAAAATTTTCCGGTCGTTGGGATTGCCTTCAGTTCAGGGTCAAAGGATTTGGTAAAGGAAAGACTGAAGGTTTTTAACCCTGCAAAGCCGGATAATACAATAAACAGGGCGGCGGAACCAATAACAATAACCAAAAATGTAATAAAATTGATAATGTTCACAGCGTTTTGGCTGCTCTTGGAGCGAACGTAGCGTTTGGCTATGTAGAGGGAAAAGTTCAACCCTTAGGATTTTTTTCTTTTTTCCAACAAGTCCCTGTTCTCAATAGGGTTTTCCTTCCCTTCCAGCGACTTTTCAATCTTTTCTATATAGTCAAGCGAATCGTCCAGGTAAAACAGTAATTCCGGTACACGGCGCAGTTGGTTTCGGGTACGTTGGCTAAGCTCATGCTTAATCAAGGGTTGGTTGGATTTGATGCCTTCCAACAATTCGGCAGCCTTGTCATTCGGGAAAATACTTACGTATACCTTTGCAATAGAAAGGTCCGTGGTAACGGTAACCTTACTTACCGATATCAAGGTGCCTTTAAGTCCACCATCAAGGGCCGCTTTCTGAAGAATATCTACAATATCCTTTTGGATGACTCCCCCTATTTTCCGTTGTCTTTGCGTTTCCATGCTACAAAAATACGTAGAATAGTACGTATTTTCGTAAAATGTAACGAAAGCATCTTCAAAATAGAATTTATGTTGAAAAGATGCTGAAACAAATGCAGCACAAGTGAAGAAAATAGAACATATAGGCATTGCCGTAAAAGACTTGGAAGCATCCAATGCGTTGTACGAAAAATTATTGGGCGTAGCGCCCTACAAGGAAGAGGAGGTGGTTTCCGAGGGTGTGAAGACCTCTTTTTTTAAAAGTGGTCCCAATAAAATAGAATTGCTGGAAAGTACCGGTACAGACGGTCCAATAGCCAAGTTTCTGGAAAAAAAAGGGGAGGGCGTACACCATATCGCTTTTGAGGTGGATGATATCGTTGCAGAAATAACCCGATTAAAAAAAGAAGGTTTTGTAGTCCTGAACGAGACGCCAAAAAGGGGGGCGGATAATAAATTGGTCGCTTTTGTGCATCCCAAGGGCACGCACGGCGTGTTGGTAGAATTGTGTCAAGAAATAGCGGAGGAAGTCTAAAGATTTGGCAGTTAGTAATTTAATCGGCTTAGACCGGTATTTGTAGTTTTAGATTAATTTTTTGCTTGTATCGGTTAAAAATAAGTGGTAATATTGCAACCGAAAATTGCGGGTGCTATAGCTCAGCTGGTTAGAGCACCTGACTCTCCCGAAAGCTTTCGGGACAGGGGGATTTTTTTGAAATAGAGTATTATTTGGTCCTATAGCTCAGCTGGTTAGAGCACCTGACTCTCCCGAAAGCTTTCGGGACAGGGGGATTTTTTTGAAATAGAGTATTATTTGGTCCTATAGCTCAGCTGGTTAGAGCACCTGACTCATAATCAGGGGGTCCATGGTTCGAGCCCATGTGGGACCACAAGGAGAAGTCTTGAAAAGACTTCTCCTTTTTTATGTACTTCCATGGCAAACACCTATATCCTATACAGCAAAACGCGCAAGAAATTCTACATAGGTGCCTGCAACAATGATGTCGCAAAAAGGCTGGAAAACCACAATACCGGTAAATATGGCGCGAACAGCTTTACTGCAACGGCAAATGACTGGGAACTGTTTTTGAAATTCGATTGCAGGGACTACTCGCATGCGGTACGGCTTGAGCGGAAAATAAAATCCATGAAAAGCAGCAAATATATCGGCAACCTTTTGAAGTACCCCGAACTAAGAAAGAAAATCCTTTTGGAGACAGGCGGTTCCTGACTCTCCCGAAAGCTTTCGGGACAGGGGGTCCATGGTTCGAGTCCTTGTCGGAATACAGTTTAAAGAAATCCAATCTATTCGGTTAGGTTGGATTTTTTGACAAGGATGGGTGGTTAGCTTGATGTATCAGGACCACATATTGTGTAGTATGTATATTGTTATCAATTTTATAGGAAAAATAAGTGCTTATTTAGTTAAAATACAGTTGTTTATGAATGGATTACTTCGTTTTGGCCTTGTGGTTAAAGCGTACAGATGTTCTGTATGTTTTCGTTCATAGATTCTGGTTGATCATAGATTCAACAAGAATACCATTTTTTTTGTCTTTAAAGGAAAACGCTCGTACCTCGGCTAAAATTCCATGTAGTGCCCCCCTGTATCTAGGGTTTCCAATGAGCATACCCCCTTTTTCTTGAGCCTTATAGGTAAGATGGTATACTTTGCTTAAGAAATAGAATTGCGCGTAACGGTCGTCATTTTCAAGAAAGGGCTCAATATTGCGTTGGAAGTCCCTTAAATTCGCAAAAATTCTTTGGTGGTTACCGTTTAAACTATGAATGCTATTTTCGGCGCTCAAGATTGTTTGATAAACGACTACATCCTCGATATTTTCATAACTACTTTCGGTGATAAAAGTTTTTTTCAATGGTGCCAACATTGTAAGTGCCTTTCTCGGGTTTGAAATCATTAGCGCATTTGCGTCCAAAATAGTGGCGTATGAATCATTTGGTAGTTTGGATTGGGCAGAACTATAAATAGGACATAAGAGTAGAACTAATAAAGTTAGCCTTACTTTATAGTTTGCATACTTTTGAAAGATAGATTGCTTTTTCATTAACTCTTTTTTTAAATTATATCTTCATACGTATTTGACTTCTATCATTCTACAAGAGAAATTGCTATTTATAAGTTCATTACAATACTTTATATCACTTGGTATTCCATTTTTTTTAAACCAATTTGCTAGGGAGAATGATTGAGAAAATACCAGTCAGACTTGGGTCAAAACCTAATTAGTTTTAAAATTGAATATAGGGGAAAACGATTTGTTGCCTTGGGAGTCAATGGTGTTTATTCTCCAATAATAGGTGGTTCCGGAGGTTAAGGTCAATGTCTCCGTATTATTTTCGGTATACGTAGCCAATAATGGTAGGTCGTTTTTGTTCGTACCAAAAAAAACTTCGTATGATAGAATGTCATTTTCCAAGTCTGTTGCATTCCATTCTAGCTTAGTATTTATAATGTCATTTAATTCGCTGCCGTTTTCTGGTGTCACAGCTTCAGCAGGGTACGGGGCATAATTGGTTGCGCCACCGCTACTGTTGTAAAAGCGCCAAGTAGTGCTATTGGCTGTATTATCCGTGTTCCTTGCTATGGATTCTACGTACCAACTGTAAGGGGTATTGTTCTTGACCCTTACAACTCTTTCATTCCGGAACGCATCTTCCGTTGTGGTTTCATTGGTATTTAAATCGGTGATGTAAAGTTTGTAACTGTCTGCGTTCTTGGCATCATTCCATCTGAACTCAACAAAAGCCTCCATAGGATTTGAAGTAGGACTGCTTTCCAAGCAGGCCTCATTGTTATTGGGGAACAATAAGGTTGCGGCCTCAGGTATGGGTATATTATTTTTTTGGTCGTCACCACCTTCCTCATTGGGATCAGAGCTGCTGCATGACAAGAGCAGGAGGGACAATAAAACGATCTTAAAAAGATATTTTAACATATAGATCATCTTTTTACAAGTTTATAATCAAGGTTTAGTTCAGGAGATTTTAAGTTCACGAAATAAATGCCCGTTGGAAGGGTTTTTGCGTCAAATTCCAGTTTTCCGTTTACTGCGGTTTCTTTCTGATGCAGAACAAGGGCACCATTTGCATTGTGCACGGTAAGTATAAAATTACGATTCTGGGAATGCGGGCCAATGTAAACTGAAACTGCTCCTTCTGAAACAGGGTTTGGAAACAGTCCAATGGGTCGTTCCACTAATATCTTTTCTTCAAATAAGCCCTGACAGTTCAGGCCACTACGCACGGTAATGGTATTATTGCCTGCCGTTATGGGCAGGGAAATGGTGGGCAATGAAGTGGTATAAGACTTTTCGTTGATGTTTATGAAGTACTGTGGTGCACCTTTTAGTGCCAAGGTTACCGTGTTGTCCATATCGTTCACTTTTGAGCTTACGCTTAGGGATTCTGGCTGGTTTATAGCCACTTCAAAACAACGCTCAAAATCAAATTGGCCTGGAACGGTTATGCAAAGCGTATAGTTGCCTACTTCCAGATCCGCAAATTCAGCTATATCCCGAAGGCCAACCTCTTCAAAGAAATCACTTTTTACTAAGGTCGCATTATAACTTTGTTCCAGCTTGGCCGTTATGGATATTTTGCCATCGCTTTTATCTATACAACTTACATCAGTTCCCAAGACAAGAAAATTATCGGCTGGCAAGGTGTATGGAAGGCAGTTGAGACCGCCATCGCTAATTTGCCAACCAAAATTCTCTATAATGCTATTTCTTGCTGCCTCACTTTCGCAATAAGTGGCATTGCCAGCACCAAAGGAAACGTTGGGTTGGAGTGTTAAATTAGACCAAGCCCTTAGTAGGGAATCGTAGTTTTCAATAGTCATTGATTGCGTTCCAAACATAAAGGACATATCGGTAGCGTTTGTAACGTTCCACGTGGCCAACGACTGGTTAAAACTAATTGCTCTGCTAAACATGGTGTCCATGAGCTCCACATTGGAAACATCCCAATCTGCCAAAGGTTGGTTAAATGCCCTTGCATTGTTGAACATGCCACCCATATCTTTTACGTTGGACACATTCCATTTATTTAAGGGTTGGTTAAAGCTCCTCGTGTCGGCAAACATATTCAACATCGACTCCACTTGAGCGGTATTCCAAGACTCAATATTTTGATTGAACTTTTCGGCATTTAAAAACAAGCCTTCCATATTGACTACATTACCAACATCCCAGTTGTCCAGAGGCTGGTTAAAATTCTCCGAGTTTAGGAACATTCCCAGCATTTCTGTTACATTGCCCACGTCCCAATCATTTAAGGGCTGATTGAAATTGTATTCCAGGCCACCGCCAAAAACAGGGCCAGGAGAGGAACCGAACATTAGGGACATGTTGATTACATTGCCCACATCCCAACCATTTAAAGGTTGATTGAAGTTTAACGCATCAAAAAACATCTCTTCCATGTTAACGACGTTGCGCACATCCCAGTCGTTAAGCGGTTGATCAAAGCTAACCGCACCGTAAAACATGCCATCCATCCTTGATATATTACCTACGTTCCAATTGTTCAGGGGCCTATTGAACGCACTGTCCGCGGCATCTGGCGGAATTAAACCAAAGGGGTCGCTGGCATCATCAATTTTAAACATTTGGCCCATATCGGTTACATTGCCAACATCCCAATTATTTAGGTCTTGATTAAAGGAGACGGCATTGCGAAACATGGCTCGAGTTGTGGTGTTGTTTGCAATATTCCAATTATCCAATGGCTGGTTAAATAGAATGGCTCCATCGAACATAAAGCTCATATCCGTTATTTGGCCAACATCCCATATATTTATGTTTTGGTTGAAAGAAGTGGCTTTACGAAACATGAAGGAGGTAGAAGTGGCACTGGAAACATCCCAGGCTGAGATGTCTTGGTTGAAAAGCGAACAGTCCATAAACATACGTTCAAAACCTGTTACACTGCTCACGTTCCACTTATCCATAGGTTGATCGTAACTGGAAGCTCCCCTAAACGTAGCATTCATATCTGTTACATTTCCAACATCCCAATCATTTATATCTTGGTTAAAAGATCTTGCATTGGCAAACATAGAATCCATACTGCTTACATTCTCTAAATTTGGCGCGTCCGTTGCTTTTAGAACCATGTTAAAGGCCCCATGGAAGGCTGATTCCATAGAGGTCCATTGGATATCACCCCATTGATCTATGGACAATAGTTTTTCACGAATTCTTCTGTTATTGTTCAAATAAAATCTTGGGAATGTACCACGGATTCTTACCGTATATGTTCCGGGAGTGGCGTAGGTGTGCGTGGCATCTCCGGTAAGCCCAAGGTCATCAAAAATACCGTCATTGTCCCAATCTACATCGTAATTGTAGCCTTCCCCTTCTGTTGGTATTATTATGGTGGCATCGCTGATGGCTGCTCCGGGGTTGTCCGTTTTCCAAGTGGTGACAAAGTCGTTGTTCGGGTCCGTTTGCGCGTTCATGTTTAAGGTTGTGATGCACATATAGAAAAAGAACAGCAATTTTTTGAGATAGGAATTTTCAGAGCTTGTGATCATAATTTTATTGTTTTGGGTAGCTGCTTTAAACTATTTAGCAAAAGCTTTATAACTTCTTCTTTTGCATATTGATCACCGCTGCACCTCCACTCCATTGGGCATATCCTTTAACACCGGATATTGGCTGCTGGTACCAAAATCCCATAGGGCAGGGTCCCAATCTGCATAGATTCCGGTATTGCTAGTGGGTGATTGCAGTTGGGCAGTGGTGAGGCCAATGGCTTCGCCTTCCGAGGTGTTGAGCATGTTTGTGTCTGTATTCCAATAGTTGGTCTCATTAATGGAATTGATTAGGTTGGTTTCGTTGACACCCACCAAGGCTCCATTTGAGCTTTCCAGACCGCCATTGACGCTACCTATACTATAAGAAGAGGTTAGTATTGTGCTTCTTGCAGTCCCTAAAAGTCCGCCTAAATATTCGCCGTTAAAAGCATTATTTACGTTTCCAGTAGCATAACAAGAAGTTATTGTGCCTTGACCATTGGAGCCAATTAAACCACCCGCTGAGGCCCGTCCTTCATTTTTTGTGTTGATTACGTTTCCTCTAGCAAAGCAAGAACTTAATTCCGTTGCTGAAGAGCCTCCAATAAGTCCACCAGTACGAAGCGTGCCGGTTACGTTTCCTATTGCATACGAGTTATTGATTGTAATATCATAGCTGTTAGGTGTGGCGTCCACGGCTATTAAACCGATTAGACCACCTACTTCCCAATTGCCTTTAACATTTGCTTCTGAAAAACAATTATTAACCGTTATTAAGTTTGAAACGGGAGGATTTATCTGGTTGTCAATATAAAATATGGAACCTATTAGGCCCCCAACGGAGCCACTCCTAAAAGTACTTGTTCCTATCTGTAGGTCAATCCCATTGACTTCTCCAAAAGAACTACAGTTGCTTATGGAAATACCACCAAAACTACCAACTAGCAAACCTATACCGTTTCTGCCTTCTACCGACCCGCTAACAACACAATCTTCAATTATACCAATTGAAGTGCCGACTAAACCACCTACGCTAAAAGATTCAGTGGTGATGGAGACGTTTTCAATAGTTAGGTTTCTTATAATTGAGTTTGCTCCTGCAGCACCAAAGAGCCCGGAAGACCTAAAGTCTTCAGTATTATTGATGTATATATTGCTAATGGTAAAACCGTTACCCTCAAAAACACCATCGAACTCGGTGAATGAGTCATCAGAAGAAAAACCTATAGGCTCCCAACCCTTACCCGTTGTATAACTTTCCAACAGGCTGGGGTCGTCATAATGGTCGGGATTTTCAAAATCAAAATCTTCGGTGAGCTCAAAGCCTGTGAATTCATTTTTTGCAAGCCCCGCCATTTGTTTACCGGTGGTGTTGGGGTCATTGCGCATGACATTTAAGCCGTCTATGCTGAAAATTTCAATGAGGCCATCGCCATCATCGTCCACATCATCTTCGTCCGGGATGCCGTCATTATCGGTGTCCAAGGGAAGGTTTTCGCCGCCTTGGGCATCGTCGTCATTGCCGGGCTGCTCGGTTTGGTCCGGGAGTTCGGGTGCTGTTTCCGTGTCACTGGAACAGGATGTCAATTGAATAATAAGTAAAGTTGATAATAGGTGTTTTAGGTTTAGGAACGGTCTTTTTTTCATGTTGTCACTTTTAAGCTGTGTAGGTTTTCTAGATTAGTTTTCAACTCTATGACTTACTATCCTAATTGGAAAGAAAATCTGAACTTAATACTTGTAGTTCTAAAAATAAACATTTAAAGTATTTTGTCTTGTGTATAGGTTTAAAAAAATCTTGTTTGCAACTGTTGATCAATATCATAATATTACTTACAATTACTAGTTTTTAATAGTTCAGGTTTTTATTAGGACAAGAGATGCTATGAAAATTAACTTGTGTTTTTGCAATTTTGAGCAATACCAACCAACATCCCATTACTATCCCTACCGGACTCTGTTAATATGCCTGCGATCCCTTTTTTGATATAAGCTTTAAATATAAGAGAACCTTTAAGGAAATTTGGGCAAGTTCCCGGAACAGCCCCAAAAACAATGGATAGAAATAGGTTGCCACCAAGATGCCCATGAAGATCTGAAAACCTTTGAACGGTGCTTGTATTGCAGCTATAAATGCTGCTAGAATTCCTACAGGATAGGCAATAGCGATAAGGGCATCAAAAATACTTACAAACCATACGTATAGAGGAAACTCCTCTAAAAGGTTGCTTTCCTCGGTGTCTCCCGCTTTAGCATTGGAAAGGGATGTTAATGCATTCTTATATATCTTGAACGGTATGGTCAAGGGCTTTACAATGAGTAATTCCAATACTCTTAGTATTACTTTCAGGGGATCTATTTGTTTTATGTCCATATTAGTGATTAAAATTAGTTACAGTCAGATTTAGTTTGCATAAGGATTTTGGCAAAACTTGCTTTTTCCTCCATTTCACTATATTTTTCGTTCATTTCGCGTTTCATTTTAGCAGCTTCAGCAATCAATTCTTGCATTTCTTCGGTATTGGACATATCTCCAGAAAATGCTTTTTGTTGTAATTTTTCTACTTTACACTGCAAGTCTACCATTTTTTTGGCATCTCTTTCCATTGAGCTACCACAACTGATGAGAAACAATGTGGTAAAAAATACTGCGGTAAATCTTCGTGTTTTCATTGGTTTTGTTTTTGTAATTATAAATACATCATCTTTTAGATAAAGTGTTTAAAGCTTGTTAACTGCGCTTAGTTATGTTGTGGCATTATCGAAAAAAGCATCCTGTTATAACTGCAATATGCGTACCCAAATAAATTCCGGGATAGGCCGTTTTACTTGTATATTGGATTATAAAGATTGGTTACTGAATAGAAAAGTCGAATACTGATTGGTTGTCCCTGCCGGCCGGAACACGTCCTTGGTACATAAAGGCATATTCTCCTGGCTCTAAATAATCCGGAGAAACTTCGAATTTATTGCCTTCAATTTCTTCGATTTGAAAATGAAGTGCAAATCTAGGATCTATACCCTGACTTTCTGTTAGTGCGCTACTTTTTCCCACAACCACCTCTCTTAAATTCTTTTTATCCTTAACGGTTAACTTTATCAATACAAACTCATTTGGGTTGCTGGCCACTCGGAACCACCAATCCGGTATCATAACCGTACCACTACCTGCCTGTCCCGTTTGCATATTATCTACACCTGCGCTAGAGGGGTCAAAAACGAAGGTGAATTTTGGCCTATTGTTTCGTATAGCGTTACTTGAACGTGTTTTTGGCAATGTTGCTTTTTTCTTGGAATTAATGAAGCCGGATACTAATTTCTGCGCAACGCTGTTATTGCTCGTTCCGGAAAATACGGTAGGCTGTATTAATTCTAACTCGTCATCATCGGATAAGAAGTAGATACCTGTTTTAGATTTTGTGTTTTGTCGCGATTTTATCATCATCAACGATATAACTTCCGAGGAAACCCCTTTCTTTTTTAAACCAGACAATGCTTTTATAGATGTGTCGAACTTCACATCAGAAGTGTTGATTTTATCTATGATCATAAAATCATCAAAACCCAAATTTTGCATTTCTAAAACTGTT
Source organism: Maribacter chungangensis (assembly GCF_042676845.1). NCBI lineage: Bacteria > Pseudomonadati > Bacteroidota > Flavobacteriia > Flavobacteriales > Flavobacteriaceae > Maribacter > Maribacter chungangensis. The sequence continues at coordinate 1,451,036 of NZ_JBHTHY010000003.1, forward strand.
TTGTTGGTAATGGTTTCTTGTGCAAAAACCGATGATAGGGATAGTAGAGCGAGTAGGGTAAATAAGTAAAGGTTTCTTGTATTCATTTTTCTTGTGTTATAATTATTGATAGTCTAAAAAAGGAGCAGGATTTGTCCTTGAATTATTTTTATTTAATATGGCGGTTTGTATTGGTTATATGTCGTCCGAATCATACATTGATCTGCATTTGTTATGTAAAGATCGTCCGGGTCGCCTTTGTTGTCTAACACTAAACCTGCCCATTGGAAGTTTTTAATGGCAAGGCTATCCGTTTGGCCGCTTAATGAAACGGCGGTATCTACCAAGACAGACTCGCCCATTCTAGGCTTACTTACCAAAAAAACGGAAAAGTTGTTATTGGCTCCAGAGATAAATGAACCTGTGCCAACCGTAAGCTGATCTCCACCTTCTATTTGAAAATCGATTGTTAGTGCTTCATTGTTATGATTGGAAAATATAAGTGTTTGGTCCGCGAAAATATTGCCTACCGTATCCGTTGCTAAGGTGCTGGCTTTAAGAATAAAAGGAGAAATGGTATAGGTGCCCTCAATGTTTGGGGGATTGACACCCGTGTTTAGTAAAAAACCTAAATTTTGTAGTGAGTTTAGTAGCTCTGATGTATAAAAGGTTTCAATATCCTCTTGTGTTCCTCTAAATACGTCTTCTGTTTCGTTTTCCGTTTCTTTTTTGGAACACCCTACAAATAGGCTAATAAGAATAATCAATAGGCTATGTTGGCTGCAAATCTTCATTCATTAAGCTTTAGAACAAACTTAATGCTACGTGTTAATAGTTTCTTACGGGTTTCCGTAACTATGTGCGTTAGAATGTAATTTTTGGATGAGAGGGGTAAAAGGATAGATGAAATGCACTGTTATTAAATACTTTTACTTCGTATAATTTTTAAATATCAACTTGGACCTTATAAGAAAACGATGGGAATTCATATCAACTTTTAACAAAAGTTATTTCATAATCGATTTGGTCAGGCGTACGCCAAAAAATTATCATTTCTTCTGTTGAAAAAGAAAGCACTTTCCAATTGATCAGGGATGTGCTAAAGCCTTCACTTTCGCGGATTTCTCCAAAAAAGGTACTATTTATTTTTTGGTACGTTTCGGTAAGTATAATCGTATTGTCTTCAATAGACCAGTTGCCGGAAGTAAACGAATCAAAGGCTTCGTTTTTATAATTGGTGATGGCACAATTATTTGAAATGTCTATCTGCACCCGGCTGTGGGTATAGTTTTCATTTTGGTCATATACATTGGTAGGTTCAAAGCTTATGTCAAAACCTATGAATGTTTGGCATTCTTCTACAATAGTGCTAGGCGTATCATTGCATCTTATAGTTTCTTGAACATCGAATTCAAAGCAATTTTTGTCTCCTAAGACTAATATTGCATTTTGTTGGTTACTTGCTTCGTTAACCTTGGCTGATTCCCAAGTCCATTTGCCTATCAGGGTTTGGTTGGAAAGTGTCTCGGATCGGGATTCAGTTTCGCTTTCATTTGTACAACTAGTAAAGAGTAGAAGTATTAACAATAAAATTATTGATGCTTTCATTTGAAATTTTAAAAAAGTACAGTGTCAAAAAACTTTTTTTAGTTTTATCTGATGTAGAAAGTCCTAAAACCAGTCTCTGCATCGTTATCCCCAATTTCTCTACCATATTGAAAAATTTCATCATCGATCAAGACATTTCTAAATATCGTTAATCTGCCTTCGCCTGCATCTCTTTCATTGGTGACTAAACCAGAGTTATAATTATAGGTTTCTATAAAATAATCAACTAAGTTTAGTGTATTGGTTTCTTGATCGTAAGACCAATTACCTCTAATCAGTGCTGTTCGTTCGTCTTCAACTATAACAGGACTACAATCTACGTCTGAGGCTTCAAAATCTAATTCTTCGCCAAAGCTTTTTCTAGTGAAAGTAAAACTTCCGTCTTCATTAAAACTGAAGTTCCTAAATTCTTCCGTACGGCACCAAGTGAAATCAAAAGTTCGCTCATCTTTACAAAACCAATCTTCAAAATCGTTACATTGCTCTTCACCAACAGGAAGTACTTTAGTCTCCTCGGTTAAAGAGTAAAGTTCGGTTTTCTCAAAGTTCCAATTTCCAATGAGTGTATCGTTTCCTCCCCAATTTAATATCGTAACGCACACATCCTGAGATCCACTGATATTTCCTGCATCGTCAAAAACACAAATGATATAGCAAAATTCTCCAGGTTCAATGTTGGATGTAAAATCAATATCAATGGTAGCGGCGTTTTCGTCTTTGGAAGTTGTGTTATTGCTTTCGGCGTAATACTGTTTATTTAAGTCGCTCCAAAAATAAGGTGTAGTTGAAACTTTTCCGCTCGAATTTGATTCAAAATCAACTTTGTAATAACTATCGGAAATACCACCGCCCTTAGTTTTGAATTGAATGTATGCACCAGAGATATCTGCGTTGGAATCTACAATAACAGAAAAACCTTCGTTTAAAAGTGCTTTATTGTCCGTATCTAAAAGGATCATTGAAATTACCTCATTCGGGGCAGGAAGGCTTCCATTTATTTTTTGACTTTGTACAATTATTACATTATCTGTAATAGTATTGGCTTCTTCAGAAATTATAGGTTCTTCCACTATGGGGGTCTCATCTACCGATTCTTCCTTGGTTTCTATTCCTTCTGTATTTCTATCCTCAATGGTCGGAGTGTCTTCTTTGCCGCAGGATGTGAACATAAAAATAACTGCCAAAAATATGTATAGCCGTTTTGTCATTTTAGAAATATTTTTCATGGTTAAATCAAACCTAAAGGATATAAAGCACTATCTCTTACGGTTTTCCGTAAAAACTCTGAATACATTTAATAATTTAGCTAAAGGGTAACAAAAAAGGATGAAATACATCTTTATACCCACCCAAGATCCTTGCTTAATGCAACAAGTTGAATCACATTTTTGGCATTAAGTTCTACCTTTAAGCGGTTAAGGCGTTTTTCAATGGAACTCATGCCGTTTGGCTGTATGTTCTTTTTTTTAAATAGTTCCGAAATTTCTTTTTGGCTGTACCCATTGGAAAGGTGTTTTAACAACTCTATATCATATTCCTCAATTTCAAAGACGTCCTTGCCCACCATAAAACCATTGAGTCCCGGTGATATATAGGTGGTATTTTGCGCAACCGTATGTACGGCCTCTACCAAATCTTTGAGGCCTGTTCTTCCTTTTGCCACATACCCATCTATTCCGTTGGCGTTAAAAAGGGACTTTATGCGTACGTTTCGGTCTTCAACCGAGTACATAATAGTTTTTAAAGTGGGTTGTTTGGTTTTTAACACTTTTACAAGTGCATCGCCAGTATTGATTTTATGGCCTCTATGGTCCCTTTTAAAGGAAAGGTCCGTTATTAATAGGTCAAACGGTGCATTGTCTTGTATCGCTTTTAGAAATTTTAAATACGCATCATCACAATAAAGCGATTGCTGTACTTCTTGTATCGATGTTTCCTGTTTAAGCATTTGTGTTATTCCAAACCCTATACTGTCTAAATCCTCGACCACCAATACTTTTTTAAACATATTATGGACTTAAATAGGAAAAGAAATGGTAATTTTTGTTCCTTTTCCAAGTTCGGAATCAAAACTAATTGTTCCGTTCAAGTTTTTTATACGGGTTTCCGTATTGGATAAACCAAGACCTTTGTTAAAAGGTGTTTTTAACCCCTTTCCATTATCTGCATATCCTATGGCAAGTTTCTTTCTTACCTGCTTAAAGCTGATAGAAGCCACACTGGCTCCACTATGTTTTTTCATGTTGACCAGAAGTTCGTTCAACACACGGTATAGGGTGATTTTTATTTCGTCCTCAAGATTTTTCCATTTTATGGTGTTGAAGTCTTTTAGGGCTATGACCGTATCATCGTTCCTAAATTGGGAGAGTAGTTTTTTAAGTTCATCGGTGTAGTTTAGCGTATCTATACCTCCCGTTTCATGAGATATATCCCTGGTACGGTTATAAATATTTTCCAATCTGTCCAAGACACTTGTTTTTTCAAAATTCTTGGTATGCTCCATACTTGTCATAAGTCCGTAGAGGTCGTTGGCCAATTCGTCATGCACCACTTTTGAAATCCGTTTTTCAGTACGGTATATTTCCTGTAATTTTTCTTTTTGGTGGCGTTGTTTTAAATAATAAAACATAGAAAAGCTTACCAGAAGCATTACGACAAACAAAACAAGCAACAGGATTTTTTGGGTCTGCTGTCGTATCAAGGTTGCCTTCTGCTCCGCGGTTTCCGCTTTAAATGTAAGTAGCTGCTCTTTTTCCTGCTGATCTTGGTATTTTAGGTACGCAAATTGATTTTTGGAACTAAGTCTATTTTTAGTGATACTGTCGTTTAGCGTTAAAAATCTTGGAATTAGGTCCAATGCCGTTGCTTTGTTTTTTGTTAAGAGGTTTTGGATCGCCGATAGTTCTGCATTTGGATTTTTGATCAAACGGGAAATCTGAATAAGGGAATCTGCATAAAATCTACCTTTTGGATCCTTTACGTCCAAATAATAATCCATAAATCCCGAATAGCTGGATAATAGGCCCCATGTATCCTTGGCCTTTTTTCTAATGCCCAAGGATTCTGTAAATTTTCCAATAGGATTTGTGCCATAAAGTTTCCACTCACAAAAAGCAAGGTTATGTTGAAACCTGGCCTTTTCGGTCATCTCAATAGTATCCGGTAAGTTTTTTAGTAGTTCTTTAAATAGGGTTATGGCCTTTTCATACTGGCCATTTTCTTGGTACAACAACGCAAGGTTATTAGTGTAAAGTGCTTTGTTTTCTGTGTTTGAATCTATTGAAATTGCTTTTCTATAATACTTTTCAGCATTCAAAATGTCAGCTAGCCGAGAGAAATTGTGTGCCAGTTCGTTCATAGCTATGGCTGTGTAAGATGCATTGTTGATAGGGTCCAAATAGGGGATTGCTTCGGTTATGGTTTGTTTGGAACTGTGGTAATCGGCCAAGCGAAATTGTATCTTTCCCATTTCGAGCAACTTTCTGCCTACCTGTAGACTATCGTTCAGTTCCTTGTACGATTTCTGGGCTAAGTCGTAGTAATAGTAAGCGCTGTCAGTACTGCCGGTAATCCTATGGTCATAGGCCAGATATGATCGGGCCTTTGCTATGTATTCCCTATACGGTGTTTTGCTTGAATATTTGAGTAGTAGTCTGTCATAAAATAAAACGGAATCTTGTTGACCTAACGAGTCGTGAGTTTTGGAACGAAGTAAGATATTGTTTAAAGTTTGCTTGGTTATTTGTGTAGAATCTAGCTGTGCTAGAAAAGTGAGTAGTTTGCCGGAATCCTTGCTATTTTCCATAGGCTGAAGATGCCAGGCATTGCCGTTGGCTTGCAGAGCGTCAACTTTAGCATCCTTACAGGAAAGGTTTACAAACAGTATCCAAAAGGAGAACAGGGATGCCAGGATGGCGGGTATTTTATTTTTGGTTGGCATAGCAGGACATCGTTTAAGGCCAAACCATAAATATAGGGTATTGGAAACTAGATAAAAAGACAGGGAAATAAAATCCCTGTCTTTTTTACATCAATCTTTTCCATCTTTTGGACTCGTTTGGTCACCATCGCTGGTATATAGCTCTGATCCCAGATCGTTGTTATCATCTATGGAGCAGGAACTTAGGTTCAGTGAAAAGAGTAATAATAATAGGTACATTGTTGTTGTCCTCATAATTGTATGTTTTTAAATTATGAGCGCAAGTACCCTGTATTGTAGGTTTTTTGATCGTCATGACCGTCATGACCGTCATGCCAGGCTTTCTGTCTATAGGACCGGTATGGTTTAAACTGTTTTTTACCTATTTTTGGATAGATGATAATTACCAAGCTTACCGCTGAACACTTGCGATATTTTATTTTCCTTATGGACGGAATTATTTCCAGGGAGGAAGATTTTATAGAGGTTGGCCGAATTTTTAAGGAATTGCAACAGCAGGAAATAGATATAAGTTGGCATTCTATAAACCGGGCATTTGAATTAAGAAACGCTCTTAAAATGGAATTGCCGCCGAACAAGAAAGCTGTTCTTCCTCAAAAAAGAACATTAGATGCGCTTACCAAGTATTACTATGGTAAAAGATTTGTTTTTAGGGATTTAGTTTGTACCGAGCCCGATATTTTGGTTAGTGAAGAGGAGGTGCGGCAACACTACGAAAGGCAAAGGCCAACCGATGCGGTTATTCATCAATTATTTAAAAAGCAACCGGAGAAAATAGCGTTCATTGCAGATCAAAAAGAAAGCTATGAAGAGTGCCTGTTAGATGTAGAAAACCGTTTTAACGAAGTTGTTGACGAACTCAAAGAAACCAAAGAACGCTTTAAGGAATTTCAATTAAAAGTAGAAGAGGATATTAATGTGCAAAACATGATGATAACGCATTTAAAAGCTAAAATTGAACAGTTGGAAACTAAGCGTAAGCGGGCATTTTGGGTGTATCGCTTTTTTGGTGCTATTGGATTGTTTTTTGTACGGATAGACTATAAGCAGATCAATCTAGATACGGTAATAGAAGATTACTTAGACGGCCTGGATGATATACTGGAGGGCGATATTTTGGAGGATATAATTTAGGTTGGGCTATATGGATTTAAGGACAGAAAGGAAAGTTAAATTTTGGTTAGCCAGTTTGGCGAAAGTGTTGGTGATCGTGTTGATCGTATTTAAATTGATACCCTATGTTTTTGATACGGCCAAAAGTTCAAAAGACAGTACCTTAACCAAAAAAAACGAGGCGATAAAAGTAGGGAAAGACAGTACAATAGATAATCTGATTATAGGCAACACACCTGGCAATGGTTCTAAAGCAGATTTCGAATTAACAAAACAGGGTAGCGCGGCGGTTTCTGTTGGGGACACTGTTAAATTAGCTGTGCCAAGCAATATAAAGGAAGTTGAAAATTCCATTGGGATATTCATATTCGATGAAAACAATCTGGACCGAACCGTTGCCGGGCAGCTTGAGAAAACTATTTTACAGGAGTATCAAGTAAAGTCCGTTTCTCCAACACCAAACAAACTACATTTGCTAAATGGTACTATGACCGGACTTGGCAAGCTAGAAAACGTATGTATAGGAACCGTTTCTTATACTTTTAAGAATAATGGCGCCAAAATTACGTGTATGTTACAAATAGCGTTCGATACCTATAACGTACGTTCCGGATTTAAGTTAAAAAACCTGTCTGCATCTCTTACCCGCTATGGAATCGGTTTTTCTAACGAACAGGCGAAGGATGTGGCCATACGAAAAATCAATGGTATTTAAAGTTTGCTTACTTGATGGTATAGGTTTTAGACCTGCAAGTTTCTACCTTTAGTTCTCCTTTGTCTTTAAGGAATTTGTAATAAGGGTGATAGCTTAAATTTAATTCTTTGCCTCTAAATTTTTCACTGTTTTCAAAATCTTTAAAAGAAGCTATGTAAAAATTGAAGGGTCGATTTATAAGTCCATAAACACATTTAGTCTCTTTTGCATTTAGAATAATAAGCTTGTAGGTATTTTGATGATGATATTTAGCGTCTCTGTAATGTGCAATCCTTACAATCACTTTTTCATTTAGAGCATTGCTAAAGCAAAAATCACCGGTCATATTTTGCTTACAATTCTTATCTACGGTATTAGGGTCATTTATTGTCTCATTAGAGTTTAAAGGTGTATTGAACCCTTTGTTTCTCGAGTTTTCGCCATCCAAAGATATACCCAGGTAAGAGGACACATTTTCATTTAAGGGTAAGTTAGACATGCTAGCCGCAAATTGTAACGCAGTTTCTGTATCCAAAACTTTGGCACGGACTTTTACGTTGGTCGTCAAAACAGTAAAAGTCCCGGTGATTATGGCGTCAACGGCAACAATTTTACCCAGTTCCTTTGCCGTGTTTTCGTCAATATACCCCTCTGAATTCAATTGATGTTCTTTTAACAACATATCCAGATGGTTACGGTCTATGATTTCATAATTATCGCCAAAATTGGTCAGATATACAGAGAAGTCTTCCGTAATATAATTGCCTAGGGCATTGCGTTCACCATTCTCGGTAACAAAGCCCCATACAGCTACCCTTTTCTTACTTTTTCCATCTAGTTTTGTGGCAATGTTTTGGGCCAATTGTTCCAGTTTAGTATCAAAGTCTTGTGCGTTTAGATGTGTAGACAATAGCAAAAGTGATGCACCTAGGAGTAAAAATTGTTTCATTTTAATTGGTTTCAAGGTATGTAGGGAAGTAGAATGAATAAAATAGTTTCTAATATGATGTTTATAAAACAGTTATAAGTTGGCGTTCAAGATATGAATTACCTAAGACTTGCTTACATAAAGGCATGAACTCTTTTTGATAGCGGCCTATGCCATTTTAAAAGTTGAAAATTGCATTTTGGTTATCTGTCCGTTAAGTGTTTTCCGTTCTACGATACACAGCCAATAACTGCCGCGCGGCGTTAAATGGCGAAAGGGTACCCAGCATCACTTTTTGTTCCAGATCTGGCAGCATAGTTTTGACCTTAGGGTCTTGGTTAAAATCATTTTTAAGACTTTGTTCTATATGCTGTATCAACCAACTTCTATTTTGTTCTTGTCTATTGCGTTCAAAGTAACCGTTTGCTTTACTGGTTTCTACAAATTCTTGTATCACCTCCCATATAGGTTCCAATCCCGTATGCTCCAAAGCGGAACAGCGCATCACTTTGGGTGTCCATCCGTTTTCTTTTGGAGGAAAAAGCTGTAGTGCTCTTCTAAACTCCACTTCGGCCAGTTTTGCCGCTTTCAGGTTTTCCCCGTCGGCTTTGTTTATCGCAACGGCATCGGCCATTTCCATGATGCCTCTTTTGATGCCTTGTAGCTCATCGCCCGCACCGGAAAGTTTCAAGAGCAAAAAGAAATCTACCATGCTGTGGACTGCCGTTTCGCTTTGTCCTACACCAACCGTTTCTATAATAATAATGTTATAGCCGGCAGCTTCCAAGAGGATTATGCTTTCCCTTGTTTTTCTGGTTACTCCGCCAAGGGAATCTCCTGAGGGGGAAGGTCTGATAAAGGCATTTGGGTCTTGCACCAGTTCCTGCATCCTTGTTTTATCGCCCAGAATGCTTCCTTTGGTCTTGCTACTCGTAGGATCTACGGTAAGGACCGATACTTTGTTGCCCCTTTTGGTCAACAATTTGCCAAAACTTTCGATAAAGGTACTTTTTCCAACACCCGGCACGCCGGTTATGCCAATGCGCAAGGTTTTTTGTTTCTCCGTCAGGCATAGCTCAATAATTCGATTTGCGATCGCTTGGTGTTCCGGTTTAGTGCTTTCCACCAAAGTAATTGCCTTGCTCAGTGCCGCAATAGTATTGCCACGTATACCTGCAACAAGTTCTTCCGAATTGTATAGCCGTCCGGAGCTCGTAGGTTTCTTTTTTTTGGAAGGAGACTTCCTGTTGCCGTTTTCGTTCAAGTTTTATGTATTGATGGGAATACGAATTTTTACCGTATCCCAAGATAGGTTAAGGTATAACTGAGTATCTTCTTCAAATGCAATAGTGAAATTTTCAACGGGTGTGGTGAGTTCACCTACGGGTACTTCTACCTGGAGTACATCTTGTTCGGGATCCCTAGTAGTTTCCTGACCGCCACTACTTAGGGTAACGCCCCAATCTGGAACCGACCTGTTAAAAATGACCTTCCAACTAGTTTTACCGGGAATGGTCCATAAGGAATAGGTTCCTGGCTTAAGGTCCTTGTCTATAATTTTTATGGTTTGGGAAGTGGTAAACGTAGTGGGCTCATTGGCTCCTGTGCGCCATACCTTATCGTAGGGAACGAGTTCTCCAAAAATAGTTCTGTCTTTTTTGGACGGGCTGGAGTATCGTACGTGTAACTCCGTGCCTTTTAACAGATAACCGGTAGTTTTTTCGGGACTGTGTTTTTTGGTCTGATTTTGCAAATAGGGTAGTCCAATAAAGTAAAACAACCCTCCAATTACGAGTAAGAAAATAAACAGTCTCTTCAAAAATTTCATAGCTGTTGTTTAAACCAATGTTCCTGTATTGCTATTGTACTACATCAAACTTAAAGATAGTAATGTTGTTATAGGTTTCACCCGGCCGCAACACACTATTGGGAAAGTCAGGTTGGTTGGGCGCATCGGGATAGTTTTGTGTTTCAAAACAGATGCCCGGAAAATCAAGCGGCGTATAAACAACCAATGCAGGTTGATTGGTATACACTTTCATCGAAATACCCGATCGGGAGGAACTTAGTTCCGCCACTTTTTCGCTACCCATATTTTTAACAAATACCGTGTCCATACGTTTTATACCTATAGGCTTTGGCAGCAGAAAATCATTGTCCGTAGAACGTACGGGTACTATATTGCCGGTTGGCAAAAGGTTATCTTCCAGTTCTAAAAAATAGGGGCAGTTGAGTTGTAGTTCATAATCGTCTACATACGGACTGTCGTCTATTTTAAAATAGGAATGGTTAGTGAGGTTCACCACCGTGCTGCGGTCCGTAACGGCTTCATGAATAATCTGTAATGCGTTATGTACCAATTTGTAAGTGATGTGTACGGTCAGGTTTCCAGGGTAGCCCTCCTCCAAATGCTTGCTTTTATAGGAGAGCGTAACAAAGGGGTCCTCGGTTTTACTCACCTCTTCAATAGTCCAGGTCTTTTGGTTAAAACCTTCTTTACCGCCGTGAAGGTGCACCCCTTCTTCTTGATGCAAAAAGAACTTTTCTCGGTCCAGTTCAAAACCGCCTTTGGCAATACGTCCCGCATATCTGCCCACGCAGGCACCAAGGCAGTTTTCGTCCAACTTGTATCTACTGGGATGGTTGTAGCCCACTACGGTATTTATATAGTTGCCCTCTTTGCCCTTAACCAATAGTTTTTGGATAATGGCACCGTAATCCAGCACCATCAGGGTCATAAACTCGTTGGAAATCGTAACTTGTTTCAATAGGTTCTGTTCTAATTATCTATGTAAAAATAAAAGAATTTTGTCACAACCATTTTTTTCTTTCGTCCTTTAGGTAACGATCAAGGTAAAACCAATACCAGACCGGCCAATGTTTCAAACTGATGTAGTAGAAAAATGCAAGGGGAACGACCGGAAGGCGCAGCTACAATTATACCGGCAATACTGCGATGGTATGTATGTGGTGGCCATGCGATTTTTGTGTAATTCCGATGATGCGGAGGATGTACTCCAAGATGCGTTCATAAATGCTTTCCAGAACATACATCAGTTTAGTGGCGAGGTTTCGTTTGGCGCTTGGTTAAAGCGAATTGTCGTAAATAAGTGTATCGATTTTTTAAAGTCCAGGAAACAGCGTTTACTGCCCTTGGAAGAAGAGTATATGCAAATAGTTGATGATAATGATTGGAGCGTTGGCCCGGAAATTACGATCAACGAGGTGAAGCAAGCTATACAAAAGTTGCCCGATAAATACAGGTATGTGGTACTAATGTATTTGCTGGAAGGTTTTGACCATAAAGAAATTTCACAGGTATTGGGATTGACCGAAACCGCCAGCAGAACCCGTTTGCTAAGAGGTAAAGGGTATTTAAAATCGGTATTAACAAGAAAAGGATATGGAACAGGATCTTAGGGAACTATTTAAAAAAGACCGTAAAAGGAGTCGTGATGTCTTAAAGGAGGGCCATATTCTTCGATTTGAAGAAAAGCTGGATAAGGCTATGCCGCCAACTAAAAAACGGTTTGGATTATGGAAGTTCGCCGCATCTATCTTGGTGTTGTGTAGTCTTGGCCTTGCAAGCTATTTGCTATGGCTTGAAAAAGATGTGGAAACACCCTTAGTGGTCAACTTAAAGAAGGAAGGCAGCAATTTTTCTTTAGGCGATCTATCCCCCGATTTAAAAAAGGTGGAGAGCTATTACGTAGCCCATATCAATTTAGAGTTTTCAAAACTGGAGGTTTCCGAAGATAACAGGGCGGTCGTAGATAGTTTTATGGACCGATTATCTGAATTGAACGATGAGTACGAGCTGCTTACCATAGAATTGAATGACATAGGTCCCAATGACCAAACCATAACTGCGCTTATTGGCAATTTACAACTGCGTTTGCAATTGTTGCAACGGCTTAAAAAGAAATTAAACCAATTAAAATCATCAAAAAATGAACAGATCATCAACACTACTATTTAGACGCTTCAGCATTATACTAGGTTTTTTGACCATTACCCTAATTGGTAACGCGCAAAAACAGACGAAAACCTATACTGAAAGCTTTGCTGTTGGGAAAGAGGCCATTTTGGATATCAATACCAACTACGCGGATATTGCGTTTGAAACATGGAACCAAAACAAGGTAGTGGTAACGGCAACATTTGAGCTTGAAGGTGCCACCGAACAGGAAGCAAATGCATATTATGAGCGTACTCCGATCGAAATTTTGGGAAACAGCAAGAAAGTGTCCATTATTTCCAAATCGCAAGGAATAGGCCTGTTTTCCAGTCGAGAATTCAATGTTGATTTTGGGGATTTGGATTTTGATATTCCCGATGTTTCCGCTTTTACAGTAGAAATACCCGAAATCGGTCCACTTCCAGAAATGATAGAAATGCCTCCTTTACCTATGACCGGTGCGTTCCGGTTTGATTATGATGCCTATAAAAAAGATGGGGAGGCGTATATGAAGAACTGGCAAAAAAACTTTGAACGAAGTTTTGATAAGGAACATCAAAAACGACTGGAGAAGTGGGTTGAAAAAATGGAAAAGCGCGCCACTAAACTACAGCAGCAAGCCGAGGAACGTGAGGAAAAAATGGAGGCCTACGAAACCAGAAGAAACGAACTGGTAGAAAAACGTACCGAGGCCTTACAGGAAAAAATGGAAGCGTTTGCGGAAAGAAGAAGCGAATTGTTCGAAAAAAGAGCGGAATTGCTTCAAAACCGTACAGCGGCATTAGATTCCTTGCTAACCCAAACAGACGCTCACAGCTTATTTTTTAGAAGAGATAGTATAATAAGTCCCCCTACTATTTTTTATTCATCCTCCAGTGATGGGAAGAAGAAGTATAAGGTGAAAAAAACAATTAAAGTTAAAATGCCCAAGGGTATGCGCATTCAAATGAACGTACGCCATGGCGAAGTGAGATTGGCGGAAAATACTAAAAACTTAAATGCAACCTTGTCATACGCAAGTTTGTGGGGCACAAGTATAGACGGGAATGAAACTAAAATCTCAGCTTCGTATACCCCTGTAAGCGTTCAAAAATGGAGCCAAGGACAGCTGCATGCCAACTACTCCAGGAGTGTTGCGTTGGCAGAGGTTATGAACCTACGGTTAAGCGCTACTTCTTCGGATGTGACTATTGATGAACTTTTAGGCAAAGCCTTCATAAAGAACGATTTTGGTCCGCTAGTCATAAAATCTGTAGAAAATTCGTTTGAAGAATTAGATGTTTCCTTAAAAAACGGGGAGTTGCACTTAAGCTTGCCTAACAGTCCTACGGCCATTTATCTCAAAAGGACCAACTCCGAACTAAGCTTGCCAAAAGGCCTCTTGCTCACGGACACTAAAAACGGAAACACCTTTGTTCACAAGGGAAACCACCTAGGTGAAGGTGGTGGTGCCATACAAATAACAGCGGAGTATAGTGATATCGCGATACGGTAGTAACGTGCATAAAAGGTTGGACAAGGGATTTAGAAATCTACTAAGTATTGCTCCTGCGGTGCAGATGTTCAAACACCTGCTTAACAAGAATGTACCAAAGGAATAAGGCACGAAAAATGGCAGTCGCAATAGGTAGGTTTGTTCTCCAGCTAGGGGAGGCTGGATTTTATCCTAACTTTTTCTACGGGATGAAAGACGGCAACGGTCATGGCCGAATCCGGTACGGCTCCGTCAACCTAAAAACGATAGCAATTAGTGATTATCCTTCTTTAAGAAATCCCCAAAATTCGCCTTGAACCGATTTAGCCTTGGAATCGAGACGTTACGTACATACGAGTTGTTCGGGTTCTTACGCTCATAATCTTGGTGGTATTCCTCGGCTTTCCAGAATTTTTCAAATTTGGTAACTTCCGTGGTAATGGGATCGCCCTCATAGATATTCATATCAACGGCAGCTTGTATGTAGCCTTCTATAATGTTCTTTTCTTTCTCGGTTTTATAAAAAGCAATGGAGCGGTACTGCGAGCCACGGTCCGGACCTTGCTGGTTTAAGGTGGTAGGGTCATGGGACCCAAAAAACACCTGCACTAGTTCTGTAAAGGAAATTTGCTTTGGGTCGTAATAGACTTCTACCGCCTCTGCATGTCTGGTAATGCCATTACCGATCATGTCATAGTTGGGATTTTCTTCCGTACCACCGGAATAGCCGGATACCGCCTCCTTTACCCCTCGTACGCTTTCAAAAATAGCCTCAACACACCAAAAACAACCACTGGCAAAATAGGCCGTTTCGTAGTTCTGGAGTTCTTGCGGACTTAATTTTATAATTTCAGGTGCGGACTCCTGTGCTACTTCTTTCGCCTGCTGCAGATTTGTTTCTTTGGTGTTGGATTTACAACTTGTTACCATGAATAGCGCAACGAACAAGAAGTATAGTGATTTAAATTTCATTGGAGTTCTTTTTTTACAATTTGTAGGCAATTTACAAAGTCCTTACGGTAGTAAGGGTTAAAAAATGTTAATGAAACGGATGTAAGCTTTATTTTTATGGTATGAAGTCATTTTTAGAGGTATTGTCGTCTTACACGAAGCATCCGATCGCCATATTGGACAACGCTATTCCTTTGGAAAACTATAAACCATTGGATTTAAGCGTTTCGAACATCGATTTGAAAGCTATTGACATAACCGACCCGATAGCGTGCGAACAGTACATAAACGACCTCTTGGAAGGTAGCCATGGAAACGTGGCCTATGGGGGCTATTTAGAGCAACGGAACCTATATGCCGATAAAGCTGGTTTTTCCGGTTCGCCGGATGCAAAGCGCAATATACATTTGGGTGTCGATTATTGGTGTGCTGCAGGAACAAAGGTTATCGTACCCATAAGCGGCACCGTTCATAGTTTTAAAAATAATAATACTAGCGGCGATTATGGCCCAACCATTATTTTAGCACATAAATTAAAGGGATATCGCTTTTATACGCTATACGGACATCTTTCGGTGGAATCGCTGGACGGTCTCGAAATAGGAAAACAGTTTGATGCGGGAACCGTCTTGGGTACCTTAGGGACGGCCGATATCAACGTTAACTATGCACCACACCTACATTTTCAGCTCGTACAGGATATAGGAGGATATTTTGGAGACTATCCTGGTGTATGCGCACTTACAGACCTGGAATATTATAAGAAAAACTGCCCAGACCCGAACCTTTTATTGAATATAGGATAGGAATCAACCGTTTAACGACCTCTTTTTTCGATGAGGTGTTTTTAGGCTTTGTGCAGTTCACCGAGCGAATTCTGCAGTTTGTCCCAATTGCTGTCAGATACCGAGTAATATGGGTTTTTCGGCGAACGGT